>CAXSZS010000002.1:200118-632005 GCA_964242495.1 uncultured Acidobacteriaceae bacterium
ACCTGGGCCTTGCGGCCCAGGCTGGTATAGGACGCGCCTTCAGCGCTGGTGCGGGGAAAGGCTGTCAATGCTGGTGTGGGAGAGGCTTCAGCGTTGGCGTGGGAAGGGACTTCGCTGGTGCGGGGAGGGGCTGTCTCTGCTGGAGTTTGTCTCGCCGGAAGACGCTGAAAAGAGTGCGCCTCGGGTTCTTATTTCATGACGTTGCCGGCGGTGCGGGCATCGCTGGTTTTGTACATGTATTTAAGCGCCGCTTTGTAGATCAGGACGCGATGGCGGCCGGCGCGTACTTTGATGGAGCAGCGATCGTGCCACTCAAGCACGCCGTGAACGGCTTCGCCGTCTTCGAGGATCAGGGTCATCTCGGTTTGCTGCTGAATCTGCTTTTGGAAGTAGAAGACCTCCGCATGGGAGTTGGCGGCGGGGTTGTGCGATTCCCCATTGAGGGCATGGGTGAGAGGATCGCCGGCCGGCACGGGCAAGCGACGGCGGCCGGCCGCTGAGAGGATCGGCCGTATCAGCTTGCGCATGCCGCTGAAGTGCTCGGGATCGGGGCGGCGCTCGTTGGCTCCAGCCAAGGGAACTCCAATCTGTCAGAAAAAGACGACCGATGCGATCTATAAAGAGACGTCGTAGAGAAAGATGCTGCGATCCAGGCTCGGCGGCGGGCGTGCAGCCACTGCGATCGCTGGAGTGCTTTCAATCTGAGTGCTGTGGCTTTGGATGCAGAGTTAGAAGCTGGAGACGGTTCTTTCGCCGAGGTCTCCTGCATTAGGCCGTAATTTCATCTACGCGTGATTCGAGCGTCACCAGCGTTACCAGCATCATCGGAAGCTACCTGCCCGGGCGGAGCCGAGACCCAAGGCGAAGGCATCCAGGCTCAGCGAGCGTAGAAGATTGCGCCGCATGCCCGAGCGAACAGTATCGAGCCCCACGACGGCAGCTTCCACGGCGGCATGATCCAGAAGACCGGCGAGCCGCTCGATGTCGCGACGGCAGTCGACATTCTGGATACGGTCCGGGGCACCGTGCGTGGCCAGGAGCACATCTTCCAGCAGACGCGCCAGGGCGTTGAACAGGGCGTCCATCTTCTGCTGGCCTTCCGCGCCGGCGCGATAGCCCTCTGTCATGCGAAAGAGCGGTGCGTGATCGCCGGTGTGCTCGAGGGTGTTCAGCACGGTGAAGGCATCGGCGCGCGCGGTCAGATAGGCGGCGAGATCGAAGCTGAGGGCGCGGCCGGCGGCGCCCTCGCTGAGGCGAGCGAGGAGATCACGCTCAGCGGGTTTCAACTCCGGGCGGCGCTCGGCGAGCAGGGCGGTAATTTCTGCGGGCGGAAGCGCCCCGAGCCGAATGACGGCGCAGCGTGAACGAAGGGTGGGCAGCAGGTCGCCTGTATTTTCTGCGAGGAGGAAGAGGTGGACGCGCTCTGGGGGCTCTTCGAGAAGCTTGAGCAGCGAATTTGCAGCTTCCTTCATGAAGGCGGCGGCCGTGATGACGAAGACGCGCGCGGGGGCCTCGGTGGGGACGTACTGCGCACGCGCGATCACCGTGCGTATCTGACCGAGCTTGATGAGCAGCTGGGGCGGGTCTGGGGGGACGATGAGGACATCCGGGTGAGTTTGCACGAGGACCCGGGTTTCCTTCTTGTCGGTCTCCCGGAGATCTTCACGGGCGGCGACCGCTTCTTCGACGCGCGCCGAAAGATCGGCGGATGCGAGGATGCGGGTGCAATTGCGGCACGCGCCGCAGAAGTCGGCAAGAGGACGTCCGGCGCCCGCGGAGACGCGGGGCTGTCGCTCGCATTCGAGCGCCAACGTGAGCAGCAAGGCCAGGGTGTATTTGCCGCTGCCCACGGGCCCGGCAAGGATGAGTGCGTGGTGTAACCTTCCGGCGGCGATGGCAGCGCGGAGGTCGGTGACGGAGCCGGTGTTGCCGAGAAAATCCGCGAAGCTGGCGGGAAAGGACACCCCTTCAGCCTACGACAGCCTGTGCCGGGGGCGATGCGACCTGGGAGCGGGGGACCTGAGGGCGAGCGACCAGCCGCATCCGCATTGGGTTCTTCGGCCGGAGGGATATTTTTGCCTGCGGGATGATGGTTTGCCCGGGCAGAAGTTCCAGACGCCAGCGTTGGGCGATGGTGGCGAGCGACAGCACCCCCTCCATCCAGGCGAAGCTTTCGCCGATACACTGCCTGCGGCCACCGCCGAAGGGGAAGTAGGTGAAGCGAGGGCGGGCGGCCTTGTTCTCCGGCGTGTGGCGTTCGGGGCGGAAGACTTCAGGTTCGTCCCAATACGCCGCGGAGCGCTGGATGACGTATTGGCTGAAGAAGAAGTTGGCGCCGGGCGGAAAGCGGTAGGGGCCGAGTTCGACGGGCGCGGTGGATTTACGGCCCATGGCCCAGGCAGGCGGGAACAGCCGCATGGATTCGGCGAAGACCATCTCGGTATAGCGCAGGTTGGGCAGATCGGCCAGTGTGGCGGTGCGCCCGTAGAGCACAGTGTCGACCTCGTTATACATGCGGGCGGCGGCTTCGGGATTTTCGCTCAGCAGATACCAGGTCCAGGTGAGGGCGTTGGCGACAGTCTCGTAGCCTGCGAGAAAGATGGTGAGCACCTCGTCACGCACCTGCGTGTCGGACATGCCGACGGCTCCGGTGGTTTCGCCAGCTTCTCCGGCTTCATAGCGGGAGGCGACCAGCATGGAGAGGAGATCGCCGCGCTTTTCGAGCTCTTCCAAGGGCAGCGCGCGGCGCGTGGCGATCATGCGGTTCACGACGGCGTCGAGACGCTGACGCGATTTGCGGAAACGGCTCACATAGGGCAACGGCCAACTGAGAAAGAACTCAATATTGGGGAAAACGACCAGGAAGTTGTACATATCCATGATCGTGTTCACCTCATCGACGACAGAGAGCGCATCGGGGCCGACTTCGCTATCAAAGAGGGTGCGAGCGACGATCCGGAGGCTTAGACGCATCATCTCGTTGCCGATATCGACCGTAGCGTTATCCTGCCAGGATTCGATCTGGATTTCGGCGCTGCGAACGATCTCACCGGCATACCCGGCGATACGCTGTCTATGAAACGCAGGTGCGGCGAGCTTACGCTGCCGCATATGGATGGGGTCGTCCGAGGTGATGAGGCCCTCGCCCAGGAGGATCTTCATGCGTTGCAGGGTGCGCTCTTTGACGAAGCTTTGCGCCTGATTGATGAGGATTTCGCCGATCCAGTCCGGATCATTGACGAAGACGATGAGCATGCCGAGGAAGCGGTAGTGCGCGATGCGGCCAAAGGTCTTTTCCAGGTGGGTGAAAAGCGGGATCGGGTCGCCGAAGTTCAGCCAGGGACGCTGCATGTAGCGGTACAGCGAACGCCGCAGGCCGGGCGGCAGGCGCCACTCGCCTTTTGTGGTGTCGCCGATGTAGTCACGAGAAAGGGAATGCATGCTTCGGGTAAGACGCAAGGGTTCGCCGTTATACAGGGCCGGAAGCGGATCGTTCGTGAAGTCGGTGCAGCACGGCGGAAAGAAGGCGCGCAGCAATGGATTCAATGGAAGCTTCTTCCCGGATGGCGAGGACGCGCCCCGCTTCACGCCGGGCAATCTCTTCATATTGGGCGTAGACGCGGCCGTAGAAGGCATCACCTTCGCGCTCGAAGCGGTTCTCGTTAGTACCGTGGGTGGCGGCGTAACGATCATTGCGGCGGCGTGCGCGGAAGAGGGAGGACGCCAGGGGCGGCAGCAGAAGGATGGTGAGATCGGGCTGCTGGGCATCGCAAACGGCGGCGTGCATCTGGCGGATGCGCTCGGCGCCGAGCTGGCGCCCGGCGCCCTGGTAGGCCTCGGAGGAATCGGTATACCGGTCGCAGAGCACGATGGCACCCTCGGCCAGCGCCGGCCGGATCACCTGTGCGAGTGACTGCGCCCGGTCGGCGAACATGAGCGCCATCTCGGTCTCAGGAGCAATGCCGCCTACGGTGGCGTCGCTGCGGGAATCGAGCAGCAGTTCACGAATGCGATCACCCAAGACCGTCCCGCCCGGTTGCCGCAGCGTTACCACCCGCTTGCCCGCGGCGAGGAGCGAGACGGCCAGGGAGCGAAGCTGGGTGGTCTTTCCGGAACCGTCCAGCCCTTCGAAGCTGATGAACATGCCGTGCACCAAGCCGAGTGTACTGGAGTGGAGCGGAGGCGTCTCTCGCGGACCCTATTTGCTATGCAGGTCGAGATGCCAATCCGCCGTCTCCGGATCGATGCGGATGTGCATGGCACCTTCCTGGCCCTCGTGCAGTGCCGGTCCCGCCACGGTGTGTTCCTTTTCCTGCATGTCGGTCCAGAGGAGTTTGGCGGAGCCTTCGCCGAGGATCTTGAAGCGGTAGTGATAACTGGCGCCAGCGGCGAGGTCCTGGGTTCCGAAACTGGCGCTGGGGTAATCAATTTCCAGCAGCCGGATCGACTGCCCCGTGGCGTTGGTGACCGTGGCTTCGACGAAGTTGGAATGGCAACCGAGGGGAACGCACAGGAACAGGAAAGCCAGTACCGCGCCGGAGACGGACGCACGCCGGGGCCGTTTGCCTGGAGTCTGTAGTGGAAGCGACGATGTCAAGTTGGCTATACCTGCTTGTGTCACTGCGGAGCCTCCGTGCGCAGGCGTCGCAGCAGGCCCGGCAAGCGTTGTGTGGCAGCCACCATGCGAAGCCAGGCGCGATTTTCCATCGCCGGGTACCCACTGACGATCGCACCGGGCGCAACGTCGGAGGGGATGCCGGTTTGGGCGGTGGCGGTGGCGCCGTCGCCGATGGTGAGATGGCCTGCGACGCCGACCTGTCCCGCCAGGATGACGCCTTTGCCGACATGCGTTGAGCCGGCGAGGCCGACCTGGGCGCAAAGCAGGGAATCGGGCCCGACGGTAGAGGCATGGCCGACCTGGACGAGGTTATCGATCTTTGTTCCCCGGCCAATGCGAGTTTCGCCGACGACGGCGCGGTCGATGCAGGCGTTGGCCTGGACCTCGACGGCGTCTTCGAGCACGGCAGGCCGGGGATGGGGTGTCTTCACCCAGGCGCCGGAGCGTTGTCGGGCGAAGCCGAAGCCATCGCCACCGATCACGGCGCCGTTGCCAAGCACGACATCATCACCCAGCCGGCAGCCCTCGCGCACGACGGCATGGGCATGCGCGAGGAAGCGGTGGCCGATGATGACATCCGGATAGAGAACCACATGGGCCAGCACCACGGCATCGTCCCCGAGCCGGCAACGCTCCCCGATAACCGCGTATGGGCCGATGTGGGCGCGGGTACCGAGGGTGGCCGAGGGATCGACAATTGCGGATGGGTGGACGCCCGGCGCAAAAGCAATGGGCGGGTGAAAGAGGGTGACGGCGTGGGTGAAGGCAAGCTTTGGATTCCCCACGCGTAGGGTGGGGATGGCGAGTGCGGGAAAATCCGGCTCCACCAGGAGGGCAGCAGCCTGGCTTCGGCGTGCCAGCGCGGCGTACTTGGGATTGGCGACGAAGGCGACCTCGCCGGGGCCGGCGGTTTCGATGCCGGCGACCCCGGAGACAGGACGGTTCGCGCAAGGAAAGGCCCCATCCGTCTCCGCGGACAGCCCCGGAAGCAACTCTGCGCCGAGCCGATCGGCTAACTCGCCCAGCGTCATGGACACATTATAGGTGGCTCGTTCAAAGGTATCGGCACGAGGAAGCGATGGGACGATGGGCAAGGAAGCCATGGCCTGGGTGTACGCCGGTGTGCGTGCGCTGGGCTTGCACCATGCCACACGGCCGGTGCAATTTTCTGTGTGGATGGGCCAAAATCGTGTAGAATCAGGTCTCGGACCGGGTCGCCACAAGCCTGTAAACGTAACATTACCGAGCGTTTAGGTGCATGAGGGAGCGGCAGGCCGCGATTGTTGTCTCTCTTGTGTCTCTCATGGCTGATTATATTTACCTTTTGCAGAACCGGTTAACGCAGGCGCAGCGCCATGCTGCCGAAGCGGTGCGTGAAGCCGCCCGCACCCGTACGATGCCTGTTTTCCTGGTGGGCGGGGCCGTACGCGATCTAAGCAGCGGCGCGCCCGTGCGCGATCTAGACTTCGCCGTGCAGGGCGATGTGGCGGAGTTGATAGGGGACCTGGAGCGCGGCGGGGCGACGGTGGCGGGGCGCAACCCGGTGCTTTCTTCGGTGTATCTCCTGTTTCCGGGTGGGGTTCGGGTGGAGGTCGGCCCGACGCTGACGGTGACCTACCCCAAGCCCGGGCAGCCGGAGACGCAATCGGCACCGATCCTGGATGATTTACGCCGGCGCGACTTCACCGCGAATGCGATGGCTATCTCGCTCAACGAGGGATCCTATGGTTTGCTGCTGGATCCGTTGAACGGCATCGCGGACATGGAAAACCATGAGTTGCGGCTGGTTTCCCCTTACGGTTTCATTGAACAACCGGCGCTGCTGTTGCGTGCCGCCCGCCTGAGCGCACGGCTGGGTTGGGCGTTTGAGCAACGGACGGGCACACGGTACCAGAATGCCAAAGAAGAGGGCACCATCGAGGGTCTTTCGGTATGGGACCGGGGCTACGAGACCGAGGAACTGTTTCACGAAGAAGATGTGCTCTCGGCTTTCGATCACCTGACCGCGGAAGGCTGGGCAGCGGCGCTGGCGACCCCATGGACCCCGGCCAAGGCCGATAAAGACGGCATGGAACGGGTACGCGATCTCGCCGGCCAGATGGAGCAAATTGGGATACACACCAATGCTTCGCCGGTGTTGTTTCCCTTGCTCACGGCAAAGCTTTCCCCGGAAGAGCTCCTCGCGCTGAAGGGAAGCTTTCCTCGGCAGGGTTTTGTGCAGCAGGTCGACACGCTTGAAGCACGCAGCAAAGAGCTGGGGGGACAGTTGACCGGCAAGAACGCCGGTTCCCCGTCCGATACCTGGAAGATGTTGTTTGCGGCGGAGCCGGAGGTGGTGCTCGCTCTCGCTTCAACCTCCCGCAGCACCGCGATTCAATCGAAGTTCAAAGTGTTTCTGAATGAATGGCCGCCGATGCGCCAACGCGTCCCGTACGCGCTGATGCAGGAGATGCGCATCACGCCGGAGACGCCCGGCTACAGTCAGCTTCTACAAGAGCTGTTTTTCGCGCTCATTGATGGCAAATTGAGTACGACCGAGGCCACGCGGGCGTTTCTTGAGCCATACTCTCCGCCCGCCCCCGTACAACAGGCCGCGCCTCGCCGACGTCCGGCGAAGGCGACCCGGAGCCGGTCACGCAAAGCTGCCGGGAAAACGGTAGAACCGGACGTGGACGAGCTGGATGAGCCGGAGGATCTGGGGGAGGAGGTCCCAGATGTTGCTTTGCCGGAGATCGAAGCCGCCGATGAGGATGACGATGATGCGGTGGATCTGGATGCCGATCTGGATGCAGTGAAAGAAACAGAGCAGGAGGATTCCGGTGATGAAGTCGCGACGGAACCTGAGCCGGCTGCCGTCACCATTCCGCGGGCAAAGACGAAGTCTGCGGAGGTCGTGGAGATTTCGACGAAGCCGCAGCTGAAAACAGCGGCGAAGAAGAGAGCCGATGGTCCCACACCGGCACCGGTCGCGGCACGGGAGAAGGTCGCTACCCCGATCAGTGCACCCGTGAATGTGAAAGCTGGTGTCAAAACAGCGGCCCGGGCAGAAACTGGCGCGACGGATGCCATGCCTACCCAGGAGCTCGTTAAAAAGACAACCAGCAAGGCCGCGGGTAAGCTCGCGGAGAAGACCACAGTTCCGCCCGTAAAGGCAAGAACGCCTGCACAGCAGGTTGTAGTCATCGCGAAGCCACAACCTGCGAAATCCCAATCTGCTAAAGCGCAGCCTGCGAAAGCACAGCCTGCCAAGGCGGTAGCTGTGAAGGAGACGGCGCTGAAAGCTGCTCCTGAGCCCGCAAGGACGGGAACCAAAAAGGTGCCACCGGTTGAGCCTATGACGCCGACTGCAGGAAAGCCCAGCGCGAAGGAGACGGCCGCACCGAAGACTACCCAGCCCCAAGCCGAGTCTTCAAAGGCGAGTGCCCGGCCCGTGGTGGTTGTCCCTGCAAAGGATGCGAGCGACAAACGGGCCGCGTCGACGAAGTCTGTGAAAACGGAGCCGGCAAAGGACCGAAGCGGGCGTTAGCGCCAGCGTCCTGCTGCTGCGAAGAGTCCGTTATTGCGTTGGTCGAAGGGCTTCTATTGCACGGCCCACTCGACGCGCACGGCGTAGGTGATTGGCTATTCGCGATGGCGCCGCTTCACTTCGACGTTGAGGCGTTTGATCTTCTGGTTCAAGGTCGATAGCGGGATGCGGAAGTACTCCGCCGCTTCGGTCTGATTCCAGTTGCAGCGCTCCAAGCGATCCGCAATGATGCGGCGCTCGATTTCTTCCATCACGTCGAACAGGGAAGCACTCGTATTTTCTTCAAGCAGGGCGGTGGAGTAACTCTGCCCACGCAGCTGGCCGGGCAGAAGATCCGGGGTGATCTGGATGCCGCGCGAAAGGACGACCGCACGTTCCATGGCGTTTTCAAGCTCGCGCACGTTGCCCGGCCAGCTATGATCCATCAGAATGCGCATCGCATCGAGAGAGAGCTCACGTTTTGGCATGCCATTTTCCTGCGAGAAGTGACGTAGAAAATGGGTGGCGATCAGCGGGATATCGACCTTGCGTTGGCGCAATGGCGGCAGTTCCAGCGCGATGACGTTTAGTCGATAGAACAGGTCCTCGCGAAAGCGGCCTTCTTTCACGGCCTGCTGCAGGTTGACGTTTGTGGCGGCGATGATGCGGACATCCACCTGGATCTCTTGTGTGCCGCCGACGTGCATGAACCGGCGATCCTGTAGGACGCGCAGCACCTTCGCCTGCATATCCATGGTCATCGTGCCGATTTCATCGAGAAACAGCGTGCCGCCATCGGCCACCTCGAACAGCCCCTTCTTGGCCGCAATGGCGGAGGTGAAGGCCCCTCGTTCATGACCGAAGAGTGTGGATTCGAGGAGCTCCGAAGGGACCGCGCCGGTATTGACCGGGATAAACGCACGGTCCTTACGAGGCGAATAGATGTGAATGGCCTTCGCGATGAGCTCTTTGCCGGTGCCGCTTTCGCCTTGAATCAGAACGGTCGAGCGGCTGGGGGCGACCTGCTCCACGAGCTCGAAAAGCTGCAACATCGGTTCGCTTTTGCCGATGATGTTTTCGAAGGAGGAGCGTTGCTTCAGCGTCCGTTTGAGCTGCAGAACCTCCTGCTCGGCACGGCTGCGCCCGATGGCGGCGCGGATGTCGGCGAGCAGTTTTTCATTGTCCCAGGGCTTTTGGACGAAGTTGGCCGCCCCGGCCTGGATTGCATCGACGACATTGCCGACCGTGCCGTAGGCCGTGATCATGATGATGGGCACGGACGGGGCGATGGCTTTCAGGCGTGGCAGCAGATCGATGCCGCTTTCGCCCGGCAGCGCCAGATCGAGCAGCAGAAGGTCGTAGGTGGAGCGGGTCAGGGCATCGAGGCCGGAACGGCCATCGACGGCGAGATGCACCTGAAAGCCCTCGAGCGTGAGCAGCGTTTCAAGGGAATCACGGATACCCGCTTCATCGTCGATGATGAGGATACGCAGGCTGCCCACAGCGGTGGCACGGGGGTCTTCCGAGGCAGCGATCGGCGCCGGAAGTGGCGCGGGGGAGAGAAGTTCAGGCATGGACAACCGTTCCTTCTTCCTGAGACGTCACTGCAGGAAGGGTGCTGTGCGGCATGATGTCGCGCGACGTGGCGACGCGGGGCGGATCGAGAGTGGGAAAGAGCAGGCGGAAGGTGGTGCCCTGGCCGACTTCGCTGGTGGCCTCCACTGTGCCGCTGTGCTCCTGCATGATGCCGTAGGAGACCGCGAGGCCCAGACCGGTGCCCTTGCGTTGCCCTTCTTTGACGTGCACCTTTGTCGTGAAAAACGGATCGTAAATTTTGCGCAGGACATCGGGCGGCATGCCGATCCCCGTGTCCGTGACCCTCAGTTCGATCTGTTGGTCAGAGCACCGGGTTCCGATGGTGACGCGGGCCTCGGGGCGTTCGGCAAGCGCATCTCTGGCGTTGAGCATGAGGTTTACCAGAACCTGCTGCAGTTTGCCGCGGTTGCCGGAGATGGCGGGCAGATCGGGTTCCAGTTCGACAGCGACGGCCACGCCCGAGGAGCGCATCTGGTGTTCGAGCAGCAGAACCGTTTCGCGGACCACCTGATTGAGGTCGATGCGCGCGAACTCAACGGTACCCATCCGGGAGAAGTTGAGCAGGCCGTTGACGATTTCTGAAGCACGGAAGGTTTGCTGCGTGATCTTTTCGATCACTGGGCCAAGCCGGGACTGCGCGCCCTCATCCATGCGCAGTTGTTTGCCCAGCATCTGCGTATAGCTTGAGATAACCGCTAAAGGTGTGTTTACCTCATGCGCGACGCCGGCGGCGAGTAGACCGATGGAGGAGAGTTTTTCCGCCTGCGTGAGTTGGGCCTCCATGCTGACGCGGTCGGAGATGTCGTCGATGATGACGATGCGGCCGACGTCTTCGAGTTCGCGATTCAGCAGAGGAGCGACGGTGATGTTGGCGGTGCGGAGTTCACCATCCGGCAGGGGCAAGCGGAACTTGTACAACGTGTGCACGCCATGCTCGCTGCGCAGGTGGTCGAGTTCATCAGCGAACTCGGGCGAGAAGACGGAGCGTATGGGACGACGCAGCGCCTCACTGCGTGGGGTGCCGTGCATGGCCTCCATCTGCGCGTTCCAGCTCTCGATGCGGTCTTCCGGATCGAGAGCGAAGACGCCGACATTGATGGATTCGACGATGTTTTCGTTGAAATCACGCAGGCGTTCGAAGTCGAGGATTTTCTGCTCCAAGCGCCGATAGAGCTGGGCATTTTGGATGGCGATGCCGATGTAGCCGGCAAGCGACTCGAGCAGTTCCATGTCTTCACTGGAAAGAAAGTCGCCGTCGCGGGTGCGCCCGAGGCCGAGCATGGCTACGGTGCCCTGTCCGCCGCCTTCGTAGCGAGCGGCGCGGCAGGGAACGAAGTAGTTCAGATCGAGGGCGGCGGCAGCGGCCCGCTGGAGTTCCGGCAGCCGCAGGACGGATTGCGGGGTTTCGAAGAACAAATGCGAGGATGTCTCACCGGGGGCGGCAGAAAGGAAGCCAAGATCGAGCGGTGTTTCGCTCACCGAGGGGGCAAGACCGAACGAGGCGACGAGCGTGAAACGCGGGCGCCGCACCGAGTAGCCCTCGTCCGCGAGGAAGACGGCGACGCGGGTGACCAGCAGGGTGCCGTGCAAGCGCTCGACGACGGAATTCACCAGGGTGTTGAGGTCGGTTTGCGCGTTGAGCTGGCGGCCGAAGTCGATCAGGGTTTCGCGGTAGTTGACCCGCTTTTGATCGAAGAGGCGATCGACACGCGCCTGGATGGCACGCTTTAACGGATCGAAGACAAGCCCGGTGACGATGACCGCGATCATCAAGCCCCAGATGCGAAGGTTCTGCAGGCGTTGGATGTGTTCGTGCACCAGTTCAGCCGAGATCGCGATGACGCTGAAATACAAACCCACGAGCGCGGCGGTAGCCAGGGTGTAGGCGACGCCACGCTTGAAGATGAGGTCCACGTCCATGAGCCGGTAACGCACGATGGCCCAACTGAAGGTGAGCGGCAACAGAAGCAACGAAAGGACGGCGACCTTGCTGAGAAACGCCGGGACGTTCCAATCCGCCAGGAAAGGGATGACGTAAAGCACCGTGAAGGGCGTGATGGTGAGCAGGGTGCCACGGGAAAGCCACTTCAGCTGCTGGCGTTCCAGGGGCTGCGTTTCTTTCCGGTAGCGCATCCAGAAGACCGCGGCGGCGAGGACATAGAAGAGTGCCAGATAGGCGAAGTCGACCTGGTCAAGCCGATGCATCAGGAGGCCTGTAACCGACCAGTGCGTCAGCGAACGGTAGCGCAGCCACACCAGGGCCGCCCCCGGCAGGTACACAGCCGAGTAAAGCCAGCGGCGGTAACGGGACCGGGGCGAACCGCCCGTGAAGCTGAGCGCGAAATGGAAGAAGAGCGCCGGTTGCAGGGCACGCGCAACGATATTGCCGGTCAGAATGACCCGGTCCAGCGCATCGAAGACGCCGGTGTAGTGGAAGCCGTACAGGATGAACGAGGTCAGGCAGAAGACGAAGAAGTGCGTGGATTGGGGTGCAGTCCAGCGCCGGAACAACACATAGAGGCCGATGGCGAGGTAGACCAGCGCGATGACCCGGAGAACCTGGAAATCCGTCCGGTCCGCGGGTTCGAGGTATACCCCAACCTCCAATTGCGCGGGATGAACCGCTGCCGACCGGCCGGGAGCAGAGCGTAGCAGGGTGTAGGTGGCGTGCGACCAGACACCGCTCCGATCGATTGCGCGTTCCGCGGGCGCGAGCCGTGGGGTAGGCGTCTCATTGATGGCGGTGAGTACATCGCCGGCGTGGATGCCGGCACGCGCGGCGGGTGCATCGGCGGGAACAATCACCGCGCGGAGGCCGCCCGTGGTTTCGGTCCAGGTAACGCCATCGGTTGGCGTCTCAAAGCCGGTCTCCTGGACGAGATTGGCGATCGCCAGCGCGATGGCCGCCAGGGTCAGCACGGCCAGAAGCACAGCTACCAGCCGAGTTTGGGCAGAAGTCTTCATGTACCGCAAGAGAGTGCTTCTTTACTTCTTTACGTCTACTTTTGATGAAGCAAGTGAAGGGCCAAACGGAGAACCCCTGACTCAATGGACTCCTCACGAGAATAGCGGGAAGCGCTGCGCGAAACCATACGGGTCTTCCATTTTGTGTACAAGATTCGGTGCATCCCCCGAAGAGGTGGCACCTCCCGGGTGTCGGGTGCTTGACCTCGCGGCGGACACTCCTGTGAACTGGAAAGGTGACGGTACAAGACGAACCCTTCAAACCTTTGGAATCCCTCGAATCTCTGGAATCCATCGACGCTTCCAGTTGGCTTGCGCGGGATGCCGAGGTTCTGCTTCCGGTGTACGCCCGTTTCCCCGTGATGATGGAGCGCGGCGAAGGCGTGTACCTGTTTGATGCTGCGGGCAAACGGTACCTCGACCTGATGGCGGGATTGGGCGTGAATGCGTTGGGTCATGCGCATCCGCGCCTGGTGGCCGTCATGGCGGAGCAGGCGGCGCGTCTCGTTCATCTTTCCCCGCAGTATGCCAACCGGTACCCCATTGAGTTGGCGGAGCGCTTGTGTGCGCTTTGTGGCATGAAGGGGGTGTTCTTCTCCACGGGCGGCTCCGAGGCGGTGGAGGGGGCGCTCAAGCTGGCGCGCACGCATGCGCGGCAGAATTTTGGGGACGCCAAGCGCGAGATCGTGGCCCTGCGGCAGTCCTATCATGGGCGGACATATGGTTCGATGTCCGTTACGGGACAGGATCGGTATCGCGTGGACTTCGGCCCGGGCATCCCGCATGTGCACTTTGTGGAGCGGGAGCGCATCGATCAGCTGCGGGCGGCGGTCCATGCGAACACAGCCGCCATTCTCGTGGAGCCCATCCTAGGCGAGGGCGGTGTGCATGTGCTTTCAGACGCGTTCCTTCTTGAGGCACGGCGTCTTGCCGATGCCTATGGGGCACTGCTGATCTTCGATGAAATCCAGACTGGATTGGGGCGCACGGGCGATTGGTTCGCCTACACGCCATCGGGAGTGCAGCCGGACATGCTGCTGCTCGGTAAACCCCTGGGTGGTGGGCTGCCGTTGAGTGCGTTGCTGGTCAACGACGACCTCTTTCACTCCTTCGGCTTGGCCAAACACGGCAGCACGCTGGGCGGCAGCCCCTTTACGTGCCGTTTGGGGCTCGAGTTTTTAAAGGTGGTCGAGGAGGACGATCTTCTTCTTCGAGTACAAGATACAGGGCATCACTTGAAGTGTTGCCTTGAACATTGCATGCCCGGCAGGAAGACGGTCGCGGTTCGCGGACGCGGCTTGATGATCGGGGTCGAGCTGACTGAGCCGGCACGGCCCCTTGCCGAAATGGGTCTTGCCCACGGCATGCTCTTCAATGTGGTGCAGGGGAATGTGCTGCGGTTTTTGCCTTCGTTTTTGCTCGAGCGCTGCCATGTGGATGAGGTCATGGAGGTACTTGCCAAGTACTTCACGGACGGCAAGTACGTGCCGGAGCTGACGGAAGCCCCATGCATTGTTGGAGTCGCTTGAGCATCGGCAAAAGTGAGTCGGAAGAGGCTTGGAAAGCAAAAGCCCCGGATTGCTCCGGGGCCTTTTGCTGCTTTGCGGCGTAGCCGTGTGTGGCCGTCCGTCTGGAACCTAGTACATGCCGTCCATGCCGCCGCCGGGACCGCCGCCGTGTGAGTGCGCGACTTCCTTCTTCTCCGGGATTTCGGAGATCATGGCTTCGGTGGTGAGCATCAGGCCGGCGATGGAGGCCGCGTTCTGCAGGGCAGTGCGCGTTACCTTGGTCGGATCGATGACGCCGGCTGCTACCAGGTCCTCGTATTTGTTGGTTCCGGCGTTGTAGCCGAAGTTGGTGTCGGTCGACTCATTGATCTTGTTGATGACGACCGCACCCTCTTCGCCCGCGTTGTGGACGATCATGCGCAGCGGCTCTTCCACAGCGCGACGGATGATCTGTGCGCCGATCTTCTCGTCCCCGGTCAGGGACTGCACGAGCGAGTCGACAGCTTTGGCCGCACGGATCAGCGCGACGCCGCCGCCCGGGACAATGCCTTCCTCGACGGCTGCACGGGTGGCGTGCATCGCGTCTTCGACACGGGCCTTCTTTTCCTTCATCTCGGTCTCGGTAGCGGCACCGACCTTGATGACGGCAACGCCGCCGACCAGCTTGGCGAGACGCTCCTGGAGCTTCTCACGGTCATAGTCGGAGGTGGTCTTTTCGACCTGCGCGCGAATCTCCTTCACGCGGCCTTCGATCTTGGCATCCTGTCCGCCGCCATCGATGATCGTCGTGTTGTCCTTGTCGATGGTGACGCGCTTGGCGGTGCCGAGATCTTCGATCTTGACGCCTTCGAGCTTGATGCCGAGGTCTTCCGTGACGGCCTTGCCGCCAGTGAGTACGGCGATGTCCTCGAGCATGGCCTTGCGACGGTCGCCGAAGCCAGGGGCCTTCACGGCTGCGACGTTCAGGGTGCCACGCAGCTTGTTCACTACGAGGGTCGCGAGAGCCTCACCGTCCACGTCCTCGGCGATGATGACGAGGGGCTTGGCGGTGCGGGCGATCTGCTCGAGCAGGGGGAGCAGGTCCTTCATCGTGGAGATCTTCTTCTCATAGATGAGGATGTAGGGATTTTCGAGGGCGGCTTCCATGCGCTCGGCATCGGTGACGAAGTAGGGCGAAAGATAGCCGCGATCGAACTGCATGCCTTCGACTACGTCGAGCTGCGTTTCCATCGTGCGCGACTCTTCGACAGTAATGACGCCGTCCTTGCCGACCTTCTTCATCGCCGCGGCGATGATGGTGCCGATCTGCTCGTCTGCGTTGGCGGAGATGGTGCCGACCTGGGCAATCATGTCGCCGGTGACGGGCTTGGAGAACTCGCTCAGCGCGCCGCCGATGACGACACCCTGCTCGTTGCGCTTGCCGATGATGGCCTCAACGGCCTTGTCGATGCCGCGCTTGAGCGCCATCGGGTTGGCACCGGCGGCCACGGTCTTTACGCCCTCGCGGAAGATGGCCTGGGCCAGAACGGTCGCGGTGGTGGTGCCGTCGCCGGCGACGTCGGAGGTCTTGGAGGCGACTTCCTTCACCATCTGGGCGCCCATGTTCTCGAGGCCCTCGGGGAGCTCGATTTCCTTGGCGACGGTGACGCCGTCCTTAGTGATGGTGGGGGAGCCGAACTTCTTTTCGATGACGACGTTACGGCCCTTGGGGCCGAGGGTCACCTTGACTGCGTTTGCGAGCGTGTTCACGCCGCGAAGAATCGCCTGACGCGAGTCTTCTCCGTGCAGAATCTGCTTTGCCATTGATAACTCCAGTGCAGCTTGCGCTGCGTTGTACGTTCTACGTTTGTACGTTTCGGGGGCGGGTTGTGCGTTCCGGGCTACGCGGTGGTCTTTTGCAGCGGCTAACCCACGTAACACGTAGAACGTACAACCAACAACATTTACTGGGCGAGAACGCCGAGCACTTCTTCTTCACGCATGATGAGGAAATCGTCACCATCGAGCTTGATCTCGGTGCCGGAATACTTGCCGAAGAGCACGGTATCGCCGGACTTCACGTCAAGCGGAAACACTTTGCCTTCATCATTCGATTTGCCTTTGCCGACCGAGATGACGGTGCCCTGTGAGGGCTTTTCCTTGGCGGAATCGGGAATGATAATGCCGCCGCGCATCGATTCGCCCTCTTCGAGGCGCTGGACGAGGATGCGGTCATGCAACGGCGTGAACTTGTTGGAAGCCATAATGCTGTTCTCCTGAAAATGTACGTTCCTGGGATGTGGTGCTGTGATGTGTTGCATGGTGCGTTGAGGTAACCGGAGCACAGGGGGAAGCCCGACTCGCTGGCACTCTCTCCTGCCGACTGCTAATGTAGCGACTCCGTGATGAGGTTGTCAACCTACCGACGTGAAATGTTAGTGAATGTCGCTCATGTTTCCAGAGTGCAGCCTCTGAATGCGCTTCGATCGGTGTTTGCCCTTTCACGGTAGAATGCGGGGATGCGGTTGCCCCTTCGTTTCCGTCTGGTTTTGTTGCTTACCTCCCTTCTTTGCTTCGGCATACCCATGCGCGGGCAGCAGGATAGACACGGGCGAGGGTATAAGCCACCGCCGCCGACGGCACCTGTGGTGATCACGGTGGAGAAGGAGTTCAACGGCAAGCCCTTGCCGAATGCCTCGGTCGTGTTTCGCTCGATGCGCGATGATTCGACGAATGGCAACCTTGAAATGAAGACGGACCCGCAGGGCAGGGCGAGCATGGACCTGCTTGAAGTGGGGAGCCGTGTCACGGTGCAGGTCATTGCGAATGGCTTTGCGACCTATGCAACGACCTTCGACCTTACCGCGGACGGTAAACAGGTGATGGTGAAGCTGCAACGGCCCAGGGCGCAGGTTTCCACTTATGACGACGGCCAGGACCGCGCGGCCGAGGTGCAGCCCGGGGTGCAGGAACATAGCAAGGGGAGTGCGCCGACGTCGGTGCCTCCGGTAGCTGCGTCGCCTACAGGGCCGCTGAAGACGACGCCGCCGGCCAACACACCCGATACGGCACCGGGCAGCGCGCCTGTGCCGTCTACGCCGGGCACGCCGCAGTGAACGCGGCTGGGAGTGCAGCTAGGGATCCGGCCGTGAACTTAGCAAATACGAATGCATTGCCCTCTGCAGAACGACCGCTTGAGGGCAGGCGCGTGCTGGTGACGGGCGCAGCCAAGCGCATCGGACGCGGGCTGGCACTGCAATTGGCCCGCGCGGGGGCCGATGTGGTGATCACGTATCGGGGGTCGGCCAAGGAAGCTGAAGCGACGGTCGGCGATCTCCGGGCTTTGGGTCGCACAGCCTCGGCCGTGGTTTGTGATGTGCGGGATGAGGAGAGCATCGACGCGGCGATCAAGCGGACGGTGAGTGAGCTGGGTGGACTTGACCTGCTGGTGAACAATGCAGGCGCCTTCGAAACGCTGCCGCTGGAATCGATCTCCGCCGAGCAGTGGGATGCGATGTTCGCGACGAACACGCGGGGCCCCTTTCTGGTCGCAAAAGCGGCTCACCCGCATTTAGCGGCCGCTCGGGGACGGATTATCAATATCGGTTCGCTGGGTGGCATGCGACCGTGGACGACCCATGCGCACTACTGCACGTCGAAGGCAGCGCTGCATATGCTGTCGCAGACGATGGCCAAGGCGTGGGCGCCGGCGATCAGTGTGAACTGTGTCGCTCCGGGCATGATCGTGAACTCGGGAGAACACAGCGCCGGGTACGAACCATTCGCGGAGCGCACGCCGATGAAGCGAAACGGCACGCCCGACGATGTAGCCGCGGCGGTGCTCTTTTTCGCAACGGCGCCGCATTTCATTACGGGACAGTTACTAGGAGTGGACGGCGGTTTGGGGTTGTAGCATTCGTGTAAACCTCCGGACGCGATGTTCAAACGTAGAAAGCTGTAGCGGTTCTCGTTGCGGTGTCGTTACCACGCGGGCAAACTGCAGGTTCCTCAGCTGCCTACGATGAAGCTGACTGCTTCGTGGAGACGACATTGGTACGAATGGTGGGCTGAAGGAAGGCCGGGGCAGGTGGATTTACATGCGCAAAAGGCGCTGCCACCAGTTCGGCAGTTTCTCTTCATCTTGCGTTTCCAGGCCAAGCATTCCCTGTTCGGCCAGCGGCCGGCCGTCGAAGGCCGCCCTGGGGTTGCCGGTGCAGAGTAGATCGGCGTAGTCAGCACCGTACCGCTTGGAGACGAGGTCGTGGGCTTTCCGCATCTCCGGCCGGCGGGAGGTGGTGTTGTGCGCATCGGTGGCGAGGAAGTGGGCCCACCGGTTTTCCAGCATGCGTTTGGCGAACTTCTCCGCGGTGCGGCCCATGTGCCCGAGAACGGAGCTGGCCGTTACCTGGCAAAGCAGGCCGTCGCGCAGCCAGGGAAGCAGACGATCCGGGTCGCGCTGCAGGGTGGGATTGCGTTCCGGATGCGTGAGGATGGGCGTCAAGCCCGCAAGGCGCAGCTCGTAAAATGTTTCCTGCATCCCGGGCGAGATGCTGAAGTCGGGAAGCTCGACGAGCAGGTAGTCCTTGCCGTTCAGGCTATAGCGCGACGGGTGCTGCAGGGCGTCCTGCACATTGTCGTAGCTGATGTGAAAATCGCATCCGAGGCCCAAGGTCACGTCGATGCGAGCCGCGCGGAGGGCTTCACGCAGCTCCGTGGCCAGCGCGCGATTTCGCTCTGGATTGAACGTGAAGTGGGTGCTGGCATGGGGGGTGCAGACGATGTGGGTGATGCCTTCCGCTGCCGCAATGCGGGCCATCTCGATGGAGGTTTCGAGATCGGGTGAGCCGTCATCCAGACCCGGCAGAAGGTGGTGGTGCAGGTCAACCATCCATTCCAAGGTAGCACTGCGGCTGTCTTGCGGCTGTCTTGGCCGCGGAGGATGTTCGATCGCTTTGACCCCGTGGATTTTCGTGCAATCTGAAGCAGGCGCGCAGTAGAAGGCATCCCCTGTGTCGTACCATAAGGCAATGCATCGGAGCGATGGATCATGTCATCGTATGTGCGTGTACCCCGAAGGGATCAGGAACTGTAGTCATGGCAGAGACGACCACAATTAGCACCAAGCCTCGCGTTCTTGTCGCAGACGACGAGCAGGTGATCGCCAATACGCTGGCCATTATTTTGAACCAGGCAGGTTTTGAGGCGCGCGCCGTATATAGCGGAGAAAAGGCGATCGATGCCTTGGAAGGCTTTCGCCCGGATATGTTGATTTCAGACGTGATCATGACCGGCATGACGGGCATCGAAGCGGCGATCCAAATTCGCTCCAAGCTGCCCAGCTGCAAGATCCTGTTGTTTTCCGGACAGGCTGCCACGGCCGATCTGCTGGAACGGGCGCGGGCGCAGGGGCATGAGTTTGAGATTCTGGCGAAGCCGGTGCACCCCACCGATCTGCTCGCCAAATTGCGTGCTTGAAGCGGCGGCGCCGAGTGGGTGAACTGCTATAGGGGCTTGCCGGCTTGTAGCCGTAAAATCTCTCTTCGTTTCGCTTCAATCAGATACTCGTAGAACGATTGCAGGGTAGCGTAGGTGATGCCGGCACGCCCGTCGAGCACCGCGCCTCGCACAAACATCATGTACAGCCACTTGATAAGTGGTCGTCCCGGCAGCTCGTAGAAGAGGGCTTTTTGGGCGATGCGACGCGCATGGAAGTCCGGCGCGAACAGGGCCGCACGCCAGGAGGCTGCCCGGATGGCGGCGCCGCTCGCCAACAGCTCCGCTTCCTTCGTGGAATAGGCATTGTGCTTGGCGACCCAGTGGCTGATGCCCTTCGAAAACGCAAGGTGATCGAGCGGGGCGGCAAGCTCGGCGATGGATCCCTTCACTTCAAGGATTTCGTTGATATCGCGGGTGTAGTGCACACGCTCCGGCCGTAGCAAGCGTACGTAATAGGGCGTGAGTTGGGCGTGTTTGAGCCATGTGCCCCAAAGATAGTCGCGCCGGCGCATGCGGAAGCCGGCAACGGTCTCCGGCGCGGAACGCACGGCGGCTTGCATTTCTGAGGAAAGTGCTGGGGTAGGACGTTCGTCGGCGTCCAGCACAAGCACCCACGGATGCCGAAAGGGCAATTGCAACGCGGCATTCCGTTGTCGGGCATAGCCGTCGAACGGTCGGCTGGTGACCCGGGCGCCGTGCGTTTCGGCGATGGACCGGGTGCTATCGGTGCTTTCGGAATCGAAGATGTGGATGTCGTCGCTCCAGGCGACCGAGTCGAAACAGCCCGGAAGATCCTGCTCTTCGTTTTTCGTGAGGATCAGGACAGAAATCATGCTTCCGCGTTCCCGGAAAACGAAACGGAGAGCGGGACGACCGGCGTTCTCGATCGCACCGGAACGGCCGGGTTGCCGCCATAGACCGTCCAAGGATCGAGGTCGCGTGTGGCTACCGCGCCCATGCCCAGAACGGCGCCTTCGCCGACGTGGACGCCCGGCGCAACCATGGCGCGAGCACAGATCCAGGCGTACCGGTCGATCTCCATGCGAAATGCGAGTAGCGGGAACGCGGGATCGTTGTAATCGTGGGTGGCACCGCAGAGGAAAGCACCCTGCGAAAGGATGACGTGCGAGGCAAGCGCCATCGGGGACGGGTTGTAGATTTCAACGCCATCGGCAGCGGCGACGTGATCGGCACAGAGGAGATTCCACGGTGCCCAGACCTTGGAAGCGGGATAGAAGTGGCAGTCCGGACCGAGCTGTGCGCCAAAGAGTCGCAGCAGGGAGGCGCGCCAACGGTGCATGGGACGAGGGGAGGGACGGTACAGAAGCAGCCAGCAGAGATTCCACACGGCACGGCGGGCACGGTTTCCGACGGTAAACGCCGGGCGGGTATAGGCATCGGCACCGTGTTCCACACCGATGTGATCAGAGGCGCGGTACTGGGGGGAACGCTTGCCGAAAGAGGGCATCAGCGCGCCTCGGCTTCGGCCGGCCTAGGCGAGGGAAAGGCTGGAGCGAGGAGCGTTTCAAAGACCCGCAGGATAGCCTCCGTATTGCGACGCATGTCATACGAATGCTGAAAGGTCGCTTGGGCGCGCTGCCCCATGGCGAGGCGCTCGGTCGCGGAAAGCGCGAGCCAGCGCTCGATCAAACGGCGTGTCCCTTCCGCCGTGTCGGGCTCCACGATGGCGCATCCGGCACGCTGGAGGTCCGGGGCGATATTGACGGGCTCCGCGAGCAGCACGGCCTTGCCGGAGGCCAGGGCTTCGACGGCAGCGATGCCGAAGTTTTCCTGGTGAGAAGGCAGGATAAAGGCGTCGCACGCGGCGAAGGCGCCCCATTTAGCATCCCCGCGCAACATGCCCGGCCAATGGACGCGGTTGGCCACCCCCGCCTCTTCGGCGATGGACTTGAGTTCCGCGGCCCAGCCTTTAGGATCGGGACCGGCCATCACGAGGTGCACATCGGGAGCTTGCGATGCGAGTGCCGCAAAGGCTTGGAGCAGCAGATCACAGCCTTTCTTCGGGTCGATGCGACCCAGAAAAAGTAGAAACCGTTGGCGCTTCACCTCTGGGGCACAGGCTTCAAAGGCCGCGGTCAGCCGAGCTGTATCGGATGGGGGCGGGTCTGTGCCGAGCGGCACAACCAACGATTGCCAGCGATGGAGAAAGAAGCTTTGCGCCGCGAGATCACGCTCTTCGGCAGTCGTGAACAGCACGCGAGCGGCCCGGCGCAGCACCCAATACTCCGCCCAGAACCAGTACAGCCATTTCTTGCGATGTTTGTTGGCGAAGGTGCGCTTGAAGTAGGGATCGAGCATGCCATGGGGGAAGACGACGTAGGGCAAACGTCCCGCGAAGGCGAGACGCGCGGCGAGGCCGGTGTATTCCCAAAGGCCATGCACGATTACGCCGTCGAAGCGGTGCCGATGGCGCTTCAACCAAGGCACCAGCGCCGGCGCATACCAGCGTCGGGGCATGCTGCCCAGCGCCTGCACGGGAAAGGGCAGCTCGCGAAGAAAAGGCGCATGGGGGTCATCGAGGGTCACAACCTCCGCGGTGTAGCCTTCGGGAGCGTAGCGGATCAGCATGCGGATTGCCTCAGTCGGGCCGCCACACGCGGGACTGATGGAGCCGACGATGTGCAGGATTCTCATACGGTTCTGACCGCGGGGTTGTTCTTCAGCATAGCAACGCAATGTGTGGGTTGGGGCTCAGGCGACTAACTCATGCGTGGCATAGGCAAGGGCGGCGCGAAGGCCACGCACGTCGGCTTCGAAATCCCATGAGGCGATACGTCGCGAGGCGGCGGCGCCCATCTGCGTCGATCGAGCGGGATCCGCGAGGGCTTCGACCAGCGTCGCGGTCAGGGCGTCGATGTCGCCTGCGGGAAAGACGAAGCCCGTAACGCCGTCTTGCACCAGATCCGCAGCGGCGCCGACCTCAGACGAGACAATCACGGGGCAACCGGCCGCCATGGCTTCATTCACGATCAAACCCCAGGGCTCGTGCCGGGAGGGCAGTACGAAAAGATCGGCGAGCGCGAAAAAGGAGGGCAGCTCGGTCTGGTTGCGGAAGCCGGCGAAGCGGATGTCCGCAAGACCGGCAGCGGCTGCCTGCGCCTGGAGCCGTGCCCGTTCCTCGCCCTCGCCGACGATGACGAGGTAAGGCCGGCACGCGAGCGCAGCGGAGCCGCACGCCCGGTGGAAGGCTTCCAGAAGATCGCCGGCCCGCTTACGCTCCTGCAGCTTCGAGGCGAAGAGGACGACGGGGCGGCCGGGCTCCAGCCGAAGTTCCGCGCGCAACTGGGAAAGCACCGCATGGGCGGACGCGGAGCGGTTGCGAAAAAAAGCATTGTCGACGGCATAGGGCACCGGGAATTGAGGCATGGTGTCGCCGAAATACGTGCGCCAGTAGGCCGCGTTTTGCGATCCGATCGGCAAAACGGCTGTAATGACGTGGCGCAGCCCACGTAGAAGTTGCTGCTTTGCCAGAAGCTTTGCCCTGCTGCGGGGACGATCGCCCAGCCAGCTTTCCGCGCGCAGCAGCACGGGAATGCCGAGGCTACCCGCAGCGAAGATTGCGCGTAGTGAGTTCACGCTCGCATACCCGTGGACCCACACGGCGTCGAAGGCCGGGGTTCCGTCCGAGTGGCACAGGGCCCGCAAGAGGCTGCGGCTGATCGGGGTAGTGGCGGTCACGGTGCCGGGGTCATACAGCGGGGGTAGAAAGCGCGAACGGTACCCCTCGAGCAGCGGGGTATCCCATGTGACCTCCACGCCGAAGCCGCGATCCTGGTAGCTGCGAGTGGACAAATCGGAGCCAAAAAGCACGGTCAGCTCGATGTCGGGCTCCTGCGCCAGCCGGCGCAAAAGCGGTGCCTGGTACTGGATGGGATGGCTGACCACGTAGGCCAGGCGGACGGAACGCGGAGCGCGGAAGGGGAGCACGCAGCGTTACCGAAGCGTGGTGATCGCCGCGACGGAAAAGGAGACGATGCCGAGGAGCGAGCCTAGACTGCCGTTGGTGAGGGACTCTTTGAAGGCGCTCGGCGGAAGGAAAACGATGTCATTCGGCTGCATGATGGGGTCGGGCGCATGCCCGTAGAGAACATTTTTGATGTTGAGTGTGGTGACGGTCCGGTGGTCACCCACAGTACGAATAATGTGCAGCTCGCTATATTTTGCGTCGTAGACGGGACCGCCGACCAGAGCGGAAACCTGGGTCAAGGTAAGCGGGCCGTAGTTGGTCAGCGACACCACGCCAGGGTTGTGAAATTCTCCCATGACGTACACCACGCCGATGCGCGACACGATGATGGTATCGCCGGGAAAAGTGGGAATGTTCGCACCGCCACTGTGCAATGGATCGTTGCCCAGGTCGACGGCGATCGGTTGTGTCTGGCCCTGCCGCAGCAGCGTCACCGTGCGGCTGGCACCGGGAGGCAGCCCTCCGCCGGCGGCGATGACGGAGTAGAGGTTGCGGGAGCCGACCACGGGGACAACCGCGTGCATCTCGCCGGCCAGGGTAACGATCGCGGTAGGTCCTTCGGTCAGTTGAAGGATGACCTGCGGGTTGCGGTACATGCCCGCGGTTTCGAGCTTCTGCGCGATGAGCAGTTCTGCGCTGCTGACATTCAATCCGCTAAGCCGAACGGACCCGATGAGAGGCAAAACTGCCGTGCCGTCGACGCCGATGCGCACCGCGGTGCTGTAGTCAGGATCCCCAAATAAGCGCACGGACAGCAGATCGCCAGTGGTCAAAATCGTGTCCGGCGTCGAGGGAAACAGCAGCGATGGATCGTTGTTTGGTACCGAAACGCCACTGCGGTCGACGGCCGTCGGTGGACCGTTGTATTGCGCAGCACCGACGGTCGTGAGCAGGAGAAGACCGCCTAACAGAGGGAGGAAGCATCGCACGGAAAGGATGCGCGATGGGCAAGAACGCGCGTGAGTAGCGGTCGTCATGGTTCTGTACCCCCCGGCCGTGGTGGATTCTGTGACTCCCAGGCGTTGCTGTCGACCCCGGCCGAGGCATACCCCGCGTACCCGGAATATCCGTAGTAGGAGTAATACTCGGGCGAGCTGAGGTCTACGGCATTGAGCGCGAGCCCGGCCAGCCTTGCCCCTGAACGCAGCAGCAGATCGCGGGCGCGGCGCACGGCATGCTTGGTTGATTTGCCATGGCGCACGATCAGCACCACGGCGTCGGCCTCACGCGCCAGCACGACGCTATCGGTTACGGAGAGCAGCGGCGGGGAATCCATCACGATGTGGGTATACAAGCCGCGCGCCTGTTGCAGCAGCTGCCGCATCGTGTCGGAACTCAACATCTCAGTCGGAAACGGCGGAATCGGACCGCTTGCCAAGACATCCAGCGAGGGCAGGCTGGTGACGTTCTGTACAGCGTCCTGAAGCGCGATGCTGCCGGTTAAGACGGAGGTAAGGCCGACTTTGCCGTTGAGGCCGAAGCGATGATGCACCGTTGGCCGGCGCAAATCAGCATCGATTAACAAAACGCGCACGTCGCGCTGGGCCAGCACCGCCGCTAGATTCAGCGAGGCCGTCGTCTTGCCTTCGGAAGGTGTGGCGCTCGTCAACAGCAAAACCTGCGGCTCCCGGCCGGCCACCGAAAGGAGCAGCGAGGTTCGAAGCGCGCGGAAAGCTTCCGCAAATTGCGACTTGGGATTGGTGAGGACAACCAGATTGCGCTGTGCCGGGGTCATGGAGGTCTGATCCGCCGTTCGGCGTGCCTTGGGGATCAGGGCCAGCGAGGGAAGCCCAGAGATGCTTTCGATCTCGGCCACACTGCTCAGGCTGGTGTCCAGGCTTTCGAGAATGAAGGCTAGAATCAGCGCCAAGCCGACCGCTACAAAGGTGTCGACGAGAATGATCGAGCCGCGGGGCTGCAATGAGGGGCCGATCGGGGCCACGGCATTGTCGACGACATCGACTTCCTGCGACTCCAGGCCAGCCTGGACACCGGCCGTGCGCAGACGCTGCAGCAATCCTTCATATAGCGTGCGTTCGGAGTCGAACTCGCGTTGCCGGATGGTGTACTCCACGAGATCGTCACGCAGCTTATAAGCGTTCGACTTTGCCAGCTCCAAAGCGCCACGGGTTTGCGTTTCATTGGCCTGCGCAGCGATGAGGTCCTCTTTGGCTTGGAGCAGAATGCGTTTCTGTTCTTCAGCGATCTGACGGTCCACTTCGGTCAGTTGCGCGCGGACGGCTTTTTCGCGCGGGAGATTGGGTCCTGCGGTTGTATCAAGTCCAGCCAGTTGCGACTGCAGGAGCTCGCGCTGGGAGCGGAGGCCGCTCAGGTTCTGACTAAAGGTGCCCGTGACCGCGCCGATGGAGGCATCGAGGGCATTTGGATCCATCCCGGTGAGCACACGGTACCGTGACTCCACCACGATGCGATTGATCTGCGACTGTCCGGCGGCACGAGTCAGATCGTCGATGCTGGTGGTGATCTCGTTGTGGCTGGTATCAAAGCCGAGCACACCGAGGCGCTTGCCAAGGTCGATCATCTGCGCCTGCGAGGTTTCCACCTGCTGCTTCAGGTCGCCGAGCTGATTGGAGAGCCAGTTGGATACAGTTTTTGTCGCGTCGAACCGAGATTGGAAGCTGCGCTGAATGTATTCCCGTACAAGTTTATTGACGATATCGGCGGAGAGCTGCGCATTCAGGGTGCGGCAGCTGATGCGCACGATGTCTGTCTTCGGTACAGGAGAAATTTCAATGGAATTCTGCAAGTTTCCAAGGATCACCTGGCGAACCACAGGATCGTCGAGGCTCACATGGGGAGAAGGTCCGCGAGCTCCGGTGAAGTTGGGATTGTTTGGCAGGTCCAGATCACGTGCGACGTTGAGGAGGAGACCATCACTCTTCAGAATCGCGGTTTGCGTAGGGATGTCATAGGTGTCTTCAGCGAGCGGCGCGGCAGCGACACGGTATTCCGAGGCGGCGCCGCTGCGAATCTCGATGTCACCGTAAGCCTCAAAGAGCCGGGGCTGCGTGGATGCTTTGTAGTACCCGTACAGGATACCTAGCAGAGCGGCCGCGATGACGAGCCATTTGCGCTTGCGAATGACGAGCAGGGAATCGGAAAGCGTGGTGTCCGCTTTTCGATCAGTTGCCGCTAAGTCAACCGAAGGTGGGTCCGGGGCCCCAGTGCTGGACACAAAACTCGGCGAACTCATTGGTTCGAGTTTACGCGAGAATGCGCCGAGGCGGGGCGGTTCTGACCCGTTCAGGCTAGCCAGTACCACAGGAGTGACATACAATCGTTCCATCTCCAGGATAGATAATCTCCCCAGGATTTGAGGGATATGGGAATAACAAACCAAATTGCAGTAGTCGGCTCCGGCTATGTAGGACTTGTGGCGGCCGTGTGCTTCGCCGAAATGGGTCATAACGTCGTGTGCGTGGACAATGACGAGCGCAAAGTTGCCGCGCTGCGCAACGGCGACACCCTGATACACGAAAACCATCTACCGGAACTGATGGCGCGTTATTGCAACGGCCGCGTCCGGTTTACGACCGACCTGGCGGAAGCCACGCAGGAAAGTGAAGCGATCTTTATCGCGGTCGGAACGCCGCAATCCGAAACCGGCGACGCGGATCTGTCGTACGTGGAGGCGGTTGCCAGCGAAATCGCTCGCCACATCACCAGCTATAAGGTCATCATCGAGAAGAGCACCGTGCCGGTGTACACAAATGAGTGGATCCGGCGAGTCATTGAGCGGAGCGGTGTGCGCCGAGAGATGTTCGACGTCGTCTCGAATCCTGAATTTTTGCGGGAAGGTACAGCCGTCGCCGACTTCCTGCATCCGGATCGCATTGTGGTCGGCGCCGACAGCGCGCGCGCCGCCCGTGTCCTGTCCGCGATTTATGCGCCTTTGACCAGTGGAGCCTATTACGAGGCGGAAGGCACCATCGCCGGCGATTGCTCCATGCAGGCACCCCCGCCTCTGCTGCTGACGTCGACCAAGAGCGCCGAAATCATCAAACACGCGTCCAACGCCTTTCTGGCGTTGAAGATCTCCTTCATCAATGCCGTTTCGAACCTGTGCGAGGCCGCGGATGCGAACGTGGAGCAGGTCGCACGCGGCATCGGCCTTGATTCGCGCATCGGTCCGAAGTTTCTTCGGCCCGGCATCGGCTATGGCGGCTCGTGTTTCCCGAAAGATGTGGCGGCCTTTCGCTCCGTCGCCGGGCAGCTCGGCGTGGATTTCGGCCTGCTGCATGAGGTGGAAAAGATCAACGTCGAGCAAAAAAAGCGCTTTTTGGGTAAAGTGCGCTCCGCTCTGTGGACGCTGCGCGGCAAGCGACTGGCAGTGCTGGGACTCGCGTTCAAGGGCGAAACCGATGATGTGCGCGAGTCCCCGGCCATCGATCTGATCGAGATGTTGCTGAATGAGGGCTGCTGCATTGAGGTATATGACCCTGCCGCGATGGAGCGTGCCAAAGGGGAACTGCCGGAGTCGGCGACCATGCGCTACAAGAGCTCGATCGAAGACGCAGCCAAAGACGCCGACGCTTTGCTGATCCTTACGGACTGGAGCGATTTCGCCAAGCTTGACCTCGCTCTCTTGAAGGGGACCATGCGGTATCCGATCGTGATCGATGGCCGGAACCTTTACGATCCGCAGGTCATGCTGGAGAACGGCTTCACCTATCTCAGCGTGGGCCGGTCAGCAGTGACACCGGTGCGCGAGCCGGCCGCGGTGGGTGCCTGATGCTGGAAAGACCAAGCGAAGTTTTGGTTACCGGAGCTGCTGGATTTCTGGGATCACACCTGTGCGATGCGCTTCTCGCTGAAGGCCATCAGGTGATCGGCGTCGACAACCTATGTACCGGCAATCCGGCTAACCTGCACCATCTGGAACGCGAACCGCGGTTTCGTTTCGAGACCCTGGATATTTGCAAGCCGTTCGATGTCGGACGGGTAGACTACGTCTTCAACTTTGCCTCACCGGCCAGTCCGGTGGACTACATGCGGCTCGGGGTGGAAACGCTGCTGGTTGGATCAGAGGGCACACGCAATGCCCTTGAGATCGCTCGTCGTTACAGTGCGGGTTTTCTGCACGCCTCGACCTCCGAGTGTTACGGCGACCCCGAGGTTCACCCACAGGTGGAAAGCTATTGGGGTAACGTCAACCCCATCGGCCCCCGCTCAGTGTATGACGAAGCCAAGCGGTTCTCCGAGGCACTCGTTTCGGCGTATTACCGGTACCACAATGTTGATACGCACATGGTGCGCATCTTCAACACCTACGGCCCGCGACTGCAGGCCAATGATGGACGTGTGATCTCGAACTTGATGATGCAGGCGCTACGCGACGAGCCGTTGACGGTCTACGGTGATGGTTCGCAGACACGGTCCTTCTGCTATGTTTCCGATTTGATCGCCGGGATCGTAAAACTCGCCAAAAGCAACGAGCACGATCCTACCAACATCGGCAACCCCGTCGAGTGGACAATCCTGGAATGTGCCCGGGAGATTCAAGCGTTATTGGGTTCAACACGCGAGATTGTATTTCGGCCGCTCCCGCAGGACGATCCCAAGCAACGCCGTCCAGACATCGGCAAGGCCAGGCGACTCCTCGGATGGGAGCCCCAGGTGCCCTTGCGCGAAGGATTGCAACGGTCCATCGAATATTTTCAACGCTGTGTCGCTGCCGAACGGGAAACCACCGTCGCGGTGTAACTTGCGGCGAAGACGGTAAACGAGGCCGCTTAACTAAGTGTCAACAGCGCGTCCTATACCAGCCTGAGTCGCAGGGGCCCAGGTTTCGCATGCCCATCGGTGCCGGAGGGCTGAAAGCCCGCCCTGGAGCCCGGCTCAGCGTCGATAGGTCGGGCCTTCAGCCCTCACCTCCACGGGCGAACCTCTACCTGGGCCTCGCGGCCCAGGCTGGTACAGTACGCGCCGTTGGCGCTGTATAAGAAGTCTCCGATGCTCTTCGAGAGGACTTCGATTTGCGGTCGAGCCTGCTCTACATCCACACAAAATGAGAAGTCTCACATGCTCTTCGAGAGGACTTCCACTGCGGTTGAGCCGGCTCGACATCCTCCAGACTCTTGCTCTAAGCTTCTGGTCGAGATGACAAGATCATATCTATGCGAGAACAGCTCTAGCCATGGGAAGAAGTGCTTGAGCGGACCCATACTCACTTGCCGTTCAAGGCGCCGCTGCTCGTGCGTAACTTGGGATAGAACGTAATCTGAACGGCTGTGACGGTGTCACTCTGCGGATTCGCCTGGTAGATCGGGGCACGCCAGTGCTCGTACTGGAACCAGGCATTCAGCTCGATATCCGGTCGTAAACGCTTGACGACATCGATTTTGAACTGGTTTTGGGTCGTGCCGAGGGGGATGAAGTCCTTCGGTGTCTTTTTATTCAGGTACTCCAGTTGAACCCACTCGTCCGCCGAAAGATGGTAGGTCAGCCAGGCTTGACCGCCTTTGGCCTCGCGTCCGATCCAATCTCCCATAATGAAGCCTTTATTGGTGTAGCCCTGACGCTGGATCGCCTCGAAGTAGTTGAACGCGCCGTTCAAACTTCGCAAGGTGGAGGTATCAGTGCTCGCAGCTTCCACACGGAGGTCGAGCTTTGGAAGCCCCGGGAACTGAGAAAGGAAGAGCCCGGGACGATAGGCCGCCCGGCGGGGTGCGCTAATCGGAGAAACGTCGTCATGTGCGATGGAGTCGGTGTAGAGAGTAACGTGCTTGCGAAGATACGGCAAGCGCCAGGAAAAGCTGAAGTCGCTGTAACGCGCACCGGGATCATTTGGGGAATTTTTGCTGGTTGGATCGGCTTCGGTGTCTTGCGTCGAAAAGAAGCTGCGGAAGAAGGTGTAAAAGTTCACCGGCTCGTGGGCCACACCACCCCAGATGACGGTTCTTTGGAAACTGAACTCGAAGTTGTTCGTGGGTCGCAGTGAGAACATCTCTGAATGCACCCATGGCTTATTGGGAAAGGTATGTCCTTTCAAGGTGCCGACGAAAAAGTCGTAGCGCAAAGGGCCAAGCAGGGCGGAGAAGTAGGGGATGTGTAACGGTTCGACTCGATTGATCCGAAAAGAGTAAATATCCTCGGCATTGTTACTCCAGGCCATGGCCCCTCCCTGCGCGGGCCCGAGCCAGGCGTCGGACTTGCCGCCGGAAAACTCATGACCGAGCGCATGGAAGGAGAGGTTCGCCTCCTGCAAGCGAAACGGGTTTACCGAAGGCAACGGGCCGTAGGGAATGGTCGCTTGAGGTTGATTAGGGGGAGCGAAGGGAGCTATCTCATCATTGACCGACAGCAGCGTCGAAAGCCCTAGATCATAGCCCACAGCCGAAGACGAATGTTCGTATTCGCCCCGGACGTACAACGAAAAGCGGCCCCACTCGTTCACGCTGGAAAAGCCAGTGAGATTGTTGAAGCCTGGCTCATAGGGGCGTCCGTAGTCATTCGCGATGGTTTGACCGAGATGGTAGCTATCTCGCAGGGTGAGCCCGGTAATGCCCATCAGCCGCGTGTAGGTGCTTTCGACGCCGTACAGCTTACCGCGGGTCATGGCAGTGCTCAGGGTTCCTGCGGACCCTGGAGTTTCGGTGGCAAGGAAGCTCATGAGCTTGGCATAGATCTCCATCGCCTGCTCATCACCATCATCCTGAATGTCCGATGCCGACTCTTCGAGAGCGTGAAGGAGGCTGCGCCGGGTCCAAGGCCGCATGCTGAGGTAGATGGTATTCAGGTATCCAAGCGAGTAAAGGCGCAGCGCCATGGGGTAAATGACGCTGTCTACCGGGATGTAGGCCGAGCCGAGATGATCATGCGCTTCGGCCGCCGGCGAAACGTAATCCGTTGGGATGGAAGGGAGCGAGGCGACCGAAGCCGGCGGTGCGATTTCAACGGGCACGGGACGCGCGGGCTGAGCAGGCTGCCCGGTCTGACTGGGCTGTATGGTTACCGGTTGATCAAGGGGGTTCTGATAGGCAGGTTGGCCCGTGCCGGGTTGTGGCGGCGACTGTGGCGCCGGACTCTGTTGAGGAGCCGCCGCCGGAGAGCCCACTTGGCGTGATGGTTGGGCAGGGCTCGCGGCGGGCAGGGAAGGGAGGCTTTCCGGCGTTGCGTGTTCCGGGGTCAGTACCGCCGGGATACTTTGATTTTGGCCGGAAAGGGGGAGCACGAAGAAGCTAAAGGCTAAAGCAGAGGTGGACACACCGAGACGCCAAAGGGACTGCCGGAAAAACATACTCATCAGTGTAGCGGGATGACGCTCCGTTCGGCAGGCAAGGAAGCAGCGCAGGTACGCTGCGGATCGAGGCATCCGCCTGCCGCCGCTCAGAGCGAGATATCGCGAGCCCGCAAGTAGCGCGTCAGGCGGTGAACGGGTTTCAGATTTCTGCCTCGCGCTAAAAGGTCCTTGGCGGTGGGCAGCATCGCCCAGAGCAGGGCAGGTCCGCCCCCGGTACGCGCCCTCAGAAGCGATTCCTGAGCGACGCGATACACCGCGACGGCATCCTCGCCATCTGTGCAGAGAATCGGCAACTGCAATCGGCCTGCGATGCGATTGACCTCGCTCCAGCTGAAAGCATCCGCGACGGGACTGGCGACCGATCGAAATACCTTTGTGCCGGATGGGTCGGCGCAGACCAGAACGAGGGGTAAACGGTGTTCCTGCGCCCAGGTCAGCGCGGGGATCCAAGCGGATGCGGGGGCGCCGGCGCGGAGGAAGGCCAGAACTACCCGGTCGGTTTTTGTGGCTTGCAATGCCGCGGCCATGGCCGCGGCCAGCAGAAGCCGTGATGGATTCCCCATAAGAGCTGGGAGCAATGGTGTATCCGTCGGCTGTTTCGGCACAGGGGAAGACGCCAGGGCGGCGACGGTCGTGTCGCCCTGTTCCCCGACCAGCAGATCGCCCGGTTGCAGCTGCTGGGTCGTTCCGGCCAGCAAGGCTTCGCGCGAAGCGAGCGGAGCAAACCTGCCGCGGCGGCCGCGGCTCGGTGCGGCTAGCCGAAGCGCGCTGGCGTCCAGCGAAGCGCAGCGCTTCGTAAGGGCGAGTAGAGCCCGCAGTTCAGCGTCGGGCAGGAGCGGATTTTCGGGCAATCGTTAGCTCCACGCCGGTTTGGGGAGATGTTGGTTCGTGTTGCGTGCCTTGACTGGTCCACTAACAATCAAGCGAAGGCGGCATCGGGCTGCTCCGGCGAAAGACCTAGATCGGCGAAGACCTGTCCCGCTAACTTCGCTTCTACCGTGCCCTGGCGCACCAGTCGGGAGATCGCGGCAGCTACGACCGACTCCGCATCGATCTCGAAGTGACGACGCAGGTGTTCCCGGTTGTCGGAGCGCCCGAAGCCATCTGTGCCGAGCGTCACAAAACGGCCGCTGAGCCAAGGGGAAAGACCATCGGGAAGCGACTTCATATAGTCGCTGGCGGCGATGATGGGACCCTGTGCCTCCCCCAAAGCTTCGAGCAGAAATGGTTTGCGCTCGGGTTCTGTGGGGTGCAGACGGTTCCAACGCTCGATCTCCAGACAGTTGCGGCGCAGTTCGGTATAGCTGGTAGCGCTCCACACATCGGCGGCAATGCCGTATTTTTCCGCCAGAATGGCTTGTGCGCGCAGGACCTCGTTCAGGATGGGACCGGAGCCGAAGAGTTGCACCGTTGCCGGCTTGCTGCTGTCCGCCGCGGCCTTGAAGCGGTAAAGCCCGCGCAGAATGCCCTCACGTATGCCTTCCGGCATCGCCGGCATCGCATAGTCCTCGTTGTACATGGTGATGTAGAAGAAGCGGTCCTCGCCGGCCTCATACATGCGGCGCAGGCCGTCCTGCACGATTACGGCGAGCTCGAAGGCATAGGCCGGATCGTAGGTGATGCAGGTTGGGATCGTCGAGGCGAGTACATGCGAGTGACCGTCCTGGTGCTGCAAACCCTCTCCCAGCATGGTGGTGCGGCCGGCCGTACCACCCATGAGAAAGCCCTTTCCACGTGAATCGGCGAAGGCCCAGGCCATGTCGCCGATACGCTGAAAGCCGAACATGGAGTAATACATGTAGAACGGGACCGTGGGCACCTTGTAGTTCGTGTAGGCTGTGCCGGCGGCGGTGAAGCTGGCCATCGAACCGGCTTCGGTGATGCCTTCTTCAAGGATCTGGCCGTCGGTCTCTTCGCGGTAGCTGAGCAGCATATCGGCGTCATGCGGGGTATATTTTTGCCCCTCGGGTGCATAGATGCCGACCTGCTTAATTGCAGATTCGAGGCCAAAGGTGCGGCCTTCGTCGGGCACGATCGGTACGATGAGCTTGCCGATTGCCGGATCCTTCATGAGCGCGCGCAGGATGGCGACGAAGGCCATGGTGGTTGAAACGGCACGGCCCTTGGAACCGCCGAGCCATTCATTGAAGAACTCGACCTTGGGTGCGGTGAAGTTCAGCTTGGGCACCTCACGCGAGGGCATGAAACCTCCCAGCTGCTCGCGCCGTGCGCGCATGTACGCGATCGCCGGGTCATTCGCCTCGGGGCGGTAGAACGCCGCATCCTGTGCCGCGCCATCAGGCAATGGGATGTCGAAGGTGTGCACAAACTGAGTGAGGGCGTCATCGGTGAGCTTCTTTTCCTGGTGCGACGCGTTGCGGGCCTGGGTCGATCCGAGGCCATAACCCTTCACGGTCTTTGCGAGGATCACCGTCGGCCCGCCCTTGTGCTCCAGGGCTCGCTTGTAGGCGTTGTAGATCTTCAGAGGATCGTGGCCCCCGCGGTGCAGCCGGCCGAGCTGCTCGTCGGTTTTGTCTTCCACCAGCTTCAGGAGTTCTGGGTACCTGCCGAAGAACTCCTTGCGCAGATAGGCGCCACCTTTGGCCTTGAAGGCCTGAAAGTCGCCGTCCACACATTCTTCCATACGTTTCAGCAGCAGACCCTGGTGGTCGCGCTCGAAGAGCTCATCCCAATCCGAACCCCAAACGACCTTAATCACATTCCAACCGGCACCGCGGAACATGCCCTCGAGCTCATCGATGATGCGCTTATTGCCGCGTACCGGCCCATCCAGCCGCTGCAAGTTACAGTTCACCACGAAGATCAGATTGTCGAGCCCTTCGCGGGAGGCGAGCGAGATGGCGCCGAGCGTGTCGACCTCGTCGGCTTCGCCGTCGCCCACAAAGGCCCACACCTTGCGCTCGGTGTGGGGAATCAGGCTACGGTTTTCCAAATACTTCATAAAGCGCGCCTGATAGATCGCGTTCAGTGGCCCGATGCCCATGGAGACGGTAGGAAACTGCCAGAAATCCTGCATGAGCCACGGGTGCGGATAGCTGGAAAGGCTGGGCTCCCCGCGCAGTTCGTGGCGGAAGTTCTTGAGCCGGGCTTCGTCGAAGCGACCTTCCAGAAACGACCGCGCATACACGCCGGGCGAAGCGTGGCCCTGGAAGTAGATGAAGTCACCGGGTTGTTGCCCCCCCTCGCTGGCGTAATTCGCGTGGAAGAAGTGGTTGAAACCGACCTCGAGGAGAGTGGCGAGGGACGAGTAGGTGGAAATATGCCCGCCGATGCCCGCGTCGTATTTGTTTTGCTTGTGCACCATCGCCATGGCATTCCAGCGGATCAGCGCCTCGACGCGCCGCTCCAACGTGCGGTCACCAGGATAGGGCACCTCATCGTGCTTGGGGATGGTGTTCAAGTACGGTGTGGTCACGTCGCCGGTTGCCGGCACGCCGGCCTCGCGCGCCCGGGTCCGCAGGGCCGAAAGCACAGCCGCGCCCTGCTCCCAATCGTGCGCGACGACGGCATCAAACGCCTCGATCCACTCCGCGACCTCGGCGGTCATATCCTGCTGTACGGCTTCATCTACCTTCAATGCCATCGTATCCCTCGTGCGCTCCGTGACGCTTCTACGATATATGTGAGCCGCGCTGTGCGCCAGTAGACGTCACATGACCTTCGTTTCCAGGCCGGGTCCCGACGGGATTACGGGACAATTCCATCAGATAATACAAATGAGAAGTCAAGGCAGCCCTCGAGTTTTTGTTTTCAGATTGTTCAAGGAGAATGCCATGTCGCTGCCAATCCGTTCGGTAAGAGTCCCGTTTTCCAGCCTTCATGTGAGGTCGCGGCGCACACCTGTTCGTGCCGCGAAACGGCCGCGCACCAACTCTACGGAAGCGGTCTTGCCGCGGATCGCGCGTATGCAAAGCTCTCGGGAGATCCTCGATGCCATTGCCTGAAGCAGGCCTCCGCAATGCTGCTGTGGGGACCGCTGACCGGGAGCGCGCCACGCGGGACGTTCGTCCCAATTTGGTGCTGGCGATCTGTTGCATGAGCCTGCTGCTGGTCGGCATGGACGTGACGATCGTGAACGTCGCATTGCCGGCGATCCAGAAGGACCTCCACGCCACTCTGTCGGGGCTGCAGTGGATTGTGGATGCGTACACACTTGTGGTAGCCAGCCTGCTCATGTTTTCGGGCGCCATGTCGGACCGGTATGGCCGGCGGCGCGTCTTTCAGATCGGTCTGGTGCTGTTTCTGGCTGGGTCCCTGTTGTGCAGCCTGGCGCACTCGATCGGCAGCCTGATCTTCTATCGCGGCCTGCAGGGGCTTGGCGCGTCGATGCTCAATCCGGTGGCGCTCTCCATCATCGCGAATGTGTTTCCGTCCCCGAAAGATCGTGCGCGGGCGGTCGGCACCTGGGGGGCGGTAGCGGGGGTGTCGCTGGCGGTGGGACCATTGCTGGGCGGTATTTTGACCCAAACCATTGGCTGGCGCTCTGTGTTCTGGATCAACCTGCCGATCGGGCTCGCTGCCCTGGTGCTCGCCGCCAGGTTTGTCCCCGAATCCAAAGCGCCCCGCGCGCGAGCGCTAGACCCCGTAGGCCAAATCCTTGTTTTTGTTGGCCTCGCGTGCCTGACCTATGCGGTGATCGAAGGCCCGCACGCCGGCCGGACATCCTGGCCGATCCTCGGTCTATTTGCCCTCTCCGCCATCGCTTGGGGCGTCTTCCTGACTTATGAGCCGCGCCGCCGCGAGCCGCTGGTTGACCTGCGCTTTTTCCGCAGCGTGCCGTTTGCCGTGGCTACCCTGCTGGCCTTCCTCGCGTTTGCCTGCTTTGCGGGCTTTCTCTTTCTGAATGCGCTGTATCTGCAGCAGGCACGCGGCTTTTCTGCCTTTACCACGGGGATGTGCACGCTGCCGCTGGCCCTTGTGATGATGGTCTGTGCGCCATGGTCAGGACGGCTCGTTGGCAGCCGCGGCACACGGCCCTCGCTGCTGGCCGCAGGCACGGGGCTGCTGCTGAGCACCCTGATGCTCACGCATCTGAGTATCGACACTCCCCTCACGCTGCTGTTGGGAGCCTACGCGCTCTTCGGAGCCGGCCTGGGCATGATTAATCCGGCAATTACAAATAGCGCCGTTGCCGGCATGCCGTTGTCACAAGCCGGGGTGGCGGCCGCGATCGCATCGACCGGGCGTCAGGTCGGCGCCGCCTTTGGCGTGGCGATCGCGGGAACCGTGGTCGGGGCAACGCACGCCAAAGGCGCGGCATTTGCGCAGGCCACGCACCCGATCTGGTGGCTGATGACCGGATGCGGCGGCGTTGTGCTGCTGCTCGGCTGGCTGACAAACACAGCCTGGGCCCAAGCCACCACCGAACGGGTTGCTGGGCTTTTGCAGGGTGGGGATCGCTGATTGCAAGCGGTTTGCGGCGGACTTAGGTTGAATACTCCGCGTTGATGGTGACGTACTCGTGCGTGAGATCACAGGTAAGGAAGCGACAACGGCCGGTGCCCCGGCCCAGGTCAAGAGCAATGGTGTACTCGCGGGCGCTCATCGCGGCGTGCGTCGCCGCTTTGTCGAAGCCGGGAGAACGCATGCCGTGCGCGAACACCGGCAGGCCGGCGATCGAGATGGACACCGTTGCTGGATCGAAGGAGATTCCCGCGTAGCCCGCAGCACAGAGCACGCGTCCCCAGTTGGGATCGGCTGAGGACCAGGCTGTTTTGCAAAGCGGCGAGCGGGCGATGTTGCGGGCGATCTCCCGAGCGTCGGCGTCGGTGTGAGCGCCTGTAATTTCAAGTGTGACCACATGCCCTACGCCTTCGCCATCGTCGACGATCTGGTGCGCGAGCGACTCACAGACGAGCCGCAGGGCCTCGGCAAAGGCTGCTAGGACTTTGTCGCTCGCCTGCACGCCGCTCTTGCCGCTGGCAAGCAGGAGCACGGTGTCGTTGGTCGAAGTGTCTCCATCGATGGAAATAGAGTTGAAGCTGCTTTCAACTGCCGTTCCGAGGACAGACCGCAGTTGCGCGGGCGAGGCCGCAAGGTCGGTGAAGAGATAGACCAGCATTGTGGCGTGAGGAATCAATTGCGGGCCAATCATGCCGGCGCCCTTGGCGCAACCGAAAAGCCGGACGGGGCGGCCCTGTTCGTCTTCAAGCGTGGCACGCGCGACCTTGCGCTTCGTGTCCGTGGTGAGGATGGCGTTGGCAAACGCGAGCATGTTTTCCGCGGAGTCGCCCAGAGCAGCTTTTGCTTTGGGTAAGGATGCAATGACTTTTCCCGCGGGTAGCGGCACACCGATGATGCCCGTGGAGGACGGAATGATTTCGTCGAAGACACAGCCGAACTGTTCGGCGACGGCGACACAGGTATCCCGGCACGCGCCGACACCCGCCTCGCCCGTGGCGCAGTTGGCATTGCCGGAGTTGACCAGAACGGCCGTCACGCGGCCGCCGGTTGCAGCCAGATGGCGGCGGCCAACGAAGATCGGTGCAGCAACAACCTGATTGCCGGTGAACATGGCTGCCGCGTTAGCGCCTTCGCGACAAAAGGCCAGGGCAATATCCGGTTTGCCGCTCGCCTTGATACCGGCAGTGGCCGAACCCCACTCAAAGCCGAGCGGAAGTTGCAGGGAACCTGGTCGGGAAGAAGCGCTGCCCACAGCAACACTGTAGCAAGAGAGGGCGTCCTCCGCTTCCCTCAGCTGCAACTCGGTTTTGGATCGGCAACACGGGTCCAGTCCTCGGTTCTGCCGAAGGCCTTGATGCCGACGTAGCCGCGCAGATGGAGTGTGTCGCCCTCCACCCTCATCGCACCATGGTAGGTCTTGCCGCTCTTGGGGTCATACAACAGACCGTCTTCAGCTTTGTCCGGGCCGGCTGGATGAAAGCCATAGCCTATTTGCAGACCGCATAGATGCGTCGTGCGCTTTGAGGTGTCCGGATTGTGATCGTCGATGAGCGACGGCGCGGTGGGGCGAATCTGCACCAAACGGGCGCACAAATCGGGGCCGCACATCGCGATGCGGATGACCGAACCTCCCGGTTCGCGCCAGTCGCCGGGGATGCTGGTTGTTTGCGCTTGGAGGAGAGGAGCTTGGAGGAAGGGAAAAAGGGCAAGGAAACCGACGGTCATACGAGCTAGCCGCAACATGAGCTTTAGGATACATCTCGATTTCAAGAGGTATACTTTGGCGAGCAGCCAGGTGAGCTTTCGGCAGCTGAAGCAGCCAACCCAAGCAGAAGATCTGAGGAGATTAAATCAGATGAGCACAGTCGAGAACGGCATCGCGATCGCAAACGGCAGCAGCTTGGGTCAGCAGCGTAGTGGCTCGCATCATCAGTCTTTCCCAGATGCGGAGACACGCTACGGCGTGCCGCAGCCGCGGAAGGCGTGGATCGTCAAGCGCCGGGAAGAAGCTGCGCGGACCGGCGATACCAATATGAGCCAGATGCACTTTGCACGGCTCGGGTTGATTACCGAAGAGATGGCGTTTGTTGCGCACAAAGAAAAACTGGCACCGGAGCTGATTCGTTCGGAGATCGCCAAAGGAACGATGATCATCCCTGCGAACATCAATCATCCCGAGCTGGAGCCGATGTGCATCGGCGTCGAAAGTTTGTGCAAGATCAACGCCAACATCGGGAATTCGGCCCTTGTGTCGAACGTGGATGAGGAATTGCGGAAGTTGCACACGGCCGTGCACTACGGCGCCGACACCGTGATGGATCTTTCGACCGGCGGCGACATTCCGATGATCCGCGAGGCGATTCTGCGGCACTCGCCGGTGCCGATCGGGACGGTGCCGCTGTATGAAGCGCTGGGGCGTGTGAAGCGCGTTGAAGATTTGAACGTCGATCTGTATCTCGAAGTGATCGAAGAGCAGGCACAGCAGGGAGTCGATTACTTCACCATTCATGCCGGTGTATTGGTGCAGTTCATTCCTATGGTGTCGAAGCGGATTACGGGCATTGTGAGCCGCGGCGGCGCCATCATGGCGCAATGGATGACGGCGCACCACAAGCAGAACTTCCTGTACGAGAACTTTGACCGGATTACGAAGATCATGGCGAAGTATGACGTGAGCTACTCGCTGGGTGATGGGCTGCGGCCGGGCTCGGTGGCAGATGCTTCTGATGAGGCGCAGTTTGCCGAGTTGAAGACCCTGGGCGAGTTGACGCGGCAGGCCTGGAAAGATGACGTGCAGGTGATGATCGAGGGCCCGGGTCATGTTCCCATGGACAAGATTAAGGAACAGGTCGAGAAGGAAGTCGAGCTTTGTGACGGTGCGCCCTTTTACGTGCTTGGACCACTGGTGACCGATATCGCTCCGGGTTACGACCACATCACCTCCGCGATCGGTGCGGCCATGATCGGTTGGCATGGCGCGGCGATGCTCTGCTACGTGACACCCAAGGAGCATCTCGGGTTGCCAAACGAGAAAGACGTCAAAGACGGCATCATCGCATATAAGATATCGGCACATGCGGCCGATATCGCACGGCACCGGCCAGGTGCGCGGGATCGGGATGATGCGATTTCGCATGCGCGATATACCTTCGACTGGGACAAGCAGTTCGCTTTGTCGCTCGATCCTGAAACGGCGCGCGGTATGCACGACGAAACGCTGCCGGACGACTATTACAAAGAAGCCGCATTTTGCTCGATGTGTGGACCAAAGTTCTGTTCCATGAACTGGTCGAGCAAAGTCGATAAGTTCAATGAAGAGTTCCATGGTCTGAAGAAGCCGGATCTAACGCAGATCGTTACCGAGCAAATGGCTTTGCGGGGCTAGGCGCAGCAGATTCCACTCTTACCGAAATCGCGGCGAGGCCCACACCAGATGTGGGCCTTTCTTCTGCGTGATCCCGAAGGGTCGGCGCACGCGGCGTTCCTCACGTGCCTCCTGAGCATTCAGAAACATGTCAATGAAGATAGGCGAAAGCACGACGGCGAGGATGCAGAGAAGAAGAACGAGTGTGTACACGATGGACCTCCGCTGGGCCAGCAGTTCGCCCGCACAGTCATCATCGGCAGAACGCGATTTTACTTCACTGCCTCCGCTTGGGGATACACCGAAGTAACTACATCGAAGCGGTCTCCAGAATGGATGCGGAGCGCGTCAATGCGGCGGTGAGCGCGTCCAACTGGGCTTGGGTTCGTGCAGAATCCTCAGCATCTACGCCCTCATTCACACCGGGGATGACCACGGCCGCGTAGCCGGTGTACTCGCCGGGAGCATAGATCAAGTGTTTAAACCAGGGACGCTTGGGTAGGCCCGCCTCACTGAGCAGGGCTGTTTCCGCGTCCCGTAATGCGACATTCAGGGTCTCGGCGGCCTGTGGATTTCCAGTGCCTGGCGCATTGGTGAAGGCGGTCTGTCTCAAAAAGATACGGTCGCCTGCGGCTCCAAAGCGCGAAGCGGCACTGTTTGCTGCCTCAAAGCTGACTTTAAGTCCCACGGCGGCGGCGCGCTTCTGCGCAGCGGCTAGATAGCTCACCACCTCGCGACCGTACAAACGGTAGTCGTAGGGCAGTACATCGGCGTCGGCCATGTGCAGCACTTCGAGACCGAAGACACGCGCCTGCTGCTGCTCATAGATGAAGGTCGGGTCGGCGTTGCGGATAAACCAGTTGTAGTTGTCAAAGGCGGAATGGTAGACGCCATAGGGGCCATCGGAGCCCATATCGGTTGATGGAACGCCGAGGTGCTGGATGAAGGGTGTGTAATCGGAGCCGGAGCCCAGGTCGCCAACGCGGACATCCTCAGCATTCGCAGTCGAGTTCGAAGGCGCACTGAAGGGATTGGCCGCGGTACCGCGGCGGCGTGGGTTTTCGGTCTGGTCTTTGCGCCACTGCTCATAGACGCTGCCGCCTTTGGGGCTAGGAACCTCACGTGTGACATCGCGGAGAAATGCTTTGAGCGAAGGAACAGCGGAGGCGTTGAAATTCGGACCCGAGACACCCACGTCCATATTGAAGTAGGCGACGGCATGGGCGAGATGGCCGGCATGCGCTTCGGCCCATTCGGTCGAGCCCATGAGCCCTTCTTCTTCGGCGTCCCAGCTGCCAATCACGATGCGCCGCTTGGGTTTCCAGCCTGTTTTCAGCAGCTCGCCCAGGCCATGTACGGTTTCGAGCATGGCGGCTGTGCCACTGTTTGGGTCGACGGCACCATACACCCAGGCATCGCGATGGTTGCCGGCGACTACCCAGGCGTCTTTATTCGTCGTATCTGTGCCGTCGATGGTGCCGATGACGTCCCAGATTGTGCGGAGCTTATAGTCCTGCTCGAGATGCATGTGAACCCTCACCGCATCCGTGCCGCCGAGATGATAGGCGAACGGCAAGCCGCCCTGCCAATCGTGCGGGACGGCGTTGCCGGCGAGCGCCTGAAGAATGGGAGCGGCATCCTTGTAGCTAAGCGGGTTTACCGGGATCGACGGCTGGTTCATCTTCGCCGGATCGGTGATGCGTTGGGCGTCGGGCAGGTCGGGCGTGGAGGCCACACCAGGCGTTTCAGGATCGCCGGGATAGAGCGGCAGGAACTGAACGGAACCGCGCTGTACGGCAGAGTCGGGCCGCATAGGGCCGCGCGGGTACTTGTCGCCTCGGTCATAGCCGTCATCCTGCGGGTCCGAAAAGATGATGACGCCCGCGGCGCCGTACTGCTGGGCGATATAGGCCTTCACCCCACGAAAGTTCTGCCCATAGCGAACCAGAACGATCTTGCCTTTCACATCGACGCCCAGCTTGGCGAGTTGCTTGAAGTCGTCCAGGGTGCCGTAATTTGCATAGACGGCTGCGGCCGTCACATCGCCTGAAGCCGAGGAACCGTTGAAGGCCGGCAGGATGCGCGGATCGTTCTGGAAGGGATCCCCGCCGTACTCCTGCGGGTCGACATGCTCCGGTGTCGGGCCAGCCATGAGCTGCTTGCCGTGGGCGTCGGTTGCAGTGATCTCGATCTTGACTGGTTTGTTGAGCAGCACCTTGTACGGAACGATCTCGGTTTGGAGCCCAGCGGCTTTGAACTTGCTCGCGACGTACTCGGCGGTGGCGTAATCTTCAGGCGAACTGGCCCAATGCGGCGCCTTGGTGAGCTCTTTGAGATGTTGGCCGGCGAGCTTGGCATCGGGAACCGCCATGAAGATCTGATCCCATTTCGCCTGGCGGCTGAAGTCGCGAAAGCCGAAGACCGTTTGCGGCGAGGCCGAGGCCTGCGTTGAGGTCTGGACCGCGGTTCGGGCCGCGGTCTGGGCCGAACCGCTTCCACCCATGCCGTGCGCTGCAGCGGCAAGCAGAGCGACGGCCGAAGCCGTCCGAAGATGCATCATGAAACCTCCGAAAGGATTGAACGGTCCAAACAATGGCTATACGAGGATGGTGCCTGCGACCGGCTGGGCACAGAACTTGCAGCGGCTTGCCGCTAGCGGGATTTCGCCCAGGCATTGTGGGCAGGCGCGCGTGGAGGGCGGCTCCGCCTTGGGCGGATTGAATCGTCTGAGCAAATACTGGGTGGGCGTGACGAGAAAGAAGTAGACGACGGCAGCAATCAAAAGAAAGTTGACGACGGCGGTGAGAAACTTGCCGTACTCGATGACGCCCCCGTGCACATGTGCGACGAGATAGTCGAAGTTTGGCTTGCCAACAATGGCGCCTAACAAGGGATTGATGATATCGGTCGTAAGCGCGGTGACGATGGCAGTGAAGGCGGCGCCAATGATGACAGCAACCGCGAGATCCATGACATTGCCGCGCAAAATGAAATCACGGAAACCTTTGAGCATGGGAAGCCCTCGTTTAAGCGGAAGGTAGATGGTCGGGGAACTTCGGCGAGTATAACGCAGGCTAAGGTACGGTATTGGGACACAGAAATGTTTTCGTTAGCTGTGCCATGACTTTCTTCTGGAAATTTCCCACCGCAGGCAACAATCTGTCCTCACTCTGCTTCAACACACAAAGGTGATTCGGCGCATGGCGACTAAGAAAAGTCCAGAAACAAAAGCGGCAAAAACATCCCAAAAGAAGACCTTGGATGCGAAGGATACCTCCATGCCCAAAGAGGGGAAAGACCGCAAAGGAGGCTTAACTGCCGCTGGACGCGCGTTCTTTGCAGAAAAGGAAGGGGCACATCTACGACCGGGTGTCCAGGGTCCGGCCGATACCCCGGAAAAGATGTTACGCAAGGGTTCATTTCTGCGGCGGCATTTCGCCAATCCACGCGGGCCGATGAAAGATGCGGAAGGTGAACCCACTCGGCTGGCACTGAGCGCGCACGCTTGGGGTGAACCTGTGCCCGAGACCATGGAGGATGCCAAGAAGCTGGCGGATGAGGGTCATGAATTGCTCGAGGAATACCACGATGCGAAGGAGGGCGTAGCCGGAAAGTCCGAAGGGAAAGCCGCGAAGAAAAGCGGAACGAAGAAAGCAGCTTCGGCAAAATGGGCGGTTTCCGAAGTGCCGAAAAAAGCCCCCACGAAGAAAGCGGCTTCGAAAAAGTAAAGCATCACGTTGCTGAACTTTCCTGGCGACCTACATGAACCGGGTAGGCGACGCCTAGTTCCTTCGGAAGAACAGGAAAGGCGGTCCCGAAGAAAGGATCGTGGCAGCATGGATCGAGTGGAGCACTATTGCGGCTCTGAAAGTGGATGAACCCCTGACGTATGCTTGCGGGATGCGTCCAATGGGTGTGCGTATCCGGCTTTTGTCCTTCGGCCCATGGCGCTCGCTGTTGCCGCCGGGGGGCGAATGGCGAGAGACAGCCGGGGGTGTTTCCGTGGCCGATCTGCTCGCTACATTGCGCGCGGAAGGACGTTTTCCGCCCGATGCTTTGCGTTCAGCCGCCGTCGCCGTAAATCAGGAGTACGCGCGGGCCTCGCACCTGCTTGCTGACGGGGATGAGGTTGCAATCTTGCCGCCGGTCAGCGGCGGTACAGACGACGAAGTGTGCGCAATGGTGGAGATTACACAGCAGCCGATTGCCACCGACGCGATTTTAGCGGCAGTCAAGGCCGGCGGCGATGGGGCGGTTTGTCTCTTCGACGGTATCGTGCGGGATAACACAAAGGGCCGCAAGACGCTGTACCTCGACTACGAGGCATACGAAGAAATGGCGTTGCGGCAGATGGGGGAACTGCGCGTGGAGGCGATGACGCGTTTCGGCGTGCGCGAAATCGCCGTGGTGCACCGGCTTGGCAGGCTCCAGGTGGGGGAGACGAGCGTGCTGATCGCCGTGGCCTCGGCACACCGCGGCGCTGCTTTTGACGCTTGCCGATGGGTCATCGATACGCTAAAGAAAACTGTGCCGATCTGGAAACATGAGCAGTTTGCCGATGGGGCGGTGTGGTCCGATGGTGAGCCCTTTCCGGAAGAGATCGCAGGGGCTTTGCTGTGAAACGGCGCATCCAGATCGCCGTCATGCTGTTCTGCATGGTACCCGTGCCAGCTTCGGCGCAGAACCAGGCGCCAGTGGAACGGCATGCGCCGGCGCAGGAACCGACCACGACGATCCGCGTGGAAAGCCGGCTCGTGAATGTGGCGTTGAACGTGCTGGATGAGCATGGCACGCCCGTGGGCGGACTGACGAAAGAGGATTTTGAGTTAAGCGAAGACGGCAAAGCGCAGCATATCGCCATCTTCGAAAAAGAGTCCTCCACGCCGCTTGGCATTGTTTTGGCTCTGGATGCGAGTGAAAGCGTGTTGAGCGACGCCAACCTGGAACGGCAAGCGGCGAAGGGCTTTCTAAAGGACCTCGTGCGTTCGCAGGATCGTGTCGATTTGATGAGCTTTTCTGACAGTGTCGATGAGGTGGTCTCGTTTACCAACGATATCCGCGCGATTGACAGCGGGATCGGCCATATACAGCGTGGCGCGTCGACGGCGCTTTACGATGCGATCTTTCTTGCGAGCCAACGATTGACGGAAGTGCCGCCGGTCGCTGGGGAGCGCCGGGTTGTGGTGTTGATCACCGACGGCGAAAACACGGCACGGCACGGCAGCTACGATGCGGCGCTGGAACAGGCGGAACGGGCGGGGGCGATGATCTATTCGCTGATCGTGGTGCCCGTTGCGGCCGATGCCGGACGGAATGAGGGCGGCGAGCATGCGCTGATCCAGATGGCGCATGACACCGGCGGCAAGTACTACTACGTTGAAGACAAACACGATCTGGCGCCGGCCTTTGCGCATGTGTCGGAGGATCTGCGGACGCAGTACACGGTGGGCTACTATGCGCCGCAGACGGGCGGGAACGCTGCGGGGCTGCGGCAGATCGGCGTGCAGTTGAAGGACCCGACGCTGCGGGCGCGGTATACGCTCCGCTACCGTACGGCGTATTACACGAAGCGGTAGGGAAGGCCGTTCGCCCGGAAATTGACAAGTGCGGCGGCGCGAGCCCGTACAATCGGGGCATGGTCAGCAGAAAGCGGCAAGGTAAGGGAGCACCTTCGGGCGACACCGGGCAAGAAGCGCTTTATCTGAAGTCGCTGAGCGAGCGGCAGGTGCCGGTCGCGATCAAGCTGCGTGACGGCGAGGTGGTCAATGGATGGATCGAGTACTTCGACGAGACCATGGTGCGCTTGACACGGGAAGGCAAGCCGAATCTTTTTATTTACAAAGCGCAGATCCGCACCGTAACAGAAAGTACGGGGCCGGGCGTGCGGCGCGGGTTGGGTCGTGAAGAGGGTGCCGTTCGTTGAGTGCTTCCTGCGCTCGCGAATTGAATTGACTTGTGTGCTTAAGGAGAGATGTGTGCCGGAGCTGGTGGAGGTAGCTGAAGGAATTGCTCGTGAGGCGGGCGCGCTGTTGCGTGACTTCTACCGTTCCGGGGTACGAGCGGAGTACAAGGGCGATGTGGACATCGTGACCGAGGCGGACCGGGCGAGCGAGAAGCTGATTTCGGAGCGGCTGCGGGCGATATTTCCGGAGCATGGGATCTATGGGGAAGAAGGAACTCGGTCAGCGCTCGAAAGCGAGTATCGGTGGTATGTCGATCCGCTCGACGGCACGACCAATTTTGCACATGGGTTTCCGGCGTTTTGTGTGGTGCTCGGCTGCGAACACCGTCCCATGGACCTGCCTGCGGAGCAGGATGGCACGATGGTTGCAGGCGTGATCTACGATCCGCTGCGTGATGAAATGTTTTCCGCGGCACGCGGGCAGGGGGCACGGCTGAATGGCGAACCGATTCACGTATCGCGTACGAAGCTGCTGCAGGAGTCGCTGATTGCGACGGGCTTTCCGAGCCACAAGCGGCACCGCAGTCCAAATGCGCACTTCTACCAGGAGTTCACGCTGCGCTCGCATGGGGTGCGGCGGGCGGGTTCAGCGGCGCTCGATCTGGCGTACGTGGCCGCGGGTCGCCTGGATGGGTACTGGGAGTTCACACTGAATCCCTGGGACACGAGTGCGGGGTACCTGCTGGTCGAAGAGGCCGGCGGTGCGATCACGCATTTCGATGGCGGCAAGTTCACGCTGGATAGCCGTGAGGTGTTTGCGACCAATGGACTGATCCATGGCGAGATGCAGGCGCTGTTCGCGGATATGTTCGCAGGGCGTGGTCTCGAGCCGATTCCATCACCGGGAGAGTACGCGGCACGGCGAGCCGCGGCAGGCGCGTAGGGGAACAGAAGCGTGCCATTCTGTTCTCCCGGTCAAGCCGAAACGAAGGTCGCGTTGGAGCAGCGGTGGTTCCTTGGTAGAATCGGGAACGAGCAGGCTGAAGCCTTGGTTGTGCGAGGCAAGCTTCGAGTTTAGGAGAATCAGAACGATGGCGTACGTAATCGCAGAACCCTGCATCGGCACCAAGGACACTGCTTGTGTGGATGCGTGTCCAGTGGATTGCATTCACCCGAAGAAGGACGAAACCGGCTACGGCGGCGTCGAACAACTGTTTATCGATCCGGTCGAGTGCATCGATTGCGGCGCGTGCGTGCCGGTGTGCCCGGTGTCGGCGATCTATGCGGGCGACGATCTGCCGGACAAGTGGGTGGACTACAGCACGAAAAATGCGGCGCACTTCGGGCGCTAGGTTCTCTTTCTTTGTGAACGGACGCGCGACTTCGGTCGCGCGTTTTGCTTTGCCCCTCCCCGGGATCTTGGGGTAAAGTCTTCTCCCTACACGGTTTAGCTGGCCAGGAGCACGTAAAGTCTTCAAAATGTGGGGTTTAATGGCAAAGTCTTGAAATGAATGGGGTTGTAGGGGATCTGATGAGGGTTGAGGGTTGAGTTTTTGTGCTGCTATCCAGTGTAGCCATTGGTGGAAATGCCTGTGCAGAGTTAATTCGTAGGCGGACGAGGCGGCGATGGCGAAGACGAGGCTGATTCCGCACGCCGATGAAGCGCTTGTGCTGCGGACGTGGGCTTTTGGGGAAGCCGATCTGCTCGTAAGCCTATTTACGCGCGAGCGGGGTGTGGTGAAGGGCGTAGCGCGGCACGCGATGCGCAGCCGGCGACGGTTCGGCGGGGCGCTGGAACCGGGTACCCATGTGCTGGCGCAGTATGCCGAGCGCCCGCGTGAGGATCTGGTACGGCTGGATAGTTTCGAGATCGTGTGGTCGCCGCTGTCGGCTCCGGTAGATACTTTGCGCCTGGCAGGTATGCAGCTGGTTGTGGAGGTGCTGGAGCAGGCGTTGCCGGAGTTGGCGCCGGAGGACAATGTGTTTCGCCTGGCGTTGGCGGTGTTGCGGGCGATGGAGCCAGCGGAGTTTGTGGGCCCCAGGTCTCAGCATCGAGCTCTGGGGCGCCCGGCTTCGGTTCCCAACGGAGGTGGGGTTTGGTTGGCGGTGACGTATTTTTGCGTATGGATGAATCGGTTGATGGGATGGCTGCCGGAGCTAGGACACTGCAGCGTGTGTGGGTTGGATTTAACGGAACAAGGGGTATGGTGGTCGCCGGTGGCCGATGGGGTGACGTGCGCGGATGACCGCAAAGCGCAGAGCCGCCCCTTGAGCGCCGCCGCGGTGCGGGAGGCCGATGCGATGGCGCACCGGACTTTACCCGCGATCCTCGCGGCGGAGGTGTGGCCTCGGGAACGGGCCGCGGATCTGCGGGCATTTGCGATCGGCGGGCTGGAACGGCATTTAGAACGGCGGATGCGCAGCGCAATGGCGATGGAGCATGGGTAAGCAGGCGATGCCGGCTTCGATAGGTCGGGCCTTCAGCCCTCGTGTGCAGGGCCCTGAGTGGACCCAGGCCTTGCGGCCTAGGCTGGTATAGGACGCGCCTTTGGCGCTGGAGTCTAGGGTGGGTGTACGACGCACCTTTGGCGCTGGAGGGTTGCGGCCAGCTCGAAGCCTCCGTTCGAAATCGAGTCCTGCGCATCATCGCTAGCCGCAGCTGTAGCCCCCGGGTGTGCGTTCGACGGCGGCAATTTGCGGGTCTCTCCACCGCGCAGACGATGAAGCCGTCTGCAACGGTCGAGAGGACACGTTCAACCTACAAATAGGGTGATAATAACGGCCATTCGTCAGCTGTTTTCGTGAGCTTTTCTTCCATCGCGGCGGGCGTTGCTATGTTGCGCTGGGCGTCATGAGAAGCATGAGCGCGTGGCGGTTGCGGCCGCCGTTTTTCGCTTTGTAGAGGGCGGAATCGGCCGTGAGCAGCAGGCTTTCGGGCATGCGCATGGTGCCGCCGTGGCGCGCGAGAGCCGTGGCCACCCCGATGCTCACGGTGATGTGCGTCGCCTCGCCATCCGTGGGCGAGGGTGCGTTAGGCACATGGAGGTTTTGCACGGCGAGCCGGAGATGTTCAGCGATGGCTGTGGCCTCCTCAGAGGCAACGCGGGGCAGGACGACGGCGATCTCTTCGCCCCCGTAGCGCGCGGCGCGGTGGTTGGGATTCTGCAAAGTTTTTGCGATCGCCTGCGAGACTGCCCTCAGACAATCGTCGCCTGCTTGATGCCCAAAATCGTCGTTGAAGCGCTTGAAATGGTCGATATCGAGAAGCAGAAGCGACATTTGTGCACTGGCGCTGAGGGTTTCATCCCAGGCGGCGTCCAGGGCCCGGTCGAAGCCGCGGCGATTGAGCAGGCCGGTGAGCCCGTCGGTGAAGGCCATCGCTTCCAATTGTGCCTCGATGCGTTTGCGCTCGGTAACGTCGCGCATGATCATGACGGCTTTGTAGCCGATAGGGCCGTCCGAGCCATCGACTGGGCGGGCATACATTTCCAGCCACCGATGCCCTCCCGCTTTGTGCCGTAGACGAACGGTGAGCGGTTCCGGGGCACTGCCGCAGGGCCTGTTCTCGTTGGAGGCCGCCATCATGGCCGGCATGTCGTCGAAGTGAACGAGGAAGTCGGGGCCTGTGCCGAGGAGCTCGTCCGGTTGCCATCCGAGCAGGCGTGTACACGAAGGAGACACATACTCCAAGCAGTTGTCATAGCCAACGTAACAAAGGATGTCGGGGCTGTTTTCAGCGAGAACCTGGAAGTAGTTTTGATCGGCAACCTGCACGGAATCTTCCTTTTCTTCAGAACATATAAGAGATTTGCGCGGGAGCCATACCGAGAGGAGGGCAGGGAGGATCCCACGTTGGGAGATAGCGGGTGACCGTTCCGAGTTCGAGGACGGTTACTTTGGTTGGTGTTACGCCGTCGGTGCTGACTGGATGGGGGACGTGCAGGTGAGGCTAAATGCCTTGAGGGGTAGCTGACTGCACCGTTTATAGGGCGGGCTTTCAGCCCTTTGGCGTGCGTCGTTCTGCACACCTAGGCCTTGCGGCCTAGGCTGGTATAGGACGCGCCCTTGGCGCTAAGCGTGGCTGGTATGGGACGCGCTTTTGGCGCCAAGAATGGCTGGTATAGGACGCGCTCTTGGCGCTAAGCGTGGCTGGTATGGGACGCGCCTTTGGCGTCAAGTAGGCTGGTTTGGGACGCGCCTTTGGCGCTAACAGAATGGCGTACTGTTCGTCGTGAGGCGATTCTGAGGTGCCCCGGCGTGGGCGCGAGGGCAAAGACGCCAGCTCGCCGCAGATACTGGACGAAGTTGCGGTACTTCGGCGGTCGTTGTATCGAATTGCGACACTACCGTCGATTCTTTGCGAAGGAGTCGCGTGCGCGATTGGCTACACTGGACGGGATGACTGTTGCCACCTCCCCACCTGTATTGACCTTTCAAGAGATCCTGTTTGCCCTGCAGCGGTTTTGGGCGGAGCGGGGGTGCGTTTTACAGCAGCCCTATGACCTGGAGGTGGGGGCGGGGACGATGTCGCCGGACACGTTTTTGCGGGTGCTGGGGCCGCGGCCGGTGCGGATCGCGTACGCGCAACCCTCGCGGCGGCCCGCAGACGGGCGGTATGGGGAAAACCCGAACCGGCTGTTTCGGCACACGCAGCTGCAGGTGATTCTGAAGCCGCCGCCGGAGCGGGTGCAGGAGCTGTATCTCGAATCCCTGGAGGCGATCGGGATCGACCTGCGGGCGCATGATTTGAAGTTCGAAGAGGACAACTGGGAGTGGCCCGTGGGCGGGGCGTGGGGCGTGGGTTGGCAGGTGATGCTCGATGGGCAGGAGATCACGCAGTTCACCTATTTTCAGCAGTGCGGCGGGATGGATCTGGATCCGATTTCGGGCGAGATCACGTATGGGCTGGAGCGGCTGGCACAGTTTGTGCAGGACAAGGATTCGATTTACGAGATTGTATGGTCGCGTGATGTTGTGACTGGAGCCGAAGTCACCTATGGCGAGATTCGGCTGGGGGAAGAGCGGCAGTTTTCGGCCTATGCCTTCGATTATGCCGATGTAACGATGCTTTGGGAGCATTTGCGGCTGTATGAGGCTGAGTGTTTGACGCTGTTGGAGCGTGGGAAGGCCGCGCTGCGGGCGGAGGATGGCGATGCCGTTGCCTTGGAGCGGTTTCCAACGCTGGGGGCGTATGAGTTGGCGTTGAAGTGTTCGCATTGTTTCAATCTGCTCGATGCGCGCGGGGCCATCTCGGTGACGGAGCGCGTGGGGGTGATGGCGCGGATTCGGACGCTGGTGGTGGGTGTGGCGAAGCTGTATGCGGAGCAGGAGCGGGTGGGGGTGCGTGCGTTTGACGCCGTGGCCGTGTGAGGCCAGAAGCAAATGCAGGGGTCTCTCCACTGCGCCGACGATGTCAGCTTCGGTCGAGATGACACTTTTGCAGAGCGGAAAGCAGGTCCCCTGCGGGGGATGACCATCAAAGAAGCGACAGCAGGTTCCCTTCGGGGAATGACAGAAAGAAGAGCAAGTGCAAACGTAGATCCCCTGCGGGGATGACAAAAAGAGTTCATCGTAAGTGCTTGCGCGGATGACAACTAAGAACGACGAAAAGGAACGCTTTGCCTGATTTGTTGCTGGAGATCGGTTTGGAAGAGGTGCCGGCGCGGATGCTGGCCGCGGCGGAGGCGGAGTTGTTGCGCCGGACGGTGACGCTGCTGGAGCGGGAGCAGCTGCTGAGCGGTGGCGCGGCGCTTGCCGATGGAAGTGCGGTGTCCTTTTCGACTCCACGTCGGTTGGCGGTGCTGGTGGGGGGCGTGCGCGAGCGGCAGGCGGATGTGACGGAAGCCATGACGGGGCCGGCTGTGAAGATTGCGTTCAAGGATGGGCAGCCCACGGCGGCGGCGGAGGCGTTTGCTCGCAAGGCCGGCGTGCCGGTGGCGTCGCTGAGCCGGGTGGAGACACCGAAAGGGGAGTATCTGGCGGCGTCGGTGGTGAAGGCGGGGCGGACGGCGGCGACGGTGCTTGCGGCCGAGCTGCCGCGGGAAATCGCGGCGCTGTATTGGCCGAAAAATATGACCTGGCGGCCGAAAGTGGCCGATGCCGAGAAGCAGAATGGAAGGCAAAACTCGTTTGGCGCCCCGGAGCGGTTTGTGCGGCCGGTGGAGTGGATGGTGTGTTTGCTGGGCGATCAGGTGGTGCCGTTACTCTTTACGGGCAAGCGGGCGGGGCGCACGACACGAGGGCATCGGTTGCTGGCGCGTGCGGAGTCGATTGAGATCGTGGTGCCCGAGAGCTATGGGCTGCAGCTGCGTGGGGCGTACGTGCTGGCCGATGTCCCGGCGCGGCGGCACCGGATTCGCAAGGAGCTGGACCGGGTAACGCGGACGGTGGATGGCGCGCATTGGCGAGAGGATGTGGCGCTGGTGGAAACGGTGACGCACCTGACGGAGTGGCCGTCGGTGGTTCTGGGGGGCTTCGGGGCTGAGTTTCTGGCGCTGCCGGATGAGGTGCTGGTGACCGTGATGCGGGATCATCAAAAGTATTTCGCCGTGGAGGGCGAGGATGGGCGGTTGCTGCCGTACTTCCTGGCGGTGGTGAATACGGAGTTGGGGGAGGCGAACGCGGCGTTGATCCGGCAGGGCAACGAGCGGGTGCTGCGGGCGCGATTCAACGATGCGCGGTTCTTCTGGGAGTTCGATCGGCGGACGTCGTTGAAGGACCGCGCGAGCTTGCTGGAGGCGGTGACCTTCCACAAGGATTTAGGCAGTTATGCGGCGAAGACGGAGCGGGTGCTCGGGTTGGCGCGGCGTTTGGCTGCGGCGGTAGAAGCGGGGGGCGTGCGGGTGGATGTGCCGGCGCTGGAGCAGGCGGTAAGGCTGGCGAAAACGGACCTGACGACGGAGCTCGTGAAGGAATTTACGGAGCTGCAGGGGATTGTCGGCGGGCTGTATGCGCGTGCGGAAGGCGCGCCGGCGGTGGTGAGTGAGGCGATCTACGACCAGTACCTGCCGGCGGGGAGCGAGGGCCGGGTGCCGCGCTCGGTGGAAGGGGCGCTGCTGGGGATTGCCGACCGGTTGGATACGCTAGGCAGCTTGTTCCGGCTTGGGTTGGAACCTACGGGGTCAAAGGATCCATTCGCATTGCGGCGGGCGGCGAACGCGGTGGTGAAGATCCTTGCGGAGACAGACGTTCCGCTGGTGTTTGAGACCATGCTGCAGCACATGGAGGATGACGAGGTGACGCGAGGGCGCCTGCGGGCTTTCTTCACGGAACGCATCGCGTTCTATCTCCGTGAGGTGCGTGGGTTCGCGTACGACGTCGTTACGGCTGTGCTGGTGGCCGGCTCGGGTCACTTGCCGGACGTTGTTGCGCGGGCCGAAGCAGTTAGCTCGATGCGGGGAAGCGCAGATTTCCTTGCGGTGAGTGCGGCATTCAAGCGCATGCGGAACATCCTGGAGCAGGCGGAGGCGAAAGGTGAGCCGCTCGTAGGCGGTACGCAGGTTTCGAGCGTGCCGGAGCAGGGGGTGCTGGCGAGCCAGGCACAAGCGGTGCGGGTGCGGGTCGGATCGCTCGTCGCGGAACGGAACTACAGGGCGGCGCTGGAGGCGATGGCGACGATGCGCCCGGCGATCGATGCGTTTTTCGATAAGGTGATGGTCATGGACCCGGACCCAACGGTGCGGGCATCGCGGTTGCACCTGCTGGCAGAGATTGTGCGTGGTTTTGCGGGGATTGCGGATTTTTCGGAGATTGTGACGGCGGGGTAGGGCGTGTACGCTTTTGGGCACGATAGACTCTGGACCAGATGGAGTGAAGGGGTTCGCTAAGGGAGATTGCTGCGTTGCCCGGCGGAACTGCAGGTCTCTCCACTACGTGAACGGTGAAACGGTTCGCTTTGGTCGAGATGACAATTCTCAAACCTCGGATCGCTGGGGTTCCTGGATTGCTTGAGTTCTGGGTCGCTTCGCGTTCCGGATTGTCGTTGACGATCCCAGACGTTCTTCGATGATCCCAGGCGACCTTGGCGCTTGGGTTGCCCTGTGGCCCCGGGAAGCAGAGTCGTCGGTTCACGTCGATGCATCTAGTTTTCGTGCGCCGGCGAATGATCCGGCGTGCGGAGGAGAAGCGTATGCCGCATCTTTTAGACCCCATCCAAGTAGGGGCTTTGCGCCTACCGAACCGGGTGATCATGGCCCCGTTGACGCGGTTGCGCGGGACGCCGGATCACATTCCGACACCGGTAATGATTGAGTACTACACGCAGCGCGCCGGGGCGGGGCTGATCATCTCCGAGGGCATCCCGGTGAGCCCGCAGGGTGTGGGGTATGCGCAGGTGCCGGGCATCTGGAGCGAGGAACAGGTGACGGCGTGGCGTCCGGTGACCGACGCGGTGCACAGGGCTGGCGGAAGGATTTTTGCGCAAATCTGGCATGTGGGGCGCATTTCCGATCCGTTCTTTCTGCAGGGGGAGGCGCCGGTGGCGCCGAGTGCGATTCGGGCGCCGGGGCATGTGAGCCTGGTACGGCCGGAGAAGCCGTTTGAGAAGCCGCGAGCGCTCGATGTTGCGGAGATTCCGGGCATCATCGCCGGTTACAAGCGCGGAGCGGAGCATGCCAAAGCGGCGGGGTTCGACGGCGTGGAACTGCATGGGGCGAATGGGTATTTGCTGGACCAGTTTTTGCAGGATGGAACGAATCAACGCACGGATGCCTATGGTGGAACGCTTGAGAAGCGGGCGCGGCTGATGCTGGAAGCGACGGACGCGGTCGCGGAGGTGTGGGGGCCGGATCGTGTCGGCATGCACCTGGCGCCGCGGAGCGATACGCATGGGGTGAGCGACTCAAACCCGGCGGAGACGTTTGGCTACGTCGCGCGCGAGCTGGGGAAGAGAAAGATTGCTTTCCTGATGGCGCGCGAGTACGAGGGACCGGGGTGGCTTGGGCCGCAGCTGAAGGAACAGTTCGGCGGTGTATACATCGCCAATGAAAAGTTCAACCTGGAGAGCGGGAACGCGGCGGTGGCGCGCGGGGACTGCGATGCGGTCGCGTTTGGCAAATTGTTTATCGCCAATCCTGACTTGCCGGAGCGGTTTGCGGCACGGGCGACGTTAAACGAGCCGGACGCGCAAACGTTCTACTCGCATGAAGCGCAGGGATATGTGGACTATCCGGCGCTGCAGGGTGCTTCCGCTTAAACCTTCAGGGCGGCGGATCGAAAAAAAGGGGCGAGTCCGATAGGGCTCGCCCCTTTGCTGTTTTTGACGGTTTCGAGTTGTTGGGGCGCGAGGGTTGAGGTTTATGAGGATTGAGGGAGTTAATTGAGGCGTTGCAGGCGGGCGATGAGTTTTTCGGCGAGGGGTTCGCCGCTCTCGGTCCAGAGCAGGCGGCTGGAAATGCCGCAATGTTTTTCGACGGAAAGGGTGAAGGCGAGCAGCTTTTCGACGTTCTGCTGGATGCGGATGGCGGCGTCGCGGTCGAGATGGGTGCCTTCGAGGAGTTCGTCGTCCAAGTTTTCGAGGGTGAAGGGGGTGTCAAGGCCGAAGTCGACGCGGATGTGGCCGTTGGTTTCGTAGGTGCCGTTGTCGAACTCGGGCCCAAAGCCGATGACGCGTATGCGGGTGGGCTCGAGGGTCCAGGTGGGGTCGAGACGGGCATCGGATGCGTCATCCTCGTCTTCGAGGCTGGAGCCATCGGCGTCAGTTTCGTTCCCGGCGGCGCCTTCGGGAAGCCACAGGCCCCAGCGCATCTCGAACTCATAGGCGGTGTCTTCGTGGAGTTGTTCGGTGGCCTCGGCTACGGCATTTTCGATGATGGAGCCTTCGGTGTCGGCGGAGCTTTGGGCGCGCTTGTCGTTCACGTAGACGCGCTGGTAGACGGGAGACTCTGTCCAGTCGATGGGATAGGCGCTGGCGGCGACGATGCGTTTGGCGCGGTCATCCTTGGAGCCGGCCGAAGCAACGACGGCAAACTGCCGCAGCACTGCGACGAGCGCGGACGGCAGCGCGGCGAAGCGGAAGTTGGGGTACCAGAGGCTGAGATACAGCTGATCTGCCATGGGTTTTATTGTAGTCGGAGGGACGGCGATGCAGGCAGTATCGGGACACCTCTAAAAGCAGTATGGGTAGCCGCATCGGTTATACGCAAACCGGAGGTGATCGTACCTCCGCGGCTCAAGCCGACTAGCGCTTCGCCATTTTGCGGCGCGGCTAAAGCCGTGCCCTTCCGTTCGTCGGATCGAATGCCCTAGAGACACGTTGGTGTGAACTGATGATTTTTGTGAGTGAGCGCTGAGGTGAGAGGATAGCGGTATCCGCATGCGGTGGTCGGCCGAGAAGCTCCGTTGGTTGTCGTTGGGTGGGGCGTTGCTGCTGGCCGTGGTGGTGGCTGCGTTCTTTGGGCTGGCGCACTTCCGCATGGGCAAGGTGTGGCAACGCATTCTGGCCCGCAATGGGATGCATTTTGCGCGGGAAACCAATGGGTATACCTTTTCGGAGTCGCGGGGCGGCCGCACGGTCTTCACGCTGCACGCGGCCAAGGCGGTCCCCAACGGAACGGGACATTGGAGCCTGCACGATGCTGTGCTGATCCTGTACGGAAAAAATAACCACAATGACCGGATCTACGGCAGCGAGTTTGAGTACGACCAGGAGCAGGGAATTGCCCGCGCGGTCGGCGTGGTGCACATGGACCTGCAGGTGCCCGAGCCGGCGGGGCCCGGCAAGCCGGGGGCAGGTAAGGGATTGCGGCCGGGGACGGCAAACGACCTGAGCTTCTTGACGGGCGATGCCGCGGCCGGTGATCCGGCGATGATTCATGTGCAGACGAGCGGCCTGGTGTACCTCCGCAAGCTCGGGACGGCCACAACGGACCAAGAGACGGAGTTCCAGTACAAGGGATTGCGATGCACCTCACGCGGTGCGGCGTTTGATTCCGACCATAGCCTGTTACACCTGCTGGCCGATGTACACATGGACGGCACCCTGCGCGACACAGCCTTTGCGCTGGTCGCCGACACAGCCGATCTGGATCGAGGCAGCAACGTCGTGCAACTTAGCCATCCGCGCCTGCGCTCGGGTGAGCGGAGCGGGCAGGCGGATGAGGCGACGGTTCACCTGCGCAGCGATGGCTCCCTGGAGGCAGGGCAGGCGCAGGGAGCGGTGGAAATGCACTCGGGAACAGAGATGCTGGCGGCGGCGGCGGCGGCGGCACAGTTCGGTGCCGCGGACCGGCCCGAGCGAGTGGTCTTTACGGGCGGCGTCCATTTTGCGAACACGGCTGGGGCACGGCCGACGCAGGGGAAGGCGGAAAGGCTGACTCTGCTGATGAATAACAGCGGTCTGCTGCAAACGGCGATGGCCGAGGGCGCGGCTACGCTGCACGTGCAGGAACCTTTAGGTACCGGTGGGCCGCGTGCGGGGCCTATCGCGACACGCGCGCTGGCGGCACAGGTGATAACGGCCAGCTTCGGGACGCAGAAGGGAAGATCGCAGCCGGTACTGCAGCGTTTGCACATGACCGGTGCGGCCCAGGCTGAAGATGAGACACCGAGGCAGGATGGAAGTCCGGGTCCGGCGCGGGGGCCGACTGGGGCCTCCATGCGGGTGCAGGCGGATGAACTCACGACCGAGTTTGTGCTCGATGACCGCGGAAAAGCCGCGCCCGCACGCATGACCGGCGTGGGGCATACCCAGCTGCAGCAGGCCGGGGTGGATGGGGCGCATCAAGAAAGCTCCGCTGACCGGCTGGAGGCGCAGTTTGCCGAGACGGACCGCCGTGGGGAAGGGCATGGAGCGCTGACTGTCACATCGGCCGCCCAGAGCGGGCATGCGGTGCTGCGGGCGTGGCCGGCTGAGCGGCCCAACCGGCAGCTGGGGACGGCCGACCGGGCCGAAACGCCCACGGTCGCGCATGCGGAGCGGGCTGTTTTCGAAGGGGCGGCGGGCACGTTGACGCTCACAGCAACCGGCGGGGAGCGCGCCGAAGTCACCGATGGCGCGACGGTCTTGCAGGCGCCCACGATCGTGCTGCACCAAGGGACCGGCGACGGCGAGGCAAGTGGCGGGGTACGGGCAACCACGACCGGTACGGGCGAGGCGCCGGCCAGCCATGTATTGGCGGCCAAGGCGCATCTGCTGCGCAGGACCGATGTCACGGAGTTCTTTGGGTCGGATGCGGTCCCGGTGCAGCTTTGGCAGGGAAGCTCGCAGGTGGAGGCGGCGCGGCTGGTGCTGGATGGGCAGCATCACACGCTTGCAGCACGTCCGGAGACGACGACGGGCGCCGTGCACGCGGTATTTGCAAACGAAGGGGCGGGTGGCGCAAAGCGGGCGGGTGGAGCGAGCGTTGCCTTGGGAGTGCAGGGAACGCAGGGTAGGCAGGGAGTGCAGGGAGAGTCGAGAACGCATGCGACGACGGGCCTGGCGGGAGTCGGTGGTCCGGCAACGCCGGCGAGCCGCGACGCGGTGCAGGTGACTGCGGCGGCTCTCGATTTCAATGACCTGCAGCACGAGGCGGACTTTAGCGGGCGTGTGCAGTTGCGGATGCCGGAGGGTGAAATGACGGGGGATCGCGGTGTCGCGTTTTTGCACCCGGGTGGAACAGTGGCCGGCGGGAAGCCGGGGACGGTGGGCGACATGAGCGGCAAGGTGGACCGAATGGTGATGCTGGGAGATGTGCGCCTCATGCAGCCGGGGCGGCTTGGGACAGGGACGCAGTTAACCTACACGGCGGCCAGCGATGAGTTTGTGCTGACGGGATCGGCTGCGACGCCGCCGCGGGTTCGCGATGCGCAACAGGGTATGGTGACGGGGGCTACGCTGATCTTCAAGGCAGCAGGAAAAGCCGGGGGCACGGCTGGGGAGCGGAGCCTTGTTGTAGCCGGCACGGAAGGCGTCGGAACGAAAACCAGTGGAACGAACGTGGCGGGCAATAAGGTCGCAGGCAACGGGGTCGCAGGCAAGCCGGGGGGGCGTGTGCGGGTCCATACAGAAACGGATGTAAAGCCATGACGGTGCCGGTACGAACGCTGCGAACGGAGGAGTTGGGCAAGGCGTACGGCGGGCGGCAGGTGGTCCGTGGGGTGAGCCTGGAGATCCGACAGGGTGAGGTGGTGGGGCTGCTGGGGCCTAATGGGGCCGGGAAGACCACAAGTTTTTACATGATTGTTGGGCTGGTGCGGCCAGATACGGGGCGCATCTTCACTGATGGGGTGGACATCACGCGCACGCCGATGTATCTGCGTGCGCGGGAGCATGGGATCAGCTATCTGCCGCAGGAGCCGTCTGTATTTCGCAAGCTGACCGTCGAAGACAACATTCTGGCCGTGATGGAGACACAGCACGGCACCTCGCAGCAACGGCGGCAACGGACCGAGGCGTTGATCCAACAGCTGAGCCTGGGGCATGTGCGCGCGACGCAGGGTTTTGCGCTTTCAGGGGGAGAACGGCGGCGAGTGGAGATTGCGCGCTGTCTGGCGATCAACCCGGCCTTTATTCTGCTGGACGAGCCGTTTTCGGGCATTGATCCGATCGCGGTGCTGGAGATCCAGCAGATTATTTTCGATTTGAAGGCGCAGGGAATCGGGGTGTTGATCACCGATCACAATGTGCCGGAGACTTTGAGTGTGACCGACCGGGCGTACATCCTGATTGAGGGCCGCATCTTTCGCACAGGAACGCCGGGTGAGTTGGGGCGAGACCCGGAGGTCCGGCGGCTTTATCTCGGGCAGAATTTTTCAATGGGCGACGGCGCAGGAACAGCAGCATAGGCGGCCGGCGCAGCTGTTTCATTCCCAAATTCGTCTCACACGAGAGCACGATTGGGTGAGTGTTTCGGGTTCGGCGACGGAGTACACTGCTCTCATCTGCCGCCCCGGCATGGTGCCGAGCGGGCATGGAAGACTGCGTTGGGGACCGCAATGGCCTCACAGCGCGATGCGGAGTAGGGCCTTTGTTGCAACAGCGATTGAACGTAAAACTCACGCAGCGGCAGGTGCTGACCCCCGGCCTGGTGCAGATGGTGGGGGTGCTTGCGCTCAACAACCTTGAACTCAGGGACATGATCAACAACGAGCTGGTGGAAAACCCCGTGCTCGAAGAGATTGAGGATCTTCAGGAGTCGCTGGACGAGCGGACGGGCCGTGAGGGCGACCGGGAACGGAGTGCGGAGTCCCTGGCCGATGAAGGCGAGCGCTCCAAGGCTGATCCGTTCGACGAGGTCGATTTTGGAAGCTACTTTCAGGAGTACCTCGACCCTGGGTACCGGACGCCTTCCACGTTTGAAGAGTATGACAAGCCCTCCTTCGAGCAGCTGCTGGCGAGCCCAAGTACGCTCAGCGATCACCTGCTGTGGCAGTTGGGTGCGGTGACGCTGACGCCCAATCTGCGCAAGACGGTGGAGCTGCTGATCGGCAACTTGAATGAGGATGGATATCTGACGGCCAGCGAGGAGGAGTTGCTGGCGCTGGGGATGGGATTGTTGTGGGGCACCGCTTCGGAGGGGCAGCGCTGCCTGCATGGGGCGCGGGCGGTGCTGTATGCGCTCGATCCGGTAGGGGTGGGGGCGCGCGATCTGCGGGAGTGCCTCCTGTTGCAGATTGCGACGGTGCGGGTGCTGGCGGACGCGCCTGCAGAGCAACGGGTGAGTGCCTCCGCTGTGCCGCGCAGAGGCTTTTGGGATCTGGTGGAGGCCATTGCACGGGAACACCTGCCGCTGCTGCAGCGCAAGGACCTGCGGGAGTTGGCGCGGCTTTGCCATAGCACTGTCGGTGAGGTGGAGTCCGCGGTGGAGGCCATTCGGCGGCTGGATCCACGGCCGGGACAGCGCTTCAACCAGGTGGCGACGCGGCTGATTGAGCCGGACCTCGCCATTGTGAAGCGGGACGATGCCTTTGTGGTGGTGATGAATGATGGCGATATGCCCTCCCTGCGGTTGAATCAGGGGTATCGGCGGATGATGAAGGAGCGCAGCGTGGAGCGCGAGGTCCGCGATTATGTGAAGGAGCGCTACAAATCGGCGATTCAACTACTGCGCAACCTGGAACAGCGGAAGAACACCATCGTGCGGACGTGCGAGGTGATTGTGCGGCGGCAGCAGGAGTTTCTGGAGCGCGGCGTAGAAGGGCTGCGGCCGATGATGATCAAAGAGGTCGCCGAGGAGATCGGCATGCACCCTTCGACGGTGAGCCGCGCGGTGGCAAATAAATACGTGCACACACAGCAGGGCGTGTATGAGCTGCGCTTTTTCTTTTCCGAGGGCGTGAACGGCCCCGAGGGTGGAGATTTACCCTTGCCCCTGCTCAAGCGCAAGGTGAAGAAAATCATTGAGGATGAGGACGCGCGCAAGCCGCTCACCGATGATGCGCTGGCGGCGGAGCTGCAACGGCAGGGTATCCAGATCACACGCCGGACGGTGGCGAAGTATCGCGAAGACATGGGGATTCCAAGCACCCATCAACGCCGGTGCCGCTGAGCGCATCGAAGTAGGAAATCATCGCGCCAGGAGCCACAGGTATGTGGCGACGGTGAAGGGAGTTACGCATGCATATTGAATTTGTGGGTCGCCACTGCGACGTTACGCCGAAGCTGAGGGCGCAGGCGAACGGGTACCTGGAACGCATCATCCAGATCGCGTCCACGGCGACCACCGCACGGGTCATTTTGGAGGAAGATCGTTACCGTCGCATCGCCGAGGTGGAGTTGATCATGCCCTCGGGCGATCTTTTCGCCAAGGCAGAAGGAACGGATATGGAACAGGTGCTGCACGACGCTTTGCGGAGGATTGAGCAACAGGCGGTGAAGCACAACCAAAAGGACCAAACGATCCGGGATCATCCAAAGCCGGCCGTTGACCCGGACGGGAACATGCGCGGGCTGACGGAAAGCTTGAACACGCAACAGGGTACCGAGTAGGCAAGGTGTGCAGTGCAGGGCCCGGTGCGCCGGGCCTTTTCGTTTTCCGAGCGGATTGTTTGTGTGGATGTATGGAGATTGCTAGGATGCAGCCATGGCGTCCGGCTGTCCTTCTTCAAAAAAACAGGCACCAAAAAAGCGGGCTACCCAGGTGGAACAGCCTGAAAGCCTCGATGGTACCGAGCGCGATCTTGTCATCCTGACGGGGATGTCGGGTTCGGGCAAAGCTTCGGCGCTGAAGACCTTTGAGGATCTTGGCTATTACTCGGTCGACAACCTGCCGTTGGAGTTGATTCCACGCTTTGCGGATTTGGTGGCGAAGTCGGCTGAGATTTCACGGGCGGCGCTGGTAGTCGACGTGCGGGAGGGCAGCCGGCTGGATCGCTTCCCAGCGATTTTAAAGCAGGTACGCAAGGTCCTGCCGACGCGGGTCGTGTACCTGGAGGCGGGGGACGAGGTGCTGATCCGGCGTTTTTCGGAGACGCGCCGGCCGCATCCGCTCGGGCGCGGCGAAACGGTGGTGGCTTCGATCCGCGATGAACGCAAACGGCTCGATCCGATTCGCAATGTGGCGGACATTCTGCTGGATACTTCGCGCTTCAATGTGCACGAATTGCGCGCGCACCTGAATGCGCAGTTCGACCGGGTGGAGGGGGCAGTTGACCGGAACCTGACTATCTCGATCAACAGCTTCGGCTTCAAGAATGGCGTGCCGACGGATGCCGATCTCGTTTTTGACGTGCGCTTTCTTCCGAATCCGCATTTCGTGCCCGAGTTCCGCAAATTGACCGGCAAGCATTCGCGGGTGGCGAAGTATATCCGCGGCTTTCCGCAAACCCAGGAGTTCCTGGACAAAACGGCGGAGATGCTGACGTTTCTCTTGCCGCACTACATCAAGGAAGGCAAGAGCTACCTGACGATCGGCATCGGCTGCACGGGGGGCCAGCACCGGTCGGTGATGATTGCCGAGGAGCTGAAAAAGCGGCTGGGTGTGGCGGGCTATCGGGCAAAGACGACGCATCGCGACATGCCGGGCAAGGCCTGAAGCATGCGGCTGCCGAGGGTTTACCCGATTGCGGATGTGGCGACGCTCGCGGCACGGCGTATGGATGTTGGGGAGTTTACCCGGCAATTGCTGGGCGGTGGAGCGGAGATCCTGCAACTGCGGGACAAGGGTGGTTCACCGCAGCAGATTTTGGCTCATGCTGCGATGATCACGACCGTTTTGGCCGGTCAGGGTTGCGTTCCTGTGATGAACGATCGCGCGGATCTGGCGCTGCTAGCCGGGTGGCATGCGGTGCACGTGGGCGACCGCGACCTGCCGCCCGAGGCCGTCCGCCGGGTTTTTGATGGCCTTCCTTCATCGTGGCCAGTGCAGGTGGGGGTATCTACGCATTGCGACGCGCAGGTGATTGCTGCAGAGGCGGGGACGGCGGATTATGTCGCGGTTGGGCCTGTGTTTAGCACCAGCAGCAAGGCGGATGCGGAGCCGGCGGTGGGGTTGGACGGGGTGCGGCGGGCGCGGGCGCTGACGCGTAAACCCCTGGTGGCGATCGGCGGCATCACGCGAGACAATGCAGCGGCGGTGGTGGCGACCGGAGCCGATTCGGTCGCCGTGATCGGTGGGCTATTCGCGGACGGGGAAAGCGTGGAGGGGGTCATGCGCGACTTTCTGCGGCGGTTGCGGTAACTTGGTTTTCATATTCAACCCCGCGTAAAAGCTTCAAGCAGAAAGCAGGACGATTCACTTTGCCTCAGCAGAACGAGCGGGTGGCCACGGTCGCGACGATGGGGAGACCTGCAGAGGCGGGCGACTCGGCGCACCTGGTGCAGGGTATGGGACTGTTTTCGGCCACGGCGATTGTGATGGGCTCGATGATCGGGTCGGGCATCTTCATCGTGCCGGCAGACATGAGCCGAACGCTAGGGTCGCCGGCGCTGCTGCTGGCCGCATGGCTGGTAACGGCCGCCATGACGATGATCGGCGCCTTGAGCTACGGCGAGCTCGCGGCCATGATGCCAAAGGCGGGTGGGCAGTATGTGTATCTACGCGAGGCGCTGGGGCCGCTGTGGGGATTCCTCTACGGATGGACGTTGTTTCTGGTAATCCAGACGGGGACCATCGCGGCTGTGGGGGTAGCGTTCGGCAAGTTTCTCGGGGTGTTTTTCCCCTCCGTCAGTCAAGCACATTGGGTACTGCACATCGGTTCGGGCAATGTTGGACTGAATACCGCCAATCTTGCCGCGATCGCTGTGATTACGTTACTGACCTTCACCAATACCCGCGGCGTGAAACTGGGCGCAGCGATACAGAACGTGTTTACCAGTGCCAAGGTGCTCGCGTTGCTGGGAGTGATCGCGGTAGGGCTGGTGGCAAAGAATGCCACGGCGATTGCGGCGAATTTTGGGAAATCTTTCCTGGCAAATGCCGGCTTCCATGCGCGACACACCTTGGAGGTTGGCTCGTTTTTCGGCATCGGCGGTGGGTCGGCGGCCGTGGGCGTGGCCACGCTGGTTGCGGTGGTGCAGGTGGGCTCACTATTCAGCTCGGACGCCTGGAACAATGTGACCTTTACCGCGGGTGAGATCCGGAATCCACGCCGCAACCTGCCGCTTTCGTTGGGGATGGGTACCGGTGTGGTGTTACTGCTCTACCTCTTTTGCAACCTCGTGTATCTCGCAGTTTTGCCGATGAAGGGAATAGCGGGCGCGGGGACGCTGGCGGGAAGGGGGATCGCATTCGCGGCAGAAGATCGCGTCGCTACGGCGGTGATGGAAACGGCGTTCGCCGCAGTGGGCGCAAAGCTGATGGCGGGCGCCATCCTGATCTCCACCTTTGGTTGCGTGAACGGCATGTTGTTGGCCGGGGCGCGCGTGTACTACGCGATGAGCCGCGACGGATTGTTTTTTCGTGCCACGGGCAAGCTCGATGAGCGCACGGGCGTGCCGGTGAACTCGCTTTGGCTGCAATGGGTGTGGACGTGTCTGCTGTGTTTGAGCGGCAGCTATGGGCAGCTGCTGGATTATGTGATTTTTGCCGTTTTGGTGTTTTACGTGCTGACGATCCTAGGGCTATTTGTGTTGCGGCGTACGCAGCCGGATGCGGCACGGCCGTACCGGGCGTTTGGGTATCCGGTGTTGCCGGCGCTCTACATCGTGATGGCGACGTGGATTTGTGGTGTACTGTTGCGATACAAGCCTCAGTACACATGGCCCGGGCTGCTGCTGGTCTTGCTCGGGGTTCCGGTTTATCTGCTGCGAGCGCGGCGGGGCGACGCATCGACTGAAGTGTAAGGAGACGGACGGCGGATGGCACAACTGTTTGCGAAGAAGTCCATGACGGTGTTGCTGGCCGAGGCAGGTGCCGAAGGGGAAGGCACGCTGCAGCGATCACTCGGTCCGTTCCAGTTGACGGCTCTGGGCGTGGGCGCGGTCATCGGGGCGGGTATCTTTGTGCTGTCCGGGCTCGGGGCACACTACGCCGGTCCAGGCCTGATGCTTTCGTTTGTGCTGAGCGGTTTGGGATGCGCGTTTGCAGGGCTATGTTACGCGGAGTTTGCCGCGATGATTCCGCTTGCCGGCTCGGCCTACACCTATGCCTATGCGACCCTGGGGGAACTGATTGCGTGGATTATCGGATGGGATCTGACGCTCGAATACGCGATGGGCGCGAGCACCGTGAGTTCGGGCTGGTCGAACCACTTCGTCGAGCTGATGGAGATCTTCCACATCCGCTTTCCGCTTTGGTTAGCGTATGACCACTGGACAGCTGTGGGCGTAGCCGTGGACAACATCGCGCGACAGGTCATGTCGTCCCGTTTCCCGAGCATCCCTTTGGGATCGCAAGAGTACATTCAGCAGCTTGGCGTGCTGAAAGCAGCACCTTCGGCGGAGATGCTTTCGCGAGCCCACGTGTTACTGAACGCACCGGTGCTATTCGGACACGAGATTGGATTGAACCTACCGGCCCTGGTGATCGCGCTGGTGGTTACGTCGATTTTGGCGATCGGCATTCAGGAATCGGCGAAGTTCAACTCGGCGATCGTTGTAGTCAAAGTCGCGGTCGTTCTTTTTGTACTCGCGCTTGGGACGCATTACATCAACACAGCCAACTGGGGGCACACCTGGCACCAGTTCGCACCATTCGGGTTCGGTGGTATCGGTGCGGGTGCGGCGTATATCTTCTTTGCCTATATCGGCTTCGATGCGGTGTCGACGACGGCGCAGGAGGCAAAGAATCCGCAACGCGATCTGCCGATCGGCATTATCGTTTCACTGATCATCTGCACGGTGCTATACATCGGGGTGGCTGCAGTGCTGACGGGTATGGTGCCTTGGCAACAGGTAAATATCGAAGCGCCCATTGCACGGGCTTTTCTCGACCGCAATCTGGTTTGGGCGAGCGACATCATTACCGCCGGCGCGTTGGCCGGGTTGACGAGCGTAATGCTGGTGATGCTGCTCGGCCAGACACGCGTGCTGTACGCGATGGCGAATGATGGTTTGCTGCCGAAGAAGTTTTTTGCAGAGATCCATCCGCGCTTTCGCACACCATTCCGGAACACCTTTCTAGTGGGCACCCTTGCCGGTATCGTGGGGGCGCTGACGCCGATCGACGATATTGGAAAGATGGTAAACATTGGCACGCTGCTGGCGTTTGTGATCGTCTGCATCGCGATCATGGTTTTGCGGGTGCGCGAGCCGAACCGGGTGCGGCCGTTTCGGACGCCCCTGGCATGGCCTATCCCTGTTGTGCCGGTGCTGGGCATTCTGTTCAACGGCTACATGATGATCAAGCTGGGTTGGTTGAACTGGGCGCGGCTGATTATCTGGTTGGTGATTGGGCTGGTGGTGTATTTCAGCTATGGACGAAAGCATAGCCGGGTGCAACAGAATTTGGAGCCGGCGGAGTTGGACCGGAAGGCTGCGTAGGGTGGGTGTCCAAGGCTGAGACAATCAAGGTGGCGTTCGGCATGGGACGGCAATCACTGGAGCGGGTGTCCAACCGCGCTCGGGCGCGCTTGTGATTCAGCACTGAAGGTAAGATCAGAGAGCTACTATTGGTGCAGGTTAGGGCTGGAAGCGCGAGCGATAAAGTCTGGGTCAGTTATAGGACAAGCTTACAGCCCATGATATCTGGTCGCCTGCATCCCTGGGCCTTGCGGCTCCAGGCCTGGTACGGGACGCGCGAGTGACGCTAACTACGAGTATGTCTGGCTTGAGCAAATTGCTCCCAGCTGGAGGGATTGTAGGCCTCTCCCCACAGAAAGGTGTAACTATCTCATCCCAAGACGTCCAGGCCGGCCGGGAGTTCTACTTCGGTCGAAGGACAGGTTCTGCATAAGGCAAAGCATGCAGAAAGTGCTTCCATTCTGTATCTGAAGAGCGAAGCTTTCCGGTGTTCCCGTTACTCGTTCTAATTATGAGCAGCGCCCGAGTGGGTGTGGGTGGCGCTGGCCTGGGTGGTGGTGGTGCTGGTGGGGATCGTGGCGGAGGCGATAGCAGAAGGATCATCACGCAGTTTGAAGAACAGCGTCGCGGCGGAGCCTGCGGGATGTGGGACGGGAAGAATCGCTCCGGTGAAACCATCCGGGACCGGGTCTGGGTGGCTGAAATCGGGCTCGGCACTGACGGCTTGCAAGAGAAAAAGATTGGTGCCGGCGAGGTTACACGGAGTGGCGGGGTCAGTCGTGCACTGCAGGTGAGCCAGCGTCGGCAGGCGGACGAGCGTTCCCAGGGGAAGCCAGTCGCTGGTCGTAACGGCATCCTCAGGTGACGGCGGAGGAGAGGCGACGGCTGTTGTGGTCTCAGCGGTTGCGGGGGGTTGTGCGTGATCCCCGGCGCTCTCGTCCGGATCAGCATGCCTGGCTTTTGAACGTTTTGCGGGGAAAATCACACGAAAGCGAAGGGCACCAAAGGCGCTGGGACCGAAGGCACGCAAAGGATCGAGCCCGGCGACGATTGTTTTTGGATCCTGCAAGACAAGGCCGCCTGCGGGAGCAAGGGTGAGAACGGCGCGCAAGGCGCCATCAAGCGTTTCGACCTGTACGCGCGTGGTACGTGGGAAGTCTGTTTTACTTTTCAGCGTGAAATCGAGATGCGAGGCAACAGGGAGGTCCTCCGGGCTTGACAGGTTGATCAAAGACCCAGGGATCGGGTCAGAGGTGTGACTCAGGAGGGTGATGGCTGGGCGCGCGGGAAGGATGGTGAGCGGCACGGGGAGGACGCGGCCGTCGTTGAGCGTCACCTGCGCCGTGAGCCGATCCCCGGCATGGGTGGGAGGAACGGCGGCACTTGGAAGCAAGCTGAGTTTTAAAGAGCCCGCCGGAGCGGCCAAGTCGTCGCCGTCGCTTTCGCTTGGAGGCGGTTCAGGTTTAAAGACCAGATCGCCGAGGGTAAGCTTTTGGATGTTTTGAAGATTTGTGCCGGTAAGCAGAAGGGAACGGTCTCCGGCGGGTAGCTGGACGTCGCCTATATGGGCGGGATCGGCGAACGTTCGCGTTGCCAGGGCATCCGGTTTTGGCTGGCCGTACTGCTGGATTTCCAGGTGGAGATTTCCGGGGCTCATCTCGCGGTTGCTGGGAAGCGCGACGGCGAGCAAGGCTGGCTGGTCGGCTTTTGGCTCCATTTTGAAGTGAAGATCAACGTGTTCCTGGTTGGTACCGGATGGCGCGACCGTAACGGTGTGGACACAAGCACTGCCGGTGGAACCCAAATACAGTTGTGTGGTTTTTCCGGCGATGACATCGGTTGCACTACCGTCCGGGCTGATGACGTGCCAGTTGCCGCCGGGAAGCTGCTGCAGCGGCAGCGTTGGCCCCGTGAAGCTATCAAAGCCCCAACGGCCTTCTACGGTACCGGTCAGCAGAATAGGTTCAGGACGGGGTGCGGGAGTGGGTAGCTCGGCGATCTTCCCTGCAACGGTGGGCCTGGATCCCGGCGTTTCCGGCGTCGGCGTACCCAGGGTCTGGCGGTCGGTGTGGAGCGGAACGTGATGCTCCGGCACCTGCTGCAGCACAAGACCCCCTTGGTAGGCATCTGCGACTAAAGGGATGTCCGGTTCGCTGGGAGCACCAGAAGGGGTATTCAGATGCAGCACCAGGTGCGTTGCAAAATCGGTAGAGAAAACAAGCGGCGCGCCATCGACGGGCAACACAACGGAAGGCTGCAACAAACAAGCAACCGCATTTGGGTTTACCGGCCGTAACGGAGGTTTGCTGGCCGTCTGAATACTGGGCAGGCCGATGACCAGGACCGATTTCGGATTGTGAAAGGAGGGCGGGGTATTAAGGCGCAGGTTGAGTGCATCGCCCTGTGGAAACGCAATGGCCGGGATGTATTGATACTGGGCGGTGTGCAGATTGCCCATGATCCGAATGAGATCGACGATGGCGCCGACATAGGCGGAGTAGGCACCGGCACCGGCGAGTTGCGTATAACTGGCCTGGTTGATGAAGTCGGAGTTCGATCCATTGGAGAGAGAAGTCACGATGGATTGGCCGTGGCCGTCGTCTAGCAGCATCTGGGAGCCGGACTGGGTGAGGCAATTGAACTGCTGCTCAATCGGACGCTTGAAGCAGTCGACGTTGGGACGAAGTGCGAGCGTGGCGGATAGAAGGTTGGAGTGTTTTTGAAGGTCTTCGGTGTCCGAGGAAGGAACACGGCGAATGTCTGCAAGGTAACGCTCCACCCGCGCCTGCTCAAAACCGGCTTCGGCCAGGTCTTGGGAGGCGCGCACAAAGACGCCCGGCCGGCCGCGTACGGCGGACTTCAGGGTGGAGAAATCACCGCCGGTTTCGGGAGCTAGAAAGAGCACCGCCTGTTGCGCCTCATCAGGAACGGTGATGAAGGCGCCCTCGTCGCGTACCTCTTTCTTCCAGGTTTCTATCCGAAAGAACCAGCTGTCCGGGGGCGGATTGGTATTGCCGCGCAGGAAAACGCAGATGAGGAGGTACTTGACTGATTGCGTGGGGGGAAGGTCGGGATGGATCCAAAGTTTATCGCCGGCCTGCAGGTTGGGAACAGAGGCAATGGGCAGGGTGTCGGCGCCACGGGTGACGCGCACGTCGATTTTAGGCCCGAGCAGGTCGAAACGGCCATCGGCGGCTGCCAGGGGACGGACACAGCAAAACATGAGAACCAAAATGAGAAGCCGCTGCGCCCAACTTGCCCGCGTCACCATGCAATCAGTTGGATGCATAGGTCTTCGGAAAGAGTGCGGCGTGCGGCATGGCCCATATGGGGGAGGTTTAGGGGGGACTCGTTTAGCGGTGACGGCGGCTGGGACCATCGCTTTCTACAGACCCGTCGCGAATGGAGATGACGCGGTGGGCGAATTCTGCGATGTCAGGCTCATGGGTCACGAGGACGATCGTGTTGCCGCGGCTGTGCAACTCGTCGAAGAGGGCCATGATTTCGACGGAAGTTTTGGAATCGAGATTGCCGGTCGGCTCATCAGCGAGGATGATGCTGGGCCGGTTCACCAAGGCACGGGCGATGGCGACGCGCTGGCGCTGGCCGCCGGAAAGCTCATTCGGCTTGTGATCCATGCGGGAACCGAGATTTACGCTTTCGAGCACGGCCTTGGCACGCTCCGTGCGTGCGGCAGCCGGGGTGCCGTTGTAGATCAACGGCAGTTCGACGTTGTGCAGGGCGGTGGCACGGGCGAGCAGGTTGAAGGTTTGAAAGACGAAGCCGATTTCTTTGTTCCGGATGCGGGCGAGCTCGTCGTCGTTGAGCTCGGAGACGTCATGACCGTTGAGCCAGTAGCGGCCCACGCTGGGCGAATCCAGACAGCCGATCAGGTTCATCAGTGTGGACTTGCCGGAGCCGGACGGGCCCATGATGGCTACGTATTCGTTCTGACGGATGCGAAGGTCGACGCCGCGCAGCGCGTGCACCTGCTGATCGCCCATCTTGTAGGTCTTCCAGATGTTGTTGGTGACGATGATGTCGCCGGAACGCGGCCCGTCGGCATTGGCGCCCAGACGTTCTTCGCCGGTGATTTCGAGCGGAGCGGTGGTGGTTGCCATGGCGGTGAGTCCTCGCAATCCTTTGTTGTGATGCAGGGGCTGATTAGCTGCCGGAGGTATCCGCAGGAGCCGCTGCGGTGCCGTCGTCGTGCTTGACGACAGTACCGCTCTTCAAGGTTCGCAGGACTTTGAAGCGTCCGGTGGCGACCTCCTGGCCGGCGTTCAGACCACGGACAATTTCGATATCCGTGGCTCCCGAAACGCCGGTGGTCACGGGCATGAACTTGACGCGCAAACGGCTGCCGTCGGGTACAAGGACGTAGACGCCCTCGGTCGTCTGCTGGCGAGTGGCAGCGGCGACGGCGTCGCCGGAGGCGGTGCCATGATTGCGGAAGAGGGCAGCCTCGATGACGGGGTCCCGTTCGACAAGCGCCTGGATCGGCATGGCAAGCACGTTTTGCTTGTGCGCGGTCGTGATTTTGGCGGAGGCCGAGAGACCCGGGCGTAACTCGGGCGAGGGGCCGTCGAGGGTGACAACGACTTTGAAGTCTTTTGCTTCTTCGGTGCCGGTTACGGATTGCGAGGTGGCGAGACCGGTGGTGCGGAGCAGCGCCTGATCGCCGACTTCGGTCACACGTCCCTTGAAGGTCTGACCGGGAAAGGCGTCGACGGTGATCTCGGCGGGCTGCCCAAGCGCGACGTTGACGATGTCGGTCTCATCGACCTTGACTTCGGCTGTGATGACACTCATGTCGGCGAGGGTCATCATGGTGGAGCCGCCGGCGTTCTGGATGCCCACGACGACGGTTTCGCCTTCGCGTACCGGGACGTTGGTCACCAGACTGTCAAACGGAGCGCGACTGACTGTTTTATCCAGGGAATCATAGTTGGAGCGCTGCGTTGCGACAGCCTGCGAGACGTGGGCACGGGCGGAGGCGGTTTGCGCTGCCGATTGCGAGGCTGCCGCCTGGCGCTCCTGGAGTGTGGCGACCGACATATCGTAGGCCGCTTTTTTGCTGTCGAAATCCTGTTTTGCGATGAGCTTGCCGTCGTAGAGCTGCTGGGCGCGGCCATAATCGAGCTGTTTCTGCTCGAGGTCCGCTTTCGCCTGCGACACGTTCGCCTGGGCAGTTCCCTCCGCGGCCAGATAGGAGTTTACGTCGGTGCGGCTGCTGGAGATGGTCGCTTGTTGCGCGGCAACCGTGGCTTCAGGCTGCACGTTTTCCACGGTGGCGAGCACGGCACCCTGTTTGACGTGGTCCCCTTCCTTTACAAACAGATGCGTGATGCGCCCAAAGGAGGTGGCACCGACATTTACGTAGGTCTTCGGTTTGATCTGCCCTGTGCCGCTGATGGTGGCCGTGAGATCCTGCCGGACGATCTTCGCCGTCGTCACGGGAATGACCCCTGCACGGCTGTGCAGAATGGTGCCTGCCACGATGCCTACGCACAGGAGCACACCGAGAACGATGAAAAGGATCTTTTTGCCACTCATCTCAACTAGAAGGATAGCAGGGGGAGGGGCTGTGCTTGTGCGTCCATGGGCGTAGACCGTACACTACGCGTGTTCTCTCACTGGAGTACGGCTATGCGCTTTCGCAGTCTCGTCTACATGGTTACGGTTTGTTGCTTATTGGATGCAGGAACGCGGCTTCGCGCACAGGATGCGCCCGCAACCGTAGACAGGGGGGGCGTGACCAAAGCGGACCCGGTGGAAGAGCGACCCGACCCGCTGAAGCGCCGCCTGAGCGACCACGAAGAGGTGCAGCGCCGGAAATCGATCAAGAACGAGTTGAGCCCGGAAGACAAGAAGTGGCTGAACGAAGATGTTCGCTGGATTATCACGGACGAAGAGGGCCGAGCCTTCAAGAACTTGTCGAACGAGGAAGAACGGCAGCAGTTTATCGAGATGTTCTGGCAGCGCCGCAATCCCAACCCGGACAGCCCGGAAAATGAGTTTCGCGATGAGCATTATGCCCGGATCGCCTATGCCAATGAGCATTTTGCGGCCGGTAAACCGGGTTGGATGACTGATCGCGGCCATATCTATATCGCTTTCGGCAAGCCGGACAGCATCGATTCGCATCCTTCGGGCGGCAACTACGACCGGCCGATGGAAGAGGGTGGCGGGCAGACGTCCACCTTCCCCTTTGAGACGTGGCACTACCGGTACCTGGCCGGTGTGGGCGACAACATCGATGTGGAGTTTGTGGATACGTGCATGTGCGGCGACTACCATGCCACGATCGACCGTTCGGAGAAAGACGCCCTGAAGCACACCCCGGGCGCCGGCCAGACGATGTATGAGCAGATGGGCAAGGCCAAACAGGCGGATCGCTTCACAGGCGGTGGCCTGGAGCAGTTGGGCCCGGGACCCATGTCGGCTTCGATCAACAGCAAGCAGTTCGATCGGCTGGACCAGTATGCAAAATTGATGGCGCCGCCGCCGGTGAAGTTTGCGGATCTGGATGCTTTTCTCGGCACGGAGAAAATCCTGACAGGACCTCCATTTTTGTTTGATGTACGCACCGATTATGTGAAGCTGACCAACGACACCGTTCTGGTGCCGGTGACGCTGCAGTTGCGGAACAATGACATCACGTACAAGACGAAGGATGGGGATGCGAGCGGCGTCGTGAACATTCTTGGCCGGGTCAGCAACATCAACCACCATGTGGTACGGACCTTCGAGGACACGGTGAAGGTAGAAACCCCGAGCGATCTGCTGACGCGGACCAAGACGAACAGTTCCGTGTATTGGACGGCGCTTGATCTGGCTCCTGGAAAATACAAGCTCGAAATTGCGATCAAGGACGTCAATAATCCCGAGCACGTGGGCACCTGGAAGCGCAGTGTGGATGTGCCCAAGTTCGACGACGATCGCCTGGGACACTCTTCGTTGATTCTTGCCGACCAGATGGAACGCGTTCCTTCGAAAGAGATCGGGGCGGGGACATTCATCATTGGCAACACGAAGATCCGCCCGCGGGTGTCGGCGACGATTTCGACGCCGGTGACCTTCCATCGGGCGCAGAATCTCAACTTCTGGATGCAGGTGTACAACCTCGGTATCGGCGACAACAAGCGGAACGATGCCACGATCGAGTACCAGGTCCTAGACCTGGCAACGAATAAGCAGATCCTCGAGTCGCAGGAGTCCGCGGCGAAGCTGAACCCGAACGCCGATCAGCTTACGCTGGAAAAGACGATGCCTCTCGGTAGTCTGGAGCCGGGCCGGTATCAGGTCATCATCAAGGTGAACGATACGGTTTCCAAGCAGCAAATTGCGGAAAGCGCACCGTTTCTGGTGGTGCAGTAGAACGCGAGTTGGTTGCCTATTCATTGGGGGTACCGTCGCCGAGAGAGCAAAGAGCGACCGCCCCGAACGTGAAACGTTGCCTTGCGAGTCATCGGTTTCACCAGGTTTTCTGGAGAGCTGTGGACGCGCACGAAGGAGCACAGGCGCGGTGAAGGAAGTTGTACCCGGTTTGGCCATGTTGTTGCTGGTGTTGTGTCCTGCGCTGCGCCATGCCTCGGGGCAGGCGGCGCTGCCGGCGGTAGCGGGTGTCGTGTGCGATCGCCACGGAACGCCCCAGATGGGCGCACTGATCGAGCTACTGGACGTGAACGCCGCAGTCGTGGCGCACACCTTTACGGATGATCATGGGCGTTATCTCCTTAGCGCCGCGGTGCCCGGGCGGTACCAGGTGCGGGCTTCCTCGGCCTTCCTTTCGCCGGCAATGCGATCGAATGTACGCCTGGGTGCGGGTGCGCATGCCTTGGCGAACCTTACGCTATCAACGCTTTTCGACGCCAGTGCGTGGTTTCCAGCCCAAAGGCGGAGCGCCGACGAACCGGGCGACGACTGGCGATGGACGTTGCGTTCGAGCGCGAACCGGCCGTTGTTGCGGCTTTCGGAGAACAGCGATGGGGATGAGGTAGAAGATCAGCTCGATCGTCCCAACGCCCCCGCCTCGGTGACGCATGTGTCCGCGTTGGCGGGCAGCGGCGGCTTCGCCGATGCAGGCGTACGACAGAACATCACGGAAACGATTGTGCGCCCAAATGGGTGGACGGAAACACTGCACGTGAGTGTCGGTGTGCCTGATGGTGCGGGAATTAGTCCGGCGATGAAGGCCAAAAGCGATTATGGGCATCACGCGGCCTTCGGCGGTGACATGAAGATGGTTGCTGGGCTGGAGGTCCATCCTGAGATCGCCGGAGCCGGGGCGACCGGCCTACAGGTGCTTACGCTCGCCACCAGTGAACGCATGGCCCTCGGGGATGCAGTCATGATTGACGCCGGTACATTGCTTTCGGCCGAGCGGCTTGTGGCGAGCCGGGTAAGCGCGGCGCCCTTTCTGCGCATCGTGGTCAACCCGGCGCCCGGGTTCGCGGTGTTGTATCGCTTTGCGGCTGGACAAAGCCTGCAGAGTGCAGACGATGCGGACGGCGCGGAGCTCGCCCCTAAGGTCCTGAGTGATGCCCAGGGTCGGCCGGTGATGACGAACGGGCTACATCAGGAACTGGCAGTGTCGCACGCCCACGGGGGCACCACAGAGACCGTCGCGGTCTACCAGGACGATCTGCCGGTCGCCGGTCTGGAGGGGATGGGGCCGTTGCGAGCGGGCGAAGCCGCCGGGCTGCCATTGCTGCAGGATCGGAATAGTGGAAGCTTCCGCCTGGCTGTCGGCGGCTACACTGCGCGGGGCGTGAGCGTGGCCTGGACGCACGAGGTAACAGCAACCCTTGCAGCCTGCGCGCAGGTGGAGTTTGGGACCGCTCTCAAAAGCGGCAACGGGACCTTGGCGCTTTCCCATGTGCAAAGCGCAGTTCGGCCAAGCGACGCTGTAGCGGTGCGTGTCGGGATGCGTGGCAGGGTCGCCCACACGGGGACCGCATTCCAGACGCAGTATCGCTGGCAGCCACGCGAGACCCTGACCGCGGTGGATTCCTACAATGTGGCGGCCGAGCAGGCGTACCTTGGGGTTTCCCTACGCCAGCGCTTGTGGTCGGGGCACCGATTACAGGGGCTTGAGGCCGTTCTCGAAGCGTCGAATCTGCTCGAGGAAGGGTACCGGCCCGTGATCGGTTCCGATGGCGAAACCCTCTATCTGGCACAGGCGCCGCGTACCGTGCAAGCCGGGCTGGCGTTTACCTTCTGATGGGACTTAGGTTCCCACAGAAGCAACCTGCGCGCTAAAGATTGGGCTTTCAGCCCTCGTATGCACGACTTCCGTACACCTAGGCCTTAGCTCGCCTGGGCTGGTACGGGACGCGCCGTTGGCGCTGAATCGTACATCTCCTAAGGAAGTAGCACGATCAAGGATGCCACGGTCCTCCCAGACGCCCATCAGCGATTTGCGCAAAAGGTACACCGTCCAGAGCCTGAAAAATGATAGGCAACGCCCACCGTCACCAAACTTGGCTCAAGCGGCTGCAAGGGGAAACTTAACCAATGCTGGTACTCGTAATCCACCCGTAGGTTGATGGAATTCAGCAGGTTGTAATCGGCACCCGCGCCCAAGCTGTACAGGTTATAGGCCAGGTTTGCGATGTTCTGAGGATAGTTGAAGACACCGCGGCCATACATGACCTTGCCGTACGGCCGAAGTTTTTGGATCGGGTACACATACCGGCCGCCCACCTCGTAGGTTCGTTCATATACATTGGCGCCGTAGCTCGGCGAGGTCTGGTGAAAGTTAAGTTCGACGCCGATGTGGGGCTTGAAATCAAATGTGCTGTAGAAATTGACGCCTCGCAACGTCTCCCCTGTGCCGGAGAGTTGTGGAGTAAAGCCAGCTCCAAGCGCGGGGATCAGGTAGTTCGAACGGCCAAACGTGACGCCGGCACCGACCTGTAAGTCACCGGCGCGCGATGCAGTGTACGACGCCTGTGCGTGTAGCCGAGCGCAAGTTCCGAGTGCCAAAACAAGGCCAAGAAGCGCAAACAAGCTACGTATGCCGGGATGAAGCAAGGGCGATGCGCGCAGGAGCCGCGTGCATCGAGCGGGGGAGGGTCGTAACCCAAATGGGGTATGTGAGGACACACCCGCATGCTATCGCGAGAACTCCAAATCAGGTAGCGATTTGAAGTAACCAGGAGCCAAGTTACGGGAGGAAGGAGAATGGTGGACGCGGAAGGAATCGAACCTTCAACCTGTCGATTAAGAGTCGAATGCTCTGCCAGTTGAGCTACGCGTCCGGCCTGCAAAATGAAAACAACACGGTGCTCTGTTCCATCACGCAAGAACTTTCAAAGTCTACCATGAAGCAAATCTTTACAATGAAGGAACCCTGATCGATGCCGGCCTGCTCCCAGGGGCTTCGTTACCCGACAAAGTCGACTGCTGCGCGATGCGGTATGATCCCGCGCTCATAACCCAGGTCGAGCAGACGACGAATGGCCTCACGCCCGTCGCTTCCATAGTCGATTGTTCGCTCGTTGACGTACATGCCAACGAAGCGGTTGGCCAGCGCGGGGTCGAGGTCGCGGGCGAATTGCATCGCATATTCGAGTGCTTCTTCCCGGTGATCCAGTGCGTGCTGGATGCTTTCGCGAAGGGCGTCGGTAACGATGCGCTGCACCTCCGGACCAAGCGAGCGCCGGATGGCATTGCCGCCGAGCGGAAGGGGGAGGCCCGTCTGTTCTTGCCACCAGATGCCGAGATCGAGGATTTTCTTGAGACCGTCGCGACCATAGGTCAGTTGGCCCTCATGAATGATCAGGCCGGCATCGAAATCGCCGGCGAGAACGGCCGGAATGATTTGATCGAAGGGCAGGGTAGCCGTTTCGATCTCGGGCGCGAATAGCTTCAGGGTTAAATAGGCCGTCGTCAACGTACCGGGCACAGCGACGCGTACCCGCTTGATCTCTTCCGGTGTGAACGCTTTCTGGGAAACGATCATGGGGCCGTAATTTTCACCCATCGAGCCGCCGCATGCCATGATGGCATAGTTGTCCTGAATGTACGGGTAGGCATGAAAGCTCACGGCAGTAACATCGTAGGTCTGCTCGGCCTGCGCCTTGCGATTCAGGGTCTCGATATCGGTAAGGGTATGGGTAAAGCGATAGCCCGGGACCCGCACCTTGTTGGTGGCGAGACCGTAGAACATGAAGGCGTCATCCGAATCCGGGCTGTGGGCGATGCTGATTTCGTGGAGCTGTGAAGGTGCTGCCGTCATGGAAGTTTCCGATTCTTCGAGCGTGGAACGGTTATCGTTACGGGACCGGGTTTCGCAAAGCGCGGTAGACCCCCGCAGCGGTGCAGACTTTGATCGCTTCGCCGGGGAGGAAGGGCAGCACCGCCGCCACCATCGTCGCCCGCAGGCCGAGGTGAGCTTCAACGCTCAGCCATGAGGCGCCGATGACGAAAAGCGCGAGTACGGCAAGCGAGCAGCCCAGCAACGCAGCGACAAAGCGGGAGTGCCGGGCTTCGAGGTGTCGTGTGAAAGCTCCGCAGACAAGCGCGACCAGAGGGTAGGCGAGCAAAAAGCCACCCGTCGGACCAAACAGCTGAAGCAAGCCTCCGGGGCCCGTTGGGCTAAATACCGGCAGCCCTGCGGCGCCTTCCAGGAGGTAGGCCAGCAGTGCGAAGACACCCTCCACGGGGCCGAATGCTAATCCGGCGCCCAAAACGGCAAGCGGCTGCAACGTAAACGGCACGGGGGTAAAGGGCAGACGGAACGCCACGTGCGCCGCGCAAGCGATAATGCCGCTGACGCACAGGATGCGTACAAGGCGCCATCCCTGATCGACGGCCTGCGTGGCAGCGTGAGATTGCGCGATTGGAGTAGAACCGATGGTCATCATTTCCTTGGAGGTGAGGCGGTTTCGCTTTCGAGCTCATCCTCGTGCCCTTCCACGCCGAGTGGAGACGCTGTTTCCCTGCCGCGTAGGTCGCCTGCACGCCGATGTCGACGTGCTTTACGGATGAAACGCGCGGCGGCAAATGATGCCCATAGCAATCCGGACAATGCCACAGCCGAGATGAGGATGAGCACGCGCAAAGTCGAACCTCTTCAAGATAACAAATACGGAGTTCCAGAGTGGCATGAAGAGAGAGGCCCGGAAGATCAATCCCGATTCTCTTGGAGGCCATGGTAACGAGAACGGTTCCTGACGATCTGAAGAGAAAGGAACGGCAAGCTCTCACCGAGGGTATGATCAATGTACGAGGTTTGTCTTTGTTTTCGTCTTCCTCCTCCTCCCGTCTCGCGTTCCGGTCCGCTGCTGCAGGGCGCTCCCAAGGTCGCCCATGGCGTAGGCGAACGGCTACCCTTGTAGCAGGGTGCCTTGCTTTGGGTATGGCCTATGGTGTGATGTTTGGGCATAACGGGCTGACGGCGTATGCGGGGAAGCGCCACGAAGAAGATGCCTTACGCAAGCAGATGCAGCAGTTACAGCGAGAAAACAGCCGCTTGAAGGGCCATGTCGATCGCTTGCAGAATGACCCAAGCGCCATCGAACATCAAGCGAGAGAAGAACTCCATTACACCAGAGCCGGAGAGGTGATCTATACGCTTCCCGCGCCTGTGGTTGGCAGAACGAGTGCTGTTTCCAAATAACGGAGTCGCTCAAAATGGCCGAGTCTCTGCTTGCAGAATTTAGGTCAGCTTGCTTGGATCGGCAACACGTACACGGTTAGGAGCCTGTAGGTATTTCTATGCGCATCGGCGTCGACCTTGGCGGCACAAAAACGGAGGCAATCGCGCTCAATGATCAAGGCGAAGAATTACGACGGCTACGCGTTCCCACACCGCGCGGCGACTACCTGGAAACCATCGCAACCATCGCCGGATTAGTCTCGTCTATTGAGTCTGATCTTGCCGTTACGGGAACGGTGGGCGTGGGCATCCCCGGCACCATCGTAGCCGCTTCCGGGCTTGTAAAGAATGCGAACTCGCTTTGGCTGAACGGCCAACCTCTTGCACGCGACCTCTCGGCTGCCCTCAGGCGAGAGGTGCGTTGTGCCAACGATGCGAACTGTTTTGCTGTGAGCGAAGCTACCGATGGGGCTGGGGCAGGCTCTTCTGCGGTGTTTGGGGTTATTTTGGGGACGGGTTGTGGTGCTGGTATTGTCCTTCACGGTCATCCCTACGCTGGTCCAAATGGCTTGGCGGGTGAGTGGGGGCACACACCGCTACCTTGGGCACTCGCACACGAATTTCCCGGACCGCGTTGCTACTGCGGTCGTCATGGCTGTCTGGAAACGTGGATTTCAGGTGTAGGCTTTGAAGCGGATTTCTTCCGTGCCACGGGTAAGAAACTTACTGGCAAGCAGATCGTCACCTTGGAGACGGAAGGCGACGAACAGGCAGTTGCAGCGTTGGAGCGACTGGAGGACCGAGTCGCTCGTGGCCTGGCTATGATTGTCGACATTCTCGACCCTCAAGTCTTCGTCCTAGGGGGCGGGTTGTCCAACCTTGCGCGCTTCTACACCGGATCCCTTGAAAAGCGGATGGCTGAATACACCTTTGGCGGCGCGACTCTGACCCCTGTCCGCCAAAACGTACACGGCGATTCAAGCGGGGTACGGGGTGCCGCCTGGCTATGGTCGTAGCTTCTGACGGGTCAGTCCTCATTTCACGGTCCCAAATCAAGGTTGTGAGCCAGTCCAAGGGATGATCAACAAGCCAGTCCGGTTTCGCTGCCGCGAGCACGTCGGACCTCAGGCCGTAGCTGCAAGCAAGGCAACGAACGCCGAACGCGCGAGCAGTAAGCACGTCAACCTCCGAGTCGCCGACCACCACCAGCCATCTGTGCCTGGGAGAGCCCATCGTCTATCCGGGCTTGCGTCGCGAGTGCCTCGGCAATAATTTGAGTGAGGCCTTCGGGATGAGGCTTTTGGAAGTAGACAAACCCCTCCGTAATTTAGAAGAAAATGGCGAAAGTCCCAAACCTCGCTCGAGGAGGTCGTACCGGTTTGTTGTTAGAACCGCCATCTGGAAGATGTATTTCGCTCGCAAAAAGTTTGGAGGGTGCCGATTATGCCGGCGTATGGGCGCGTGTGATCCAGGTTTGTGCTCACCGCAGTGGTGAAGAAAGAAGCTTTAGGCCGATTCAAACAGGGCTTCGTTCTCTTTGGGCGTGCACATGGAGGATTTGCTTGCCTCCAGCGCCCGTCTCCTAGGGATGGCTGCGCCATTCCAATGAGATTGGTGAGCACCTTCATCGGTAGAGCGGATCTACGCACATGAGCGAGAGCCGCATTCATGGATTGGCAAAGATCGATTGAGCAGTCAATGAGCATCCCATCAAGATCGAAGACGAGAAGCTAAACGGGCGTTGCGCAGGTATGATTCAGGCCCACTGTGTTCCAAAGTGTGGCGTGCTGTCTAGGCGTATTTCCGCAGCATACCGAGGACACGGCCTTGGATATTCACATTGGCGGCTGGAGCGTAGATCGGGGCCATACCGGCGTTCGACGGCTGTAGACGGATGAGACTTCCTTCCCGGTAAAAGCGCTTCAGCGTGGCATCGGCGCCATCGACGAGGGCTACAACGATTTCACCTTCGCGCGCCGTTCGTGTGCGCTCCACGAGGACAAAATCACCGGACACTATGTGTTCATCCTGCATTGAATCGCCGCGCACCTCCAAGGCAAAGACCTCACGCGCTCCGATAATGTCCCCGAGCGAGATCGTTTCTGCCGTTTCGATCGCTTCAACGGGTCGTCCGGCTGCGATGCGCCCTAGGAGTGGAAGGCGATCGCCGCCCCGCCGCGAACTGCGCTGCGGCAACACATCGATCGAGCGACTTCGATTGTGAGCCCGCTGGAGCAAACCTTTCCCTTGCAGATTTGTAATGTGCTTGTGCACGGTCGCCAAGGAGTTCAGGCCAAGCCCGGATGCGATCTCCTCATACGAGGGGGAGTACCCATTCTGCGCTGTGAAGTTGGAGAGAAAGTCCAACACCTCTTTTTGCCGTCGCGTGATTGCCATGTGCAAATTGTAGCGAATAAAAAGCGAACTGCAAGAAGTAAATCGTGAAGCGTCCCATGTTGATTCCCATTTTGGTTCCACTGAGCAGCTGTTCCATATTGGGCTTAACTTTTCGTACTATTTTCGCTTTGACGGTACGTTCGATGGTCTTTTGCGCAATCCTTGTAGGAACGCCACGTGTAACGGAATTGAGATGCACAGCAAGGCGGGGGTGCGGAACGGCATGCGCGTGATGATCGTCGAGGATGACCGGGCGTTAGGACTCTTTTTGCAGAAAGGTTTAGCTCTCGATGGCTTTGAAACTGAGTGGCTTGGCAACGGCAAAGACGCTTTAGAGCGATTACAGGTGGATCAACCGGAGTTCATGATCCTGGATCTTAGCCTCCCGGGCTGCGACGGCATCGAGATTCTTGAAGACCTCCGCGCAGCGCAGAAAATGCCCCCCGTCCTTGTCCTCACGGGCCGCAACAATGTTGAGGAGCGGATTCGCTGTTTGAACCTTGGCGCCGACGATTGTCTGTTGAAGCCCTTCAGTTTTCAGGAGTTGTCGGCTCGCTGCCGGGCGATTTTGCGTCGAAGAGGCGCGCCTGAGACTCGTAGTCTCCACCATGGTCCTATCGAGGTCGACCTTGTCAATCGAAAGGCCTGGTGCAATCGGCAGCTCATCGACCTGACTGCGAAGGAATTCGTATTGCTAGCGTTTCTCGTACAACGAAAGGGTCAATGTTGTTTCCGAGAGGAACTTCTACGGGAGGTTTGGCAATTCCGCGACGGCGCTGCTTCCAACGTGATTGAGGTTTACATCAATTACCTGCGCAGAAAGCTTGCGGCAACTTCTCCGCTGCTTGCCGGAAGCGCCGCTCTGATTGAGACTGTGCGGGGTTCGGGTTACCGTCTCGCTACCTTTCCGGCTTCAGTCCCATTTGCAGGTGCCTGTGGTCTAGACGTGGGCATGGTACCGGAGGCAATGAAAGCGACATGTTAAACAGCGAAAGTCTAAGTATGAGCGAGTGGAGTGATGCCTTAGATCAAGAGCTGCATGACTCCTCGCAACCGCTCTCCAGATTGCAATGCCGATTAGAAATCGCTTTGCTTTCTGGCGGTGAAACGGCCTTGCTGGAAGCCGTTGAAGGTGCTTTGAAAGACGTGCAGCTTATCGTTGCTGGCTTCAATCGGTTGCGGATGGAGATCGTCCGGCTTCGAGTTGAGGAGGTGGCGAAGTGACAGCAGAACCGTTCAAGCGAGTCGTGGTTCTAGCAAGCGCGGATGCGGATATTCGTTATAAGCTCCGCGGAAAGCTGACGGAGATGCGATGGCATGTGAAGGAGGCCAACGGTGGCGCTGAAGCGATAGCGCAGCTAGAGGAACAACAGGCCGAGGCCTTGCTTCTGGATGATTGGCTTCCCGATCTGGAAGCAAATGCCTTTGCTGAGACCGTCCGGGCACTTTATCCAAAGTTGGATTTGCTTCGTCTCGACGGCACCTGGATGCAAAGCGGTCACCGAAGTCTATGGCGGAACGAGTTGCTCCATGCCATACGCGACGATGTGCACTCGCAAGCTCACCGGACAGAACTTTTTGTCCCCACCGAAGAGGGCGGTGTGAACGAGCGTTCGCCGGTGCGTGACATTGGCCATAAACAGCCACGTACGGAATCTCAGGAGACCAGCAACGAAATGTGGGCGGCGACGGGGAGTTTTGTGACACTCCCTGGCATGATCGGCCAAAGTGCACCGATGGCAGAACTCACGCGCTTAGTAAAATTAGTGGCTCCACATAGTGCCCGCGTTCTGATTGAGGGTGAAACGGGTACTGGCAAAGAACTGGTGGCAAAAGCTCTTCACACGCTAAGCGGTCGAGCGAATAAAGCGTTCGTCGTTCTGAACTGTGCGGCCATTCCAGAAGCGCTGCTTGAAGCAGAACTTTTCGGTCACGTGCGCGGTGCTTTCACAGGTGCCGTCCAGAACCGCATCGGCCGTATTGAAGCGGCTCATGGTGGAACCCTCTTTCTTGATGAGATTGGCGAAATGCCCATCTCGCTGCAGGCAAAGTTGTTGCGTTTCCTAGAGAATGGAGAACTTCAACGAGTGGGTGACAACGAAACCGTGCGCGTAAGTGTGCGCGTTGTTTCCGCAACGCACCGTTCGCTTGAGGAGCGCGTCGAGGCGGGTGCGTTTCGCCTTGATCTGCTGCACCGACTTTCTGTGTTTCCCATCCCGGTTCCAAGTCTGCTTGAACGGATGGAGGATTTACCGCTTTTGGCCGAGTACTTTCTTGCGGAGTTGGGCAAAGAAGCACCACGCAAACGTCTCGCTCCAGATGCCATCGATAAACTGTTCACGCACACATGGCCGGGTAACGTCCGTGAACTGGGTCACGTTTTGCAAAGGGCGGCTATTTTGGCCGAAGGCCGGCCAGACATTAGGGCAGGAGAGGTGTTGCTGCGCCGATCCGTGCGTGCATGAGTACACGAAAGTATTAAAAAGCCCCTCCAAATTCGGAGGGGTTTTTACTTGCCCAGATACGCCCTCGCGCAACGATTCCTGGTCGCCGACAGCCCCAGTATGCTCCCTACTTTCGCTTTCCTGCTTCTTCAGCTTCGCTCTTTTTGCTTTCACTCTTCGCCCTTCATTCTTTGCACCTTCGTTTTACTTTCGTCCCAATCTTCGCTTTACCTCTCTCGTACCTTCGCTTTTCCTTCCCTTAGAAAAGTCTTAGGTGAACGGTGTCCCATTTGGCATCAGGGTTGCTTTATTCCAGGTCAGTTGGATGGTAGAACGCGAAGACTAGCCGCAATGGGGCGGCAGAATGAGCGCAAATCCATAGGAGTTCTCCATGAACAGCACCCAAACGTTACAGTCGTTCCGCGCACCAGTGCAGGAGTTGCCGCCATTTCTCGTCACGATTGATGGTGATGTTACGAGACCGGAAGAGGTGTCTGTGCCTCAGGTGGAGAAGCAAATCCCCATGAGCGCGCAAGAGCGTGAGCGGTTCGTGCTGGAGCACCTGCCCATGGTTCGGTTCGTTGCCCGACGGATACATGAACGCCTTCCGCAGCAAGTGGAACTCGAAGAAATGATCTCGGCGGGCATTCTGGGACTAATCGACGCCGTTGCGAAGTTCGATAGCTCCAAACAGGTTCAATTCAAGAGCTATGCCCAGTTTCGTATCCGGGGCGCGATTATGGATTCGCTCCGCAATGTGGATTGGGGCCCGCGGGAGTTACGGCGCCAGGGACGCGCGATTGAAGAGGCCATCTGGACGCTTACTACGCGCTTCGGAAGGGCCCCGATGGAAACAGAGATCGCTGCTGAACTAGGTTTGTCACTCAGCGAGTATCAGGATGTCCTGGGCGCGCTGAAGGGACTGGAAATTGGAAGCCTGAACGTAGAGCATGGCGGAGAGACAGGGGAAGAAGAACTAGCGTGTGTACCGGGACCGACCAAAAATGATCCGCTCTCCCGCTGCATGCAGGGCGAAACGCGGGAGAGGTTGATTGCCGCTATCGATAAGCTCCCAGAGAAAGAGCGTCTGGTGCTTACGCTGTACTACTACGAGGAGCTTACGATGAAAGAGATCGGATTAACGCTCGGAGTTGTGGAATCCCGTGTCTCTCAGATTCATTCCTCTGCGGTGCTTCATCTTCGGTCGTCGTTATCGCCCGAGAGAAAAGCTGTAAAGAGATAAATTCCCTGACCCTTGCGAAAGGTTTGGTACTAACGCATTTCTGTTAATTTAATGAATTTATTTTGCATCTTTATCTACCGAATGAATCTTTCCTACATCTCTCGAATTCTATACCTCATGTACTTCCAGGTCTCGCCGATGAAGTAGTCGGAGAGGGATATGAAAAATCGAGATGTGATCATCGTAGGAATGAAAGACGGAGCGGTGGCAGTTGAGGCGAACGCCCTTAGCAAAGAATCAAGGCAGTTTGGCAATCTGGGGAAGATCGAACGACTGCGTCGTTCGATTGCAAATGGGTCTTATCAGGTTTCGTCAGCGCAGGTTGCTGATAATCTCATACAGGTCATGCGGGGACAAAAGGGAGTGCCTTTTGGCTGGACTTCATCAGAAGAACAGCTAGTGTGCTCGTCGATGGAAACGCGCAGAGACCCGACGGAGAAATGCAAATAGTGGCTGGCAATTGGGTGAATGTAAGTGCGAGTGATGGACATACACTTTCGGCCTACTTGGCGGAGCCCAATGGGGCACCAAAAGGCGGTTTGGTGATCGTGCAAGAGATCTTTGGGGTGAATCCATACATTCGTAGCGTTGTAGACAGCTTCGCAAGAGATGGATACACGGTGATCGCGCCGGCGCTGTTTGATCGAATCCAACCCGGTATAGAACTGCAATATGACGGAGACGACCTGCAAAAGGCGTTTGGCTTGTACCAAAAGCTCAATGCGGACAAGGCACTGCTGGATGTAGCCGCGGCTTTTCAGCGGGTGAGCCAGGTGGGCTCCGGCGCGGCCGTTTTAGGGTACTGTTACGGCGGCCTGGTGAGTTGGCTCAGTGCTACGCGCGGATCCACGTTCGGCTTCGAGCCAAAGTGCTGCGTCGCCTACTATCCGGGTGGCATCGGTTCGGTGGCAAAAGAGGAGCCGAGTTGTCCGGTACTGCTGCATTTTGGAGCTGAGGATGACCACATCGGAAAGGACCAAAGCGACGCTGTTCGCGATGCGCATCCCGAGGTAACTCTCTATATATACGAGGGAGCAGGGCATGGCTTCAGCTGTGACGCACGTGCGAGTTTCAGCCCTCAAGCGGCTACGAAGGCGAGAGAACGATCCTCGGCCTTCTTGAACGAACATATGGCGCGGTAAGTCATTCTGGTTCCATGGCCGGGTGGCAGGCAGCAGAAACGCCGATTTGGCGTGGTATCCTAACACTCGGACACTGGAAGAAGTGACTCAAGTATAGAGAATCAGGAGCAAAAACCCGCCGTGTTGGCACCTGTAAAGAAGTCGGAGATCATCAGTAAGTTTCGCACGCACGACTCGGACACTGGAAGTCCCGAGGTGCAAATAGCAATCCTCAGCGAGCGCATCGGCGAACTGACGGAGCACTTCAAGGCTCACAAGAAAGACCATGGCTCTCGCCGCGGCTTGCTCATGTTGGTTTCAAAGCGCCGACGCCTTCTGGATTACTTAAAGAAGACGGATGGAGATCGCTACCGTGAGGTCATCGGTAAACTGGGTATCCGCAAGTAAGCGATGCGACAAGGGACGATGAATGCAAGAGGGGTACAAGCCGTGCCGAGTGCTCCCGCTACCGCTGCGGATCATAGGGCCAGTGTAATCGTGGCGTTCTCTGTCGGCGAGCGTTCCTCGAAAGTGCATCTTGCCAAAACTGTTAGTCCAGAAACCCCGCCTTGCGGGGTTTCTGGCTTATAACGCTAGTTTCTCAGCACTACCCGGTCATGTAAAGACACAAAGACCGATGGGTTTAAAGGAAAATTGCATGCAGGATATCACCGTAGAGCTTGCCGGGGGCAAGCAGATCAAGTTCGAAACGGGTCGGATGGCGAAGCAAGCATCTGGAGCGGTTTTCACAACCAGCGGTGATGATGCCGTCCTAGCGACAGCTGTCGCCTCGCCGGACCCGAAAGAGGGTATAGACTTCTTTCCGCTCACCGTGGAATATCGCGAGTTCACCTATGCCGGAGGGCGTATTCCGGGTGGGTTTATCAAACGCGAAGGCCGTCCGAGCGAGAAGGAAGTTCTAACGAGCCGCCAGATCGATCGGCCGATTCGGCCATTGTTCCCGGAAAACTTTAGGAACGAGACGCAAGTTGTGGCGTTTGTCTACTCTGCGGATAAAGAGAACGACCCAGATGTACTTGGCATCAATGGGGCGAGTTGTGCGCTGGCGCTCAGCGACATCCCCTTCCATGGCCCTGTCGGTGCAGTACGCATCGGGATCGTTGATGAGCATTTCATCGTGAATCCAACCTACGCTGAACGGGCAGTAAGTACGCTCAACATCATGGTAGTCGGCACAGAGGCCGGGATCACGATGATCGAGTCGGGCGCTCGGGACATTCCGGAAGAGCGCGTTGTGGAGGCGATTGAGTTCGCTCACGGTGAGATCAAGAAGATCGTAGCCGGTATCAAGGACCTCGTTGGACGGGCTGGGAAGCCAAAGCGTTCCGTCGCCGAAACCATCCTTGACGACGTATATGCGAGCGAGTTGCAAAGCAAGGTGGGCGACCGCTTGAAGGACGCCCTGGATACGCAGAAGTACCCGAAGTTCGATAGCTACGCCAAGGTAAAAGAGATCAAGGATGAGTTAAAGAAGGGGTTGCCGGAAGGAGACGCCGCCGCTGGCAAGAAGTTGAGCAAATACTTCGAATTGCTTCGTGAGCGTATTTTCCGGGAGCAGGTGTTGAACGAGCGAATCCGGCCCGATCATCGCGCCTTTGATGAGATCCGGAAGGTGAGTATTGAGACGAGCGTGCTGCCTCGTGTGCACGGATCGGCACTCTTCACCCGCGGGGAGACCCAGGCGCTTGTTTCCGCCACGCTGGGCACCATGGATGATGCTCAGCGGATGGAAAGCTACGAGGGTGAGCAAAAGCGCCGCTTCATGCTGCACTACAACTTTCCGCCGTTTTCGGTGGGTGAGGTAGGGCGCATGACCGGTGTGGGGCGCCGTGAGATTGGTCATGGCGCGCTAGCCTGGCGAGCCATCGAGGCGGTCTTGCCTGGGGAGGACGAGTCGCCCTATACCCTTCGGGTCGTCTCAGACATTCTTGAGTCCAACGGATCTTCGTCAATGGCTACTGTATGCGGTGCGTCGTTGGCCTTGATGCAGGCGGGCATCCCGTTAAAGGGCTCGGTAGCAGGTGTAGCGATGGGACTGGTCAAAGAAGGCGAGAAGTATGCCATCCTGACCGACATCGCAGGTGCCGAAGATCATTACGGCGACATGGATTTCAAGGTCGCCGGCACACGTAAAGGCATCACCGCCCTGCAGATGGATATCAAGATCATGGGGATTACACCCCAGATCATGCGGGAAGCGCTGGAGCAGGCGCGGCGGGGGCGGTTGTTCCTGCTGGACACCATGGACGCGGTGATTGGGACGCCGAACCAGGAAACTTCAAAGTACGCACCGCGCATTCACACCCTGCAGATCCCGACGGACAAGATCCGCGACCTCATTGGACCTGGTGGCAAGACGATTCGTGGCATCATCGACGCAACCGGGGTAAAGATCGATGTTGAAGATTCGGGGCGCGTCAACGTGGCATCGAGCGACGCAGAGGGACTGGCAAAGGCGATCCAAATGATCAGTGATCTAACTGCCGTGCCGGAGCCGGGCAGGACGTACCTTGGCAAGGTCGTACGTTTGGCGGAGTTCGGCGCGTTTGTTGAGATCTTCCCTGGAACTGACGGCCTGCTGCATGTTTCCGAGATTGCGGAGCATCGCGTGAAGGACGTAAAAGATGAACTGCGCGAGGGCGATCAGGTCTTGGTGAAGGTCCTGGCGATTGAAGGAAACCGGATCAAGCTGAGTCGTAAGGCGGTGCTGCGGGAGCAGCGCGCCAAGCTTGGACTGCCTGAGGTGGCCGAAGGCGGTGCTGAAGCGAGTCGTGGACGCGGAGACCGCCAGGAGCGGACGGAACGGCCCCCTGCGCCCGAGGCAGCGCGCGTTGAAGACACGATCACCATCGAGGGTGGCGAGGACTTCGACGACCTCGATGATGATGATCTCGAAGGAGATGACGAAGGTGCGGAGGAGGGTGAGTTGGTTTCCGCACAAACCGTACCAGGCCAGGCGCCGCAGAGCGGCGACCGTACACAAGCAAACGGTGCTCGCCGACGCCGGCGTCGGCCGCGTCGGCCAGGCTCAGGTTCTGGTGGAGCAGCACCGCAAGGGACTAGCCGATAAGCTCCCGTGGAAGACAGCCACGCTTTAAGCGTGGCTGTCTTTGTTGGGAAAGGTATACCTCATTGTTCAAAGGTCTATTAAAAGGCTCTGTATGTCCTTAATAGATGCTTTCCAGCGCGCAAAGCCGAGTAGTCGTTCAAATACATAGCAGCGTTCTTAAGCCATGCGTTCCCCATTTGCTGCATCAGCGCTATCTTCAAAGGCATGGAGCCATGGGTTTCGTTATTCAAGCGGATAACAGGGCAGGGTGGACGGCGATCTGGCCGTTCACCCTGCTTTGTCTGCTCGGGGCAAGTCGCTGGTTGTTGGAGGCAACTTGGCCCTCAACGGTTTCCAGCTATCGGACGCAAGTGATCGGGTGCGCAGGCGCGGCGAGCCTTGTACTGATTTCCTTCGTCCATAACCGGATGAATACCCCCGGGTCGAAATTGTGTCTTCAGCCGGGGCGGACGGGGCTGTTGGGCGTAGTGGTACTCGCCGGGCCTGCAGTGGCAACTTTGGTGGCAGGACGTTTTGTGAGTGGCAGCAGTGCCTCGCTCGCGATGGCGCTCTCGCCGGTCGTTGTGGCTGTTGCGATGACGGCCCTTGGGGCTCTGGGGCAGGACTTGCCGGCACGGCTTTGGCCAGGGCTGACTGGCTTGGCCGGCTTGTTGCTTCTGCTTCCACAACCGGATCTGAGTCCACGTTTTCTGCTTGCTTTGAGTGTGATGCCCGTCTCGGCTGGGCTTGCAAGCGCGTTTGTAGATAGGGGACTCTCCCACGCGAGGGAAGGCGGTGATCGCAAAGGGAGGCCAAGGTCGTGGATGGCAGTGGCACTGCTTGGTGCCGCCGTTGTTTACGGTGGACTTGCTTTCCAGGGCTGGCGAGAGTCTGCCAGACATTTCCCTTGGAGCGCGTGTGTTTTAGACGGGCTAGGGGCTTTTCTGAGCCTCCAGGTTCTGGAGACCCTTGGTGCAATGCGCTGGTGCGCTCAATTCCTCGTTACTCCATTGTTGACCCTGCTCGAGGGTGTGGTGTTTTTACACCCCTTGCTCGATCTTCGATCCTGGCTCGCCTTTGGCTTGCTGTTAGTGAGCAGCGCGTATCTGCTTTGGAACCGAACGGCAGAGACAGAACCTGTTCGTTTGTAAGCTTTGACCACTTTTCAAGTGGACTGGGTGCGAAGCTTTTGTACACTCGGGGAATGGCTGCTTCCATGTACATCGTCGTAAGGGGTGAAGACCCCGGCTTCGACATCTATGTGAATGGGCGAGCTTTGGCACGGCAGGAAGCTGGGATCGAACGGCTTGCGCACACTCTGGGGGTTCGGCCGCTGCTGGACTTTTTCTCCGCAGACGAGAACTCAATGGCGCTATTGATCGAGGAAGGCGCGGGAAACCCTGACTTGCTGACAAAACTACCGCCACCGCAATGGTTTCCGCCCGAAGAGGGTTTGGCGACGGTGCGCGGGTTGATCGAGGCTTTGGAACAGGAGCCACGAAGGCTCGGCAATGAAAGCGCCGCCGTGTTGAGTGAATTGCTGGAGTACGAACGCGTGTTGCGGAAGGCTGCCAATCGCGGGCTACGTTGGCATCTGGCGTTTAGCTGGCGGTAAGCGCGACAGCACGTTGCGGCAGGCAAAGCGCAGCTACACTCGCCACGCTAGCTACGCTAGGAGATGACCGGGAGCATCACTAGATCCGTCTGAACTAGTTGGACTCGGGCGCTCCAACTGCAACCGCGGGTGCTGCCGGAGTCGTCGATGTGGGCGTGGTGTTGGCGCCGAGGCCCAGCTTTATCAGGGCGCGGGCGTCCGGAACGAATTTGGTTTGCCAGCCGTTATCGCCTTGCAATTTCTGCATGGCTTCAGCGCTCGCGGTGTCCCATGTTCCAGTAGGTTCACCGGAAAGGTAGCCCTTCTGGATGAGGGCGGTCTGGATGGCCGTAGCGCGATCGGAGCCGATGCCGACCGAGGCGGCGTGCTCGGTTGCGGTGTGTTCGGTGTGGCGGCTCTCGGAATGACGCACAAGCGCGTGGGTGGAGCTGTGATGATGAGGTCGAACGGTTGCCTGACTGATGTTTGCGGCGACGAGTAGCAGACCAGTTGCGGAAAATGCGGAAGCAAGACGCATGAGACAGACCTCATCCAGAGTGGAAACCAGAGCTGAAGCGACGCGGCCGCTGGGTCGCGCAACGTGACTGAGGTTATCGCAAAGAAGTCGCGTCCGACAAGTCACACAAAGGTGCAGTGATCGACGCTCGGCAGGAAAAGCTCTTGAAAAGACGAAGCCGGAGGCAAATTGCCTCCGGCTTCGCGATTGGATTATTGCTGTTTACTGCAGCGTGCCGCCGATGTAGGTGTCACCACCGGTTGCGCGTTGCGGGTCACGCACCACGAAGACAACATCGTCACCGGGCTTCAAGGCAGAAACGACGTTACGGTAGTCGCTTTCGTTGCTGATGGGCTTGCGATTGATTTCCACGATGACGACACCGGTTGGCATGTCAATTCCTTCAGCGAAGGAGCCGGGACGGACGGCAGTGACCGTGACACCGCCGCGGATGCCGAGCTTGGAGGCTGTTTCCGGCTTTGTGGGCTGTTCGGTGATGCCCAGCTTCGCTTGACCTGCGTCGGGTTGATCAGGGGTCGCGTTCTCATCCTTAGCCGCCTGATCGGTAAAGAGTTTGGAGCGATCGGCAATACTGACGTTGGCGGTTTGCTGCTTACCACCGCGCAGATAGCCAAGGTGCACCGTGGCGCCTGGGGCCTTCTGCGAAATAACGCCGATGAGCGTATCTCCATCTTTTACGGGCTGGCCATCTACCGTGACAATGACGTCCTGCGGTTGCAGACCGGCCTTGGACGCGGGGCCGTTCGGCACGATAGAGCTGATGATGACGCCACCGTTGGCGAAGCCGTACATACGGCTAACCGCAGAGGACTGTGCGGACTGGAACTGGATGCCGATGGAGCCGCGCGTCACGGCGTGATTGGGGCCGATGAGCTGGTTGTAGGTACTGATGAGGAGATTGGACGGCAGAGCAAAGCCGACGCCCTCGGAGCCCGCTGACTGGGTGTAGATGGCGGTGCTCATGCCGATAACTTCACCGGCCATGTCAACGAGTGGGCCACCGGAGTTGCCGGGATTGATGGCAGCATCGGTCTGGATGAACTTTTGGAAGGATGCCTGGTCGACGCCGCCTTCCGCGCCCTGCTCGAGGTTGGAGCGATTGATGGCGGAGACGATGCCGGCGGAGACGGTTTCAGAAAGACCGAAGGGGCTGCCGATGGCTAGAACCCAGTCGCCCACCTGAGCGCTGCCCGAGTTGCCGAGCTTGATGGTAGGTAATGGTTGCGGGCTATCAATTTTGATGACGGCGATATCGGTAGCGGGGTCGGCGCCGATGACGCGGGCGGGACGGCCCTGGTCGGTGCTGCGGTCGGAGTCGGTCGAGAGCTTGACGTAGATGTGGTCAGCTTTATCGATGACGTGGTTGTTGGTGATGATGTAGCCGCGGGGATCGACGATGAAGCCGGAGCCTAAAGCGCGCCGGGTGCTCAGATCGGGCTGGCCGCCGCCGGCACCGCCACCACCGCCGAAGAAGCGGTTGAGGAAGTCCTGCATGTTGTTGCCGTCCTCATCATTACCGCCGCCATTCCCACCGCCGTGAGGATTATCGGGCTGGGCACCATCGGGCAGACCGCGGCGGCCACGACGACCAGGCGTTTGTTTTGGGGTGGATTCCGTGTTGATATTAACCACGGCGGGGCCAACCTGCTTGACGATGGCAGAAAAGCCATTGGAAAGCGTAACGGGCGACGGAACCACGAGCGCATGGGCATCACTAGAGTCGATGTGTTGGCCTTCTTTGCCGCTGACCTTGCCGGTCAACAGAGAGCCGCCCAGGATCAGTGCAGAGAGGGCACCAAGAGCGCTGAAAGTAGTCGTCGGGGTGAGGCGGCGGCGTAGCTGATGCCGGAGGCCGCCTTCGGAGTTTGGAACGGATGCCATGGATGCTTCTTCCTTCGTGCACAACTTAGGGGTGAGATGAAAGTTACCGCGCCGGATACGACCGCGGAGCAGGATGGATGCGGAGGTGTTGCGGGCTTGGTATACGTCTGCGGATACGTCGTCGCATACATAGACGCGTTTCCAGGGCAAAGGTCGCTGGATTCGTGCATTACGGTTCGATGGGTAAGATACCGGCGCGCATCTTTACGGTTGGCCCAACTTCTGCGAGAAGAATGGCAGAAAGAATGAGGCCGGCTCCGGCCAGAGCCTCGGGACGAAGCCGTTCACCAAACAAGAGCAGAGAGGTGAGGGCGGCAAAGACAGGCTCCAGGGTGAAGATGAGCGCCGTATGCGAGGCGGGCAGATGCGTCTGCGCCCAGCTTTGGATGGTGAACGCCGCGGCGGTGGCGAGGACGGCGGTGACGGCCAGCGCCGCGACAACCGTTGGCGTCCAGTGCACGAAGGGGTGGCGCTCCAAGGGAAGCAACAGCAGCATGGCCAGGGTGGCAAAGGCGATCTGCAAGGTGCCGAGAACACGCGCCGGGATGTGCGTCGCCGCCCGCGCCAACGTAAGCAGGTGCAGGGCGAAGGCGAGCGCGGCAGCCAAGGTGAGCCATTCGCCGCGGTGCATGCCGGAAAGGAGCGCAAAGCCGGTGCCGGGGTTGGTGGTGAGCAGGATGATGCCGAGGAAGCCGAAAGCGGCCCCGGCGTAAGCAAAAGCGCCGGGCCGGGGTGTGGTCGCGGATCGGAGCATGGGCAAAGCAAGGAGCAGCGGCACCAGAACGACAACCAAGCCGGTGAGAAACGCTGATTTGGAGGGTGTCGTCTCCGTGAGGCCGACCGTTTGAAATTCGTAGCCGAGGGCAAGCAGAAGGCCCGCGATAGCGCTGAGCCTCCATTGGGCCTTGGTGAGGTCGCGGAAAGCAGACGCATTGGGGAGCAGAAGCACGGCGGTGGCGATGGTCATGCGCAGCAGATTGAAGAGGAGCGGCGAGGTGTCGCGCAGCGCGGCTTTGACGAGCGGAAAGGTAGTTCCCCACACCAGAGCAACGGCGATCAATGAAAGATGCGCGGTGAGGTGGCGTTGCGGACGGGCGGGAACGGACATCACTCGGGTACATTCCAGGTGAGCGGATCGGTCACATGGCTTCTGGGTTCGGTCGCGGCCGTATCGGCGTTGAAGCGGGTAATGCCGCCGACGACCGTGCGCAGGACGTGAGTTTCAAGCAAGTCACGGGGAGAGGATGTTGTGAGGTCGCGATCGAGTACGATGAGGTCGGCGAGAAAGCCCGGTTCGAGCCGACCCTTGGATCGCTCGCGGAACTCGGCAAAGGCCGAGGCCTGGGTATAGGCGTAGATGGCCTCCTCGATGGTCAGGCGCTGGGTGGGCTCGAAGGTTTGTGTACCGGCTTCGTTTTGCCGCGTGACGGCGGCGTAGAGGCCGCGGAAAGGAGAAATTGACTCAACGGGGTAGTCGGTGCCGAAGGCAAGGGGAACGTGGTGGTCGAGAAAGGAGCGCCAGGCGTAGGCGCGGGTGGAGCGCTCCGGGCCGAGCCTTTCCCCGGCCCAGGCCATGTCGGTGAGCAGATGGCTGGGCTGCATGGAGGCGATGATCCCAAGGCGGGCGAAGCGGTCGAAAGCGCCGGGGGAGACGACCTGGGCGTGTTCGATGCGGAAGCGGTTACTCGAAGAAAGTAGGGGACGGGGAAGGCGACCACAGGCATCGGCCGTGGATCGCGCGTCAGGATGCTGTTTGAGGCAAGAATCCGACAGTTGTTGCAATCGGTTGCCTTCGGCTTTATCTGCTGCCTCGAAGGCGTCAAGGGCGAGATCGCTGGCGAGATCGCCGATGGCATGAAAGCCGAGCTGGAAGCCAGCCTGGGCACGCTGGGCAGCGAGGATATCCACTTTTTCGGAGTCGTAGCGGGGGATACCGGCGTTTCCTTTGTCGTCTGTGTAAGGGGCTTCGAGAGCGGCGGTGCGCGAGCCGAGGGAACCGTCCATGAAGGCCTTTAGCTGGGTAAGGTGCAGGAGCGGATCGTCGGCAAGATGACTTGCACGGCGCTGCGTGAGGATCGGCAAGGGCAGATTGAAGTCGACCCATTCGGCGAAGCGCAGGGGGAGCTTGCCGGTACGTTCCAAGTCTTCGAGCACCAGCCAGTCTTCCCAGTCGGAGAAATCCTGCACGCTGGTGACGCCGTGCGCGAGGGCGTCCTCGATCGAAAGCGTCAGCGCGCGTTCGCGGGTTTCCACATCCGGCTTGGGGATGCGCGCTTGCACCAGGGCGAGGGCGGGCGTCTCACGAACGATGCCGGTCAGCTCGCCGGCGGAGGAGCGGTCGAACTTGCCGCCCTGGGGGTCCGAGGTCGTCCGATCGATGCCGGCGGCGGTGAGGGCAGCGGTGTTCGCCACGCCGATGTGGCCGTCGACACGAATGAGCAAGGCGGGATGGCCGGCGGTTACGGCGTCGAGGTCCTGGCGCGAGGGTAGCGTCTTCGCGGACCAAAGGGTGTGGTCCCAACCGCCGCCCAGAATCCATTGACCGGGACGGGCGGTGGCGACGTAACGGCGTATTCGGGCCTGCATGTCGGCGAGGGAGGTCGCGCCCACCAGATTGACCGCTAGCCGTTGCTGGCCGGCTTGCGCCATATGGGTGTGGGCATCGTTGAAGCCGGGCATGGCGAAGGCGCCGTGCAGATCGATGACTACCGTTTGCGGTGTCCGAAGGGGAAGCAGTGCTTCGTCCGTGCCGGCCCCGACGATCTGGCCATTGCGGACGGCCAGGGCGCTTACGCGACCGGGTATGGCGGAAGGATCGCCCGGCTGCAAGCGGGTGCCGGTGAGGATGTTGCCGTGAACAAAAAGTGTGTCGGGAGCGGGCTGCTGCGCTGAGACGAGGGTGGCGCTGAGCAGCGCGAAATGTAAGCTGCGGCGCAGGATTTGGGGCATGGTGAGGAGCACGCGTCGAGTTTAGCTGAGGTTTTGCTTGGTTGCTTGGGGTGGTTGGGTTCCCTGCGCACAGGCGTCCAGCAGGAGCAACAGGATGCGGCGCAGGGCAAGTTCGCGACCGGTTGGGTCGTACCACTCGCCCAGCGTATGTAGGCCGAAGCCCTTGCCTCCGGTTCCCAGGGCTAACGCCGGTACCCCCAGCGATAAGGGGAGGTTCGCATCGGTGGAGGCGACGCGGATGTCGGTAGCGAGCGCAAGATGGCGATCGACCGCGTGCAGGCTACCCAGCAGGGGGGAGTTCGCCGGCAGGGCGCCCACGGCGCGGTGCCCGGTTCGCTCAATGTGGAGGCGAAGCCGTTCGGCTTCCGGAAAAGGCGGAGCCGGCGAATGTTGGAAATGTAGCGGACGCTGGTGGCTTTCGGCTTCGATCTCTGCCGAGAGGCGGTTCAGGACGGAGAGCTCCAGGCGGTCCAGTTCCAGCTCGGAGGTGGAGCGCAGGTCGAGGCCCGCGCGGGCAACGGCAGGGATGGAATTGATGGAGGTGCCTCCCTCGATTGTGCCGACGTTGAGGGTCGTGCGTGGTGTGAGGGGGAGCGGATGCGCCGCAACGGCGAGCAGCGCGGCGCTGAGGGCAAGGATGGGGTTGGGACGGTTGGCGTCGGCCCAGGAGTGACCGCCGGGACCGGTAACGGTTACCCGGAGGCGGCGGCTGCCGAGGGCACGGTCGACCGCGAGCGCCTCGCCCGCGCCTTCAAGTGCGAGCGCGGTGACAATGCTGGCGCGGAAGGGCGGCGTCGTGAAGAGATGACGCATGCCGCGCAGGTCGCCTTCGCCCTCTTCGCCGACATTAGCCGCCACAAGAATGGGACGGGGCGGTTGAACGCCCGCATGCTGCAGGGCGGCAGCAAGACCTAGAAGTGCTGCAAGGCCCGCGCCATTATCGCAAGCGCCGGGCCCGTGGATGCGCATACCCTCTTCGCGGGGCGTGCAATCGGTTCCGGCGGGAAAGACGGTATCGAGATGGGCGGACAGCAGAACGGCACCGTCCTCCGGAGCGGCGGTTGCCGAGGGGAGCAGGGCGATGGCGTTGCCCTCAGCGTCGATGTGCGGGTCGGTGAGGCCGAGTTCCGCAAAACGCTCGCAGAACCACGCGGCTCGGACGCTTTCGGCAAAGGGCGGCGCCGGGATGGCAAGGAATTCGAGCTGCCAGCGGCGTAGTTGCAGCTCGTGCAGATGCAGCCAGTGGAAGGCGCGATGAACGCCGGGGGTCGAAGCCAGGGTGCTGATGCGGCGCTGGGCGGAAAGTGTTTGCGGGGTCGACGCGGTCAACGGCACACTTCCGTTGCTGGAGCATGCGCCGTGGCGGTGGCCGACGCGGTGGGGGAGGGCTCATAGTGGACCTCGACGAGGAACAGACCGCTCGCCGGAGCGGTCGGGCCCGCGGCCGCCCGGTTGCGAGAGGCAAGAATGCCGGGCAGGTCGGCCGCGGGCCGGCTGCCGCGGCCGATATCGACCATCGTGCCCACCAGATTGCGGACCATGTGGTGAAGAAAGCCGCTGCCGCATACTCGGTAGACCAGCAAGCCATCCTTGCGTGTCCAGGCGGAGGTGTGGATTGTTTTAATCGGGTTTGGGCCTGCGGGCTGTTCCCCTGGAGCGGACGCCGAACGCGGATCGCGTTGTGCGGCCCCCATGGCGGAAAAGTCGTGTGTGCCCAGGATGTATGCGGCGGCTGCCTGGAGCTGCGAAAGATTCAAGGACCACCGGCAATCCCAGACGAAGGGCGCCAGAAATGGCGAACAGATGCTCTCCGGAGAGTTCGGATCTGGAGAGGTCGCTTCGGACTTGGAAGGGCGCTCGAAGATGCAGTACTCGTAAACCTTGCGCCGGGCCGAATGGCGGGCGTGAAAGCTCTCCGGCACGATCTCAGCCTGCGTGACGCGCAAACTGGGGGGCAAAATGCGGTTGAGGGCACGCTGCAGGTTTGCGGCGGGAATCGGCTTCGGCAAGGAGAACGAGGCGATTTGCGCCAGCGCATGCACCCCGGCGTCGGTGCGGCCGGCGCCTTGCGGCAAGACGACGACACCGGTGATTTGACGCAGCGCCTCGGCGAGCGTTCCCTGGACGGTGACCAGGCTGGGCTGTACCTGCCAGCCATGGAAGGGGGCGCCGTGGTAGCTGAGAGTCAGCTTCCAATGGATCATGCCGGCCCGCCTGTTCCATTTTGCGTCACTTGCACCCGATGGCTACCCCAAGCGTATTATCGCGCGGCGGTGGAGGGCGGCTTATACTGACCGTGACATCGATGCACTACGAGTGTTCTGCCCCAACGAAACCAGCCACGCGCGAGTGCCCCATGAGCTCGCCACGGGTCTGCTTGGCTAAGCCAGTCAACCCAAATAACTTCCGTGGATTCGTGCCGGCCATGCCGCGTACCTGGCGGGGTGCAGTATGTCTCGGTCTTCTGGCCTGGAGTGTCACGGGGCAGCTGTTCGCATCCGGGCTGCTGCCCCAGAATGGCGTGACAGATCCGGCACCTGTCCGCGTAACGCAACCAGGGGCCGGAGCAGGGCAGGGAGCGCAGACGATCAGCCCCACCGCGCCCACTCCACCACAGGCGGTGCAGAACGATACGACCGGCAGGCCGGGTGTGCCCCAGGCGCCGCAGCCGGTGCTCACCGCACCCCTGTACCTCGAGCCGACGGGCATCAATTACAGGCGCGGCAATCCGTTTTTCCCCAACCCGGTGGCGATCTACAAGGCGAAGAACTACCCCGAGCCGCGACTGAGCAATGCACCGCAGCTGAACGATCTGCTGCGTGACGGCAAGATCTCGCTCAGCCTGGCCGATGCCGTGACGCTGGCCTTGGAAAACAACTACGACATCGCGATCGCCCGTATCAATTTAGACATCGCCGACACGGATATTCTGCGCGCGGAGGCGGGTTCCACCCTGCGCGGTGTGTCGACAGGCTTGATCACCAACACACTCGGCGGGTCGAGTTCCACCATCACCGGCGGCGGTGGACCTGCGGGCACAACGTCCGGGAGCGCGGCCAGTACAGGCGCGTCCGGGTTGGTGCTGACGACCAATGGCAGCGGACCTGTGCCAGAGAACCTGGACCCGTTTCTGACAGGGACCGTCCAGTATGAGAGTGCGCGGACGCCGCAGACGATTACCCTATTGACCGGCACGGAAAACCTCCAGACAAATACGACGACCTATAACTTTCAGTACACGCAGGGATTTGGCTGGGGCACCAACCTTTCCGTGACGTACGACAACAACCGCCAGACCACCAACAGCCAGGGCATTGTCTATAACCCCCTGTTGCAATCGACTTTCCGCGCGCAAGGAACACAACACCTGCTGCAAGGCTTCGGGCCGTGGATCAATAAGCGGTTCATCGTGCAAGCCAAGAACGACCGGCGTATCGCGGATTCGGCGTTCCGACAGCAGGTGATCTACACGATCACGCAGGTGGAAAGCATCTACTGGGCCCTGGTGAGCGGGTATGAGGACGATCAGGCGAAGACCCGGGCGGTCGAGCAATCGACGCAGCTCGTTGCCGACGATCGACGCGAGGTGGAAATTGGCACCTTGGCGCCGCTCGATGTGATCAACGCCGAGTCCGCGCTGGCCTCGGACAAGCAGGCGCTGATCGCCTCTGAAAGCAACCTTGAGTATCAGCAGTTGCTGATGAAGCAGGCAATCGCGCGTAATTTGAGCGATCCGCAGCTGGCGACGGCGCCGATTGTTCCCACGGATCGAGTGGGCCTGAACCGCTTGCCCGAAGAGGATGCCAAGATCGAGGATTTGGTCAGCCAGGCCTACGCCGAGAATCCGCAGGTGGAGCAGGCGTTTCTTTCCATGGAAAACAACAAGATCACCATCCGGGCGGAGAAGAATGGGCTTTTGCCGGTGGTGGATGCGTATGGGTTTTATGGGGCCTCGGCGCTGGGCGGCCGGCAGAATCCGCTGTTGAACTGCGCGGGGGGCAATCTCGGTGGCGGATCCTCTTCAGGCTTTCAGGCCTGTCCGGCCAACTTCGTACCAACGTTGGGGTATGGATCGACGTTGGAGAATCTGGTGAACAATGCATACCCGGACTACGGCGTTGGCGTGAATGTCACGATTCCGCTGCGGAACCGGACCGCGCAGGCCGATCAGGTGCGTTCGCAGATGGAATACCGTCAGGCGGAGATGCGGCTGCAGCAGATTTACACGCAGCTGCGCATTCAAGTGGTAAATGCCTTGTATGCCCTTACAAATGACCGGGCCGGCGTGGTAGCTTCGCAGGCGGCGCGGGAGTATGCGTCGCAGTCGCTCGAAGCGGAACGGAAGAAGCTGCGCCTGGGAGCATCGACCACGGCCAATGTGCTGCAACAGGGGCGCAATTTCGCGATCTCCGAAAATAACCTGAACTCGGCTGATGCGGCGTATGCGCGTGACCGCTCCTCGTTAAACCAGCTGCTCTCCAACACACTGGATCGATATGGGATTTCGCTCGGAGAGGCGGTGCGGGGCACGGTCGCGGAGTCGCCGCACGTTCCCGGCCTGACGCCGCCGAAGCCGCCCGCCCCGCCGCAACCGCTTGGGTCCGCGCCCCAGCCGCCGCAGTAGCGCAATGGCTGTAGGCTGAAGTTGAGGGGGCGGCGGAAGCGTCGTGCAAGGCAAGGTATGGACCAGGGAAAAGCAGTGGCGGAAAACCGGTTGGCGCAGGCGGCCTCGGCCTATCTGCGCTCGGCACGACAGCAACCGGTCGATTGGCATGAGTGGGGCGAGGAAGCCTTCGCGAAGGCGCAACGCGAAGACAAACCTGTCCTGCTCGACATCGGGGCGGTATGGTGCCACTGGTGCCATGTGATGGATCGTGAAAGCTACGAAGATCCCGATCTGGCGGCGCTGATCAATGCGGAATACGTCGCGATCAAGGTGGACCGCGATGAGCGTCCCGATGTGGACACGCGCTACCAGGCCGCTGTTTCTTCGATCAGTGGGCAAGGGGGATGGCCGCTGACGGGATTTCTTACACCGGACGGCCGGCCCTACTTCGGAGGGACCTATTTTCCGCCGGAAGAGCGCTATGGGCGCCCCAGTTTTGAACGGGTACTGCGGAGCATGGCGGAGGCCTTTCGGCATCGCCGGGCGGAGGTGGAAGAATCTGCGGGCAGTGTGATGACCGCGATCGAAGAAAGCGAAAGCTTTTCCGGGCACGCAGGCGAGCCGGGGGAAGCGCTGCTGCAGAAGATTGTCGGATCGATCATGGGCCAGTTCGATGCGCGTAACGGCGGGTTCGGGGCGCAGCCGAAGTTTCCGCATCCGGCCGTACTGGATCTGCTGATCGATGCCGCCACCCGGTCGGGACCGCAGGCACGGCAGGCAGGCGAAATCGCTTCGGTGACTCTGATGAAGATGGCGGCGGGCGGTATCCATGATCAGCTGGCCGGAGGATTTCATCGCTATTCGGTGGATGAGCGCTGGATCGTGCCGCACTTTGAGAAGATGGCGTACGACAATAGCGAGTTACTGAAGAGCTACACGCGCGCTTTCCAAAGCTTTCCAGACCCACGATTTGCGAGGGTGGCCGCAGGCACGATCCGATGGATGGATGAGTGGTTCAGTGACCGCGAAAAAGGCGGCTTTTATGCGTCGCAGGACGCCGACGCTTCGCTTGACGATGACGGCGACTACTTTACCTGGACGCGAGCGGAGGCGGAGGCGGCGCTTTCAGCGGATGAGTTTGAGGTCGTAGAGGCGTTTTACAACCTGCGCACGGTGGGTGACATGCACCACAATCCAGCGAAGAATGTGCTGCATGTGGTGGCGGACCTGGACTCACTGGTGAACCGCTTCGGCAGATCCGAGCAGGACACGCGCGGCTTGCTGGAGGCGGCAAAGAGAAAACTGTATACCGCCCGGCTCGCGCGACGGACGCCATTTGTGGACCGGACGATCTATACGGGATGGAATGGGTTGTGCATCTCGGCCTATCTGGCTGCAGGGCGGGTTTTGTCTTTGCCGGAGGCGACTGCGTTTGGATTGAAGTCGTTGGACCGGGTCGTTGAGGCCGCGTGGAAACCGTTAGCCGGGCTGGCACGCGTGGTCGCCTATGGCAATGGGGGATCGTCGAAACCGGTGGCGGGGGTGCTGGACGATTATGCGTTCCTCGGCAATGCCGCGCTTGATGCGTGGGAGGCAACGGGTGAGTTCCGACACTTCACCGTTGCCGAGGCCTTGGCAGAGCATCTTCTTGCGGCCTTCTACGATGAGACGGACGGTGGATTTTTTGACACCGAGCAGCGATCGACCCCAGATGGCACGTCGCCGGAACCGCGGCTGGGTGCGCTGAGCGCGCGGCGCAAGCCCTTGCAGGATGCGCCGACACCGGCGGGCAACGCGGCGGCGGCCACATTGTTGTTGCGGTTGCACGCACTTACAGACAAGCAACTCTACCGGCAACGCGCCGAGCAGACGCTGGAGTGCTTTGCGGGCGTGGTGGAGCATCTTGGTCTGTACGCGGCCAGTTACGCCCTGGCGCTACGACGAGCGGTAACGCCGCCGATCCAGGTGTCCATTGTGGGCGTAGATAGCCTGGCGGATGAGCTGGCGGCGGGGGCCATCGCGCGGTTTGCCGTGAATAAAACAGTCGTCCGGTTGCGACCGGAGCAGATGGACGCCCTGCCCCCGGCGCTGGCCGGGACGCTGCCGCAGCTTCCCGGCGTGCGGGACGAGACCATGGCTGTTGTTTGCAAGGGAACGACGTGCCTGCCGCCCGTGCGGGATGCGGAGGCGCTATGGCGATTGCTGCACGTGGAGATTTAGGACGACTGCGGGTTTTCGCAGCAAAGCTGCAGGTCTCCACCTCGGCCTGCGGCCTTCGGTCGAGATGACATATTGTGAACTAAGCATTTAGGAGAGACGCCGGGGATGGATGCATTCGGAACCGGGGGTCGGAAGCCGTCGGACCGACCGTGTTCCGCTGCCGGCATGGAGCGCCCCTCTTGTGGCACGGGAGTCGGTAGAGGCGCCATGGGTTGGTTCAAAGTGTGCATCCGGACGCTCTGGTAGGGCGTCCTCATTGAGCGTTTCTTAACAGAGATGCAGCTCGGACACGGGATACTGAATCACTTAGCGTACAAGAGAATGTGCGCCTGAGAAAGATGGGAGTCACCAATGAATCATGAGGCGGGATCGCGGAGATGTGGACACTGGAGGTCGATTCTTCTTTCCATTTTGGCGATGATTGGGCTGGGTCCGCTGGGCGCTGCGGCAGGGCGGGTTGCGCAGCAAGGAACGCAATCTCCAAGCCGCCCAACCTTTCCGGATGCAGCCGGGCCGGCCACCGACGCCCCAGTGGGGCCGAGTGGTTTGAAACTTGAGCATATGCGGGAGGACGATCGGCGCAAGCGGTTACTTTCCGATACGGCCAAGCTCGTTGCACTTTCCAACGAACTGCGCAGCGAGGTTGAAAAAACGCCCAAAGACGAGCTTTCGCTTGACGTGGTGAAGAAAGCGGCTGAGATCGAGAAACTGGCGCGCGATGTAAAGGAGCGGATGAAAGGTTAGCGCTCGTTGCCCTACGAAAGCACGATGGTGCAAGAAGGGCATTACCGGTGGGAGCGAGTACAATTTGGGGTGTTTGGCAAGACCAAAGGAGCGCCGGTGGCAGGGAAGAGCCGATTGGAGAACGAGGCCACGACGGAAGCAATCGAACCCGCGGACGAGCGCTTGAGGCAGCAGGTGGAACAGCCGGAACGGCGTGCGGGGTTGTCCCACGCGCAACTGCTGGAGTTCTATCGCTTGATGTTTCTCTCGCGGCGCACCGACGATCGCGAAATTCTCCTGAAGCGGCAACAAAAAATCTTCTTTCAAATATCCTGTGCGGGGCATGAGGCGCTGCTGGTAGCTGCCGGCATGGCGCTGCGGCCCGGCTATGATTGGTTTTTTCCGTACTACCGCGATCGTGCGCTTTGCCTCGCCCTGGGCAACACGGTGGAAGAGCAACTGTTGCAGGCGGTGGGTGCGGCCGACGATCCGGCCTCCGGTGGCCGCCAGATGCCTTCGCATTGGACCAGCCGGCGGTTGAACATTGTTTCACCTTCATCCTCCACCGCGACGCAATGCTTGCAGGCCGTGGGTTGCGCGGAGGCGGGTCGGTTCTTCCAGGCGCATCCTGCAGCTGCTGCGATGCCTGTGGGGGATTACCGCGAGTTTAAGGATGTGAAATTTCAAGCTGATGAGGTGGTGTATGTCTCCATCGGCGAGGGGTCGACCAGTCAAGGAGAGTTCTGGGAATCGATCAGTACAGCGTCCAACCTGAAATTGCCGGTGCTATTTGTAGTGGAAGACAACGGCTATGCCATCTCCACACCGGTCGAGGTGAACACGCCGGGCGGCAGTATCTCGCGTCTGCTCTACAACTTCCCCAACTTCCATATCGCAGAGGTTGATGGAACGGACGCACTGGCAAGTTACGAAGCGATGGTGGAGGCCGTGGCCTATTGCCGTGCAGGCCGCGGACCGGCTCTGGTGCATGGGCATGTGGTCCGCCCGTATTCGCACTCGTTGAGCGATGACGAGACGCAGTACCGCTCAGCGGAAGAACTGGAAGCAGATGCGTTGCGCGATCCGATTGCGCGTCTGGACGCGTGGCTGATTTCGGGCGGCGTGACCGATGCGGAAACCCTCCGGGCGCTTGAGCACGCGGTGGAAGCGGAGGTGCAGGCTGCGACAGACCATGCGCTGGCCGCCGCGCCCGCGCAGCCCTCGTCGATCCTGCGGCACGTGTATTCAGAAGATCTACCCGCAACCAGCGCCCATTTTGCGCATGAATCTGCGGTGACCAACGCCACGGGCGCGGCCGACCGCACGATGCTGGATGCGATCAACCAATGCATGCGGGACGAGATGCGCCGGGATGAGCGCGTCGTGGTCTTCGGTGAGGATGTGGCCGATGCCAGCCGCGACCGGGGACTCCGCGAAGGCAAGCTGAAGGGCAAGGGCGGCGTTTTCAAAGTCACGGCGGGGCTGCAGAAGGAGTTCGGCAGCGACCGGGTGTGGAACTCGCCGTTAGCGGAGGCCAACATCGCAGGGCGGGCGATTGGCATGGCGTTACGTGGGATGAAGCCCGTGGTGGAAATTCAATTCTTTGATTACATCTGGCCCGCGATGCATCAGTTGCGCAATGAGTTATCGGTGATGCGGTGGCGGTCGAATGGAACCTTCTCAAGCCCGTTCGTGATACGGGTGCCAATTGGCGGATACCTCACCGGTGGGTCCATCTATCATTCGCAATCGGGTGAAAGCATCTTTACGCATACGCCGGGCATACGGGTGGTGATGCCTTCGAATGCACTTGATGCGGTGGGTCTGCTGCGCACGGCAATCCGCTGCGACGATCCGGTTTTGTTTTTTGAGCACAAGAACCTGTACCGGGCGACCTTCGGCCGTGTGCCATACCCAGGGCCGGAGTACTCGCTGCCGTTTGGGAAAGCGGCGGTGGTGCGACCGGGTAAAGACCTGTCCGTAATTACCTATGGGGCGGTCGTGCCGCGGGCGCTGCAGGCGGCGCAGCGCATGGCGCGGGAGCGCGGCATCGAGGTGGAGGTGATTGATCTGCGCAGCCTGGCACCGTACGACTGGGAGGCGATTGCCGCCTCTGTGCGAAAAACAAGCCGCGTGCTGGTGGCGCATGAGGACATGCTGAGTTGGGGGTATGGTGCGGAACTCGCGGCGCGGATCGGCGATGAGCTGTTTCACGATCTGGATGCGCCTGTGCGGCGGGTCGGCGGCATGGACACCTTTGTGGCCTATCAGCCTTTGTTGGAGGATGTCATCCTGCCCCAGGCGGAGCGGCTCTTTGACGCGATGGCTGATCTGGCAGCTTTTTAGTAGACCGCCGCAACTCCTGCTCGCCGTCGCGGGTTGAAGAAAGCAGGTGGTCCTACCCTCGGGACCGCTGCCTTTCCAGGAGTGCGCCATGCGGCAATGTCGAGCAGAACGGAAGCCGATCAACAAGGTCGTGAGCGTCTACAAAGGCGCCGTGACTGCAGGGTTATGTATGTCGATGTTGCTCCCGCGCGCCGGGTGGGGAGAGCCAAGGGCTGCGCGTCCAGGGAGACCTGCAAGCCAGGAGAAGATACCCGCGCTGACTCAAGCACAGCGAACCCGCCATGCGCTCGACCGCTTCACGTTCGGGCCGCGGCCCAGGGAGGCGGCAGCCGTCGACCGCATGGGGAGGGACGCCTGGTTCGAACAGCAATTGCATCCGGAGCGGATCGCGGATGATGCTTTCATGGCGCGACTCATCCAGTTTCCCGCCATGCAGCTGACCCAGACGGAACTGCTGGCTCGCTTTCCATCGCCGCAACGGTTGCGGCAGTATAGCCATAATCCGGGGGCAGCGCAGGCGCTGGAGGATCCGGTGGAGCAGGCCATCTATCAGGATGCTGCATGGAAGTATGAACAAAAGGCAGCTGATGCGGCGAAGAAGCAGCCTTCGACGCTCCCGACTGCGACGATAGCCGCTGCCGCGCCAGCGTCGACGCTGCCACTTGGGGGCATCCAGGCGGTGCTGCAACTGCGGCCCGCCGAGCGCTTCGCTCGTCTCGTCTCGCTGTCGCCCATGGAGATGCAGACCTTTCGCGATGGGCTAAAGGGACCGGACCAACAGCGGCTTTTGGAGGGGCTATCCCCTGCAGAGGCCGAAGAGGTGACCGCCATGCAAGCGCCGGAGCGGGTGGTCGACACGGAGGTGATGGCGACCCGACTGCTGCGCGACGTGTACTCAGAGCGGCAGCTGCAGGCCGTGATGACGGACTTCTGGTTAAACCACTTCAACGTCTACGCCAGAAAGGATCAGGATGAGCCCTATCTGCTGCCGGCGTATGAGCAGGAAACGGTTCTGCCGCACGCGTTAGGCCGCTTTGAGGACCTGCTCGTGGCCGTTGCGCAGAGCCCGGCCATGTTGATGTACCTGGATAACTGGACCAGCATCGGCCCGGATTCGACGGTTGGCCTGCGGGCGAATCGACCGGCAGGTAGGCCGGCAGCTGGGCCGGTATCAGGCGGAGCGGTGGCAAAGGCCGCGGCACCCAAGGGCATCAACGAGAACTATGCCCGCGAACTGCTGGAGTTGCACACGCTCGGGGTGAATGGCGGCTACACGCAACGGGATGTGGAAGAGGTGGCGAAGTGTTTCACCGGCTGGACGATCGAGAAGCCGGCCGAGGATGGCAGCTTCCGCTTCGATGCGAAACGGCATGAGCCCGGCCCAAAGCTGGTTCTCGGCCATGTCATTCCGGAGGGCGGCGAGGATGAAGGATTGGCCGTTTTGCACCTCCTGGCGTCCAGCCCGGCGACGGCGCGCCTGGTTTCTCTCCAGCTTGCCGAGCGCTTTGTGAGCGATACGCCGCCACCGGCGCTGGTGGACCGCATGGCGACAGCGTATCTGAAGAGCGACGGCGAGATCGCCGCCGTTCTTCGGGCGCTTTACCGGTCTCCGGAGTTCTGGGCGCCGGCGGCGTACGAGGCGAAGGTGAAGACGCCGCTGGAGTTTGTGGTTTCCGCGGTACGCGCGAGCCATGCCGAGGTAAGCCGGCCGATGCCGCTGGTGCAGGCGCTGAACAAGCTGGGCATGCCGCTCTACGGCATGGCGACTCCTAATGGGTATTCGTGGCAGAGCGAGGCCTGGGTGAGCAGCAATGCGCTCTTGAACCGTATGAACTTTGCATTGACGCTGAGTGCGAACCGGGTCCAGGGCACGAAGCCGGACTGGCCGGGGGCGCTCACCTCCTCAAATGTGCCCCCGTTGCGTATCTCCGGGTCAAACGCCGAGGATGAGGGACGGGAGCAGGCCCTGGAGGTTCTGCTGCTCGGCCAGCCTGCGTCGCTGCACACACACGCTGCAGTCCTGGCCGAGGTGGCAAAGCCGATCGCACCGGTGGAGAGTGGCAAAAGCCGGCAGGATGTAGATCCGATAAAACCTTTGGTGATTCCGGCTGACGTGGTACAGAAGGCCGCGCATGGTCGATCGCCCGAGGTGTTTCCGCAGGGGCGACCGGTCAGCATGCCAGAGAACAATACCGCGGCGATGGCGGGCTTGCTGCTCGGGTCTCCGGAGTTTCAGCGCCGGTAAGCCGCTGTACGCGACTGGAGGCTGACGTACGCGATATGTGTGGGCAGAATTGGGTAGAGAACGGGTGAAATGCCGCTTCGGCGGGAAGGGGACTTGATGACGCAACAAGGGCGTAACGAACAAAGCGCGTGGGGCTGTGATGTGCCGCAGGCGCACGCGCGCCGCGCGATTTCGACCCGGCGCGGCTTTCTACGGAATGGGGCGCTGGCGCTGATTGGCACCTCGGCCGTGCCGGCGTTTTTAACGCGGTCGGTGTATGCGCAAATGGCCACTGCCAGCGCCCGTGGCAAGCGCCTGGTGGTCATCTTTCAACGGGGTGCCTGCGACGGTCTGAATGTCGTGGTGCCCTATGCCGAGAAAAACTACTACGCCCTGCGACCGACGATTGCGATTCAACCGGGACAGGTTCTGGACCTGGACGGATTCTTTGGTTTGCACCCGGCCATGGCGTCGCTGAAGCCCCTGTATGCGCAGGGTCACCTAGCGGTGGTGCACGCGGCGGGCTCTCCCGATCCGACGCGGTCGCACTTCGACGCGCAGGACTACATGGAATCAGGCACGCCTGGCAGAAAGGCCACACCGGATGGATGGCTGAACCGGGCGCTCGCCGCGGAACCTTTGCAGGGCCGCCCGTCGCCGTTCCGTGCCGTGGCGCTTGGTACGGAGGTGCCACGTACGCTGCAGGGACGTGTGCCCACAGTGTCAATTGCCAATCTGCAGGATTTTTCTGTTGCCGGGCACGGAGCGCAGCCTTCGCCGCTGGCGAATGCCTTTCAGTCCATGTACGACGAGAGCTCGGATACCCTGTTGCACGGCACCGGGCAGGAAACCTTTGAAGCGGTACGCATGCTGAAAGCGGCGAATCCGGCACAGTATCAGCCGAGTGGCGGCGCGGTTTACCCGAACACGCCGTTCGGCAACAATCTCAAGCAAATCGCTCAGTTGTTGAAGGGCGACCTGGGTGTGGAGGCGGCCTTTTCAGACGTCGGTGGCTGGGATACCCACCGCGACCAAGGTGCGGCAGAAGGTCAGCTGGCCAATCGCCTGCGGGAGTTTGCCGATACCCTGGCTGCATTTTGGCGCGACCTGGGCGACGCTGCTGAACAGATCACCGTGGTGACCATGTCCGAGTTTGGCAGGACGGCACATCAAAACGGCACCGGCGGCACCGACCACGGCCATGCCAACGTGATGTTCGTGCTAGGTGGGTCGGTAAAGGGGGGCAAGGTGTACGGGCGCTGGCCGGGGCTGGCGAACGAACAGTTGAACGAAGGCCGCGATCTTGTTGTCACCACGGACTTTCGCCATGTACTCGGGGAGGCGGTCGCGAAAAATCTTGGCGCGACGCGGCTGGACGAGGTATTCCCGGGTGCACATCTAACTCCGGGGACCTTTCTTCAGCTTTTCGGCGCGTGACGTCGTCGCAGCCCATTTCGGGATCGTTCCCATTTTGGAAAAGACGTCGGAGCGGGTATTCACTTTTTTGTAGTTTCTCTTGAAGAAAATGTGGGAAACTGAAGAACCTTTTCAATGCAGTCGCGTCTGAAGAGGTGTAGCAACTGCCGGGCTTGCAGTTCCCTCGGTTACCGGCCTCCCCTATCTGCACCACCCTCCCCCACCTATTCCAAGGCTCCCAGAACAACGGGAGCCTTCACGCCTTTTGCCTGGTTTTCGAAGTCAAGCAGCGGGCCGGAGTACAGGGGGCGGCGTTTTTACGTAGGTGTCAAGAAAACGGCGAAACACCTTTGACAAGGCCGTAGGGTCCGCGCTCTGCGGAAGTTCGGCGGTCATTTTGGGGTCGCTGGCGCGCTCCGCTTCCAGAGGCGCGTCGCCGGCTGTGTAGCTGACAAGAAGTTTCGGCGTGCGGAGACGTGAGAGCGGGTCGGCTAACGGGAAACGCTCATGAAACAGGAGATGCAGGGGGAGGATGTGGAAGCGAGTATCGCGCAGCACCCTGGTTTCCGTGTCGCCGTCCGCAGATTCGAGCAGAAGGGCGGGAAGCTCGGGATGGTGCTCGCAGAGGGTGACGCCCAGTGAGGCGCCGAGCCCCGCGCCATAGACGATCACCGTGGCAGGGGCGAGATGGCGCCGCGCGGTGAGGTACTCAAGGGCGCTCGCCGCATCGTTGCGCATGGTTTGCTCGGTGGGATGCCGGGCCCCGCTCTCCCCATAGCCGCGGTAATCGAAGAGCAAGACATTGAGACGAGCATCATGCAGCGCCTTTGCGGACGGCAGAGCGGCACTCATCGAACCATCCTGGTTATGGAGCATCAGCACCGTGGGATCCGTGGGGAGATCGCTTGGGATCCACCAGCCGGCGAGCTGGGGTTGTCCAGCCGCATCATCGCCGAAGCGAACGGGTTCGAACTGGAGATGCTGCGATGCCGGAGCAGGATCGACCTTGCGAGAGGGGTGGAGCACCAACTGCCACTGCGCTTTTGAGAATAAAACACAAACGGAGATGTACGCGCATAGAAGGCCGACTGCCAGGACGCCGCCCAGGGCCTTCAAGATCCACATGGGTTCGACGACTTCAGGGAGCGCGACAGGGGCGGGAACGGGAGGTCTTCGCTGTGCGGCTCGGGGCGGGGGCGTGCGGGAAGGAGGCTGTTTCATAGAGAGCGCGTCTGCATCTTAAGGTGCGAAGCGGGAGGGAATGGTTTGGCGGACTGGACGAGGTTATGTGCGGTGGACGAAGCGCCGTTGGTGGGCGATGTGCGTGAGGTCGACATCATGGGGCGCACCCTCTGCTTCGCGAATGTGGAGGGTGATCTCCATGCCCTCGACAACCTGTGCCCCCATCGCGATGGTCCCCTGGGACAGGGATGGATCGAGGGGCAAACGGTGGTCTGCCCTTGGCATGCGTGGGCCTTTGACTGCCGCACGGGTGTGGCGGAAGCGCCGGAGCGGGGGCAGGTGAAGGTGTACCCGGTGCGGATTGAGGAGGGATCGATTCTGGTGGATCTTTCCCCGGGTGTACTGTGACCCTTGTGGAAATTTCTTCGCGGACCTCATTTGATTCTCAAAGAATCTTTGCACATGAACAAACCCCAATGGTGCAGTTTATGCTCTCACTATCGACGACCGATGGAAGTGCGGCAATCGGTGCGACAGGAGACATACAGAAATGACTTTTAAAAGAGCTTTGCTCTCGATTTTTGGTTTAGCGGTTCTGTTTGGAACCATGAACACGGCGGAAGCGCAGTACCACCATCATCATCACCACCATCATCATCATCACTACAACCGGTAAGGTTCGGATTGGCTGAAGGCCCGGCATCCCGCCGGGCTTTTTCGTGTCTGTCGCTGCGTGTCTGTCGCTAAAAGAGGCTCGCGGTAGCCGCACGAGACTAGCTGCTAGACTTAGTTGATCGCCTGAAAGGGGAAAGCGCATGCGGGCAGTTCTGGCCCTGGAGGACGGTCGTGTGTTTCACGGCCGAAGCTTTGGCGCGCCGACCGAGCGTGTGGGTGAGGTCGTTTTCAATACTTCACTGACGGGCTATCAGGAGATCTTCACCGACCCGTCGTATGCGGGGCAGATTGTGGTGCTGACGAATCCGCAGATTGGCAACTACGGAACATCGCCCTCGGATGCGGAGTCGTCCCGGCCCTACATCGAGGGCTTGGTGGTGCGTGAGTTCTCGCCCATCAGCTCGAACTGGCGATCAACTGAGGTGACGGACGAGTATCTGGAACGGAACGGCATTCCCGTGATCGCGGATGTGGACACGCGGGCGGTGGTGCGGCATCTGCGAGCGCATGGCGTGATGCGTGGCTGCCTTTCCACCGAGACGGGTGACCTGGAAGCCCTGGTCGCCAAGGCAAGGGCGCACCGGGCGATGGATGGCACCGACCTGGCCAGCATGGTTTCCACCAAAGAAAGCTATGGATGGAGTGCTGCAGAGCCGCGGAACGAGACGGGTGACGCGCTGTTGCCCCAGGGAGACGCCGCCGCCGCAGGTGAGATGCACGTTGTAGCGTACGACTTTGGCATCAAGCAAAACATCTTGCGCATGTTGACTCGCGAAAATTGCCGCGTGACAGTGGTTCCGGCGAAGACCTCGGCGACGGATGTACTGGCGATGAACCCTGACGGGGTCTTCTTTTCTAATGGGCCCGGGGATCCTGAACCGCTGGCCTATGCGCAGCAGACGATCCGTGATTTACAAGGCAAGACCCCGCTCTTTGGGATCTGCCTGGGACACCAGCTCTTTGGTCTGGCGCTGGGTGGCAAGACCTACAAGCTGAAGTTTGGGCACCATGGCGGCAATCACCCGATCAAGAATCTGGAGACCGGCAAGGTGGAGATCACCGCACAAAATCACAATTACAACGTCGATCCGGAGTCGCTGCCCGAAGACGTCGCGGTGACGCATCTGAATCTAAACGACAATACGTTAGCGGGTCTAAAGCATAGGATCGACCCAATGTTCAGCGTGCAGTACCACCCGGAGGCCAGTCCGGGACCGCATGATTCGCACTATCTGTTCCGGGATTTCCGTAGGATGATGGAAGAGTGGAAGAAGGTATAGGAGGCTTAGATGTTGCTGCCATTGCGCCCTGACCAAGAAACCCATCTGCTGACATTATGTGAGGAGATGGGGCGGTCGCCCGAAGACTTTGTGCGTGAAGCGGTGCTGACCTTTATGGAGGATTATGAGGATGGGCGCGATGCCGAGGCTGCGATGCGAGAGGCGGAAGCTGAAGGATCCCGCTTTTCTACCTCCGAAGAATTGAGGAGGGAACTTGGCTTGGACGATCGCATACACGCCGAAGGCTCAGAGGCAGCTTAAGCGTTTGGACAGGCCCGTAGCGGATCGCATTGATCGTTTCTTCACAGAACGAGTCGCAGTAGCTGAAAGCCCGTACAGTTTGGCAACACAGTTAACCGACGGCACCGGCCGGTGGCGTTTTCGCGTGGGGGACTATCGCGTGATCTGCGACTTGCGCTATGAGCGCCTGGTCGTAAGCGTCGTGAAGGTCGCCCATAGAAAGGACGTCTACGACTAGATGCCACGTAGAAACGATATATCCAAGATTCTTGTGATCGGCTCCGGGCCGATTGTGATCGGGCAGTCCGCCGAATTTGATTATTCCGGCACGCAGGCCTGTAAGGCGCTGAAGGCCGAAGGGTATGAGGTTGTGCTGGTGAACTCAAACCCGGCGTCGATCATGACCGACCCGGAGGTCGCCGATCGCACCTATATTGAGCCGCTCACGGAAGCGTACCTTGAAAAAATTCTCACGCTGGAGTTGGAACGCATGCCGGCCGGCGGCGGCAATTTCGCCGTACTGCCGACCGTGGGTGGACAAACGGCGCTAAACCTCGCTGTCGATCTTGCCGACAAAGGCGTGCTGGACCGGCTTGGCATCGAGCTGATTGGCGCGAAGCTCGAAGCGATCAAAAAGGCCGAAGACCGGCTGCTTTTTAAAGACGCGATGAAGAAGATCGGGCTCGATATGCCCCGGTCGATGCTGGTGAACAACATTCGCGACGGCCTCGAGTTTGCGGTTAAACTGGGGTTTCCGGTGGTGATCCGGCCGAGCTTTACGCTAGGCGGCTCGGGCGGCGGCATCGCGTACAACCGCGAAGAGTTGATGGAGATCCTTTCCCGCGGGATCGATCTTTCGCCCGTGCATGAGTGCCTGCTGGAAGAGTCGGTACTGGGCTGGAAGGAGTATGAGCTTGAGGTGGTGCGCGACCTGAAGGACAACGTCGTCATCATCTGCTCGATCGAGAACTTCGACCCGATGGGCGTGCACACCGGCGATTCGATCACGGTGGCGCCGGCGCAGACCCTGAGCGACCGCGAGTACCAGCGTATGCGCGATGCGGCTATCGCTGTGATTCGCGAGATCGGCGTGGAGACGGGCGGCTCCAACGTGCAGTTTGCGGTCGATCCGCAGACTGGGCGCATGACGGTGATCGAGATGAATCCGAGGGTGTCGCGGTCTTCAGCGCTGGCGTCGAAGGCGACCGGATTTCCGATTGCGAAGATTGCCGCGCGGCTGGCCGTCGGGTACACACTCGATGAGTTGCAAAACGACATCACCCAGGCGACGCCTGCGTGTTTCGAGCCGACGATCGACTATGTGGTCGTGAAGATTCCGAAGTGGCAGTTCGAGAAATTCCCCGGCGCAAACGAGGTGCTTGGACCGCAGATGAAGTCGGTCGGCGAGGTGATGGCGATCGGCCGCACCTTCAAGGAAGCGCTGATGAAGGCCGTCCGATCGCTGGAGACCGGGAAGAAGACCGGGACGGAGACGATCGATCCGCGGCGGCAGACACAGCGGCTGGTTACGCCGCATCCGGAGCGGCTGCAGTACCTGCGCTATGCCTTTGAGCACGGCATGACGGTGCGGGAGGCCGCGCGGCTGACCGGCATGGACCCATGGTTTTTGCACCAGATGAAGCTGATCGCGGACGAGCAGGCCTCGTTGGGTAAGCGTGGACTGGCCGCGCTGGACGGCTTCGATCTGCAAATGGCCAAGCGGATGGGGTTCTCAGATGAGCGGCTGGCCGGCATCTTCGGGCTGGACGAACGGAGCGGAGCCGCGGAGGTTCGTGCCGCCCGTGACCGGCTCGGGGTACGCCCTGTGTTCAAGCTGGTGGACACCTGTGCGGCGGAGTTCGAAAGCTTCACCCCGTACCTCTACTCCTGCTACGACGAGGAGGACGAGGCCGCGCCGACCACGCGCAAGAAGGTCATTATTTTAGGTTCCGGGCCAAATCGCATCGGGCAGGGTATTGAATTCGACTATTGCTGCTGCCATGCCGCTTTCGCTCTGCGCGAAGACGGTTTTGAGACGATCATGATCAACTGCAATCCGGAGACGGTCTCGACCGACTACGACACCTCCGACCGGCTGTACTTTGAACCGTTGACCTTTGAGGATGTGCTGGCGGTGTATGAGCACGAGGCCTCAAGCGGCGCAGACATCGGCATGATTGTGCAATTCGGCGGGCAAACGCCTTTGAATTTGTCGTTGCCGCTCAAGGCTGCTGGCATCCCGATTCTGGGTACCTCGCCGGAATCCATCGACCTCGCCGAAGACCGTAAACGCTTCGGCAAACTGTTGCAGGATCTTGACATTCCACAGCCGCCGGCCGCGATGGCGACTTCGGTTGAGGAGGCGCTGGCCGGAGCACGGCAGGTAACGTACCCCGTGCTGGTAAGGCCCTCGTATGTGCTGGGCGGCCGTGCCATGGTGATTGCGTACAACGATGACGCGGTGCGGCGCTACATGGCCACGGCGATCGAGTACTCGCAGGAACGCCCTGTGCTAATCGACCACTTCCTCGAAGACGCGCAGGAGGTCGATGTTGATGCGCTCTGCGACGGCAACGATGTCGTGATTGCCGGGATCATGCAGCATATCGAGGAGGCGGGTGTGCACTCAGGCGACTCTTCATGCGTGTTGCCCTCGGTCGACCTCACGCCGGAGGTGTTGGCGACCATCCACGCATACACACGGAAGCTGGCTTTGGCGTTGCATGTGATTGGCCTCGTAAATCTGCAGTTCGCGGTGCAGCGCGGGACGGTATATGTGATCGAGGTAAACCCGCGGGCGTCGCGCACGGTGCCGTATGTGTCGAAGGCGACCGGTGTTCAGTTGGCGAAGATCGCCTCCCGGTTGATGACCGGCCAACGCCTGCGCGACCTGCTGCCGGAGCAGGTGGCAAGTGGCGAGGACCTTGGGACGGGCGACCACTTCTTTGTAAAGTCGCCCGTGTTTCCATGGGGAAAGTTTCAGGGGGTCGATCCGGTGCTGGGGCCGGAGATGCGCTCCACCGGCGAGGTCATGGGGATCGGGCGCAGCTTTGGCGAGGCGTTCGCGAAGGCGCAGACGGCGGCAGGTTTGATCCTGCCAACTTCGGGAACCCTGTTCCTTAGCGTGAATGCACGCGATCGTGCCGGCGTTGTGCCGCTGGCCAAGAGCTTTCACCATGCCGGTTTTCAGATTGTCGCCACGCATGGCACGGCGCAGGCGCTTGAGGAGGCCGGGCTGCAGGTGGATCGTGTGTACAAAGTGGATGAGGGGCGACCGAATGTCGTCGATCTCATCAAGAGCGAACGCATTCAGCTGATCGTGAATACGCCGACGGGCCAGGGCGCGGTGTTCGATGAGCAGGCACTGCGGCGGGCGGCTGTGGCCGCGCGGGTGCCGATGATTACCACGCTGGCAGCGGCGCGGGCTGCGGTTGAGGGCATCGAGGCGCTGCAACAGAGCAAGGGATCTGTGGAATGTTTACAGGAGTTGCATGCGGCCCAGCGTGAAGCCGCACGCGGTAGGGTGATCGTCGGAGCCTGACCGCTACACTGGAACGATGCTGCTGCAAGGTCTCTTCGTCCCCCTGACCTGTCCGTTTGATCGTGATGGGAAGCTGTTTCTCCACAAGCTGGCAGGCAACGTGCGGCGTTACTCGCTGGGTCCGGCTGCGGGGCTGGTGGCGCTGGCTCCGGATGGCGAGGCCGCGGGACTCACCGATGCGGAGTGCGCTGCGCTGCTTGAGACCGTTGGGGAAGCCGCAGGAAAACACAAGGTGCTGCTCGCGGGGGTGCAGCGGGCGAGCGTAGAGGCGGCGCTGACCGTGGCTGCTGCGGCAGACGCGGCCGGCTTTGACGCGCTGCTGCTTGCGCCGCCGACGGATGGCTTTCAAAGGGCGGTGACCGCAAGGGACCAGGAGCAGGCGCGCGCGCTGCTATTTTTCCAGGTGATGGCAGACCGGTCGCCGCTGCCGGTGGTGCTGTGGAGCGGTGCCGCGACACCTTCGGGAGCGCTACCGTACCGGGCCGTTGCGAGTTTGGCGCGGCATCCCAACGTGGTCGGAATCGTAGATACGGACCTGTCTTTGGAGCGCCTCGGCGTGCTTACGGAAGCAACGGCGGGCGTGCAGCGGGAGGTGACAGTAACCACCATCTTTGAGGCGGCAACCCGGCGCATGCTGGCCGACGCCGCCGCGCCCGGAAGTCTCGTGACGATTGCGAAGCTTGGGGGCGAGCCCGGAAGCCTTGCTACGCTCACAGCGACGACTCCTGCGCTCAAGACACGCACCAAGGCCGTAGGTTTCCAGATACTTTCCGGCGGCGCGGCGCATGGCCTTGTGCCGTTGTTGCAGAGCGGAGCCGCCGGGGCGATGCCCGCCCTGGCGGCCTGTGCGCCGCAAAGCTGCTTTGAAGCGTACGCTGCCTGGAAGGACGGGGATGAGGCACTGGCGGCGGAACGGGCAGCGCGGTTGGGACCGGCGGATGCCATTTTTGCCGAACTCGGCGCGGCAGCGGTGAAGTACGGTTGCGACTGGAATGCGTACTACGGTGGCACATCCCGCTTGCCATGGTTGCCGCTGACCGCTGTGCAAGAAGCTGAGGTCGTGCGGGCGCTTGGGGATGTTCGCAACTGAGCGCGTGTTAGCGGCGGCCGGCGGCGGCGTTGCCCAGCCGCGTGCGAGCCTGCGCAGCCTCCGGGGAGTTCGGGTAGCGTTGCACCAGGGCACGCAGTTCGCGTGTGCCCGCTTCGGTTTGCTTGGTAGCGAGCAACGCTTCGCCTTTATGCAGCCGGGCAGCGGGAATCTTTGCGTTGGCGGGGTAGCGTTCCAGGAGCTGATCGTAGTTTTTGATGGCGGCGCTCGTTTTGCCTGTCCGCACGTCGATCTCCCCCAGGTAGAAGAACGCGTTCCCCGCCAGATTTTCGTCCGGGTAGGCTTTGATCAGATCATTGAACTCTGACGAAGCCAGGGGATATTTGGCGGCCATGTAGTCGCTGTAGGCGCCCCGATATAAGTCCCCAACGGGTGGTTGCGCGGCAGTGGAGACGTTACGATCGGCAGTGGGACTCGCACTGAGATCCGAGCTGGATTCCGGTTTGGATTCCGAGTTGGGTGCCGGATCGGCTGGCGCCGGTCGCGCCGATTCGGAGGGCACCGGAGATCCCGTTTTGGGACTGCTGAGGCTTCCCCCACCGTTCGCGCCGGGAAGATTTCCCAGCGCCGCGTTGGTGGACTGGGCCTGGCCTTGCAGGTCCGTGAGAGATTTTTCCATCCGCTGCATACGGGCCTTCAGCTCATCGAGAGAGTCATTGAGAGCCTGCACCTGGCCGGAAAGCTGCTCATTGCGCGTCCCTTGAGCATCACTTTCGTTCTGGATTTTCAGCTGCATGCCATTGACGGTGATCGCCATCTTGTTCACCGAGTCGACGGTCTGCTGCACGAGGTCCTTCAATACACCCATCTGTTGATCGTTCGATTGCTGCAGACGCGCAACGGAATCGATCAGCTGCTGCACCTGGGTTTGCAGCTGGATCATTTCCTTGCTGACCGCATGGGCGGGTCGGGGAATGAGCAGAGCAAAGGCAAACGCGGCAGGTGCGAGACGGCGATAGCTGCGAGGGATGTTCATGCAGAATACTCCTAGGGCGTTTGTGTGGTGCTTACGTCTCGCAAATATATGTGGCGGTTCGGTAGCACCGAAACGCGGATTCCCTGTGGGAATAACAAGCAAAAGCGGATGCCGAAGGACGAGTTCTCAGCGGTCGATGGTGAACTGGTCGCGCCGGTTTTGTCCGTAGCAGCTTTCTGCCTCTTCCGTGCAAAATTGACGCTCTTTGCCGTAGCTGACGACGCGAATGCGATTGGGGCTGACGCCGGCGCTGACCAGAGCGGTTTTTGCGGAGTTGGCGCGGTTTTCGCCGAGCGTGATGTTGTACTCGGCCGAGCCGCGGTCATCGCAGTAGCCGGCGACGAGGACCTTGATCGCCGGGTGGGTTTCGAGATACTGGGCCGCGGAGGCGATGCTGCCTTGCGCATCCGCACGCAGATCGAAGCTGTCGTAATCGAAGAAGAGGTCTTGCACGTTGCTGTGGAAGGCGGCGTCGCTGCCCATGGCCCCGTCCTGCCCGGCCGCACCGCTGTTGGCGGCACTGCCGCCCGGCACGGTGGGGACGCGCACGGTGACGCGAACATTGGCTTCCGTCGTGCCGCCCTCGCCTTTGGCGATCAGGTGGAAGTTCGTCGAATTGGCGGGCGAAACGGTTTGCGTGCCGTTGACCGCAACGTCGCCGATGCCGTCGATACTCACGCCGGTGGCGTTTGTCGTACGCCAGTTCAGCACCACCGATTGGCCCAGATCGATCGCCACGGGGTCCGCCGAGATGGTGGCTGTGGGCACGGTGAGCCCTGCGGTGCTGGGCGGCAGCGCGTTCGCTGAGACAGAGGCCGTCTTTTTGTGGCAGCCGGTCACCGTGAGCAGCGCCAGACTCATGGGCAGAAATGCCCGGGAAAGCATCGAGAAGCGGGGTGCGATCATGTGTTTCCTTTTCTGCGGAGCCGATCCTGCGTATGAGGACCGCTGCTTGAGATGAGTCTAAGCCGTGCGTTTCAGCTTCGTCTGCGGCGAGGGTGGATTAGCGGAAGCTCCAATTGGGCATGTCGGCACCGGACTCCGTGAGATTGTGGAGGGCGGTGCCGTCGGCGAGCATCGTGGTGAGGTGCGTGTGCGAACCGCGGCCGTCCGAGGTATTGGCGAAGATGATGTGGCGGCCGTCGGGCGACCACGAGGGAAAGTCGCAGCGGCCGATATCGTGGGTGAGTTGAATCCACCGTTTGCTGGCGATGTCCATGACGTAGATGTCCTGCCCGCCGGGCGCCCCGGGGCCGTATTTGCGATTCCAAGCATAGGCGATGAATTGGCCGTTGGGCGACCAGGAGGGTGAGGTGGCGTAGCCACTGTCGGTCATCCTTTGGACCCCAGAACCGTCCGCGTCCATGATGTACAGCTGCGGCAAGCCGGTACGGCCGCTGATCCAGGCGATCTGCGCGCCCGTTTTCGGATTCCAGGTGGGGGAAACGTCCGGTCCTCGGAAGCTGGTGATGCGGTGCGCCGCCGCCCCTTGCGGGTCGGACACCCAGAGCTCCGGGTCGCCGGTGCGGGAGGAGGAAAAGGCAAGCTGCTGGCCGTTCGGGGCCCAGGCGGGAGACAGGTTTGTACCGCCAACGGAGTTGAACGCGACTACTCGATTAAGCAGGAGGGAATACATCTTCAGCTGAAAGCCGTCACGGCCAAGCGAACTGAAGGCAATACGTGAGTTGTCGGGCGAAACGCGCGGGGATAGTGAGATTTGGCCGAGATGCGTGACCGCGTGCTGGTTGGCGCCGTCATAGTCCATCATCCAGATTTCTTTGTTGCCGTCACCGGTGAAGTGGACGTAGTAGATTTTGGTTTCGGCGATACCCTGGATGCCGCCGCCAAGCCGGAAGATGATCTCATCGGCGAACTTGTGCGCGATCTGCCGTGCACCGTTGACATCGGCAGCATCGGTGTATTGTTTGCCGAAGACCTGCGGGTACTGGGTGTTGTGTACGTCGTCGAGAAAGCCGTTCACCAGCGTGCGGCCGCCGCTGACGCCGAGGCTGCCGAAGGCCACCATGCCCGCAGAAGCGGGAGCCGCCGCCCATTGGCTCAGGTTGATCTCCGCCGGCGAGCCGGGGGTGACTTGCGGAGCCATGCTTTTGGAGACGAGGTCGAAGACACCGGCATTGGCAAGGTCGGCCGCCAGTGTGGTGTCGAAGGCTTGTACGAGATCTCCCGGGGCACCGCTGGTGGCTTTGAAGTTTGCGGCGGCCAGGCGCAGGCGCTCGGCGCCGGTGCTGGTTTCCAGGTGAAACGGGTCCTGCGCTTGGAGGCGGACGGTGTAGAGAAAGGCGAGTAGCGCGAAGAGCAGAAATGAGACGAGGCGGAAACGGAAACGGCGGTGCTTTGGACGAAGAACTTCCATGCCCTCCAATGTAGCTGTTTCGAGCTGGTCTGGGCTGGTCTGGACTAGTCTGGTCAGCGGCGGGGTGCCCGGGCAGCTACTGTGCCCGGCAAGCCGGCCCCTACTGTGCTTTGTAATCAAAACTGAACTCGATGGTAATTCCATTGCCGGCGGGCAGGGGACCGAAGCCGTCGACACGCTCGACCGCGCGCAGAGCGGATTGGTCGAGCGATGGAGAGCCGCTGCGGGTGGACACGCGCACGTTGCCCGGTGCGCCGTCACGGTCGATGTCGAAGAGCAGCGTGACGCGGCGGCCCTGGGAGACTCGGGGGTCGGCCTCGCCGGCGATCCAGTTGCGCGAGACGGTTTGGCTGACGCCGCGCAGGTAATACGCATAGCGCACGCCGAAGACGCGGTCCTGGACAGTCGCCGTGGCTGTGCCGTTCTTTAGCTGCGCGATGGCCTGCGGCAGCTGGGTGGCCGTCGTTTCTCCGGTTTCGGCTTTAGGGGAAGGCAGTGTGGGCTGCGGATGTTTGAGCGCCGGTGCTTCACTGGGCGGGCTCTTCAGTTGAGGCTTCAGGGGCGCGACGCTGTGAACAGGGGCAGGTTTCGCGGGTGCGGGGGTCTTCGCCTTGATCAGGATGTCGGTTGGCCTGGGCGGGGGTTGGGTGGCCTCCCGCGGCGGCGGGGGTGGGGCCTGGTTCTCGTCCTCGGAGGCGAGTACCTGCTGGGGAACGGGTTTGGCGTGCGCCGGCAGCGGGACGGCCGAAACCATGGAAGCCTGGATGGCGCCGACCGTCGACTGGCTTTCGCCCCAGCGCTGGGTAGTACTGCGGCCAAAGTAGGCGATGCCGATAAGAGCCGCGGCAATTACACCATGCAGCGCGACCGCGCCAGCCAAGCCACCGCCGAGGCGGTCAGGGTCGGGGGAGTCGCTCTCGTGAATGGCGTTGGCAGTCCTCATCTTATGAAGTTTTCTGAAGTTCGGTCGATGCAGTCCAGGTGTTTCCATCACTTCAGCGGTTGCGTCACGATGCTGATGTTGGCGATGCCTGCCTGCTTGATCGCATCCATCGCCGAAGCGAAGGCGCCGAAGGGTACGCGCTGGTCGGCGCGCACGTACACCGTTTCCTGGCCGTTTTTGCCCCGTTGCCCGCCGTTCTTCAGCAGTTCGGGCAGATCGTGCACATTCACCGGCTTATCGTCGAGGAAGACATTCTGGTCCTTGTCCAAGGTAACGACGCGGTGCTCTTCGGTGAGCTGGTTTACCGTTCGCGTTTGCGGAACGGCAACCTCCACACCGCTTTGCAGGACCGGCGCGGTGACCATGAAGATCAGGAGCAGCACCAGAACCACATCGACCAGCGGTGTGATATTGATCCCCTCTAACGAAGTTTGCGTGCGGCCGCGAGCTGTTGTGAAGGCCATGGGCTAGACCACCCTCCGAGGGGTTTCCTCGTGGGTGGGTAGGGACGGTTTGGTTGAGGATGGGCTCACCAGAGCGGCGTTCTCAATGGCATTCAGCAGTTCGCGGCCGAAGTCGTCCATACGCGCGCCAAACTCCCGCAACTGCGCCGTCAGCTGGTTATACCCGACCACGGCGGGTACGGCGACGATCAGGCCGGCCGCCGTGGTGATGAGGGCTTCGCTGATGCCGGGTGCAACCGCGCGCAGGGTCGCCGCGCCCGCTGTGCCCAGGCCGTGAAAGGCGTCGATGATGCCCATGACGGTACCGAAGAGTCCGATAAAGGGGGCAATCTGCGCAATGGTCGCAAGCCAGGTCATGCGCCGTTCCATCAATGTGAGCGATTCGCTGGCGGCGGTTTGCGCGGCGCGTTCGAGCGCCTGCGGGTTGGGTGGGGTACCGCGTCCGCCAGCCTGACGCTGATACTCGTCGTGAATCTCGTTGAAGACGGACACAAGCGGACTGGGCCGGAACTGCTCGGCAACAGCGGCGATCTCACTTAAGCGGCCTGACTTGCGAAAGGCTCGCACAAAGCGCCCGTTCTGCTTTTCCGCATCGCGAAAGGAGCGCCATTTAGAGATCATGATGGCCCACGAAAACACGCTGGTCACCAGCAAAAGCGCAAGCACGGTCAAGGCTGTGGGACCGCTGTTGTGCAGCATGTCGCCGAGGGCACTGGATTGTGCAGGGCTGCCCGGTACACTAGCGGGAAGGGAGGCGTCCTGCAAGTAAACGGCAGGAAGCCGAAACAAAGAAACGAGAACCGTCATACGCTGCCAACCAGTGTACTGCGCTCCGTGCCGGGGACGCGCGACAGCACCATGACACAGTGGCGCCGGCAGGGCACCGGCGGCGTGCTACGCTGGCGGGCGAAGCCATAGCGAAGGTCTGGAACCGATGTTGCTCGAACTCAGAGCTGAAAATTACGCCGTGATCGACGCGACCGTGGCCGAGTTTGGGCCGGGGCTGAATCTGCTCACCGGGGAAACAGGGGCCGGCAAATCCATCCTGATTGATGCGCTCGCACTGCTGCTGGGCGGCAAAGCCTCGAGCGATCTGGTACGGCATGGAGCGGAGAAAGCTGTGCTCAGCTGCGTCTTCGACGCGACGCCGGGCGCCGGCAAGGTGCTGGAAGAGAACGGACTTGACGCCACCGAAGATGCCGTTCTGCTGCGGCGCGAAATTGGCGCCAACGGCAAGGGCCGGGTCTTTATCAATAACCAGCCCGCAACGGTGGGTACCCTGCGCCAGCTGGCGCCGGAGCTGGCCCTGGTGCATGCGCAGTCCGAAACCCTGGTTGCGTTTGATGCGGCACAACAACGCCTGCTGCTGGACCGTTCTGCGCAAATCGGCACCGAAGCGGTCGCGGCGGCGCACGCCACGTGGCGCGCGCTGCGGGAGGAACTCGCGGCGCTGCAAAGCGCGGAAGGAGATCGATTGCGGCAGATCGATCTCTGGAGCTTCCAGGCACGCGAGATTGAAGCGGCAGCGATCGCCGATGGGGAGGAGGATGCCCGGTTGGAGGCGGAAAAACGCCTGCTCGCCAATGCCGAACGCCTGTTCAGCGGTGCCAACGCGGCGCTGGATCTGTTGTATGAGGGTGAGGTTGCCGCCGGAGGTCTGCTGGGCAGCGCGCTGCGTCACGTGGAAGACATCGCCCGCTATCAAGGAAGCTTCGCCGAGACTGTGCAGCAGTTACGGAATGCGCAGGCGGTAGTTGAGGATGTGTCGGCGACCCTGCGGGACTTTGCCGACAGCGCCACAGCGTCTCCGGAGCGGCTCGCGGAGGTGGAAGATCGGCTCGCGCTGCTGGACCGGCTGAAGCGGAAGTACGGTCCGTCGCTGGGGGAGGTGGTCGCCTTTGGCGCCGCGGCAGAAAGCAGGCTCGCGGAGCTTGAGAACAGCGATGCACGTGCGGCGGAGCTGGCCTCGGCAGTGGCGCGCGCTGCAGGAAAATATCGGGAAACGGCAGTGGCTCTGACCGCACAACGGAAGGCGGCGGGAGAGAAGTTGGCTCGGGTGGCCGAGCGCCAAATCAATGAACTCGCCATGCGCGCGCAGTTTGCCATCGAGGTCGCCGCGCAGGAGGATGAAGCGCACTGGACCACGACCGGCTGGGATGCCATTGCTTGCCGCATCGCGACCAACCCGGGAGAGCCGATGAAGCCCCTGACAGAGATCGCTTCCGGTGGTGAGATGTCGCGGGTGATGCTGGCCTTGAAGGTGGCGGTTGAAGAACAGGCCGCCAAACTCGCGCGGAAACGCGGGAACGCGCTGCCGCGCACACTGGTCTTCGACGAGATCGATATCGGCATCGGCGGACGGGCGGCGGAGGCTGTTGGGCAGAAATTGAAGGCACTCTCGCGGGCACAACAGGTGCTATGCATCACGCATCTGCCGCAGATCGCGGCTTTTGCCGACCAGCATCTACTGATTGAGAAAAAGGATCGTGGCGGTCGGACGCGGACCGGTGTTCGCACGATGGCGACCGAGGAACGCGTCGAGGAGATTGCCCGCATGCTTTCGGGCGCCAGTCTTACGGAGGCCTCACGTCTGCACGCCCGCGAGATGATGGAAGCCAGCCGCTGAACGCGAAGCGCGCCAGGCACGCAGTCGTGAAATCTACCGGGAGACGAGCCTCGGCAGTATAGTGGATCGAAGTTCCAGGTGAGCGGCTGGCCGGATACCCCGGTCTTTCGGCGGGTAAGAACCGATCGTGAGGGGTATACTAGGCGATGTGACGACCACCATCCTCGACCCCGTCGCTGTGCAGCCAAAAGCGACTGCTACCTTGAAAGTGAAGCGCGTTCTGTTGTTGAAACCACGCGGTTTCTGTGCAGGCGTGGTGCGCGCGATCGATATTGTGCGGATTGCTCTTGATACCTTTGGCGCGCCGATCTATGTGCGTAAGGAGATCGTGCACAACTCGTATGTCGTAAACGACCTTGCGCAAAAAGGGGCGATCTTCGTCAACGAACTCGACGAGGTGCCGGAGGGCGCACGCGTGATTTACTCCGCTCACGGTGTTTCGCCGGCCGTGCGGCAGCGGGCCAAGGATCGTGGCCTGAAAGTAATCGATGCTACATGCCCCCTGGTCACCAAGGTCCACTTCGAAGCCATCAAGTTTGCAAAGCAGGGGTATTCCCTCATCCTGGTCGGTCATCGCGACCATGAGGAGGTAGAGGGCACGCAGGGTGAAGCGCCCGCGGTGACGCAGGTCGTGTCGACACCGGAGGAGGTTGCCGCGCTCCATGTACCCGACCCGGACAAGGTCGCATACCTGACCCAGACGACCCTTTCGCTCGATGAAGCCGGGACAATGATCGAGGCACTGAAGCGGCGCTTTCCGAACATAGCCGGACCGCATTCGCAGGATATTTGCTACGCCACGGAAAATCGGCAAACCGCTGTGAAGAACGTCGCGCACGGGGCGGACCTGGTGCTGGTGGTTGGCTCGCGCAACAGTTCGAACTCCAACAGGTTGGTGGAGGTCTCGCAAAACCTCGGTACCGGGTCCTTTCTCATCGACAAAGCGGAAGATATCCGTCCGGAGTGGCTGCAGTCGGTGTCGACCGTCGCGATCACGGCAGGCGCCTCTGCCCCGGAGATTCTGGTGCAGCAGGTCGTTGAGTTTCTCCAAGGTCGAGGGTTTGGCTCTGTGGAAGAGGTGGAGGTGATGCCGGAAAATGTGCGTTTTGGGCTGCCGCCCGAAATCGTGCAGGCGATCGCGTCCGCGCCGCCGGCACATCCAGCGCCGTAACCTCGGCCTCCTTATCGCCTCACCGCCATCGCACGATCACCACCACCGTTCAGTTAGAGAGTTCATGAGTGCATCCGCAATGAATCCGCAAGGAACGAAGCAGCCTCGGTTTGGCCGGCTCGACCTTGGGTTGGATCAAGTTAAGCAAGCGATCGATAAGTCGGTCGGTTGGCTGCTCGGTCAACAGCACGAGCAGGGGTATTGGTGTGGGGAACTTGAGGCCGACTCGATGTTGGAGGCGGACTACATCTTCATGCATACCCTGTTGGGAACAGGCAATCCGGGCCGTATGGAGCGGTGCATCAATGAGATCCTGCGCCACCAGAACGCCGATGGGGGATGGAGCCTGTACCCCGGTGGACCCTCGAACGTCAGCTATGGGGTGAAGTGCTATCTGGCGCTCAAGCTCATGGGCTGGGATGCCGATCATCCGGTGCTGGTGCGCGCGCGGGAAAACGTGCTTTCTCTCGGCGGCGTGACGGAATGTAACACCTTCACGAAAATCTATCTCTGTGCACTCGGGCAGTACGAATACGATGCCGTCCCGGCCATTCCGCCGGAGATCGTGCTTTTTCCCAACTGGTTTTACTTCAATCTGTACGAGATCAGTGCGTGGTCTCGCGGCATCCTTGTACCGTTGTCGATCATTTATGCTAAAAAGCCCTTCAAGAAGTTGCCTCCGGGACATGGCATCGAGGAGCTCTTCGTCGGCGGCCGTGAAAATGCGGATCTACACCTGCGCTGGAACCGGAAACGTCCCGTGTCCTGGCGCAACTTCTTCCTCTTCTGGGACCGGCTCGCGCATTGGGCAGAACGCATTCACATTCGACCGCTGCGCCGCATGGCGCTGAAGCGAGCAGAGGAGTGGATGCTGGAGCGCTTTGAGCGCTCGGATGGCCTGGGAGCCATCTATCCGGCGATGCTGAATTCCATTGTGGCGCTGCGCTATTTGGGCTACTCGCAGGATGATCCGCAGTTCATCCGCGCGATGGACGAGTTTGAAAAGCTGGGCATCGACGAGCCGAACGGCACCCCGGAGTACCCCACGCCGACCTTTCGCATGGTGCCGTGTTTTTCCCCGGTATGGGATACGGCGCAGGTGCTTTCGACGCTGGGCGAGGCCGGGCTGCCCGATACCGATCCGCATCTCCTCAAAGCGGCCGACTGGCTACTTTCCAAAGAGGTACGGCACAAAGGCGACTGGGCGGAAAAGGTCCGCAACGTCGAGCCGGGGGGATGGTACTTCGAGTTCAACAATGAGTTCTATCCGGATGTCGATGACACTGGGGAGGTTCTGCTTGCGTTAAAGGCGGTACGGAACCCTCGGGAGCGCTACCAGCATGAGGTAGAACAGCGCGCGATTAAGTGGGTGCTCGCGATGCAGTGCAAGGAAGGCGGCTGGGCGGCCTTCGACAAAGACAACACCAAGAGCATCTTCCAGTACATTCCCTTTGCCGATCACAATGCGATGCTGGACCCACCGACGGTGGACATCACCGGCCGCATCCTGGAGATGCTGGCCGCGTATGGCTACAGTCGCCGCGATCGGCCGGTAGAACGGGCCATCCAGTTCATTCTTAAGGAACAGGAGTCCGACGGGTCCTGGTTCGGCCGTTGGGGCGTCAACTACCTATACGGGACATTTCTTGTGCTGCGTGGATTGCAGGCCATGGAGTACAGCCATCTGGAGCCCGCGGTGCAGCAGGCGGCCGAGTGGATCCGCATGGTGCAGAACGCGGACGGCGGCTGGGGCGAGACCTGTGGCACCTATGACGAGCCGACGCAGCGAGGCGTTGGGCCTTCCACCCCATCGCAGACGGCCTGGGCGCTGCTGGGCTTGTTGGCCGCCAGCGACACGCGGTCCGATTCGGTTGCGAAAGGGGTTCGCTGGCTGACCGAACGGCAGCATGAGGATGGCAGCTGGGACGAGCTCATGCCCGGGCGCAATGGCGAAAGTTACTATACGGGCACCGGGTTCCCGCGGGTCTTTTATCTCGGATATCACCTGTATAAACAGTACTTCCCGCTGCTCGCCTTGACCACATACCGCAAGTCGCTCGAGCGGGAGGCGGCTGAAGCGTAGAGCATCTTCGCTTCATCTCACACCAAGGGTTTCCGCTCTGATTTGAGTGTGTAACCGCATTGAAGGAGTCCTCAGGATGGCCGTTCCGGTATCGCAGGCGTTCACCGTTGCCAGCTATGTGTTGAAGCAGAAGATCAGCGGACGGAAGCGTTATCCGCTGGTGCTAATGTTGGAGCCGCTTTTTCGCTGCAACCTTGCCTGCGCCGGCTGCGGGAAGATTCAGTACCCCGCACACATCTTGAAGGCGGAACTCACGCCGGAGCAATGTTTCCAGGCCGTGGAGGAGTGCGGGACGCCGATGGTCGCCATCCCCGGCGGCGAACCGCTGCTACATCCGCAGATGCCGGAGATCGTCGCCGGCCTGGTAGCCCGGAGGAAGTATGTGTACATGTGCACCAACGCGCTTTTGCTGAAAGAAAAGCTGCACCTGTTCAAACCTTCGAAGTACCTGTCGTTTTCGGTCCACGTGGATGGACAGAAGGAGCACCACGACTTTTCCGTGTGCCGCGAGGGCGGCTACGATATCGCCATGGAGGGCGTGCGCGCGGCCGTGGATGCCGGCTTCCGTGTCACCACGAACACAACGCTCTTTGACGGCGCGGACCCAAACTCAGTGCGTTTGCACTTTGACGAGTTGATGGCGGCGGGCGTGGAATCCATGATGGTTTCGCCCGGATATACCTACGACAAGGCTCCGGACCAGAACCACTTTCTCGGCCGCGCCAAAAGCCGCAAGCTTTTCCGGGCTATCCTTTCGAACCGCAAGAAGAGCTGGCAGTTCAACGCATCTCCCATGTTCATGGAATTTCTCATGGGCCATAAAGAGCTGCGCTGCACCCCTTGGGGTATGCCCACCTACTCCATCTTCGGCTGGCAAAAGCCGTGTTATTTGCTGCAGGATGGTTATGCCGACACCTTCCAGGAGTTGATGGACGAGGTGGAGTGGTCCAACTACGGTACGGAAAGCGGCAACCCGCGTTGTGCCAATTGCATGGTGCATTCAGGATATGAAGCCTCGGGCGTGAACTACACCTTCGACTCGATGAAAGGCTTGCTGCAGACCGCCAAAGCCATCTTCAATGGACGCTATGACGATGAGGGAGCGCAGAAGCTGCTGAATGAGTGGAAGCCGGAGGGGCATGTGCCGCTTGTGCAAATTGCGGGGAGTGCGTCGGTGAAACAGGCACCGGTGGTTGTGACAACGTCTGTAAACAGCAAGCTCACCGGCGTAGCGGGGGATTAACACGATGGCGACACTGGACCAGGAGCACGGCAAAGTCGAGCAACTACAACATGCCAGCCCAGATGATCTGGAGCACGCGGCCGGCCGGGAACGGGAAAATCTGGAAGGCTGGATTCCCGAACTCGCCAGCGAGACCGAAGTGCGTGAAGCGCTCGAAAAAGCCTTCGATTACCGCGGCGATGTAACCATCACGCGCAAAGATGGAACGATGGTTGAAGGTTACCTATACGACCGACGTACCGGGTCGACGCTGGCGACCTCCGTGGTTCGCATCATGCCTTTGCCGGCGAAGGGTGCACCTGCGGGTATGGGACTGCCGCGTGCCAATATCGCGTATAGCGACGTCGCTGCTCTCAAATTTTCCGGTCGCGACACGGCTGCGGGAAAGACCTTCGAGGCCTGGGTGAGAAAGTACTGGGAAAAGAAGGCTTTGGGTGAGAAGAACATTCAGATTGCGCCGGAAACGCTAGACTGAGTCTGTGGAGATATCCAATCGCTGCCCATCCACTACTCCGCGAGTTCACTGGATGGGCGCGTGAAATTGTTCATCACGGGTGCTACCGGGTTTGTTGGAGCGCATGTGGCGCGCCTGGCCGCGAAGCAGGGGTATGAGCTGCGTTTGCTGGTACGGCCGACCTCCAATCGAAAATATTTACCGGCAGAAGCCGAACTGATCCAAGGCGATCTTCGCGAGCCTGAGACGTTTGCTTCTACCCTGGGAGGGTGCGACGCCCTTATCCATGTGGCGGCGGATTATCGGCTCTGGGTGCCCGACCCTGCGGAAATGTACAAAGCCAATGTAGACGGTACGCGCAGGTTGCTGGCCTTGGCGCGGGCAGCCGGTGTGGCGAAGGTGGTGTACACCTCAAGCGTGGCCACGATGGGGTTCCGCGACGATGGCGCGGTGGTGGACGAGGCATCGCCAGTCAGCGAAGCAGACATGATCGGTCACTACAAGCGCTCGAAATGGCTTGCCGAGCAGGTGGCGATTGACGCCGCGCATGCTGGACAGCACATCATAATGTTGAATCCGACAACACCCATCGGGGCGCTGGATGCTAAACCCACGCCGACAGGCAGGATCGTTGTGGACTTCCTGAACCGGAACTTCCCGGCGTATGTGGAAACGGGGTTAAACCTTGTTGACGTGCGCGAGATCGCGCACATGCACCTTCAAGCCTTGGAGGTTGGCAGGCCAGGGGAACGGTATATTCTCGGGGGCGAGAACCTTACCTTGAAGCAGATTCTAGACGCGCTTGCAGCGATGACCGGATTGGCGTCGCCGAGGATGAAAGTACCGCATGCGGTCGCGACGATCTTCGCGTTTTTCGATGAAGCCATCACCGGCAAGATGCGTGGCAAGGAGCCACGAGCGACCGTCGAAGCTGTGAAGATAGGGCGTAAGCGGATGTTCGCCAGCTCGGCCAAGGCAGAGCGAGAGCTCGGCTTTCACGTCCTGCCCGTGGAGGAGGCGCTGCAGGAGGCGTGTCGCTGGTTTGTGGCGAATGGCTACGCACCTCCGCCGCCGCGAACGCCATGAAGGCTCCGGTACGTCTTGCGATCTGTGCCGCGCTGCCGCGCGAGGTGCGCGGCCTCGTTGGGAGGACCGCTCCGGAAGGCGCGCTCCTTCCACGAGGAATTCACCTCTATCGGCTACAGGGTGCCGTGGTGGTTGCCGCCGGGATGGGCGCGACGCGAGTGGCACTTGCCTTTGAAGCCGCTCTGGCGCAGGGCCCTTTGGATTTGGTCATTTCCGCTGGATTGGCGGGAGCCTGCCGCTCGGAGTTCAGGCCCGGAATCGTGGCGGAGGCGACGGTGGTGATCGACGCGCGCACCGGCGAGCGCCTTGCGACAACCGCGAGTGGAGATGCTGTCCTCGTTACCACCCAGGCTATCGCGGGGGTGCAGGAAAAAGCACGCCTGGCGACGACGTACGGTGCAGCGATGGTGGACATGGAAGCGGCCACGGTGGCCCGGCTGGCCGCGGCGCATTGCCTCGCCTTCCGTGCCGTAAAGGGAATTTCGGATGCACACGACTTCGAGCTTGCCTCGTTGGCGCGCTTTGCCGGTGCCCATGGACAATTCCGGACGGCTGCATTTGCACTGCACACAGCAGTCCGGCCTCACGCCTGGCGTCACGCGGCCAGGTTGGGGCGGCACAGCACGCAAGCGCTGGACGCGCTGCACACACGATTACGGGTGTTGTTGACACAGCCGTCGTAAGGCCGGTTTGCGTCCAAGTTTGAAGTGAGGTGTTTCTTTGGCTTGGTTTGCGTTCCTTGTAGCGCTGGTGGCCGGCGCGGCGAACCCATTACAGTCCGCCTCGAACGGGCAATTGAACAAACAACTGCAGCAACCGGTGTGGGCCGGCGTTACGATTTACATCGTCGGCTTGCTCGGCATGCTCGCCGTGCAGGCGTTCACAAGGACGCCGCTGCCGCTCCAGAACATAAGCCATGTGAGCTGGTGGGCCTGGACCGGTGGCCTTATCAGCATCTTTTCCACCATTGCCGGGCTGACGCTGGTGCAGCGGCTGGGCGCCGGTATCTTCACCGGATTGAGTGTTACCGCCTCACTGGTCGTGTCTATTTTGATGGACCAATTTGGCTGGATGGGACTGAAGCAGCATCCGACATCGCCGGGACGGCTTGTGGGCTGTGGGCTCCTAGTTGCGGGCGTCTGGCTGGTAAGCCGGTCCTGATCCGATGTCGCGCGAAGTAAACTGGAAGTGGTTATGTCTGACGTTCTTCCAAGCTCCATGCACGCGGCTGTGTACCGCGCGCCGAATCAGGTTGTCACCGAGAGATTGGCCGTGCCGGAGATCGGTCCCGGTGAAGTGTTGCTGCGGATCGATACCTGCGGCATCTGCGGGACAGATCTAAAGAAGATTCACACTGGATCTCACGCCGCGCCGCGGGTGTTTGGACATGAGATGGCCGGCACGGTGGCGGCGGTTGGTGAAGCGGTGCGCGGCTTTGTGCCGGGCGATCGCGTGATGGCTTTTCATCACATTCCGTGCGGACATTGCTTCTACTGCCGCAAGGGAACCTTTGCGCAGTGCGAGCAGTACAAAAAAGTGGGAACCACCGCGGGGTTGGGTGCGCCGGCGGGTGGCGGGTTTGCCGAGTACATCCGTGTGATGGACTGGATTGTCGGTGATGGCGTTGTGCCGGCGGGGCTGGTGCGGGTGCCGGAGGACATACCCTTCGAGCAGGCCTGCTTCATCGAGCCGGTCAATACCTGCTTCAAGGCGATTCGGCTGCTGAAACTCGAGCCGGACGACACGGTGCTGGTGATCGGGCAGGGCAGTATTGGTATTCTGCTTGCGGCGCTCGCGCGGCAGACGGGGGCGACTGTGCTGACTTCGGATATGTATGCGCAACGGCATGCAATTGCGGCGCAGTTCGGGCTCAACCATCCGCTCGATGCGCGGGGCGATGTGGTCGGGGCCTGCAAGGCGGCTACTGCGGGGCGAGGGGCGGATGTGGCCCTGGTAGCGGTCGGTGCCGACGCGCTCGTCGCGCAGGCGATGGAAGCAATTCGGCCGGGAGGACGCGTGATGCTGTTTGCGTCGACGCAGCATGGGACGGCGCCGTTCGATCCGGCGGCGGTGTGCATGGACGAGAAGACGTTGATGGGATCGTACTCGGCTTCGGTGGCGATCCAACAGCAAGGGATCGATCTGGTCTTCGATGGATACCGGAGCGGCAAGCTGGATTTAACGAAGCTGATTTCTCATCGATTCTCCTTGGAAGACGCCGCCGAGGCGGTGCATCTGGCGGCCCATCCGCAGCCGAACTCGATGAAGATTGTGCTGAAGCCGTAGGTACCCTCCCTGGGGTACTCTTTTGTAAAGTCTTCGAAGTAGAAGGCTTAAGTCCGGACTTCGCCGCTCATCGATGTAGCCCGGACCTCTGTGTCGGGCTTTCCGGCCTTTGTCGTTCTTTACCTTACCCTGGGGCTTCGTCCAGGCTTGTGCCGGGCCTTCAGCCCCGAGCAATTCAAATGCAGGTTATAGGACGTGTCAAGTGCTTCGAGAGGATGAGCCACCCGATCCTGGTACGATCCATTTCCGTAAGCGTGTTGCGAACACTATGTCCTTGTTGAGGCAAGGTGTCCTCAGCGTCGTGGATTCCTGGCAGCATTACCGCTTCTCGGCAGCACCGTCTTCTGTACTCTCGGAGGCCATCGGTCGGGAACCGGCGATGAGGATGTCGACGATGCGGCGAGCGCTCGGCTCCCAGCCGGGCTGAGCCGTCGTGTGGAAGACGCCGACGAGGGCACGGACAAAGTCATCCGGGTGCGTATCGGAACGCAGATCGCCACTACCGACGGCACGCTGAACCAAGGTGAGAAATGTGTTGTGAATATGACCGCGCGCTCCTTCGATGAGGCGCATGGAGCCGCCTGCAACAGTGTCCATGGCAGGAAGGATGACGCTCTTGCTGGCCACGTGATCGACGAAGAGCAACATCCAGGTTCGAAGAGCGTCGAGTGGCGGCATGGCTGCAGCGAAATGCTGCCCTGCTGCCGTTAGTTTCTCAACTTCGCTGCGGTAGACGGCTTCGATCAGGGCATCGCGGGTGGGGAAATGGCGGTAGAGCGTGCCTGAGCCGATCCGGGCCTGACGGGCAATGTCGTCGAGCGTCGCTTCGGCACCGTGTTGCGTGAAGACGAGCCGAGCAATCTCCAAGATGCGCTCACGGTTGCGCTGTCCATCCGCGCGGGGCTTGCGCGTGGGCCGAGTGGAACAGACCGGCGTTTTCGCTTGGAGATCCATAAAGATTTCTGCAACCGGAGACAGTCTCCGGTTATCTGTGTATTATGTATCCGGAGACACGCTCCGTTTTACCGAACGGAGATGATGACGTCAATCTGGCGCGGTGTTTTCCGATCGTGCCCGCACACAGCAGGAGGGGAAGCGATGCAGATATTTGTGACAGGAGCCACGGGATTCATTGGAACGGAACTGGTAAAGGAGCTCCTCGAGGCGGGGCACCAGGTACGTGGGTTAGCGCGCAGTGACGCGGGTGCGGAGCAGTTGAAGGAAATGGGCGCTGAGGCGCATCGCGGCAATCTCGAGGATCTGGAAAGTCTACGCAGCGGAGCAACGGGCATGGATGTCGTGGTGAATCTGGCATTCAACCACGACTTTTCCAAGTTCGCCAAGAACGGGGAGGACGAGCGCAAGGCTGTGGAGGCGTTGGCTTCCGTGCTTGAACCAGGCAAGCTGCTCGTCGTGACCTCCGGGACGGGGATGGCCAGCGGCGGCCCGGGGCACCTGCGCACGGAGAGCGATCCACCTGCGAGCTCGGCCTCGGTACCGCGGCAGCCTGAGGATGTAGCCAAGGCTGCAGCCGAGCGGGGAGTGCATGTGGCGATTGTGCGCCTGCCGCAGGTGCATGACACGCGCAAGCAGGGACTGGTGCCGCTGCTGACGCAGCTGGCTCGCGAGAAGGGCGTTTCGGCATATGTCGGCGATGGCGCGAACCGCTGGGCCGCGGCACCGCTGAAGGACGTGGTGTACCTATATCGTCTCGTGATTGAAAAGGCAGGGCGGGACGTGAACGAACGGAGGGTGACGGTGTACCACGCGGTGCAGGAAGAGGGCGTGTCAGCGCGCGAAATTGCAGAGACGCTTGGCAAAGGGCTGGGTGTGCCGGCGGTGTCGATCGCTCCGGAAGAAGCTGCCGAGCACTTCGGGTGGTTTGCGCACTTTGCGGGATTGGATATGCCGGCCTCGAGCGAGTGGACGCGCAAGACGCTGGGCTGGGAGCCAACCGGGCCGGGATTGATTGAGGATCTGACGAACATGAAGTATGTGTAGAGCTCATTTCTATCGCGAAAGCCCGGCTTCTGTGTCGGGCTTTCAGCCCTATGCCGGATACCATTCTGAAGCTGGGGCTCCGTCCCAGGCTATGATGCGTCGGGCGTTCAGCCCGAAATAGCGGGAATGCAACCCATGTGAGAACAGCTTAGAAGCTGGAGAAGCGTACGCTGGGGTCCGATGCACTTCTTTTTTGGTACCGCAGGCTGGACTGTGCCGAAGCAGCACCTGGGGCTCTTTCCGACGGTGGCAGAAGGCACGAAACCGTCGCACCTCCAGCGGTATGCAAGCCGGCTGTACGGCGCGGAGATCAACTCGAGTTTTTACCGGACGCATCGGCGCGCGACTTGGGAGCGTTGGGCGGCGACGACCCCAGATCATTTTCGCTTCGCAGTCAAAGCGCCCAAGGCTGTGACGCATACCGCAAAGCTGGTAAACACAGGCGGTGCTCTGCTGGAGTTCTTCAACGCGGTGTCGGGCCTGGGCGAGAAACTGGGACCGGTACTCATCCAGCTGCCACCGAAGCTCGCCTTTGATGAAGGCATCGCTCAGGAATTCTTCAGCACGCTGCGGGAGTTGCATGGGGGCGCGATTGTGCTGGAGCCCCGTCATTCCAGTTGGTTCAGTGCCCCGGCCGACCGCCTGTTGCGGAGCTTTAACATCGCTCGTGCCGCCGCTGACCCACCCAAGGGCTCAGAGCTTGCGGCGCGGCCGGGAGGCTGGCCTGGCCTGTGCTACTGGCGCCTTCACGGAGCGCCGCGCACCTACTACTCCGACTATGACAAGGATTGGCTACGGACGTTTGCGGAGCGGCTTGTCTTGCCCGTGAACCGGGCGGTAGATGGGAATGCGGAGACGTGGGTGATTTTCGATAACACCGCGCTTGGGTATGCCACAGCCAATGCGGTTCGACTGGAGGATGCCTTTCGCCAACGCACACCCGTTTGAAGCAGCGCTTCGCTTATAAGGACATCCTTAACGGGTGTTGCGGAGGAAAAGAATGCCGCCGAGGAAGAGGGTGACGGCGACCCCTCCCAGTAATAAGATAGCGTGCCGGTAAGCGGCTTGGACCGCAGGCGGGGTGGCGCGGGTGCTGTCGAGGCACTGGGCGCAGCCTTGGGCGTGAGCGGCTGTGCTGAAGATAAGGATGAGTGTCAGAGCTAGCAGAATGGGGATCGCCCGGAGGCCTATGGGCAAAATTCGTCCGTTGCGATGAGACCACGGTGAAGGGGGCAGCCGGCAAAACGCAGATTCCCTTCGGAAATGACAATCAAAGAAGCGCCGTAGAGCAACACCGGACTTCATTGGGCGAATTCTAGAAGGCCGAAGAGGAAGACCCACAGAACGCCCATGACGTGCCAATACCAGACGGCTGAATCGACAACGACCTGCCGGGTGGCCATCTGCTTGGAGTAATAGAGGAGCCACAGTGCCCACATGACCCCGCCGATGCCTAGAAATAGGTGGGCAGCGTGGGTGAAGGTGATCAGGTAGAAGAAGTGGCTGCTGGGATTGGAACGGAAGAAGACATGCTGCGAGGCAAGCTGCTTCCACGCGAGCCACTGGCCGGCGAGGAAGAGGAAGCCGAAGCCAAGCGTGGCGGAAAGCCAGACCGTGGCGCGCCGGGAGGTGGGGCGGCCGAAGCCGAACCACTCGTCCATCACGTGATGTTCGTTGAACATGGCGCGGCGAGCGACCTCCGCAGTCACCGAACTGATGAGGAGTACCGCGGTATTCAGCCAAAGCACCGATGGGATGGAGGTCGGCAGCCACTCATTGATGTAGCGATCGTAGGCATCGAAGTGGCCGCTGGCTTTGGTCACGAAAAAGACGCTGACGAGGGCGACAAAAAACATGAGGTCGCCGCCGAGGGCAAAGAACATGCCGACCCGGGCTTGGGCGAGGCGTTCGCGGGGACCGCGGCGACCCTGGGGGTGGTTGTTCCAGTTTTCCCCATCCCCGTTGCCGCCGGTACGTTTGTCTGTGGGCGGGCGGCGGCCGGAGCCGTTGTCGCCCTCACCGGTGCCGGCGTGGTTGCGGCGGTCGATCTCGGGGGGTGTGAGGATCGTCGGCATGATGGGCCTTTGTGGGGCAGAAATGCTTACTGATTTAGATTACTCCCGTTGCGGGGGGATATCGTGTTCTGCAACCGAAGTGGGATTCCACTGGGGTGAAAAGGTTTGGTCACTCAGGCTATAGGAGCAAGGCGCGCGGTAGGCTACGACCGGCGAGGGCTGGTGCGATGTGGGATCGACGAGGGCCGGCGCCCACTCGAGCGTGGTGGCCTGCCATGGATTGGGATCGGTCTCGCGGGGCTTGCGGGCCAGCTGTAGCAGGTTCAACAGGAAGGGCAGCTGGGCCAGGACGAGGAATACGGCGGCGGCGCTGATGTGGCGCTGCAAGGGCATCGTGCCGTTGAGGAGATCGCTGGCCGGCCCGGGGATGGAGTTGAGCTGGGCGTAGTGGCGGGGTTCACTGGCAAGGCCGGTGAGATGCATCGGTAAGAACACTGCGTAAGCGCCGAGAAAGGTGCCGGCGAAGTGGATTCTGCCGAGCCCTTCTGAGAAGCGGCGGCCCCAAAGGAGCGGCGACCAGTAGTAGAGCGCGCAGAAGAGGCCGAAGACGCCAGCCATCGCCATGATGAGGTGGAAGTGCGCGACGACGAAGAAGGTGTTGTGGAGGTACTCGTCGAGGATGGGCTGCGCGAGGATGGGGCCGCTTAGGCCGCCGGTGACGAAGAGCGAGACGAAGCCGAGGGCGAAGAGCATCGGGGTCGTGAGGCGCGGACGCGAGCGCCACACCGTCGCCAGCCAGCTGAGCACCTTGGCGGCGGACGGGATGGCGATGGCGAGGGAGGCCGCGCTGAAGACCGTACCCGCAAACGGATTGAGGCCGGCGACGAACATGTGATGGCCCCAGACGGCGATGCCGAGCAGGCCGATGAGCAGGGTGGTGGCGATCATCAGGCGATAGGCGAAGACCGGGCGGCGGGCGAAATTGGCGAGCACCATCGAGGTCAGGCCCATGCCGGGGAGGATGGCAATGTAGACCTCGGGATGGCCGAAGAACCAGAAGAGGTGCAGCCAGAGCAGGGGCGAGCCGTCTCCTTTGTGCTGCAGCAGAACGCCGTTGACGAGATCCTGGGCGGGCAAGAAGAAGCCGGTGTGAAGATGGCGGTCGCAGAAGAGCAGTAAAAGTGCAGCGAGAAGCACGGAAAAGGCGAGGATGGCGAGCAGCGCGGTGGTGAACCACGCCCAAACGGTGAGCGGCAGGCGCTCCCAGGTCATGCCTTCGCAGCGGAGATGGATGACCGTGGTGAGGGTGTTGACGGCGCTCATGGCAGAGGCGACCGCGAAGACGGCGAGGCTGGCAAGCCAGAGATCGAGGCCGTCGCCCTGGCCGGGGCCGGCGAGTTCAGTGGCGGAAAGCGGCGGATAGGCGGTCCAGCCGGAGATGGGCGAGCCTCCGGGGACGAAGAAGGCCGCCAGCAGAATGAGCAGCGCGACCCCGGTAAGCCAGAGGCCGAGCGCGTTCAGGCGGGGGAAGGCCATGCGGGGCGAGCCGATTTGCGCGGGAAGGATTAGGTTGCCGAAGCCGGATTGCGGAGCGACCGTCATGACGAAGAAAAGCATCATCGTGCCATGCATGGTGACCAGCGCCAGATATTCTTCAGGCAAAATGGGGCCGTAGAGCGGCAATTGCCACTGCGGCCAGGCAAGATGCAGGCGCATGATGAGCGAGAGCACGGTTCCTAAGATAAGCGCGATCGCGGCGATAGCCAGATAGCCGAAACCGACAGCGCGGTGGTGTGTTGAAAAGATTCTTCGGAATCTTCCTAAAGTTTTGGGCGCATCTGCCGATAGAGGAAGGGAACGCGCGGGTTGCGGTTTCATGGCTGTACCGCCTTCGCCGGAACCCTTATCGGGGTGTGAGCAGAGTTTATCGAAGAGGTGATGGAAGAATGCTGAGCGGCGGCGGTAACGGCAGCCTCGCGCTGCGCAAGCCACTGTTGGAACTGCGCTTCTGGCAAAACGCGCAGAACGGCGTGCATGCGATAGTGGCCGAGACCGCAGACCTGGGTGCACAAAATGGCATAATCGCCGGGGATTTCCGGCGTGAAGTGGATGTGGGTGTCCTGGCCGGGAACGGCGTTTTGCTTCAGCCGCATCTCGGGAACGGCAAAGCCGTGAATGACGTCGTGGGCTCGCAGGGTGAGGTCAACCTCGCGGTTGGCGGGCAAGACGAGTTGGCCGGAGACGAGGTCGTCCTTACCATAGGCATCGTGGGGATCGATGCCGAGGGGGTTGCCGGCACCTGGGTCGACGAGGGCGAGACTGGTGTGGCCGAGGGCGGCGTCACGGCCGGGATAGCGGAAATACCAGACAAACTGCATGCCGACCACCTCCACCTGCATGGCGGCAGGGTTGGCGCCGGTGTAACGCTGCTCGGCCCAAAGGCGCTGCGCCCGCAAACCGAGCCAGGCGAAAAGGATGGTGAAGGCCAGTAACGGGAGGTATTCGAGCGTCCAGATGTGGCGCGCTTTCGGGGCGCGGCGACGAAACAAGAGCCCGGCCGTGAGCAGCAGATGCATGAGCGCCAGGAGTGCGAGGATGATCCAGAGATTGAGAAGAAGATGCTGGTCGAGCGCGGGGCCGTGCCGTGCGGCGTCGACCGGCAGATGCCAGAAACGTAAGCTCGTCGAGGGCTGCGTCGCAGTGGGCACTCTTTTATTGTAGAAGGCTGGCGGGTGCCGGAAGGACTGGCCCTTGGGTGGAAAGGCATAGGGCCAACTTGCGCGCGAGCTTGTTTTATGGTGCCAATGCCGTGTCGCGGAGATGGTGGCAAACCATATCTATGAATAGCTGGTGAACGCGGCGGTCTTCGCTGAGTTCCGGGTGAAAGGTCGCGGCAAGCACCCGACCTTGACGCACGAGGGTAGGCGTACCGTCGCGGGTCGCCAGAACTTCTACTTCAGAACCGATGGCGCGGAGGCGCGGCGCACGGATGTAGACCGCTTCCAGGGGACCGCCAGCGAGGGTGGTCGATTCGAGGCGAATGGCGGAGTCGTTTTGCCGTCCGTAGGCATTGCGCTCGACCACAGCGTCGAGAACGCCGAAGCTTCGCTGGGGAGGGTTGCTGACCTCACGGGCGAGCAGGATACATCCGGCGCAGGTGCCGAAGACAGGTTTGGTATGAACGAAGGCATGGAGGAGGTCGTAGAAGCCGGCGCGCTCGAGATGTTTCAGGAAGGTGGTTGATTCGCCGCCGGGAAGAACCAGACCGTCAAGGCCATGGAGGTCCTCGGGTTTGCGGACGAGACGGGTTTTGGCGCCGAGCTCAGAAAGACGTTTGGCATGCACATCGAACGCGCCCTGAAGCGCGAGAACACCGATGAAAGGAGGCTCCACGCTTTTCATCATAGCCGCCGGCATTTCGGGAGCTCTGCTTATGCGGTCGATGGTGGCCAGGACTTAGGCCCCTTCTGGTTCGACCCCTGAGCTACGGGCTGAAGCCCGCACCTGCACCGGAGCGCGTCGAAGACTTACGCCGGTGCGCTTAAAGCCTTGCACCAAAGAGTGCAAAGGCTTACACCGGAGCGAATGACATCAGAGCACCTTAGAACAGATTCGCAGACGGCGTAAGGAAATCTAAGCAGCAACAACCGCAGGTTCTCTTCGGAAATGGCAACAAAGTTTCGATTCCAGTGCTACATCACTTAGCAGGGTGGGGGCATGGGCGCGAGGCGGTGAACAGACCAAAGCGTGAGCGGCTGCCACTCCGTCGAGACGGACACCTGATCCGTGCGGTAGCCCGGGTTGGCGACAAAGTGCTCGGTGAACCAAGCGGCCTGGGGCGGATCGATCAGCACATAGAAGGAGGGAGATGCCGAAAAGGCTTCATTGCAGGGGAGGATCTCCGTCTCGTCGTAGCCCGCGCGTTTCCAATTTTGCATGAGGCGCTGGTCGGAGTAGTCATTGTGGTCCTGGGTGAGCGGACCATACTTCCAGTTAAATGCCGTGACGAAACGATGGGAGGGATCGTAGGTACGCAGCAGCTCAAAAATGAGCGAGTTTGAGATGACCGTAGCTCCCGCGGGTACGGCTTGCAAGAGGCGTTCCGGATAGCCCCGCGCTGGATACAGCCGGTAATTCGTCCTGCGGGTGAGGGCATAGCTGCAACAGCATAGAAGAAGGAAGAGCGGGAAAAGCTGTGAGTAGGGGGCGAGACCAGGCAACCAGCCTAAAACTTGCCGGAGAAGAATGCGGAGGCAACATGCAAAAAGGAAGACCGTGCCGATACTCATGGGCAGCAGGTAACGGTCCGCATAGATGGAGGTACCCACCTGTGACTTAAGCCACAGGATCGTTTGGGCCAGCGCGAGTGAGCTCAATAGGTAGAGCGCGGGCGCAGGAAAGTAAAGCACGGGCGCAGGGAAGATGCTGCCGTTCCTGGATGGGCGGGTGCGCAGCAGATACGTTGCTACCGTCACGACTGCGAATGCCGTGAGGATCGAAGCCGTTAGTCGTCCGGAGATGAAGAAGCCAAGCAGATAGTCCCGTACGCCGGGGGCTCGGGTCCAAAAGCCGGCTGCGGCAATCGAGGCGCTTTGATGGATAGCGTGGTAGGAGACAGGCACCAGGAGCCAACCGGAAAGCTGAGCCAGGTACAGCCTGGGCCGAACACGATGCTCGCGGCGATCGAAAGCCACTGTTCCAGCGATGAGGCTGAAGCTGTACACCACGCCGAGAATGTGACTCCCGACCAATAAAGCGTGCGCGATGCCGTGCCAAAGCAAGCCGCGGCGCGGAGGCGTCTGCTCAGCCGCGGTAAGAAAGAGAAGACTCGCCCAAGCGGCGGACGCGAGGAACAGACCGTAAAACCGGCCGTTCAATTGCTGCCAAAGCATCACGGCGGGCGTGAAGTAGACGAGGGCGCTGGAGGAAGCGACTACGGCAAGGGAGAAGTAGCGGCGCGCTGCGGCCCAGGTTAGCCCCAAGGCGGTACACATCCCGGCGGTGGAGAAGAGTCGAAGGCTAAGTTCTCCCAAACCGAAGCAATCAACCCAGAGGCGGACGAAGAGGTAGTAGAACAGGCCACCTCCATCCGCACCCTGCCACCATCCCCGCAGCATGGCGGCCACGGTAGGCGCACTGACAACGCGGTACCCCAGGAGCTCATCACCCCAAAACAGGCGGCTACGGGAGCGCAGCGCACACAGGAAGAAGGAGAACGCTGAGAGGGATAAAAGAAGCAGCCAGTCCGCACGGCGAAAGCTGGAGAACGGTCCAGCCTGGTGGGATGCCAAGCTGGGATCGGGGATCGTCTCTTGCAACCACTTCATCTGTAGAGCATGGCGGGCATTGCTGAACGGCAGGGATCTACCAGCCTCGGGTCTGCATCAGCTGCTGCTCTTCGATCGCTGCAGCAGCAAGACCCTTCATGGAACCGGTGACCTGTTCGCTTGCTTCCGCGACCACCTTTGCGTCATTGAAGTGCGTGGCGGCAAGAACGATGGCTTTGGCGCGCGACACCGCTTCGGCGCGTTCGTCCGGGTTACGCGGCTGGCCGACCTCAGATGTGGTGCAAAGTCCGATCTGCGCATCGGTATCGTTCCAAAGATCGACATCGAGGGGCGTTGCACGCTCCTTCATGAAGATGCCGGAGCCGACAAAAACCGTCTCCGCCCCAAGCTGCATCATCAGGGAAGCGTCGGCAGGCGTGGCGATACCGCCTGCTGAAAAGTTCGGTACCGGCAACTTACCCGCCTTGGCGACCATGCGGACGAGCTCATAGCTAGCTCCGTGAATTTTAGCCGCGTTGTATAACTCCTCATCGCCGAGCACGGTCAATTGGCGGATTTCTTTCACGATCTGCCGCATGTGTTGCACCGCATGCACGACATCGCCGGTGCCGGGCTCACCCTTGGTGCGGATCATGGCAGCGCCCTCCGCGATACGGCGTAAGGCTTCCCCCAGATTGCGGGCGCCGCAAACGAATGGAGTGGTAAAAGCGTGCTTGTCAATATGGTAAGTCTCATCGGCAGGCGTGAGCACTTCGCTTTCGTCGATGAAATCGACCCCGAGCGCTTCGAGCACCTGCGCTTCGGCGAAGTGACCGATGCGGGCTTTTGCCATGACCGGCAGCGTAACGCACGCCATGATCTGCTTAATCAACTTAGGGCTGGCCATGCGAGCGACCCCACCCTCGGCACGAATCATGGCCGGGACGCGTTCCAGCGCCATCACCGCGACGGCGCCAGCCTCTTCGGAGATGCGGGCCTGTTCCACGCTCATCACATCCATGATGACGCCGCCTTTGAGCATCTCGGCTAAGCCGGTTTTCAGGCGAAGACTGGGCGCCATGCCATTTGCGTTGCCATTGTCGCCGTTCGTACCGTTCGTAGCATGCAGTGGGTGCTGAGCCATCGGGAGAGGTCTCCTTTTCGAGCAGAGGACGTAACAAAATCCACTCCGCATCGAGTTTTCAGTCTAGCAGGGTGAGGAGCTTCCTTTCCAAGACAAAGTCGAGCGTTGATGCCACGCAATTTCGACGTCCTCCAGCATTTGCAAGGGCATACTCCCGCTGCAGGTACTCCAGGAATTGCTTGACACTTACGAAGCAGCTTCGCCGGATGCCGGAACGTCCGTTGAGGGTTCCTGGTTAGCGTTTCGCGGAAGCGGCGCGGAGAGCAACGGCTGCTCTTTCGACCGGCGCATGAGCCAGTCCTGCGCATTGAGCGAGGGGGCGGAGCGCTCCGTGGAACGCAGCGTTGCCCGGGCATACTGTCCATTTGCCTTGAGGCACCGGCTTTTGACGTTGTCGCGGAGGTACGCTTCGAGGATTTCTTCACGGAGCCGTCGCGCGGCCTCTGGAGCGTGAACCGGAAAGACCACCTCGCAACGCTCATACAAATTGCGAGGCATCCAGTCGGCGCTGCCGGCGTAGACCTCGGACGTACCTCCGTTGGCAAACCAGAAGATGCGGCTATGCTCCAGGAAGCGCCCAACGATGGATCGGACACGGATGCGCTCGCTCATGCCGGGCACGCCGGGCCGCAGGGCGCACATGCCCCGGATGATGAGGTCGACTTCAACACCGGCCTCCGAAGCGCTGTAGAGTGCCTCAATCGTTTTGCCGTCCAGCAGCGCATTCATCTTGGCGATGATGTGCGCCGGCCGGCCCGCTTTCGCATGCTCGGCCTCGCGCTCAATTAAAGCAAGCAGGTCCGGTGCCAACGTAAGCGGCGCTACCAGCAACGGATGGTACGCGGCCGGCGCAGCTTCCCAGTCCGCCGTGAGATAGCGAAAGACATTCTGCACGGCGGCCGTGATGCGCGCGTCTGCCGTGAGCAGACTGATGTCGGTGTAGAAACGGGCAGTTACCGGGTTGTAGTTGCCGGTTCCGAGATGCGCGTAGCGGCGGATGTGCCCGTCCGGGTCGCGACGCACGAGCAGGGCTAACTTACAGTGCGTTTTCTGCCCGAGTAGACCGTGGAAGACCTGCACCCCGGCATCTTCCAGCTCACGCGCCCAACGGATGTTCGAAGCCTCGTCAAAGCGGGCCATCAGCTCGACCACGACCGTGGTTTCCTTGCTTTGCGCGGCCTCCTTCAGGGCGCGGAAGATGGCCGAATCGGCGCTGGTGCGGTAAAGCGTCTGCTTGATCGAGATGACGGCCGGGTCAGACTGCGCCAACCCGACAAACTGCTCGACGGTCGCATAGGTATCGAAGGGGTGGTGCAGCAGGACGTCATTGGTGCGCAGTTCATCGAATAAGTCTTTGCTCCCGGCGGAAAGCTTCAGTTTGCGGCCGTGGAACTCGGGAAATTTCAGATCGGGGCGAGCGACCGCTGCATAGAGATCCATCAGCCGCGATAGATTTACCGGGGCATGTGTCGGAAAGATCTGCCATCGGTCGAGCTCGAAGTTCACGCGCAGGCGATCGGTGATCTCTTCGGCAGCGCTCTCTTCGATTTCCAGCCGAACCCCATCGCCTTTGCGGCGGTTGTGTAACTCCTCGCGCACGCTTTCGAGCAGGGATCGGCTTTCTTCCTCCTGCAGATAGAGATTGCTGTTACGCGTGATGCGGAATAAAGCTCGGTTCACGACGCGGTAGCCGCGAAACATCTTGCCCGCTTGCGCTTCGATCAGATTGGCCAAGGGTAGAAAACTGCACCGCCCCTTGCGCTGCGGCAGCTCCAAAAACGCGGGCAGGCTGCGTGGGATAGTCAGGATGCCCAACGCACGTTGCGCTTTGGTCGAGTGGCGCTTCAGCCTGAGCAGAAGAGCCAAACACAGTGCTTTGTTCAGCACGCGGGGAAAGGGATGCGAGGGATCCAAGGTAACCGGTGTCAGCAGAGGATCGACCTGCTCCTGAAAGTAGCGAATGGCGAAAGCGCGGTCGGCGGAACGCATGTCCTCCCAACGCACGATGCGCACGTCGGCCTGCTCTAAAGCGGGTTCGAGATGGTCCGTCCAACATGCCGCCTGCTGGTCAGCAAAGCGATGTAAATGGTCGCCCAGCTGCGACAGACGCTGGAGGAGGGTGAGACCCCCCTCGTCGACCAGACTTGCCGCATCGGTGCCGTCTTCCAACTGCTGAAGATACCCAGCGACGCGAATTTCTATAAATTCATCGAGATTGCTTGCAGTAATGGCAAGAAATTTCACGCGTTCAAGGAGTGGATTGGTTGTGTCTTCCGCTTCCTCCAGGACGCGTTGGTTGAAGAGTAACCAGCTTTCTTCGCGATTGAAGAAGCGATTCGCCCCAGGTGCCGGCGGTGCCTCGGCGCGGGAAGCCCCTCGCTTCGCGCGTTCCCGCGGGGGATCAAGCTTTGGGCGCGCGCGCGGAGAGGAAGATGCGGAACTCATTGCTTCAAAGCTTAGCGCAGTTGCACCGTGAGGATGATGAATGGGTCTTTGTAGCCATGGTGAAGCAGGCGATGCAAGGGCGTACAACAGCACCCGGCCTATCGGGACCGCGGTAAGTATCGAAAGTACCCCAAATGGGGTACCAATGGTCCATATCTCGAAGCGATTTTTCGTGTACGCTTTGCATAGAATTCTTTTCAGGAGAGAGCAGATGGCTGCGGCCCCTCGCCTTCGCAGGTCCCGTCGAAACAAGAGCACGCAATGGATTGTGCTTGCCATGGTGCTCTTCTCGGCTATGAGCTGTATTGCGCCGGTGTTGTATGCGTCGACGGATTGCAGCCGATGGCTTGCCGAATACAAGCAGGGCATCTTGCAACGTCGTGCGGCTCGCCGTTTGCGAGCTGCAAAGTACCGGCTCACGGCGATGGTCCACAAGCCGGCTCATCCGCATCCCCATCCGTTGCACCACCGCATGGGACCGATGGAATCGCTGCGTCGTTTTCAGATTGATTGCGGGGACCTGGACCAGTCGCCGACACCCTTGGACGCGGCAGTGCCGCCCCCGATGCCACTTGATCCGAAGTTCGTCTTTCTAAGCATGGCCGAGATTCCTCCCGAACTGCCGCCACCCGGCGAACCCAACATCGCCGCCGTTGTGCCGCCCCTTGCCGACGTACCGACTACTCCGGTGCAGTCCTTGTCTTCGCCCACCGTGACACCGGAGCCCGGTAGCTTCCTGCTTGTTTTCACGGGTGGAGTAGCTTTCTTTGAGCTTGCACGGCGTAAGCGTGCCATGGCTGAGGATGTATCTGCTCGGGCGTAGATTCGTGGTAAGGAATTTGGCGATCTAAAGGGCTATGAGCTCCACTTCGTGAAGCGAAATCTTGTGAACTTCTAAAATCTGTAATGAGTTTTGGGCAGCTCAGAGGATCTACTCGCAGGCTTTCGATCAAATGTGAGTTTCATTCACTTCCTACGCTCGTTTGGCGTCCCGCACCCCGAGCAAAGTCGAGGGATGGATCAGCCTTCCCCGGAGCGCCGCCGCCTCCCAAAGGCAAACAAAGAACTTCCTCTGCGCTGCGGAATAAAGTTCGATAGGTCTCGCTCCTCAGTCTGTGTTGCAAGGTCAGAAGAGCCCCCAGTGTGATCGTCCTTGAGGCCAGGGCTGAGCTCATGATCAGTCGCGTCTGATGAGCAATCTTGGATCAGCAACCGAGCAGACTTCACAGACCGTATGAGCGCGGGGACTGCAATGCGACTAAAGGCCTTTGATCGTTTGCAGGAGAACGCCTTTGGCTGACGATCAACCTGTCCACCTGTCCAGGGGCATCTCTGGAGTCGTTCAGGAGCTATGGCTCTCGATCACAACCGGGGCGGGTGGCTTATCGTCTATGCCGTAGAGACGGAGATCCATCCATATCGAACTCAGCTATAAGACAAACTTAGCTGGCATCAAGACAGCTTAGCGGGGATCCAGGTCTTCGCGCTTACTTACGCATTCCTAATGCGGCGACGAGATGCTTCGATAGCTTGAACTTTTTCGAAGATCCTTGGAATGAGAAATCATGCCACATTCTTTGCAGAGATGGTATAGCTCTATCGATCGGGGTCTATCAATGCTATCTTATGTATCTCAACTTGCGTGTTTAGGTCCATAGTTCTATTGTGACCCGCGGCCTAAATTGCCGTTAGTCAAACCTAACGCAGGGATGCTTGTTGTGTAAGATTGTTGCGATCCCATACAGCTATCTGAGTTTGGATGGCGTCTTCGTCATGGCTGTTGAGCAAAACGGAAGCGACCTCATGCGCCACCACCTGTTTCAGACCGCCCGGCTGCGGGGTGTGCAAACTTCCTTCCCGAAGGTAGGTCGTACGTTGTTCGCGGTCGGTATCGGCTGCTGCCCCACTCAACACTGTTTCATCACGCGTTGAGAAAGCTGTATATTGCTTCCATCCTTCCTCTCCGCAGACCACAACGAAATGCCAGTCGGCGGGGGCCGGTATCGTGCTCACCGCATGACGCACCGCATTCATGGTGGCGTTGCAAGAAGCACGCTCTACGGAGGAAAGGTGGTCGAGATCGCCGCCCACACAAAAGCGGGTTTGCGCGATAGCAGTAGCCGACAGCATAACGATAGGAATCATAGCAGCGATCTTTAGTTTCAACATGTTTTTCTCTCTTCAGCGTTCCTGATGAGCCGAGTTTAGCAACGGTGTTCAGGTAGGTACTTAGCACAAACGAGCTATTACCAGCCCCATACGGTGAACGGAAACGCAGCTCTGTACCATAACGGGTCTATACGGAGGACATAACATCCGATAGGTGTACCCGTTGGGGTTATCTGTTCCTTTTTGGGACAGTTACGCTTGCCGCGCAAGAAGCTAGTGAAGGGGACTGGATCTGCTGAGGATTAAAGTCTTGGAGCACGAAAAAGCGGGATGGCCGTAGCCATCCCGCTTGCGATAGATAGACGTCCCCGTTTAACAGTGAACGATGTTAGAGGCCTGAATTCCTTTGGTTGCGTTCCGTGTATCCACTACCAGCTGGGAGGTTCGCACGATGGTCCCGTAGTCGTAGTCGGAGTGATCTGTCACGATCAGCACGCAATCATACTGAGACAAGTTTTCCAACGGCGTCGAGGTCATGTTCAGCCGGTAATGGCGCCCCTGACCCACGGTTGGGTGGTATGGGTCGTTGTAGGCAACGAGAGCACCCTGCTGCCGCAAGAGCTCGATGATCGTCAGTGAGGGCGACTCGCGAAGATCGTCGATATCCTTCTTGTACGACATGCCCAGTAGCAGCACCTGAGCTCCATTCAAGGGCTTTTTATGTGTATTGAGTGCTCGGGCAACCTGGGTCACTACAAACTCAGGCATCGCCTCGTTCACCTCGCCGGCTAGCTCGATGAACCGTGTATTGAAGTCATATTCCTTCGCCTTCCAGGAGAGATAAAACGGGTCGATCGGGATGCAATGGCCGCCGAGACCTGGTCCGGGAAAGAAAGGCTGGAAGCCGAACGGCTTTGTGGCAGCCGCTTCGATGACCTCCCAGATGTCGATACCCATGCGCAGAGAAAGCACCTTCAATTCGTTCACCAGTGCGATGTTGACGCAGCGATAGATATTCTCAAGCAGCTTGGTCATTTCCGCGGCGCGCGTGGTCGACACACGAACCGCGCGAATGAAAATGGTCTCATAGAGCGCGGCGGCCAACTCGGATGCCATAGGATCATGACCCCCGACAACCTTGGGGACCGCGGAGCGGGCGACGGTGGTATTGCCGGGGTCTTCCCGCTCCGGAGAAAACGCGACATAGAATCCTGGGGCCCCCTGATTTGCCGTATGAGCCTTGAGATGTTCGGGATTTTCGGCCTCAAGGATCGGGATCAGGACTTCGTCGGTCGTGCCGGGGTAGGTTGTGCTTTCGAGAATGATCAATTGCCCATCGCGCAGCCATGGCGCAATCGCGTGCCCGGTGTCCGTGATGTAGCTGAGGTCGGGTTCACGGTGGTGGGTGAGCGGCGTGGGAACACACAGGATGATGGCATCCTGCTCCGCGAGTTTGGCGAAATCGGTGGTCGCCGTGAAGCCGTGCGCTCGTGCTGAGCCGATCTCGTCCCCTGTGATCCGGAGAATATACGAGCGCCCCGCTTCAAGATCATCGACCTTGCGTGTATCGATGTCGAAACCGGTAACACGAAAGTTCGCCTCGGAAAGCAAAAGCGATAGCGGCAGACCGACGTAGCCCAAGCCGATGATCCCGATCTTCGCACTTCGGTCCTGAAACCGCTTCAACCGCTCGGCAATCTCCGGGGCGGGTGTTTGTACATCGTCTAATGGCATATTGAGGGTCATTATCGCATTCAGTGCAGCATGGAAAGCTCGACATATCCTTTCTGGGAGGATAGCCTAACCTCTCAGACGATCTGCGTCCACGAACGGAAGTGGCATAGACGGAACTGCGGGTTCACGGTGAGCTGAACGAAGGCAGCACCGGTCAAACCGGGCGTACCCGAAGACAGGCGGAGGTTGTCATGGCACGGTATCTCATCACAGGCATCGCGGGCTTTATCGGCTCCACGTTGGCCCGCGCCTTACTGGCGCAAGGGCACGCCGTCCAGGGAATCGATAATCTTTCCACCGGCCGCATGGAGAACCTTACAGAAATCCTGTCTTCGATCTCTTTTGAAGTCGCCGATTTGCAGGATCAGGCGGCAATGCGTTCGGCTTGCGAAGGTGTCGACTACGTTCTTCATCAAGCGGCGCTGGCCTCTGTTCCACGCTCGGTTCGTGATCCTCTCACGTCGCATGAATCCAACATCAATGGAACACTCAGCCTGCTCCTCGCAGCCCGTGACGCGGGCGTAAAGCGAATCGTCTATGCGGCTTCGTCCTCTGCCTACGGCGATCAGGAAGGGCAATCGAAGCACGAAGAGATGACGCCCCGCCCGCTTTCCCCCTACGCGGTACAAAAATTAACGTGTGAGCACTATCTGCAGGCGTTTTGTCGCGTGTATGGCATGCAAGGCGTCTGTTTGCGGTACTTCAACATCTTCGGTCCGCGACAGGCGGCGGACTCGCCATACTCCGGTGTGATCGCCCAGTTCATCTACAAGATGCTTGCCGGCGAGACGCCAACCATCAACGGAGATGGTATGGTCAGCCGGGATTTTACCTATGTCGACAACGCTGTCCAAGCGAATCTGCGTGCCTGTCTCGCGCCCGACGCGGTGGCGACAGGACGAGTGTTCAATGTCGGCACAGGTCACACGCACACCTTGAACGAGTTATACGCGGAGCTGGCCAATATTCTGCACTTTAAAGATAGAGCGAGACATGGCGTTTTGCGGGCCGGCGATATCCTCCACTCTCAAGCGGATATCACCCGAGCGCAAATGGAGCTAGGGTACAACCCCGCCGTTAGCTTCCGCGCGGGTCTCGAAAAGACTGCCGCCTGGTATGTGGAGACGGCGGAGCAGATGACTGCGATGTCATTGCGCCGATAAGACGCTGAGACGGACTCATGCTGCTGGTCTACTGGGCGCCGCGACGCCTAAGTATTGTCTTGATCGTTTCAAACATAATCATAAGGTCCAACCCCAAGGACATGTGCTTCACATAGTACAGATCATATTCAAGCTTTTCCCGGCTTTCTGCCAAGGTGGCTCCATAGCCAAACCGTACCTGCGCCCAACCAGTTAGGCCTGGTCGGATAAGGTGCCGTAAGTAGTAAAAGGGCAGATGTTCGCTCAACATGGGAACAAATTCTGGCCGCTCCGGGCGAGGCCCGACGAAGCCCATATCTCCCCGAAGCACGTTCCACAGTTGTGGGATCTCGTCGATGCGGGTTTTGCGCATAAACATACCGAACTTGGTGATACGTGGATCGTTCTTTGTTGCCCAGCGAGCTCCACCAGCCTCTGCATTCACAAACATGGAACGAAACTTATATACAGAGAAGTTTCTGCCCCCCATACCTACGCGTGTCTGGCGAAAAAAGATCGGGCCGCGAGACGTTAAACGGATAAAGGCGACAACAAGTGGAAAAAACGGTAAGAACAGCAGCAGTCCCAGCGTTGCGGCAACCATGGACGCGAGCTGCCTGATAAATTGCTGCGAACGATTGATACGAAATCCATTGCTATAGAGGAAATTGCTTGGACGAATCCCGTCGAGTTGGATCTTGCCTGAAAGCCGCTCGTGAAGATCGGTTGCATTTTCTACGGTTATCCCTGTGAATCGCAGATTTAACAGCTCTTGAACCGGAAGCTCATCCCGGGCGTCCTCAACGGCAACGATGATGCGGTGAACGGCAGGACGCATCTCCGCAAGACGCGCCAGTTCTTCAATCCAGACCTGCTTCCTTGCGGCTTTATCGAGCAGGCGTATATCTCGATAGTCTGTTACCTCCATACCTAACTCACGCCGCACGCGCAGTGAGTGCACGATCGAGCTCGCGTAATTGCCGGCACCGAGAACGTACACTCTTTCACGGAATAACGTTTTGCCGTTGACCCACTCATATAACCGGCGCCACATGAGTAACGCGGGTGTTAAGAGCAGAAAGGCAAGTGCATAGACGTACGGTGCTATGGCGATATTGGGGAAGAACAGAATTAAGGCTGAAAGCAGAAAACAGTCGAAGCCGAGGACCAGCAGGATACGGAAGTAAATCTCAAGGGGTGCGGAAACAATCTGAGGCTCATACAGATCGAAGTAATAGGAGAAGATCAAACTCGCGGCAGTGATCGCAACGATTTTGATATAGCCCTGCTCATAGTTCAGGGCGAGGTAGGCGTCAGGACCACGCAGGGCGAAGGTAGCCACCAAGAAACAGCCGCTCACAATCAAGGCCTCGCAAAGCAAGAGGATGACAGTGCGAGTCGGGTAGTAGACGTTGAGAAAACGGATCATCTAGGTGAAACCCTGAGCTAACCTTCCGCTTTATAGCTATCGTACGTGCCGTAATAGTCGCTTTTGGGCGGCAATTTGCGCATGGCGTTCAGCACAAATCCCAGTAAATTCGCGCTTTTGAATTGTAGCTGAGCCTGCTGTGCCGTTTTATACTTCGTGACACCTTCCCGCCCAACCAGCAGCACGCCGTCGCACGCATGCGAAAGACTCACAGCATCCGACACCAGATTTACCGGGGAAGAATCGACGACGATCCAATCGAAGGTGGCGGCAGCCATCTTCATTAATTCGCCGAAGCGTGCGTTGGTGGCAAGGTCGCCTGCCTTGTCACCGTCTTTTCCTCCTCCGATGAAGGTGAGTGAGGCCAGTCCTGGGCTAAGCAGTGGCGTTTCGGTCAGTTGTGGTCGCTGCATCACGTCAAGCAATTGCGCATCTCCGGAAAGGTACTCCGCAAGACCTGGGTCACGCGGCGCGCCTAAGAATCGATGGAGAGAACTCCTGCGCATATCTCCGTCGATCAGCAAAACACGATTCCCTTTATGGCGCGCGAACGACAGGGCAAGATTGACTGCGACGAAGCTCTTTCCCTCCCCGGGTAACCCGCTGCTGACCAGAACAGAACGCATCGGCCCCTGTTCTCGAAACTCGGTGAGGTGAGAACGTAAACTACGAAACTGCTCCACCTCTGACCCCCTTTCTCCCAATGCCGGGAGGGAAGGCAGTAGAGGATGCCAGCTCCGTTGAGGAACGGTAGATAAGTCGAACGCGGACGCAAGCGGAGCCGTACGGTAACCATCAAACGCAAGGTCCGGGTCAGCTACCTCCGCAGACACTCTCGGGGGCGACTTGACTGGCGGAAACTCTTCTACCGGCGTCCGGACCTCATCGACAACGCTTGCGGACTCCCCACCGGAACGCGCCGTGGAAACTGAACGCTCTAGCTCTGCACGGAGTAAGGCCTCGTAGATCTTGCTCATCGTTTCGCTTCCTTCAGGCTGCCAGTGTGATGGACTGCTCGGAGATAAAGTGTTGGAAACACGTCATTGCATCAAGTTCTGAACGCGGCTCCGAAGCTGGGTGGCTCCTCTAATCGCAGATCATGCAGCACGATGGAGGCAAGCTCGGGCGTAATCTCCTGGACCTGATCGACATAGGCAAAGATGAGACAGTTTTCACAGATTAGATTAATCAAGCGGGGTATACCCCCACTCGCTCGTTGGATCAGCATGACCGTTTCGGGTAAGAAGATGCGCTTCACTGTACCCGCGATCTTTAATCGAGCTGCAATATAGTCTCCGGTTTCTTCCTGATCCAAAGCCTGTGTCCGGCACCATAACGAGACACGTTGCCGCAACTGGCGCACATCGTTTTGCCGCAAGCGCGTCTCCAGTTCCGGCTGTCCGCAGAGGATGATTTGCACGAGCTTTTCAGAGGAAGTTTCCAAGTTCGTTAGCAGGCGGACCTCCTCCAGCATTTCTCCTGTGAGGTTTTGCGCTTCATCGACCACGATCACGCAAGGTTCATTCTTTCCGAAGCATTCGATCAGCCAGCGGTTCAATTGGATCAGCATGCCGGACTTTGTCCGGTTTGTCGGCGTAAGCCCAAAATCACTGAGCACAAACTCAAGAAATTCCAAGACGTCTAACCGCGGGTTGAAGATGAATGAGCTGTGGATGCGGGTACGGTGCAAGGCATCCAGAGTGTGCCGCAGCAGCGTTGTCTTTCCAGTGCCCACTTCCCCGGTAAGAACCATGAAACCACGTCTTGAAGTAATCCCGTACTGCAGCGAAGCCAGGGCTTCCAAGGTCTGCGGCATTTTGAACAGAAACCGCGGATCGGGGTTCAGGGTGAAGGGATCACTCGTTAATTCGAAGAAGCGCTTATACATGGATTAGCTCTGCGCACTCACGATCTGGCCGGACTTCCGGAACGGAAGTCGCAAGCGAAACTTAGGCTTGAGCGTATCTTGTGTTTGGCGTTCGGTCGCGTCGGAAAAGCTGATGAGGCCCAAAGTCGGTAACTTTGTGAAAGCCCAGATGTCGCGTTCGGATCGCAGGGAGGTGTCTTTATACTCCAGCAGTCCGGCGATGACCAAGCCCAGAGCCAAGCCAAAAGCGGCGCCGCTGCCGAGGAAGAGGCTACGCTTGGGTGAGAATGGGGCGTCGGGCAGGTTAGCTTCATCCATCACCCGAAACTGCTCACCCTGCTGACGTTTCTCCAAGTCAGTAGCCATCTTGGATTGGTTCATCTTTCCCAGCAGGTCATCGTAGAAAGTCTGAGCTGTTTGGTAATCTCGCGTCAGTTCCTTGTATTGCTCCTCAATCATCGGGCTTGAGGCAATGCGAGACTGATAGGTGCCGATGTTTGCCTGGAGCTGAGCCTGTTCCCGCCGCTTGGCGTCGATGCCCACATCGGCAGAACGCAATTGTGCCCGAAGCTGTTGCAGCGCGGCCGATTCTCGCGCGACGGGAGCGAAGGAAGGTGAGGCGGTCGCGCCAGAAGCCTTCGGCGCTTGCGACATCTCCTTCCGCAGTTCGGCGATCTTCCGGCGCGTGGCAATTACGTCCGGATAGTCGCTGGTGTAATGCGTCGTCAGTTCGGCTTCCTGTGTCAGCAGGGCCTGCAGCTGTGCCTGATCTTCCTGCTGCAGCGCACTCGGCAGGGCCGGACCGGTACCTGCAGCCGAGTTGGAGGGAGTGTAACTCTGCCCCTGTTGCGCGAGCATAGCCTGGAGATAACTCTTGTCCTGCTCCATGCGGCTAAGTTGCTGGGTGGCGGCCTCCAGCTGGGTGTTCAAACTGCTGAGCATGTCGGAGTTCGCGGTCTCCTGCCCGGGCAGCCTACCGATATATTGCCGCTGGAAATTTGCAAGCTTCGCATCCTGCTCATCAAGGCTCCGCTTTGCATCATTCAGCTGCCCTTTGAGGAAGTCCGTCGTCCCTTCCGCCGATTGTTCCCGCAGCTTGAGATTTTCATTCAGAAACAGGGAAGTGATATCGCTACACACGAGCTGCGCTGTGTGGGCCTCGTCCGCCTTGAAGGAGATGAAGAATCCCGGCAATCCTCCCGAACGCGCCACCTCGGAATGGATGGGCTTGATTTCAATGTCGCGCCGCGCAGCGTCGATGCGGTCATCCATGTCGAGGTGCTGGGTGCCGTACAAGTTATACCGTTCGATGATCGGCTGCAGATGAGAGCGGCTGAGAATCTGTTCCTTCATTGAGTCGAGACGACTATCCAGGTTCCCCGACACTACCGGCTTTACGTAATTATCCGGGACCTTCTGTCCCTCAATCAAAACCAGGGTCTGGGACAGATATCTGGGCGGAATCATGTAGCTGAAGGAATAGCTGGCGATCGGCAGCAGCAGAAGCGGGATAAGGATGAGCCACCACCGGCGCTTCAGAATCGCGAGGTAATCCTCCGGTACCAATGAACGATGACCTAACATATGCGTATCCTATCTGCCGAAAAAGGTGCTTCCCGGCGAGTAGCTGATCCCAACCCCGACGATCTGGTAAAACCCATGAAAAGCGTCCAACGGAAGTGCTGTTCCTGATAACGATTGGTGTTCCAACGTATAACTTGCGTAGACCGCAGCTCGGCGGGCAATCCGACGCGACGCCTGGCCCCCCGCCGCGACGCTTTCGCTGACGAAGGTATACGTTTCAAGTGCCGCCAAGGAGGTAGAACGGGAGTAGCCCAGGCTACCGGATACATTCCAGGTGCGTCCGAACTGGCGGTGGACGGCGCCCACCACATTGTCAGAAAAGGATCCCGGGATCACACCGGAGCCATTGTTTACGCCGCGTGAATAGTTGAGCGTGTAGAACAAAACACGAGCGCGATAGGAGGCACCCGCACCCGCTGCCAGTTGCGTCGAAGAGGGTATCGTCCCGATGTAACTCGACGTGATGTACTGCGGGCCGGCGTACACATCGGTCGTGAAGCGCCGACTCCATTGCCGGGCGTAGTCGACCGTTCCGCCCTGTGTGGAAAATGCGTAAGGGCTATTGCTATAGGCGAAATTGGTGTAGTTGTAGGTCACAGTAAGGTTGTTCCGCCCATCGAAGCGATATCCTACCCCGGCGGAGGCACCTTCATTGTGGTTATTGAGAGCCTGGTCTGCGTTGTTCCCTGTAAACGACTGAATGCTTGCATAGCCGCTCGCCTGCGCGGTAAGGTGAGCGGAGATGGTACGGCTGGCGCTGCCGGTTACCGTGTTGCTCACGCGGGTGCCGTATTGGGTAAGGATGCCAATGCCTGATTGCGGACCAACCGTGACAGGATCCACTCCGAGGTCACCCACGCCTGGAATACCCGAGAAACCTGTTACCGGGCTTTCTGGAAGGTAACTTACAGCATCCTGAACCAGAAAGTTCCAGTGCTTGGTCTTATACGCCTGGGAAACGGACAGCTCCTGGTAGATGGTGGTTGGCTGGCCGGAGTTGGCCACTAAAATTCCACCCGTGTAGACGGCGTCGAATGGGTGTTTCTCGCTGCTGGAAAGATACGCCAGGTTGCCGGAAAAATTGGTCGTGTAGTCCGCGCCGGAGTTATAGAACCCCGTCGAAATAAGTTCCGAAGCATTGAGAGAGTAGTTGAAGCTTCCCCCAATGCGGGGCAGTTCAAAGCCGACGGTAGGGGGAGTCGCGCCCACGGCCGCAGGGACGGCCTGCCCGCCCGCTGAAGCGTACGGCAGCAGGGAAGCCAAGGAGCAAAGAAGGAAGCACCAGGTAGGTTTCTTCATGGCACCACGATTGTGTCGCCCGAAACCAGGGTGACGCCCTGCAGATTACCGTCTTTGATGGCCTTTTTGTAATCGAAGGGGATTTTCTGCTGTTTCCCGCCCGCGGTGCGCAGAATGTAGACGTGCTTCGCATTCGCGTACAGCGTGAGTCCTCCGGAGGAGGCGATTGCCTGCAGGGGCGTGAGTCCCGGCGTCAGAGGGATCTCTCCCGGTTTCGTGATCTCTCCCAGCAGGAAGATGTGTTTACTGTTCACCGCGAGCACCGTGACGGTGACGACCGGGTCGTTCAGATACTTTTTCAGATGAAGCGCGATGTCGTCGCTCAAGCGCATCGGGGTGAGCCCGGCAGCCTGCAAATCGCCAACAAGGGAGAGCGAGATCATGCCGTCTGGCCGCACCGGCAGAGTTCCCGAGACAGTCGGTTCCTTCCAGACATTGATTTCGAGTGAGTCTCCCGGACCGACAACATAATCGGGCGCGACCGTAGCTCCGGATGGGCGCGCCGTCGCGCCAGGCGTGTTCGATCCGGTGATGGGCTGTGCAGGTATAGGCTGTCCAGCTACCGGAGATGTGTTTTGCAGGGCCGGTGCGAGTGGGGTTTGCTGAGCCCAGACAGCGTGAGCACAGGCCAGGGCCACGGTTACGATACAGCCAGTAATCTTCAGCGATCTCATCATGCTTCCGACCGCCTCCGCGACCGGTACACCTTTCCAATTGAGCGAAGTCCTTGAGTTGATTGTACGGAAGTTTGCAGTGGCTTTCGACTGCTTGTACGAATCAAGTGCCTGGGACAGCACCGTCAGAATGCCTTTGTCAGTTAATAGTTTGCGGCTTTGGGAACGCAAGCAGAATCCCCTAAAAGAACCAGACAGCAAACGGCGAATCCTTGTATTGTGGTAAAGATCACGTGCGACTCCGTTCCCAGATAGCCACTGCCGGCGCTGTTTACCCTCCTCCGCTGGCGAGTGTCGACCACCGTGCGCCGGGCCGTCCCACCGCGGCTCCAGCCCGTTTCACTGCCAGCCTCCCGCTCGTTCTGCTGGCGATTCTGCTCGGTCTGCTCTACCACGGGATCGGCCTCAAACTGATTAACGATTGGTACGAGCTTCCGGACTTCTCGCACGGCTTCCTGATCCCCTTTTTTGTGGCGTATTTGCTTTGGGAAAAGCGCGCTGTTCTTCGCCACACTCCCATTAAACCCAGCTGGGGTGGGTTGCCACTCGTTCTAAGTGGTCTTTTTGTGCTGCTCGTCGGCATCTTCGGCGCCGATCTGTTCCTGTCCCGTATTTCCTTCATCCTTTTGGTCGCGGGTCTGGTATGGACGCTCGCCGGTCGAGCGATGCTGACGCAGCTGCGCTTCAGTCTTTTCGTGCTCTTACTGGCGATTCCGCTGCCGGCGCTTGTTTTCAATCAGATTACGTTTCCGCTGCAGCTGCTCGCCTCGCGATTTGCCAGCGGGTTGCTGCCGTTTGCCGGCGTTCCGGTTCTGCGAGATGGCAACGTCATCCAGTTGCCGGCTATGCAACTGGAGGTTGCCGAGGCCTGCAGCGGTATCCGCTCGCTTCTCAGTCTGTTCACCTTGGCTGTCATTTACGGCTATTTTCTCGAGCGCACCCGCTGGAAACGGGTCATATTGGCACTTGCCAGCTTGCCGATCGCAGTGACAGCGAATGTCGCCCGGATTGTGGGGACAGGGCTGTGTGTTCAGTATTGGAACCCCGATAAAGCAGTGGGCTTCTTTCACGAGTTTTCCGGGTGGCTCATGTTCCTCGTCTCGCTCGGCTGTCTCTATTTGGTACACAAGGCGCTCGAGGCCGGTACGGGATCGTTGGGAAAGGCGGCCGCATGAAGTCGCCGCAGTTCTGGTCCGTGTTTACCTGTTTACTTGCCACGTTGCTGCTGATTCACCTACGCGGCGACGTGGACCGCGTCCCTCCGAGTGCTCCCCTGAACGAGGTTCCCAACACCTTCGGTTTATGGACGGGCCAGGATGTGCCCATCAGTTCTGCCGTACTCGAGGTACTGGGGAAGGGCGATTTTCTCAACCGCCTCTACACCCAACCGGTGGGTACGACCGTCCGGTCTGCGTTGTCGTCAGGCGAAGGCGCCCCGATCCAGCTCTTTATCGGCTATTTTCCAACGCAGCGAACGGGTCAGGCGATTCACTCGCCGCAGAATTGCTTACCGGGGTCGGGATGGTCCTTTCTATCGTCCGGCGTTACCACGTTCACCGATGGGACCGGGAAACGCTATCGGGTCGGCGATTATGTGATCTCCGATGGCCGGCTGAAACAAGAAGTTCTGTATTGGTACCAGTCGCACGGCAACAGCATCGCGAGCGATTACATGGCCAAAATCCACATGTTGGCCGATTCCATCCGGCTGGGCCGTACCGACGCTGCGCTGGTCCGTGTCATCACCCCAATTGAGCCAAATGAGGAACCCGGGCAAGCGCATGCGCGGGTGGTCACCTTCGCCAAGCAGGTCACCCCGCTGTTGCCGGCCTACGTTCCCAACTAACCTGAATGCCCGGTCACCCCGGCACGATAAAGCTCTCCAGAGGAGACACTTGCATGTACGCCATACGCGGTCAACGATGGAACCGAACCTGGATCGTCGTCGGAACCCTTCTGCTGTCCACGGTGTTTGCGGGTTGCAAACACGATCCCAATGTACAGAAGCAAAAGTATCTGGAAAGTGGAAAACGGTATGAGAACGAGGGGAAGAACCGGGAAGCGGTGATCCAGTTCTCGAATGCTCTCAAGGTGGACCACAATTTCTCCGCAGCGCATTATGAATTGGCGAAGACCTACATCCAGCTGGGCTCCATGGTGGCCGGCTACCAGGAGTTGCAGCGTACCGTCAGTCTGAGCCCCTCGAACCTGCAGGCCCGTTTAGATCTCGGCAACATGCTTCTGGCGGGTGGGTTGCCGGATCGCGCAACCGAACAGGCAAAAGCCGTGATTGCCGCCGCGCCGAACAATGCGGATGCCTATGCACTGCTGGGTCACATCGCACAGCGACATGGGGATCTTCCGCAAGCGCTCACGCTGATTCAACATGCCATCGCGCTCGACCCCAATCGCAGCGCCTTCCATACGTCCTTGGGCCTTCTGCAAGCCTCCGGCCCAAGCGGGGAGAAGACGGGGGAAGGCGAGTTGCAGAAGGCAATCGCCCTCAATCCGAAGGACCCCTCGGCACGGCTTGCCCTTGCCGGCATGCTGGCCAAGGGAAGTGACCTTCCCGGCGCGACACAGCAGGCACAGGCTGCCGTGCAGGATGCTCCGCAAAATCTGCAGGCGCGTGCCGTACTTGCCAGCCTGTACATGCAAGCGAATGATCAGGGAAAAGCGGAACAAACGTTGATCCAGGCCACTGCCGACATGCCGGACAAGGATCAACCGGCTAATCTTCTGCTCAGCTTTTACGGCCGCTCCAAGCAGATGGGCCGGGCTGAGGCGAACTTTGCCGACCTGCGCAGCAGTCACGCGAAGAGCGTGCCCATTGCGACAGAATATGCCCGTGTGCTCATTGTGGAAGACAAGTACGATCAGGCAGCAGCGGTGTTGAAGGATCTGAATAAGACCAACTCGAACAATCCTGAGATCGAGCGCCTCAATGCTGACCTTCTTTTGCATCAGGGTAAGGCAAACGACGCATTGACGCTTCTGCAGAAAGCCGTCAACAATGCGCCAGAGGATGCGCGACTTCGACTCCTGCTCGCCCAGACTGCGGCAAATTTGGGTAAAAACGGTGTCGCGGAGACAAACCTGCGCGAAGCAGCACGGCTGGACCCACGCAATCTTGATGCCGCCCGGGGGCTCGCCACGCTCGCAAATAACCGTGGCGACCTTGATCAGTTAAGCCAGATTGCAGAGAAGATCATCGCCGTTCACCCCGAATCTGCTGAGGGATACCTGTGGCGGGGTACGGTCGAGGCCAAACAGAAGCAAACAACGCAAGCTGAGAAGGACTTCGAAACAGCGCTGGCGAAAGACCCGAAGAGCGAGGCCGCGAACCTTGATCTGGGAGAGCTTCGGCTACAAGAAAAACAAATTCCCGAAGCACGTGCAAAACTCGAACAGGTTCTCGCGCAAGACCCGAATCAGGTGACCGCGCTCAATCTTCTGGTCGCCGCCGATCTTCAGGAAAAACAGCCCGACAGGGCGCTGGGGCGCATCCAGGCGCAAATCACAAAGTCGCCGAACAACGTGGCTCTGTACACCGATCTAAGCGCGTTGCAACTGCAGATGAAAGATTTTCCGGCTGCCCAGGCCAGCGCTCAACACGCGCTTGGTCTCAATGCTTCGTATGAGCCCGCTGTGCAGGTGTACTCCCAGGCCGAGGTGGCGACGGGGAACATCGAGGCCGCGATTACCGTGTGGCAGGATTGGCTCAAGGGACACCCGGATGACCCACGGGCGACGATGCTGCTGGGCTCGTTGGAGGAACAGAAGGGCGATATCCCAAAGGCGATGGAGGAGTACAAACGAGCACTGCAACTGGACTCTTCGCAGGCGGCCGCTGCAAATAATCTGGCTTACTTAATGGTTGAGAATGGCGAGAACTCCGATGTGGCTTTGAGTTACGCACAAACTGCGCGACGCATCCTTCCCAACTCTCCCAGCACGGCGGATACGCTGGCCTGGGTGTATTACCACAAGGGCACCTACTCGCTGGCACGCGATCTGCTCGAAGATGCAAGCAAAGCGGAGCCGAGTAATGCTGCCATCCACTTCCATCTCGGCATGACCTACAGCAAGCTCGGAAATAAACCTGATGCTTTGGTACAGCTAAAGAAAGCGGCTGACCTTGCCCCAAACACACAGGTCGGGAAACAGGCTGGAGACGCACTGAGTCACTTGGGGTAACGACGGAGAAAGGTTAGGACAGTTCCATGAAGGCGCAGCCGGGAGCAACCGTGATTGACGGTATCTTCAATGCGTCGCATCCGTACGCTTAATCGCTGCGGCGAAAATTGACGCGTGGGCAACCGCGTAAGCAGCAATCCGAGAGCACGAGAGACCGGTGCGGTACAAACCAACACGGGCAAACAAAAGGCCGCCTCGAGAGGCGGCCTTTTGATGCGAAGTGGTCTAGAGAATCTCGCCAGCGGTGCGACGGCGCATGAACAGCAGGCCGGCGGCACCGACGAGACCGGTACCCATCAGGACTAGGCTGTTAGGTTCAGGCGTGACGCTTGCCGCACCGGTGATCTCGAAATTGTACGTGCCGGCAGTGTTGGAAGAGGTGAGAGTGAAGTTACCGGGCGTGTTGGTGTAACCTACCTCGCTGAACAGGCCGGTGCCGGCAATGTCGAGGAAGGTCGAATCGACCGTGAGCAGGGTCGTGATGCCCGTGATGGTGTAGGACAGGTTGCTTCCTTCAGAAAAGAGCACGGTGCCGGGCGCGTTCGCATAGGTGAACCCTTGCAAGTTGACTGTGCTTCCCGAGAAGGGCGCCAAAGTTCCGGTTGCGGTAGTTACCGTGCCAGAATCCGGGGTGAAGCTAATCTGTGTTTCATTAAAATTATCGGTGCCACCGGTTAAAGCGCTAATGGTAACCGTACCGGTAATGGGATCGGCGAACGCCAGGGACGACGATGCGGCAAGTACCGCACCGAGAGCAAACCACTTCTTGAGACTCTGCATAAAGCTCCTTTAAGTGCCGCCGCAGCGGTATAACCCAAACTTTCTAAAGCTGGGAAGCACCCTTCCAGCTTTAGCCGTGCACTCCTCGGCTCACCCGCCCATGTCTACGAACACAGACTTACATCTGTACTCTATTTGTACGACCTAGAGTGGCGAACGGTTTGATCATATCCCAACGAAAGTTGTAGGCAACAAAAATCTTGCCTATCTTTAGTACTCAGTTCTAGGTAACCATCGTTGCTGCCCAGCGCAGACCGTGCGGTACGCGGCGGCGGTCTTTTGCATCATCGCGGCAGCAGTAAAGTCCGCTTGCCAGCGCCTATGGCCCGCAGTTCCCATCCGCTTCGCAACCCCGGGCGCCGACAGAAGCACAAGCAGGGCGTCGGCGAGTGCCGCGGCATTCTCCGCCGCCACCAGAAGCCCCGTCACGCCGTCCTCTACCGCCTCGGCGTTGCCTCCCACCGCGGTCGCCACAACAGGCAGACCATAAGCCATGGCTTCGACAAGAGCGTTCGAAAACCCCTCACTGCGGGAGGGAAGAACAAAGATATCGGCCGTCCCCAGCTTAGAGGGAAGATTGCGGACACCCCCAAGAAAGCGAACGCTGGCACCGATACCTAGCTGCTGGATCTGCGCCTGCAACTCTTCAAAGTAAACCTCATCCAGCACCTCGCCGGCAACCTCAAAGCGCACGTGGGGAAACTCTCTCAGCACCCCGGCCGCGGCCGCAATGAGGATGTCGTGCCCTTTCACGCGGCGGATGTTGCCGATGGTCAGCACCACGGGAACATGGTCTGGATGATCGCGCCCGACGATGGGCACCTCCATGGAAGGCTCGACATCCACTCCGTTATGAACGGTGAGGACGCGCGCGGGAGCGATACGATCCACCTCAATCACATGCTGGCGTACCTGTTCCGACACAGCCAGGACGCGATGCGGCAAATGCCGCAGAAGCCGATACGCCGCTGCGTGTTTCCGTCCACGCAGAATGCCTAGATCGCGCCGGCTCCAGATTAGTTTTGCCGAAGAGAACAGACGAGTGACCAGCCCCGCCCAAAGATCCGAGCTCTCAAAGAAGGTCTGCACCACAACGATCTTTTCGTCTTTGAGCAGCTGGCGCAGGGCAAACGCCCCACGCAACGCTTGAAGGTCATAGGTGCGACGCAGCGGAAGAAGATACAGCGGACAGGGTGCCTGCGCCGGGGTAAACTCGCTTTCGGGATGCAGGGCAAAGGTCAGGATGGAGGCGCGAAAGCCATACTGCGGCAGCAGCGCGGCCAACCGAAGCACAACCCGTTCGCCGCCGCCGAGCGTCTTCGGAAAGCCATCTACGACCAAAAGGACATGCGGCAACGATTGCTGCTCTGCAGGGTGCACGGCGGCCGCGCCGAGCGCCAGCTGGTGCAAGACGGCCATCAGCTCGGTGTGCCTTCCTGGTGTGCTCTCGTGCACTGCTTAGCCTGCATAGGCGTACGTTCCGGCCTGGGCAGGTATGGGGGCGTCAAGGGCATAGGCACCCGCCGCACGGGAAAGCGCATCGGCCCGCACAGCCGCCCCGACAAGAACCCAAAGCAGCCCGTTGATCTCAATATAGGTCCAGCGGTCGCCGAAACAATTGGTGATCGCGAGTGAGCAAAAGGCGACAAATAACCCCAGGCCAAGTCCTCGATATAACGGGTCCTGCGCCTTCCGGAAAAGGCGCATGGATACGGAGAACATGGCCTGTAACAGAGCCAGCGCGATGACGAAGCCGACGATTCCGGTTTCGACCAGCACCTTTACGTACCAGTTGTGGGTGTCGGTCAAGTTGGCCACGTGCTCGCCATACATGAAGGTGGCGAAGCCGGTGCCGAAGATGGGGTAGTGCACGATTGTGTTTTCCGCATCGGTCCAAAGATCGACACGCTCCTGGGCGGAGGCCTCCAATTGACCGTCCTCATTATGCGTCATGTTCACACGCTGGGTAACGGCAACCGGCACCACAGTCTGCCAGGTAAAAAGAAAGACAGCCGCAATGAGAAGGAGTTTGCGATCTTTGACGATGCCAAGAATGATCACGCTCAGCACGACAGCCAGATAGGCCCCGCGAGAGAAGCAATACATGGTGGCGAGCAGCGTGGTAGCCACAAGCCCATAGGAAAGTAGACGAAATTTCTTGCGTTTGAGGAACTGCAGTAATCCCCAGAAGAACAGGGAGAACTGGGCGAGAAACGCGGCAGTCTGGTTGGAGCCGTAACCGAGCGGACCGCCATCCCGCTTGTCTTCGTTGAAGCTGGTCCATGTATGCGAAAGGCTCTCCATGAGGGAGCTCCGATCGATCATGGCTACCGAAAACGCGGTGATCAGGATGGCGGTGCGAATCGACTTGCGATCGTCCAACGTGAGCGCGGCCGCGAAAAAAATCAGCGGCATCAGCATGTAATCCTTCCACGTGACGAAGTTGGCATCGGCGAGCCACAGCGGAGCCGGCGCTGTGGTCAGCACAGCGCCCATCCACATGGAAAGGTAGAGATAGCCGCCAAACACCAGCCAGATTGGGACCAAGCGGTTCTTCGGCAATCGCTGGTTGTGCAACAGGGCGCCGGCGACGACGGCAACGACAAGAATCGTGAGGACGTTGCCACCCAGGGGCCAATCCAGAAAATGATCCCGCATAGTGCGGTACGGCAAAAAGGGGATCATGTAGTACATGCCGTAAACCGGCTTTTTCACCAGCGACAGCACAATGGCCACCCAGAAACCCAGGTAGGCGATCAGCGGGATGAAGTGTCCAATGCCTGTTCCCATGTGGTGCCTTTACGTCTACGCAGCGGCAGGCCGCTACGACCAGCGTGTGCGCCTCCCCAGGAAATTGTAAAACGCCAAAGCGGCGGCGGCGTTCAGCATGCTAAAGGTGTACGCGATCGAAACAGCGCGCCGCCGACGGCTGCGCGGTTGCACCCAACCGACCAGCGCCAACGCGTAAAAGCCGATCTGGGCGAGCAAACTTCCCCGGTACAGCAGACCGTGGCTGAGCGCGGATGCCATCAAAAGTAGCACCAGCAGCAGTGGAACGATGAGGCGCAACAACTTATGGCTGATCAGGCGGAAGAGCAGGGGATTGCTCGGAGATAGCAGCCAAGGTGCGCGCTGCAGCAATTGGTAGTTGCCCGTCAGAGTGCGTACCTTGCGTCGAAATTCCTTAACGGGGTCCGCGAAGATCTGATCCCGCACAACCGCGCCAGGGTGAAAGACCACGCGTTTGCCCTGGCGAATGACCTGCATGGGAACCCACACGTCATCGAGCAAAGTGCCCGCCGGCAGCGACCGGTACAGATTACGGCGCATGGCGTAGATCGCGCCGGTTACACCCACCACGGAGCCGGTGGCGGATTCAAGTTTGCGGGTTGCTTTCTCGATCTTCCAGTACATCCCTAAACCGTCGGGTGAGGGAAGACCGTCCACTGTCTCCAGATGCAGCTCCCCGCTGACGGCGCCGATCTGCGGGTCGGCCAAGCAGGACATCAGTTCACGAACCGCATCGGCGGGCAAGGACTGACGCATATCCAGAAAGACCAGCATCGACCCGGTCGCGTGCAGCACGCCATAATTCAGAGCCGCGGCTTTGCCGACAGAGTGTTCGAGGAGGACAGGCGTGATCGCCGGGGTCGCGGCTCGCAGCAGTTCCGCGGTGCGATCCGTGGAGCCGTCCGAGATGATGATGGTCTGCAGCAGCGATTTTGGATAGTCCAGCGCATCGAGCATCCGTAGCTTGCGGGCGAGGTGCTGCTCCTCATTGCGCGCGGCGATGAGGATCGATACCGTAGGCGTTATGGGTTGACGATCAATCGGTCGTCGCCGGCCCGCTCGCCAAAGCAGCCAAAGCAGGGAGGGATACCCGGCGTAGGTATAGGCGATCAAGGCCAGAGAGATCCAGAACAGCAGCCGCATACCCTTGTGCTCATGCCGTTGCCCTCACCGTCGGCAGTCCCACGATCATAGCGCAACCAAGTCAAGGCTTTGGTTGTAGACGTGCAGACTTTTAGGGAGCGTTCCTGGCCGGGATCTACCCGCTATACTAGCGTCGAGTCCGGTACAGATGGCGCTGCCGGGGTGACACAGGATCGGTGCCGGTGGAGGGGATGACGGCTGTGTTTCGAACGAGCTGGAGCGAATAGTGCAGCTGCGGGTTCGCCACATCGCGCGCAATGTTTTTTCAAACTGGCTGGCGACTGCCGCGAACATGGCGGTGGGGTTTTTTCTTTCGCCCTTTATCGTGCACCGGCTCGGCAATGAAGCGTACGGCGTCTGGGTGCTGGCGATCTCGTCGATCAACTACCTGGCCCTGCTGGACCTCGGGATGCGCAGTTCCGTGCTGCGTTTTGTTTCGAAAGGGCACACGGTGGGGGACCACGACGCGTCCTCATCGGCATTGTCTGCCGCGCTTTGGGTACGGCTGCAGATCAGCGTCCTTGTCCTTCTGCTCGCCGGATCACTAGCTTATTTCTTCCCAGTCTTCTTCAAAGTGCCGCCGAACCTCGCACGTGGAGCGCAGATCGCGGTCCTGATCATCGGCATCAATATGGCACTGACGATGTCCATGGGGGTCTTCGGGGGTGTGCTTTCCGCGCTGAACCGCTACGATCTGCAAACCGTCGTAACGCTTATCCAGGTCACGATCCGTGTCACCGGCGTTGTGCTCGTTCTGCGGCATGGCCACGGCATCGTCGCCGTCGCGCTGTGCGAGTTTGCCGCGGCGCTGATCGGCAATGTGCTTTTGGTGGTGGTGGCGCGACGGCTGTATCCACAGCTGCGCGTGCTGTTGCGCCGACCGACCGCGGAGGTGCTGCGCCCGCTCTGGTCTTACAGCGTGTATGCGTTTCTAACTTCGATCGCCCTTCAACTCATCTATCAAACGGATAATCTGGTCGTCGGCAGCTTCGTCTCCACCTCTGCGGTCACGTTTTACGCCATCGGCAACTCGCTTTGCCGGTACACCGACCAGTGCACGGGCGGGATCACGACAAGCTTCGTCCCCGCGGCCAGCACCTTCGAGGCTGCCGGCGATACGGCCCGTTTGCAAGCGTTGTACCGTGTCGGCACGCGTACCGTGATGGCGGTTTCGCTGCCCATTCTGGTCACGCTGCTGGTGCGTGGGCGTACCTTCATCGGTCTCTGGATGGGTCAACAGTATGCGGCCGTCTCCGGCACCGTCCTGAGCATCCTCGCGGTGGCTCTGATCTTTGCACAGGCAAACACGACGGCCTTTTCGATCGCCTTCGGTACGGAACGACACAAAAAGATTGCCAGATGGGCGATCAGTGAAGGGGTTGCCAATCTCCTGCTGAGCATACTGCTGGTGCGGCCCTTCGGCATCTACGGCGTGGCGATCGGCACGCTGGTTCCGAATCTGTTCGTTCACCTCTTTCTATGGCCGCGCTATATCGGCGAGCTCGTGCAGATCCGCGCCTGGAAGGTCGTCCTCGGTATCTGGGGACCGATGTTCTTGTGCGCGCTGCCGTTTGCCGCTGCGTCTTACGTCATGGACGTTCACTTCGTCCCGCGAAGCATCCTCATCTTCTTCGCGCAAACTCTCGTTCTGCTGCCCGTCTTTCTTGCAGCCGTCGCGTTTGTCTTCCGAGACGAGGTTCGGCAGCGGGTTTTTCCGGCGGTGCGAGCCTTCGTACAGACAAAAACCAGCCTGTTCGCGCAGTAATCAGATTGTCACCTCGGGGAAGGCCATCCGGCCGGCGATGAACGCGTACAGGTCTGTCTCACTTCGGCCTGGGCGTGGTGTGAGCGGCGTTGCTCTGCTCGGGATAGAGCTTCGCAATGTCGACGAGGTGCCTCCCATAAATGAAGCCAAGGAGATCCCACAGGGCGAGCTCATGTGCAAACGCCCGGCCCTTGCCACCTCTGGCGAGATGATGGCGGGGGATGGACAGCAGTCCGCGAAGGGCGCTTCCGAAGCGGTAACGCGGTACGCCAAAAAGATGGCTCACCGCCTCTGGAGTCTTGCGCGCGTGCGCGCCCTGCGAGACGGCGCGCCAATACACCCAGCGGCGGTGGTAGCTGCGCGTCAACCGCTCTTTGGGAATGTAATGGTGGATCGCAAAATCCGGAACATACATGCCGACGATACCGGCCTCGCGAACACGCCCGAAAAACTCCGAATCCTCATCGGAAAGCAGCCCCTTGCTGCTACGGCCCAGCGCCGGCGAGTACACGCCGACCCGCTCGAATACCGTGCGGCGCAGGGCACAGTTGCCCCCCATCAGGTTGCCGGCAAAGGTGCCATCGATGCGCGCCCGGGGCTTCGGCGGAATGGCGCCGATGGCCGCATGGTAGCCCGGCGGCAGCCACGCGGGGGCCGGCGCAGCCCAGTTGGGCAGGTAAGGGCCGCCGATGAACTGGATCTCCGGGTCGGCAAACTCGCGGGCAAGCACCTGGTACCACGTTGCGTCGATCTCTTCGTCATCGTCGATAAATCCGACGATCTCGCCTGTACCTGCGTCGATGCCCGCATTCCGGGCGCGGGAAAGCCCTTGCCGGCTCTCAAAGACATACTGAATGGGCAGCGACGCGGACGCCTGCAACTCCTTCACGATCGCCGCAGTATCATCCGGGCTATTATTGTCGACCACCAGAATCCGCACTTCGAGCCCGGCGGGAACCGGCGCGCGCAGCAGGCTTTCCACAGCAGCGCGCAACAGCCGGCTACGGTTGTAGGTGGGAACGACGACATCGAGCCTCATGCGGACAGGCTTCGTTTCGTCTCAGAATGTGCTTGCGTCCTCATGATCCTGCGCTGCTCTCTGGCGCCTGCCTCCAGCCAGCATGCGGGCAGAGGCGGCTGCGTGTCTCTGGAACCTTTGTGTCACTCCCGACGGGCTTTCGTCCATGTAGGCTTAGCATACAAGTGCCTGCCGGAGGGGTCAGTCCACCGTATCGCATGGAAAGCCTCTACCTCATCTATCACGAGCTGCGACCCGAGCCGAGCCGGTACACGTATGCTCTTGCCTGCGACGAGTTTCAGCAGCACTGCCGCTTGTTCCGGCAGCTTCAACAGGAGGCACCGCCTGATCATCTACGGCCCGAGGTGACCTTCGACGACGGGCATGCGTCGGCCGTGCAATTCGGCTTGCCCATTCTCCAGGCTGCTGACATGCAGGCACATTTTTTCATCACAGCCGGGTGGACAGGGCAGCGTGCCGACTGCATGACGGTCCGCGATCTGCGTGCTCTACAAGCGGCCGGCATGCACCTCGGCGCCCATGGATGGAGCCACAAACTGCTCACCGCCTGCACCGATGCGGAACTGGATGTGGAGCTGCGCGGCGCCAGGCGCAGCTTGGAAGATTGGCTCGGCGCCGAGATTACCTCCATGTCCCTACCGGGCGGACGCTTCGACGCTCGCGTGCTTCGCGCCTGCCGTACTGCCGGGTACACCCAGATTTTCACTTCGGCGCCCCGCGCAACAAATATGGAGAGACCGCAAGCGACCCAAGGGCGTTTGAACATCCGCGGCGGTACGCCCATGGGTTCGCTCGAAACGCTATTAAAGCCCGCCACGGGTGTGCTCGCAAAGCAGCAGCGCATGGATACGCTCAAGACAGGAGCGAAGACTCTTCTCGGCGACCGGCTGTACGCGCGGCTTTGGAGTCTCGTCAACCATGAGGAACCAAATGCGGCGGACCCGGGGATGGCTGCCCGATGAAGGTGCTGCACCTGATCAGCAGTGGAGGCATGTACGGCGCTGAAGCCGTCATCCTGAGCCTCATGGCGGAGCGCAACCGGGCCGAGCCAAACAGCTGCGCCCTGTCGATCTTCCACAACCCCGACGGCCCTCCGCCGACGCTCTACGACGTTGCGCGGGGGCGCGGAGTCAACACGGATGGAGTACACCTGATCTCCTGCAGGGGCCAGCTCGACCGCATCGTTCCCGGGCAACTCCGCGCGCTCGCATCCGGCTTTGGTGCAGAGGTCGTCCACACACACGGCTACAAAGCAGACATCTACGCCGCGATCGCCTGGCGAGGCAAGCGCCCGGCGCTGGTCTCGACCTGCCACACCTGGTATGACAACGATCTGGCTCTTCGGGTATACGGCGCGGCGGACCGTTGGGTGTTGCGCCGCTTCGACGCAGTCGTGGCCGTCTCGGAAGAGGTGCAGGCTAGATTGTTGGCGGCGCACGTGCCGGCGAAGCGTATCCGATTGGTACGCAACGGCGTCGACCTGCAACGATTTGCCGGTGCTACGGAAAGAAGAAAGCAGGGCCGCCGGCATGATGCCACGTTGCGGGTCGGCCTGGTAGGCCGGCTCGCCCCGGAAAAGGGCATCGATGTCTTTATCCGTGCCGCTGCGCTGGTCTTGCGACAAGCTCCGAAGATCTCCTTCACCATCGCCGGCGATGGTCCGGAACGCTCCCGCTTGGAGGGTCTGATCGCCGACTTGCATCCGCAAGGGAGACTCTCTTTGCTTGGGAGACAGGAGGACATGCCAGCGTTTTATGACACGATCGATCTCTTAGTGTCCTCATCGCTTCAAGAGGGTTTGCCAGTGGCGCTGCTGGAAGGCATGGCCAGCGGTTTGCCCATCGTCGCCACGCGTGTGGGCGCGGTGCCTTCGATAGTGCTGCATGGCGAAACCGGGCTGCTGGTGGAGCCCGGTCGACCGGAAGCGTTCGCGGCCGCCATCCTGCAGCTCGCCTCCGACCCGGTCCTCTGCGAAGAGTTTGGCTGCGCCGGGCAGCGATACCTCGCGCGGGAGTTTTCGGCCGAACGCATGAACGCGGACTATGGAAAGGTCTATGAGCGAGCCCTGCTGACGCAACACCCACGCAGCTCCCCAAAACGTCAGACGCAGGACAACCATGCTTGATGACGAACAGCTGGACGCAGTAGCCCTTATGCATAAGGGCAAAGGTCCCCGCATCTTCATGCTGGACCTTTGGGCAACCGTGCCGTATTACACGGCGTACCTCGCCAAAGCGCTCCAGGGGGAAGGCGCTGCGGTGCAGGTGGGCAGCATGACCTATTACCTCGACCGCACTTGCTTCACAAACCGCGGGCTGCGGCCGCAGCCGGGCCTGGTGAATGTCGTTGGCCATCTTCGGCTGCCTCGCGGGCTGCGGAGAATCCTTAAAGTAGTAGAAGGCACCGTCAACCTGCTTGCGCTAACGGTTCGCTTCGTGTTCCGCCCGCCGCAGATCCTGCACATCCAATTCCTACCGCTCTTGCGTTCCCGTTGGCCGCTGGATCTGTGGTTCGTACGGTTCTGCACCTTTCGAGGGATTGCGACCGTTCTTACCGTTCACGACCTGTTGCCCCACGATACCGGCGACACCCACCAGGCCCTGTACCGGGACCTGTACAGCCGCATGGACGCGCTCATCTGCCATTCTGCGCACATCCGGCAGCGCCTTGAGACGGACTTTGGCGTCCCTGCGACACGCCTCACCGTGATCCCACACGGTCCCTTTTTCTTTGACATACCTCCGGCAGATGCCGCCGACACCCGGGCTGCGTTGGGCATACCAGAAGGCGGCAGCTTTGTTTTGTGGCAGGGCATCGTCTTCCCGTACAAAGGGGTCGATCTGCTGCTCACGGCCTGGCAAATGGTCGAAGAACACCTCGACGACGTGTACCTTGTGGTGCTCGGCACCGGCGACGAAGGGCTGCTTGCGTCGCTTCAGCAAGAGGCGGCCGCATTGGGGCTGCGCCGGGTCCGTTTTCACCTGCATTTCTGCTCCGCTGAGGAGCTGGTCGCGGCCTATCGCGCCGCGGCAGCGGTGGTCTATCCTTACCGAGCGATCACGACCAGTGGCGCGTTGGCCACTGGGCTATCACTCGGGAAAGCGGTTGTCGCCAGCCGCCTGCCGGTCTTTGAAGAGCTGCTTACCGACGAAGAGAGCGCTCTGCTGATCGACCCGCATGATCCCGAAGAACTTGGTATGGCGATCGTGCGACTCGCCGGAAACCCTCAACTCCGCTCCAGGCTGGAAAGCGCCGTCGCCGCCCTGCGCTTTAGCGAACGCAGCTGGCAGGGAATCGCGCGGGACACCCTAAAGGTCTACGGAGCGGCCGAGCGGTATCGCGATGCGTAAACGCAACCTCATGCTCATCAACGACCAGCCTTACTACCAGCATCGATAACCAGCATTGCTTCGCGCTATCGGCGCTCATCAGCCATGAGCTCACATGGTGGCGTTTTGCACATCGATGTTTTGCCACTCCCCGCGGAGCACACCCGCGCGAATCTCCTCAGGGGACTTTCCTAATTGGGTCTGCTGATAGGCATACACCGCCTCCCGCATGCAGGTGGCACACGCCGCACCATGCGTGCCTTCGAAACAGGAGTGGAGCGATTTGTGCCGGAGCACCAGATCGCATCGGCAACCGCACGGCTGCGCGTACAACACACGCTCGATCTTCGCCGCCATCCGGTAAGCCATCACCTGGTACGCGTGCCCGAAGGCAGGGCCGGTAAGTTGTTCGCCGCTCATCACCGGGGTATACGCACGCGCCGGGGGCGTTTGGTAGTACGCAGGAATGTCGGCGGTGGGTTCCACCCACTTGGCCGAACCGGCTGCCGTCGCCACTGCCAAAACTCCGTATCGGATGAAAGCGTGCACAGAGCCATTATGGCATCGCGAATGGCCTTACGGCAGTCTAGCCGCCGCACGTCGGAGTAAACGGAAGTACCCCGGTGATCCTGGATCCTACGATTCTGGATACTATCAAGCCTAAATTCTATGTCCGATAACAGATATTCTGTGTCGGTTGATGGTAGCGCTCTGTTGACGGCGCAAATTCCTAACGGCTCACTCACTTCGCAGACATGAGACTTCAAAGCGAGAGCTTAGCTGCTTCGATTTGCGACATCGGCCTGCTCGCCGCGCACTGAAAGTGCTATTGCCGATCTTTCCAAGCCTTGTTGTTCTGTATGGAGGAGAAAGCGTGCGGTTTAGACCCACATCATTCATTCGATGGAGATCGTCTTCCACCCTCGGATGTATCGTTTTATGGCTAAACAGCATTTTCCCTTGACAGAGCTCTAAGGCGTCAGCTTATATGAGGGCCGCGATCAAAGGAACGAACTTCCGGTTCGTCAATGTATTGACAGGACCTCCGGGCGAAGGCTCGCGAGACCCATTTTGGAGGCAGTTGCAAATGAAACACAGAATCCGACGAGCGGCAACCATAGCCGCCCTTTGTATAGGAACATCCGCCGCCCGTGGGCAGGCGGCAAACGCAGGTGACATCCGCGGAACCGCAACAGACCCAAGCGGTGCCCTGCTTACGGACGTAACCGTCACCGTGCTGAACACAGGCACAGGTGTCGCGAAAACTCTTACCACCAACAAAGACGGCCTGTACGACTCGGGCCCAATTGTTACCGGCAACTACACCGTCACATTTACCAAAGGCGGCTTCGCCACTTTCTCGCGGACGGGCTTGAATCTCGATGTGGCAACCGTGACCGTTGACGGTCAGTTGAAGATCGGCGGAACGAGTGAAGAAGTAACGGTTAACACAGACGTCGCTTTGATCCAGACGGAAAGCGGCGAGCAATCCGCAACGCTGGATTTTAAGACACTGAACCAGCTTCCGAACACCGGCGGCAGCGGTACGGGCCCCACGTGGGAAAACTTCACCACGCTGATTGCCGGCGCCGCGGCAACGCCGTCCGCCCCGCTTGGCAATACGCCTGGGCAATCCGTTTCCGTAAACGGCAACCTGCCTTACAGCTCCATCCTTTCGGATGGCGCAGAATCCACGCTGCCGAGCTCTGCCAATGCTGACACCTATGTCTTTGAAACGGTGCAGGAAGTAAAAATCAGCACGTCGGCCTTTTCCGCGCAATATGGCGTCGGCGGCATCCTGTTCGACCAAATCAGCAAAAGCGGCACGAATGGGTTCCACGGCTCAGCCTATGAGTACAACCAGAACGATGCCTACAACGCCAACCAATATAACTTTGGCGGTGGCTCGATCATCAAGAATCGAGTTCGTTTTAACAACTTCGGCGGTTCCATCGGCGGACCGATCATCAAAGATCGAGCCTTCTTTTATTTCGATTATGACCAAATTACTAACAACTCGGCTGTGAGCGGATACAGCACCGTACCTACTTTGGCTGAGCGTAACGGCGATTTCTCCCAATTTCTGATCCCAGGTATCACCTGCGCGACAACCACACCGGGAGCTGGCAGCAACCCCGGTTGCATTTACGATCCGGCAACACAGGTAACGGTGGGTGGTGCGATCGGCCGTACACCATTTGCTGGCAACGTCATCCCGGGAGCCAGATTCGATACGGTTGCGAAGAACATCCAGACCTATCTGCCACTCCCAAATCGCCCCGGAAACGTCCAAGTAGCAGCCTTCGATCCCCTCAAGAGCCAGTACACGCCTTTTTCTGACAGTAACAACTATTACTACCAGGGACAACAGGCTAACCCATTCAAGAAGTACTTTGGCCGCTTCGATATCAATGTTAGTGGAAAAAATCGCCTCACTGGGACAGTGGCTAAGCGCGATAACCCGTACCTCAACATCGGTCAAAATATCTGCCCCATTAACTGCTACACCGCCGATGTAGACAGTACCAATGCCCAGCTGACTGACGTTCACACCTTCAGCAGCAGCTTTGTGAACGAGGCCCGTTTTGGCTACACCAATCAGCTGAACTTCTTCGTGGGCCCGACATTTGGTGGAGGCTTTCCGCAGAAACTCGGCTGGCAATACGCGAAAGCGGATGGATTTCCGAACATTGGTTTCTCCAGCGGGATTCTTGGTCCAGGAAACGGCATCAACGCGATTTATAAAGAGCATGTCTTCGATCCATCTGATGTGGCTACCCTCATCAGAGGCCGCCACATTCTGCACTTCGGTGGGGAGTTCCTCGTCAATGAGGACAACTCGACAGCCTGGGGCAATATCAACCCCGGATCGTTCACCTTCAATGGCGATTACAGCAGGGGCAGTCTCCTCGACAAGAACTCTGGCGCGGATTACGCTGACTTCCTCCTGGGTACCGCACAGGCGTGGAACGCGCAGGTGCAACCAGAATACGCCGGCCGGCAGAAGACACCGCAGATCTTTATTCAGGACGATTTCAAGATTCGTCCGAACCTGACCTTGAACCTCGGTCTTCGCTATCAGGTTCAGCTTGGATGGAAGGACGCGAAGAACAATCAAGCGACCTTCGATCCTTCGATTACCAACCCGGTTACGAACACTCCGGGGGCAATTTGGTTCGAGGCGAACCAGACCAACGGACGGTCGTCCATGCAGCAAAATAAGTACACCACCATCATGCCTCGCGTCGGATTCGCCTATACAGCGCATCCTGATACGGTGATTCGCGGTGGCTTCGGGATCTATTCTTATGACTGGAGCCTGGACCAATATGGTCAAGGTGAAGGCGCAGCCATCGTTTCGAACGGAAATGTCACGGACACCACCAACGGCATAGCTCCTGTAACCACCCTGGCCGGCACCGGTGCAAACCTGCCCTATGCTGTACAGAGCACCAATCCAGCCAGCAAGAATGGCCAGGATTTTAACTACGTTCCCTACAACACACCCGTAGCAAAGATTTATCAGTACAATCTCGGGTTTGAAAAGCAAATCGGTCCGGATATGGCCGTGCAACTTGCCTACGTGGGCAGCCATGGTTTCGACCTAGTCTTCCCATCAGGAATCAACCAGCTAACACAAGCCAATCTGGGGAAGGGACAGAGCTTTCGCCCATTTTCGCAATTCGGAAATCTGAATGGCTATCAAGTAGGGGCGATTTCGAACTACAATTCGCTCCAACTATCTGTCACCAAACGCCTGTCTCACGGCTTCAGCTTCGATACGAATTACGTTTGGTCCAAGTTCCTGGATGAAGCGGATTCGTCGGGTTGGGGCGGCCGTGCCGGGAACTTCAACTATCAGGATCCTTATAATTTCGCGGCGAATTACGGACCATCGAATTTTGACATCCGCAATGCTTGGAAAGGTGATGTCATCTATAACTTGCCTTTCGGCAGAGGTGCTCAGTTCTTGAACAGCAACCGGCTGGTGGATGCGGCCATTGGCGGCTGGCGCGTCTCCGCCACCTTCCAGGTACAGGATGGCAATCCTTTCACACCAACCGTCAACGGCTTGCTTGATAACAGTAACTCTCTGGGTGGTTCCAATTTCCGCCTGAGGCCGAACCTTGTGGGCAATCCAATTCCACAACATCGCACCCTCAACGCTTACTTCAACACGGCAGCATATCAAACTATTCTGCCGATAAATACCTACGGTAATGCGGGCCGAAACAGCGTTTATGGTCCCGGCTTTGAAAGCTTCAATACCTCTCTCGGCAAGACCTTCCACTACAGCGAAACGATCGGCCTCTCCATCCGGGCCGATGTCAACAACATCCTGAACCATCCCACCTTCGGCGTGCCCAATACAGACACAACCAATGGCGGCGGTACCATCACCTCCACCTCAAACCAGAGCCGCAATATGCAGCTGAGCGCGCGGCTAGCATTCTAGTCAACCAAGCTGTCATCAACCTGCGGGAGGGGCGATCTTACGATCCCCTTCCCGCTTTCTTTTTGCGTTGCAAATCGTATTTGATACTGTGAGTGCTGTGTTCTGGAAGAGAAAGTTTCGATGTGGCACCGCATTACTGGTGTGTCATGCTGCGATGCTGGCGCAAGCGCCTGTCACAAGTGTGCAGCAACATCTACAGCGCGCGCACGCGCTACTCGCGGAGCGAAAGCCAGCGGACGCCATCCCGGAGTTCCGGGCCGCATTGGCGACTGATCCAGACAACCGCGATGCGGTAGGCAATCTCGGCGTGTTGCTGTATTTTGCCCAGGACTACGCCGGGGCCGAGCCGCTGCTGCGTCGCACTGTGGCCACGCAGCCTATACCCAAGCTGCAAGCGCTGCTGGGCATGTGTGAGCGCCGCAATAACGACCCGGTAGCGGCACGCACCGATCTAGCGGCGGCGCTGCCCGGTCTGGAGGAACCGGGAATCCGGACCGAAGCCGGACTGGAACTGGTCGAATTGGAAAGTGCTGCGGGCGATCTTTCCGCGGCGGCGGCGACGGTGTCGGCGCTGAAGGCAAAGTCGCCGGAGAACTCGGCGATTCTGTATGCCGCCTATCGCATCTACACCGACCTGGCGGGCGAGGCGATGCTTAGCCTATCGGTAGCCGCGCCCGACTCCGCACAGATGCACCAGGCTATGGCGCATGAACTATTGCGCGAGCGCGATACCAAAGCTGCCATTGCAAATTATCGTCTGGCGATTGCAGCGGACCCAAGCCTGCCGGGTGTTCATTATGAGCTTGCGGAGGCGCTGCGTACGTCTCCGGAAGCAGCTCTAAAAACCGAGGCGGAGGGACAATACGCGCAGGCGCTGAAGGCGAACCCGACTGACGCACTGTCGCTCACGCGACTGGCGGACCTAGCGGCGGAACGCGGAGATCATGCCAAGGCGATTGGGATGTACAAGCAGGCATTAGTGCTCGCGCCGGGCGAGGTGGACGCGGGCGTTGGTTTAGCCCATGAACTCGTGGAAACCGGCGACTTGCCGGGTGCGCTCATGCTGTTGCAAGCGATGGAGAAGACAGATCCGACGGACGTGCTTGTGCACTTTCGCCTAAGTGCGTTGTACCGCCGCATGCAGCGGCCAGCGGACGTGAAACGTGAAGTAGCGGAGTATGAGAAATACAAAGCGATCAAGGAAAAGCTGCGTGGCGTGTATGAGGCCATGCGAATGGATGCGCCCAAGAAGAACGATGAGACGAACTGAGCTTCAAATGTTGAGGAGTCCTCTTATTTTGAAAAGCCTGGCGCTGCTCTGTTTTTTTCTGGGCTGCCAGTGGATGCTGAGCCAGAAAGGCATCGCTGCGACGCAAGCACCGGAGCAGAGTTCGCAGGTTCCACAAATTGTCGACATCACAAAATCGACGGGCATTCACTTCAAGCACCTGGCCAGCCCGGAGCAGAAGTACATCATCGAGTCGATGAGCGGCGGGGTGGCCCTGCTGGACTTTGACGGCGATGGTTGGCTCGACATTTACTTCACCAATGCGCCCAACGTCAGCATGGCGCAGGCCGGGGAAAAGGCCCGCAGTGCGCTTTATCGCAACAACCACGACGGCACGTTCACCGATGTGAGCGACAAGGCCGGCGTTGCCTACCCGTGCTGGGCGATGGGCGCAGCCGTGGGCGATATCGACAATGATGGGTGGCCGGATCTGGCGGTCAGCTGTTTTGGCGGGGTGGTGTTGTACCGCAACAACCATGATGGAACCTTCACCGACATCACGCAGCACGCCGGATTGGGACAGGATCACGGGTGGGCCACCGGACTTTCGTTTGGTGATTACGACGGTGATGGTTTCGTCGATCTGTTCGTTCCACACTACGTGGACCTCGACCTCAAGCACCTGCCCACCTTTGGCGCGGCAAAGACGTGCACCTACCATGAGATCGCCGTGCAGTGCGGGCCTCGCGGGTTAAAAGGGTCGCCGGATACGCTCTACCACAACAACGGCGATGGAACCTTTACTGAGGTAAGCCGCCAGGCCGGCGTCGACGATCCGCACGGTTATTTCGGGTTGCAATCGGTTTGGTCGGATTTTGATGAAGATGGCAAGCTCGACCTGATTGTGGCCAACGATGGCGAGCCCAATTACCTCTACCACAATCAAGGGAACGGCCACTTCGCGGAGATTGCCAATGATGCGGGGGTGGCGTTGAGCGAGGATGGCGGGGAGCAGGCCAACATGGGCATCGCGTTGGGCGACTACACGCGGTCAGGGCGCCAAAGCGTCGCCATCTCGCACTTCAGCGAGGATTATGCCGTGCTGTACCGTAACGACGGCGGCTTGAACTTCACCGACGTCGCGCACACCGCACAGATCGCGCAATCGACGATGCCCTACGTGGGTTGGGGCGACGCTTTTTTAGATACCGCAAACCGCGGCCTGCTGGACTTGATTCTGGTGAATGGGCATGTGTATCCGCAGGTCGATAGCGTAAAGCTCGGTACGCTCTACCGCGAGCCGAAGCTGCTGTTCTGGAACAACGGAAACGGCACCTTTCGCGAGGTCAGCCGGGAAACGGGAACCGCGTTGCGCACGCCCGAGGTAAGTCGCGGCCTGGCGGTGGGCGACCTCTTCAACACGGGTCGCCTGAACATCGTGATCGGCAACCTGACCGGCGAGCCGATGATCCTGGAAGCTAAGAGTGACCCCAAAAATCACTGGATCAGTTTTCAGCTGGAAGGGACCACCTGCAACCGCTTGGCCCTGAACGCCCGCGTCACGGTGCGCACCGGGAGCATACAGCAGATGAACGAGGTGCTGAGCGCCGACAGCTATCTGTCGCAAAGCGATCTGCGGCGGCACTTCGGGTTGGGTACCGCGACCCGCGTGGACGAGGTAAGCATTCGTTGGCCGGATGGCAAAGAGCAGAGTTTGCATGATCTCGCGGCGGACCAGTTTTACCACGTGAAAGAGGGTCAACTGCCCACGGTGATGCACCTGAACAACGCGCATTGACCGAAACGCCTCACCAAAGGTAAGAATGGCTCATCTCCGTTCTCCTACTCCTGAAAAGAATTGCACCGTACGAGGAAAGCCATGAAGAGTTTGCGTCGTGTTCTGCGCAGCAACGCCGGTCGACAAATCGCGATGAGCGGCATCTTGGGCCTGTTGACCTGCGTTGGTGGCAGCGCCATACAGGCGCAAACCTGGGATCTGAAGTGGAGTGACGAGTTCAACGCGCGCGCCGGCACGTTGCCCGACCCCGCGTCATGGGCTTACGACACAGGCGGGGGCGGCTTTGGGAACCACGAGCTGGAGATCTACTGCGCGCCCTCGTTTAAAGATCAAGCCTGCGATCCCACCCAGCCGAACGCCTTTCAAGACGGCAAAGGCAACCTCGTGCTCCATGCCGTGCAGAAGAACGGAACCTGGACCTCGGGCCGCATCAAGACAGCGGGCCTGAAGGAGTTCCAATACGGTCGCATGGAAGCGCGCATGAAGCTGGCCGTGGCCAACGGCTTTTGGCCTGCCTTCTGGATGCTCGGCAGCAACATCGGCAAGGTCGGCTGGCCCACCGCCGGCGAGCAGGACATCATGGAGTGGGTTCGGTCCTACGGGCCAAACACGACCTCCTCCACCGTGCATGGCCCCGGCTACTCCGGTGGCGGCGGAATCGGCAGCAAGTTTCTCTTCTCCAACAGCGAGCGGGTTGACGACGACAGCTTTCACACCTACGGCGTGGTCTGGACCGAGGACCGGATGCAGTTCTACCGCGATAACGCGGCGCAGCCCTTTTTTACGCTCACGCCCGCCAACCTCCCTAGCGGCACCCAGTGGGTGTACAACCAGCCTTTCTTCATTCTGCTGAACTTCGCCATCGGTGGCGGCGGCTTTGGGGGGCTTACGGATACCACAACCCCCACCTCCGGCGAGGTACTGGTGGATTATGTCCGTGTGTACCAGGCAGGCTACGCGCCGAAGCCGAGCGGAGCCTATGCCGTGGTGAACAAGCAGAGCGGCTTATGCCTTGCGGACACCAGTCCTTCGAACGCCCAAGGGCGTTTTCTCGCACAGCACCGATGCCAAGGGAGCGATGCCGTCGAGCAATGGGAGTTCACGCCGGCTGCGGATGGCTTCTACACCATCCGCCGCCGCGGGACGACCTCAGTTTTTGAAGCCGCGGTGAACAAAAAAGGCAGTGGGACGGGTATGCCCGTTGAGCTGCGGGACACGAGGGATCGGCCGGCACGACTGTGGAAGCTCGTCGCCAACACGGACAAGACCTACAGCTTCGCGGCTCACGATCACGGGCTTTGTCTGGAAGCTCCCGCCGCGGGCATGGCTGGTGAGGGCCAGCCTGTGGTCCAGGCCGCGTGCAATGCGAGCCCGGCGCAGAATTTCATCCTGACACAACAGCCGTAGGCCCTCTCGACCGTTAGGTGATGCACTTGTTGAAGACACGTCATCTCGGCCAGACGCGGCGAGTAGAAAGAGCTACATCCCGTCCGGTCATCATGCATGGAGGTTTTGCGCTTAGAGCCAGCTCCTCAGATACCGGAGCAACTCTTCCGGCGGTTTCAGGCAGTACCTCGCGCGAGAAGGCCGAAGTTCCGAGCGAACCAGGAGGCTCTCACCCCGGCCGCGCAAGGCTGCAAACGCATCTTCATCGGTAAGATCATCGCCTAAATAGGCGATCAGACTGTCTTCACCGCTGCGCTCTAACTCGTGGGTCACGGCGAAGGCCTTTGTATAGCCCACGGCTCTGAACTCGACGCCGGATTCGAAAGCCAGCCGCTCGATCGAAGCATTTCCATGCAGGCGATACGCCTCTTCCGCAAGGTTCCGCAGCACTTCCTGCGAGGGGGCAGCGAGGCCCCGCCAGTGGATAGCGATGCTTGCAGGCTTCTGCTCAAGCGGTTCCGGTGCCTCGGAACTTGGCTGTAAGTCGTGCGAGGTGATCGACAGATCCGCAACGCCGAATTTGAGGGTTGTCCCGCGCAAACCGGCTTCGATCTCCCGTTGCAGCTGCGCGAGTGTTGCGCTCTGCTCCGTCGAGGGCGGATACAACGTGTACTCACGGTTGCGATCGATATGCTCGCGGCCGTGACATCCCCAAATCTCAACGTCTTTGGCCACTTCGACCAGGTCAAGCAGGTCTGCGGCACGGCGTCCCGTCACGAGCACCACGCGGGTGTCAGGACGTTGATCCAATTGCTGCAGAGTCTCGGCAACACCTGGATACGGAAAGGCCTTCATCTTGTCCGGATGAAAGGGAGCGAGCGTGCCGTCGTAGTCGAGAAGCAAGGTGTGTCTAGAAGTCGCGGCAAGCCTCGCCACAAAGGCTTTTTCCTCTTCGGAGCCGAACCACGCCGTTGGAACCTTTGGGGCATTCCCGCCGGCATCGGGCGAAGCGGGGTATGCAGGGTCATTCACGCTTGGTCTCCGCTTCTGCCGCACCCTTGCGCTTGTCTTCTATGCTCGGAAAACGGTTCGTGAAGCGCGCATTGCCCAACCCGGTACCGATCGTCAGAACGCCCCAATGGGTCACGTCCTGCATCCATGGCGTCTCGCTCAAGCCTTGCACAACAGCATCGTTGTGCATCGTCACGATGGTCTCGCTGTCACCGATCTTCGGAATGAGCGTTTTGATGCTCTTCGGCAGATTGAAACGGGAACTTTCCCAGTTGCCTGGAAGATTTTGCGCGCCCTTCTCAATGGAGCCGTCTTCGTTGATGAAGCCGGGACAGGCAATACCGATCAACGGCGCGATCGCACCTCCCTCTTTCTTTGCCAGCTTGATCTGCACCTCCAGCATCTCGGCCAGCCGGTCGATACAGGCATCGCGCTTCAGATCCTCGTCGGCATGCCGCCAGAGCTCGGTCGACGAGACACGCGCCTCTTTGAAGTCGCTTGCCCTGGCATGGTTCAGGGCAACCACGCCCACGCGGATGTTCGATCCGCCGATATCGACTGCCAGCAAGCTGTCATATCCGGAGAGCATCCAGGCAGGCACCACATGGATGTTCCCAAGCAGACCCGCCTCATCCGGATGGTGGCGAATGGGGGTAAGCGCGAAGGTGTGGCCGTATTCAGATTGCAGGAGCACCGAGGCGCGCTTGATGGCAAGCTCGCCAACGCGGCCTGAACTGAACCCGCCTCCCACGACAATGCGCTCTGTATCTTTCCAGCCTTTGAGCTTCAGCAGGCGATGGGCGACGGCGGAAAGCTCCTGCGCAAACTCCTCGATCGCTCCATGCACAATTCCGGCCGCTTCCAGATCTCCTTCGGTGAGCACCTTTTCAAGGGTCTTCTTCCTCAACTCCTCCGTGGCCTCGTCTCCAAGCGGATCTTCGGCTACCTGCCGCACCTGTTCCCGTCTCTTTTCGAGGATGGACAGAAACGCGCGCTTGCTGGCACGGTCCCCGATGAAGAAGCCATCCGCATCCTTCAACTCCGAGTTATACGTGTCGACAGAGACAGATTCATGGTGCTTGGTGCCATGAACGAAAAGGCTTGGCGTGCTGGTGTCCGGGGTACTTCCCATGATCGGTTTCCTTGTTTCAACATTTGATGCTGCAAAGAGCGACGGCCCAGGTCGTCCGGAGTGCCTGCTTCTGCGGTAACCTCGCACCGCCAGGGCCTGCCGGCTGGACGTGTCGCGGCTGCCGTACGTCAGCGCATCCTTTGTTGCATCTTGTCTCAGATCGCGGATCTTGTTCCGGATTGATCGTGACCGATGCCGAACCCGCAATGCGCTTGCAGGAGCTGGCCTGGTCCACTGAAGTCAGAGCCACTTCCTACGATCTGCTCAGTGCTCGGTTCACCTTGGCTGATATCTGCAAGTCTAAATACCTTACTCGTGAGAAGACGTAAAACTCTGTACTTTTCTGAAACAACATCCACAAAGCCGGTCCGGACGGCGTTCCGCCTCGAAGGCCTGAAAGTTCTACCCTCTCGCCGCTGAAGTAGCGTCAGTTCAGCCTGATAGCGAAACCCCAGAGCATCGGAAAGATGAAGATATCAATACTTTTCCATACAAGGGCGCACAAGGATGCCCGATCCTGCACGGGTGTCCCATGACGATCCGGCCTTGATTGAAGGAAACGGGTAAGGGCGCGCCTTCAAGGGCCGCGAACTTTGCAGGGGCGCAGCAAGCACGGCTAGGTCGGGCCCCGGGCCGCCTGCGTCTCGCACTCTTCGTACTAAAAATTACGTTGGGGATCAATGTCCGTGGTCTGCCAAAGGACCAAACTCATCGTGACCTAAGACGCAGAAAGCTTTCGGTGCCGTACCCTGTCCGCAATGGCTCCTGAGGTAGGACTCGAACCTACAACCCTTCGGTTAACAGCCGAATGCTCTGCCATTGAGCTACTCAGGATCAAAAGAATCAACGGGATCAACCGGAAGCAAACAGCCGGGCGGCTGCGCATCTCTTTTATAGCAAAACGGGCGATCAGGGTCAATATGGCCTGGGTTTCTCGACGGAGCGCAAAGCCGCGCCGCCCCTTGGGATCCCTAAGCGCAGGGACGCTCAGGGATACAACAGCACCGCGATGTTGTAGCTCGCAAAGGGCGCCTGTCCCTGCGCCGCGCATGCCCCCACGCTCGCCTGATGGAACCTGCCCGACGCCAGCCGCGTCTGTAACTCTTCCGGCAACTGGTGTAAGTCACCCGTCGTGAATCGCATCACAAACCACGGTCTGCGTGTGCCCGCATACCCCGTGTCCAGACTGCAGGTCTGGCGCGCTGCCTCTTCGGCCACCTGCACCGCGAGTCCCGCAGTGCCCCCCAGCAGCTCCGCCACGGCACTCTCCTGCTCCTCAAAGGAAAGCACGGCGACCCCCCGTTCAAAATCCTCCACCGCATACAGCTCGCCGCGGCGGCTCAGCACACTGATGCCGACATGGTCCACATGCGCATCCAGCACATTCGCCCGGTGCCCCGGAGACCGCATCCAGGCGTCATGCACACGAATCGCGTCCGGGGCCTGGGCGACATTTTCGGCCACGAAGCTGAAGCGCGCCCCTGCCCTGCCCGCCCGTGCCGCCAGGTCCGGCTCGCCGGCATATTGGTGCGAGATCGACTCACGCCCGGCCATCTGCTGCGCGTGTTGGACAGCCGCTCGGTACAGCGCCTCATCCCACTGCAATGGCGGCAGTCCCCGTTGCACCCGCTCCGCGTTTGCCGCCTGGAAGAGGTATTGCTCCGCCACGGAGGAGGGCCGTTGCCCCCAACCCAGGAACGAGCCCGGCAACGAGCCCAGCAACGAGCCCAGCAACGAGCCCAAAAACAAGCCAGGAAGCAGCAAAGACGCTGTTCGAACAAACCGCATAGCCTCAGAAACCCCAACAGGCCTAAAAAGCTGCGCAGCCCGCGGACCAGTAGTCGTTGCGTGGCTTTTTCCTTCGCGATGCAACGGTCATCTCGACCGAAGCGGCATGCGTCGTCTGCGTATCGCAGAGACCCGCAGTTTGCGCCAGGTAGCGCTCCTGAGGACCAATCTCGAAGAGCAGTAAAGCCACCCACCCTCACACCGATGGTGGCGCTTGATGAAACACCGCGGGCGGCGCGGTCACCTGAGATCCCGACTCGGTCGGCGGCAACACCAGTATCGGCAGCCGATCGCGGTACCGTACGATCAAACGCAGCAGCTTGCGTGCATCCCAGTACCGCGGCACATAGCGCATCGGCTCCGATGCCGACCGGAACGCCCAGCCCAGATAACACCGGTCCGCCCACACCGGGATGTACACCTGATCTCCGCTTAGGAAGGCAATGGCCGCCCCAATGCAATGGATCGCCGGTAAATAGCTGAGGTGGCGCTTGAGGTACAGCCCCAACCGCTCCTGTGTACCCCCACCCACCGTTACAACGATGTGCTGCGGACGGACCTGCTCGATGCGTTGCAACAAAGCGGCGTCCTCAAGGTGCGTCCCATACTGCGGCGCGACATACACACACTCGTTTGGCACCTTGATGCCCTCGTGGGCAAGCCACTGGACGTTCCGTTCCGCGCTCGCCACGCTCGCCATCACCCAAAGCGTGCTCCCGGCCTCCCGTACCGCGGTATGTCCCAAGAGCGCCCGCAGATACTCCAGGCCTGAAAGACGCGGCATGCGATCCCGTTGCAGCCGGTTCCAGACCAACACCATGAACGCCGAATCCGGCAGGGCCAGATCGGCCGCCAGCAGCGCTTCCCGGTAGGCAACATTGGTTTCAACTTCTTTCAGCGCGGGAGCCGCCGGGACTACCAGCAACCCTCCCTGACACATGCGCTCCACTGCTTGCGTGGCGGTGCCGCTGAAAAAATCTATGCCCAAAATCGTTGTTTCTGTGGATGAAATGCCTGCCATGCCCGCTTCACTGTGCCTTTTTGCGCGTGGTGCCGCTCGCGCGCGCTACGTCCCTTTTGCGCCGGAAAGCATCTCTTGCTCAATCCAGCGATATGTCGTTTCCAGCCCGTCCCGCAAACGAATCGAGGGCTCCCACCCCAGTCGTTCCTGAATCATGGTGTTGTCGCTGTTGCGGCCATTGACCCCTTTGGGAGCGGAAAGATTGTAGTTTCGTTTCAGCCGCACGCCCCCGATCTGCTCCGCCACATCGACCAGCTGATTAATGGTCACCAGTTCGCTTGAGCCCAGATTGACCGGCTCTTCAATCGCGCTCTCCATAATCGCGTGCGTTCCTGCCACGCAGTCTTCGATGTACATGAACGAGCGCGTCTGCTGACCGTCCCCCCAGATGTCGATCTCATGCCGGCCTGAGCGCTTCGCCTCGATGACCTTGCGACAGATGGCCGCCGGCGCCTTTTCCCGCCCGCCCGCCCACGTTCCATGCGGTCCATACACGTTGTGATAGCGAGCCACACGGCATACCAACCCAAAATCCACTTCAAAGTGGCGGCACATGCGCTCACTGAAGAGCTTTTCCCAACCGTACCCGTCCTCCGGCATCGCGGGATACGCGTCAGCCTCCTGCAACGGCACAACGTCCGGGCTGACCTGCTTTTCGCCGTTGTACACACATGCTGACGACGAAAAGAAGAAACGCTCGACGGCTGTTTCCTTTGCCGCCAGCAGCATGTGGGTGTTGGTCAGCACGCTCAGCATGCACAGGGCTTTGTTGTTCTCGATGAAACCCATGCCCCCCATGTCGGCCGCCAGCTGGTACACCTGCGTCGCACCCTCCGCGGCCCGCAGGCAATTGGTCTTGTCCTTCAGGTCCAGCGTCAGGTTTTCCACGCCCTCCGTTCGCTGGTACCACTCGTTCAGCGGCTTCAGGTCGACGGCCCGCACCACCTCGACCCCACGTGCCTGAAGTCCCTTGATCAAATGCCCACCAATAAACCCGCCGGCCCCACAAACGACCGCCCTCTTGCCTTTCACATTCATCCCGAGAAGCTCCCCAAGTTAGGGCAAAAAGGTATCGAGCGGTACAGTCGTATCGTCCGGCAATGCACCTGTGTTTTTTTCCTTTATAGGAGTGTCCGTGTTGGGAAAAAAGCTGTCAAGACGGGGAGGTGCATCGTCAGGTACAAACGCATGCGCGCCAAACCCTTCCAGAAGCACTCCTTATAGGCTTATACGACGTGCAGCCTGTGTATAGATCGTCGTGGGTCTTCCCCTTTTGTGGTAGTTTCAGCCGCTTGTGCCTACCACTTCGGTCGTACCCGTTGCTGGCTGCGGGGAGCATTCTGCTCCTCTTCTTTACCTTTCTCGCCGCCTTCGCGCCGTGGATTGCACCCCACGACCCCGCCCGCATCGAGCTCACCCAACGCCTTATGCCTCCTTCCGCACAGCACGTCTTCGGCACCGATGCCCTCGGCCGGGACGTTTTCTCCCGTGTCCTGTTCGGCGCGCGGATTTCGCTGGGCGTGGCTGCCGCCGTCGTCGCGCTTTCGCTAAGTGTCGGCATCGTTTTTGGGGCTTTGGCGGGGTTCTACGGCGGCTGGATCGACACCATCGTCAACGTCTATCTGGGCAACGCCTTTCTCGCTTTGCCCGGCATCCTGCTGGCTGTGGCCGTCGTCGCCTTTCTCGGACCCACCTTGCCCGATCTCATCCTCGCGTTAGCCCTGCCGGCCTGGGTGGGCTACGCGCGCCTCGTCCGCGCGCAGGTAGCCGCGGTGCGCGGACGCGAGTTCGTTGAAGTCGCCCGCTCCCTTGGCGCCAGCAATCTCCGCCTGCTCACCCGCTCCATCCTTCCCCACGCCCTGCAGCCGCTGCTGGTGCAGGCAGCGGTCGGCATGTCGGCCGCCGTCTTAGCCGAAGCTACCCTCAGCTTCCTCGGCCTGGGCGTGCAGCCACCCGCGGCTACCTGGGGCGCCATGCTCAACGACGCCCGCTCTCACCTGTTCGAATCACCCTTCCTCGTCTTCTTCCCTGCCCTGGCTGTTGCGCTTTGTGTCTTCGCCTTCAATCTCGTCGGCGACGGCCTCCGCGACCTCCTCGATCCTCGCAATCAGCCGTCCCACCAAGCGCCTCTACCCACACTAGCCTCAACCCAGAATCCTCTAACGCAGCGACCTGCCCAGCAGGCGCCACCGACTGCGAAGGCCCAACCATGACGGTTGGCGTGCTTTCCGACACACACGGCCTGCTCAGGCCGGAAGCGCTCGCCGCCCTGCGCGGCGTCGACCATCTCATCCACGCCGGGGACGTCGGGAACCCCCTGATCCTGAGTGAACTCCGGCGACTGGCCCCGCTCACCGCCATTCGCGGCAATATCGATCGCTCCCCTCCCTGCGCCGATCTTCCCGCAACCGAGGCTGTCGAGCTCGCCGGGCATCTCCTCTACATCGTTCACGCCCGCGCCGACCTCGACCTCAACCCGATCGCCGCCGGCGTCAGCGTGGTGATCTTCGGCCACAGCCACAAGCCACTCACCGAGTGGCAGGATGGCGTTCTCTACCTCAATCCCGGCAGTGCCGGTCCACGACGATTTTCACTCCCCCTGAGCGTTGCTCTCCTGCATCTCGAACCCCGCCAGGTCCGCGCCGAAATCGTCCCACTCGATCTCCCAAAGGGCTGACACCCTGTCTCGTGGTGCTCCAGGCTTCCTGTTTACTCACAAGTCCCTGCTTACTGGGTTCCCTGCGCGACGCTCGGTAACGGGGTACGCTCGCCGTCCGGATGCGGCTCCGGCACCACCTGTAGCCGGGGAACCGGCACCGGATGCGGCTCTTCTTTGGTCCAATCGAGCTTCACCGTAGACAAGATGTCCGTCATCCGTCGGTCAATCTGTTCCAACTCCCGATCGGTCAGATCCGCCGCGCCGCTTGAAACTGAACAGAAGGTGTTCATCGCCAGATCGAACCGGTAACAGGATCCCTTCCGGTAGGCCGTATACACCTCATCCCGCGCTTCGACACAGATCCGCCCATGCTCGTCATGGCCGTGCACAAAGTTCATGCCGCCGATGTCCTGTGTATCGCGCACGTGCGGGAGGGCGCTCGTCGCCTGGTTCGCACACTCTTCGTCGGTCGTGTGCTGCTCCACGCTGAAGTAAAACAACGCTCCGCTGAAGGTCGAGAACGGGTACGGGTTGAACTGGATCGCCGCCACACTGCGCATCTTGCTGTGCTGCGGGGCCGTCCGGGCATCCAGGTGAAAGGTGCTCACCTGACCGTCCTTGCGGTTGAGCGCCCATCCCTCCGGTACATAAAAGCGCACACCAAAGTGTCCATCCCGAAAGACCTGGGTCTTCGCCTCGGGCGGTGGCAGGGCAGGTACCGCAACCTGCGCTGCGGCCAAGCCGCACGGTAACGCTAGGGAAAGCGGCCAAAGCCGGCGCATCATGGAAAAGCAAACTTGGAGAGTGCCGATTTTAGCGGTCGAGAGAGAGACGCGAGCTCGGAAGGGCGGGATACAATCTCGGGGAGTCATGCTGCTCCTTAGCGGCGCGTTCGGGGATCGGCTACAGCGTACAACGAGTCGGTACAAAAATTCACGATCACGTAAGTAACCCCGATTGTGAGAATGCAACCCTGCACCAGCGGGTAGTCGCGATTGCTTACAGCGGACAGCGTCAGCCGCCCTAGACCCGGCCAGCCGAAGATCGTCTCGGTCACAATGGCGCCCGCCAGCAGTGACCCAAACTGCAGCCCGAAAATCGTCAAAATGGGCGTAATGGCGTTGCGCAGCGCATGCCGATAGACAACGGTTCGCTCCGGCAGCCCCTTCGCCCGAGCTGTCCGGATGTACTCCTGACCCAACTCCTCCAGCATCGCGCTGCGCACCATGCGCGTCAAAATCGCGGCCACGCCCAAACCTAAAGTAACCGCCGGCAGCAGGAGGTGCCTGAGGAAATCCACCGTTCCCACACCCGCGCCCGACACCGGCAGCCAGCCCAGGCGAATCGATACCAGCAAAATCAGCACCGGCCCCAATGCAAAATTCGGCATCGAAAGCCCCACGAGGCTTCCAAAGCTCAGCGCCCGGTCCATCCATCGGCCCCGGTGCCGCGCCGCGGCCACCCCCGCCGGAATCGCCACACCTGCCCCCAACACCATCGCCGCCACTGTCAAGGCCAGCGTGTACGGGTAGCGCTGCGCGATCAAATGCCACACCCCATCATGCAACCGCAACGATCGGCCCAGATCGCCGCGCCCCAACCCCTGCCAATAGCTGAAGTACTGCTCGCCGAGCGGCCGGTCCATGCCATAACTGTGTCGCAACGCCGACACATCGCCCGCCGAGGCGCCCTCCCCGAGCATCAACACGATCGGGTCGCCCGGCACAAGGTGGATCAGCAGAAAGACCACCGTTACCACGAGCCACACCGCCGGTACCGTGATCAAAAACTGCCGCAGAGCCCGTTCAAAAATCGACCGCAGCACCACTGGCATAGGCTGGAGACCCGACCGCGCCATCACCCCTGAGCCGCCGCCACCGGCTCCCTGAAGGGGGCTCCGGATGCTCCAGATGGTCCGGAGGTCTCAGATGGTCCGGAGGTCTCCAGGACCGGCTCCGTGTCTGTCGTCGGCACCTGCATGCTGTCGACACGCACCCGCGCGATGCGCTGCCTGTCCATCGCCACCACCTCGAAGCGGCGCTTGTCCAGCTCCAGACGCTCCCCCGGAACCGGTATATGGCCAAACCCGGCCAGCAAAAACCCCGCCAGGGTCTCTACACCGGGCGTACGCGGCAGATCCCAACGCAGCTGCGTTGCTATATCCCGCAGGGTCACGCTGCCATCCAACACCACACTTCCACCGCTGGCGATCGGGGTCAGCGGTCGCCCCGTGTCGAACTCATCTTCCAGCTCGCCGACAATCTGCTCCAGGGCGTCCTCTGCAGTCACCAACCCCATCGTCGAGCCGAACTCATCTACCACAATCGCCAGCTGGCGCCGCCGTTCTTGAAACTCCTGCAGCAGCTCCAGCGCCGGCTTCGTCTCCGGCACGACCAGCACATCGCGCATGACCTGCCGCAGAGTCAATCCGGAGGCTTCGCGGTGCCCCATGCTCAGCGCCACGCCGCGAAAGTGCATCAGCCGAAAGACATCCTTCGCGTACACCACGCCGATAAAGGCATCACTGCCCCGCGCCGGCTCAAAAACCGGCACCCGCGAGTGCTCCTCCTCGATGATCCGCGCGCTCGCCGCCTCGATCGGCATATCCGCCGGCAGCGCAAAGATCCGTGTGCGCGGCGTCATGATCTCACTGGCCGCAACCTCCCGCAGATCCAGCGCCCGATGCACAATTTGCTCCTGATAGACGGGCAGCAAGCCCAGCTTGCGGGTCGCCGAAGCCATCAGTTTCAGCTCCTCCGGACTGTGCGCTCCGGCCTCGCCCCGCAGCGGCGCGCGAAACAGCTTCAGCGCCAACCTCGCCGACCCATTCAGCAATCGCACAATCGGCCTTGTAATCCGAATAAATAGATCCACCGAACCGGCCACAGCCAGCGCAATGCGCTCCGCCCGTTGCAGCGCCAGCGACTTCGGAACGATCTCCCCTAACACCACTTCGAAATAGGTGATCCCGCAGAACGCCAGGACCACCGCCCCCGCGTGCGCCACCACCAACGGGTGCGCGCTCGCCAATGGGATCGGCGGCAAGCGCCGCAGCAGCCGCTCCAACCCGCTCGCCAAGGCCGGTTCGCCCAGCCCGCCCAACGCCAGGTTGGCCAGCGTTACGCCCAGCTGCACCGCCGGCAGCACCTCATCGATATTTTCCTTCAGCCGCAGGGCCGTACGCGCGGAAGGCCGTTTGCGCGCGACCAGATGCTGAATCCGCGTCTCCCGCACACTGACGAGCGCAAACTCCGCAGCCACGAAAAAGCTGTTTGCCAGGATGCAAAGGGCAATGAGGCTTCCGCGCACAAGCAGCCAGTCCATCATCCCTAAAAGTGTAACGGACCGCCCGTGAGTACACCAACGACCGTCGCAAATGCGACCAGCCCACTAATCCGGCGCACCGAATGGCCCGTTATGGAGCATCTTCAACCGTATTGACCGCAAAAGATTGCTGCCCTGGCTTGAAGTACCGCTCGCGCATCCAAAAAGCTACGTTCACCAAACCGATCAGGGCTGGGACTTCGATCAAAGGCCCGACGACTCCGACAAACGCCTCTCCCGACTTCAGCCCGAAAACCGCAACAGCCACCGCAATCGCCAACTCGAAGTTATTGCCGGCAGCCGTGAAGGAAAGCGTGGCGGACTGTGCATAGTTCGCCCCCAGCCGCTTGCCCATCCAGAAGCTGACCAGGAACATGATGAGGAAGTAAATGACCAGCGGCACGGCGATCTTCACCACATCGAGCGGCAGCCGCACAATCAGGTCGCCCTTGAGCGAAAACATCACCAAAATCGTGAATAACAAAGCGACAAGCGTGAGGGGGCTGACCCGGGGGATGAAGCGCGTCTGATACCACGCTTCCCCCTTGAGCCGGATAAGAGCAAACCGGGTAAGGAACCCGGCGACGAACGGGACGCCAAGGTAGAGGCCCACACTCTTAGCAATCTGTCCGATGCCGATGTGAACGACGCTTCCTTCCAGGCCGAACCACTTCGGCAGCACCGTCAGAAACGCCCAGGCGTACAGGCTATAGAAAAGCACCTGAAAGACGCTGTTGATTGCTACTAGACCGGCAACATAGTCCGTGTCGCCTTCGGCCAGCTCATTCCACACCAGCACCATTGCGATACAGCGGGCAATGCCGATCAGGATCAGGCCGCGCATGTACGCCGGTTGCCCGCGCAGAAACACGACAGCTAAAAGGAACATAAGAACCGGGCCGATAAGCCAGTTCTGTATAAGTGATAACCCAAGGACACGCCTGTTGCGGAAGACCTCGCCCAACTTCTCGTAGCGCACCTTCGCCAGTGGCGGAAACATCATGACAATGAGTCCGATGGCAATGGGGATGTTCGTTGTGCCTCTTTGAAAGCGGGTTACAAACCCAGCCGATGCAGGGATGACATGACCGACAGTCACGCCGATGGCCATGGCGAGGAAGATCCAAAGCGTTAGAAAACGATCCAGAAACGAGAGCTTCTTGCGGGCGGCAGGAGCGCAGATTTGCCCTTGAGTGTACGGAGCGGTGGACATCAGCAAGCCTCACAAGATAGTTCCTGAACCATCGTTGGAAGGGGTGCGCCTTCGAGCAGCGCGTACTTTGAAGGCGAGCAGCAGGCCTTGGTAAGCCGCGCACGGTCAACCTGCATCGCCTTCTCTTCTTTTAACCAGCCGAGGGTCTGCTTCAACAATTGTGAAGCTCCAACATGCGGCGGCATGATGATCCGGTAATGCATCCACTTTCCTTCGCGCCGCGCGACAACGATGCCCGCGGCTCGCAGATAGGCCAGGTGCCGTGAAATTTTAGGCTGAGGACCGCCCAGAATCTCGACAAAGTAGCAGACGCAAATCTCCTGGTCACCCATCAGGTTCAGAAGGCGCAACCGGGTACTGTCTCCCAGGGCCTGAAAGAACCGCTCTACTTTGAATGGTGCAGCTTTCGCCATGTCTGACTTATACGCCTTGACGCATACGAAGGCAAGACATATAGTCGCCTAAGCAGATGTGAGGAGGCAATGATGACAGAGCAAGTTCTAGAATCGGTGATATCGAAATATGGTGCCGTGGCAGAAAGCACCTTATCGAACAACCATGCGGGGGTGCAGGCCGTCGCGGAAGCGTTCGGCTATACGGCTGAGGAGCTGACCTCCATTCCCGCCGAGGCCAACATGGGCCTTTCCTGCGGAAACCCCACGGCGACGGCGCACTTAAGGTCCGGTGAGGTGGTGGTTGATCTGGGCTCTGGCGGTGGCCTGGACGTGTTTCTGTCTTCCACGCAAGTTGGACCGGCCGGCAAAGCGATCGGCATCGACATGACTCCTTCCATGATTGAGCGGGCCACAGCCAATGCCGAGAAGGGTGGCTACAGCAACGTGGAGTTCCACCTTGCGCAGATCGACCGGCTTCCACTCCCCGACGCTTCGGTCGATTGCGTCATCTCCAACTGCGTCATCAATCTCGCGCCCGACAAGCCCGCCGTCTTTCGTGAGATTGTCCGCATATTGAAACCCGGTGGACGGCTTGCGGTAAGCGACATCGCGCTTAAAGGCGAACTGCCGGAAGCCGTCGCTTCGAGTCTTGCCGCTTACGTCGGCTGCATCGCCGGCGCTCTTCGGATCGAAACCTACCGCGAAGAGCTGCTAAAAGCAGGGTTCGAATATGTGGAGATCCTCGACAGCGGTGCAGACCTCAACGCCTACGCCAAAGTCGAAAATCAATCAGGCTGCTGCTCCCCGGCTATGGACACATCAAGTTCCTCTTCTGTCGTCCAGGGCGGATGCTGCGTTCCTGCTTCAGATCCTGCAACGCTGCACGAGGATCTTACCTCTCTACTCTCCACCTATGACGTGAATGAGGCGGCTGCCAGCGTGAAGGTCTTTGCCATCAAGCCAAGAGTGCGGTCCTGATGCAGACCTTCCTCTTCGCTTGCATACACAATGCCGGGCGGTCGCAGATGGCGGCCGCCTTCTTCAACCAGCTCGCCGATCCTCAAAAAGCCTATGCGATCTCGGCTGGAACGGAGCCAGGGCCTCGTATCCACCCCGAAGTGCTGGAAGCAATGCGCGAAGTTGGCCTCGATCTTTCAAGCGCTCAGCCACGTCTCCTCACCGAGGAGTTGGCACGTGATGCGAGCCTGCTTGTGACCATGGGGTGCCGCGAGAGATGCCCTTACGTTCCAGGTCTACGCCGAGACGATTGGCCGCTCCGCGACCCTAAGGGGTTGCCTATGCAGGACGTGCGAATCATCCGCGATGAGGTGAAGCATCGCGTGGTTGAACTGATCGGTCAGGAACAGTTACGTTGAACCCGCGATGTTGCTCTGGTAACGAGCAACGCACTTCTCTTTACGAATCGAACACCATGTAGTCCGCACATGGAACCCAATCTCCAGCACAATCTCAACGCAATCAGAAATGGCCAGCTCTCGTCGAAGAGCTGACCATTTTTACTTTTATGTACTGAGACCGATCTGAAGTGTCTTACGCCAACACACGCTTCAATGTTTCATCGATCGTGTCCTTCGGAACGTATCCTACGATCTGCTCCGCAACCTTGCCGCCCTTGAACACCAGCAGCGCAGGGATACCGCGAATGCCATAGCGGCCGGGCGTTGTGTTGTTCTTATCTACATCCATCTTCATCACTTTGACCTTGCCGTTGTACTCCGTCGCGACTTGGTCGACCACCGGCGCCAGCGCACGGCAAGGGCCGCACCAGGCTGCCCAGAAATCCACGAGCACCGGGGTATCGGACTGCAACACCTTTGCTTCAAACTCCGAGTCACTGACATCGGAAACAAATTGATTCGCCATCTTCCCTCCGCTTATCGCGTCAACACAGCACTCCAATAGATGCAATGAATGAACAAACGGTGCATTGGCCGCCTTTGACCCACAAACGTCAACTACATCACTTCCACCTGCGCCGGCCCGCCAATGCGCACGGGCAGTAGTTCGATGGTATCTCCCAACACCTTCCGCATCCGATTCTCCGCCGCGTGCAGCGTCGCCCGTTCGCTCAGGATCCCTAACAACGCCGGCCCCGCTCCGCTCAGCGCCACACCCGCAAACTCCGGAGCCCCGTGGAGGTGATGCAGGTGCGCCAGCAAGCCACACACCGCCTTCCGATGCGGTTGGTGCAACCGGTCTTCCATTGCGACCTGCAGCAGATCGAGCCGCTCCTGCGCAAACGCTGCGGTTAACAGCGCCCCACGCTGCACATTGAACACCGCATCCGCGAAAGACAACGCTGCCGGCAGCACCGCCCGGGCCGCTTCGGTCGCCAACCCCGCCGCGGGCAGCGCCAGCAGCAGTTGCCACGTGCCGTCACACGCAATCGTGGCTGCCTCCACGCGATCCCCTACCGGTACGGACACCGTAAAACCTCCATACCAGCAAGCCGCCACATTGTCCGCATGCCCCTCGCGCCGGCTCGCCTCGGCCACAATCGCCGCATCGGTCATCGCCAGCTCGCCGAAGTGATCTGCTAATGCCACACCCGCCAACAGCGCCGCGGCACTCGAACCGCAGCCCATTCCAAGGGGAATTCCGTTTTCCACCAGGAGCCGCAACGGTACCGCCCGCCGCCCCGCTCCTTGCAGCACCTCGTCGCAGGTTCGAAGGATCAGGTTGTCCTCCACCGCACCGGTCCGGTCGGCATCGCGTCCCGTGGCCTCAATGTGATGATGGGCCGCCGCATACGCTTCCACCTGCAACGAAAGCGAAAGCGCCAACCCCACCGCATCGAAGCCCGGCCCCAGATTCGCCGAAGTCGCCGGCAGCGTCACCCGCACGCCTGGGCGTCGTGCGTGCACGCTCATGCCGGCTGGCTCGCAAATCCGGCAATGCGGTCGAGCGCCGAAAGCACGCGGTCCGCATCCGGATCCAGAACCAACGGTTCACGCCGCAGCATCGCTGTGTCTAAGCGCTCCGCCTCGCTCGCGCCGCGTTCCTCGTCTTCGGTAAACAGCTGGCCCTTGTGGAACTGAATCGTGTACTCCGAATCCTTCAGCGTGTGCCCGGTCAGCAGCAACACCACCGTCTCCTCGCGGCCGACGCGCCCGTCGGCCAACAGCTTCTTCAGTCCCGCCAGCGTGACCGCCGAAGCCGGTTCACACCCAATCCCCTCCCGGCCAATCTCCGCCTTGGCCAGTGCAATCTCCCGCTCCGAGACCTCCTCACACCATCCACCCGTCGCCGCCAGCATGCGCACCGCCTTGCGCCACGAAGCCGGGTTGCCGATCCGGATCGCCGAGGCTCGCGTGTCCGCCGTCACCGGATCGAGCCGCACCCCGCCGTTCTCCTGCAGGCTTCGGTACAGCGGATTAGCCCCTTCCGCCTGCACGATGCTGATCTTCGGCACGCGCTGGATGAACCCAAGCTGCTTCATCTCCGCGAACCCCTTGCCCAGGGCCGAGGAGTTTGCCAGATTGCCCCCAGGTACGATCACATGGTGCGGCACCTGCCAGTCCGTCTGCTCCAGCAACTCGAACGCGGGCGTCTTCTGCCCTTCCAACCGGTAAGGATTCACTGAATTCAGCAGGTAGATCGGCGCGCGCCGAATCAACTCATTCACCACCCGCACACAGCCGTCGAAATCCGTTCGCAGCTGCACCGTCATCGCCCCATAATCCATCGACTGCGACAACTTACCCCAGGCAATCTTGCCCTCTGGAATCAGGACCAGACTCCGCAGCCCCGCCCGCGCCGCATAGGCTGCCATCGCCGCCGAGGTGTTCCCCGTCGACGCACACACCACCCACTCGTAGCCGCCCGCCACTGCCACCGACAGCGCCGCCGTCATGCCCGTATCCTTAAATGAGCCGGTGGGATTCATGCCCTGGTGCTTGGCCAGCAGCCAGTTCATGCCCAGTGCATCAGCGACGCGGGGCATCTCGTAGAGCGGCGTATTGCCCTCGCGCAGCGTCACCACCCGCTCCGCCTCAACAATGGGCAGCAGCTCCCGGAACCGCCAGACCCCGCTTTGGTCCACGCCCAGCGTCGAGGTCCGGCGCTCGTTCCAAAGGTGCCGCAGAGCGCCGGGATTCGGATTCCACCCGTGCTCCGTCCGCCTCGGCGCGCCTTCGCTCCACGGGTACTCCACTTCAAACAGCTCCCCGCAGGCACTGCAGCGGAAATTGCTCCGCGCCTCCCCGGCCGCAATGCGCGCGTCGCATCCGATGCATCTCAGCGTGTGTGTACTCGCCGCCATGTGTGCTTCTAGCCTATCGTAGTGCCCTGTTCTTGCGCACATTGCCGTCCCGCGCGTCGCTTCCACGCATTCCTTACCTCTCTCTACTCTGTCGCTTTTTCTTCGCCTTTGCGATCCCACTTTCGTGCTACCCCCTACCTGCGCAAGCAACAAGCTCAGCGATGAATCCACCGACGAATGCAGAACTCCGCATCGTCGCCGCTGCGGATCTCCAACCCGTGCTGCCCGCCCTTGCCGCCCAGTACCGTGCCGAAACCGGCGCCCGCCTCACCTCATCTTTCGGCTCCTCAGCCACCCTCACCCAGCAGATCGAGAACGGCGCTCCCGCCGATCTCTTCCTCTCCGCCGATTGCACCCACCCCCAGCAACTCGCCGACGCCAAGCTCACCACCGAGCCGCAACCAACCCTCTACGCCCGGGGCCGCCTTGTGCTGTGGGCCCGCAAAGACTCCCCCGCCCAGCCCCTTTCCCTCAAGTCCCTCAGCTCACCACGCGTCACCCGCGTCGCGATCGCCAACGACCTGCATGCCCCCTACGGCCAAGCCGCGGCAGCCGCCATCCACGCCCTGAACCTCGATCAGGCCCTCAGCGGCAAGCTCGTCATTGGCGAAAACATCGCCCAAACCGGCCAATTTGCCCTCACCGGCAACGCCCAAGCCGCCTTCCTGTCGCTCACTCTCGCCACCAGCCCGCAGTACCGCAATCTGGGAAGCTTCATCCCAATCCCCACCGTCTATCCGCCCATCCGGCAATGCGGCGTGGTCTTGCGCAGCAGCACAAATGCGAAGGGAGCCGCAGCCTTCCTGCACTGGCTCACCAGTGACCCGATCCAGAAGCAACTCCCGCAATATGGCCTCGATCCCGCCAAATAGCGGCGCCTAGGCTTTCTAAGCAAGACCCTTTGCTATCGAATTGTCACGCCGTCGCCGCAGCGCGGTGATCTGCTGTCCGATCATCGCGTCGAGGTCAAGACTCCGTCATCTCGACCGGCGCGGGACCGTCTCACTGTCCCCCGCAGTGGAAAAACCTAAAGTCGCACTCGCTACAGCCGCGCATACAAGTCCCGCACGCACCCACTACACTCAGCGCATGGATCTCGAGGCCTTCACTGTCACCCTCCGCCTCGCTACGCTCACCACCCTGGTTCTCCTTCTGCTTGCCACGCCCCTTGCCTGGTGGCTCAGCCAGGAGCCCACCTGGCCGCGCCGCCTCGTCCAGGCCCTCGCCATGCTCCCGCTTGTCCTGCCCCCGACAGTCCTGGGCTTCTATCTCCTCGAAGGTCTCGGCCCCGCCACCGCCCTCGGCCGAGCCCTCATCGCCATCCTCGGCCACCCACTCGCCTTCACCTTCACCGGTCTCGTCTTCGGATCCGTGCTCTATAGTCTTCCCTTCACCCTCGCACCCCTCACCACCGCCTTCGCCGAGGTCGATCCCCTGCTCCGCAGCACCGCCCGCACCCTCGGTGCCACCCCGCTGCAGGTCTTCCGGCGTGTCGTCCTTCCGCTCTCGCGCCGAGCCTTTCTCACCGCCGCCGCCCTCACCTTCTGCCACACCGTCGGCGAATTCGGCGTCGTGCTCATGCTCGGCGGCGACCTCCCCGGCACCACCCGCACCCTGTCCATTTCGCTCTTCGACCAGGTTCAGGAGGGCAACTACCCCGCCGCCAACCGCACCGCCCTCTCTCTCGTAGCCCTGTCTTTCGGCGCACTCCTCGCCCTGCAATGGCGCTCTCGCCGCTTTGCTGAGTAACACACCCGCATCACCCGATACTGTTCAGAGTGCAATTCTTAGGACAAATCCCGTCCGTTCCGATTGACGTCCCGAACGGGCATCATCGACTGTCCGTGAAGGGCCACGCCGGCTCCCTATCGCTTGCCTTCACAGCCGATTTCCGCGCTCCGCGCACCGTCCTCTTCGGCCCCTCCGGCTGCGGCAAAAGCACCCTTCTGCGCGCCATGTGCGGTCTCCCCACCCGGCTGCATGTCGACTTCACCCGGGGAACCGCCCACGGTACCGCGCCCCTGGTCCTCGACGACGCACACCACCACCGTCCCCCCGAACACCGTCAGATCGCCTACGCCCCGCAACAGGCCATCCTCTTTGCCCACCTCACCGTGCGCGAAAACATTGCCTTCGCCGCGAGCGTTCGCCCCCCAGCGCCCGCCGGCAAAGCCCTCATTGACGAAGCCATCGAGCTCTTCCAACTCCCCCCGCTCCTGAATCGCCTGCCGCGCGCCCTCTCCGGCGGTGAACAACAGCGCGTAGCCCTCGCCCGCGCCTATGCCATGCCCGGCGCGCAGCTCCTGCTGCTCGACGAACCCTTCACCGGCCTCGACCGCCCCCTGCGCGACACCCTGCTGCCGCGCCTGCAAGCCCAACTCACCGCCCGCGGCCTGCCCACCGTCGCCGTCACCCACGACATCGAAGAAGCCCTGCTCTGGAACGCCGAAGTCATCCGCCTGCAGGACGGCCGCAACCTCGCCCAGGGCCCCGCAGCAGACGTCCTTTCCCCCGAAGTCCTCCGCTTGCGGCAAACACTCGACAACGCCGCTCTCCGGCCTCTAATAGATCCTGATCTTTTTCTCTAACGAAATGCGCTCTGCCCTGTCCACAGCAACGGCAGGCTAGCCGTAACCCCTCAAAGGCGACCACATCGTCCAAGTGTTCCAATTCATCCTCGACGACTACGTCGAGGGCCAGCCGGGCAGAGATCATTAGTGCCACGCGGAGAATCGCGGAGCTCGAAGGTTGGTCCAACGTCACGGTTCGGCGCCTGTCCGACGAAATTTCCTACAGCCAACCTGTCTTGTACGCTCATTTCGAAAACCGCGAAGGGATTCTTTCTGCCATTGCTGTCGAGGGTTTCCAGGAGTTGGGTATAGCCTTGGAGAAGGCACGTAAACGGGTTAAACATGGCAATCCGATCGAATCGGTTGCGGTCGCATACTTGGAGTTCGCCGCTTCATCACCCGCACTGTATGAAGTGATGTTTTCACTCAGCCTAAGCGTACCCTTCGGTAAAGGGACGACTCCTCCGGAATTGAGATTCGCGTTTTCTCAATTCCTAGAGATGTTTGGGGGGCAGAGCCCAAAGTCGGAGGTTCTGTCGGAATTGTTTGGGCGAGCCTTCACGGTATCGCCGAGCTAACAAGAACCAGCAAGAACCAGGCGATTTCCGCGCAGCCGTCAGAGAGAGCGCGTGAGGGCGCTTGTCGAGCTTTTCACTTTCCCAAGATGAAACGGCACAGGTGTTGAAGACGCGATGACCGTGAGAGGCGCTCTTACCTTTTCGCAAATGAGGTCAGATGAGTCCCGCAAGACGCACATCTCGCCCGTCAGCGGCTACCTGCCCACGGCTTGAACGCACCACGTCCCACTCATCACCCCACCTTCCGCCGTCGAACCCGCCCCACGGCTCGCCTCCATCGCGACGGCCGCGCCGCCCGGTCCATCTTCCGCTGCTCCGCCCGCAACTTGGTCGCCTGCCACTCCCACTGGAACGGACTATTGTGCCGTCGCAGCTCCCGCAATGGGTAAAACGTCCCGCGCCAAAGCACCCCGCGCCGCCACAGGGTCACCAGCATGGACCGCAGCATAGCCCAAAGCATCGCCGACGCACCAAGCGGGTACAGCCACCCAAAACGCGCTGGAATCCCGCTCTTCTCACCCAAAACCCGAGTACAAACAGCAACGCACCCCAACACTACCAGGCCCGGCAACACCGTCGGCCACCAAGCCAGCCCCACCAGCGGCAGCAGAAAAAGCGCCGTTACCGCTCCCATTCCGAGCAGCTGCAACCCTACGCGAAAGTTCACCAACGCAAACAGATTCTTCGTCATCCCGCGAATCAGTCCCCACGCCCCCGGAGCCCAGTGCACCGGCACCAGCCCCGGCGCAAATACCAGCCGTTGCCGCAGCCCCGCCGCCCGTACCCGGAGCCCCAGCGTCACATCCTCCACCACCGCCAGCCGCTGCGGCGCCAACCCCCCCAGCTCCTCCAGCGCCGCCCGCCGCACGAGGTTGAACGCTCCTGCCGCAACAGCGTCCCAGCGCGCCTGCGGATCGGCCACCCGCCACGGCCGCGTCGCCCACAGCGCCAGGAGTTGCACAAACCCGAGCACCGTCCGCTCGCCCCAGCTTTTGGTCACCGGCGTCGGCGCCACCACCAGATGATCCGCCCCGGTCATCTCCGCATACGCCAGCGCCCGCCGCAAAATCGATGGCGAAAACCACACATCCGCGTCCGTAAACAACACGTACTCCGACCGGGTCCGCTCCACCGCCACCTGCATGGCGAAGGTCTTGCCCATCCAACCCTCAGCGGTTTCAGTCAGATGCACGGCAGCCAACCGATCCGCATGCGTCCCCGCTAGCTCATCCAGCATCGCCCCGGTCGCATCCGTTGACCGGTCATCGACGGCCAAAATTCGCAGCCAGGGATAATCCTGCGCCAGCAGTGTCTTCATCGCCGGCCGCAGCGTTTCGGCCTCGTCCTTCGCCGGCACGACCACCACCAGCCCCGGCGCACTCGCCGGACAAAGGTCCCAGCCGATCTCGGCCAGATCCGGCACCTCGCCAAACCGCCGCATCAGCGTCCGGGTGCGCACGCTCCACAGCACCGCCACAGTCCACGCACTGCACTCGATCGCGAGCCGCCACCCCTCACCCAGCTGTGGCCACCACCGCTCCAGCTCGCGAACGAGTTCACGAAACGTGCTCACCGTCAGGCCGCGGCCAAAGCTCCCGAACCCGAACCCGAAGCCGGCTCCGCGCCAGGCCCCGCGTCATGCAAACGCGGCGCAAACCGCGCCCCGACAAAGAAAATCACCGCCGCAATGGCCAGGGTAACCAGCGTCGCCGCCAGCCCCACGCGCAGATTGAACCTGTCGCTCAGCATGCCGATGATCTTCGGCGACGTCGTATCGCCCAGCAGGTGAATCACCAGCAACTGCCCCGCCATCGCCGTCGCCCGAAGATTCGCCGGCACCGCATTCAGCGTCGCCGCATTCACCGGCCCCGTCCCCAAAAAAATTAGAAACACCGCCGCAAACAGCGAGGGCACGATCATCGTTTTCGGCCCAAAAAAGCACAGCACCGCCGGCGGAATCGTCAGCAACGCACTGATGGCCGGCACCAGGTACAGCGCCTTGCCCGTCTTCTTCGACCACCACTGCGCCAGCGCGCCACCCACCGCCGTCCCGCCGATCCCGGCCACCACAATCACCGGTCCCATCACATTGCCGGCCGCATCCTGCGAGTACCCCGCCACCCGCTGCAGAAACGACGGCATCCACCACGAAATGCCGCCCAGCGAAAACGTTACCGCCGCATACCCCAGAATCGAGCTCAGATACGCCCCATTCTTCGCCAGCGACAGCACCGTTCCCTTCTCCACCTTCGCCTTACCCTCTTGTTGACTCCCTGTCCGTGCCGGCTCCCGCATAAAGAACAGAATCAGCAAAGCCACCACCGCGCCCGGCACCGCTGAAGCGATAAACGAGTCCCGCCACCCATAGTTCGTCCCGATCCAGGCCCCAGCCTTGTACCCCAGAGCCGCCCCAAACGGGATCGCCAGGTTGAAAATCGTCAGCACCCGGTTGCGGTCTTTCTCGCCATAGAAATCCGCCAGCAACGCCGGGGCAAAAATTCCAAAACACGCCTCGCCAATCCCCAAAGCCGCATGACGCACGTTGAGCGAGTCATAGTTATGCACGCTCGCAGTGAAAAAGTTCATCGCCGCAATCGCCAGTCCCGCGGCCACAATCATCGGTTTGCGCGGGAATCGGTCCCCCAGCCAGCCCGTGACCGGCGAGGCGCACATATACGCGATCATGAACCAGAACGTCAGTGTCCCAATCTGGTTGTCGGAGATATGGAACTCGCCCTTAATCTGCTCCTGCACGCTCGGCAGGATGTAGCGGTCCAGATAGTTCACCACATTCATCGCCGTCAGCAGCACCAGCGCCACCGTCGCCGCGCGCGCACCCACGTTCTTCCCCGAAGCTTTCCCTACGTCGACCGAAACATCCGCACCGGCTGCCATATGCTCCGGAGCATATCAGGCACATCCCGCTTTTGCCTCCACCGCGCGAACGCACCCGGTTCGCAAGCGTCGTCGCCGCTTGCTATGCTTGTGCGGCCGCCATCCCGCATCTCATCCGCTACCAACCTCACCGCCGGAGCCACATGCGTCGTCTTGCCCCCATTCTGCTCGCTGCGGCCACCGCCCTCACCGGCGCGCAGTCCCCGCCGCCCTCACCCGCCGGAGCCCCCAAAATGCAAGTTCTCCGCCTTGATCCCGCCCTCGATCAGCTCATTGCCCCCGGCACCCTGCCCGAAGTCGTCGCCGGCGGCTACGTCTTCACCGAAGGCCCCATGTGGCGCGGCGGCCGCCTCTGGTTCTCTGACGAAGAGGGAGACAAGGTGCACGCCCTCAGCTTCGACAGCCAGAGTGGAGCCCACGACAGCGTCCTCCTCGACTTCACCCAACCCCCGCTCGCCCTACCCAACGGCGCCAAAACCGGCCCCAACGCCATGGCCACCGCGGGGGATGGCGCGGTCGTCATGGCCCAGCAATACAGCCGCGCCGTCGTCCGTATCACCGAAGCTCCCGGAATTGCTGGAGGTCACGGAACCCTTAACCTGCAGCCCTTCTTCGACTCTTACCAAGGCAAGCACCTCAACAGCCCCAACGACCTCGTCTTCCTCCCCGACGGCTCCTTCTTCTTCACCGACCCACCCTACGGCCTCAAGGGATTCAACAACGATCCCGCCAAGGAGCTGCCCTTCAACGGCGTCTTCCACTACGTCGCCGGCAAGCTCACCGCCGTCATCACCGACCTGCCGACCCCCAACGGTATCGCACTCTCCCCCGACAACCGCACCCTCTACGTCAACAACTCCGGTCCCGACCAGCGTGTCGTCGCCTACGATCTCCACCCCGATGGCACCGTCGGCTCCGCCCGCGACGTCATCGCCTTCACCGGCCACGAAGGCCCTGGCGTCCCCGACGGCCTCAAAATCGACTCCGGCGGCAACCTCTGGACCACCGGCCCCGGCGGCATCCGCATCCTCACCCCGCAGGGCAAGGTCCTCGGCCAAATCCAACTCCCCGAAACCGCCGCCAACGCGGCCTGGGGCGGCCCTGAAGGCAAAACCCTCTACATCACCGCCCGAACCCACATCTACCGCCTTCAAACCCTGATCGGAGGCAACCTACCCGCCTTCCACCGCTAACCCAAAGCTCCTCACGCACCCACGCCTTTCTCTGTTTGTCCTCCCGCAGCGTAGCGGAGGGATCTGCCGTTGCTCTTGCCGTTGCCTTTGCTCTTGCCGTTGCTCTTGCCGTTGCTCTTGCCGTTGCCTTTGCTCTTGCCGTTGCCTTTGCCTTTGCTCTTGCCTTTGCCGTTGCCTTTGCCGTTGCCGTTGCCGTTCTGTCTGTCATCCCCGCAGGGGACCTGCTATTCCCTTCTTCTAAACAATCCGCGAACCCCACCCACCACCCAGGAGCCCTATGGACCGCCGCGCCTTCACCAAACTCTCCGCCCTTACCGCCGCCGCGACGGCCCTCCCGCTCCGCGCCCAAACCCAGCCACCCATCCGCTTCGCCGCCATCGGCCTAGGCACCATCTCCGACATCTTCATGAAGGCCTGCGCGCAGTCCACCAAATGCAAAATCACCGGCCTCGTCAGCGGCCACACCGAAGAAAAAGCTGGGAAATACCAAGCCCTTTACGGCATCTCCCCAAAGTCCGTTTACACTTACGACACTTTTGACAACATCGCGCACAACCCGGACATCGACGCCGTCTACATCGGCCTGCCCAACAGCCTTCATGCCGAGTACACGGTCCGCGCCGCCAAGGCCGGCAAACACGTGCTCTGCGAAAAGCCCATGGCGATCTCTTCCGCCGAGTGCCGCACCATGATCGCCGCCTGCCGGCAAGCCAACGTCAAGCTCATGATCGCCTACCGCATCCACTACGATCCGCTCTGGATCAAGATCCGCGACCTCGCCCGCTCCGGCGCCATCGGCGACATCCAGGGCTTCCAAGGCGGCTTCTACGGCCCCAAGCAGCAGGGCGAGTGGCGCCTCGACCGCAAGCTCGCCGGCGGCGGTTCCCTCTTCGACCTCGGCATCTATCCGCTCAACGCCATCCGCTGGGTCACCGGCGAAGAACCCACCAGCTTTTCCGCGCAGATCGCTACCAAAATTCCCGGCGCCCGCTTCGCCACGGTCGAAGAAACCATTGAGTTTTCAATGAAGTTTCCTTCCAACATCCTCGCCTCCAGCGGCAGCTCCTACGGCGAAAACTTTCCCGGCTATCTCAACATCGACGGCACGGAGGGCTACCTGCACATCGAACCCGCCTTCAACTACGAAGGCCTTAGCTACACCGGCCACACCACCGACGGCGTCGTCGGCGAAGCCAGTCCCGGCAAAGCCCCCTACCAGTTCACCTTCGAGGCCGACCACCTCGCCGACTGCATCCACAACAACACCCAACCCCGCACCGCCGGCGAAGAAGGTCTGGCCGACCTCCTCGCTATGGAAGCCATCTACAAAGCCGCCGGCGCCCCGGTCGCTTAGAGCGCAGGGCTATACCGTTGGGGAAAGCTCTAGATTTCCCCGTTGGTCCGTGAGTAAGTCTCCCGGTATGACTTCCTGATCTGCGATGTGCTTGAGATCAAATAGGAACGACTCACAGTTGATGTGATCACCACTGAGCTACCGGGCGTGATTCTTTTTCCCACGTTTTCCTGAGTCGGCATCTCAGAGCCTATGACGTGGCTAGTGATCCTGATCGCCATCGGTGCCGGCGCGCTCACGCCGCTGCAGGGCACAAATGCCGAACTGTTCAAGTTCTGGCAGCAACCCTTGTGGACGACGATCTGGGTCTACCTGAGTGCTCTTGTCGGGACCTTGCTGATCCAGGTCTTTGTTCGTCAAAAGCTGCCCACGGCGCAGGCGCTCCATGCGGCACCCTGGTGGGCGTACGTGGGCGGCGTTCTATCGATCTTTACAACCGTCGCAGCCCTCATGTATGCCCAAAAGTTAGGCGCGGGTCTATTCACAGGACTCAGTCTCACGGCGTCCATCATCGTTAGCATTCTCCTCGACCAGATGGGCTGGATCGGCTTCAAACAGCACAGCGCTTCGCCGCTTCGCATCGTCGGCGGCTGTCTCTTGGTTGGAGGCGTTTGGCTGGTGTCCAAGTTCTAGCGAGGCGATTCCGTTGAGCACAGCCCTCGCAAGCCATCCCGCCAACGTCACTACCGATATACCGCCTCGGCTCGATCGCCTCCCGTGGAGCCACTGGCACCTGCGCATGGCCGTCGCCCTCGGCATCACGTTTCTGCTCGACGGCCTGGAAGGTGGTATCGGAGGCTCCCTCGCGGGTGCCCTGAAATCTTCGCAGTCGCTGCACTTTACCGACGCCCAGTTAGGTCTCGCCTCCACCGGGTACCTCTTCGGTACGGTCTTGGGCGCGCTTGGCTTCGGCTACCTGGCGGATCGCTACGGCCGCAAGTCGCTCTTCACCTGGACGCTCGTCTTCTACGTCTGCGCCACCGCGTTTACCGCACTTTCCTGGAACCTGCCCAGCTTCCTGCTCTGCCGCATGATGACCGGCGCCGGCATCGGCGGCGAATACACCGCAATCAACTCCGCCATCGACGAGCTCATCCCCGCTCGCCTTCGTGGTCGCGTCAACCTCTTCATCGGGTCCAGCTTCTGGGTCGGCGTCATTCTCGGCTCCCTCATCGCGGTTGCATTCCTTTCGGACAGGACCTTTGGCCTGCGTCTCGGTTGGCGTCTCGCCTTCCTCTCCGGCCTGCCGATCGCTGCCGGCGTCCTCTACATGCGCCGCCATATCCCGGAAAGTCCGCGCTGGCTCTTGGTCCACACCCGCGACGCGGAAGCGGCGCAGGTTATTTCTTCCATCGAAGACGAGGTCGAGCGGCAACTCGGGCCGATCCCGCCGGAAACGAAGACCGTCTCCATCGAGCGCCGCTCGAAGGATCCCATCCGTAGCCTGGGCATGCTCTTTCAGCCACGCTACCGTGGCCGCGCCGCCATCTGCATGGTCCTCGTCATGGCCCAATCTTTCTTCTATAACTCCGTCTTCTTCTCCGCTTCACTTATCCTGCTCCGCTTCTACGGGCTTTCGGCCTCCCACGCCGGTATCTTCTTTCTTCCTCTCGCGCTCACCAACTTCATCGGCCCATTACTGCTCGGCCGCTTGTTGGATACGGTGGGCCGCCGCATCATGATCTCGATTCACTTCATCCTTGCCGGCTCCGCCCTCATCGTCTCGAACTTGCTCTTCGTCCACGCCGGTCTCAGTATGGTCGGCCAGGTTCTCTGGTGGTCGATCGCCTTCTTCTTCGCCGCGAACGCGGCAGGCTCGGCGTACCTCACCACCAGTGAACTTTTTCCGCAGCAAATCCGGGCCTCCGCCATCGCCGTCTTCTACGGCTTCGGAACCCTCTTCGGCGGCGTTGCCGGACCCGCCATCTACGGCGGCCTGCTGAATCGAGGCGACCGCCAACCAATCTTTTGGGGCTTTATGGCGTCAGCCGCCGCCATGCTCGTCGCAGGTGTCGCGCAAGCCATCTGGGGCGTAGCCGCTGAACGAAAATCTCTGGAAGAGATGACTTAATCCCACCGAGGATGAACAGCAGTTCCGACGCCGAGAGCTCTAGTCTAGGACGTATCGAGATGTAGGTCGGATCACCTTAGACATATAGGTCGGATCACCTCGAACACATAGGTCGGATCACCCAAAACAGTGTCATCACGACCGGAGCAAGACGGCTTTTCTGTCTTGCGTAGCGGAAAGACCCCTGTATTCCGGAAGCTACGACGATCTTCCCGGCTCAACCGTACGAACTGCGAACGTCTATCCACTCCCTGCACTCTATCGAAAAGAATATTTCAATCGGGCATCCTGTGTCTCGATACGCCCTAATTTGGCTGAAACCATAGCAAGCCCGCGCCCAGCGTAACGATCGGCTCGCTCCCTGGCATCAGATCGAGCGCATGGCCCCCGCCCGCCTCCGGCACATCCAGATGGCCCAGCATTCTCCCACTATCCCGATCCAACTTGGCAATCCACGTCCCAGCTGCGCCCGGGGCACGGTCAAAAGCGCCCATACTTACCCAAATTGCTCCGGCCTGCACTTTGAGCGCATATACCCGTCCAAGCCCCGCGATCGCGCCCAAATACCTCCCGCTCTGATCGAACTTCTCGATACGGCCGTTCTCTCGATCTGCGACATAAACAATCCCTCGATCGTCCACCTGGATCGCATGCGGCAACTGAAACTCACCCGCTTCAGCTCCCGGTGTCCCCCACTGATGAACCATTTTGCCCACCGCGCTGTATTCCAGCACCCGCGCATTCCCATAACCGTCCGCAACGAAGATGTTCCCCTTCGATCCAAACGCCAGATCCGTCGCTCCACGAAAGGGGCTGCCCGTATCCGGCATACCACCCACCTCAATCGTGAGCAGCTTTTTGCCCTGTGCCGAATACTTGATTACCCTGGATGACCCTGCATCCACCGTCCACACATTCCCTTGCGCATCCGACCGAAGGCTATGCGGCAGCACAAAATCACCCCGCCCCCACGAGCGCAGCACATGCCCCGCACGATCCATCACCACAACAGGATCGGCCCGATCCCCGCGCTGGATCTCATAAAGCCTCCCATCCGCACCGACAGTCACCCCGGAAACCGTCCCCGACACCCATCCAGGAGACGGCGGCTTCGCCATCAAAACCATCCCATGAAACGGCAATCGAGGGGACGCTTCGATTTTCGCCCGCAACACCGCGCTTCTCGCCGCCTCCAGACGTTCCGCACCCTGGTGGGTGCTCGCGTGCCAAGTTGACGACCCTATCTGCCCATTGCCATTCTCATGCGCTCGGGTTACTGAGTTCCCGCTTAGCAATGTTCGTGTCAGGCAGGGCTCTACCGTCCCAACCGGAGCAGACAGACGGTATGGCTCTATCATCTCGACCGAAGCAGACAGCTTCATTGTCTGCGCAGTGGAGAGACCTGCAGTTCTGCTGGCGCCCGAACTACACCAAAAGGCAAAACTGCCTAGCAACAGGAAACCCCGAAGCTCCATCCGAAAACACAATTCGTATGTACCACCTTCGCTCCGGTGTCGGTGCGGGCCTCAGCCCGCGCATCAGAGCTGCGGCGAAACCGAGCTTTAGCCCTGGTCTACAGGTAAGGGAATAAAGACGCTTGGTCCGAGCCGTTCTCGCATAGAACGAAACTGTCCTCTCACCGAAGCAAACAGGGTGATCGTCTGCGCGGCGAAAGACCTGCCGCCCAATAAGCATCGGCACGAACCGCAAGCAGAACATCCTGGCCTCCTACCGCATCTCCTCCGTCCGCGGGTACCGCGCCGTCACCACCGTCGAAATGCCACCCCGGGGCCGAAAATCACCTTTGACCTCAGCCCACACCGGGTCAGTCGCCTTCACAATATCGTTCAGCACCTGATTGGCGACATTTTCTTGAAAAATCCCCAGGTTGCGATAGCAAAATAGGTATTCTTTCAGCGATTTCAGCTCCAAACAAAGCTGCCTAGGCATGTACCGGATCGTGAGTACCCCAAAATCGGGCAAACTTGTCTTCGGACAAACGCTCGTAAATTCCGGATCGTCGATCAAGATCTCATACGCCGTAAATTGGTTGCGCCACGTCTCGATCTCCGGAAACTGCGTATCCAGCCCCGATTTCGCGTGGTCCTCGGTGTACCCAGTCGTGTAGGTTCTTTCTTCGATCATCATCCCTCCTCATAAACAATTCAGCGACCAAAAGAAACCCGGCATGCAGCCGGGTTTTCTTATGCCACCTCATCAACGCCTGAAGTCCCGGTAACTCTTGATAACCGGCCCCTTCGACCGAGGCAGAACAAGATGGTCTTCTGCGCAGTGAAGAAATTTGCCGTCCTGTGCATCGGCACGGCACCTAAAGCGAACAGCCTTTAGTTACGCCGTCCCAACGTGGGACGGTCGTCCCCCGTTCCGGTGGTTCCAGTAGGCGCATTCGGGTCATTGTTAGAACCACCTGTCCGCCGCAGTGTCGGCTTGTTGCCATTCTTCTTATCGCCCAATCCGCGCTTGTTCTGAATGCGTGCAAGCCGTGCTTTTACCTGATCAAACTCCGAAGTCGTCACCATATACTCCGGCCGCGCCGGAAGAATCGTGGCAATTTCATTCTCGACGTTATCAATCCGGTCCGGTGTTCCCGGATGATCGCTGAACGCCCGCGAGATGGCACCCGGTTTGTGTTTCTGCAATGCGTCGAGCTTCTCAAAAATGCTCACCATGCCCTGCGGGTCATAACCGGCCTTGTACATGTACTGCACGCCCAGGTAATCGGCCTCGGATTCAAACTGCCGTGAGAACGATAAAAACGTAAGCGGAACCGCAAGCTGCGTCGCTTCGTAAATTCCATAGCCCGTCCATGTGCCCTGCGTGAAGATCATCAACGGCACCGAGCCGATCTGCATGTAATTCATGCGCGTCATCTCACGTGCGGCATGGTGCGCCGCTACATGTGAAATTTCATGCGCCATGACACCCGCCAGTTCATCTTCAGAGTCGCACGCAAGAATCAATCCCGAGTTCACATAGAAAAATCCGCCCGGCAGCGCCATCGCGTTGATTTCATCGGTATCCAGCACCTTGATCGTGAACGGCACCTTGGCATCGGAGTTTCGCACGATATTCTGCCCAACGCGGTTCACGTACTCCACAATCACCGGGTCGGTAATGAGGTGCGACGATTTTTCGATCTCCATCGAGTACTGCTTCCCGTTCGAGATCTCCCAGTTCGTCGAGTACCAGTTCCCCATGCCGCGTCCGCCGATGTTTCGCGTACCTACAGCATCCACATCCTCTTCGCTGCCCTTTTTGATATGTGGATCGAGATCCTCGCCCGGGGAAGGAATGGCATCGGCCTTCGCCGTTGTCGTCGCCTTTTCAGCCGGTAGCGGCTTGCGCTCGGAGGGAGACGTCGGTACTGGCGTCGAGGAGGGCGTCTGCGGCACTCCCGCCACCGGGCCGGAACCAACCGGCACAGGATCGGTGGACGTAGGCGCCGTCGAAACCGGCGCGGAGGACGCAGGTGTCGGTGAAGCAGGTGTGGAAGGTTGTTGGGCGACGGTAAACCCCGCCGGTACAAGCAATGAAGCGGCAACAAGCAGATGGCGCATGGGAACCTCCGGCGAGTCGGCTCCTGCCCTCAGGGCACGGCTCTCCGTACCATCTTAGACGTAGTTCCGGGCAATTCGATGCGGTGCCTTCGCTAAATGTTCACCCCCAACTCGCCAGTTTCCAAAATGGGAATTGCGGTATCGGGCGCGCACGAGTCGTGTCTCCGGGGGTCTAGTACGTGTTGTAGCTTTTCCCATCGCTGCCCAAACCCTGCGCCCCGGAGTGCACATCGTCCACGCCCCCTTGCGTCTCTGAAATGCTGGTCAGCGTATCACTCTGGCTGGTCATCCATGTGTCGGTCCGGCTGGTCATCGGATCAATCGGCACTGCCTTTAAGTATCCCGCCTGCACCAGATCTTCCAACCCCTGCGGCGCCTGCTCCCGGTCCACGGTATAGCTGTCGATGGCCGAACGCATGGTGTGCAGGTCCTCCCGCAGTACCGCCTCCCGCGCCTTTTGCACCGACTTCAAGTAACTTGGGATCGCAATCGCCGTCAGCAGGCCGATGATCGTCATCACAATGATCAGCTCGATCAGCGTGAAGCCGCTCGCGTCGCCGATACGCCCCACCCCGCGTTCACCTCCCGTATTTTGCTCCACAACCGCCATCATCGCCGCCGCGCTATCCCTCGTCGTACCCCTCGCACTACCAGGTGTTGTACTTCGTGCCGTCCAACGCCGTTCCCGTGCTCTTGGAATACACATCAAAGACGTTCTGACCCCCAAAGCTGTCTGCATCCGGCTCGTCCTGATTTGACCGCAAACCCCACTCTTTCGACTTCGTCATGGGATCATCGGGAACGGCGCGCAAGAACCGCACATGCTTGTCCTGAATCTCGACCCCGTTCACCAGCGTCTCCAGATCCGGAGGATACCCATTGGAATCCGCCTTCACCTGTATGCCTCCAAGGTCGGCCGCATCCTTGTAGGCATCAATGGCCCGCCGCATCTGCCACAAATCTGAACGTAGTTCGCGCTCCCGTGTCCGCTTCACCTGGAAACGCACCAGCGGCACGGCAGCCGTCGCCAGCAAACTGAGGATCGTGACCACGATAATCAACTCCACCAACGTGACGCCGGCTTCAGCCGAGAGATGTCCAGCCCGGCATAGGATTCGGCTTCCGTCCCAACGCCCAAACCGATGCCAAGCCCGGCGCGAGCCTCCGCCGTCCTCCAGCATCCCCGCCCGACCTTTGGCTGCAGCCACCCGCATCTCCGCTTCCCGTCTACTTCACATGCACGACGCCCTGCGTGCCGATCGCCGGCAGGCTCGTCCCCTTGCTGTCCTTGGCCCCAATCTTTACCAGCGACAGCGGTGAATCCCCGGTCGCCAGAGCTTTGAAGGTCAGCGTACACACTACCCCTGCGCCATTGACGCCGGCGGTTTGCGGCGGTCGCGTCGCCGCCACCGTGACCGTCCCATTGCCCTCATCGCGATGCACCAGCGCCACCGGTTGGCCATCGCGCGAGAGCAACTCGCCCGAATCCACATTGACCAGCGCCAGCACCCGCGGATCGAAGCGCAGCTGTAGCGGCACCTCATATAAATCATGCGCGTTGGCTGCCGTGATCGAGATCTGGAAGGTCGACCCAACCGCCGGCGTCGACGAGGACGGCGTCACGCCCAGCGCCACCGGCGGTACATTGCCCGGGGTGCCCGGTGCCCCTGCGGCCGTGATGGCCGGCGCCAATGCTCCGACACCCGGCGCGCCCACAACGCCCGGCTGCATGGAAGGATCACGCGGCCGCGCCGCCCCGGCAATCTCACCGATCATCGAATTCGCCGCCAGCGCCGCCGTCGTACTCTGCGGCGGTTGCGGGTTAGCCGCCACGGGTTGGCCGCCACGGGCCGCCATCTCTGCCGGGCTGCGCCGGATCAACTCAACCGAATTACTCGTGCCCGTATACACCGGCCGTGTGTTCTCCGCCGTCACCAATGATTCGCGCACAATGTGCGGGATCAGCAAGAACACGATCTCGTCCGACTGCTGTTCCTTGCTTTGGCTGGAGAAGAAATACTTCAAAAATGGAATTTCACCCAAGCCAGGCGTGCCACCGACGTTCTTTGTATCCTGCCGCTGCAGCAGGCCCGCCAGGATCGAAGGCTCGCCATCTTTCAGTTGAATCACCTGCTCCGCAACCCGCTGCGAGATGATCGGCTCGGTGACGCCCGAAAGCATGACCGACCCATTCTGGCTCGAAATCTCAATCTTCAGCTTCAGCGAAACCTCGCGGTCGAAATGAACCGTGGGCGTAATGTCCAGATTGACACCAACATCCAGATACGTGAACTGTGTTTGCACGCCGAGCGATGCCGTGGCCGAAAGGGTGGAACTGTACGATCCCGTGGCCACCGGAATCTTCGAGCCAATCTTCAACGTCGCGCGCTGCCCATCGGAGGCGCGCACCCGCGGATTCTGCAAAATACGCGTATCAATGTCGCTTAAAAGCGCGTTCACCGTCCCGCCGCTCACTGTCACGGCGAAATTCGTGGCATTTAGGTTTCCCAGCGAATTCAAGGTGAGATTCTGGCTCGTTGTCGAGCCCGTCGTTGTGCCGGTACTGGTACTCGTGCTGGAGGTGGAGTTGGTACTTGTGCTTGTGGTCGTCGTCGGCGTCAGCCCGAAGCTGGTCGGCAACGTGATTCCGAGATTCCGAATCTTGTCGCGGCTCACCTCCAGCACAGCTACATCCACAATCACCTCGGCCCGGGTGCGATCCAGATCATTGATCAACTTTTCCGCCAAAATCAATTGATCCGGGGTCGCCCGCAACACAATGGCATTCTGGCTCGCAACCAGATACATCTTGGCCGTCGCCGGATCAAGCAGGTTGCGCAACGCCACCAGCACCTCGTTCGCGTCATTCTGCTGCGACACATTGGTCAGATAAAACGTCTGCACTGCCTGGTCATCCAGATCCGTGCGTTTGTTGCGCGTGTTTGCCGCCACGAAAATCGTATTCGTCGTCACCGGCTTGTAAAACGTCCCGCTCAGCGTTTCCACAATGCGCAGCGCATCGGAAATAGGAATGCTGGTCAAGTCCACGGGAATGCTCTTGGACGTAAATTCCGGATCGAAAATCACATTCAACCCGGCAATCTTCCCGATCGCCTGGTACACCGACTTCGAGTCGCCAACCATGTGTAACGTAATCGGATCGCTCGTTACCGCTTGCAATTCCACCGGAGCCGCCAAGGACGCAATCTCCTGCTGCACTGCCCGCTGGCGGGGCGAAGGTTCATCCACTCCCGGAATTAAAGTTTGCCCGGGCGCCACGCTGTTCTGAATCGCGCTCGCCACCCCAGGGGTCACCGGCGCTGCCGGCGGACGCTCCGTGATCTGCAACTCCTGCGCCGCTGCCTCGTTGCCCGGATCGATCTGCAGCGCGCGCGCAAACTCATTAATTGCGCCGGTCACGTCGCCCGATTGCCGCAGCACCCGCCCGCGGTCCACGTGCAGATTCGCCGCCGTATAGCGCATCCGCTCATACCGTTCACGAAAGCGAATATCGCCGGGCCGCTTCAGGTGCGCCTGGCGATACGCCTCAAACGCATTGTCGTAGTCCTCACGCGTCTCTGCGTCCTGTCCTCGCTTGTTCCAGGTGTTGGCCGACTGCGCACTCGCCGAAACGCCCATCGAGCAGAACAGCAATCCGCAGAAAAGACAGAAGAGCAGAAAGGCTGAAACGCGGTGGCGGTGATTGGACATCCAGTCTTGCTTCAAAAGCCTACCCATCCGCCTACTCTGCCCTGGGCTCACGCCCCGCTCCCGGGGGCCCTCTTTCCCGTACTGGCCAAACAAACCCACGCCATGGCGCGTTCGCAAATGCAGCGGTTTTCCATCTCCCGGATCGGCGAGATCGCGTTCGGGAAAGGGCCCGGCAACGGTTAACAGCGCATCGCGACGCAGTGGTTTGAGCTTGCCTGATACTACCATCGCGTCGCTTGCACTCCCATCCTCTTCCAGCCTTCGTGTGCCTCAATCGGGGCTACTGTTAGGGCATTTTCACGCCCACCATCAGCTGGCCGTCACTCTGCCCATAGAAACGTACAACGTAGAACCTACAACGTACAACCTACAACGCCGTGACTTGTCCCGCGGCAAAGACTCAGGACCTGCTGCTTGGACGGAAGGACGCGCCCATCGTTTCAAACCTCCGTAGCACTTTCTGGGGATGCCTGCCGCCGCCCATCCGCTCACCTCACCTCTGCTAGCATCAGTATCGGCAGCAAAGCGAAAACCTTTAGTTTTTCCCGCCGGCGCGCTTTCAGTCACCACCTCTGCTGCTGCCTCCTCTTCATGCCCCGTTCCCTGTCCAACCCGACCGTTCCCACCGAGTCTCGCCCGAGCCCCGTAAAAGCCAAGGATCGCGACCCGATCGCGATGGGCTCCCGTGACGCCGCGTTCAATCGCTCCGCGGGCTTCAACTACTTCCTCGAAGACCGTTTCGAGGCCGGCGTCGCCCTGCACGGCACCGAAGTTAAAAGCATCCGCGAGGGCAAGGCCAACCTAAAAGACGCCTACGGCCTGCTCAAAGACGGTGAATGCTTTCTGCTCAACGCGCACATCGGCCCCTTCTCCCACGGCAACGCCATGAACCACGATGCCCTGCGCACCCGCAAGCTCCTGCTGCACAAGCGTGAAATCGTGAAACTCACCGCCTCCAGCAAACAGAAGGGCTACACGCTCATCCCCGTTCGCCTCTACTTCCGTCACGGCAAGGTGAAATGCGAACTTGCGCTCGCCAAGGGCAAGCAGGACTGGGACAAGCGCGCCACCGAACGCAAAAGGGAAACCGACAAAGAAACCCGCGCCGCCATCGCCCGCTCCCAACGGCGGTAAGTGCGGCCTGGAATCCTTCTGCTTTCGATTGGTTCCGACCGTTCATCCGCGGTCCTGCGCTTCGCGAGGCGATCTGTCCCCTATCGATGCCCTGTAGGGCCTGACCGCTCTGCCTCCAGCACATCGCAGATCATATTTGCAAATCGACTCGGTCCTGGGTGACATGACCGTAAGCGAGAGGAGTGCTGACTGCAAGACCGAGGCAGCTGTCGAACGCGGGCTGCAAATCAACACCGAGGCTGCTATCCGCCTCGGAGAGAAAGCAGAGCAGTTGTGTCCGGCCCAGACTGCCGCAAGATCAAGTGACTCGGAGACATCCTTCGTCACGCCTATGATCATCTCGACCAGAACCATGTCTGGACGTTCTGAAGAGCTATCTCCCAGAATTCAAAGCCCATGTGAACTCCGCTCTCACCCGCCTGTCCACGACAAGCCTCACGTAAACTCCACCTAACTTGGCCGCGCTACCATAGTCTCGTGACCCCCAAGCTCCTCTTCCAAGACCCCGCCGCCTTCTCCGCCCCGCTCCTTGCCGTCTTCGCCGTCGACATCGCCACGGCCAAAGGCGCCGAGCCCTCCCCGGCGCTCCTGGTCACCGCCGACGCCCTCGCCGATGCCGCCGCCCCCTGGCTCACCACCGGCGAGTTCAAAGCCACCCTCGGCGAAACTCTCCTCCTCCATGGTCCCGCCAACACCGCCGCCGCGCGTCTGATCCTCATCGGCCTCGGCAAGGCAAAATCCCTCACCCCGCATGAGGTCCGCAAGGGTGCCGGCGTCGCCGTGCGTTTTGCCAAGGCGCGTGGTATCCGCGACCTCGCCCTCAGCTTCCCCGAAGACCGCGCCCTCGCCGACGAACATCTCGAGAGTCTGCCCTGTAAACTCACCGCCCGCGCCCTCCTCGAAGGCGCCCTCCTTGCCGATTTCGACATCGACACCTACCGCTCCGACCGCAAAGACACCACTCTCCAGTCGCTCACGGTCCTCAGCACCGAAACTGACCGCAAGACCCAAACCGAAATCCAAAGCGGCGTCGACGAGGGCATCATCTTCGGCGAAGCCCAGAACTTCGCCCGCACGCTCGTCAACGAGCCCGGCAACATCCTCACGCCCACCGAGCTCGGCCGCCGCGCCGCCGCCATGGCTGCCGATTGCGGCCTCAGCTGCGAGGTCCACTCCACCGAAAAACTCCAAGAGCTCGGCATGGGCGCCTTCCTCGCCGTCGCTCAGGGGTCTTCAGAACCCCCCGCCCTCATCGTCCTCCGCTACGAGCCGGAAGTTCCACCCGCACCCGACGCGCCCACCCTCGGCCTCGTCGGCAAAGGCATCACCTTCGATACCGGCGGCATCTCCATCAAGCCCGCCGACAACATGGACAAAATGAAATACGACATGGCCGGTGCCGCCGCCATGCTCGGCGCCATGCACGCCCTCGCGCACCTCAAGCCCGCCGTGCGCATCCTCTGCGTCGTCTGCTCCGCCGAAAACATGCCCGACGCCCGCGCCTACAAACCCGGCGACGTCCTCACCGCCATGTCCGGCAAGACTATCGAAGTCCTCAACACCGACGCCGAAGGCCGCCTCGTCCTCGCCGACGGCCTCCACTACGCCCAGGGACTCGGCGCCACCCACCTCATCGACGCCGCCACCCTCACCGGCGCCATCAGCGTCGCCCTCGGCCAACTCAACGCTGGCCTCTTCTCCAACGACGACGCCACCGCCAACCGCTTCCTCGCCGCTACCGCCGCCACCGGCGAAAAATTCTGGCGCCTCCCCTGCACCGACGACTACCGCGACCAGATCAAATCCGCCATCGCCGACATCCAGAACACCGGCAACAGCCGCTACGGCGGCTCCATCACCGCCGCCATGTTCCTCAAAGAGTTCATCGCCGACAGCCCGCTCGTCCCTGTCACTCCCTGGCTCCACCTCGACATCGCCGGCACCGCCTGGATCGACACCGACAAAGCCTGGCAGTCGAAAGGCCCCAGCGGCATCGCCGTCCGCACCATCACCGAATGGGCGCGCACCTACGCAAAACAAGCCCAGTAACTGCGCTCATCCATTGCTTGTGTTTGGTTGTCATCCCGTTGTTGTCCATCCGAAGAGACTCTGCGCTTGTTCTTGCTTTTGCCTGTTCTTCACGCCATCCAGGAACGCACGTGAAAAGACCGGCCTGTGCTAACAAAAAACTGGCCACATCACCACGAAAGCGCCGCGAAGCCCAGCACCGCAAAGCCCAGCGCCGCAAAGCCCCAGCGCCAAAGGCGCGCAAACATCACAGCCTGGGCCGAAAGGCCCAGGTCTACCTACGACGATGCAGGGGAGGGCTGAAAGCCCGGCACAAAGCCCTCTGGGATGCCCATCAATCGGAAGTACCACCTTCGGACATAGACCGCAAAACGAGGTACGCTGCCGTACTCCTTCGGTGTAGGTGCGTGCTTCAGCCCGCACATCGAACACCGCAACAAGGAGGGCTTCAGCCCCGGCCCACAGGTGAGGCAGTCAATCGACCTCCTTTAGAGCGATCCTTAGGATAGAGGCGATCCTCAGGATAGAGGCGATTTATAGGATAGAGGCGATCCTTAAGATAGAGGCGATCCTCAGGATAGGGGAGACTTATAGGGGACATTCACCTTCAACAATGCCGTGTCATCTCGACCGGAGCAGACGGCTGTATCGTCTGCGCAGTGGAGAGACCTGCAGCTCTGCCGCCATCGGACGGTATCTCGTGGATTGCGCCGCTTCCGGTCGCGCTTCCCACCCGCCACCAAAATTTAAACCCAACCCTAAAGTTTCCCCCCATCCTGCCGATAAGAAGGCAGGAGAACGCCATGCCGCCCCTCACCCCCAACCCCACCTCAAGCCTCCTGACCGCCGACGCCGGCCAGGACATGGTCGAATACGCCCTCCTCTTCGGCATCATCATCCTCGGCGGCATCCTCGGCGTAAAATCCCTAGCCAACGCCATAGCCAACCTGCCTAATGACCTCATCAACGAACTAGTCAACGCCTATAACTCCTGATGCGCGGTAAGCTCGATTGCAGCGGCTTTTTCGGTCAGCGGAAGCTCTCGAAAGCCGCCGCCAACTTCGCGTGACCCGCAATATTCGGATGAAGCAGATCGACGAAATCCGTGTCTGTATCGAGAACGCGGTCCGTAGGCACGATCACAACATTTAGCCCGTCAGTCTGCAAACTGCCATTCAGCTGTTTCAGCTGCAAGTTATACACATCCGCTGCATAGGTCTGGTTCCCCGAAGGAGAGTTTGTGATTAGGCCCGCAAGCACACGCGGCGCTCCGTCGACGCTACGGTAATCCTGCTGCGGCACGCCTGCCCACAGCATCCCCACCGCTGACCCGCTCGGTCCTGCCGAGCTGAAGCTCACCGTATGTTGGCCGACCGCTCCCAAAGGCACGTTTTGCAAAAGAAAGGTATCGAATGTGCCGTTTTGCGTTGGGATATTTACAGACGAGTTCTGCGATTCATCCACGGTGGCCTGTGGAACACCATCCACCGAAATCGTTGCCTTGCCGGCCTGTCCATAGGGCTGGGCCCAGACGTGGTACACGACATACAGGTTGTGGCCCGCAACCGCCTGGTTCACGTTGAAGGTGAGGCTCGCACCCGCGTCGGTCGACATCATGCCGAAGCCCACATCCGTGATCCAATTGCCCGTTTGCTGCGTCACGGCGTTGGCCAGGATTTTGTCGCTACTCGGAATTGCCAGCCAGGAAAGTGCGGCCCCAACCTCTTGCGCGTACGTGGTGAGGGAACTCTGCCCGATGCCGTAGCGATAGGCGTCGTTGGTACCGATCATCAACGTATACAGTTGGTGATCCGTGCCCGTCGGCGTGCTGTTAAAAGGCACCCAAAGCCGGGAAAGATCAGCCGCCGTGTCACCTTGCCGACAGATATTCTGTGCGGGCACACCGAGAAACGTGTCAAAAAGCCCGGCATACCCTTCTAGCGAATACACATACCCCGTCCCATCGTGCGGCTGCGCGTAGAAGCCGCACGTGATCGAATCGCCGAAATTCGCTACGGAGTCTATCTCCGCAAGCGCCGACCCTGTAAGCGCTACCGTCTGTGTCGATCCACTTTGGCCAAGAGCGTCGTCCGCGAAGACAAGGGTCGCATGATCAGCGGCGTTCGCCAGAACTGGGTGATATATCACCGTCACGGTGCAAGAAGCCCCTGCTAAGAGCGCTCCCCCACAGCTATCATTCGCTAACGTGAACGCAGCCGCGTTCGTGCCGCTCACCGTTACTCCACTTACGGTCAGCGGCTTCGTTCCCGTGTTGGTGAGTGTCACCATTTGCGGCGGCGCGCTGGAGTTCGTCACTGTTTGCGGAAAGGTGAGTGCGCTGGGCGTCACGACCCCACGCGGTCCTGAGAAGGCAATGCCGTTTCCGGTAATCGCGATGCTCTGCTGTGCCGTACCGCTGCTCGCCCCGCTGTTGTCCGTCAGGGTCAGCATGGCATGCAATGCAGTGACAGACTGAGGCTGAAATCCGATCAAAAACGTGCAACTCGCATTCACCGTCAGGGTTCCGGGGCAGGTTGAGCTGAGGGTGAAGCTCTGCAGGTCACTAAGGACCGCGCTGGTCAAAGTGAGCGGCGCATTACCGGCATTCTGCAACCTGATTGCCTGGGCAGCGGCGCTCGTTGTGACCATCGTGTCGGCAAATACCACCACCGAAGGCGTTAGTAGCGCTTGCGGAGCCGGCAATGCCACACCTGTGCCCTGCAACGAGATCACCTGCTGCGCTCCGTTGTTCCCGCTACTGTTATCAGTCACCGTAATCGTTCCACTCAGAACACCGGCCTTCTGCGGCTGAAACACCACGGCAAAGGAACAGCTGCCCGATGGCGGCAGCGTGCTTCCGCAGTTGTTGGTCAGGCTGAAGTCACCGGCATCACTTAGGTCTACACCGCCGATCGTCAGCGATGCGGTGCCCGTGTTCGCTAGCGTATAAACCTCCGCCGCGCTGATGGCACCCACATTCGTCGCTGCAAAGGAGACAGCAACTGGCGTCAACACAGCCTGCGGCACAGGGACAGGCAGGCCCGTGCCATTCAAGGCAATCACTTGCTGCACTGTGCCGCTTGCAACGCCACTGTTATCGGTAAGGGTCAGCGTTGAGGGAAGTACGCCGACGCTCTGGGGATGAAAGTTCACCGTAAGCAAGCAGCTGGCCCCAACCGGAAGCGTAGCTCCACAGGTGTTCGAGACGCTGTACTCTACTATGTCCCCAAGAACCAGTCCGTCGATCGTCAACGGTGCCGTCCCCGCATTGCCGAGCATGATGGTCTGTGCCGTTGCACTTGTGTTTAGTACGGTCGGCGCAAAGGAAAGCCCGGCCAAGCTCAGCACGGCTTTGGAAACAGGAATGGGCACACCTGTTCCGCTGAGGGCAACTGTCTGCTGCATCCCGCTTAAACCACCACTGTTGTCAGTGACCGTGAACGTCGCCGAGATGGTGCCCAGCGCTTGCGGCTGGAAGACAATCGAAAATGTGCAACTCGCTCCTGCCGGCAAGGCAGCGCCGCAGCTTGAAGTCATCGTGAAATCGGAGGTGTCACTCAGCACTGCATTGCTAATTTGCAACGTCGCCGTACCCGGATTGCTGAGTGTCACCATCTGCGCCGGAGCGGGTACGTGGAGGATGGTCTGTGGAAACGACAGGCTTGTCGGGGAAAGTACAGCCTGCGGTACCGGCACGGGCGTGCCGGTGCCGGTGATCGTCAGCAGTTGCTGCGTCCCGCTTTCCCCTCCACTGTTGTCCGTTACGGTCAGCGTTGCATCGATGGTCGTAGCGCTTTGTGGAATAAATCGAACACTGAAGGCACAACTCGCGCCAGCTGCGAGACTCGAACCACAGGTGGTTGTAAGCGAGAAGTTCTTCGTGTCGCTCAGCACGTAGCTGGTCATCGCCAAGGTCTGCCCGCCAGTGTTGGTCAGGGTCACCGCACTGGTTGCGCTTGCGGTCCCCACCGTGGTTGCGGGAAAAGTCAGCGCAGTCATGCTAAGCAATGCGGAAGCTGCGGCAGCGGGGGCCGTTTCTCTGCCACAACCCGCAAGAAGATAAAGCAGACCGAATCCCCAGAAGAGGAGAACTCTCCGTGCTGTCGCGCAACACCAGTCTTCCCGTAAAACAGCACACAACCTCAAGCCATGCCGCATCAACGATCTAACCTTTTCGCAGTGACGATATGAAATCATTCTCCACCGACTCAGGACACTGCGCAATGACCAGATCACGCAAAGTCTCTCAATGTGCGAAACAGGTCAGTGACAAATCCAAGTGCCGGGCGCCCCATCATCGCAGCCCTACCGCGATGATGGGGTTCTATGCTGCTTACACACAACAAATGGAGTCCAGAACTGCACACCATTTCCCCACATCCGCTACTCTGGATGACGAAGTCGAGCGATCACTCAGCACGAACCCTGAAGACAAGCCACCCAACCACATGGAGAGCCCGACCCACGCTGAAGGTCCGGACTTAAATCTAATCTTTCGAAGACTTTACCGCGGAAAGTACGGGGAAGGGGTACCCCGCACGACTTACATCGCACTAGGCACAGCAATCCCCAACCAACCCAACACCCGCACCAGCTCCCGGCGCGCCACCGCCGCCGTGGCTAACAACAATGCCTTGCGCAGCGGATCATCCTCTTTCAGAATGTTGTGCCGATGGTAGAAGTTATTAAAGCCCTGCGCCAAAGTGAACGCATACTTAGACAGGATCGCCGGCTCCGCAGCCGTAATTCCCTGCTCTAACACCAGCGTTAGCCGCGAAGCCTGCAACCATAACTCCCAGATATCATCCTCGGCAGCCAGCAGCGGAGCGAGGTCCAGATCCGCCACAGCCGCCAGCGCCTCCGCTTCCCTCACACCAGCCTTACGAAAGATATTTGCCGCACGCACCGCGGCATACTGCACATAAGGCCCCGTCTCCCCCTCAAAACTCAAAGCATCCCGAAAATCGAAAGCAATGACCGTATTGCGTGTGAAGCGCAGCAGGAAAAAGCGCAGCGCGCCCACGCCGATGGCCCTGGCAATCTCCACCCGCTCAGCCAAGTCCAGCTCCGGATGCCGCCGGTCAACTTCTTCCTGCGCCGCCGCAATCATGCGATCGAGCAGATCGTCCGCCTTCACCCCAAAGCCCTTGCGCCCCGAAACCTCAATGTACGCGCGGCCTCTATCTTCTTCGCGCAGCGTATATCCAAGCTCCTCCGCGCAGCGTGGCGTCAGCGCCACCATCGCATAATTTAAGTGCGTATACGCCTGGCTTTCGGCGACATAGCCCAGCGCCCGCAGCGCCTCCTTCACCTGCGCCTGCGGGTCGTCCTGCCGCGAGTCAATGACGTTGTATACCGCATTTGCGTGGCCAAAACTTGGATGTGGATGCTCGCCCTGCACCGTCGAAATCCAGCACGTCCGGTCTCCGTACTCGCGAAACCGCGTATAGCCGAAATCAAGCCCTAACAACCCAAACTTCCACAGATGATAGGCAATGTCTTTGCCCACATACGTGACCGTGCCGTTCGAGCGCACAACAATCTTCGCGTCCTCATCCACCTCGGCAGCCCCGACTGGCAAAGCAACGCCTGCATCCATGGTGGAAGCCCGCCGCATCACCCAGCAGCCTGCATTCTTGCCTGCAGACTCGAGATACAGCACACCCTTCTCCACCATCAACTGCCGCGCGGCATCCCAGAAGTGCAACCGGAGAATCTCGCTCTCGCGCGGCAAAAAGTCATACTCCACCCCCAACCGCTCCATCGTCTCCAGATGCCGCCGCAACACCCCCGTGGCAATTAGATCGGCTATCTCCGCCGTCTCGTTGCCGCCAGCCTCAAGCTTATGTAGTGTTTCAAGCCGTATCTGCTTGCGGACAGCCGCTTCGGCCGGCTCGGCCTCGTACCACCGCGAAACCTGGGCATAGAGATCCCAGCAGGCATAGTCCAGCCGTTCATTGGTCTCCAGCAGCTCCGTCAGCCACTCGCGTACCTGCGCCAGCGACAGCTTCTTGAGCTCCGTGACCGCCACCACAATGTCAGCCACCTGCACGCCGGTGTTGTCGATGTAATTCTGCACACCGAGCGCGAACCCATGCTTCCAGCCTGCTTCAGCACCTGTACCACGGCGCAGCATGCGAGCCAGGCTATCGCCAAGCACAGCATTACGCAGATGGCCCACATGCGCCGCTTTATTTGGGTTGATACTGGTGTGCTCCAACAGCCGGAACCCTGGCCCACCTACCGTGGCATGTTCATCGGCGGCGATACGGCGCACAGTTGCGCCGCGGTCCCATTTGATATTCAGGTATCCAGCACCTGCGATCTCCACAGCGGCAACACCGGGCATCGCCGCCAGTGCCGGTTGTAACTCCGCCGCGATCGCGCGCGGTGCCTTCTTCAGTCTGCGGGCAAGCTCAAAGGCGACCGGCAACGCCATCTCACCCATCTCGATCTTGGGCGGCAACTCCACCGCGAAAGCGTCCAGTTCGAAATCGTAGTGTTCTTTCAGCAGCCCGGCTACACGCCGTTGCAGCTGCTCCTGCAGACTCTTGTACATGCAATTTCCTCGCCCTTACGGCAGATGCACCGGCAAGGTATCCAGCTCTTCCGCAAAGCCCACACGACGGGCACGATGCAAGCGATGCGCTAAAAACCAGCCCCCACCCGCCGCAGTGATCGCCACCAGGAGCCAGCCGTGAATCAGCAGGCCGAAGATAGCCGCGTCGGCCGGCGATGCACCATGCCGCTCGAGCGCGTCTTTGCAGGCCCATTCAAAAGGGCCAATGCCACCCGGAGAGCTAGGAATGAGGAAAGACAGGTTGGCTTGCGAAACCGCCTGCCACGGGCCCGCCCAATCGGTTCCCAACCCCACCAGCCGCACCGCAGACACATACAGCAGTCCCTCAAAACCCCAAGCGACAAAGCTCACCAGCACCAGCAACAATGTACCGGCGATCCCGATCTGCCGTATGCAATCAAGCGCCAGCACCAACCAGTGTTCCACCTTCGCCAAGCGTGCATTCTGGGTTTTTGCGAACGCGCGTTTGATGGGTGCCTCCAGCGTATGCGCTCCAAAGACCATGACCAGCAATCCCATCGTGGAGATCGCCAATCCCACTTCAGCTGCGGTACGCAGGTGTGGGGAAACCACTCGACCCGTGTGCATCGTCAACACGAAGAGTGCGGCCAAAGAAAACACATCCAGGAACTTCTCCAAAAGCACCGTACTCAGCACAATCGAGGGCGTAGCTCCGAGGTCGTCGGCATAGGTGAAAATGCGCATCACATCGCCGATGCGAAAGGGCAGAAAGTTGTTTGCCGCCAGTGACGTCAGAAACACACGGGAACACACGGCAAACCGCGATCCCACACTGCGTAGCATCAGCCACCAGCGCACACATCGCGTTCCGTACCCCAAAATGCTGAATGCCACGACGCCCACGATCCACAGTGGAGCCACTAGGCGTACCGTGCGAAACGCGCCAAAGTGAAAACCGCGAAAGGTCCACCAAAGAAAGAAACCGCTGATTGCAAACCCGGGCAGCGTCTTCAGCAGCTTCAGCCGGCCCTCTTGTGAACCTTCGTTCATGCCTTCTGTACACACCTCGGCCCTAGTCGCACGATAAGACAGTCGCTAGGGAACGTATCCCTATTGTACTTGGCCCGGCACCTCCAATAGGCGCTTTCATCAATTTCTAACTGACCAGCCGTAACTTCCGTCGTGTTACCTAAGCCAGACCACCTACCCAAAAACCAGAAAGTTTGCGACGGGACCCGAAATGTCATCCGCAAACAGCGGAGACTGCATGGATTTCACTATCGACAGTGGTCTTCTTCTCCACAATCGCCCACGCCCCAATATCGCCACAAAGCCAGGAGGGAAAACACGGTTCCTGCTCGGTCGTCTGGGCAATAGAAGAGGCCCCTTCCGGCGGAAGCTCGACCAGTGACGTCGTCCCACGCCGATCCCGAGCACCCGCGCCATCAAAAGAACGATCCGCGCCCCGCCGATCGATTGTTGGCTGATTACCCACGCGCCGGTCCGGAGCATATCGGTCTGCGTTCCGGCAATCGGCACCCCGGCGATCGGCCCCACGTCGCTCCGTCATACGCCTATCGAGTGCAGGGAGCATGCACTCCTCCTTCCCACGTTCCAGGATATTTCTGCATGCATGCGCCTCAAATATGGGCACACCTGCGTCCGGAGCCGCTCGCCGCCGCCCGGGAAAACGCACCGGCAGCATGCATTCCCCACGCTTCGCCAGATCCTCCGACTCAGCTTCCTTTGTCTCGACCGTCTCCATCGACTCTTCCATACGTCTCGGCATCCTTTCTTCGCCTGCGTCGTTCCTCTCTAACCCAGCGCCAACGATGACTACACTCAGCCTACCGGCCGCCTTTCAGCGCTGCAATGCAACAAACGTCGGCCACGGACTACCCGCGAGTGATGACGCACCCCATTCAGGGCACGAACATCCGATGCGGTGTCTGAAATCTGCACAAAAAGACCTATCAGCTTGCTGTGCTACGCTTATCAGTGAGCGAGCGGGTAGCTCAGTCGGTAGAGCATCGCCCTTTTAAGGCGTTGGTCCTGGGTTCGAACCCCAGCCCGCTCACCATAACCTTCTACGATTTGCGCAGAGAGAGTAAACCATCTGGCGGTACAGGTTTAAACCCTGGGCGACCTCGATGTGTTTTCATTAGGTACTAGGTAATAGGTATAGCTAAGTCATCTCGACGAAGCACACAGCGTCGTCTGCGCAGTGGAGAGGCCTGTAGTCCCACTACATAGGCATTATCCCTGTAGGAGGACTGCCCTACGCGATACACCTAGGTGACATCGATCGAACCTGTAGTGTCACGCGGTGGTCCGGTCTGTACAGAATGCAGTCAGTCTCGATCATGGCTACTAAAGCTGAAAGCTACTTCGCAACGTCTATCACGCGTTACAAAACCGCTTCCAAACGCGGCACCAGCGCCACGTGGCAATTTTCATACATGCCCAACAGCCGGCCGCGCATCAGGTAATACGTCGCCGCCGCCTCCTGCACATAGAAGGGGGCCTTGAGCAATCCCATACCCAGGAAGAACGTCAGCTGAACCCGTGTCACCGCACGTTGCACCCTCGCCGCATCCCGCCGAATCATCTCGGCAATCACCGGGCCTTCCGTATCGTTCCAGCGTTCGGCATAGATGGCGAGGTCCAGCATCGCGCCCGCGTTCTGGTGTAACCGGTTCATGCCTTCTAAACCACCCAGCAGCTGCCACATCTCGTTGGTTTCGATGCGCAACTGGTCTTTGTCCGGCTGCAGGTAACACGCCGCCACCTTGCGCAACCCGTCCACGTCCACATGCTCGGCACGCGCCAGCACGCTTTCCCAACTCTGCGCCAGGAGTCGGCGTCGTTTCAAAGCCACGTGCAGCACAAAGCCAAGGCCCGAAAGCAAAAGCGCAAGGAGAGCTAGCAAAAATACCATGGTCGCGAAACTCCAAAAGGCGCGGGTACTACCGTTGGCCGTATTCTAAACGGCTTTTCAGCGATGCCAAACGTAAAACTTCACTTTCGCTCAATGCTCTGGGGAGAGTCGCCCGTTCCGGAATCCAGAACGCCACGATCCAGTACACCGAAACAAGCTGGTAGACAACGATATGGACGTTCTCTAGCAGCGAAAAGTGACCCAACGTTCTCCAGTAGGCATGCAGCGTGTCTGTTAAAAATCCCACAGAGACCCAAATCACCAGACCATAACTCTCCCACATCACATACGTCCGCCATCCCAAGCCGAGCTGGTGCGAAGCTGCCACGACCGCCACAAAGAGTAAAAACACGAGGATCGTCGTGAACAAACTGGCACGGGCAAGACTTACGTCCAACCGCGTTTCGGCAGCCGGCTTCATCAGCGATGCCATCGCTCCAGCGATCAGCGGGGCACTCGCTCCCATGAGCGCTAGTCGCACGCGCGCCCCCTCCACCCAACGCCCGCTGCGCCGCAGTATGGTGCCTGCAATCTCCAGCACCACCGCAATCTGTAGCAGCAAATCGACAAAATCCGAACTCCAATACAGCACCGCATACACATGCTTTGACCCAAATCGGTAAGCAAGAAAAAGAGCGATCGTATACACACAGCCACCGGCGATAAACAGGGTGAACCATGGCACGGCCCTGTACCGCCGCTTATAGAGCAGCACAAAAAGCAGGGCGGCATTCAATACAAATCCTGCCGCCCACAGCACTGTGGCCATCAAGGTCAGGTTCACCGTTCACCTCATGTGCAAAGACACGCTCATTCTCCTATAGCGCTCACAAGGTGTACATCACCAAGATGGAAAATACCGAGACAAGCGTATCGAGTACGCTTTGCGGCCGCGGGTTCGATCCACTCATGACTTGGGGGCGCGGATTGGAACCGCTCATGACTTGAGGGCGCGGGTTCGATCCACTCATCACCGGCGAGGTCACACTGGACTGCGCCGAAGCAGCGACGGAGGAAACAGAAAAAACTACAACGGCGGCAACGGAAAGTATCGACTTCTTCATGGGAAAGCTCCTGAGCGCAAGGGCGCTGCCAAAAGCCTACCCCGCAAAAGCGTCAGAGAAATCACACAAAAGAAGCACTTTCCGCGAGACACCGGCCGTAGAACCTCACTCCATCGATTTTTCGACGATCTGCATACCCTGATTGCGCATGCATCGCAGCCTCATGGCCATCGGTGGCGCGCCCTGCTCCGTAACCGAAACAACCTGCCGGTTTTCCGACCCACACGCACAAAGCGCCCGTGGTAATCTGAAAGCTGTTTTCAGGTTCGGTACCCATTTCAGCGTCAGGGTTCGAGTCTCTCCTTCTCCTCCAAAACCCATTTTCGTCGCCGCCCTTGAGGCGAAAGGTGTAAGTCCGGTCATGGTTCTCCTGCTCGTCATCGTGCACGTCATCGTTTGCCTGTTCCTCATCGGCGTCGTTCTGTTGCAGCAGGGCAAATCGGCCGATCTCGCCGGCGCCTTCGGCGGCTCCGGATCGCAGACGGCCTTCGGCCCCCGCGGTGCCGCAAACCTCCTTACCAAGCTCACCACCTGGTCGGCAATTATTTTCATGTGCACAGCCATCGGGCTCACCGTCGCCCTGGCTCGCTCCACCGCTAACAAATCCGTGCTCTCCGGCACCCCTGCGGGCGTCACCAGCCCCGCCAAGAAGTAAACTTCCCCGTTTTAGACCAAGCGCAGGCCGTGGCCTGCGCTTTTGCGTGCTCAATACCAGGAACCCAACCGCATGATCCGCGAAACCTTCCCCGTCGGCCCGCTCCAATGTAACTGCACTATTCTCGGCGACCCCATCTCCCGCCTCGCCACCGTCGTCGATCCCGGGGCCGACATCGCCCGCATCCTGCACGCCCTTGCCGCGCACGACCTCCATCTTCAGCAGATCGTCGTCACCCACGCGCACATCGACCACATCGCCGGTGCGCTCGCCCTCAAAGAAGCCACCGGCGCGCCCATGCTGTACCGCGAAGCCGACCTCCCGCTCGTCGCCATGATGGGTCTCCAGGCCAACTGGCTCGGCATCGCCACCCCCGCCGTTCAGCCGCCCGACCACTCTCCCGCCGACACTGAACCCCTCGTCACCGGCACCCTCGCAGCCGAGTTCCTGCACACCCCCGGCCACACCGAAGGCAGCCTCTGCGTCTATCTGCCCGCCGAAGGCCTGCTTCTCGCCGGCGACACCCTCTTTGCCGGCTCCGTCGGCCGTACCGACCTCCCCGGTGGCAACCACCGCAAGCTCCTCGCCAGCATCCGCGAGCGCCTCCTTCCCCTGCCTGACGCCACCGTCGTCATCCCCGGCCACGGCCCCGAAACCACGGTCGGCCACGAGCGCACCACCAATCCCTTCCTCCGCTAAGCCAGAACCACACGGCTATCTCCGAACCACCACCAACACACTGTCATTTCGACCGAAGCAAATAGTCTGATCGTTTGCGCAGTGGAGAGACCTGCAGTTCCGCACGCGTCTGCAGCACGTCATCCTCCACACATCCCCTTCACACCGGCAACCGATCCAAGCCCCGTCGCCACTCCCCAGGCTCGGTCAACAAACTCAGTACGCAGCGCGCCACCGGCAGCCCATAAAACTCCCCCGGCTGCACCAACACCCCACACCCGAGCGCGGCCCGCGCAAACGCCTCCCCCTTCACATGCGAAGGCACGCGCAGGACGACCGTCCATCCACCCTCCACCGTGAGTCGGTCCGCCAGACTCCCCCGTAGCCGCGCATCTAACGCCCCCAAATTTCCCGCCATCCGCTCCCGAATCCGCTGCTGCGTCCGCACACGCGCCGCCAACCAGTGCGGCAGCGCAAACTGCATCGGCGCATTCACCGACAGAAACGTGTCTGCCACAATCTCCAACCGCCGCAGCGCCTCCGCCACGGACGCCTCCGGCCCGCAGACTGCAATCCACGAAAGCTTCATCTGCGGCAGTGCGCACACCTTGCTCAACCCACTCAAAACGAAGCAGACGCACTCGCTACTCCCCGCCGCAAAGCTGGCCGTCAGGCCCCTATCCGCTGTCGCCCCGCCCATCGGATAATCCAGAAACACCTCATCTGCAATCAAAGCCAGCCCATGCGCCGCACACAGCGCCCGCAGCGCCGCCCGCTCCCTCGCTGAGGCATAGTTCCCCGTCGGATTGTTTGGGTGCACCACCACCACCGCCCGCGTTCGCGCCGTGATCCCCGCCGCCAGCGCTTGGAGGTCGTAACCCCATCCCCCACCGCTCGCCGCCGTTGCCGCCGGATCGTACCGCAGCGGAAACTCCCGCAAAACGACGTCGTCCATCTGCGCCAACAGCTCGAACAAGGGGTAACTTGGCCGGGCAATCAGCACCTCGTCCCTCGGATCGCACAGCAACCGGAACAGAAAGCTGTAGGCCTCACTGGTGCTCGTCGTCAGGCACACCCGCTCCGGCACCACGGCCGCGCCCGCATCGGCATAGTACCCCGCCACCGCCTCCCGCGCTCCCTGCATCCCCAACGCATCGGGCGTGTATCGCAAAGCCGCCGGATCCGCCAAAGGCGAAAGCACATCCAAGCCCACCGCCGGTCCCAATCCGCACGCCGTCGGATTGGCCACGGTCAAATCCACCAACGGTCGGCCCGCAGCCCGATGCGCCCGCACCGCCGCCGCCCACTCGTTTTCGCCCGCTTCCCATTCCGTCCGTGCTGAAAACCGCATAGAACCCAAGGGTACACAGCCAAAGTTGTACGCCTTCTAGACTGCCCCTTGCCGTACGATGACTAACGAATGCTCACCACCGCCAAGCCCACACCGACCACGAAGCACCCCACGGCCCCAAAGGTCTCCGCCGTCCTGTTCGACTACGGCCTCGTGCTCACCGGCCCCCCGCACCCGCCCGCCTGGGCCCACATGAAGACGCTGCTCGACGCCAGTGAAGACGCCTTCCACCTCGCCTACTGGCGGCCCCGCCACGCCTACGATGACGGCACCCTCACCGGCGAAGAGTACTGGCAAGCTGTCGCTCACGAGCTCCATCAACCGTCCAACGAAAGCACCGTCCAAGCCCTTCTCGAAGCCGATACCGCCCTCTGGACCCAACCCAACCCCGCCATGATCGCCTGGGCCGCCGCCCTGCAACGGGCAGGCATCCGCACCGGCATCCTGTCCAACCTCGGCGACCGCATGGAAGCCGGTGTCCGTGCGCAGTGCCCCTGGCTCGGCGCCTTCCACCACCTCACCTTTTCGCATCATCTCCGCACCGCTAAACCCGACCTGGCGATCTACCATCACGCCGCCCGAGGCCTCGACGTGCCCACCGCCGAAATCCTCTTCGTCGACGACCGCGAAGACAACATCGCCGCCGCCCTCGCATCCGGCATGCAAGCCCTCCGCTACACCGACCACGCCGCCTTCAAAGAAGCCATGCAAGCGGCCGGCCTTGCCGCCCTACTTACACCAACCGCGGAGGCACCCACAACGCCGTCATCCTGAGCGCAGCGAAGGACCCCTGGATTTTTCACTTGAACAGCTGTCATCTCCACTGCGCGGGACAGCTTCACCGTCCCGCGCAGTGGAGAGACCTGCAGTTCCACCTCGAACCACAACGCATGGTCCGCCGGTTAATTACCCCACCCGCCGCACACCCACCGGCACGCGCTCGGCAATCTCAATCCCAAACCCCTGCAACGCCGGCACATGCGTCGGATGATTCGTCAGCAGTCGGATTCGCCGGATGCCCAGATCCGACAAAATCTGTCCACCCAACCCCACCTCGCGCAAAATCCGCTGCTCCGGATCGCCACCCCGCTCGGCCCCCCGCTCGCGCACGCCGCTGTGGTGAAACACCATCCGCTTCGGCTCCGTGCTCCGGTCCACCCCAAAGCCGCGCTGCGTGTGGTGCAGATAAATCAACGCCCCGCGCCCAGCCTCGGCAATGGCTGCGAGCGAGGCTTCGATCGTCGCCCGGCAATCGCAGGTCGTCGACCCAAACACCCCACCCGCCAGACAATGCGTCTGCATCCGCACCAGCACCGGCTCGTCCCGTGCGGCCGCCGCCCCCAGATCACCGAAAATCAGGGCCACATGCGATTGCCCCGCCTCGACCTCGCTCTCATACTGCACCGTGCGGAAGTCCCCATACGCCGTCGGCAACAAGCCCTCCGCCGCCCGATGGATATACCGCTCATGCTGCAGCCGGTACCGAATCAGCGCCGCCACCGTCACCATCAGTAGCCCATGCGTCTCGCAAAACAGCCGTAAATCCGGCACCCGCGCCATCGTGCCGTCATCGTTCATGATCTCGCAGATCACTCCCGCCGGAATCAGCCCTGCCAGCCGCGCCAGGTCGACCGAGGCCTCCGTCTGCCCCGCGCGCACCAGCACGCCGCCCTTGCGCGCCCGCAGCGGAAACACATGCCCCGGCCGCGCCAGATCGTGCGGCGTCGCCCCCGGCTGAATGGCCACCTGAATCGTGTGCGCGCGGTCGGCGGCCGAAATGCCCGTCGTCACCCCTTCCCGCGCCTCGATCGACTCCGTAAACGCTGTCCCGAACCGCGAGCTGTTTTCCTGCACCATCGGCGCCAGCCGTAGGAAATCAGCCCGCTCCTCGGTCACCGTCACGCAAATCAGCCCGCGTCCAAACCGGGCCATAAAATTGATTGCCTCCGGCGTACAAAACTCCGCGGCCACCATCAGATCGCCCTCATTCTCGCGATCCTCATCATCCACCACGACGATCAGTCGCCCAGCCTGCAACGCCTCCATCGCCTGCTCAATTGAAGCGAATCCATCCCCTGCCTGCATCACAGCTCCAGCCCAGCGTCAGCACCACGCGAACTCAAGGGCTGAAAGCCCGCCCCATTACAGCCTAGGCCGAAGGCCCAGGTATGACCACCGACGAGTGCCAAGGGCTGAAAGCCCGACACATAAAAGGTCCGATCACCCAAACCAACCCACCTACAACGTCGACTCGATCTCAAAGCCCCAGGCCTCCAACAGCGCCTCCGGAATGTACTTCGAGTTCTTATTCCGCCGCGCCCACTCCCGCAACCGCGTCGACCGCACGTATTGATCCGGCGTCAGCTTGTATTCCTTCACAATCTGCTCAAACGAGGTAATCGTCGGCACCACCGGCCCAATCGGCTCCGGCTTGCCCCAATTCGGATTCCCACGGCGCTTTGCCATCTAGACACTCCTTCCTGCAACATGCATCTCCCGTGCCGTAAACGCCACAGGCATAACACTTCATCTTACCGTCCCACCCCACCACATGTCACCCCATGAAACCTGTCATCTCGACCGAAGTGGGACAGCTTTATCGTCCCGCGCAGTGGAGAGACCTGCAGGTTAATCCATCCTCTTTGCCACTCATCGAGTTGGCCGTTAGAAAGCAACGGTCGAGATGAGAGCTGTCATATAAAGAGATCATGCCCTTCGATCCGGCAATCTTTGAGGCAGAAGTTGCACTCAAGTTGATCCCAACGGAACGGCTGCCCTCGGTCGCCCAGGGCGCTCTTGAAGCTGGCTTTGAGGGACCGTACGTCCTTCGCATGGCAATTCTTGACCCTGTGGCGGGTTGGGGTATCGATCAAGTCTTGCCAGCCATGATGCAAGAGCTTGGCTGCGATGTGATTTCTCCTCAGGAAGCCGCGCTCCGCTTGGCTCGCCAACGTGCCCAGCACATTCTAAAAACGGGAGAAAATCCTCTCTTGTCCGTGCCGTATTTCTATCGGCTTATGGTGGAGGCCGACTACCCCGAGGAACTACTTGGGCTGGGCTACTTTGATGACGATGACATCTTTTATTCCGACGACCCTGAGGAGAAGCGAACACGCGCCCGCGGGGCCTTGGAAGAGCTGCTTTCCCCAGAGTTGCATCAGCAACGGCTTGCCGAGAGAAAGGCTGCATGGGAGCGAGAACAGGCGAGGATGCAAAGCGAGTGGCCTTACGTTTTGAATTCCCCCAGTGGACGCGCCTTGCTCAAGGAGCGGTATATCGAGAGGATCACCTACATACGGCCACTTCTCTGGCTAGAGATTGTGCTGTGGATTTTTGTCGGCTGGACTTTTAGCTCCTGGCGCACAACGGTCATAGGCTTCGTCGTGAGTATGGCGTTCATATTCACGTTCCCCATACTGGGTGAGTACCTGCGCATGAAGCGGGAGCGCCGCGACACTCTGCTGCGCAGTGGCGTTCCTGACGAGCTTATCTAAGAGGAAGCCGTCGCCCAAATTGTATAGGTATCCAGGCGATGAACACCCACCCATCAACGCTTCTACACGCCTTTAACTGAAGGCCCATACGATTAACACCAGAGGAAGCGGCAGTATGCATCGGGAAGTCTCGAGAAGCATCCAAAGATCGCGCTTTGGGCGTCTCCCAATGCAGCCCGCTCCCGTCTTCCCTGTAAGTTCACCATCACTCTGAGAGTCCGCCTTGAGCCCTTGTTCTGAAATGCCCGCTCCCGAACTACTTGACCTCGACCCGGCGACCTCCCCTGCCGAGGCCGCCCAACGCGAAGCCGACCTCCAACTCACCCGCCGTCAGTTCCTCGCCGCCTCTGGCGTCGTCTCTGCCGGCGTCGCTGCGGGGCTGACCCCCACCGCAGCAGCCCAGCGCAACGCCGCGGCCCAGCAAACCATCCCGGTTAGCCTCTCCATCAACAAGCAAAGCCGCCAGGTCACCGTCGACACCCGGACCTCCCTCCTCGACCTGCTCCGCGAGCAGCTCGACCTCACCGGCAGCAAAAAAGGCTGTGACCACGGCCAGTGCGGCGCCTGCACCGTGCTTCTCGACGGCCGTCGCGTCAACGCCTGCCTCACCCTCGCCGTCGCCGCCCAGGGCTACGAGATCACCACCATCGAAGGCCTTGGCGACGAAACCCATCTCCATCCTGTCCAAGCCGCCTTTCTCGAGCACGACGGCTACCAATGCGGCTACTGCACCCCTGGCCAAATCGCCTCCGCCGTCGCCCTGCTCGACGAAACCCGTAAGGGCGAGCTCTCCCAGGTCAGCTGGGAAACCGGCCACACCCAACGCCCTGTTCTTTCCGACGGAGAAATCCGCGAACGCATGAGCGGCAATCTTTGCCGTTGCGGCGCCTACCCCAACATCGTCGCCGCTGTCCGCGCGGCAGCCCTCGGAGGCCAAGCGTGATCCCCTTTTCCTACCAACGCGCCAACTCCCCCAACGCTGCCATCCTCGCCGCTGCCCCACAAGGAGCAAAGTTCCTTGGGGGCGGCTCCAACCTCGTCGACCTCATGAAGGACGGCGTGGAACAGCCCACCGCGCTCATCGACGTCAACCATATCGGCCTCGACACCCTCTCCGCCGACAGCAACGGCGCCCGCATCGGCGCCTCCGTCCGCAACAGTGACCTCGCCAACCACCCCGGTATCGTCGCCCACTACCCCCTGCTGTCGATGACGATTCTCGCCGGCGCCAGCCCGCAGCTGCGCAACATGGCCACCACCGCCGGCAACCTCCTGCAGCGCACCCGCTGTTATTACTTCACCGACATCGCCTTTCCAGCCTGCAATAAGCGCAAGCCCGGCTCCGGTTGCGGCGCTGTCGTTGGGGTCAACCGGATACACGCGATCCTTGGCCAAACCGACGAAGGCCCTACCTCCGCCCAAACCTGCATCGCCACCAACCCCTCCGACATGTCCGTCGCGATGTCCGCGCTGGACGCGCAGGTAGAACTCCAGGGCCCCCAGGGCAAGCGCACTGTCCCCGTTCGCGACTTCCATCGTCTCGTCGGCAACAACCCCGCCCTGGACACCGTCATCCATCCCGACGAACTCATCACCGGCGTCACCCTCCCTCCCGCGTCGGCCAAATTTGCCGGCCATTCCTGGTACCTCAAAGCCCGCGACCGCCAGTCCTACGCCTTCGCGCTCGTCTCCGTCGCCGCGGCCCTCGAGCTCGACGGCGACACCATCAAATCTGCCGGCCTTGCGCTCGGCGGCGTCGCCCACAAGCCCTGGCACTCGCCCGAAGCCGAGCACGCCCTCATCGGCCAGCCCGCCACGGAGCAAACCTTCCGCCGCGCTGCCAACCTCGCCCTCACCGGCGCCCACGGCTACAAAGACAACGCCTTCAAAGTTGAGCTTGCCCGCCAGTGCATCATGCGCGGCCTGCAGCAGGCCACCAAGCCCCCGGTCGCCAACGGAGTCCAAGCATAATGCAAGCCGCCCAAGAGCAAACCCCACCCAAGCTCCCGCAACCCGCCCACCGCTACGAGGGCATCGGCAAAGTCACCGGCCGCGCCAAATATGTCGCCGAGTTCACCGAACCCTTCTCCCGCCGCGACCTCGTCTACGCCTACATGGTGCAGTCCACGATCCCCAGCGGCACCCTGGCCTCCATCGACCAGCGCGCCGCCGAGCGCGCTCCCGGCGTTGTCGCCGTCCTTACCCCCTTCAACGCCCCCAAGCTCCCCGTCGGTAAGCCCCAGCCGCCCGCCAAGCGCAGCCTCACCGTCTTCCAGGACACCGACGTCAGCTATAACGGCCAGCCTATCGCGCTCGTGCTTGCCGGCTCTCTCAATCAGGCCATCGAAGCCGCTCGCCTGCTCGACATCAAGTACAACGCCACGCCTGCCAAGCTCGATTTCACAGGCCGCCTCCATGAGGCCCGGCCCCCCAAGACCGTTAGCCGCGACCCCAACTCCAAGAACCGCGGCGACGTCGCCCAGGCCCTCGCCGGCGCCCAGGTCAAACTCGACCGGACCTACACCACCCCCATCCAGAACCACAACCCCCTCGAGCCCCATGCCACCGTCGCCTGGTGGCAGGGTGAAAAGCTCAACGTCTACGACACCACCCAGTACATCACCGGCGACCGCATGACGCTCGCCCGCATCCTCAACGTTGCCGTCGATGACGTGCACGTCATGTGCCCCATCGTCGGCGGCGGCTTTGGGTCCAAGGGTTCCACCTGGTCGCACGTCATCCTTACCGCCATGGCCGCTAAGGTCGTCCAAAAGCCCGTAAAACTCGTCCTCGGCCGCGAACAAATGTTCGGTCCCGTCGGGGCCCGTCCCACCACCGTCAACCGTATCCAGATCGCCGCCAACCGCGACGGCAAAATCACCGGCATCCAGCACGACGCCATCATCCACGCCTCCATTCTCGAAGATTTCATCGAAGAATCCGTCGGCCCCAGCCGCTTCCTCTACCAAAGCGGCTCCAATGAGACCAGCCTCAAGCTCGTCGACATGAACTACGGCGTGCCCACCTTCATGCGCGCTCCCGGCGAAAGCTCCGGCACAGCCGTCCTTGAGATCGCCATGGACGAAATGGCCGAAAAACTCAAGCTGGACCCCGTTCAGTTCCGGCAGATCAACAACGCCGAAAAGGATCTCAGCCAGGACCGCCCCTGGAGCTCCAAGCACCTCAACGAGTGCTTCACCGAGGCCGCAAGCCGCTTCGGCTGGGCCGCCGTCAGCCACCTCCACACCACGCCCGGTACCGTCACGGAAGGCAACGAGCGCATCGGCTACGGCATGGCCACCGCCACCTACCCCGCCAACCGCTCGGCCGCTAACGTGTCCGCCAGCTTCCTCCCGGACGGCAGCGCGCTCCTCGCTACCGGCTCGCAAGACCTCGGCACCGGCACCTACACCATCGTCCAGCAATGCGGCGCCCAGGGCCTCGGCCTCGATCTCTCCCGGATCGCCGTCAAACTCGGCGACTCCGCCCTGCCCAAAGCACCCGTCTCCGGCGGCTCGCAATCGGCTGCCTCCGTCGGCCCCGCGGTCACCGCCGCCTGCAAGCAGCTCAAGCTGAAAACCGCCGACCTGGCCATCGGCGACCCACAGTCCCCGGTCCACGGCGCCATGCCCGAAGACGTCGCCGTCGACAAAGGCCGTGTCTTTCTCATCAAAACGCCTGCCAAAGGCGAAACCGTCGGGGCCCTCATCGCCCGCAACGGGGACAAGCCCATCGAAACCACCGGCACCGCCGAACCCGGCGAGGACCGCACCGCCATGACCCAAAATTCTTGGGGCGCGGTCTTCGCCGAGGTCGCCGTCGATAAGGACACCCACATGGTCAAAGTCCGCCGCGTCGTCGCCACCTACGACATCGGCACCCTGCTCAACGACAAAACCGGCCTCAACCAACTCATGGGCGGCATCACCTGGGCCATCGGCTTCGCCCTCCACGAAGAAACCCACTACGACCCCCACAACGGCCGCGTCGTCAACGAAAATCTTGAGGAATACCACGTCCCCGTCAACCGGGACGTGGGCACGGTCGACGTCACCGTGCTCGACATCCCCGACCTCCAATTCAGCCCCCAGGGCGCCCGCGGCGTCGGCGAAATCGGCATCACCGGCGCCATGGCCGCCATCGCCAACGCGGTCTACAACGCCACCGGCAAACGCATCCGCTCCTACCCCATCACCCCCGACAAACTCCTCACCGCCTAAGCCACACCGAGCGGCAACACCCACCAGCGACCACCACCACACCGAAAGGGCAGCGCACCACCGCTGCCCTTTCTACACCGCACCACCGTCACCCTGAGCACCCACCGCCGTCACCCTGAGCACCCCACCGCCGTCGCCCTGAGCACCCCACCGCCGTCATCCTGAGCACACCCCACCGCCGTCATCCTGAGCACCCCACCGCCGTCATCCTGAGCGAAGCGAAGGACCCCTGTATCTGCTGTTGCCGTTGCTTGTCATCCCGCAGCGCAGCGAAGGGATCTGCTGTCGCTCCTGCCTCTGCTGTTGCTCCTGCCTCTGCTTGTCATTCCCGAAGGGAATCTGCTTTTGTCCCCGGCTTCGGGCTGAAAGCCCGACACAAGAACCGAGACCCACCGGCAGGCAAGAGCAAAAGCAAATCCCCTCGCGCCGCAACATCACCCCAGCATCACCACCGCCGAAGTCCCAAAACAGGACACCCATCCACACGAACAATATGCGAAGATAACGGAGCGCATGGCTGCCCCATCCACCTCCCTCGCCGAGCTTCTGCACCGCACCTTCGGCCACCGCGAGTTCCGCGCGCACCAGCAGCCTGTCTGCGAAGCCGCCGCCGCCGGTCGCGACGTTCTGCTCGTCATGCCCACGGGTGCCGGCAAGAGTCTCTGCTATCAGCTGCCCGCCCTCGCCCGCGGCGGCACCGCCCTGGTCATCTCCCCCCTCATCGCCCTCATGGACGACCAGGCCTCGAAGCTCGCCGCCCTCAATCTGCGCGTCGCCCGCATCCACTCCGGCCTCTCCCGTGACGCCGCCCGCCAAGCCTGCCGCGACTACCTCGACGGCACCCTCGACTTCCTCTTCATCGCCCCCGAGCGTCTCCGCGTCCCCGGCTTCCCCGAGATGCTCGCCAGGCGCAAACCCGCGCTGGTCGCCATCGACGAAGCCCATTGCATCTCGCAATGGGGCCATGACTTCCGCCCCGACTACCGGACGCTAGGCCAGTTCTTGCCTGCCCTCCGCCCCGCCCCCGTCATCGCCCTTACTGCCACCGCCACGCCCACCGTGCAGCGCGACATTCTTCGCGCCCTCGATCTGCAGGATCCAGCCGTCTTTATCACTGGTTTTCGCCGCCACAACCTGCACATCGAAGTTACGGAACTCTCCAAGCCGCAACGCACCGAGTTCATCGCCAAACTCCTAAAGGAACCCGCTGCTCGGCCCGCCATCGTCTACGCCACCTCGCGCCGCTCCGCCGAAGAACTCGCTACCGCACTGGCCAGGCACTTCCCCGCCGCCACCTACCACGCAGGCCTCGACGCCGGCACCCGCGAACGCGTCCAACGCAGCTTCCTCTCCGGCCAACTCGACGTCGTCGTCGCCACCGTCGCCTTCGGCATGGGCGTCGATAAAGCTGATGTCCGCACCGTCATCCACGCCGCCCTGCCCGGTTCGGTCGAAGCCTACTACCAGGAGATCGGCCGCGCCGGCCGCGATGGCCTCCCCTCCCGTGCCATGCTGCTGCACAGTTTTGCCGACCGCAAAACGCAGGAATTCCTGCTCGATCGCAGCTATCCCCCCTTGAGCGATCTCGAACGCGTCGCCGCGGCCCTGCGTGACCGGCCCCTGCCCTTCGAAGAATTGCAGCAAACCCTCAAGATGGAGCGCGAAGTCCTCGAACGCTGCATCGAGAAACTCGTCTCGGGAGGTGCCGCCACCGCCGACTTCGACGGCACCGTCTACCTGGCCCCGGAAACGGCGTGGCAGCGCGACTACGACCTCCAGGTTCGCCACCGACGTGAGCAGATCGACCGCATGGTCGGCTATGCCGAAGGCAACCAGTGCCGCATGGCTGCCCTCGTCCAACACTTCGGCGACAAAGGCGACGGCGGCCGCCCCTGCGGGCTGTGCGACTTTTGCGCCCCGCAAGGCTCCGCCTCCGCACCCGCCCGCCAACCCGCCCCCTCCGAAAAAGTCGATCTACTCGTCATCCTGAAATCCCTGCAGAATGGCGGTCGCTCCGCCGGCAAGCTCCTTGCCGAGTCGCGCCTTCCACTGGACCGCAAACAGTTCGACCGCCTCGTCGACGGCCTCGCCAAAGCAGGCCTAGTCGCCAGCAACACCGAAAGCTTCCGCGGCGAAGACGGCCGCGATATCAGCTACCGCAAGCTCTCCCTCACCTCCGAAGGCGAAACCCCTGACGCCGCCACCCTCGACACCGTCTGGCTCCGCGGCGAAGGCGAAGAACCCGCGCCCAAGCGCCACAAGGCGGGTACGACTTCAAGAACAACCGGAACCACCAGCCCAACAAGCGTTCCAGCCCTCACACCCGTTCAGGTCGCTCTTAGCGACCGCCTCAAAGCCTGGCGGACGCAAACCGCTAAAGATGCCGGCAAACCCGCCTTTCTCATCCTCTCCGACGCCTGCCTCACCGCCATCGCCCAGGCCTGCCCCACGAACCTTACGCAACTTGGCAACGTGCGCGGCATCGGTACCGAAAAGCTGGACCGCTTCGGTGCCGCCCTCATTGCCCTTTGCCGCGAGGCACAGCAAAACGGAGCCGGCACACTCACCAACCCCGTCTCTCCCAACCGATCTTCAAAACCAGATATGGGGCAGGGCGCGACGCAGCCTGCCCTGAGCCCGTCGAGAGGTAGAGCTTCTGAGATGGGGGCCGAAGGCAGACCCAAGCCGCGTGCCCCACAGCCTGCCCTGAGCCCGTCGAAGGGTCTCGCTTCTGAGACGTGGGTTGGCGGTAAGTCAGAGCAGTCGATCCCGATCACGATCCAAGCCACCGTGACCTCAACCACGAACGACCAGCCCAAACTCACCCAGACCAAACTCACCCAGACCAAACTCATGCAGACCAGGCTCACCCCAGCCAGGCTCACGGGGGAACAACTCGCGCTCGAAAACCGCCTCCGCGACTGGCGTCGTGAGCAAGCCGCCAACGCCGGCCTGCCCACCTTCTTCATCCTCAGCGAGACGGCACTTCGCAAGGTAGCCGTCGCCGGCCCCACCTCCATGGAAGAGCTCCGCACGGTTGCGGAGTTGGGCGCCGACAAACTCGCCCGCTATGGCCCCGCCATGATGGAGGTTTGCCGCCCCGCCTCCCTATGACTTTCCATATACTTTTCCTGCAAACCGCACTGCAAGCCCGGTGCCCATAGCCTGCCCTGAGCCCTTCGAAGGGTCTCGCTTCTGAGACGTGGGTTGAAGCGAACGCCATTCCGACCAACTCGCACATGTACACGGAAATGCGTTAAACCGTGCTAACGAGGCCAAATTGGAGCACAAAATGAGTTCTGATCCATTCGATGTTTTTGGCGTCGCTATCATGGCCGCCGGCAAGGGAACGCGCCTTAAGTCGAAGCGTCCAAAGGTTTTACACGAGGTCGGCGGCCGCGCATTGCTCCTCCACGTCATCGCCGCTGCCGAAACCGTCGCTTCCGCCAATCGCATCGTTTGCATCATCGGTCACGAAGCGGAACGCGTCCAAAAAGCCGTCGCATTCACTGGCGTGCAGTTCGCTCTCCAAGCCGATCAACGCGGCACCGGCCACGCTCTGCAACAGCTGAAAACCCACTATATCGGGGGAAATTTACCCGTCCCGGAGCACCTTCTAGTCCTCTCCGGCGACGTTCCGCTCATCGCGCCGGAAACCCTTGCCCGCCTCTGCACAGCCCACCTCGCTGAAGCCGCCGCGATGACCATTCTCACCGCCATCCCACCCGACCCGACAGGGTACGGTCGTGTCCTGCGCATGGCCCCAGGCAGCCCCGAGGTGGATGCCATCGTCGAGCAGAAGTCGTTGACGCCACAGCAGTTAACCTCGCCTGAGATCAACTCGGGCATCTACTGCTTTCGTACAGCCGCCCTCTTTGCCCAGCTCGACAAGCTCACCACGAACAACGCGCACGGCGAGTTCTACCTCACCGATATCGCCGCCCTTTTACGCGCCGCCGGCGAGCGCGTCATCGCCGTCACCGCGCCGCGCGCCGATGAGGTTCTCGGCGCCAACACCATCGCCGAGATGATGCACCTCGATGCCGCCCTGCGTCTCGCCACCGCAAACCGCCTGATGACTGCCGGCGTGACCATCTTTCGCCCGGAAACATGCGTCATCGACGCCACCGTGCAGGTCGGCCCGGACACTGTGATCGAGCCCTTCGTGCAGCTGCTCGGCACCACTCGCATCGGCGCCGAATGCCGTATCCGCTCCTATGCGGTTATCCAAAACAGCACGCTGGAAGATCGCATTTTGGTCAAAAATGGCTGCATTTTAGAAAATGCGATGGTCGGAGACGATGCGATGCTGGGCCCCTACGCACACCTCCGCCCCGGAAGCGAGATCGGGCCCAGCGCCCATCTCGGCAACTTCGTCGAGACCAAAAAGGTGAAGCTGGGGCGTGGTTCCAAAGCCAACCACCTGAGCTATCTCGGCGACGCGATCATCGGCGAGGGTGTCAACATCGGCGCAGGCGCCATCACCTGCAACTACGACGGCACGCACAAGCACACCACGACCATCGCCGATGGCGTCTTCGTCGGCTCCGACTCCACGCTGATCGCCCCGATCGCCATCGAAAAAGGCGCCTACATCGCGGCCGGCTCCTGCATCACCGAAGACGTGCCCGCCGACGCGCTCGCCTTTGGCCGCAGCCGGCAGGTTACAAAGCCAGGCTGGGTAGCCAATCGACGCGCCATGTCGGCCAAAGAGCATCCCGATGAAGTTTGAATCTGATGGATTTCCAGAGTCGCGCCAAAGTCTTCCAAATTTGGCATTGCAAAGAGTCATGTTACGGTAAATCATCATTCTGTATGGGAAACCATATCGATGAGAGCTTGTCCGGGCGACGATGTGTCGTTCGATCCAAGTTGCGTCACTGGCCTCCCGGCACGAGCCGCTGTTGCTCGTGCCGCTTTTTTTTGCCTTCTTCGCTTATAAGTAAAAGGAAAGTGTCTTTGCGTGACCCTGTTCGCTCGGCTATACTGATGTCTGTTCTTTGACAAGCCCAACGCAATGTTGGTGCCGGGCCCACATAGTGGGGGCGTCACGGCTTCGACGGGATTGCTTGCGGCAAAGAGGCATGCCGGGGTGTGGACACCCGTAATCGCTCACAAAACTATAAGTGCCGAACCTCAGTTCGCTCTTGCTGCTTAATTAATTAAGTAGCCGATCGCCCCAGCTTCGCCTACGGGCCGGAAGCGATCGTCGCACAGTAGGCTGGTCTGCGGGGTTCCGTCTGGACGCCAAGGACAAGATCAATCAGGCTGGTGGCCGGCGCGTCTTCGCCCGTTCTAAGCGCCGATCACGAGACAAAGATGAACCTGGGAAAAGCATGAAAGCTCTTTGCTGACAGCCGTTTCGGACGCGGGTTCAACTCCCGCCGCCTCCACCATCCACTTCTCCGCCCCCTCCGGCGAAGCTGTCGAACATTGATGCATATCCGCCCAAGAAGTGTGCCGCTGAACAATAGGCTCACCTTGGAGCTCGGGTCGCGCTTGTAATCTCGACTAATCTCGACAGAACAGTGGCTCGCAGTGCATGCTTAGGCGGAAGCGCGTCGCATGCCGGCTCAGGTAAGGCTCACCGTTTCGGATCGGGAGCTGCCCATGTCGACCGCACCTTCCAGCTCGCTTTCGATAGCGCAGGAGCTAGCTGAACAACTCATCAAGCGCACGACGGCCGAGGTTCGCTTCGACACCGCCTCCCGTGCCCTGTATGCATCGGATCTGTCGCACTATCGCCAGGTACCGATCGGTGTGGTTGTGCCGAAATCGATCGACGATGTAATTGCGACGGTCGCGACCTGCCGTGAGTACGGTGTGCCAATCTTTGGCCGTGGCGCGGCAACAAGCCTTGCCGGGCAGACCTGCAACACCGCAGTTGTGCTCGATTTTTCGAAGTACCTGCACCACATCCTCGAGCTAAATCCCGAAGAACGTTATGCCTGGGTCGAGCCGGGACTCATCAATGATGATCTGCGCGCGGCTGCAGAGAAGCACGACCTCACCTTTGCTCCCGATCCAGCTACGCACGCCTACTGCACGCTTGGCGGCATGATCGGCAACAACTCCTGCGGGCCGCACTCGGTGCTGGGCGGCAAAACCAGCGAAAACATAGAAGAACTGGACATCCTGCTCTACGACGGTACACGCCTGACCGTGAGTGCGACGAGTGAAGAAGAGCTTGCACGCATCATCGGCGAAGGTGGGCGTCGCGGTGAGATTTATCGCAGCCTGCGTGAGCTGCGAGATGCGTATGCCGACGAGGTACGCGAGCGGTATCCAGACATTCCACGGCGCGTTTCGGGGTATAACCTTGACGCCCTGCTGCCGGAGAATGGATTTCACGTCGCACGAGCGCTGGTTGGCACGGAAAGCACCTGTGCGCTTGTGCTGCGTGCAAAGACCAAGCTCATTCGAAGCCCGCAGCATCGTGTGCTGTTGCTGGTAGCGTACCCCTCGGTCTTCCAGGCGGGCGACCAGGCGCCACGGCTCAATGCGCTGGGGCCGATCGCCATGGAGGGCTTTGAGCGCCGGGTGATCGACAATGCGCGGCTGGCCGGCAAGCATATGCCGGGAATCAAGCATTATCCCGAAGGCAAGGCGTGGCTGCTGGTGGAGTTCGGTGCGGACACGCGCGAGGAGGCACTTGCGATGGGCCAGGAGGCGCTGCGATGGGCCGAGCGCCAGGACTCCGCCCAGTGTGGCGTGCGATTGCTTGAGGATGCTGCCCACCAGATGCAAGCCATGGAGATCCGGGAGCTCGGCTTGGGTGTTTCACGCGTTCCCGGCAAGCTCGAAGACACCTGGAACGGGTGGGAGGACGCAGCCGTGCCGCCCGAGCGGTTAGGGTCTTACCTGCGCGAGTTCTATGCCCTTTGTGACCGATTCGGCTACTTCGTTGTGCTGTTCGGGCACTTCGGGCAGGGCTGTCTGCACACCCAGATCAACTTTGATCTAAAGACCATCGAAGGTGTAGCCAAGTACCGCGCCTTTGTGACCGAAGCCGCGCACCTGGTCGTGCGTTACGGCGGTTCGCTTTCCGGCGAGCATGGCGACGGGCAAGCCAAAGCCGAGCTGCTGCCGATCATGTATGGCGACCGGCTGGTGGAGGCCTTTCGGAAGTTCAAGCGCATCTGGGACCCGGCAGGCAAAATGAATCCGGGCAAGATCGTGGACCCGTATCCGCTGGACAGCAACCTGCGTACCGGCCCGGATTACAAGCCACAGCAACCGCTGACAATTTTTCAGTTTCCCGACGACGGCGGCAGCCTGGCAACGGCGACCGAGCGCTGCTTCGGCGTGGGCAAGTGCCGCAAGCTGGACGGCGGCACAATGTGCCCCAGCTTTCAGGTGACGCGCGAAGAAAAGCATTCCACCCGGGGACGGGCGCGACTGCTGTTCGAGATGCTGCGCGGTGAGGTGATCACGGACGGCTGGCGCGATGAGGGAGTGAAAGAAGCGCTGGATTTGTGCCTCGCCTGCAAGGGGTGCAAGGGCGATTGCCCTGTCAGCGTGGATGTCGCGAGCTATAAATCGGAGTTCCTGGCGCACTTTTACGAAGGCCGGTGGCGGCCTGCGGCGGCCTACAGCATGGGCCTGATCGACAAATGGGCTGCCCTCGGTTCTCATTTTCCGGCGTTCGCTAACCTGGCTACGCAAACGCCGGTCCTGCGAGCTTTCGCGAAGAAGCTGGCCGGCACCACCCAACATCGCGACATGCCGGCATTTCCGGAACAAAGCTTCAAGCAATGGCTGAGGGCACGCAAGCCGTCGTCTTCGCCGGGCGCACGCGGTGAGGTGATCCTTTGGGCCGACACCTTCAACAACCACTTCACACCGCATACGGCGCAGGCTGCAGTGGCCGTGCTCGAAGATGCGGGCTTTCGCGTGCGCGTACCGCAGGAGCGCCTTTGCTGCGGCCGGCCGCTGTATGACTTCGGCATGCTTGATCAAGCCAAGCGCTACCTGCACAGGGTACTTACGACGTTGGCGCCGGAGATCGCAGCCGGTACGCCGATTGTCTGCTTGGAACCGAGCTGCGCATCGGTCTTTAAGGATGAGCTCACCAATCTATTTCCGCACGAGGACGCCGCTCAGCGTCTCAGCCGGCAGGTAATCCTGTTTCCAGACTTTCTCGATAAGATCGGTTACCAACCCGGCAAGCTCAAAGGCAAGGCGGTCGTGCATGGGCACTGCCACCACAAAGCGCTGTGGAGCATGTCGCCGGAGCAGCGCCTACTCACGGCCGCGGGACTCGAGACCGCCGTGCTCGATGCAGGCTGCTGCGGGTTGGCGGGTTCTTTCGGGTATGAGGCCGGCCACCACGACCTTTCGGTGCAGATCGGCGAACGCGCGCTGTTTCCGAAGGTTAGGGCCGCTGAGCCCGACACGATCGTCGTTAGCGATGGCTTCAGCTGCCGTCAACAGATCGCCCATGGCACACCGCGCCGCGCGATGCACACCGCTGAGGTGCTCGCGATGGCGCTGCAACCGCAGATACCTGGAACGGGGGAACGGAAGATCGAAGCCGGACAGATTCAGCCGGAGGCAGGATATCCCTGGGGCGCGGCGCTGGCTGCGGGTACCGTCATGCTGGGCGCCGGTACGTTTCTGTTCCGGCGAGGTCGCTGGCGGCGAGCGGAAAAGGATGCATCCAAGGCTTTGGCGGATGGAAGCAAAGTCCGCTGAAGGAGACCAAGAGGATGGCAAGCAAGCAAGAACTACTGGACTTTCTGGATAAGCATGTGTTTCTACGTATTTTGCACGCGAGCGAACGCGATCTCGGCACGAAACAACATCAGGATCTTGAAGATTTGAAGAAGCATACTCAGGACGAGATGGGACGCTTTCACGGGTACGACTCCGCGGAGAAGATCGTGGCGATGTATAAAGATGATCTGCATTCGGAGAAGGCCAAGCCGATCAATGCGCGCTTGCAGGACCAAAACCTGCCACGGCTGGTGGACGTGAAGGATGAATTTTTAAAACTGGCCGGCGAGGGCTCGTAGGGTGGGCGTGCTTTTCGCATGGGCGTAGACGACCTCTGCGATTTGTCATCCCGCAGCGTGGCGGACGGATCTGTTTTCCTCAGCCGTTGGGCACTCACCCAGCAAAGCAGATCCCTCCGCCACGCTGCGGGATGACAACCAGGTGATTACATCAATTTACGATCTCGCCGCTGGCTTCAAGCGCCAGCAGGCACTCATGCGCGATCTGCAGCCCTTCTTCCACCGGCATGGCCCAGGCGGCGAGCTGAGACTCCGCCGTTGAAATGCACACCTGGCCCGCGATGGATTTATTAGCCTGCCCATCGAGTTTCAAGCCCCACGCCCGCAACCCCGCACACACGTCGGCACGCAGCCAGGGTGAGTCTTCACCGATCCCGCCGCCGAAGATGACGGCTTCGGCATCGCCGAGGGCCGCAAGGTACGCACCCACGGCGAGCCGGGTACGGTAGCCGAACATCGCGAGCGCCAGTTTGGCCGGTTCGTCCCCGCGTTTCGCGAGGACGCGGGTGTCGAGCGACCCGCCGGCGATGCCGAGCAGACCGGATTGTTTATTGAGGAGGTCCATGATGTCGTCGACGCTTTTGCCCTCCTTTTTCATCAGAAAAGGGAGGATGGCCGGGTCGAGGCTGCCGCTGCGCGATCCCATCATGAGCCCCTCAAGCGGCGTCAGCCCCATGGTTGTATCGACCGAACGGCCACCGGCAATGGCGCACGCGGAGCAGCCGCTTTCCAGGTGCAACGTGACCAGGTTCAGGTCTTCCGGACGCTTGCCAACGGTTGCCGCGTACTGCTCCAGCATGTAGCGGTGTGAAAGCCCGTGGAAGCCGTATTTGCGCACACCGTGGCGGTCGGCGGTTTCCCGATCGATTGGGTAGCGCCAGGCGATTTCGGGCAAGGTGCGGTGGAACGCGGTGTCGAAGGCGACCATCTGCCGTGTAACGCTGAGCTCGCGCGTGAGGGCATCGAGCACCGCCAGCGAGCTTTGATTGTGCAGCGGAGCTAGATCTTCCAGAGCCTCGATGTCGCGCCGCACCGCCGGCGTCAGGAGGGTCGCTTGGGTATATTTCGGCCCGCCGTGCACCACGCGCACACCGGCAAAGGCAAGGTTCCGCATTGCCCCGGTCAGCGCGGGTTGAGCCCTGAGCCAGCGCAGGGCCGACATCACGGCCGCCTGCATGTCCGACACAGCAGCATCCTCCGTGTGCACGACCTCGCGACCCTGGTACACGGACAGCTTGGGCTTCTTGCCGATGTCGTCGAAGGCGGCGCTAGCCAGTTTCGGGGCGGCGGAAGCTATGCGCTGACCTGGATGTACCTCAGCCAGCTCAAATTTGAGCGAATTACTTCCAGGGTTGAAGACCAGAGCCGGCCACATCTTCGGTAAGATGCAAAGGGGGTGGCCGTTGCGTTCCGCGCTGTCTTTCCCGGCTGGTGTTCGGGCTGGCTGATTCCAGACTTCGTTCCATCCAGAAAGGTGAGAGCGCATGCAAACCCGGTCGCGACGCCGCCATCCGTGCACCTACATGTTGCAAAACTTTTCCGGTGTGGTTTTCGTCTCGTATCTGATCGGGTTCGAGGGTTGTGGCTGGATGTTGCGCGTCCGTAGGTTGGGCGCTGTGCTGTGTTTGAACAAGGGCGTGAGATGACTGAAGAGCAGAAGGGGGCTTCGCCTGCCAGTGGCAGGGAGCTCGGCGCGGCCTTTGCCGCCGCCAATTCCCCATCGTACGGCGGCGATCTGGGCGCCCAATTCGAAGCAAAAAATTCCATTGATCCGGAACACTACGATCGGGTCCACCATCGGGTAGACCGGGGAGCGCAGCGCAGACAGCGGCGGCACAAGTGGTACTGGCTCGCTGCCGCGGCCCTGATCGCGCTGACGTTTGCCCTCGTACACCGGTTCACGGCCAATAGCGATAACACGCGAGCCTCAAGTTCCGCCCAGGGCGGCACGGCAGGCGGTAACGGATCCGGCGCGCAGAGCCGGGCCGGCGCTGCCAACGGACATGGGCAGCAGGGCCCGGCGGCCATCACCGTAGGGCAGTCCAAGACCGGCAACATCAACGTCTACGACGACACGCTGGGCACGGTCACGCCGGTGTATACCGTGACGGTGTATAGCCAGGTCACCGGCCGCGTGATGGCCGTGCACTACCGTGAAGGGGAGCTTGTACAAAAGGGGCAGTCGTTGATCGACATCGATCCGCGGCCCTACCAGGCGACCCTCATGCAGGCCGAAGGTACGCTCAAGCGCGACCAAGGTGTTCTGGCCGAGGCACAGATCGACCTGGCGCGGTACCAGGAAGCCTTTGCGCGCAATGCGATCGCTCGCCAGCAGCTGGAAGATCAGCAGCAAGCGGTAGTGCAGAACCAGGGCACGGTCGCCTCCGATCAGGGCGCGGTCGACTATGACCGTGTGCAGCTGGCGTACTGCCACATCGTTTCGCCCATCACCGGCCGGGTTGGGCTGCGGCTCGTCGATCCAGGCAACACGATCTTTGCGGGCAGCGGGTCGACCCTGGTCGTCATCACACAGTTGCAGCCAATCACGGTGGTCTTCAATGTCTCCGAAGACCAGCTGCCGCAGGTGCAGAGCGTCCTGCACAAGGGCCAGAGCCTGGTCGTGGATGCTTTTGACCGCTCGAACGACCGCGAGATCGAGTCCGGTAAGTTGACTTCGGTCGATAACCAGATTGACACCGCGACGGGCACGGTCAAGTTCCGTGCCACGTTCAACAACAAGGGAACCATCCTGTTTCCGAACCAGTTTGTAAACGCACGGCTGCTCATTCGGACGCTGAACAATGTGGTCCTGGTGCCTTCCGCAGCCGTGCAGCGCAACGGTACGGCGGCCTTCGTATACGTGGTCAAGCCGAACAATACCGTGGCTGTGCAGCCGATCACAGCGCTGACCAGCAACGAGCAGGTGACTGCGGTACAGGGCTTGCCCGCGAACACGAACCTGGCTACCAGCGGTTTCGATCGCCTGGAAAACGGCGCGCAGGTGCTGGCCCGCGGAGCGCAATCGAGCAAGGCCGATGCACAGGGCCACGGCAGCAACGCCGCCGGGCGGACAGGTGGAAACACCGCCCCATGAACCTTTCCCGGCCATTCATTCTCCGTCCAGTGGCGACGGCCCTGCTGATGGTGGCCATCTTTCTGGCGGGCGCCATCAGCTATTTCCAGCTGCCCGTTTCCGCCTTGCCTGAGGTCGATTACCCAACCATTCAGGTGCTCACGTTTTACCCCGGCGCCAGCCCGGATGTAATCGCATCGGGCGTCACCGCGCCGCTCGAGCGGCAGTTCGGCGAGGTCGCCGGTCTCAGCCAGATGACCTCGACCTCCGCGGGCGGCGTCTCGGTCATCGTCATGCAATTCCAGCTCAGCTTGAACATCGATGTGGCCGAGCAGGAGGTGCAGGCAGCCATCAACGCGGCGCAGAGCTACCTGCCGGCTAACCTGCCCGTGCCGCCTGTCTACAGCAAGTCGAATCCGGCTGACGCTCCGGTGCTGACCCTGGCGCTCACGTCAAACGAGATGGCGCTCTCGAAGGTTGAGGATCTGGCCGACACCCGGCTTGCACCCAAGATTTCACAGATCTCCGGCGTCGGTCTGGTGTCCATCTCCGGCGGGCAAAAGCCGGCAGTGCGTATCCAGGCCAATCCCACCACCCTGGCTTCGTACGGCATCAACCTCGAAGATCTGCGCAACGCGCTCACCGGTACCAGCCTGAATGCGGCCAAGGGCAACTTCGACGGTCCTTCGCAGGACTACACGATCAACGCCAACGATCAGCTGCTGACCAGCGGCGACTACAAGCATGTCGTGGTGGCGTACCGCAACGGCGCGCCCGTAATGCTGAGCGACGTGGCGCATGTGATCGACGGCATTGAGAACACCGATCTCGCCGCCTGGGTAAACACGACGCCCTCGGTCATTCTAAATATTCAACGGCAGCCCGGCGCAAACACAATCCAGGTAGTCGACAATATCGAACGTCTGTTACCACAGCTCGAGACCGGCCTGCCCCGCGCCGTGCATCTGCAGATCGTCAACGACCGCACCAACGCCATTCGCGCCTCGGTCAAGGATGTCGAATTCGAGCTAGTATTGGCCATTGCGCTCGTCGTTCTGGTCATCTTCCTGTTTCTGCGCAGCCTGGCAGCGACCGTCATCCCGTCCGTCGCGGTACCGTTGTCGCTCATCGGCACCCTGGGCGTGATGTATCTGGCCGGCTTCAGCCTGAACAATCTCACGATGATGGCGCTCACCATCTCGACCGGCTTCGTCGTCGACGACGCGATCGTAATGATTGAAAACATCTCGCGCTACATCGAAGAGGGCGAAACGCCGATGGAGGCCGCACTCAAGGGTGCCGGTGAAATCGGCTTCACCATTCTGTCGTTGACGGTTTCGCTCATCGCCGTGCTGATTCCCCTGCTCTTCATGGGCGACGTCGCCGGCCGTCTGTTCCGGCAGTTCGCGGTGACGCTAGCCGTCACCATCGTGATTTCGGCCTTCGTTTCCCTTACCCTGACGCCCATGATGTCCGCGCGCCTGTTGCGCTACACCGCGCCGGAGGATCAGGGATGGTTCTATGAAGTCTCCGAGCGCTTTTTCGAGCGCCTCATCGCCTTCTATGGCCGCACCCTGCGGTTTGTGCTGCGCTTCCAAACCCTGACGTTGCTCGTGGCTCTCGCAACGATTGTGCTGACAGGCTTTTTGTACGTTACCGTCCCGAAAGGCTTCTTTCCGACGCAGGACACGGGCATCATCCAGGGCATCACGCAAGCTTCAGCCGATACCTCCTTCGAGTCCATGTCGGCGATGCAGCAGGGGGTGGCCAAGGTGCTGTTGGACGATCCGGCGGTCGAAAATATCTCGTCCTTTATCGGCCCCGACGGCACCAACACCACGTTGAACAGCGGCCGCATCCAGATCGACCTCAAGTCCATCGAAGACCGCGGGCTGACGGCCACGCAGGTTATCGACCGACTGCAACCAAAGCTTGACAAGGTTCCCGGCATCAAGTTCTACATGCAGCCCGTGCAGGATCTCACCGTGGACGACCGGGTGAGCCGCACGCAGTACCAGTACACCCTCGAGGATCCGAATCAAGACGAGCTGGTACACGTCACCCATGACTTCGTGCGGCGGCTGCAACAGTTGCCGCAGCTGGCTGATGTGGTCACCGACCAGCAGCTGGGCGGCATCGCCGAACAACTTGTGATCGACCGGCCTACGGCCTCGCGCTTCGGCGTCACCCCGCAGACGATCGACAACACGCTTTACGATGCCTTCGGCCAGCGCCAGATCAACACGCTCTACACGCAGGTCAACCAGTACCACGTCATCCTCGAAACTCAGCCGCAGTTCCGCATCGATCCCAATAAGTTACAGGACCTGTATGTGCAGTCGGCGGCAACCGGGGGCAGCACCTCCGCCGCGGCCGGCGGTTCCAATAGCGCAGGCTCCTCCTCTGGAGCGGGGTCAGGCACCGCGCCCACGCCCGGCAATGCCCTCCTCACCCCGTCCTCAACGGCCGGCGTCTCCAGCCCTGCCTCAGGGAGTTCGGCACTGGCGTCCTCGAATGTCAACGCCACCGGCAATGCCGGCGGTACGAGTTCCACCTCCGCCCTGTCGAGCATCGCCGGCGGCAGCGGCGCAGCCACCGCACTTTCCACCGCAAGCACTGGCGGCAACATCTCCTCAAGCGCCAACACGGCCCTCGGCGGCACCACACGCTCGGGCAGCGGCACGACCGCGGCGCCCGGTGCCAGCACGGGCGGAGGCGCGGCTGCTTCCGGTGCCGGCGCGAGCAGTGGCGGGAGCACGGGCATCGCCAACCCCGTTCCACTCAGCGCTTTCACGCACCTGGTCACCACCAATGAAGCGCTGTCGATCAATCACCAGGGCCAGTTCCCGGCGGTGACGGTCTCATTCAACCTGGCGCGCGGTTACTCGCTCGGTCAGGCCTTGGACGCGATTAACAAATCCATTGCCGACGAACATCTCCCCGCCAGCGTCGTCGCCAACTACCAGGGCACCGCCGCGGCGTTTGAGGGCTCGCAGTCAAACGAGGGGCTGCTCATCCTGGCGGCGCTGGTAACGGTGTATATCGTGCTCGGCGTGTTGTATGAAAGCTACATCCATCCAGTCACCATTCTTTCCACACTGCCTTCCGCGGGCGTCGGCGCGCTGCTGGCGCTCGAGCTCTTCCATCTCGATCTCGACATCGTGGCGATTATCGGCATTATCCTGCTGATCGGCATCGTGAAGAAGAACGGCATTTTGATCGTCGATTTTGCCCTGGAGCTGGAGCGCCACGGCAACAAAAACGCCACCGACTCGATCTATCAGGCCTCGCTGCTGCGCTTCCGCCCCATCCTGATGACCACCATGGCCGCGCTGCTTTCGGGCATTCCGCTTGCCTTCGGTACGGGCATCGGCTCGGAACTGCGCAAGCCCCTGGGCGTGACCATCGTCGGCGGCCTGCTCTTCAGCCAGGTGTTGACGCTCTACACGACGCCGGTCATCTACATCTTCTTCGACAACCTCGGCGAGCGCTTTTCGCGGCACAAGATCAATCACAGCACGATCGAGCATGCCAACCAGCATGCGGCGGAGCACGTATGAACCCGTCGCGCATCTTTATCGAACGGCCTGTCGCCACAACGCTGCTGACGATTGCCATTGCCATTGTCGGAGCCATTGCCTTTGTGGTGTTGCCGGTGTCTCCACTGCCGCAGGTCGATTTTCCGACCATCGCGGTCGGCGCGTCGTTGCCGGGCGCTAGCCCGGATATCATGGCCTCCTCGGTGGCCACGCCGCTTGAACGCGAGTTCGGCCACATCGCCGGCGTCACGGAGATGACCTCGTCGAGTTCGTTGAGCACCACGAGTGTCGTGCTGCAGTTCGACTTGAACCGCAACATCGACGGCGCCGCCCGCGATGTGGAGGCCGGCATCAATGCGGCCCGCAGCTATCTGCCCACGAACCTGCCGGCAAACCCGACCTACCGCAAGGTGAATCCGGCTGATTCACCCATCATGGTGCTGGGGCTGCAATCGGACAACTACGACATCCCCGCGCTCTACGATGAGGCGTCCACCGTCATCGAGCAGCGCGTCTCGCAGATCAACGGCGTGGGGCAGGTTTCCGTTGTGGGCGCGTCCCTGCCGGCCGTACGCGTCGACGTCAATCCGGATCAGCTGGCCAGCTATGGCATCAGCCTGCCGCAGGTGCAGCAGGTCATCTCCGGCCAGAACGCCAATGTCGCCAAGGGCCAGATCTCGAATGGTCAGCTCACCAGCGACATCATCGCCAACGATCAGATCTCGAAGGCGGATCAATACAAGCCGATCGTGGTGGGGTATCACAACGGCGGCGCGATCCGGCTCGATCAGGTCGCGACCATCACCAACTCGCAGCAGACGATCCGGCAGGCGGGCTTTCTGAACGGCAAGGCCTCGGTAAACATGCTGATCTTCCGGCAGCCGGGCGCCAACATCATCACCACGGTCGATGCCGTCAAGGCCACGCTGCCCTCCCTGCAAGCGACCATCCCGCGCGGCCAGCACCTGGTCACCGTGATCGACCGGACGACTACCATCCGCGCCTCTGTTTCGGATATCGAACGCACCCTGGTGATCTCTGTCGTTCTGGTGGTGCTGGTGGTCTTCGTCTTCCTGCGCAACCTGCGCGCGACGCTGATTCCCGCCGTAGCCGTGCCGGTCTCTCTCATCGGCACCTGCGCGGTGATGTACCTTGCCGGATTTTCGCTCGACAATCTGTCGCTGATGGCGCTCGCCATCGCCAGCGGCTTCGTCGTCGATGACGCCATCGTCGTCATGGAAAACATCTCGCGCCATCTGGAAAACGGGATGACGCCCATTGGGGCAGCGCTGTTGGGCGCACGGGAAATCGGCTTTACGGTTTTCTCGATCAGCATCTCGCTCATCGCCGTCTTCATTCCGTTGCTGCTGATGGGCGGCATCATTGGGCGTCTCTTCCGCGAGTTTGCTATTACCCTAGCCACCGCCATTCTCATGTCGATGGTGATCTCGCTGACCACAACACCGATGATGTGCGCCCGCATTCTGAAGCCGGAGCACGAGATCGAACACGGCCGGATCTACCGCTGGAGCGAGCGCATGTTTGACGGCCTGCTGCACGGGTATCGGCGCAGCCTGATCTGGGTGCTCGACCACCCGGCACTGGTGCTCATCCTGTTCTTCTGCACGCTCGGTTTAAACGTCTTCTGCCTGATCAAGGTGCCGAAGGGCTTCTTTCCGCAGCAGGACAACGGCACCATGCAGGGCGGCATGCAGGGGCCGCAGGACACCTCGTTCTACGCCATGCGCACGGCGGTGCAGCGCTCGGTCGCGATCGTAAAATCCGACCCCGCTGTTGCCAATGTGATGGGCTTCACCGGCGGCCAGGGTGCGGCCAACGGCGGCTTTGTCTACATCGCGCTCAAGCCGCTGAACCAGCGCAAGGTCGGCGCCGCGGAGGTCATCAATCGCCTGCGGCCGAAGCTGGCCAGGGTCACCGGTGCGGCCACCTTTCTTCAGGCGGGTCAGGATATCCGTATCGGCGGCCGGCAATCGAATGCGCTGTATCAATACACGCTGGAGGCGGAGTCCTCGCAAGACCTCGCGCTCTACGGTCCTCAACTTTTGGCAGCGATGAAGAAGACCCCGGGGTTTTCCGATGTCAACACCGATCAGCAGAACCGTGGGCTGCAGGCCTTGCTTACCTATGACCGGCCCACGGCCGCGCGGCTTGGGCTCACGCCACAGCTGCTCGACAACACGCTCTACGACGCCTTCGGCCAGGCCGAGGTTTCGACCATCTACAGTGAGCTGAACCAGTACTACGTCGTGCTGGAGGTTGCACCCAAGTACTGGCAGACCCCCGAAGGACTGAAGCACACCTACTTCGTGCCCACGGCGGGGGACGCGGCCATTCCCCTCTCGTCCGTGATGAAGTATGAGCCGTCCACCTCACCGCTGGCGGTCAACCACACGGGGCTGTTCCCTTCCGTCACGGTTTCGTTCAATCTCGCACCCGGCGTGGCCCTGGGCGATGCCACGCAGAAGATTCTTACCCTGCAGCAGCAGCTGAACTTCCCGCAGTCGGTGCACGGTCAGTTTTCCGGCACCCTGCAGGCATTCAAGCAGTCGCTCAACACCGAGCCCTACCTTGTACTGGCCGCCATCATCGCGGTCTATATCGTGCTGGGCATGCTCTATGAGAGCCTCATCCATCCCTTGACCATTCTTTCCACGCTGCCCCCGGCAAGTCTTGGGGCCGCGCTTGCCTTGCTGATCACCGGCACGGAGCTCGACGTCATGTCGATCATCGGCATCATCCTGCTGATCGGCATTGTGAAGAAGAACGGCATCATGGTCATCGACTTTGCCTTAAACGCCGAGCGCGTGGAGGGCAAAAACACCCGCGAGTCTATCTTTGAAGCCTCGATCCTCCGCTTCCGGCCGATCCTGATGACCACAGTCGCCGCACTCTTTGGTGCCGTGCCGCTGGCGTTGGGAACCGGGATGGGATCGGAGCTGCGCCGGCCCTTGGGTATTTCCATCATCGGCGGCCTGATTGTCAGCCAGGCGTTGACGCTTTACACTACGCCGGTCATCTATCTATTTATGGACAATCTCCGCCTCAAGCTCCTGGGCAAAGAGCACGGCTCGCTCATGAACGAGGTAAACGCGTAGCATTGCTCAAGGATCGCCCAGACACCATGATGCCCTTGCCTCATTTCGCTCCACCCCGCCTCCTGCAAGGCGGCCACCGCCGGGCATGGTGCCGCGTTGCCTTGCTCACATCGGTATGTGCGATTGCGGGCTGCCGCGTCGGTCCCAAGTACGTCACACCCACCGCGCCGGTGCCGCCGGTTGCCAGCTACAAGGAGCAGACCCCCGAAGCGTACAAGGGCGTATCGCCGGGCACATGGAAGCCCGCGCAGCCCCAGGACGCTATTTTGAAGGGGAAGTGGTGGGAGATCTTCAATGAGCCGGAGCTGAACGCGCTCGAAGAGCAACTGGACATCAATAATCAAAATATTGCTCAATACTTCCAGAACTTTGTTGCATCCCGCACGCTGGTACGCGAAGCCAATGCACAGTTGTACCCCACACTGACAGTGGCTCCCTCGTATCAGCGTGCCAAATCGCCCGGCGCCCTGCGCGGTGTAGGCATCGCCACTGGTACGGGAAGCACCCAGGGTGGGACGGGCTCGGGAACAGGCACAGGGACCGGTGGCACGACTTCGGCCTCCACCCAGAGCGGGAATACCTTCACCGATATCGGCCTGCCGTTTGATGTCTCCTGGGCTCCGGATCTTTGGGGCCGTATCCGTAATGAAATCCGTGAATACCGCTATGCCTCCCAGGTCAGTGCCGCTGATCTTGAGAACGAGCGCCTGCTTGAGCAAGCCTCCCTTGCCGAGTTTTACTTCCAACTTCGCGGGCAAGATGCGCTGCAGGATCTATACAACAAAACGGTGCAGGCCGACCAACAAGCGCTGGAACTGACGCAGGCGCTGGTGGAGACCGGCATTGACAGCCCCGAATCGACAGCCCAAGCCGAAGTCACGCTCCAGGGTGCCCAGGAGACAGGCGCGGGCATCGCTTCCAACCGCTCAATTTATGAGCATGCGATTGCCACACTCATCGGCAAACCGGCTTCGAGCTTCTCCTTGCCTGTCCGAAGCCTGACGACGCCGCTGCCTGCCATCCCGGTTGGCCTTCCCTCGGAACTGCTTCAGCGTCGTCCTGATATCGCGGCCGCGGAACGCACTCTTGCGGAAGCCAATGCCCTCATCGGCGTCCAGAAAGCGGCGTACTATCCGCAACTGACGCTGACCGGCAGTGGCGGCGTGGAAAGTTCAAACATTGCGACGCTCTTTTCCGTCCCGGCACTTTTCTGGTCTACGGGAGCCTCAGCCTCGCAATTCATCTTCGACGGCGGTCTGCGGAGAGCCACGGTCGCTCAGTACACGGCGCAGTACAACGCCGACGTGGCCGCCTATCGGCAAACGGTACTGATCGCGTTTCAACAGGTTGAGGACTACATCTCCACCATCCGCGTCGTAAACGATCAGGATCTTCGCGAACAGGCGGCCGTCCAGTCTGCGCAGCGCTATTTGGACATCGCCCAGACACGTTACAAGACTGGGTTGGATCCTTACCTCAATGTCATTACGGCGCAGAACACCCTGCTTACCAATCAGCAAACGCAAGTAACGTTGCGGGTCAATGAGATGACTGCCGCTGTGCAGCTCATTCAGGCGTTAGGTGGCGGATGGAACGCTAGCCAGCTGCCAAGTGCCGGATCGGTAACCAGCGCTGCGGCCGCACGGCAAGCGGCGAACACACCGTAGCGCGCCTTCGCGGAAGAGCGCACAACGAACCATGAACAAGGCGCATGTGACATGGCTTAAGGCTGAGCCTCCGTCACTTGACCGCGCATCCAATCTGAAGATCGGCCGCAGTCATTCGCAAATTCGTTGCAGTTTAGAACATTGCGGGGAGACTTCTCCCCTATCTGTTGCAGCACGATACCCGCACGGGAAGCGTAGTCTAGGGTGTAGGTAAGGGTGGATACAGGCACTTGAGCCTGTGGCAACAGCGCCGGCAGCCTGAGGACAAAAACGTGGAAATCTTCGCACCGCCACAGCCATTGGTTCACATCGCAGCTCAGGGTGTAGTGCCTGTCGCTGCAAGTACCAGCTGCGACCCCGGGCTGCTCCAGAATCCTTGGGTGTTTGACAGCATGCCGTCAAGTTATGGTCCGGGGGCCTCTGCTGCTGATCCGATTTCTCTGGATGCGCCGCGCCAGGGTATTCTGCCTCGTGAATACCGCGATGCCTCGCCGGCGGAGTTGGATCTCCGCATCCGGGCGGCGAAACATGCGCTGGGCGACCGCGTTGTGGTACTCGGCCATTTCTACCAACGCGACGAGGTGGTGCGGCACGCGGACTTCGTTGGTGACTCCTTCCAATTAGCCCAGGTCACCAAGACGCGCGCCAAGGCGGAAGCGATTGTCTTTTGCGGCGTGCACTTCATGGCGGAGACTGCAGACATGCTGTCCGGCGCACACCAGGCCGTGATCCTCCCCAATCTGGCCGCCGGCTGCTCCATGGCGGATATGGCCGATCTCGAATCGGTGACGGCCTGCTGGGAGCAACTCGAAGAACTCTTCGGTACCGCGGCAGACGCCGAGGGGCGCGTGCCGGTCATCCCCGTTACCTATATGAACTCGTCGGCAGCGCTAAAGGGCTTTTGCGGCGAACACGGCGGCATCGTGTGTACCTCATCGAACGCCAGCACCGTGCTGCGCTGGGCCTTTGCGCGCGGCCAGCGTGTTCTCTTCTTCCCCGACCAGCACCTTGGCCGCAACACCGCAAAGGCCATGGGGATTCCGCTCGAGCAGATGCCTCTATGGAATCCGCGCAAGCCTCTCGGCGGAACGAGCGCGGAGGTGCTGCAGGCATCGCAGGTCATCCTATGGCATGGCTTCTGCTCGGTACATAAGCGCTTTACCGTGGAACAGATCGCGGCGGCAAGGGCGGCGCACCCCGGCGTACGCGTGATCGTGCATCCGGAGTGCCCCATGGAGGTCGTAGACGCCGCAGACGAGGCTGGCTCTACCGATTACATTCGCAAGGCGGTTGAGTCCGCCGCGCCGGGCACGGCCATCGCCATCGGCACGGAGATCAATCTGGTGCAACGGCTCGCGGCCGATCATCCGGATAAAACTATCTTCTGTCTAGACCCGGTCGTCTGCCCCTGTTCAACAATGTATCGCATTCACCCGGGGTACTTGGCTTGGGTGCTGGAGGCCTTGGAACGTGGCGAGCAGCTCAACCGGATTCAGGTACCGGAAGCGGTCGCTATCCCCGCCCGCATTGCGCTGGAACGGATGTTGAATGCGCTTCCGGCACCGATCGCCACGGGCAGTGCAACGATCAGGACGACAGGAAAAGCATGAACGTCATTGTGGTCGGCAGCGGCATTGCCGGGTTGGTCGCGGCATTAGAGTTGACGCAAACGCATCAGGTCACGTTGGTTACCAAGTCAAGGCTCGCCGAAAGCAACACGCGCTACGCGCAGGGCGGCATTGCGGCTGTGATGACCGCTGAAGACAGTGTTGCCGAGCACGTCGAAGACACGCTGCGCGCCGGGGGCGGTCTTTGCCGGCGCGAGGCTGTCGAGATTCTTTGCACCGAAGGGCCGCAGCGGGTGCGAGACCTGATCGCCCTCGGTGTGGCCTTCGATTGCAAAGGGGGCGAGCTTGCGCAAGGGCGTGAGGCTGCTCACTCCCGTGCCCGTGTGCTGCACGCCGGCGGCGATGCGACGGGTTTGGCCATCGAAATGGCGCTGGTGGCTGCCGTGCAGGACGCGGGGATCGTTGTTCTGGAGCACACCTTCGCCAGCGATCTGCTGTTGACCGACGGTCGCGTTCGCGGTCTGGCTGTGATCGATGCCGCCGGTCAACAGCTCACTCTGCCCGCAGATGCCGTAGTTCTGGCAAGCGGCGGCGCGGGACACCTGTATCCCTACACCACGAACCCCAGTGTCGCCACAGGCGACGGTGTCGCGTTGGCACTGCGCGCCGGGGCCGATCTATCTGACCTTGAGTTTTACCAGTTTCATCCAACGGCGCTCTCCGCTTCCGGAGGCTTTCTGATCTCGGAGGCCGTTCGGGGGGACGGCGCCGTGCTGCGCGGCCTAGACGGAAATCGTTTCATGCAAGCCGTTCATCCGGATGCCGAGCTGGCGCCCCGCGACGTTGTCGCGCGCGGCATCGCCGAGCAGATGGCGCGCCAGGGTGGGGCGCCCGTGCTGCTCGATGCGACAGCGCTGGGCGCCGAATTCCTGGCCGAACGCTTTCCCACCATTCATGCTGCCTGTATGCGTGCGGGACTCAACTGGGCACAACAGCCCATTCCCGTCGCTCCAGCGGCCCATTATTGGATGGGAGGGGTGCAGACGGATGTGTGGGGCCGGACTTCTGTTCCGGGCCTTTTTGCCGTGGGCGAGGTCGCTTGCACCGGCGTGCACGGCGCCAACCGCCTCGCATCGAACTCCTTGCTGGAGAGCCTTGTCTTCGCGTGGCGAGCGGCACATCTGCTGGTGGAGAACGGTTCAGAAAGTCTGCGCGCATGGCCTACATATCGCCCTGCAGAGGCACAGCTCTTTGTGGAGACCGACGCGGACACGAAAACCGAACCCCTGCCCTCGCGCGAAGCCCTGCAACAATTGATGTGGCAGAGTGCGGGCATCGTTCGTGACGCCGCCGGACTGCGCATGGCGCAGTCGCTGCTCCGTGGCTGGAAGGCCAAAGGCAAAAGTGTGCCCGAGCGCGAAACCGCGAACCTGCTGCTTCTTGCCCGTGCGGTCGTTGCAGCGGCGCTGGCCCGTGAAGAGTCCCGCGGCGCCCACGCGCGCACGGATTATCCACAAACCATCGAGGCGCAACAGCACCATATCGCGGTTGGCCGCCAGGTCCATGTCGCATGTTAGCGGCAGCGGAACCGACACCATTGAACCCAAGCGCGGTCGAGCGAATCGTGCGCATGGCACTGGAGGAAGATGCACCCTGGGGTGATCTCACCTCCCAAACCCTCATCCCGGCTACGGCCCGCGTCAAAGCCAGCCTGGTGGCGCGTGAGCCAGGCGTACTATGCGGCCTTGGCCTGTTCGCGGCCGCGATGCGCCTGACGAACGACGAAATCCAGGTACACCTGCAAGCAGCAGATGGCGAACCCTTCCAAGCAGATGCGGTACTAGCGCTTGCCGAAGGCCCGGCCCGTGCCGTGCTGCAGGCGGAACGCGTAGCCCTGAACTTCGTGCAGCGGCTTTCCGGCATCAGCACACTTACTGCACAATATGTAGCCGCGGTCGCCGGAACGGAGGCTCGCATCGTCGACACCCGTAAGACCACCCCCGGCCTGCGCTACTTCGAGCGCTATGCCGTGCGGTGCGGGGGCGGCTTCAATCACCGTTTCTCCCTATCCGACGCGGTCATGGCCAAGGATAACCATCTCGCCGTTCTCGCCGCCGGGAGCGCGCCTGACGTAACGGCGGCCCTGCAGTCTGCCCGCGCTCGTCTGCCGCATGTGACGCATCTGGAAGTCGAGGTCGATCGACTGGACCAGATCGAGCCGGTGCTGGCCGCCGGAGTGGATAGCGTGCTGTTGGACAATTTCTCGCTATCTGATTTACGCACAGCTGTCGCCCAGATCGGCAGGCGTGCGCTCACGGAGGCCAGTGGATCGGTACGACTCGAGACCGTGGGCGAGATCGCGCGTACCGGCGTAAACCTTATCTCCGTCGGCGCGTTGACGCATAGCGTGCGTTCGCTCGATCTTGGGCTCGATATTCTCCCTGGACGCCCAACATGATCTATCTCGATGCCGCTGCCACGACACCCGTCCGCCGTGAGGCGCTGGAAGCCATGTGGCCGTACCTGACCGGCTCCTACGGCAACCCCTCCAGCCATCACAGCTTAGGCGAGCAGGCGGCTCGCGGGCTGCTGCGAGCACGCGAAAGGGTTGCCGCCTCGCTCGGTTGTCGGCCGGGCGAGGTGATCTTTACCTCTGGCGGAACGGAAGCCGACAACCTTGCGGTCAAGGGCATTGCCCTGGCCGCGCCGCGTGGCCGCCATGTAATCACCAGCGCCATTGAGCACGAGGCAGTGCTCGCCTCCTGTGACTTTCTCGAGCGGCACCACGGCTTTGCCATCACGTACCTGCCCGTCGATCGGTACGGGCGCGTGCGGGACGAGGACCTTCGCCAGGCGTTGCGGCCCGACACCACCCTGTGCACGATTATGCTAGCCAACAATGAGGTCGGTACGGTCCAGCCGATCGACCGGCTCGCCGCAACCACCCACGAGCGGGGCGTGCCTTTTCACACGGATGCCGTGCAGGCCTGCGGCACCTTGCCTTTGCACATGCCGGCGCTTGGCGCGGATGCAGTCAGCCTCTCCGGACACAAACTTGGGGCGCCTAAAGGCGTCGGTATGCTTTTTCTGCGTTCGCGCATCGCGGTTGAACCTGTGCTGCACGGCGGCGGCCAGGAGCGCGGACGGCGCTCCGGCACGGAAAACGTCGCCGGGGCTGTCGCTTTCGCAACCGCACTGGAACTCGCGCAAGGCGACGTAGCCGCTACGGGAGCACACCTTGCTACGTTGCGCGACGCGCTTGTGCAGGGCGTGCTGGCGGCAGCCCCCGGGGCGCTCCTCACCGGGCACCCCACGGAGCGCCTACCCAATAACGCATCCTTCTGCTTCCCCGGTACGAGCGGCGAGGCGGTTCTGCTGCAACTGGAAGAGCACGGCGTGCTGTGTTCGAGCGGCTCCGCTTGTGCGGCGGGCAGCGATGAGCCCTCCCACGTGCTGGTGGCCATGAATCTGCCGCGCGAGGTCGCCCAAACCGCCGTCCGCTTCACCCTCATGCACGACACCACCCCGGCGCAGGTGAGTGAGGTTGTCGAGAAAACCGGGAAGGCCGTAGAGGCAGTGCGCACCCTCGCCGCGGCCTACTAAAATCCAGACCGACGGGCACCCCGGGACGAGACGAGATGAGCGCGAACGGCAGGAACGAATCGGGGTGGGGTACAGCGGCGCTCTCGCTTGCGTTCACCCTCACCGGCGTCGGTACAGCCCTGCTCGGCGCCGCCCTGCCGGCCATGCTTGCGGAGTGCCACCTCTCCGACCGCAGCGGCGGTACCTTGCTCTTCAGCGCCTTCGCCGGTTCAACCCTGGGCGCGCTTTTTGTGCAGCAGGGCCGACGCTGGCTTGTGGCTGCGGGACTCGCGGCTTCAGCATTGGCTGCGCTCCTAATCGCGCGTGTCCCAGGCAGCTTACCCCCGCCGATGCTGCTGCTCTATGGAACCGGTCTCGGCATCACGATGACGGCCATCAGCCTGCTGCAAGCACGCGAGGTTTCCTCCGCCGCCAGCCACCTCGAGCTCAACCGGCTCAACCTTCTGTGGGCACTAGGCGCTTTCTTTGCTCCCGTACTCGCCTTCCACTCCGTGCGCGGGATGACGGTGGGCACCCTCTTCCGCTCGCAGGCGATCGTCTTCGCTTTCGTCGCCTTCGCGGTAATGGCTACCCATGGGAAAGCCGTACACGGAGTCGGGCGTTCAGCCCGACCACAGCTGCAGCGCAAGAAATTTGCGCCTTTCCATCTATGCCTGTTCGCCGGTGTCGCCGTCGGGATTGAAAGTGCCATTGGCGCCTGGCTGACGACCTACACCCATCGCGTCGCGCACGGCGCAGCCATCGCCATCTCCGCGGATTCGGCTTTCTGGCTAGGGCTTCTGCTCATTCGTGCCCTGCATTCTCTACCCGGCACGGCATGGCTGCACAGCCGCTGGAGTTTCGCAGCACACTTGGCAGCGGTCCTGCTTGCGTCCACCTTGCTGTTGGCCACGCCACAGCGCCCCACCCTGCTCTTGGGTGCTGTGCTGGCCGGCGTGGGCCTGGGACCGCTCTACCCTTTTGTACTTTCGCTGACCCTGCCGTTCTACCGCCCCGGTGCAATCTTCACTCTTGCCGGCGTCGGGTCGGCGGTATTGCCGTGGCTGACGGGCGTGCTCTCCACGACCTTCGGATCGCTGCGGGCAGGGCTCCTCGTGCCCTGCGCCAGTGTCGGGTTCTTGCTCGTGGCAGGGTTGTGGATGTGGCAGGAAATTCCCAAGAACCGCACGATGTCTGCCTAAACGGTCCCAGATATCCACAAGGGATGGCGATCCAGTCACTAGGTAGCCACAAGGTATAGTGATGGGAGTGCCTGACACCCTCCAAATCGGGTGGAAGGCAAGGAGAACACACCATGGCCGCATCCGCTGTGCACCCGTTTGAAGCCGAGGCCGACGCGCTGGGTCAGACGCCGCTCAATACCTTTCCGTCACGCAATACGGGGTTGCAGGTGATCCGTCGCAATGGCGCTTTTTCGCCGTTCGATCCGGCCAAGATTTCGATCGCGATCACCAAGGCCTTTGTGGCCGTGGAAGGCTCCGGCGCCTCCGCTTCGCGTCGCATCCACGAGACCGTGGAAGAGCTCACCGACCACATCGTCGAAGCGCTTCGCCGCCGTGCCGCCGATGGTGCCCGAGCTATCCACATCGAAGACATTCAGGATCAGGTCGAACTCGCGCTCATGCGTGGCGGCGAGCACAAGATTGCCCGCGCCTATGTGCTCTACCGCGAGGAGCGCACCCAGGAGCGTCGCCGTCGCGAAGAAACCACGCCGGCTGCGCTTCGCCAGCCGAGCCTGCAGGTGCAGTTCAAAGATGGCCACCTGGAGCCGTTGGATGAGGTTGGTCTCACCCGGACCCTCGCCACCGCCTGCGACGGTCTCGCCGATGTCTCTGTAGATGCCATCATGGCCGAAGTGCGCCGCAACCTGTACGACGGCATCCAGTTCCACGAACTCGGCTTGGCGCAGGTAATGGCTGCCCGTTCCCTCGTCGAGCAGGAACCAAATTACGCCTATGTCAGTGCCCGGCTGCTGCTGAACAATCTGCGCGACGAGGCCTTCGGCTTCATCATGCCCGGCTCCGTAATCGCCTCACAGCAAGCCCACGATCTACGTTACGAAGAGTACTTCCCCGAGTTCGTGAAACAGGCCGTCAAGCTCGAGATTCTTGACAAGGACCTGGCCGCCTTCGACCTCCCGCGTCTCGCCGGCGCGCTCAAGCCGGAGCGTGACCGCCAGTTCCAGTTCCTCGGCCTGCAGACGCTGTACGATCGTTACTTCCTGCACAAGGGCGGTGTCCGTTTCGAGCTTCCGCAGGCATTTTTCATGCGCGTCTCCATGGGCCTGGCGATGCGTGAGATTGACCGCGACACCCGCGCGATCGAATTCTACGAGCTGCTCTCCTCCTTTGATTTCATGTGTTCCACCCCGACGCTCTTCAATGCCGGCACCCTCCGCCCCCAACTCTCCTCCTGCTTCCTGACCACGATCGCCGACGACCTCGATGGCATCTTCAAGGCGATCAAGGACAACGCCCTGCTCTCGAAGTACGCCGGCGGCCTTGGCAACGACTGGAGCGGCGTCCGTGGCCTCGGCTCGCACATCCGCGGCACCAATGGAGAGAGCCAGGGTGTGGTCCCCTTCCTCAAAGTCGCCAACGATACCGCCATCGCCGTCAACCAGGGCGGCAAACGCAAGGGCGCCGTCTGCGGCTATCTCGAAACCTGGCACATCGACGTCGAGGAGTTCCTCGACCTGCGTAAAAACACAGGCGACGACCGCCGCCGTACCCACGATATGAATACGGCCAATTGGATCCCCGACCTCTTCATGGAGCGGGTCGAGTCCGATGGTCCCTGGACCCTGTTCTCGCCCGATGAGGTGCCCGAGCTGCATGACCTCTACGGCCGTGCCTTCGGGGAAAAATACGAGTTCTACGAGGCCAAAGCCGCCCGCGGCGAGATCAAGGTGTTCCGCACGCTAAAGGCCATCGACCTGTGGCGCCGCATGCTGACCATGGTCTTCGAGACCGGCCACCCCTGGATCACCTTCAAGGACCCCTGCAACCTGCGCTCCCCGCAACAGCACACCGGCGTGGTGCACAGCTCCAATCTCTGCACCGAAATTACGCTGAATACCTCCGTGCGCGAGATCGCTGTTTGCAACCTCGGCTCGATCAACCTTGCCAACCACACCACAGACAAAGGCCTTGACGCCGAGCGATTGAAGCGCACCATCACCACCGCGATGCGCATGCTTGACAACGTCATCGACATCAACTTCTACACCGTCCCCGAGGCCCGCGCTTCCAACCTCCGCCACCGCCCTGTGGGCCTGGGCGTAATGGGCTACCAGGACGCGCTCTACACCCTGCGCATCCCCTTCAGCTCCGACGCGGCGACCAGCTTCGCCGACACCAGCATGGAGCTGGTCAGCTTCTACGCGATCGAGGCATCCGTGAACCTCGCTGCTGAGCGCGGCCGCTACGCCAGCTTCGAGGGTTCGCTATGGAGCAAGGGCATTCTGCCCTACGATTCAGTCGCAATCCTTCAGCAGAACCGTAGCTACCCTCTGCAGGTAGACCTCTCCTCCACGCTCGATTGGGCGGGCTTGCGTGAGCGCGTAAAGACCGTCGGCATGCGCCATTCCAACACCATGGCCATCGCTCCCACGGCCACCATCTCCAACATCTGCGGCGTCACCCAATCTATCGAGCCGACCTACCAGAATCTCTTCGTCAAATCCAACATGAGCGGCGATTTCACCGTCGCCAACGCCTCGCTGGTCCACGATCTAAAAGCCCGCGGCCTTTGGGACGAGGTCATGATCTCCGACCTCAAGTACTTCGACGGCTCGCTGGGCGCCATCGATCGCGTTCCCGCCGATCTCAAATCCCTTTACGCGACCTCCTTTGAGATCGAGCCCACCTGGCTGATCCAGGCTGCCGCGCGCCGCCAGAAGTGGATCGACCAGGCCCAATCGCTCAACCTCTACATCGCCCAGCCCAGCGGCAAGCGGCTCGACACGCTCTATCGGGAGGCCTGGCATGCCGGCCTGAAAACCACCTACTACCTCCGCTCGCGCTCGGCGACGCACGTCGAAAAGTCCACGCTGAAACGCACGGACGGCAAACTAAACGCCGTTTCCCTCATGGCCGCTGCCGACTCTATCAAGGTCTGCGCCATCGATGATCCAACCTGTGAGGCCTGCCAGTAGGCAGTCTATTTCACCCGAACTGATGCTTCGTCATCCCGTAACGAACTGGAGGGATCTGCTTTCCTTCACGTAGCCGCCGGCTGAGGAACAGCAGATCCCTCTGCTTCGCTGCGGGATGACAACGGATAAGCAAGATGTCTTCCAGGGTGAAGACTTCGTTGTCCGGCCCGAAATAGCCCTACCCTGGTAAATCAAGACGAATTTGATGAAGGAAGCCGGAGTTTACCGTAATAACACAAAGGGTCGCCTACCCCAGCCATCCCACCCCAACATCTTGTGCATCCATTTGCTACAATAGTGGTGCAGACCAACACTGAACCGGAGCCCGTATGAGCCTGTTTGACGACTGGAATACCCCCGAAACGACCTCCCCTGCCGCGACATCCTCCAAGGTCCCGGTAGTCACTTCTGTCCGCGTGGAAGCTCCTGAAGCGCAGCAGAAAGTACCCGTATCGGCGCAGCCCTCGGTCTCGCCTGACCCTGTCATTGCCGCAAGCGATACCCTCGGAACCGACGTCATCGAGCGCGGTGGCGCCCGCGTCCGCGTCGACGATAAGGCGATGATCAACTGCCGCGCTGACGTCAATCAGCTCCTCCCGCTTAAGTACAAATGGGCCTGGGAAAAGTACCTCGCCGGCTGCAACAACCACTGGATGCCGACCGAGATCTCCATGCAGGCAGACATCGCTCTTTGGAAGAGCGGCAACGGCCTCTCCGAAGACGAACGCCGCGCCATCAAGCGCAACCTCGGTTTCTTTGCGGCCTCGGAGTCGCTGGTCGCGAATAACATCGTGCTCGCCACCTACCGGCACCTCACCAACCCCGAGTGCCGCCAGTATCTGCTGCGCCAGGCCTTCGAAGAAGCCGTGCACACGCATACCTTCCAGTACATCGTCGAGTCGCTCGGCCTTGACGAAGGCGAGCTCTTCAATATGTACCGCGAGGTTCCCTCGATCACCGAAAAGGCCGCCTGGGCGATCAAGTACACCCAGCACCTCTCTGACCCGAACTTCACCACCGGCACGCCCGAGAACGACCAGGCGCTGGTGCGCGATCTCATCGCCTTCTACGTCGTTTTCGAGGGCATGTGGTTCTACACCGGCTTTGCGCAGATCCTCTCCCTCGGCCGCCGCAACAAGATGGTCGGCATCGCCGAGCAGTATCAGTACATCCTGCGCGACGAGTCCATCCACCTGAACTTCGGCATCGATGTCATCAACCAGATCAAGGCCGAAAACCCTCACATCTGGACGGCCGCCTTCCAGGACGAGGTCCGCGGCATGCTGCGTACCGCCGCCGAGCTCGAGGCCGCCTACGGCCGTGACACCATGCCCAAGGGCTTCCTCGGCCTTTCGGCCCAGACCTGCGAGCAGTACATGCACTTCATCGCCAACCGCCGCTGCGCCCAGCTCGGCCTGGAGCCGGTCTTCGCCGAAACCGAAAACCCCTTCCCCTGGATGAGCGAAGCCATGGACCTGAAGAAAGAAAAAAACTTCTTCGAGACCCGCGTTATCGAGTACCAGAACGGCGGCTCGTTGGCCTGGGACTAAACCGGAGTACGCCTACCTGCTAATCCCGAACGGATGCTGCATTTCCGGGCCCACGCAGCATCCATTCCCGGGCAAGCACCTCAAATTGTTGTACTCGCTCCACCGGCGCGGCTGCTCTCAGAGCAGCCGCGTTTTCACGTACATGGGCTGCGTTCAACGACGCAAATAAGACGACACCTTTCGGCACATCGGTGAGCGCCCACGCCAGCGCCAAGCCAACGAACCACCCAGGCTCCGTCATATCGGTTCCCAGTTCCTCAGACCAACGCCTCTGCAAGCGCGCGTCGCGCTCCAGATCCTGCCGAAGAGAGCTCAGCGGCCCACTCAGGACCGAGTGCAGAAACACGGTCCCTTGCGCCTGTCCCGCCGTCGCTCTCGGCAGGCCCGGCCGGAACACGCTGTGCGGCACCTGCAGGGTGTTCACATATTGCGGAGCGTACTCGAGGGCTTTAGCGGCTATCTCTGGCGCGGCGGCAATCCCGAAAGCACGAACCTTGCCTTCCTGCCGCACACGCTCCAAGAAGGCCAGCGGTCCCTCCATCTCCAGCACCTCAAACGAGGGCTCGTGCAGTAGAAGGAAGTCGACATACTCCGTGCGCAGGGCGCGCAGGCTCGTCTCCAAACTGCCCCGCAAGGTGTCCGCATCAAATCGCCCCGGCTGTGCCAGTCTCCCGGCACGACGCCTGATCTGCGTCCGCATACCTGGAAAGATCCCGAGAACTCCGCGCGCCATGGCTTTTGCAGCCGCCAGGGCCGGTGTGCGCGCTGGGGGCATAATGCCGACCTTGGTCGTCACCGTGACGCGATCTCGCCGCCCTGCCAGCAGGTCTCCAAGAACCCACTCCGCTTCTCCAAAGCCATAGGACCGCGCTGTATCGAAGTGCATGATGCCGGCATCGAGCGCGGTTTCGAGCAAACGAAGTGAGCCGGCGCGGTTCACCCGCGACATCAGCGCTGCCGTACCAAAGCCCAATCTCATGCTCAAGCCAGCCTTTGGCGGCTGCAGCTGTCCCTGTGCGGACGAGCTTTCGTTTGCCTCAGGCATCATAGTCAATCTGCAGACTATATCGCTTTCCGCCTTCCCTGGCCTCCGCACGATGACGTCCTTGGTAAGATCACTCTTGTACTCACTCAATCAAGCCCGGATGGTGAAATCGGCAGACACAGCGGACTTAAAATCCGCAGACCCTAACCGGTCGTGGGGGTTCAAGTCCCCCTCCGGGCACCATGCAGGATCCATGTTGAACGGAACCAGCATGGCTTCGGCTCTCAAGCAAACTCTTCCTGAGATCCGCCGCACATGGCACGATCTATTTAGCGTCGCGAAGGGTCTGCGTGTAGTCGATACACCGTGTACAGGAATACATTCAACCAACTTCAGCTACGCCCCTTGGTATTGCCGTGACTAGCTGTCGTTGATTGAATCAAGATTCGTCCTAAGAACCAAAGACTTTCGTAACATATTTGCGGGAGAAGATGTTACGAAGGAGACCCTGACGATGCAGCCAACTCCATGTAGCCTAAAGGAGTTCGGCAAGGCAGACGGTTAAAGGAAGCGAGCCGACGTGTTTTTTTCAAGACGAACGCTTCTCAGTCTCAGCTCCATTCTTGTCATGTTCCTGGTGAGTTTAAGTTATCTGCTGTATCAGGAGAAGCACCTGTCGCCGGCTCTTCGGCGAACGCTGATCGAAGCCGTAAATCCAGCCACCTCGGCGGAGGAACGCGAGTTGTACCTGCGAAAATCCCTTCGACAGATCCACACAAAACGTGACTGGAAGGAGTTTGCCAAGCTGCAAACTGCAGCCCACGATGCCCAGTTGGCCGAGCAAACGCAAGAGCGCATGTCGAAACGCTTGACCGACGATCTATCCTCGCTCGCGGAGAAGAGCCACAACGAGCAGCTGATCCTGTTGATGGAACAGGCATATCAGAAGAGCCATCAGGCGCTGCCCCCTGCTCTGCAATCAGACATCGCGCAAACCTTCAGCGAACAACAACAGGCGCAGCTGAAAGAACGTATTGAGGAAGCACAGGACCGCAAACTGTACGACCAGCAGCACGCGGACGCCTTGCGCCTCATGCACGAACTGCGGAGCGACCTGGGTCTCCCTCCGTCCTACACCGCACCGTAACGCCCCTCCCGCGCCATCTAAGCCGTCGCAGCATCTAAAAGGGCACGCTGAACGTTGACATCATGATCCGTTGTCGCAGAACGAATCACTTCAAGGTCGGCACGACTCTTAAGTTGTATTCCAGGCCCCTATCCTGCTCCGATAGAGTTCATCCATGCTCGCACCGATGCTTCTGCTTGGGCTCGCCAGTTCCGGTCTCCACCCTTCGGCAAACGCGATTTCCGGTTTGTCCGAATTATCCAAAGGATCGGCGCTGTACCGTGTCTGCCAAGCTGAAGCGCGTTTGATGGATCTGCCCTCGCTGGTGAGCGCGGCTTCATCAGACCTCCTCAACGGTTCTTACTGCGTCGGCTATCTGAACGGATTTGTGGCAAACCTCGACCGGTCGGCGGCGATCTGCCCGCAGGAGGTGCCCATCGGTGTGTTGGTCCGCGTTTATGTCGCGTTTATGGCGAAGAACCCGGACTTGCTCGAGAAAGACAGGCGCATGGGCCTCAACCTCGCTCTGCGCGACGCATACCCCTGCCCGACAGAGACCAAACCGGGTCTCGAGGCCTCAGCCATGTCGCGGTCGGCCCTATAACGCTTCGCGCCGAGGGACCCTGACCAACCTTAGTGGCCGGCGTACACCGCCCGGTAGATCTCTCGATTCCGCACAATCGCCTGTACGTAATCGCGCGTCTCGCTATAAGGAATGGACTCCACCCACTCCGGAATGTCCTTGTAGTCGCCACTGGCGATCCACTGCCGCACGGGCGCGTCTCCGGCGTTGTAAGCCGCCAACGCATACTCCACCTGACCGCCGTAGTGATCGATGTTCTGACGCAGATAGGCCGTTCCCAAACGGAGGTTTTCCGTGGGATCGAACAGTTCATTCGCGTTGAAGTGCCGTTCGCCCTCTTTTTTTGCCAGCCCTTTCGCCGTGGAAGGGAGCAGTTGCATCAGTCCACAGGCGTTGGCGCGGCTCACGGCACCGGGATTAAACTCCGACTCCTGCCGGATCAGCGAAGTGACAAGGTATGGGTCGAGCCCCTGGCTCTGCGCGTCGCCCGAAAGCTGGGGCCAGTAGGGTCGAGGAAACACGAGCGTCCAGTAGGCGGTCGGCACTTCGGCTACGGGAAGCGAAAAGAAGGGGACCTTGCTGCGCTTCATCGCCTGCAGGGCACGGGCATTCTCTCCGAAGCTTTGGTATATCTGCGCTTCTGCCAGTGCTCCCCATTGCCCTGCAGTCGGGCTGAGCTGGATTTCCGGCCGGATGTACTCATTCAAAGCAGCGTTCGCCAGCAAGCGCGCTTTAATGAGGTGCGGATCATCCTCCGGCAACGTGTCGATAAGGTGTGGATCTTCGATCGCCCGCACAGAGGCCAGCACGGGTGCAGGTACCGCCGCGGCCTCGTGCGGACCGAGTACTGCGATCCGCTGCCGGGCAAGCATCGCGTAGTAGCTGTTCACATACGCGGCATTCACCGCGCGGTAAAAGTTTAGTGCCTGCCCAAAATTGCCTTCGACATCCTCATACAAACGTCCACGCCAGTACAAGGCTCCGGGAATCTCCTGACCTCCCGGGTACAACGTGATCTGTTCCTCAAATAAACGGGCGGCCTCGGCATTGTGCCGCAGACGATAGTTCTGCCACGCCGCGCGCCAATGGGCGCTCGGCGCGTACACACTGCGTGGAAACCGCGTCACCAGTTCGTTGTAGTCCGTAATGGCATGGGTGGGATCCCGCTTGATCAGGTACATATTGCCACCGGAGTAGAGCGCCTCCTCCAGCCATCGGCTGTTCGGGTACTGCTGCGAAAGCTGTGCGACCAAGGCATCGTGGCCGGCGAGATCACCGTCATTCCGCGCAAGTTCCGATCGCAGGTACATCTTCAGCGCAGCCGTATCGTCACTGGTCACGGGCAGATGGTCTACATCGCCGCGCGTGAGTCGCTTGAGCCGCAGATCGCAAACGGCCGCGTAGATTTCCAGCGCATCGCGATCTGCCTGCGTCAGGCTGCCATCGTTCTTTTCGAGCGCGCGATATTCGGTAGCTGCCTCGTTGTACTGTTTCGCGTTGAACATCGCATCGGCGTGCCCCTTCCGCTCACCCACCGTGAGCGGCACGTTCATCACCGCGAGTTGTACCTTCGCATTCGCGGCCTCGTTGCTCATCGGGTCGCTGAGATAGATAGATCGGTAAAGACCGGCAGCCGCGTCCACGTTCCCATTCGCCTGGTAAGCCTTGGCGAGCGACGACCGCACATCCAGATGCCCACTCTTTCCGCTACCCCCCGCCTCGCCCGCAAGCGGTTGTAAGACGCGCAGAGCGTTAGCCGCATCCTTGGCGCTCAGGTAAGCGCTCGCCAGCAGCACGGGCGCTTCAGGCACAAAAAGGCTGTCCGGGTGCCGCTCGGCAAAGTGCTCCAGGACGGGAATGGCATCGCTGGGTCGTCCGGCGAAGATGGCCGCCTGTGCGCCCAGGTACTCCGCGTAATCGGTAAGCGCTTCTCCCGCTCCCGCGGCCGTGTGGAAGGCGCCTTCCGCATCGCTGTATCGGTGATCCAACGTGTAAGCATGCCCCACCGCCAAATCGGCCGCGGCTTCGGCCTCCCCGGGGTGCGTTGCCGCGTACCCAAGCACGCCGCTGTAGGCGGCAGCAGTGTGACTCGCCAAAAGCTGCTGGGCCATGGACCGCAAGCTGGCAGAAGCGACAAAGGCGCTGCTCAAACGACGGCTGGCGGCAGTGGGCCGCTCCACCACACCATGACCAACCGGCACACCGCGTGTGGACACCGCATGCAAAGCAACCCGTCCTCGTCCCCGCCCGCCCACAGAGGTATGTGCGATGACATGATGCAAGCTCGCCGAGCCTTTTGCATGTGTCGTGACATGCTTGTGCGGCTGTGCCCCTGCAGATTGCATCGAAACACTCATTACCGTTAGAAACGCAATGGCCAACCGGCTCTTCATCATGACGCCCACCTCCTTTGAATCTACTGCGAGTTGCTCAATTTGACGAAGTGCACAAATGGGGCACAGAACCAGAACAGGCACCGGAGGCAAATGGATTGCACAGTGAACCAGTTCCCCTTGGTCTTCTTGATTTGCCTGATTCCTGATCTTCTTTCACCGCGCCACACGCCTCCCCCTGTCGCGCTCACCCACGCAGTACACTAGGAAGGACCATGGCGGCCCAGACCACCTCTCTCGCTGAACCCGCAGTGCAAGCTCCCGGCGTTGTCGTCCCCGCGCTCGTCGAGCCGCACGCCGATCTGGCGCTCGTCGAGCGTTCCAAGGCCGGCGATACCGCCGCCTTTGAACAACTCGTGCGGCAATACGACCGGCAGATCTATCGAACGGCGCTCCACATCACCCAAAATCGGGAGGACGCGGAAGATATCACGCAGGACGTTTTTTTCAAAGCGTTCCAAAAGCTCGAACAGTTTCAGGGCAACTCCAAGTTCTCCACATGGCTCGTGCGCATTGCGGTGAACGAAAGCCTGATGCGTTTGCGTCGCCGGAAAACCTCCCGTACTGTCTCCATGGACCAGGATGTCGAGACCGAAGAGGGGGCAATCCCTCGTGACTTTGCGGAATGGCGTCCCAATCCGGAGCAAATCTTCTCGCAATCCGAACTCGGGGACATCCTGCGGAAGACGATTGCCGGTTTGCCGCCAGGTTTCCGCACCGTTTTCACATTGCGCGACATCGAAAACCTGTCAACGGAGGAGACGGCCGAAGCGCTCGGACTGAGCGTACCGGCCGTCAAGTCAAGGCTCCTACGTGCCCGGCTGCAACTGCGGGAGCGTTTGAGTCGTCACTTCCGGCAGAAAAACGAGGCATCGCAGTGAACTGCACGGAATTTCTCGCCAAACTTACCGACTACTTCGACGGCCAGATCGACCCCGAACTTCTCGCCGAGGTTCGCACCCACCTCGGTAGCTGCCACCACTGCGAGGTTGTGGTCAGCACGACTCAGCAAACCATCTCCATCTACCGATCGCACGAAACATATGAATTTCCTGAGGAGTTGTCCCTTCGGCTACGTACGGCGGTGATGAAGCGCTGTGCCGCGGTTGCCCCGGGAGCCGCTGTTAGGGAACTCGACGCGAAAGTTCAGGCTTGAGGCATCAACCAGCACACAGCAGATCGCCATGTGCTGGTTGATGCCGTTTTAGGCAATTTTGGGCGCGGCAAATCTCAGCTACTTCACAACCTGTTGGAACAGGGGCGAGCTGAGTAGGTTCGCAAATTGACTGTCAGATGACGTGTAATCCACCGTCAATGTTCCACTGTTCGAGTCGATGTTTGTGTCTTCCAGTGCCGACTTCTCGATCGGCGATCCCCCGCTTTTACGCATGATCATCACGCCCTTCATTAGGGTGGCGGCCGTGGCGGCAGTCACCGAGTCGGACATCACCACGGCCATGTCGAACTTGATCCCGTTGCCAAAGTCCATCGTGTAACGAGCTGATTTCATACGATTTTTGACGGTATCGTAGTCGGCGATCTGCGCAGCCTCGCCGAGCACACTCCGCATCATGGTTTGGGTGCCCTTCTGGTCGAGCAAGCTCCACACCGGCCGGTTGTCCACCACAGCCATTTCGTTCATCATGTCGCTGTTCTGCAAGAAGTTTGAGCTGAGGCCATCGCGGGCATCGAGCGCCGCCCGAAGCGCGTCACGATCCCCAAAAACCATCGTCGTTTGGTTCAAAAACGCTACACTCATCCCAGCTGCACCCATCGGGTACATGCTGTTATTGCGCAGCGCCACCGGTTTGATCTTGTTCTTGGCAAAATAATTCATCACGGATTGCGTTTGGAATTGCCCCTGCGCGACCCCGATGACTCGCGAGCCGCCTTCTTTCACGCGAAACGCGGCAAAAGCAAGTGTGTCCGCATCCTGATCGACCTTCAGACCGGAGTTCTTTAGCGCCGTCTCAAGGCGCTTCAGCTCGGGCGGCAAGACGCGATCCTTCAGCTGCATAGCCGCCGGCGAGTTCTGCATCGCGCGGTAGTCCACCACGATGATCTGCTGTACATCGCGCGGAATCGAGGACCGGGCGTCCCCGCTCAGCTGCGCCGCATAGGCCCTTGATTCGATCGTCCCCAAGCTTCCATATCCCACCGCTATCAGCCCGACGATCGTCCATGCCTGTCGCCAGTTCTTCATCATTTCCACGTTGTGCTCCTGAATACCTGCGCCGCTGAGCGCATCTTCCATATTGCTCGATCCTTCGCCACTTGCCACCCACCCTTTTGGGGTATCAGGCCGGGCATCGAAGCCGGAGTGTTACGGCCACGGGAACGGCCGCTGCAAACGCCGTTCCAATACCTTCAGCTCCGGATCGAACGCAATAGTTTGACGTGTCCACTCGGCATTTGGCTCATACGCTGCTTCCGGAATCAGCCCGACCAACTCACATTCGGATATCGCGCCGCCATGTCGTTTCGCAATCTCAACAACCGCGGCATGCAGCCTTGAGACCGGCGTGTGTTGGAAATCCGTCACATTCATGCTGACCTGGGCGCGTCCGTTTGCCAGCACGCCCATCGCCTTCACGCCATGCAAACCGCCGCCGGAGGCCCTCACCTCGCGGGCCACCGTACGCGCCAAGCTAATATCCGGTCCTGTCCCGCCGCCGGTAAGGTACATGTTGAACGCGATCAGAAACGGCCGAGCCCCCACGGCACTGGCGCCCGCGAGCGGGTGCAGCTCCGGTCCGCCGATATCGGGTCGACGCGTCGCATCATGCACCGCATCGCGCAACAATCCCTCAAACTGGCCGCGGCGCACATCCTCCAGATTGACCCGGTCCGGGCGCGATGCCGCGGCCTCATACAGGTACACGGGAACACCAAAGCGCTGCGCGATGAGTACGCCGGCCTGCCGTGCCAGCACCGCGCACTGCGCCAGCGAGATGCCCCGCACCGGCACAAACGGGATCACATCGGCCGCTCCGATGCGCGGGTGCTCGCCCCGCTGCCGGGTAAGGTCGATCAACTCCGCCGCTTTGCCTGCCCCACGCACGGCGGACTCCAGCACCGCCTCGGGCGCGCCGGCAACCGTGACCACAGTGCGATTGTGGTCTTTATCAGCCGACCAATCGAGCAGTGAAACACCCAGGACCTCCATCGCACGCACGATGGCGATCACCTTCTCGCGGTCGATCCCTTCCGAAAAGTTCGGCACGCATTCGACAATGGCATCTGCGGCAAACATGCTGTTCTGGTCTGTACCTCTCAGCCTCCGTTACCTCTCAGCCTTCATGGGTTTCAGTACAGGCCGGTTTGATGCTTATTTCCACCATGTAAATCCCGCACTGAACTGCACACTCGCGTTAACGCCGGGATTGCGATCCCCCAGGCTGGCGCTCGAGATGTGAACCGCGTTCGCGCCGAAGTCGATGGATCGCCGCGGCCTGACGAAGTAGTGCGTTCCGATGCCGAACTGTGGTGTGAAATTCCAAACGCTGGTGTCGCCATGGAGCCCGTTATTCGCCAGATCCTGCGGGTTCGTGCTGCCGACGGGCGGGAACTTGTGATTGGTCCATAACAGGCCGCCCGCACCCTGCACCCAGGGCATCCAGCGCTCGCCTCGCGTAAAATTCCAGCGCAGGATGATCGGCGTCGCAGTCACCCCATGAAAGGTTCCGCCTACCGTGTAGGGCTGGCTGCAGACATAAAACTGGCTCCCGCCAGGATCCGCCGGGCAGGAAAGCTTTTGAAAACGCGGTGTGTTTGCTTGCACATAGGGCAATAGCTCCGCAGCATACTCAAAATTGCCGCGCAGGGAGCCGGTGCCGATCTCCGGGGTTAATACCTTTCCAACGTGCACCCCCGCCAGGAAGAACTGGTAGCCGCCCCGGTTTTCTGTAACGCCGATGCCGCCTTGAAAGAGCGCGCCGTACTCCCATGGCATGGTGTAGGCCCTTTGACGAACGGGCGACTCGGCCAGATGCGACGTGATCGCCTGCGCTTGTAGCGGCGTGGACGAAGTGCCTTCGGCGAACAAACCGCTGCCTGTTTCCCCGAGTGCAAGCGTACCTGCAGACGCCTTATTTTGCAGACTACCCGGAGAACTTTGCGCCCTGCTCGCGACCGCTGTCGAAAACACCGCGAGCGCAAGCCAAAAACTAGATTTCATTCATCCTCACAGCCGAAAGCCGCCAGCGGTCTGGCGGCCTTCGTATCTTCCGTTCGTTCCGCTTCAGGCCGAAACCGCTTCCTCGTCCATCTCGAAATTCGAGTACACGTTTTGTGTATCGTCGAGATCCTCAAGCGTGTCCAGCAGGCGCATCATGGCATTCGCCTGTGTGCCCTCCAGCTTCTGGTAGGTGCTCGGCAGCATCGTCACTGTGGAGTTGTCCGCTGTGATGCCGGCCTTCTTCACTGCCGCAGCTACCACTTCATGGTCCTTGGGAGCCGTGGTGATCTCCCAGTAATCGCCGTCGTCACTGAGGTCTTCGGCACCCGCGTCGAGCACGATCTCGGTCAACTTGTCTTCATCTGCTGCCGATTTCTCAACGACGATCAAGCCCTTTTTGGCAAACATATAGCCCACCGAGCCGGACTCGCCAAGGTTGCCGCCGTTTTTCGAAAAGGCAAACCGTACTTCACTCACCGCGCGGTTTCGGTTATCGGTGAGCACATCGACGATCACTGCGACGCCGCCGGGACCATAGCCCTCAAAGGTGATCTCCTCATACTGCGCACCTTCGATCTCGCCCGTACCCCGCTTGATTGCACGCGCGATGTTGTCGTTGGGCATATTTTCAGCCTTGGCCGCAGTGACGGCGGTGCGCAGCCGCGGATTGCCATCGGGGTCGCCCCCGCCCGCCTTGGCTGCCACCATGATTTCTTTGATCAGCCGCGTGAAGATCTTGCCGCGCTTGGCATCCAGAGCGCCTTTTTTATGCTTGATTGTCGCCCATTTTGAGTGGCCGGACATGCAGTAACCTCGAACGATTGCGTCGTACCGTTGCTCTATAGCTGCGCCCACGCCGGTAAACACCAGCTGGAACGCACCCTCATCGCTGGTGATTTTAGCATGCAGTTCTGCTCACTCACCATCTCTTAAGAGAGTAGGTCATGCAGCTAGACCGTCTCCAGTGCGAGCAGATCGTCAAGCGTTTCACGCCGCCGAATCAACCGTGCCGCACCGTTCTCGACGAGCACCTCCGCGGGACGAACGCGCGTGTTGTAGTTCGAACTCAGGCTCATGCCATACGCGCCGGTATCCAGAATCGCGAGCAAATCGCCGCTTTCGACCTTCGGCAAGGGCCGATCCCGCGCGAAGAAATCGCCGCTCTCACACACCGGCCCAACCAGGTCGACGACCTCAGCAACCCCATCCTTCTCCATCACGGGCAGCACCTCATGGTGCGCCCCGTAAAGCGCAGGACGGATCAGATCATTCATCGCCGCATCAACGATCACGAAGCGCTTGGTGCCGTTCTTCTTCGTGTAGAGCACCTCGGTCAGCAGCACACCCGCCTGTGCGATCAGAAAACGTCCCGGTTCCAGCAGCAGGTGGGCGTCCAGATTGCCCAGACCCTCCTCGAGCGCCAAGGCATACGCCTGCACCCGCGCCTGCGGATCGAAAGCCGCTTGCCCGTACTCGACACCGAAGCCGCCTCCCGCATCGAGATACCGGATATCGTGGCCGTCGGAACGCAGGTCCCGAACGAGATCCGCGACGCGACCGATCGCCTCCGCAAAGGGAGCGACCTCCCGAATCTGCGATCCGATGTGTACACTCACGCCGGCGGGCACCAAAACACCCGTTGCCTTCGCGTGACGGTACAACGCCCGCGCCTGCTCCATTGCGATGCCGAACTTGTGTTCTCGCAGCCCGGTGGAGATGTAGGGATGGGTGTCGACGGCCACATTTGGATTGAGTCGCAAAGCAACGCGCGCCTGCCTGCCTGCTCGAGCGGCACGGGCGGCCAGCAGGTCTAATTCTGCTTCGCTTTCCACGTTGAAGAGCAGGATGTCTGCCGCGAGGGCCGCGTCGAGCTCCCAGGCCTGCTTGCCGACCCCGGAAAATACGATACGGGCCAGGGCTTCCGGCGCTGCTCGGCGCACCCGCTCCAGCTCGCCGCCCGAAACAATGTCGAACCCGCAGCCAAGCTCTCCCAAAAGCCGCAGCAGCGCCAGGGAAGAATTTGCCTTTACAGCAAAGCAGACCGTATGCGCAATCGCACCAAAACTCTGCGCAAACATCGCAACGCGGTCGCGCAGATCATCTGCCGAATAGGCGTACAGTGGGGTCCCAAACTCTTCGGCAAGCGCCTGAAAGCTCACGCCGGAAAGCTGCAATTGCCGATTGCGGTAACAAAGCGGACGCGGAAACGGAAACGAAGTCACACAGCCATGCTACCCGGCCCCGCACCGGCTTGCGCGGGCAGAGCGTATTGCGCATTGGGAATGGCAATCCACGCGGCAAGATACACCAGCAACGGCAGACCGCAGCCAAGGATCAACGTCAGCACAAAGACCAGTCGTACAAGGGCAAGATCCCATCCATAGCGCAATGCGAAGGCGGCACATACGCCGGCAATCATCCGATCTTCACGAGGCCGCACCAACCGCTCCGGGTTCGCCGCAACGCGATGCGCTGTCCCCGGCGTTAAGAGCCGTCCGCAGCCACTGCAGAATTGCGCATTGCCGTCCATTGTCCGCCCACATACCGCACATGCACCCATGATGCCTCCCAGCGTGCGCTTTCGTCTCGCACCACTCTCGGCAACAAGATACGTCGGACCGCGGGTATCAGTTCCATGCTTTTCTACTTATTTCCTTCGAGGTCTTCCTACTCATTTTCCCTTAAAGGGTGTAGCCAGGTAGCGTCGGGCGGCATCCGCTTGCGTTTGATCGCCGCCCGGCGCCGCTGCTCCCTGGTACAGGCGCAGCGCGTCGCTGCGGCGATGCAGGAGGTCCTCCATTTCGCCGGCATCAAGCAGAGCCCGTTTACGCAGCCAATCGCTGCAGTTGGGCTGTTGCGCCGCCTGCGTGTAGCCCCAGGCCGCCGCCGCGATATCGCCATAGCCGCGCTGGGTGTCGGCCAAGCCGAACCACGCAAGCTGCAAACGTGAATCGATGAAGTACCCCGGCGTTCCTGCATCGGCAAGCACCTGCTTGTAGGCCGTAATCGCCTCCAGCCCATGGCCCTCATCCTTGAGAAGATTGGCGACCTCCAACCGAAAAAGGTAATCGTGCGGGAACTGCGCGGCCAGGGCCTGTTGGACCGCCAGCGCCTCGGGGTAGCGGCCATCATGTCGTAAAAACAGCGACAAAATCGTGCGCGACTCCACGCTGGTCACCACACCGTGCGTTGCCGACTCGCGCAGCATCAGAAGGCCTTTCTCCTTCGAGCCGCCGACGCCCATGATGCCCACCATCATGCGCACGACCCGGGGCAGACTGGCAACGGCAAATTGCTGGATGCCCGGCGCCATCTCCGCGTCTGCATACTGCGGATCGAGCTTCAACACCGCCTCAGAATCGTTGCGCGCCTGGTAGCCCTGCCGGGCTGCCGCCGCAAAAGAGTGGTCCACCAGCGTGATGAACGACGCATGCATGCCGCGCGCGTAACTGCGGGCGAACAGCGCATTCCTGTCGTTGGGATTAGCCCGCAATCTCGCATCGCAAAGCTCGATGACCCGACTGGTCAGGCCCTCGATGCCGTCACGGGCCTGCTTGGAAACATCGACCTCACGCTTGGTCGAAAGGAAGCTGTCGTGCGCGTAATACGTGGTATCTAAAAGATCCTGATGATAGAGCTCCCGGAACAACGTGGTGAGCAGCAGGTAGTTCCAGGCCATCGGTTCTTGCGGATGCGCCTGGGCCACACCCTGGAAGACCCTCAGCGCGCCCTCGTAATCGATGTTGTAGAAGCGTTCAAACCCCTGCCGCACTGTGGGGTCGAGGTTCAACGGATCCGTATGAGGGGCGCTTTGCGCGCGTGCAACCCCCAAGTTGCACACAAGCATGATCGCGATCAACAGCGCTGTGAAAGCAGCTGTGAAACCGGTCATGAAAGCATCCCTGAAACCACGCTTGCGTCGCACCAACCCGTCCCCTTTCCAAGCTTGTGCCTGTTTTCCGTGCCGCGACTACACTATAACTTCCGGCGCCGCAACGCGTCGGGCTCTTTCCCCGTGTATGAATGTCGAAACCGTTCTTCCCTGCCTGCTTCTCCTTATCGGCTGCCTCGCGTATATCTTTAGGCCGCAGCCGCAACTTTCTTCCATGCCCGTACAAGAGAAGACCCGCCGCGACTATCTGCAGGAGCGAAAGGACGTGATCTTCGACAATTTGCGCGACTTGAATTTTGAATATCGCGCGGGGAAGTTCCCGGAAGAGGACTACGCACGGCAGCGGGATGCACTTGAAACCGAAGCCGCGCATGTGCTCGCGGAGATGGACACTTTGGGCGCATGAAGCGAGGCTCAACTCGGCAGCACTGAAGGATGCCGTATACGTACCCCACCTCCCTTAGGTGACGTATCCTAGAAGAGTGCCGCTGACCCGCTTCGCATTCCGCACACTCGCCGGCTTTGCCCTTGCGGCGTCGAGCCTGGCCGCTTCGAGCCTCGCGCACGCAGCCGTGCCCATCACGGGCACCGTCACCAATAAAACCACCGGAAAGCCCGCTGCCGGCGATCAGGTGACTCTGATCCAGCTGCAACAGGGCATGCAGGAATCCACGCATACCACCACCGATGCGCGTGGCCGGTTCACGCTCGTGGTGCCGGATGAGGGCATGCACCTGGTACGCGTCACGCACCAGAAAGCCAATTACTTTCAACCTGTACAACCGGACGAGCATGCCGTCGAGGTGCCCGTGTATGACGCCGCGGCTGCCGTGGACGGGGTGCATACGGGCGTCGAAGAGCTTCACGTCGAGGCCAGTGCGACCGAGTTGCACGTCGTCGAAGTGCTGCAGGTGAAGAACGACTCCAGCCCGCAACGCACGCAGTTCGGCCCAAAGGGGTATGAGTTTTACCTGCCCAAAGGAGCTCTGCTCGGTCGTACCGGCGCCATCACCCAGGGCGGCATGCCGGTGCAAACCCCCGCGGTGCCGCTGGGCGACCCTGGGCACTTTACCTTTTTATTTCCCATTCGGCCCGGCGAAACACAGTTTGGCATCGCTTATACGCTGCCCTACACGGGCAAGTACACCTTCACCCCGCAGATCCCGAACGCTGTGGGAACCTTTGCGGTTTTGCTGCCGACCAGCATGACGCTCGTTCCAGGGACAGGCACCCAGCTCAGCGCCCAGGGTACGAAACCAGGAACACAAACCTTTATCGGACAAAATCTCGGGGCCGGTCAGCCAGCAGAGTTCACCGTTACCGGGACGGGCACCCTGCCCGAGCAGGCAGGCAACGACAACACCGGCGCAGGCGCAGGGGCGGGTCCAAACAGCAACACGGCGAACAGCGGCAGCAACCGCGACGCCGCCGCGCCGAACGTGAGCAACTCGGAACTTGCCGGCGGCCGTGGCCTCAACAATCCACTCGATGAGAACGGCGACCGCGATCCCTGGGCCAAGTACAAATGGTGGATCCTGGCGGGTCTAGCCCTGTTGCTCGCTGGAGCCGCAGGAGTCTTGCTTCGCAAACCCACAGGCACGGCGGCCACGTCACCAGTACCCCCTGCCGCACCCAACGCGACGGGTGGCCCGGTATGGCCTCCGGCGCCAGGCGCGCCGGCGGCAGCATCCGTCCTCCACGCAAATCACTCCCATGACGGTCTGCTCAGTGCGCTGCGTGATGAATTGTTCACGTTGGAAACCGAGCGTCTGCAGCGTCGCATTACCGAAACGGATTACCGGGAGGCACGCGCTGCGGTCGAGCTCATCCTCAGCCGGGCGCTGGATCGCGCCGCGGGCCGCCAGCCGTATCCTCCGGAGCGAGTGGAAGAGCAGCCGACACTGGTGGGCGCACTTGCTCCCACCCCGAAACGTGGGCAGGCCGATGGAGACCCGGAACCCGCGCTCACGGGCTCCAAAAAGGCATGAGAACGGCCTTCCGCATCCTTCGGCTTATCCCGCTTTCCATCTGGGTGGGAGCGATCGTCTTCTTCATCCTGGTCGCTCAGGTTGCGTTCAAAGTGATGCCCAGTGCGCACGAGGCCGGGGCCATCGTGCGGGGCAGCCTGCTGTCGCTGCATCGCCTTGGTCTTGTTGCCGGCGTGCTGTATCTGTTCTTCACCCTGTCTCTGCTGGCCATGCAGCACGACTCGCATCCCGCACGTGCGATTGAAATCGTCCTGGTGGTCGCGATGATGGCGCTCACGCTGTACCTTCAGCAATCTGTTCTGCCGCACATGGAAACCGACCGCTTGACCCTCGGCGGCGAAGTCGACACAGCGCCGGTAGACACACCCGCCCGGGCACACTTCGAGCGCCTGCACCGGCTGTCTGAGCGGGTGGAAGGCGTGGTGCTGATCGAAGGTCTGCTGCTGCTTTGCCTGGCTCCGGTGCAGGGCCGCGACACGGTCGATCGCTTCGCTTAGGGACTCTCGTAGAAGTTGGACACGAGGATCACGCTACTCTACCGGCAGCTTCGCCCGATACCCATCGCGTGCCACGATCGAGTACTTCAGCGACTTTCCTTTTTCATCCTGCATCTTTAACGGCTTGCCCTCGTTATCCACCAGGTACACCTTCACCTTGCGGTAGCTCCCATCGTTCTTCGGATTGGTCGGTCGGTAGGTCAGCACGTATTTGTTGCGGATGGATTCGTTGATCCGCGAGAAGATGTCCGGCAGTTCTCCTTGAAACACCGGTTGAAAGCTGAGCCCACCGGTCATCTGCGCAAAGGTACGCATCTCGTTGTCGGCCTGCAGATAGTCCATGTGCCGCGGACCGGAGCCGTTGCTCATCTCGCGCACGAAGCCTCCGGTGCTGACGGTAAAGATCGTCGTGTTCTGACTGGCTTTCACCTTGGCCAGCATCTGGTCGAGCGTGAGGCGGGACATCGTGTCGCGGCCGCTCGAGATCAAGATGATGTACTTCTGACCATCGACACGGCTGAGTCGGTCCAGCGTCTCATAGAGCGCGTCAAATTCGTTCGTCTCACGCCAGGTAGGCATCATCAAGCTGCGAATCGACTCCGCAATGGTGTCCTTGTTATTGGTGAAGTCACACAGGATGTGGGTACGGATGTCATAGGTTTCAACGGCGACGTAATCGTTCGGCTGCAAGGTGCGGAAGAAGGCTACCGAGGCGTTCTGCATGTCGTTGATGAGGTAATAGGAGTTCGCCGCAAACTCCAGCAACATGACCGCGGTGATGGGCGTCTTCGTCAAGCGGACATCCTGCACCCGCTGCTCCACACCATCCTCCACCACCAGGAAGTTGTCGGGCTTCAACCCCGGAACGAACTGGTGGGTCTTGTCAAGCAACACGCCTACATCCAGGTTGACGATCGGCACATCCACGCGCATGGAAAAGATTGCGCCATTGGGATTGTTGACTTTTTCCGCCGCGGGTGCAGGCGGCGGCGCAGGATCGTCCTTCTTCTTGGGTAGCACGATGCCGCTGTTGTCCGTGGCCGGCCCGCTGTCGTCGGGCGCAGCCGGTGGTTTCTGTGTCGGCACCGGTGCCGGCGCCGGCGTTTGCTGCGCGACGATTGTTCCGGTGAGCGTAGCCGCCAACGCGACCATCGCAAGGTGTAAACCCGTTTTCATGAACGAAACTCCATCCGACCGCCCCAACACCCTGGGTGCCGGAGCCATTGTCGGAACATTGTTATAGACGATGCCCGTTGCCATTCGGTTCCCGGCCGCCATTTCTATAGGTAGGCGCTTACGATGGAGAACGTGCGCTTTGAGCTCTTTATCGCCATTCGCTATCTGCGGGCGCGACGGCGGCAAGCGGTGGTCGGGCTGATCACCGGCATCTCCGTGCTGGGCGTGGCCGCCGGCGTGGCGGCGCTCATCGTGGCGCTGGCCATCACCAACGGCATGCGCCGCGACCTGCAGGACCGTCTGGTGGGCGCGACCGCCCAGGTGCAACTGCTGCGCATCACCGGGGACGGCATCGCGCATTGGCGGCCGCTGATGGCGCAGCTGGCCCAGGTGCCGCATGTGGCGGCGGTCGCGCCGGGGCTCTATGGCCAGGTGCTCATCTCGCGCGGTCCACGCTCAGGCGGTGCGCTGATTAAAGGCATCGTTCCCGAGGATGAGTTGCGCGTCGGCAATCTTCTGCAAACGATCGATGAGGGCTCCTCCCTGGCGCTTACCCCCACCGAGGCGCAGCCGCCCGGGGCAGTGCCCGACGCCGCAGCCTTTCCAACATCCGTCACTGCAAGCGCCACGCCACCCCTGGTCATCGGCCATGAGCTCGCCGTGACCCTCGGGGCGGCCGTCGGCGACACGCTGCTGATCACCAGTCCGCAGGGCGAGCTCACCCCCTTGGGACTGATCCCCCGCTACCAGCGGTTTGCGGTGGTGGGCATCTTCTCTTCCGGCTTCTACCAATACGATTCCGCCTATGCTTTTATGCGCTTGGCCGATGCACAGCGGCTATTTTCCGAGCCGGATCTCGTCAGCGTGCTCAGCTTTCGGCTCGACGACCTGAACCGTGCCCCGGCAGTTGCCCACGCGCTTGAAACGGCCGCTGGGCCGGGCTATCAGGCAACAACCTGGCAAGACCAGAACCGTGAGCTCTTTCGCGCATTGAAGCTGGAGCAGGCCGTCACCTTCATCGTGCTTGCGTTGATTGTGATTGTCGCGGCCCTCAACATCCTCAGCGCGCTCACGATGATGGTCATGGAGAAAACCCGCGACATCGCCGTGATGATGAGCTTCGGCGTCACGGCAGGCCAGGTACGCCGCGTTTTTCTCCTGCAAGGCATGCTCATCTCGGCCATCGGTACCGCGATAGGGCTGGTGCTGGGCTACACGGGGAGCCTGCTGGGCGCGCACTACCGCTTCATCCAGCTTGATCCCGGCGTGTACTCGATCGATCATCTGCCCTTCGCGCCCCGGCTCAGCGATGCCCTGCTGGTCGCAGTCGTATCGCTCGGCATCGCACTGTTGGCAACGCTATACCCGTCACGCTCCGCAGCGGCGATTCTACCCGCTGAGGCACTACGATATGAGTAACGTTTTTGCGGGTTAGGCCTTACAGTGAGGTATAGGGGAGAACAGCGCGTGGGTGTAATCGAGGACACACCGAAGGTGTTACAGGATTCTCTCGCCCCCGAGTTGCGGGCGATCGCCGTGCGACTGGACGTTCTGGAAGAGCGATTCGATGAGCGCTTCAACGCTGTTGACAAAGAACTCGCCAACGTTGACCAGCGATCCGACGCCTTGGATAGCCGCTTCAATCGTAGTGACGCGAGGATGAACGACATTGAAGAGCAGATCGTTGGCCTTGACCATCGGCCTGTTGCCATCGAGAAGCGCTTCGAAGAGGCCGAGCGGCGAGCGGACCGCCGACATGATGAGGTAATGTCGTCTTTCCGGCAGCTGATTGATCTGAGCGCTATCCAGCAATGGTTGACACGCCTTGAATCGAAAGACATCGCTCACCAGTAGCCGATGGCGAAACGTCCGGCTCCCATTGTTGCCGTCGCTCCACTACACACCTATGGCTTCCCGTCTCCGCTACCCTGAATACGCGCCAGAGGGCATCGCGCACCTCCGGGCGCTCGAACACTACCTAAATGCTTCGACCGCGCTGCCAGCCGTGCTGCTGGAGCTGGTGCGGCTGCGGTCTTCGCTCGTGAATGGCTGCGCCTTCTGCATCGGCCACCACACCGCCGAACTGCGCAAACACAACGAACCCGAAACGCGCATCGAGGCGCTGCGCGACTGGCCGGCCTCGGACGCCTTCACCCCACGGGAACGCGCGGCGCTGGCCTGGACCGACGCCATTACAGAGGTTCAGACCTCCCATGCCGGCGATGCGGAGTACGCTGCCGTTTCCATCTTTTTCCAGCAAAAAGACCTCGTCGATTTGACTTTAGCTGTCGCCAGCGCCAACGCCTGGAATCGATTGTCCATCGCCTTTGGAGCAACCTGGAACCCTAAACGCGGCCAGGGTCAACGGAATGAGCCAGCTGGTACTTCCGCGTCGGAGGTGGTGCAGGACGATGGCAGCAAGGTGGCTCACGATTGAGGCAAGCAGATACGGTGGCCCTTGGGGCTCTGCCCCGGCGATCCGCACCCGTGCTGCGCGCCATGGGGCTGACCAGGATCTATCCTGCGCCGAGCCCGGCCCAACCCGGCCTGGAACTCTTCCGTGACCTTGCCTTGGAGGTCTTCGCCGGGGAGCGTGTCGCCGTCGTGGGGCGCAGCGGCACCGGGAAAAGTTCGTTGCTGCATCTGCTTGCCGGGCTTGACCGGCCCACAGCAGGTTCGGTGTGGCTGGGCTCAACCGAAGTCACGCGCCTCGATCGAGAGGAGGCTGCACGTCTGCGCAACCGAGCGCTGGGGTATGTTTGGCAATTTCACTATCTTCTGCCGGAATTTACCGCCTTGGAAAACATCGCGCTTCCTTTGCTGGCTCGCGGCACGGGGCGCAAACAGGCGTTCGAAGCAGCGAAGGGCTGGCTCGAGCGCGTGGAGTTGAGCGGCCGCGCCGGGCACCGCACCGGCGAACTTTCCGGCGGCGAACAGCAGCGGGTCGCCATCGCCCGCGCCCTCGTGACCGAGCCGCAGGTATTGCTTGCCGACGAACCCACGGGCGATCTCGACGACCGCACCGCCGCGCACCTCTTCGATCTCTTGCAACGGCTCTGCACCGATGCCGGGTTGGCCGCCGTCATCGTGACCCATCATCGCGGCCTCGCCGGGCGCTGCGACCGGGTGCTGCATTTGAGCGAAGGTCGTCTGCTGCCGGCGGTCGACTAGGCGCCTTCGTTACGTTACCGACAAAAACTCATGTGTTCCGTTTTGAAACCGTCACCGCCTTTGGTGGCGCTTCCGTGGCACGCAAGCCCGATTTTCCCAAATGCGACCGATTGTGCACACAATCGTCCAATCCTTGGTAACCACCTTGTAGTCTGCCCTTCGCAATCGTGCCGGGCGCAGATACACTGGTGCCATCTCTCTGGCTGCCGTTTGCTGGCAATCAGTCCTTCCCGTCGCAGATGGAGCGCGGCGGCCACGGTTTTGTATCGCAGATCACGCCTCGTGCAGTTTCGGGCGGGGGCGATGGTCGAAGGGGGAGCATGTTCGAACGCTATACGGAAAAAGCGCGGCGCGTTATCTTTTTCGCCCGCTACGAGGCGAGCCAGTTCGGTTCGCCCTACATTGAAACCGAACACCTCCTGCTGGGCCTGCTGCGCGAAGATAAGGCACTCACGAATCGCTTTCTCCGCTCGCATGCTTCAGTTGAATCCATTCGCAAGCAGATTGAACAACACACCACGGTGCGCGAAAAGGTCTCGACCTCGGTCGACCTGCCGCTTTCCAATGAATGCAAGCGTGTGCTCGCCTATGCCGCGGAAGAGGCGGAGCGGCTCAGCCACAAGCACATCGGCACAGAACATTTGCTGCTCGGGCTTCTGCGCGAAGAAAAGTGCTTCGCCGCGGAGATCCTGACGGAACGCGGGCTTCGTTTGCCTGCCATCCGTGAAGAGTTGCAGCGCTCAACGCAGGAAAAGCCGCAGGGCGGGTCATCCTCAAGCGGCTCATCCAAAGGGCGTGGGCAACAGCAGGAGCAGTCCATGCTGGCCGAATTCTCGCGCGATCTTACCCAGGCCGCGCAAGACCAAAGCCTCGATCCCCTGGTTGGGCGCGATACGGAAGTCGATCGCGTGATTCAAATCCTCTGCCGCCGGACGAAGAACAATCCTGTCCTGATCGGCGAACCGGGTGTCGGCAAAACGGCGATCGTCGAAGGGCTGGCGCAAAAGATCGCCGACGGCGAGGTACCCTCTTTTCTGGCCGACAAACGCGTACTTTCGCTGGATTTGAGCCTGATTGTGGCCGGTACAAAGTATCGTGGTCAGTTCGAGGAACGCCTGAAAACGATCATGAAGGAATTGATGGAAAATCAGAACTCCATCGTCTTCATCGATGAACTGCACACCCTGGTCGGAGCCGGTTCAGCCGAAGGTTCCCTCGACGCCGCCAACATCCTGAAGCCGGCCCTCAGCCGCGGTGAGATCCAGTGCATCGGCGCGACCACTCCGGCCGAGTTTCGCAAATCCATTGAGAAAGATCGCTCCCTCGAACGCCGTTTTCAGGCAGTTAAGGTCCCGCCTCCCAACGAAGAGGATGCAATCAAGATCATCATGGGCATCAAGGAAAAGTATGAGAAATTTCATGCCGTTTCCTACACGGATGACGCGATTTCCTTTTCTGTCACCCATTCCCACCGTTACATTCCGGACCGTTTTCTACCCGATAAGGCCATCGATCTGATCGATGAGGCCGGTGCCCGTGTCAAGCTGCGTCAGACCACGTTGCCCGAAGAGTTGACGGAGGTGCAAAAACGTATCAAATTCATCGTGCACCGCATGGAAAACGCCATTGCGAATCACGAGTTCGAGAAGGCACGGTTCTATTCCGACGAAGAGCGCAAAGAGCGCGAGAATCTACGCGCCCTTCGCGACAAGTACAACCTCAATGAATCCAGCTCAGGCATCGTCACCCGCGAGGACATCGAGGACGTGGTGTCACGCTGGACTGGCGTGCCCATCACCTCCATTAAGGAAGAGGAAACGCAGAAGCTACTGCGGGTGGAAGAAGAGCTGCACAAACGCGTCATCTCGCAGGACAAGGCGATCAACGCCCTCGCCCGTGCGATCCGCCGCTCCCGTGCCGGTCTAAAGAATCCCGCACGCCCCATCGGTTCGTTCCTGTTCCTTGGGCCGACCGGTGTGGGTAAAACCGAAGTCGCGCGCACCCTGGCGCAGTTCCTATTCGGTTCAGAAAAGGCGCTTGTCCGCTTCGACATGTCGGAGTTTATGGAAAAGCACTCAGTCTCCAAGCTCATCGGCTCGCCTCCGGGCTATGTCGGGTATGAAGAGGGCGGTCAGCTAACGGAGCGCGTGAAGCGCAACCCGTATTCGGTCGTTCTGCTCGACGAAGTTGAAAAAGCACATCCGGATGTCTTCAACCTGTTGCTGCAGGTCTTTGAAGACGGCCAGCTCACCGACGGCCTGGGTAATACCGTCGACTTCAAGAACACGATCATCATCATGACCTCGAACATCGGGGCCAAACACCTGATGAAGCGTGAGGGGTTGGGTTTCCAGTCGTCGAAAGATGAGGTTGTCTTTTCAAAGATGCAGGAGATGGTGATGGGCGAGGTGAAGCGGACCTTCAACCCTGAATTCATCAACCGCCTTGACGAGGTCATAGTCTTCACGGCGCTGACCGATCCGGACCTCTTGCAGATCATCGAGCTGCTCGTCCAGCAAATCAACACCAACCTCGTGCACAAGGCGATCACCATCTCCGTGCAGGACGAGGCGAAGCGCTGGATCATGCAGAAGACCCTCACGGACCGCAGCTATGGTGCCCGTCCGCTGCGCCGCGCGCTGCAACGGTACATCGAAGATCCACTCTCAGAAGCGTTGATCGCCGGGCTGATCGCCGAGCGGCCAGCATTTCTCGAGGTATATCTTGATGGCGATCAGCTGTTCTACCGTCCCGTTTCTCCGGACGGTACTAGCGAGGAGCCCGTCGTTGGTCTGGCGTTGAGCACCGTATAGCGTGCAATAACAAAGAAGGGCCCCGCACACTGCGGGGCCCTTCTTTACGCCAGTCTGGCGGTCAGCTTGCATCACCGCCAGCCTTGTCAACGCTCTGGCGCCTTTTCTGGAGGCCCATGCTCCGCTCATCTATCAAAGCTCTGGCCCAGGGCAAGTAGTATGGTGTTCACGACCAAGCTTTCTGGAGAGTCTTTCGATGGATAGGTTGCCCCGTCGTTCCGGGCCGTTGCCGCGTCCCGCCCGGGCGCCGTTTGTTTCGTCCGGTCGTTTCACCCCCACCCTCATCGCCCTACTATGCGCGGTGCTGCTCGCAGTCGCGTGGGAACGGGGCAGAGGGAACTTTCACCGGCTCACCACGGCAGTGATGCCGGAAAAAACGTCGGATGCGAGGCCGACCGGGCCCGGCGGGCAGGATGCTCTTCACCTCAACCGTACCCCCGACGCGGTGGATGGCGAACCGGAGTTTACCTCCGCCACGCTTCTTCCAGGCCGGGGCATGAACCTCCTGCAGCTCACCGCCTTGATCCCGGGACACGGCGAGGTGCCGCTTCTCGTGTCGCCTCCCCTGGACGAGGCAACGGCGATGCTTACGGGCACTGGGCCAGACCAGAATGGGGTGCTTAGCTCGACCATGGGTGGGGCTTTTCTTGTGCCCTGGGCCGGCCAGCTCGCGGGCAAGCCCACACAAAATCCGGGCGTTCTCGAAACGCTATGGATTGGCCAGCGACTGACCTTTCCTTCGGAAACACCGGGCAGTCTGTACTCCACGCAGGGTCTTCTCCTCAACCGCGGCGCCGATTCCACCCATAGTGATGTGGTGCTGGACGGTCAATCCGTTGAGGCGACCTTTCACCCCGGCACCTTTTCCGGCAATTGGCCTTCGACCGGCTCTGTTCACATTACCGCGGAGATGTCGGGGCATACGCTCGATCTGGGAGTTGCGGTACAAAATACCGGCGATACCCCTATGCCGGTCGGTATCGGTTGGCTGCCGTTCTTCAATCTACCAAGCCACAATCGCGCAAACGCGACGTTGGCAATCCCGTCGAATACGCGCCTCGAGCTTGATCGCAGTACCGGCATGCCCACGGGACGCATGGTGTCGACCGCTGGAACACCGCTTGATTTTACAAGTACACGCGGCACCCGGTTAGGCTCTACCGCGATCAACGACACCTTTGTCCACCCGATGGCAACCGTTCTGGCGAGCGGTCCCGTTGTCGAATTGCGCGATACTGCCTACGGCTACGGCATTCGGATCTCTCCACTGACTGCCAATATCCGCGGGCTGCGCGTCATCGCACCGGCGGATAAACCATGGGTCGCCATCGGCCCGGAAACCAACTTCGACGACGCGCTCGGGCCCCAATGGCAGACGAGAGAGGGCTCCGGGATTACCACCCTTCAACCGGGCGACTCCCTGCAATGGAAGGTGCGTGTCGAGGTGTTTACCTTTGTCACCGGGGACCGTGTGCCGGTACCTTAAAGATCAGCTTGTAAGAGCGCTGGGCGAAGCCGTTCGCGATTGATCATTCACTTCTTCGCGATCTGATGGCGCACTGTTTCAAAGCGCGATAGAGGGGCGCACCGTTTGACCCCTTTCCATACGACTCGTATCCTGATGCTTGAGAGATCGCGCTGCCCTCGTAGGAGATGCGTGTTTTCGCAAACCTCTCAGGTTCAGAGTTCCCATGCTCATCCAGTCCAGTTCAGAAGAGATTCCATTGACCGCTACCGATATGCAAGAAGAAATGGCCAACGCGCCAGGATCTGAAGGCCAAGCCGTTTTGCCGGACACTCCGACCGCAGACGTGCAAATCCAGGACGTGCAGGCGCCCGATGCGCCAATGCAAGACATGCAGGATGCGCAGATGCAGCCCGCCGCTGCGCTCACGCATGATCACGAGCATCAGCACCATCACGCGCCTCCGCTGAATCCGGAGCTGACCCGCACCATCGAGGTGGAGGCGCCGGCGAGCGATGTCGACAAAGCTTTTCGCCAAATTTTGCGCCGCTACGCCAAGATGGCGCGTATCCCCGGCTTCCGTGCGGGCAAAGTTCCTGAGTCGCTGATCCGTTCGCGTTTTGCGAAAGATGTGCGGCAGGAGGTGCTCGATTCTCTCGTCTCTGAGCGTTTCCGAACCGCTCTGGAGCAGGGCTCGATGAACCCCGTTTCGCAGCCGCAGGTTTCTGAACTGCAGCTGTTTGAGGGTCAGCCCCTGCGATTCAAGGCGACCTTCGAGATTGCGCCCGAGATCAACATCGACGGGTATGACAGCGTCGCTGTGCAACGTCCGGATGTCACGGTGAGCGACGATGAGTACGAAGCCGAGTTGCAGGCCACGCTGGATCATCATGCAACGGTGGAACCGGTCGAAGAGCAGCGTTCACTTGCCGACGGTGATTGGGCAGAGATTTCCTTCAAAGGTCAGCTGCAGAACGCCCCGGCACCGGGGGGCGAAGCCGGCGCCGAAGTCGTTGAACCTCAAGTTGCCGAATCTCAAGTCGCTGAATCCCCATCGGAACAGCCGGAAATCAAAGGCGATGACGTTCTGCTGGAAGTGGGCGGTAAGAATACCCTGCCGCCTTTCAGCGAAGCCCTGCGCGGCACCAATACCGGGCAAGAGCTCCAGTTCGAAGTCGATTACCCCGCCGAGTTTGGCGACGCGCGTCTGGCGGGCAAGACGGTTCACTACGATCTCACGGTGAAAGCGATCAAGCGCAAGCTCTACCCCGAACGCGATGCTGAGTTTGCAAAACAGCTCGGCGAGTATGAGAGCTGGGAAGAGTTTGAAAGCAAGCTGCGGGAGCGGATCGCCGAGCGTAAGAAAGACACGCTCGAAACGGAAGCGCGCGATCGCATGCTGGAAGATTTAATTGCACGCTTTCAGTTCCCTGTGCCGGAGACCTTTGTGCAGCAGCAGATCGATGCGCGGCTTGATCGCGGCCTGCGCGCGCTCGCACAGCAAGGTATGACGAATGAGGCCATGCGTCAGCTCGACTTCGGCCGGCTTCGCGCCGCACAGCGCGATCAGGCCGTTGCCGAGGTAAAAGCCTCGATGATTCTGGATCGGATCGCCGAGCGCGAACATGTCGACATCGCCGATGAGGAGATGGAACGTGAACTGCTGATGGCCTCCATTCAAGCACGCGAACCGCTTGAGACCCTGCGCAAGCGCCTCACGGAGGACGGTTCCCTCGAGCGCATTCGCGAACAGATGCGTCGCGAAAAGACGGGCACGGCGCTATACGAAAAGCTCGCCGCCTAGGCAAACCAAGATTTCCCAGCCTACGCCTGCCCGCTACACGCCCGGGGCAGGCTGATTGAAGTACAAAGAAACCGGCACCAAACCGAAACACACAGCAAGAAAGAAGGAGCTATGGGACTTATACCGATGGTGCTCGAGCAGACGAGCCGGGGCGAACGCTCCTATGACATTTACAGCCGTCTGCTGCGCGATAACATCATTTTCCTCGGCACCCCCATCGACGACAATGTCGCCAATCTGATCATTGCGCAGCTGCTTTTTCTCTCCGGGGAAGATCCGGAAAAGGACATCCAGCTCTACATCAACTCGCCCGGGGGTTCCGTTTCTGCCGGCCTCGCCATCTATGACACCATGCAGTACATCAAGAACGACGTGCAAACCCTTTGCATTGGCCAAGCTGCGTCGATGGGTGCCTTTCTGCTCATGGCCGGCAAGAAAAGCAAGCGGTTTGCTCTGCCAAATGCGCGCATCCTCATCCATCAGCCGTTGATTATGGGCGGCGGTATCCAAGGACAGGCAACGGAGATCGACATCCACGCGCGGGAGATCCTCCGCTTGCGCGAGCGCATGAACCGCATTATGGCGGAGCATAGCGGCCAGACCTTTGAACAGATCGAGCGCGATACAGATCGCGATTTCTCGATGGGTTCACAACAGGCGAAGGAGTACGGCCTCATCGACGACATCATCACGCGTCCTCGCACCTAAATCGAAGCAAAACAAAGGCGGCATCTTTGTCCATGCCGCCTTTGTTTACACGTTACAAAGGTGTAGACCCTTCGCCACAAACCTTATCTACCTTCCTTTGGCCGGGGATCGTCAAGGTGTAAACTTAGGTGTTCCCACGCGGATGACGTGTATCGTCTTCGCCGATCGAAGGAGTCGTAAACCCTTTATGAAGACCACTCGGGGCCTGGAAGAGTCGCTGCGCTGCTCGTTTTGTCACAAGTCGCAGGATGCCGTGGCGAAGCTTATCTCTTCGCCTTCGGATTACCCACGGGCCTATATCTGCGATGAGTGTGTTGCGGTCTGCAACTCCATTCTCGAAGACGACAAGAGCGCAGAGCCGCAACCCGGCGCCGCACCCCAACACCTTCCCAAGCCGGCCGAGGTAAAGGCGTTCTTGGACGAGTACATCATCGGCCAGGACAGCACGAAGAAGAAGCTGGCGGTCGCCGTGTACAACCACTACAAGCGCATCCAGATGAACCGCATGCGCGGCAACGATGTCGAGCTGGCCAAGTCCAACATTCTGCTTGTGGGGCCAACCGGCTCCGGCAAAACACTCATGGCGCAAACCCTGGCCAAGATGCTGGATGTACCCTTTGCCATCGTCGATGCAACCACGCTGACCGAGGCCGGTTACGTCGGTGAGGATGTCGAAAACATCATCTTGAAGTTGCTGCAGGCTGCCGACAATGATGTAGCGCGCGCGCAGGCCGGCATCATCTACATCGACGAGATCGATAAGATCGGTCGCAAGGACGAGAACCCGTCCATCACGCGCGATGTTTCCGGCGAAGGTGTACAGCAGGCGCTCTTGAAGTTGCTTGAAGGCACCATCGCCAACGTGCCGCCGCAAGGCGGTCGCAAGCACCCGCATCAGGAGTTCACCATCGTCGATACGACGAACATCCTGTTCATCTGCGGCGGTGCCTTCGTTGGCTTGGAAAAGATCATCGCACGCCGCATCGGCAAGAAAGCGCTGGGTTTCAAAGCGATTGCCGATGCCGATGAAAAGATGCTGGGCGTTACGCCCATTCGTGCGCAACGCGACACCGAAATGTTGCGTCAAGCTGAGCCACAGGATCTACTCAAATATGGGTTGATTCCAGAGTTTGTCGGCCGTTTGCCTGTGCTGGGTATCCTCGATGAACTCGACGAGCCGGCCCTGATTGATATCCTGACCCGTCCACGCAATGCCATCCTGAAGCAGTACGCCCGTTTATTTGATTACGAGGGCGTGAAGGTGACCTGGACCGAGGACGCCACACGGGAGATTGCCCGTGAGGCCCTGCAACGCAAGGTCGGCGCTCGCGGTCTGCGCATGATCCTCGAAGAGCTCATGCTCGACCTGATGTATCACGTGCCCGGCAATAAAAAGGTCAAGGAACTTGTGATCACAGAAGAGATGGTCAAGAGCCGCGACATCACGTTACCTGTCATTTTGGAGAAGGCTGGTTGATTGCACGCCTCTTCCCTCTATCCTCCTGAGCGTAGCGATGGACCTCAGTATGCCGCTTAAGCGATTTCACGCTCCGAGCGCCATACTGGGGTCCTTCTTGCGTGCAGCATGACAAACTCAGATTGCAGAGTGGTTTGGATGCCGTCAACGGTTCTTGTCGGCCCATTGTTACATCCACACAATGCGTACAATTTGCTCGAAGCCGGATGCTGCATCGAAGGCCGAGGACAGCACGTCTAATCGGGAGACCTATGAAGAACGAAGACCGCGATTTAAATAACGGAACGCAGCGCAAACTCCCGATGATGCCCATCCGCGAGATGGTGATCTTTCCGCAGATGATGGCACCCTTTGTTGTGGGCCGTGAGTCCTCTGTGCGTGCGTTGGAAGAGGCGCTCAACGGCGATCGGAAGATCTTCCTCGCAACCCAGCATGACGCTTCTGTCGATGAGCCTACCGCGACTGACATTTACAACGTCGGCACGATCGGCAACATCGTGCAGTCCGTACGTCTGTCGGACGGCAACATCCGTGTGCTTGTCGAGGGTGTTGAGCGCGCACGCGCCACGGAGGTCAACGATGATGATGGGTTCTTCGTAGCCACTGTGCGGACCTCGCGCAACGAGTTGCAACCCACCGCCCAGACCGATCAGCTTGTTGCAAGGGTGCACCAGCTTTACGAGCAATACAGCAAGCTGCAGCAATCGCTCAACCAGGAAGCCGCTGCCGCACTGCGCACGGATGAGCCGGCGAAGCTTGCTGACCTGATCGGCGCCAACCTGCCGCTCTCGATTGAGGAGAAACAACAGCTGCTCGAGGTCTTTGATCCGGAGATGCGGCTTGCACGCGTCGCGGATACGCTCGATATCGCTATCGAAAAGCTTAATGTGGACCGCACCATCCAGTCGCGTGTCAAGCGGCAAATGGAGCGGGCGCAAAAAGAGTATTACCTCAACGAGAAGATCAAGGCTATTCAGAAGGAACTCGGTCGCGGCGAAAAGAGTGAGTTCGACGAGCTTAAGAAAAAGATCGACGACGCCGGCATGCCGAAAGATGTGCAGGACAAGGCTATGCAGGAGTTGAAAAAGCTCGAAGCCATGCCACCGATGTCCGCAGAATCGACCGTCAGTCGCAATTATTTGGATTGGTTGCTCGCGGTGCCATGGCGCAAGCGCAGCAAAGAAATCCGCTCCATCGAGAACGCCGAGCAGGTTCTCAACGAAGATCATTATGGCCTTGAAAAGATCAAGGAACGTATCCTCGAGTTCTTGGCCGTGCGTCAGCTGGTGAAGAACCCCAAAGGCTCGATCCTATGCTTTGTTGGGCCTCCGGGCGTGGGTAAAACCTCCCTGGGTATGTCTATCGCCAAGGCAACCGGCCGCAAGTTTGTACGCATGTCGCTCGGTGGCGTTCGTGATGAGGCTGAGATCCGCGGCCATCGGCGTACCTACATTGGCGCTCTTCCTGGGCAGATCATCCAGTCGATGAAGAAAGCCGGCACCAAGAATCCAGTCATCATGCTTGACGAGATCGACAAGATGGCTTCGGATTTCCGCGGTGATCCTGCTTCGGCGCTACTGGAGGTCCTTGATCCGGAGCAGAACAATACCTTTCAGGATCATTACCTGGATGTGGAATACGATCTTTCCCAGGTTCTTTTTGTCGCCACGGCTAACGTGCTGCACACCATCCCCGGCCCGCTTCAGGACCGCATGGAGATCCTCCGGCTTTCCGGCTACACCGAGCTCGAAAAGCTTGAAATTGCCAAGCAATACCTGGTGAAGAAGCAGCTTGAGGGTACAGGCCTTACGGGGGAGCAGGTCTCGCTGGATGATGATGCGTTGCGCGGCATCATCCGTAACTACACCCGCGAGTCCGGCGTGCGTAACCTTGAGCGCGAAATCGGCAACGTGTACCGCAAAGTCGCTCGCAAGGTCGTCTCCAATGCCGAGCACAAGGAAGCTGTCAATGGCGCCAATCTTTCCGATCTGCTGGGCGTGGCGAAGTTCAGAGATTCCATGGTGCACGAGCAAAATGAGATTGGCCTGGTGACCGGTTTGGCGTGGACGGAGATGGGTGGTTCCATTTTGCAAACGGAGGTCCAGGTGCTCGATGGCAAAGGCAAGATGACGGCCACGGGACAACTGGGCGACGTGATGCAGGAGTCGGCACAGGCTGCACTCACGTATATTCGTTCGCGCTCACACCATCTCGGGCTTGCGCGGGATTTCTATCGCAACATCGATATCCACATCCACGTGCCCGAGGGTGCCATTCCGAAAGACGGCCCATCTGCCGGCATCACGCTCGCTACGGCGCTTGCTTCCGCACTCACCAAGATCGAGGTCCGGCGGGACATTGCCATGACCGGGGAAATCACCCTACGCGGTAAGGTGCTGCCGATCGGCGGTTTGAAAGAGAAACTGCTTGCGGCGCATCGCGCCGGCATCTTCGAAGCGGTGCTGCCGATGGAAAATCGCAAGGACCTGGCTGAATTGCCCGATCTGATTAAAAACACGATGAAGCTGAATTTTGTCGAGAATATGGACCAGGTACTCGAAATTGCGCTCGCGGGCAAGTTGCCGAAACTCGCCGAAGAGACCCCTGAAGTGCTCGCGGATATGCCGCCGCCATCATCAGGAGACGCCACCGCGCACATCGTCGCAAGGCAGTAGTTGATGAAGAGAAAAGAAAGGCCCGGCATAAAGCCGGGCCTTTCCCCTTTAACTACCTTCGCTCTCAGGCGCGCCTGCCCGAAGCAGGTGAAAAACAAAAGAGATAACTGCAACAAGGATGAGCAGATGCAGCAAGAAGGGCACCGTGTGCACCAGAACCAGCGCGATGACATACACAATCGCGAGCAGAATTGCTAAAGCAAGAAACATAAAAACCTCAAATTTGAATTTGAATCAACCTACTAAACTCTTCGAAACATGCGGCCATATCCAGGTATCGGAAGCTTTCGCGATTATCTACCCGTTGCTTATGCGACAACCTTGCTAGACCTCTTTGCCCAATGTTGGCAGCAGCGGAGATAACAGATTCTTGCGGTGGCGCATCTATTCCGGAAGCTTACGGAGGCTGCTTTGACACTGATTCTGATCATCGTCTTGCTTGTGCTGCTCTTCGGGTCCTTTCCTGCATTTCCCTATTCGCGTAGTTGGGGCTACGCTCCCAGCGGCACCTTGGGCACGATTCTTCTCATCGTGGTCATTCTGTTGTTGCTAAAGGTCATCTAGCCCTGCGATCTATTTTCGCTTTGTCACAGGCATCATCTCGCGACTAGGATAAAGGTGTGCTCCCGTAGCACACCTTTTCCATGCCTACTTTAACTAAGCCCACCCTTGCTGAACCCCTTGTCGATCGTCTTCGCCTGAGTGATTTAGCACCGGGCAATGGGCAATCTGAGATCCGTGCGATGTCGCTGGCCTGCTCCCTTGCGCATGGGATCAATATGGCGCAGGGCGTTTGTGATACCGAGGTCCCGCATCCTGTAGCGGAAGCAGCAATCGGAGCGATTCGCGACGGTCACAACATCTACACACGGCTGGATGGCATCACCCCGCTGCGCGAGGCCGTTGCGCAGAAATGCGCAAGCTACAACCGGATGGCAATCGATCCGGAGACACAGGTTTTGATCACCTCCGGCGCGACGGGCGGACTGCACGCCGCATTGATGGCGCTGCTCAACCCTGGCGATGAGTGCCTGGTCTTTGAACCGTTTTATGGCTACCATGTGAGCACCTTGCAGGCCCTGCGGCTCCAGCCTGTGGTCGTGCGCGATGGTTTTGACGTCACAGATGACTCGGTCAGGATCACGCCGCGCACACGCGCCATGATCCTGAACACGCCCGCCAATCCCAGTGGTACCGTGCTTTCCGAGGAGCAGCTAAGCGCCCTCGCTGATTTTGCAATACGGCATGATCTCTTCGTCTTTACCGACGAGATCTACGAGTACTTCGTGTATGACGGGGCGCAGCACCGCTCGATAGCCACACTGCCCGGCATGGCCGAGCGTACGATCACCATCTCCGGCTTTTCAAAGACCTTTTCCGTTACCGGGTGGCGCCTCGGCTATCTGACCGCGAGTGAACGCTGGCTGCCGGCCATCAACTACTTCCATGACCTCACCTACGTGTGCGCGCCGGCACCGCTGCAGCATGGTGCCGCAGCCGGCCTGCTGCAGTTACCGCCCAGCTTTTACATCGAGCTTGCAGCCGAATACGAAGTGAAGCGCGGCATGATTTGCGATGCGCTGCAGGCAGCCGGTCTCACGCCTTCCGTACCGGCGGGTGCGTACTATGTGCTCGCCGATGCCACGCGCATTCCCGGTTTAGACGCGAAAGCAAAGGCGCGCCAGCTGCTGAAGGACACAGGTGTCGCTGCCGTTTCGGGCTCCGCTTTTTTCTCAACAGACCGCGACGGTCATAACCCTGGCAACCATCTTCTACGCTTTTGTTATGCCAAAAAACACGACGATCTTCTCGAGGCCTGCGCCCGACTGGCAAGATACCGGCCCGCTTGAGGAACAGGCGGCCACTTAGGCCGCCCGTTCCTTCACGTTCGCGATTGGTATCAGCACCCACCCGCGATGGACGGAATCAGCATCACTTCATCCCCATCTGCAAAGGGATGGGTATCGCCCCCTAGAAAGCGGATGTCTTCATCGTTCACATATACGTTGATGAAGCGGCGAAGCTTTCCTGAAGCATCCTTCACATTCTTCGCCAACGCAGGGAAGCGCGTGTCCAAATCATCCAATAGACCTTGCAGATTCTGTGCTTCCGAGGCAAAGCTCTTTTGCCCTTCCGTATGCCTTGCCAGCGCTGTCGGCAGAACCACCTTTACGCTCAACGCACACCTCCTGCCAGCTCAAGTTCCTGCGTAGCGGCACCCAGCAAACTGCCGTCGACAACACGGATGTACGCGTCAAAATCCGCCAACCTCGGCCGTACCGGATGTGCTGCTTCAAACCGCCCTGCGAGGGCATCGGTCGTCTTCAGGCCGTTGCCGGTGATGCAGAGAACCGTAGTGTCTCCACGTGCGATGCGGCCTTGTGCGTAGAGCCGAGCGGTGACCGCCGTCGTCACGCCGCCAGCCGTTTCAGCGAAGATTCCTTCAGTTTCTGCCAGCTCCTGGATACCCGAAATGACCTCCACATCCGAAACATCTTCGGCAAAGCCACCGGACTCCGCAATCATCTTGGCAGCCATCGGGCCGTCAGCCGGATTGCCGATCGCCAGCGAGCGGGCGATGGTGTTCGGCCGTTGCGGCTCGATGTAGTCCCTTCCCTGCTTGACCGCATGCGCAATCGGCGAACAGCCGGTAGCCTGTGCGCCAAAGAAACGTACTGGCTTGTCATCCACAAGGCCCAGGATGGCGAGTTCTTTAAACGCCTTCCGGATCTTGCGAATCAACGAACCGCCGGCCATGGGCACAACCACGTTGTCAGGCAGCCGCCAGCCAAGCTGTTCGGCGATCTCATAGCCTACTGTCTTCGATCCTTCGGCGTAATACGGTCGCAAATTGACGTTTACGAAGCCCCAGTTGTACTCATCAGCGATCTGCGTGCAGAGGCGATTTACATGGTCATAGTTGCCGTCGATTCGCACCAGGCGTGCACCATAGACCTGTGTGTTCAGCACCTTTGCCGGTTCCAAGTCCGCGGGAATCAGAATGCACGCTTTTATCCCGAGGCGCGCGGCTTGGGCGGCGACGGAGTTTGCCAGGTTGCCCGTCGAAGAACAACCCACCACATCGAAACCAAAGGCCTGTGCGTTCGCTAGCGCCACGGCTACAACACGATCCTTGAAGCTCAGTGTTGGGAAACAAACGGCATCGTTCTTCACAAAAAGGTGGTCTGCCCCGATGCGTCTGCCGAGCGCGTTGGCTCGCACCAAAGGTGTCAGCCCGACAGGCAGATCCGGTGCGAAGCCGGGAGGAATAGGGAGCAGTTCCTTGTAACGCCAAATGCTATGCGGGCCGGCGGCTATGCTTTCACGAGACAAATGCCCTTGTAAACGGTTGAGGTCATAGTGAACCTCCAGGGGCGCGAGGCAATCTTCGCAGGCTGATTGAGGCCGATTGCCAAAGCTTCTGCCGCACTCGTTACATCGCAATTCAAAGGCCGTACAGGAATACTCCATCGTTCGCTCCGATGGCTGAAGGGTCCTGCTGGCTGCGTTGCCGCTCAAGCTTGGAAATGGATGCAGAGATAGACGGCAATGCAGCGCGGTCGGACTATTGGCACTGCTCCACCGAATCTCATGTGTCCTGTTGCCAGGCGAGAGTTGACACCGGTACTGTGGTCTGTCCGGTTGTCGTGGCGTCGTAGGGCTCGTCCCTCAACCACTCTGCATGAAACTCGACCCGCTCATCACGGGTGGATTGGTTCACTTGTAACACGGGAATAGATGCGATGCAAGCACAACCCCGTTGCACCTACTTCTCGGCATGCTTTCGAGCCTGCTTGGCCTTTTCCGTATTGGCAACAAACTGCTTGCCCGCACGCGAACCCTTAACTTTCTTCGCGTCCGTGGCCTTTTTCTCCTCGGGGGAAAGCTCCGCCCATGCACGGTCAGGCAGGTAGCGGTGCGTTTCCTTGTGGCCTTCGTCATCCTCGCGAATGGCGGGCTTGCCATCGGCGGTTTCCCATTTTTCGTCGCCCCATTGCTTTAGGTGCTGTTGCGCTTCATTGCGTGGCTGGTTGTAGCTCCCACCTTCGGCGGCATACTCGTGCGCAACCAGTTGTGCCTTGCGCGCGCTCCATTGGCCTGGCTGGCCGCCCTTGTCACCGGCCATTACCTCTTCCTTAATCTTTTCGCGCAGCTTGGGGTCGGTGTAATTTTTCTCGCTCTTGCTCTTCGCAGCGGTCTTGGCCGTCTGCTTCTTCGCGGGTGCTTTCTTCGCACCAGAAGTCTCCGCCGCCATCTTCTTCGTTGCGGCCTTCTTCGTGGAGGTCTCTGAAGCAGTTTTCGTTGCCGCGGGCTTCTTCGTCGCCGCAGCTGTCTTCTTCCCGGCTGTTTTCTTTGCAGCAGCTTTCTTGTTGGCCATGGCTTTGTCCTTGCAATAGTTCGTTGCAGATGAATCTATCGCATGGAACCTCAGCGCACTACAAAAATGTGGGGGCACCGCAGGCCACTTCCATGTCACACGTGCATGCGCTACTTCCTGTTTGCCGTTTGCTGCCTCTCTTCCGGGTCGTAGTTCAGGTTGGGCCCAAGCCAGCGTTCCACCTCCGCCAGCTGCCATCCTTTTCTCGTCTGGTAATCGACTGCCTGGTCGCGACCGATCTTGCCCAGGCTGAAAAAACGCGACTGCGGATGTGCGAAGTAGAGCCCACTCACACTCGATCCCGGCCAGATAGCAAAGCTTTCCGTGATCTCCATTCCTGTGTTGGCCTGCACCTCAAGCAGCCGCCAGATCGTTCCCTTTTCCGTATGGTCTGGGCATGCCGGGTAGCCGGGCGCGGGCCGGATGCCGCGATACTTCTCCTGGATCAGCTCCGTTGCCGTGAAGCGTTCATCACGGCCGTATCCCCACGTATCCCGCACCTGTTTGTGCAAACACTCCGCAAACGCTTCTGCCAGCCGATCCGCGAGCGCTTCGGCCATGATGGCGTTATAGTCATCATGCTTTGCCTTGAAGGCATTACTCAGCTCCTTCAAGCCGAGGCCGGTGGTCACGGCAAAAGCTCCGATATGGTCCGGCAGCCCGGTCTCCTGTGGAGCGATGAAGTCCGCGAGCGACCGGCACGGTTCGTTCCCTTCCCGGTTCACCTGCTGCCGCAGGAAGTGGAAGCGTTCACGCACCACGTCTCGCGTGTCGTCCGCATACAATTCGACATCATCGCCAACGGAGTTTGCGGGAAATAGGCCGTATACGCCGCGGGCGGTAAACAGTTCCTCGGCGATGATGCGATCCAGCAATGCATTGCCGTTCTCAAAGACCTCCCGCGCCTCGGCTCCTTGCCGCTCATCGTCGAAGATACGTGGGTATAGCCCTTTGAGTCCCCAGGTGTGAAAGAAGGGCGACCAGTCGATGAACTCCCGCAGCGTCGCTAACGAGAAGTCCTTCAACACGCGGACCCCGGTAAAGTCCGGCGTTGGAATATCCTCGGCTCGCCATTGGATGGGCGATCGTCGGGCTCGGGCCTGTTCCAGCGGCACGGCAATCTGCTTCGGTGCCGTATGCGCTCTGCGTAGTGCTTCGTACTCCGCTTCATGTTGCTCGATAAAGAGCGCTCGACTGTCTTCGCTCAGAAGACTCGTCGTCACCGGCACAGCGCGGCTCGCATCGGTGACATGGATTACCGGCTGGCGATAGTGCGGCGCGATCTTGATGGCCGTATGGGCGCGGCTTGTGGTGGCGCCCCCAATCAGCAGCGGCACGGTAAAGTGTTGGCGTTCCATCTCACGCGCCACATGCACCATCTCATCGAGCGATGGTGTGATCAGCCCGCTAAGGCCGATCATGTCCGCCTTTTCCGCTTTCGCGCGCTCGAGGATCTTCTCCGCAGGGACCATCACCCCCATGTCGATGACCTCGTAGTTATTGCACGCCAGCACCACGCCTACGATATTTTTGCCGATGTCGTGTACATCGCCCTTCACCGTCGCGAGCACGATCTTGCCCTGCGCCCGCACCTCCTGGCCGGCCGCAGCCATCTCGGCTTTTTCGGCCTCCATGTACGGCGTCAGATAGGCCACAGCCTTCTTCATCACGCGCGCCGACTTCACCACCTGCGGCAAAAACATCTTGCCCGCGCCGAACAGGTCGCCCACCACGCTCATGCCCGACATGAGTGGACCTTCGATTACCAGCAACGGCCGGCCAAGCTTTGCGCGGGCCTCCTCCGTATCGGTGTCGATGTACGCATCGATGCCCTTTACCAAAGCGTGTGAAAGCCGCTCCTCCACCGTGCCGAGACGCCATTCTTCGGCCTTCTTTTCCGTTGCCGGCGAAGGCCCCGCGCCTGCGTTCTTCAGCGCCTCGCCATGCTCCACCAGGCGCTCCGTCGCATCAGCGCGACGATTCAGCAGCACATCCTCGACGAGCACCTTCAGCTCCGGCTCGATCTCTTCGTACACTTCCAGCATGCCGGCATTCACAATGCCCATGTCCATGCCCGCGCCGATCGCGTGGTAGAGGAAGGCCGAGTGCATCGCCTCGCGCACCTTGTTGTTGCCGCGGAAGCTGAAGGAGATGTTCGACACGCCGCCGCTTACCTTGGCATGCGGCAGGTTCTGCTTGATCCAGCGCGTCGCGTTGATGAAGTCGACGGCGTAGTTGTTGTGCTCCTCCATGCCCGTGGCCACGGTCAGGATATTGGGGTCGAAGATGATGTCTTCGGGGGGAAACCCGACCTCGTCCACCAGCATGCGGTAGGCGCGTTCGCAGATGCGGATTTTGTCCTCGAAGGTCGCGGCCTGGCCCTGTTCGTCGAAGGCCATTACGACCGCGGCCGCACCGTACTTTCGCACCGTCGCCGCGTTTTGCTTGAACTTCTCTTCGCCCTCTTTCAGTGAGATCGAATTCACGATGCCCTTGCCCTGCAGGCACTTCAGCCCCGCCTCGATGACCTCCCACCTCGAGGAATCGACCATGAAGGGCACCTTGGCCACTTCAGGCTCGCTGGCAAGCAACTGCAGGTAGCGCGTCATCGCCGCGACGCCGTCGATCATGCCCTCATCCATGCAGATGTCGAGCACGTTCGCGCCATTTTCAACCTGCTGCCGCGCGATGCTGACGGCTTCCTCGTACTTGCCGTCCTTAATCAGCTTCGCGAACTTGGGCGAGCCGGCGACATTGGTCCGCTCGCCCAGCATGATGTATATACCGGGTTGCTGCGTGAACGGCTGCGAACCGGAAAGCCGCAGCGGCTTTGGCGCCCGCACCCGATTGTCTTGCGCAACTATCTTTTCTGTATCTCTTTCTGTCATTCCCGAAGGGAACCTGCTGTTCCGCGCTCCTTCATTGCGTTTCATCCATCCACCGCTGTTCAACCCGTGTCATCTTGACCGAAGCGCAGCGCAGTGGAGAGGCCTGCAGCTCTGCTTGAGCCGCAGGAAGCCCGAACTCACGCGGCAAGCGCTCGCGGCTGCCTACCTTCCAGCGCCTTCGCAATCGCCGCGATATGATCCGGCGTGTTGCCGCAACAGCCCCCTGCAATGTTGATCAAGCCGCCCTCAGCAAACTCACCCAAATACCGCGCCATATCCTCCGGCACCAGATCGAACCCGGTCGGCGAGAGCGGGTTCGGCAACCCCGCATTGGGATAACACGAGACCGCCGTCCCCGCCTTCTGCGAAAGCTCTGCCAGAAACGGATACATCAGGTCGGGTCCAAGGGAACAGTTCAGCCCTACCGCGAAGGGCTTTACATGCTGCACCGCGTTCCAAAATGCCTCGATCGTCTGTGCGGAGATCATCGTCTCCCCGCCGCGCCCCACTGCCGCCGAAATCATCACCGGCAGCTCTTTTCCTTCCGCATCAAAAACCTCGCGGATCGCCACCAACGCGGCCTTGGCATTCAGCGAGTCGAAGATTGTCTCCACCAGCAGCAAGTCCGACCCGCCCGCCATCAACGCCTGCACCTGATGCACATACGCGTCTTTCACCTGATCGAAGGTCACCACCCGGAACCCCGGATCATCTGCATCGGGCGAGTTCGACAATGACACTGTGAGCGGCCCAATCGCTCCGGCGACAAACCGCTGCCGTCCTGTCGCATTCCCCACGCGATCGGCCCAGGTGCGGCACTGTTGTGCCGACTTCTCGTTGATCTCCCAGGCGAGGTCATTTAGCGAAGCGTCTTCGATGATCTTCTGATAAAACTCCGGATCCTTGCGGCCGCCGCGCTCACGCGGGTCTTCGACGAAAAATTCACTTTGCGAAATGCTCGTCGCCCCAAAGGTATTTGTCTCGATGATGTCGGCGCCGGCCTCTAAAAAGCGTCGATGGATATCACAAATCATCTCCGGCTGCGTCAGCGAAAACAGGTCGCCGTTGTTCAGCAGGTCTTTCGGGGCATCCTCAAAACGGCCACGCCGCATATCGGCTTCGCTCATGTTGTAGGTGCGGATAGTCGTCCCCATCGCGCCGTCGATGATGGCAATCCGCTCATTGAGGATTTCTTGTAAGGGGTGTTCCGCTAAAGTCATCATCCTCGCACCTTACATCCGCTAGCTGCACCAAGCGCGTGGACGAAACGGTGCGCGGCCATCAGAGGTGTCGCCCGCGTTGTACACGCTTTTCAGGCATTGCGGGCTACCGCAATACCTCGACCTCTTCGTTTGCCATCCCAGGCAGCGCGCTCGGTACGGGTACCAACAGATCTTCTTTGCGCATCACCATGTTGGTCGCGTTCAAACTCGCCAACTCAAAGCCGTGGCCATGTGTAATGGCATCCGTCGGGCACGCCTCGACACAATACCCGCAGAAGATGCACCGGTTATAGTCGATGTTGTACACCTTCGCATACCGCTCCGCGGAGCTGAAACGCTTCTCCGAGGTGTTCTCTTCCGCTTCGATGTAGATACAATTTGCAGGACAAGCGGCCGCGCAGAGATAGCAGGCTACGCATTTCTCCAGGCCGTTTTCGTCGCGCTGCAGCTGGTGCTTGCCGCGGAAACGCTCTTGAAACACCGCGCCCCGCAGCGGTCCCTTGCCGTCAGGGTAGTTCTCGACTTCGGTCGGCTGAAAGGTTTCGCGGAGCGTAATGCTCATACCCTTCGCGATGGCGGCTGCATTGCCCAGAATCGACATACGCCAAGTATACGGCCACCGCACGTCGCCGCCCTCGCAGGGATTGCTCCGCTCATTCATCTCGTCACCGGGTAAGGTTACGAAATGACCATTGACGAAGAGGCGTTACTGATTATGATTTCGCCATGCAGAGCACTCATCCTATCCGCTTGACCCAACATCGCCGCTTCTGTGACTTTGCCCGTTTCAGCTGCTGCGCTCTTGCATTCTGTCTGTTATCGGTCCTCCTGGCGAACGCACAGACGCCAAATGGGACCACGCCGGCCACCCCGACAGCCGGCAACCGGACCACCACCTGCACTAAGCGCACAGGCACGATGAGCCTAGGCGAAAAAGCCATGGATGGCCATGATCTGCCAAAAGCCGAGTCACTGCTGCGAGACGAAAGTCGGGCCTCCGGCACAGAAGGCGACCGCGCCCACAAGGCGCTGATCCGCACCCTGCTGCGAGAAGAAAAGTTCGAGGAAGCGCAAAAGGACGCAGATGCCTGGTCGAAGACATCACCGCGTAATGCTTGGGCCGTTTCCTCGGCGGGGGAGGTCGCATGGCGGGAGGGTGACCTGAACGGAGCGCTGCAGCAATTCAACGCCGCCGCCGCACTCGACAACTGCAACCCGTGGGTGCATGCCGATCGAGCCATGTTTCTCCGCTTCTCCGGCATGAACGCGAGCGCCAAACTTCACATCGACAATGCTCATAAGCTCGATCCGATCGATCCAGAGATTGCCGAAACGTGGGATGGCCTTCAGCCCCGCGCAGTGCGGCTCCAAAACGTGGAAGATTATCTGTCGCATGCCGACTCGCTTACTCCTGAACAGCGAAAGCCACTCGAGCATTGGCGTGACCGGTTGCGCGCACCGCGTCCTGATGCCTGCCGTTTAACGAGCGCCACAACCAGTACCGCGCTGCCGTTCCGAAGGATTCAGAATGGCCCGCATGCTCCTGTCTACTGGGGACTCGATGTGGCCTTCAACGGCAAACAGCGGCGACTTGAAATCGATACCGGCGCCCACGGTCTGCTGCTGAGCCGCTCTGCCGCCAATGCGCTGCACCTCGAAGTTGCGGAAAAAGGGCAGTCGTATGGCATTGGCGACGAAGGCGCGGTCTCCTCCCACACCTCCCACGTGAAAAGCATCAAGATCGGCAATCTTGAATTCGAAAACTGCGATGTGGAGATCCTGGAAGCGAACTCGATGGCTCTCGAGACGCAGGATGGACTGATTGGCGGTGACGTTTTTTCTAGCTTCCTACTCACCTTGGATTTTCCGGGACATCTGCTGAAACTCGATCCCCTACCGCCCCGTCCCGAAGAGCAAGCCAAGACGGCCACGCCGACACTTGAGACCGACACATCTAGCTCAGACCAGCCGCTACGGGATAGCTACGTCGATCCCAGCATGAAGACCTGGACAAAAGTGATGCGCGCAGGTCATGACCTGATTCTGCCCATTCGGCTCAATGACGGCCCGATCCGCTTGTTCATTGTGGACACGGGAGCCCAGTTTGACTCGATCTCTCCCGGCATGGCGCGCCAGGTCGGCAAAGTCTCCAACGGGTCCTATGTCGATATCGTGGGCATCTCCGGAAAGGTCAAGAAAACCTACACTACCGGCCCGCTCACGCTTACCTTCGCGAACCTGAAGTATCCGTCGCCAGGCATGTTGGGCATGGAAAACACCACCATGAGCCGTGATGTGGGTGTCGAGATTGCCGGCTTTCTTGGCGCCGAAACCCTGCACGAACTTACCCTGCAGATCGACTACCGCGATGACCTGATGCGCTTCACCTACGACCCGAAACGGGTGGTTCGCTGCAGTGGTACCCTCGCCGATACGGGAGATTGCTACTAAGGGGACGGCACCCATGAATGTGCAGACATTCCAGTCTGCCCCTCATGTGGGCCATCCTACATAAGGGGCAGACGCTACCTTATTTGGAACGGGCTGCTGCCAGTTTCTCTTCAGCAACCCGCGATACTGCGTTGGCGGCGTCGTATTTGTCACCATCGTCGCCGGCTTGGTTCCACAACTCCTGCGCGTGTGTTTGTTCCGCCTGAGCCTGTGCCGGGTCGATCTCCGTCGGCTTTAATGCCTGCTCAGCCAGGATCGTGACTCGCTCCGGCAGCACCTCGACAAATCCCCATGCGACAAAGAAGGTTTGCTCCCCCGCAGAACCGCCATGGAGTCGCAGTTCGCCGGCACCAAGTTCGGCCAGCAAGGGCGCTGCGCCGTACAGTGCTTCAAGATAGCCTGTCATCGCCGGCAACTCTACCGCCGCAGCAGTTGCATCCAGCAACACGCGTTCCGGTGTGACCAGCCGCACTGTGAGCAATCCCGAAGTGTTCTCTGTCTCTGCCATCGTTCAGCCTCTAGCTCTTCGCTCTGTGCCTCCAGCTAGATGGAAGCTGGAGGCAAAGAGCTGGGAGCTGTTCTTTATGCCGCTGCTTTCATCTTCTCAGCAGCCGCCAAGACGTCCTCGATACCACCCTTGAGGTAGAACGCCTGCTCGGGGATGCTGTCATGCTTGCCTTCGATAATCTCTTTGAAGGAACGCACCGTGTCGGCAACCTTTACATAGGCACCGGGAATGCCGGTGAAGATTTCCGCCACGTGGAAGGGCTGCGAAAGGAACCGCTGCACCTTGCGAGCCCGCGCCACGGTCAGCTTGTCTTCTTCCGAAAGCTCATCGATGCCCAGAATGGCAATGATGTCCTGCAGATCCTTGTAGCGCTGCAGAATGCGCTTCACACCCTGCGCCACATCGTAGTGCTCCTGCCCGACGACACGCGGCGAAAGAATGCGTGAGGTCGAGGCCAGTGGATCCACCGCCGGATAGATGCCCAGCTCAGACAAAGGACGGGAAAGCACCGTCGTTGCGTCCAAATGAGCGAAGGTTGTTGCCGGCGCTGGATCAGTCAGATCGTCCGCCGGTACATAGACAGCCTGCACCGAAGTGACGGAACCGGCCTTGGTCGACGTGATGCGCTCCTGCAGCTCACCCATCTCCGTGGCCAGGTTTGGCTGGTATCCGACGGCCGACGGCATACGACCCAGCAGCGTAGAGACCTCAGAACCGGCTTGCGTGAATCGGAAGATGTTGTCGATGAAGAGGAGCGTGTCCGCGTGCTCCTCGTCGCGGAAGTACTCAGCGACAGTGAGACCCGTCAACGCCACGCGCAAACGCGCCCCTGGGGGCTCGGTCATCTGGCCGTAGATCAAGGATGCTTTAGACTTCGGCAGATCTTTCAGATCGATCACACCGGACTCCTGAAATTCATGCCAAAGGTCGTTGCCCTCGCGGGTACGCTCGCCGACTCCGGCGAAAACGGAAAATCCGCCGTGCTTTGTCGCGACGTTATTGATCAGCTCTTGAATCACCACCGTCTTGCCGACACCGGCACCACCAAAAAGGCCGATCTTGCCACCCTTCAGGAACGGCTGGATGAGATCGATGACCTTGACGCCCGTCTCAAACATTTCTTCCGAGGTGGACTGCTCGTCGAAGGCTGGTGCCTGCCGGTGAATGGGCCGGTATTCGGTCGCATTGACTGGGCCGAGTTCATCCACGGGCTTGCCGAGCACGTTCAACACGCGTCCCAGCGTCGCGCGGCCCACAGGCACGGTGATTCCGGCGCCGGTGTCCGTCGCTTTCATGCCGCGCACCATACCCTCTGTCGCCTCCATGGCAATGCAACGCACCCGGCCTTCGCCCAGATGCTGCTGCACCTCCACGGTGACGTTGATCGGCGATGGCACCGTGAAGCCCTCACTGCTGATCGTCAGTGCCTCAAAGATGGGAGGCATCTTTGCCTCATCGAACTGCACATCCACGGCCGGGCCGCTGATCGCAATTACCGTTCCAATATTTCCTTTGTCTGCCATATCTCTTTTCACAACGGGTGCTGCGCCCTAAACAGAAGCCGCTCCGCTCACAATCTCGATAATTTCTTTGGTGATCGCCGCCTGACGAACACGATTCATGGTTAGTGACAACCGATCAATCAGGTCGCCCGCATTTTTGGTTGCGGCGTCGGTTGCGGTCATACGGGCCGCATGCTCGGCGGCAATGGATTCAAGCACCGCATGCAGGATCTGCGTCGCCACGTAGCGCGGCATGAGGTGACGAAAGAGCCGATCCGGTGGCTGATCGTAGATGTAATCCACATCAGCCGTCCCAAACTTTTTGGCTTCGGCATCGATCTCCGTCTCTTCGGGAGCGTTGATGGAGATGCCGGCAGTCTCGGCCGCACGGGCCGCCATCTCTTTCTGTTCCTCGCTCATCTCCTCAGCCGCGGTGATCTCGTGCTCGCCGAGTTTGCGGATGGGAAGCAGTTTCTCCACTACTACCCGCTGCTGGATAACCGACTTGAACTCGTTGTACACCAGGTAGACGGCATCGATCTCAGTACCCTCGTAGCGGCTGATGATGGAATTTGCCATCGCCGTGATGTCCTCGATATTGGCCCGCAGCAGCAGGTCTACGTGTTCCGCTGCGACCTCGACCGGGGCCTGCCGGTGCCGGATGTCCTCGATGTGCTTGGCAAGATCGTTGTCGTAGAGTTCTTCCTTGTGCTCGTACTGGGCCGCGGGATAACGCCGTTTGTAGAGCCCGATCGCTTTCTTGCCAATTGGCTCCAAATCAACGTTCTGCCCAAGGCCGCGGCGCTCGTCGATCAGGCGCTGTGCGGCTTTGCCAATATTGGAATTAAAGCCGCCGGCAAAGCCCTTGTCGCCCGCAATGACGACGACAAGGATGCTCTTCTCTTCCCGCTCGACCAGGAGCGGGTGCATGACATCGCCGGTTGACTCATCCAGCAGATCGGTACGACGGACAAGCGACTCCAACACATTGGTCAGCATTTGTGCGTAGGGGCGTGCCTGCATGGCACGCTCCTGCGCACGACGCAGCTTGGCCGCCGAAACCATCTTCATGGCCTTCGTAATCTGCCGCGTGTTCTTTACGCTCCGAATGCGGCGTCGTAAATCGAGTACATTGGCCATACTTCGTTACTACTTCCGTTCTCCTTCGAGGCGCGCAACACGTACCTCGAGTTCGGTTAATTTCCCGATCACCATCAGCATATCGGCATGGAAGCGGGATTTTAGAGCTGTCATTCGACCGTCCAACCGGCCTTCCATGGCGCCCATGCGTGCCTCAAGCTTCGCGTAATCGGTGCGATTCAGCAATATACCGACAAGCACGGTCAGAGTTGGGATGAGAACAGCAAGCAAGAATTGCGTCTGCGGCATGGCATTCCTTTTGTATGATTCTCACCTTACGCCATCACAGCTTTTGCTGACTTTTTGTGCTGCTGCAGGAAATCCGCCTTATACTCCCCAATCGCATTTTTGAGCCGGTTGCGCAGATCATCGTCCAGCGCCTTCTTCGTGCTGATGTCGGTCAGGATATCCGGATGCGCCGAAGCGAGGAAAGGGTAATATCCGGCTTCGAAAGCCTTGATGTCTCCGACCTCCACATCGTCCAGCAGACCCTGTGTGCCGGCGAAGAGGATCGCAACCTGCTGTGCCGCCGTCAGTGGCTGGAATTGCGGCTGCTTCAGGAGTTCGGTCAGGCGCTGTCCACGATTCAGCTGTTGTTGCGTGACCTTGTCCAGATCCGAACCGAATTGAGAAAAGGCCGCGAGCTCGCGATACTGAGCAAGGTCCAACTTCAGCGTCGACCCGACCTGCTTGGTTGCTTTGATAGCCGCGGCAAAACCGACGCGGGAGACCGACAGGCCCACGTTTACGGCCGGGCGCACGCCCGAGTTGAACAGATCAGTTTCAAAGAAGATCTGCCCATCCGTGATCGAAATGACATTGGTGGGAATATAGGCCGACACGTCTCCAGCCTGCGTCTCGATAATCGGCAACGCCGTGAGCGAGCCGCCGCCCTTGGCTTTGGACATTTTGGACGAACGCTCCAACAATCGCGAGTGTAGATAGAACACGTCGCCGGGATAGGCCTCACGCCCCGGCGGACGGCGCAGCAGCAGGGAAATTTCGCGATAGCTCGCCGCATGCTTGGAGAGATCGTCGTAGATGATGAGTGCGTGCTTGCCGTTATCGCGGAAGTACTCACCCATCGCGGTGGCGGCAAAGGGTGCAAGGTACTGCATGGGCGCGGGCTCAGAGGCAGTGGCCGCAACGACGATCGTGTAGGCCATCGCACCGTACTCTTCGAGCGTCTGGACGACCTGCGCTACGGAAGACCGCTTCTGGCCGATTGCACAGTAGATGCAAATCAGGTCGTTCTTGGCCGAATTGATGATCGTATCGAGGGCGACCGCGGTCTTGCCGGTCTGGCGATCGCCGATCAGCAACTCGCGCTGGCCACGACCGATGGGGATCATGGTGTCGATCGCCTTGATGCCGGTCGCCATCGGCTCTGTCACCGATTGGCGATCGATCACGCCTGGGGCGATGCGCTCCACGGGAAGTGTTTGGGTGGTGTTGATCGGTCCCTTGTCGTCGATCGGCTGCCCGATGGCATTGACCACGCGCCCGATGAGCGCATCGCCAACGGGAACGGACATGATCTTGCCCGAACGCTTGACCTGATCGCCTTCACGCAGCTCTGTGTAGTCGCCGAGCAACACCGCACCGACCTGATCCTCGTCCAGGTTCATAGCGAGGCCCGCCACGCCGTGCGGGAAGTCAATCAACTCACCGGCCATCACGCGATCAAGCCCATGCACGCGAGCGATCCCATCTCCGAGGGAAATAATGGTGCCCACTTCGTCGACATGGACGCGATCTTCGTAGTTCTCAATCTGCTGCCGCAGCAGCTCGGTAATCTCATTTGCCCCAATGGTCGGCATCTTTGTCTCTTTCCCGTGTTTCGCTATCCAATTACGCTATCCAATGACCTTGTATTCCCTGTGAACCGGCTGCGGCACTTGCCCTTACAGGGCGGCGCTTACCATCTGCCGCTTCATTTGCTCCAGCTGCCCACGAACCGATCCATCGTACACGGTCGATCCCAGCCGCACGACCGCACCGCCCAGTAGAGAAGGATCTTCGTGGTACGTTGCCCGGACGGAGGTACTGCCCGCCAACTGCAAAATGCTTTCTTCAAGTGAACGCTTGCCCGCCGCATCGAGCGGATGCGCACTGGTGATTTCAGCTTCCGCAACCCCCGTGTCCGAATCGGCGCGCTCCAGGTAGGCCGCAACGATCTGCCGCAGCTCCTCCAGGCGCAGGTTGTGAATCATGACTGCAAGGAAATTGCGTACCGTGGGGCTGAGCGTTAGCCGTTGCGCCAGGGCATCGAGCAGGCGCAGCTTCTGATCTTCGGGAATGGAGGGGTTTTCGAGCACCTCGCGCAGCTGGGGACTGGTCTCAAAGGCTGCGAGGAAGTCCGATAGCTGCGACTTCACCGCTTCGCGCGGCAGCCCCTGTGCCACCACAACCTCATCCAGGGCACGGGCGTAACGTAGATCGACGATGGCCATCAGTTCTGCCCGCCCTTTTCACCCATCAGCCGCTGCGCGAACCCCTGCACCAGCAAACGGTCCGTTTCAGCGGAGACGACGAGGCGCTGCGCCGCATGCTGGATGGCGAGTTCGGCCGCATGACGCTGCAACTCACGACGGGCAGCGGTAGTCGCGGCCTGGATCTCGGTATCGGCGGCGGCCAGGATCTTCGCGGTTTCATCGGCGATGGTCGCTTGAATGCGCTGTTCTTCGCGCACCGTCTCCGCTTCAATCTGTGTCCGCATGCCCGCAATCTCCGCATCCAGCTTGGCCAACCGGCCTTCGACGGCATTCAAACGCGTGCTGGCCTCTTCGGTCGCTGTGCGTGCGTCCACCAGGTGCCGCTGGATAGAAGAGCTGCGTTCACGAAACTTCTTGGGCAGCGTCTTGAGCGCAAGATAGCCGACGCCGAAGGCGAGCACCAGAAAATTCAAGAGCTCGAAGCTGGTTGCCGCCTGATCCGGGCTCAAACCCAGCAGCGAACCGAACTTAACCACCGATTTCGAGTGCCGATAGGCGTAGGTTTCATCCTGTTCCTGCTCGCGCTTTTCCGGAACGGCACTCATGGGCGTCGAGCGCTCGCCGACCCCGGGTCCAGCTTGCCCGGCCGTGGCCTGGGCTGAAAGTGCCCGGCTATTCATCACCGGCAACAACAATAAGGCCCCAAGGCACAGCTTGTGAGACAAGCGAAAACGACTGAAACGACTCACTGCCGCACCTCGCCACTGGGACTTAATGCGTTCGGCAAGAGGGTGCGGACGATGCGATCGCCAAGCTCGGCCACCACGCCTTCGATCTGCCGGCGGGCGAGCTCAGCCGAAGCTTCGATCTCTTCCTTCGCCAACCGAACTCGTTCGCCGGCCTGCTCCCGGGCCGTGACCAAAGCCCGATCGCGCTCGGCTCCCCGCTCGTGCAACCGGCCTTCACGAGCGGCTAAGATCTCTTGCCGTGCCGTCCGGAGCTTGTCCTCGTACACTGCTGTTTCCGCCTCGGCGGCCGCGATCGCGCCGCGCGCCTGCTCCACCGCACCGGTGGTGCGCAGGCGGCGCTCGGCCAGCGTACGCTCCAGCGGCCTGCGGACCAGGGAACTGTACGCGATCAAGAGCAAGACAAAAAGGATCATCGTCGGCACGGAGCCGAGGATCAACGAACCCAACTGATGGAATATCTGCATGAACCTACTATGGCTTGGATGCGGGTTGGGACCCAAAGCTGCTGCCGGCCCACCATCTTTCCCGCTGAGTACAGCACGCACAGATGCCGGAAAGCACGCGCTTGTCTCTTACCTTTGTAGCAAAGCGACGATGCAGGCGTCAAAGGATGATTGCAGAAGGATGCAGAATCGTCGCGGCAAATGACCAGAGATGATTGCGACAAACTCAAAAACAACGTCAACTTCTTCAAAACGAGGCCTGATGAGGGCTAGCTTCCGCCTTTAAACGAAACTCTTGAACATCTCTTAACGGAACCCGCACGAAGGAGTACACTATCGTCACCGCCTAAGACCCGTCCGGGTCGAGCAGGCCGCGTGAGAAGGGACGTAGCCCCGCTCCCTCTCAGGCGGCCTGTTTTACGTTCCGGCCTGGATCTTTTGCAAAGTACATCTCCGCAGAAAAGCGATCAGGACGTGGCCTGTTTCCGGGTGCCGCCCTCCTCCTCACCGCTGGTCGCACGCAGATGATAACGACGGTACCGGTTCAGCAACGAGGTCGGTCCAACTGCATGCAGATACAGCAGATTGCCGGCAAACCGCTGCCCGGAGAGCGTTGCGCCCCGTTCCAGGGCCGCCAGCACCCGGCCCTCCGATTGCGGAATGCGGAACTCGGCTTCGATGAGCGGATCTGCAGTCAGCGCCGCGTCCATGGCGGCCAGCAGCGGCTCCAATCCCGCGCCGGTGCGCGCGGAAACCAGCAGTTCCCCAGGGGCCACGAGGGCATCCGGCGGTAAAAGGTCGGCTTTGTTCAACACCTGGAGCGTTGGCGTATCCCCCACCTCCAGCTCCGCCAGCACCGCTTCCACCTGGACCTTCTGTTCGGCCAGGGTGGGGCTGGCCGCGTCACGCACATGCACGAGCAGCTCCGCTCGTTCGACCTCTTCCAGCGTGGCGCGGAAGCTCGTCACCAGCGCATGCGGCAGGTTGCGCACAAACCCTACCGTATCCGCCAGCAGCACGCGGCGGCGTGACGGCAGTGTCAGTTGTCGCAGCTTCGGGTCAAGGGTCGCAAACATGCGCTGCGACTCAAGCACGTCGGCCCCGGTAAGTGCGTTGAAGAGCGTCGATTTTCCTGCGTTGGTATAGCCGACCAGCGCCACCGTGGGCACCGGTACGGCTTCGCGGCGGCCGCGCTGCTGGCGCCGAATGCGCCGGACGCCTTCCAGCTGTGCCTGAATCCGATCGATCCTGAGCCGGATCTTGCGGCGATCCGTCTCCAGCTGCGTTTCTCCCGGTCCCCGCGTGCCGATACCGCCGCCGAGCTGCGACATGGCGCGCCCACGCCCGCCGAGCCGGGGGAGCTGGTACTCCAGTTGCGCGAGCTCCACCTGCAGCTGCCCCTCGCGGGTGCGGGCGTGCCGGGCGAAGATGTCCAAAATCAGCTGCGTGCGGTCGATGACACGGCACGGCAGACGATCTTCCAGATTGCGCAGCTGCGACGGGGACAGATCGTGGTCGAAGAGGACCAGATCCGCCGAGGTGGAACGCGCCGTGGCCTCGATCTCGGTGAGCTTGCCGCCCCCGATCAGCGTCGCCGCGTCCGGCTTGGCGCGCCGCTGGATCAGCAGCGCAGCGATATCTGCGCCGGCGGATCGAGCGAGCTCCTGGAACTCTGCCAGGGAGGCGTCGAAGTCGACCTCATGGCGATGACCAGGAATGTGGGAGGCCGCCGGAACATCCTCCCCGGCACCCTCGTCGCGTTCATTCAGCCGGGCAGCAAGCCGCGCTTGCTGCGCAACCTGAGACAGTTGTGGACGCAAACCGGTGAAGTCCGCCGCCACTAAAACGGCGCGCTCCCCGGACGCACGGCGACGCGTCTGCAGGAGTGCTTGCTCCTCCAGAAGGCGCTGCTGAACCCGTTGCTGCGCTTTGCCCTGTGCCCGTTGTGGGGCAGAGCCGTTATCGCCGGACATAGAGGCCCTCGCCAGCGTGGAGCGTACAAACGAAGCGTGCACGGAGCATGCAAGCGAACGCAGCGCGGCTCAGCGTACCCCTGCCGTGCTCGGAGCCGCGGCTCCGTTTTCCTGGACAGAACCGGCGACGCGGGGCTCAGGACGGACTTCCGCGTGGGGGGGCCGTCCGCTCACAACGGTCGAGATGGCATGCTTGAAGATGAGCTGCTCCTGCGCGTTGTTCTCCAGAAGAACGGAATACTTATCGAAGGAACGGATCTTGCCCGTCAACTTGACACCGCTGACCAGGTAGATGGTGATGGGGCTCTTGTCTTTACGGACCGTATTGAGAAACGTGTCCTGAATATTCTGCGCCGGCTTGATTTCCATGGGGCCGATCTCCTATGCGTACTGGGAGCGAACGAGCTATATCCGGCGCCGGGTAACTTACAGTGCATTCCTGGCAGAACCCCAGCCGCACTCCCCTTCGCTTCGCCGACACTACCCTACAGACTTTCCCGCCTTCGCACAAGCTGAGACGCTTGGTCCCAGCTCCGCGCTACCCTGTAGGCATGGCCAGCTTTTCTGCCGTCCGGCACGCTCCCATTCCCATGCTCGACCTCAGCCGCGAGTTTGCCCTTATCCGCGACGAGGTGATGGCCGCAATCGAAGATGTGTGCGCGCGGCAGCAATTTGTACTCGGCCCCGCGGCCGAGCGCTTCGAGGCAGCGGCTGCGAGCCTGTGCGGCGCCGCCGCCGGCGTGGGTTGTGCCAGCGGGACCGATGCCCTTTGGCTGGCCATGGCGTCGCTCGGCATCGGACCGGGCGAGACGGTTCTCACCACGCCCTTCAGCTTTTTCGCCACGGCCAGCTCCATCCTGCGGTTAGGCGCAACGCCGCTTCTGGCCGATATCGATGAGAAAACCTTCAATCTTTCGCCTTCAGCCGCCGAAGAAGTTCTTGCCGCCGGGGCCGCGAAAGGAAAAGCGGTCGCCGCCCTTCTGCCGGTACACCTGTACGGGCAGTGTGCGGATATGACGGCATTCGGCGAGCTTGCGGAGCGACACAGACTGTTGGTCATCGAGGATGCCGCTCAGGCCTTCGGGGCCCGATGGGAGGAGCAACCGGCCGGTTCGCTGGGTGACGCTGCCGCCTTCAGCTTCTATCCAACGAAGAACTTGAGCGCCTTTGGCGATGCCGGCATGGTGACCACGACCGACGAAGCCGTCGCGGACCGCGCCCGCGCCCTGCGCAACCACGGCATGCGCCGCCGCTATTTTCATGACGAGATCGGCTGGAACTCCCGGCTCGACGGCATTCAGGCGGCGGTGCTCGAGGTGAAACTACGGCGCTTGCCCGCCGGCAACGCCCGCCGCCGCAACCTGGCAGCGCTCTACGACACCCACCTGCGCGCCGCCGGCCTTGCGAGCGCCTCGACGACCGATGGCGTGGTGCTGCCCTTTGTCGACCCCCGCGCCGAGCCCATTTTTCATCAATACGTGCTGCGCGCGCCACGGCGGGATGCTCTGCGAGCCTTTCTTGCCGAGCGCGGGATCAGCACGGAGATCTACTACCCCCTACCGCTCCATCAGCAGGAAAGCCTGCAGCTTCTCGGCTACCGGTCAGGCGACTTCCCCATCGCAGAACGCGCCGCGGCCGAAGTCCTCGCGCTGCCGATCTACCCGGAGCTGCGTGAGGATGAAGTGAGCGCCGTCGTGGACGCTATCCGCTCGTTTTACGGCTGATACCGGCGGTTGCCGCGGGCCGTCAGCCGCGGTGCCGGCCATTCGCCTTGTCCTTCTTTTCCGGCTCCGGATCAGGGTGCAGCAGGGCCGGCGGCGGTGCGTTCGGCGGCGCAATCCGGCGACAGATATTGCCTTCCAGCCGGATGGCATCGTTCAGTGTGCGTCCCGGCTTAAATAGGCCGGTAGCCGGATCGGGAACCGGCAGTGGCACATCGGCGGGCAGAACGCGCGTGGTGAAGGTCGGCAAGGCGTTCACAAAGTGCGCATCCTTGTTGTACGGGTCCCTCTCCATACTGATCTTTACGGGCAGGTAACCGGCGATGTTGTGCTCCCGATAGGCCGTCTCGTACCGATGTTTTTTTACATTCCAAATGAAAACTCGAACCTGATTGAAGTCATACGGCAGCCCTGCCTTGAAAGGCGACAGCACCGTCACGTATTCAGGAATGCTGGTAACGGGCTGGCCGTTGTTGACGATGTTCGATTCCGGATCGTCGACGTGCGTCAGCACATACGCGCCCACGATCCGCTGGCCTTCCGCGTAGCGCGTCAGGGTGTCCGGCTCGGCGACATCGACCATGCGGGCGTACACCCATCCGGTATTGCCTTTGCTGTCGCGCGCCAGCCACCAGTCTTCCATGACCGGCGGCGCAGGCCCCGCAGCCCCGCTGCCTATCTCCGCGTCAGCGGTATTCTGTGCAGGCCCGCTATCGCGCACGGGCAGTTTCGCCGCGGATGGATGACCTGCGGCGCTCACCAGCCCTGGCGAAGCCGTCTTAGGGACCGTGGCCCGCACCAACAGACTCAGCGACTCGTTCTCCGGCAGGCGATAAAAATGCACCGTTTCGCGGCCGGGTGTCAGGTGCAGGTACACCTCATCGCGTGTCACGGCCGAAGCCACAATGCCGTCATGCAGATGCCCCTGCCGCAAGGTGTCGAACTGGTCGGCAATGCCTTGATCGGCGGTCAGCTTTTCTTCGATCCAGCCCTCCTGGCCGTTCGGCGCACGAACGTGCAGAAAGCGTCGCTGATGCCCCAGCACGGCGAGTTTCTCCCCGTTGCTCACCTCGCCGGTTCGATTGGACACGGCGGCGACCCGGTCGCGCAGAAAGGCCTGCTTGGCCGTGACGTACACATCTTCCCGCACCACCGCCTTGCGCACGCGGTTGCATCCGCCCAGCAGGAGCCCTGGGCCGGCAAGCACCAGCAAAACGAGGTGACGGCACAAACGCTGTGTGGGGAGGGACGCGCCGGAGAGCCGCATCGGAAAGCAGACGGCAGGGCGGCGAAGGACAGGGCGAAGACGCATGATACGGGTAGGACCTTTCACTGGCTCGACTTGCTGGCTTGACTTGCTGGCTCGATCGCGAGCTCACGAACTTCATCGCGAAGCAAAACACGCGAGCGCTTGCCTCCCCCGTGTCTTCTCCGCGTGCGTTCTGTCTAGTGTGTCATGGCAACCAGCGTCGGGTACGCCGTAGCCGCGCCCGAACCCGTCGCAGCAACCTGGGTCAGAATGCCCGTTGCGCCGATGGCATATAGTCGCACCCCCGCAGTGCCGTCGTACCCGGCCGCGACCATGTAAGCGCCTGTGTTATCCACGCCCAACGCCGACACATTTGCCGGTCCCGCATAGGGCGAGCCCGTCAAGGTTGTGAGCGAGCCGTTCGTACCGATGCCGAAGGCAGAGATGGTGCCGGTGGCCTCATTCGCCGTGTACACATAGTTGTAGCTTTTGCTGAGAGTCACACCGCGCGGCGTGGTGCCCGCAGGGTAGGTGAACGTGGCGGCATTCGTAGTCGTTACGCCGAGCGAATACACAGCTAAACCGTTCGTCTGCGCGATATAGGCAAAGTCGTTCCCATCGACCGCATTGGAATAATCGCCCGTGGGGGTTGCCGGGTACCCCGAGGCGATCTCGGAGACAAGGTTGCCGACGCCACCGGCACTGGTATACGCGAAGACCTCATCCCCGCCGGTACCCAGTGAGGCCACAACGTAATCTCCCTTGGGCGAAACAGCGACCGTGCAGGACTGGGTGACCGGGAGAGCTGCGCCCGGAACACACGCCGTGAGGCTTTGGAAGGCAATCTGGCCCTTCAAGGTGAGCGCGCCGGTGCCCGTGTCCACCGTGTACTCCGTCATAAATTGACCCGTTGTGCTGATCGTGTACAGCCAGTTCCCGTCCGGCGAGATCGCCATCGACGCCACAGCGTCTGGCGCCACCGGCGTACCGCTGGCCGTCAGCGCGCCGTTGGAGCCGATCGTGTACAGGTAGACGCCCGGATTCGTTGCACCCGGCGAGGAAGCGATATACAAAAAGCCGTTACCGGGCGCTACCGTAAGCGCCACGGGGGTGTACCCCAACGGGAGCGAACCCGCTGCGGTCAATGCGCCGCCCCCGACGTTGTACCCGGTGATGGACGAGCCCGTGCTGCTGCTTTCAGCCACATAGGCGTAATCCGCCGTGCTGGTCGTTGGTGTTGTGGTGGTCGTTGCGGGACAACTGGCCTTGTCACAGCTGAAAAAACCAGCGCAACCTGTGAGTGACACGAGGGCCGAAAGCAGGCAAAGCGCCGCTGCGCGCCAGGCTCGTGGCCGCGCAGAATGTTTCCGGCGGACAGTCCCGCGCACGCCATCCTTCACCGCCCTCCCAGGCGAGGACTCGTCTTCGTACCGCATCACTCGTTTTTCCAATCGCATCTCAACCTTCGGCATACGTTTTGCTAAATGGACGGCTCGATAGGCGAAGCGTTTCGTTCCCTGCACACTTTCTTTGCTGTCTGTCTCCATTGCGGTCTATCCCTAGGACCTTGCCCGCCCCAGACATCGCCCGCTCCAGACGTTGCCCGCCCAGTACAGGTTGGATTTCCCCGTCCCCGCCCCAGGCCGTATGATCTATCTTCGTATGCCAAGTTTTGCCGACAGCATCTTTCTGTTTGTGCTGGCGCTTCTGCTCTTCGGGCCCAAGAAGCTGCCCGTGCTGGCGCGTGAGCTCGGCAAATGGATAGGCGAGTTTCGCCGCGCCTCTAATGAATTCAAGATGCAGATGGAAGACGAGCTGCGTTTATCGGAGCAGGCAGACCGCCAAAAACAGATTGCCGCCATGGAAGCCGCGGCCCCGCTATCGCCGCCGCTTGAGGCCGAGCATCCACACCTGCCCAAGGCCGACGTACCCACCTCCCCAGTCCCCTCCGCCGCAGAGTTCAGTGCCGAGGCTGGGGAACCGGAGCACACAATCCACATCTCCGGCAGCGCCGTTGCTGCCTCCCCATCACAGGCAGCCAAGGAAGCTGCACCGGAGTCCTTGGACGGCGTCCGTCCGGTGTCTTTGGACGGGGTCCGTCCGGAGTCCTTGGACGGCGTCCGTCCGGCACCCTTGCCCATCGCCACCTCGGGCGAGCTGCGCATGATGCCGCCTCCCACCGGGCTCCCCACGCCGCGGCCCCGCAACCTCCATCCTCTCGGCGGCCTGCTGGAGGCCATCCCGGAGGAAACAAACCCCACCGCACCGAGACCCGAACCGGCCTTCGTAGAATCCGACCGGGAGACGATTCAGGAGACCGCTACCCATGCCGACTGACCTCGTCGACCGCGCCCGCACCGCCGTGCACGACCGCGTCGAACTGCCCGGCATGAGCCTCATGGAGCATCTTGAAGAGCTGCGCACGCGGCTGTTCTGGTGCGTTGGCTTTCTAGTCGCCGGCTTCGCGGTCGCGTATATCTTTCACGTCCGGCTGTACAACTACGTGCAGAAACCGGTCACCGACCTCGGCCTCCAGCTCAACTTCACCCATCCCACCGACGGCCTGAACCTCTACCTGAAGACTTCATTCGTCGGCGGTGCCATCCTCGCCTCGCCGTTCATTCTGTACCAGGTGTGGCTCTTCATTTCCCCTGGCATGTACTCGAACGAGAAAAAATATGTTTGGCCGTTCATGGGCGCAACCATCGTCCTGTTTCTCGGGGGTGCCTGGTTCGGCTACCGTTGGGTACTTCCAAAGGCCATCGAGGTACTGGTTCTGCAGTTCGGCAAAGCCTTCCACCCGATCTTGACCATTGAGGACTACACCGGATTCTTCCTCGCCGTCATCCTTGGTCTGGGCGCTTCTTTTGAACTGCCGATCCTGATCTTCTTTCTTGCCCTGTTCGGCATCGTGGATGCGAAATTCCTGCTGCGCAACGCCCGCTACGCCATCCTCGCCATCTTCATCGTGGCCGCCGTCATCTGTCCCACGCCCGACCCCATCGGCATGTGCCTCTTCGCCACACCCATGCTGGCGCTCTACTTCATCGGCGTCGGCGTCGCGTTCTTGGTTCATCCCGACCGCCGCAATCGCAAGCTGAAGGCAACGGCATGACCCTGCCTAAGCCAAAGCGCATGGGCGCCACAACTCCGGGTGCCCCATCCTTTCACGGCTCCATCGTGAAAAGGTGGGGTCTCGTTTGCGGCAGCAAACGACAGGGCGCGCCGACGGTGTTTCTTTCCCAACAGGTACAGCTTTGCGTCCTGATCTTCTCCGTTCTCCTCTTTGGCACCGTCCCAGCGCACGCCAAAACCGGCGGCGTCTCCGGCCAGCAAGTCCTGCACCTGACCCAACAACTCCTCGCCGCCGCCCCCAAACGCTTCAACGGCTCGCCCGGCCACACCGCCGCCGAGCAGTTCATCAAGGCCCAATTCGCCCCCGAGGCCGCGAAAGGCGACCTCCTCACCGACGGTTTCGTGACCAACACCCCTGCCGGACCGCAGGCCATGCGCAACCTCATCGTGAAGTTTCCCGGCAAGCGCGACGGCATCATCGTCCTCGGCTCGCACTATGAAACCAACTACAACCTGCGCGACATCAACTTCGTCGGTGCCAACGATGGTGCCTGCACCTCCGCGCTGCTCATCGCCATCGGCCAGTACCTGCGCGCGCATCCGCCCCAGGGGTACTCGGTATACCTGGTCTTCTTCGACGGCGAAGAATCTGTAAGCGGTAACTGGTCTGCGACTGACTCGCTCTACGGCAGCCGCCACCTTGCCGCCAAGTGGTCCGGCGACGGCACCCTCGCGCACGTAAAAGCATTTCTGCTCGCCGACATGATCGGCTGGAAAGAGCTGAACATCGATCGTGAAGGCAACTCAACCCCGTGGCTGGAAGACCTGCTGGGCCAGGCGGGGCGCGAGACCGGCCACGCGAACTACCTGTTTCGCTCCGCACAGCCGATCGAAGACGATCACCTGCCCTTTCAGCGGCGGGGCGTTCCGGTGCTCGACATCATCGACTATGAGTACGGTCCGCCCGACAACCGCGAAGCGTTCCACCATACGGAACTGGATACGATCGACAAGCTGAGCGCAACCAGCCTGCAGGTTGCCGCCGACGTCTTTCTTGCCATGATCCGGCTCGTCAACCAGACGCATTGAAGCAGATCCTTGAGTGACCTACACGGAACTACCGTCATCCTGAGCGAAGTGAAGGACCTCGGTATTCTGCCTGGATTACATCGGAGCCCCGGAGAGGTACGGAGATCCTTCGCTGCGCTCAGGATGACGCCGCAAAGCATCCTGTACCACTCGCAACAGTGAGCTAAACGGAGCATAGCAAGCGCCAGACCTGCATCCCAACGCAAGGAGCGAGCGCCATCATGCCGAAACACGACTGGATCGGCTTTCACATCGCCCTGCTTCTGCTGCTCGCCGTGGAATGGCTTGTGGCACTCCGCATCCGTGCACCGCGCCGCCGTGCGGTTTTTGCCACGGTGCTTTGGGTGCTGGCTTCGCTGGGGCTTGGCGGCTGGGTGTGGTACCGGCTCCACGCGGAGGCGGCGCTGCAATACGTTGCAGGCTATGCGATGGAAGAAGCCCTTTCCGTCGATAATCTTTTCGTCTTTCTGCTGTTGTTCCGCATCTTCAAGATCCCCGAAGGCAAGCAGGGCAAGGTGCTCTTCTGGGGTGTGGCGGGCGCCATCGTTCTGCGCGGCGCCTTCATCGCCGGCGGCCTCGGCCTGCTCGCCCGCTTTGCCTGGATCAACTACGCCTTTGGCGCCATCCTGCTCGCGGCTGCCGTTCGCCTGCTGATTCCCGAAAAGGCCGGGGAGGCCGACCGGTCGCCACGGTGGCTTCGTTGGCTCACGCGCGTTTCGCCGGTCAGCGCGAGCCAGAGCAGCTTTTTCGCGCGGGAAAACGGCCGTCTTCTGCCCACTGTCCTTTTGCTCGTACTCATCGCGATCGAACTCACCGATATTGTCTTCGCGCTCGACTCCATCCCGGCCGTGCTCAGCATCACCCGTACGCCGTTCCTCGCCTACTCCTCAAACATCATGGCCGTCATGGGCCTGCGCTCGCTGTACGTTCTGCTGGCGGCGACACTGAGCCGGCTGCGCTTTCTGCACTACGGACTGGCCGCCGTGCTCGCCTTTGCCGGACTGAAAATACTGCTCGGCCGCTGGCTTACGGTGGGTCCGCTGCCCTCCCTCGGAGTCATCGTTCTGCTGCTTGGTGGAACGATGCTGTTGTCGGCCGCTTCGCCCGGTACGCAGGCCGTGCCACCGAAACATGCGGCGCTGTACTGAGCCGCGCGGGCAGGCGGAGTATCCTGAAGCCATGGCCACGGCTGCCACGCAACAGGAAACAACCTCGATCGCCGTGCGCACAGCCACGGCGCACTACGCCGTGGAAATCGGTTCAGCGCTCCTGCCGCAGATCGGTGACCGCCTCGACGCGCTCACCGGTGGAGGGCTCCGCGCGGGCAAGGTCAAGCCTTTTATCATCACCTCGCCGGAGATTCTGGCACTCTGGGGCAAAGCCCTGCTGGGTGGCTTCACGCAGCCCCCGCCGGTACTGCTGGTACCCGCCGGTGAGGCGGGCAAACGGCTTGCAACGGTCGAGCGGCTAGCCGAGGAAATGGCAACCCTTGGCGCCGACCGCGACGCCGTGTTGCTGGCCTTCGGCGGCGGCGTCCTCGGCGACCTGACCGGTTTTCTCGCGGCAATCTATATGCGCGGGATCCCCTATGTGCAGCTGCCGACGACCCTGCTTGCCCAAGTCGACAGCTCCGTAGGCGGCAAGACGGGTGTGAACCTGCTGGCAGGCAAAAACCTCATCGGGGCCTTTCACCATCCCTTGGCTGTCTACGCCGATATCGACACGCTCGCCTCCCTCTCCGCCCGCGAGCTGCGCGCCGGCCTGCAAGAGTCGATCAAGGCAGGCATCATCCGCGACCGCGCGCTCTTCGGCTTCCTCGACGAGCACCGCACCGCCGTTCTGCGCGGCGACCCGGAGGCGCTGCGTCATCTGGTGGCCGCCAGTGTCCGCATCAAGGCCGAAGTGGTCGGCGCGGACGAGCGGGAACACGGCTTGCGCATGCTGCTGAACCTCGGTCATACCCTGGGCCACGCCATCGAGGCGGTCACGGGCTACACGCAGCTGCTGCACGGCGAGGCGGTCGCCTGGGGCATGCTGGCCGCCCTCGACATCGCCCAGGGCCGGGGGCTGGTCACCGAAGAGGAAGCGCGGCACATGCGTGGCGTCATGGCTGCCTACGGCCCGCTTCGACCCTTCGCCGCCACGGCCGAGTCGCTGGTCGAGCGCACGGCGAAGGATAAGAAGAACCGCGGCGGCCTGCGCTCCTTTGTGCTGCCGGTCGGCATCGGAAACGCGACCGTTGTGCACGATGTGACGCAAGCGGAACTACTCGGCGCAGCCCAGGGCATCGTCGCTGCAGCGAAAGCTTTGCCGTCATGAGCAGTGAACCGACGATCAACCCGGGTGCGCAGCCTTCGGCGGAGACCACCGAGGCAGCTGCGGCCGACCACGTCCGCTCGCTCTTCAACAGCATCGCCCCCTCGTACGACCGCTTGAATCACCTGCTCTCTTTCGGCTTGGACCGCTTTTGGTGGCGGGACGCGGCCAGGCGCTTTGCCGGCATCCTTGCCCGTCCCGGCGCCCGGGTCCTGGATATCTGCTGCGGCACGGGCGATATGACCGCTGCCCTGCTGGCAAGGCGGCCCGCCCATGCTGAGCCACTTATCGGCCTGGATTTTTCCGCGGCCATGCTTGGCCGGGCGCGGGAAAAATACGCCGCCTCAAGCATCCGCTGGATCGAAGGCGATGCCATGCACCTCCCCTTCGCTGATGCCAGCCTTGATCTGATCACCGCGGCGTTTGGCTTCCGCAACTTGTCCAACTACGACGCCGGCCTGCGCGAAATCGCCCGCGTTCTGCGCCCCGGCGGCACGGTGGGCATTCTGGAGTGCAATCAGCCCTCGGGATGGAACGGGCTGTTGTACAACCTCTACTTCCACCGCATCCTGCCCGCGGTGGGCGGCCTGCTCTCCGGCGACCGCGCCGCATACCGCTACCTGCCTGCTTCGGTTGCCCGCTTTCCACGCCCGCCGCAAATGCTGCGCATGATGACCGACGCCGGCTTTGTCGATGGCTCCTGGCACGGCTACCTGTTCGACGCGGCCGGGCTCTACCAGGGTCAAAAGGCCGGCTCGCACGATCCAGCGGACCCCGCAGCGCCTGCAAAGCATCCTGACACGGCGATGTATCCTCAGAGTCAATGAACGCCAGCATCGCGACCGCCGGGCATGTGCAGCGCAGCGCCGCGAAACGCTCGGCGGCATTGAACTCCGTGCTGGCCGCCTTCGGGATCACGTTGCTGAAGCTGATCACCGGGGTGCTGACCGGCTCGCTCGGCATGTTGGGCGAGGCCGCGCACTCCGGTATCGACCTGATCGCCGCCATGGTCACCCTCTTCACCGTCGGCATCTCCGATCTGCCTGCTGACGCCGAGCACAATTATGGGCACGGCAAGCTCGAAAATATCTCCGCCGGCATCGAAATCCTGCTCATGGCAGGCTCTGCCCTCTGGATCGCCTTCGAAGCCCTGGAACGCATCGTGCATCGGCGGCACCTTGCGCTCCACTTCTCGATCTGGCCTTTTCTTGTGCTTTTGCTCTCGATCGCCGTCGACCTCACACGCTCCCGTACCCTGCGGCGCGTCGCGCAGGAACAGCGCAGCGAGGCGCTGGAGGTAGACGCCGCCCACTTCGGCACCGACATCTGGTCGTCCGGCGCCGTTCTGCTCGGCCTGCTGGCCAGCTATCTGGGTGAGCGTTTCGGGATAGCTGCCCTGCAGTTGGCCGACCCGGTCGCGGCCCTGCTGGTCACCGCCGTGATCGCCTTTGTCATCGTGCAGCTCGCCCGGCGCACCTTCGATGCCTTGCTCGATGCCACGCCGCCCGAGGTACGCACGCAGCTGCAGGAAAACGTGATTCCAGAGATCGAAGCCATCCCGGATGTGCTGAAGGCCGAACGTGTTCGCGTGCGCCGCTCCGGCTCGGACTACTTCGTCGATCTCTCGATGAGCCTGCCGCGAAATCTCACCTTCCAGCGCGCGGAACAGGTCACAGCCGCAGCCACTGAGACCGTGCAGCGCAGCCTGCCCGGCGCCGATGTTGTCATCCACACGGTGCCGACGGCCAGTCTCGGTGAAAGTGTCTTCGAACGCATCCGCGCGGTTGCTGCCCAGGCGAACCTTTCCGTGCATGACGTCAGCGTGCAGGACCGCGACGGGCGCCTTGCCGTGGAGCAGCATCTAGAGGTACCGGAAACCCTGCCGCTGCGTGCGGCACACGAGCTGGCGACAGAGCTGGAAACTTCGATCCGCCGCGAGATTCCGAGCATCGCCACCCTGCTCACCCACATCGAAAGCGAACCCATCACCATCGCCCCCACGGCGCAGGTCGGCACGGCCGCCAACATCGAAGCGCAGCTGCGGGAAACGGCAAAGACCTTTCCCGAAATCCTCGATGTGCATGAGATTACCGTCACCCGCGGCCACGGCGGCGCGGCGCTCACGGTGCAGGTGAACTGCCACTGCACGCTTCCCGATGAGCTTTCCATGGCACGCGTTCATGAGGTCATCACCGACCTCGAAAGCGAGTTTCGCCTCCAACACCCGCATATCTCGCGCGTGCTCATCCACCCCGAGCCCGCCACGGACAATCGCCGGTAAACGTGCTAAGGGAACCCGACTCTTCACGACCCACAACCTGAGTTCGTCATCCTGAGCGCAGCGAAGGACCTCGATGTTCCCCCGAGGCGCCTATGTAATCCAGGCAGAATTCAAAGGCCTTCGCTGCGCTCAGGATGATGGGAGGTAGCGGCACCTTTTCCCGTTCCCGGTGATTGCTCTACACGCACCTGTATCCTAAGAACGCTCATGTTCCGCTTCCTTAAAATCGCCTTCGCGGCCCTTGCCATGCTCCTCGTGATGGCCCTCACGGCCGGCACAACCCTGCGCCTCGCTCTCCACGCGGGCGAGGTCCCCATCCCCGATCTGTCCGGTCTCACCGTCTCCCAGGCCTCGGACGCGGCCCTGCACAGCGGTCTCGATCTCAACATCGAAAACAAGTTCTATTCAACGACGATCCCTGCCGGACGCATTCTCTCGCAAGCCCCTGCAGCTGGCTCGGAGGTGCGCAAGGGCTGGCAGGTGCGCGTCACGGAAAGCCTCGGACCGCAGCAGGTCACCATTCCAAATGTCGTCGGCGAGCCCATGCACCAGGCCACCATGGACATGCGACGCATGCAGCTTGACCTCGGCACCGTGGCGCACTTCGATGCCCCCGGCGACCCCGACCTGGTACTTGCCCAGACGCCGCCGCCCGATGCCGGCGTCGATCAACCCCGGGTCAACCTGCTGCTCAGCTCCGCGGCCTCGGACGCCACAGCGGCTTTCATCATGCCGTCGTTTGTGGGTATGGCGTTTTCGACAGCAAACCGTGCCGCCATCGCCCTCGGCCTGCGTGTGGCCACCATCGGTGGGATCTCCGCTGCATCCACCGCCGGCACGGTGCAAGTTGACGCCGCCGGTCAGCCGGTCACCGTGCCGGCACCCCCGCAGACGCCCGCCGGTCCGGTGCTTTCGCAATCGCCCGAGGCCGGTGCCCGCGCCATTCGCAACGGCGTCATGCGCCTGTACTTTAACCGCCCCGGTTCGGCATCGAACGCCGCCAACGCGAGCACGGCGAGCGGCACAACCGTGGCTCCAGCCAGCCCAGCCGCGTCAACCTCAAGCACGGCAATAGCTCCGGGAATGCAGCCACAAACACAGCCGCATTAACCGATGACCCCTGAAAACAGAGCAACCTCTGCTTTGTCGCCCTCATTCTAAAAGCTGTTCTGGCACAGGGATCACTTTGTCATCTCGACCGAAGCAGACCGCTTTACCGTCTGCGCAGCGCGGAGAGACCTGCAGTCCGGCGGCCGGCGCTATCTCTGAAGGGGAACCACCCTGAATACCCGAATACTGCTCATCACACCCGTTCCAGCAACGCTGCAAAGAAGCCATCACCCGAAAAGGCATGTCCCGGCAGCGTCCGGAGGCAGCCGTCTTTGACCAGGCTTTGCGAACCCGGGGCCTCTGTCCTCAGCCCGCCCGTTGCACGCAAAGCGTCCAAAGCGGCCTCCACAGGCATGCGGCGAACCTCAGGGAAATCGCCGTTCCCCAGCACGGCGTCCACCACCGCCAGGTTCTCCTCCGGCTCCAACGAACAGGTTGAGTACAGCAGCCGTCCCCCCGGGGCAAGATGCCGTAACGCACCGCTAAGGATCGCCCGTTGCCGCTCCGCCTGCCGCCGCAGATCGCCGGGCTGCAGCCGATGACGGATCTCCGGATTGCGGGCCAGCGTGCCCGTTCCACTGCAGGGCACATCGCACAAAATCAAGTCGAAGGAACCCGCAGCGATCGGTAGCGCTGCCGCGTTTGCCGCCATCATCTGCACGGGGCGGCCCGGCAGCTCACGGGCGAGCCGCTGCTCCAAACGCCGCAGACGCGCCGGATTCGCATCGGTCGCCAGCAGTTCTGCTCCAGGCAATCGCTGTGCCAAAACCATCGTTTTCCCGCCCGGCGCCGCACAGCAGTCCCAAACCCGCTGAGCATGGGGCCGGCTCGCCGCCGCAAGCTCGGCCACCAGGCGGGAACCTGCATCCATCTGCGGCATCGCCGGCCCTTCCTCGCTCGCGTCAAACAGAGTCTCACCCCCGGGCTGCTGCTGATCAAACGTGCAGATATCCTCGGCGGTACCCCGCCCGTAGACCCTGATCCATCGCTCAACCAGCCATGACGGATGCCCCAACCGCGCGGCCATGGCCTCGGTCGATTCCACCAGGGGCTTACGTGCCCCCGGGGATGCGGCCAGCTTGCGCAGCAAGGCATTCACCATGCCCGCGGCATGCGGGTGCCCCGCTGCTCGCACCAGTTCGACACTTTCGTTCAGCGCCGCATGGGCTGGAATGCGCTGTAGGTGCAGCAGTTGAAACGCACCCAAACGCAGCGCAACCGCCACCGGCTCCGCCAACCGCAGATCCGGTCGGCTCAGGAGAGGGCGCAGCCTTGCATCCAGCGCAATCTGCCACCGCAGCACGCCCAGCACCAGGGCTGTTGTCAGATCGCGGTCCACCTGCGAAAGCCCGGTCAGCCTTGGACCATGCAGCAGATCGTCGCTGTGGGCCGACGTCGTCGCAATTTGCTCCAAAAGCTCGAAGGCCGCTGCCCGCGCAGGGCTGACCCGGGCAAAGGGCGCCGCGTTCGGATTGGAACCTGCTCGCACGTCAGCCAAGCCGTTCCCCTGCCCTTACCTGGAAATCGAGCGCAAAGGCAGCGCCGCTCAGGCGGGGCTTGCCTTCCAGTTGCACCTCGAGCAGCTGCAAAGCCGTCCGCTGCGCTGCGCCGACGAGTAGCTGCCCGTGATCGACGGCAAGCTCACCCGGACTCGGCACAGCGAAATCTGCGTCCGATTGGGGACGGAGGGCATGCACCAGAAACCGCTTGCCACGAAACGCGCTCCAGGCCCCCGGCCACGGGTAAAACCCTCGCCAGCGATCGTAAATCTGTTGCGCCGTGCTTCGGTCGAAGTCGATGCGGCCATCGTCGCGCGCCAGGATCGGAGCCAGGGTCGCCTGCTCGTGCGCTTGCGGCATGGCCGGTAAGGTGCCCCGCTCCAAACCATCCAGCGTCTCCAGCATCAGGGCAGCTCCCGTCTCGGCAAGCAGAGGAAACAGCTCCGTTGCGGTCGTGTCAGGGCCAATCGGCACAGTTTTTCTGAGCAGCACATCACCGGTATCTAGCCCGGCATCCAGCCGCATCGTCGTGACTCCTGTCTCCGTTTCCCCATTTGTCACAGCCCATTGCACCGGCGCCGCGCCACGATACTTCGGCAGTAGCGATCCATGCAGATTCAAGTTGCCGAAGCGCGGCAGCGTCAGCATCCAGTCCGGTATGAGCCGCCCATAGGCGACAACCAGGATGGCATCGGGCCGGATCGTTTCGAGCACCACTCGTAGTTCTTCATTCCGCTTCAATCGCTCCGGTTGCAGCACGGCGAGCCCATGTTCCAGGGCCAACTGCTTCACGGGCGGCGCCTGCATCTCCATCTTGCGCCCTGCCGGCCGGTCCGGCTGCGTCAAAACCAGCGCAACCTCATGCCCTGCATCAAGCACCGCGCGTAAGACAGGCACGGCAAACGCCGGCGTTCCACAAAAAACCAGTCTCAACGCGCGTGGCCTACCATTCACCGTTTTTCTGCAGCTTGCGAATACGCCGCTGCACGAGATCGCGCTTCAACCGGCTTAGGTGATCCAAAAATAAAGTCCCGTGCAGGTGATCGATCTCATGCTGCATGGCCCGCGCCAGCAACTCCTCACCATCCACCTCGAAGAACTCGCCGCGCGCATTCTGGGCCCGCACATTCACCCACGCCGCACGCTTTACCTTTTCGCGGATGTCCGGAAGGCTCAAACAGCCCTCCTCCTCGTACTGCTCGCCTCTGCGATCCACAATCACTGGGTTAATCAGGACAATCTTGTCGTTCGGATCCTTCTGAAAGCTTGTATCGATAACGGTAATCCGCTGCGAGACGCCAATCTGCGGCGCAGCCAGGCCGATACCCTGCGCGGCATACATGCTCTCGAACATGTCCGCCAGAAAGTCGGCCAGCCGCTCGTCAAAGGCAGTCACAGTCGCAGCGGGGCGTGCCAGAACCGGGTCCGGATACTTCAGCACCTCATAGATTTTGTGCGGCGTTTCCACCATCGTCGCTGCCATGCTCGTTCACCCTCTTAATAGGCCCTGATTTGCTCCCGGTACCCGGCAAAATTCCGTTGCAGCTCCCTGAGAGAATCCCCGCCGAACTTTTCCAGCACCAGACGCGCCACCGTCAGCGCCACCATCGCCTCACCCGCCACCCCGGCCGCCGGCACCACGCACACATCGGACCGTTCATACGATGCCTTCGTTCCCTCACGCGTCGCAAACGATACCGATCCAAGCGGCCGCCGCAGCGTCGAAATCGGCTTCAAATAACCACGCACCACCACATCTTCGCCGTTCGACATACCGCCCTCGACGCCACCCGCATTGTTTCCCTCGCGTGTGAATCGCGTGAAGCTCCCGTTTTTGCCATTTCCTGTGCCGCTATCCGCCCCGCCACTCGCCTCTGCACCGTCCAGACCCGCATAACCGATCGCATCATGTACCGCCGAACCGGGGGCACTGGCCGCTGTCACGCCCCGGCCAAGCTCCACGGCCTTCACCGCCTGCAGGCTCATCAGCGCTTGCGCGAGCAGACCATCGAGGCGCTCGTCCCAGTTCACATGCGTGCCGATCCCCGGAGGCAGCCCATGGACGACCACCTCAAACACCCCGCCCACGGTATCGCCGGACCGCAATGCCTTGTCCACCTCGGCCTTCATCCGTGCCTCAGTGTCCTTATCGGCACAAGCCAGCAAAACTTCAGTTCTTTTTTCGACTGCGGCGATTTCCGCCCAGCTTACCTCGCGCTCCAGCTCCGCCGCGCCCACACGCACCACATGGCTTGCCACATTTACGCCCACTGCGCCGAGCAGCATCTTCGCGAACGCCCCACAGGCCACCCGCGCCGCCGACTCCCGCGCGCTGGCCCGCTCCAGCACGTAGCGGGCATCCGCAAAATCGTACTTCAGCGCTCCCGCAAGGTCGGCGTGTCCCGGCCGAGGGCTCGCCACAGCCTTATGTTTCTCAGGGTCGCCCGCGCCCACAGGCAGCAAATCTTCCCAGTTCTTCCAGTCGCGATTAGCAAGCGTCATCGCCACCGGCGAGCCGATGGTCTTGCCGTGACGAACGCCCGAAAGCACATGGGCCGTGTCCTGCTCGATGCGCATACGACCGCCGCGCCCATAACCCTGCTGCCGCCGCCACAGCTCACGATCCAGAAATGCCTGATCAAAGGGAACACCGGCAGGCAGGCCGCTGACGAGCGCCACCAGCGCCTCACCATGGCTTTCACCGGCAGTAGAAAACCTCAGCATAGCCCTCCATCATACCAAGGGCAGAGCTGCGGCCGGAACCAGAGCCCGCTCGCGAAATGCACCCTGCAGAGGACGAGAGCTTTGCAACTTGCTTCGGCAAGGTTCATCCAACGGCGATGAGCGAGATGGCACCGGATCCCTTCGTAAAACCGCAACTGAACTGGGTGCGTACCGGCACAGACCATGCCGAGACCGTCGTGCTGCTGCACGCCGTTGGCTACGACTTGACCTACTGGGATCGCCAGATCGAAGCTCTGCAGGCCGACTACAACGTCGTCGCCTTTGACCTTCCTGGCCATGGGCGCTCCCCCGGCGGGCCACAGGATTGGAGCTTCGACCGGGCGGTTGCGATGATCAGCCACCTCCTCGAGACCGTAAGTCCCGAACCCAGCCGGCCTGCGCCTGTTCACCTCGTCGGGATCTCCTTCGGCAGCTTTCTCGCGCAGGCCTTCGTTCTTGCCAGGCCGGCGCTGGTGCGCTCCCTCACGCTGATCGGAACCGCGGCCACCTTTTCCCCGGCTACCCGCGACGGCATGCGGGCCCGCGCAGAGGCAACGCGCACCGGCGGCATGGCGGCGGTGCTGCCATCGAGCCTGGAACGCTGGTTTACACCGGAAAGGAGGGCACAACGGCCCGACATCCTCGACCGTGTAACGAAAACCGTACTCGGCGACGACCCAGCCGTGCATGCGGCCATATGGGAGATGCTGGCCGGCTTCGACGTGCAGCATCGGCTTAGCGAGATCAAATGCCCGACCCTCGTGCTTGTGGGCGAACACGATCCAAGTACACCACCCTCTGCGGCGGCGGCTGTCGCCGAATGTATCGAAGGGGCGGAGATCGTCGTGATCCCCAAAGCCTCACACATCGTGACCGTGGAAGCGCCCAGCGCAGTAAACATCGCACTGGGACGCTTCCTGAAGTCTGTAATAGATCGGTGACGCACAGGTTCTGCGCGGGTAAGCCACATCCGTGTGCGGCCCCGCTCAGTCCAGCACCCGCAACGTGAACGCAGGTACCTCCGCCAAGCCAGGCTCGTCCACCTGTGAAGTGGTGGACGCCGGCACCGCTTCCGGCACACCCATCTGCTGCAGATAACGTCGCGAGTCGAACAAAGCACGATCCATGGATCGCACCCAATCTGTCGGCTGGTCCGGGGCACGGCTCGCTGCAACGCCCGCTGCAAACTCGGTGCGTAGCGTCTCAAATTTTGCCTCTAGGTCATCCAGTGTGCTCAGCAGCAGCGCTTCGGGGGTCATCGGCAGCTTGGGCGAACCGAACTCCAGCTTGCCGTGGTGCGCCAGCAGCATGTGCTCGACCAGCAGCCGCAGTGGCTCCGGGAAGAGCTCCGGCACAGCACCCTTCTCCGCAGCCGCCCGCCGTTCTTCGGCGTTCAAGGCCTCGATCTTTTCGCTCAGCATGCGCTGCGCGATGGAGATATGCCCGATCAGCTGCCCTTCCAGCGTGTACTGGAAGGTGTTGCTCCAGGCAAGCTCCCGCACCTTGCCGATATCGTGCAAGATCGCGCCTGCTACCAGCAGATCCCGGTCGACCTCCGGATAAAACGGAGCTGCCGCCCGGCAGATTCGCACCAGATGCAGTACATGTTCCAGCAGGCCACCCAGCCACGCATGATGCAGCCGCTTTGCCGCAGGCGCCGTGCGAAAGGCCGACCCAATCTCCGGGTCATCCAGGAAGCTCAGCACCAGCCGTCGCAACCAGGCGGTGCCAAACTCCGCCACGTAGCCCCGCAGCTCGCCATCCATCGCTTCCACGTCAAAGCGGGTGGATGGAACGAAATCGGTCGGGTCGACTTCGGGGACACATGCCGAACGCATACGCGTTAGCGTGATCTGAAACTTGCCCTGGTATTTCGCAACCTGCCCCTGCACCTTGACGTAGCAGCCCTCGGCGCAACTGGTCAACGCGTCCGCAAACTCCTCCCACATGCGCGCTTCGAGCTGCCCGGTACGATCAGCGAGCACCAGCGCAAGGTACTGTCCACCGCTGCCTTTACGCTCACGCACACTCAGCGAGGCGAGACTGAAAAAGGTAGTCACCGTCTGGTTTTCAAACCGCGGCGCATCCGCTATAAAGAATTCTTTCATCGCGTCACTGCGGCGGCTGGGCCGTGGTTGTCGGCGCACCGGGGGAAGCGGAGGTCGTCGCCGGAATCGGCATGCCCGGGGCTGCCGGATTGGCGGGTGTGGGCGTCGCCGGCGGCAGGGTTGTGCGGTCGGCGCTGCGCACGGGTGGTATGCCTATACCGGCTGCGCTGGTTCCTAAGGTGGGATTCACCGTCGGGCTCACAGCAGGTGTGGTTTCCACCGGCGTCACCCTATCCTGCAACCGTTCCTTCGGCTCGTCCTTTGCGCGTTTGTGCTTTTGCTTCTTCGCGGTGGTTTTGTCGGCTAGCCCCAAAGGAGCGGCCTGCACCTTTTCTGCGGTGCTTTCCTCCGGCGTCGCCGCAATTGGCCGTTTGTTCACCTTTACCTCGGCTGACGCGAGCCGTATCTCGGCCTTCTTGTCCTGCGCTTCCACCTGTCGGGAGGCAAAGCGCGACTTGTGATCCGCCGCAGGCCGGGTGTTCAACGGATTCTCACCGTTCTCCTGAACGTCCGCACCAGTCCCGGTGCTGACGCTGGTCGCCGACTGCGTGGGAGAACCCATGGCCGCTCCTGGCGCCTCGCCGCCAAGCGCTTTGTTCGGATCCTCGGGAGCTGCTCCCAGCGACGGCACCGCCGCCATCTCGGTTGCTCCTGCGGGCAGCGCATTGCGCGGGGCCTGTCCGTAGCGAACCTTCTCGCGATGGATCTTTGCCACCTTACCTGGGACCTTACCGGGGGCGGACACATTGCGCGCACCACCGTTGGCTGCCACGGCAATTACTGCGCCGGATTTGCTTTGCTTGGCCGCCAGCTTAGCCCGCGCATCTGCTAAGCGCTGCTCCGCTTGCGTGGCCTTCACCTGCTCCGCCTGCTGCTTCTTCACCACTTTTTTCTTCAGCGCCGGCGCGGTATAGCTGGTGAAGGTGGTGCGGTTTTCCGTGCGGGTTGCGCCCGAGTCTGTAAAGCCCGGCTTTACCTCTACAAACGCATCCTCACGCGCCTGCGACAGGTATTTCCGCAGAGCCGGCTGCAGCTGGCTCATGTAGATGCCTTCCTGCACCTGGCCTTCCACCTGCTGCAGGGGCGGCGTGCCGGCGGCTTGATGGCTGTCGACCTTCAAGATGACGAAGCCCTGACGCGTCCGGATCGGCTCTGTGTACTGCCCTGGCGCCAGCGAGAACGTGGCCTTCTCCAGCACATCGCCCAAAGCGCCGCGCTTGAAGTCGCCCAAGTCGCCTCCCGCAGATTTGGTCGGTCCGTCCGAGGACGTACGCGCGGTCGCCGCAAAATCGGCACCGCCCTTCAGCTTTGCCTCCAAGGCATCGGCTGTCGTCTGCGCCTGGGCAATCTGAGCGTCGGTGGCGTTATCAGGCGTGGGCACCAGGATCTCGCTCAGATGCACCTGCTCGGGCTGCTCAAACTCTTTCGCGTGCTCCGCGTAATACGTCTGTTCCTCGTTCGGCGTGATGTTGATGTGACGGCCAACATCCTCACGCACCACCTGTTGTGTAACGGCCTGGTTGCGGATGTTCTGCTTGAAGTCCTCATACGAAACGCCCTGCTGCTCGGCCGCCTTTTGCAGCGCCTCCATGTCCGGCAGGTTCGCGCGCTTGCGAATCTCGTCCAGCTGACGAATTGTCTCGGCGTCACCGCTGATGCCAAGCTCCTTGCCCTTGGAGAGCAGGAGCTGTTGGTCGATCATGTCGCGCAGGAGGTCGTGCTGCTTTTCCTCAAACTCCTGCTGACTCCAATTTTCCTGCTTGCCCTCTGAAACCAGCCCCTCCTGCGCGCGCTCGTACTCTGTGCGTGTGATGATGCGGTCGTTCACGCGTGCGATGGTGTACTCCACGACCGCGCCATTAGGCGTAATCGGTGCCGCAGGCGGTAAAGGAGCCGCTTGAAATGTAGGTGCGCCGGTGAACCCGCCCCCGGGGATGGGAAAGCTGCCCTGCCCTGCTGCTGTGCTCTGTGCCGCCGCCGTGTTTTGTGCCTGTACATACGGCATGCAAACAAACGGCGCTGTCGCTGCGGCCAGCAGTGTTGCTGCCCAGGTGCTTCTACGACCGAAACATCTCATCGAACCGATCACCATTCCACCTATTCCTTACGCCGCCTGCCAAACACATGCGTCATGGGCAAGCGACGCCGAACCGAACCTAAAATTCATCGAGCACTTTGCAGCATCCGCTTTCGGTTAGACCGGCTAGCCCTGCCCAGGTCATCTGCACCTCTATTTTACCCACGCCGCAAACGGGACCAAAGTGACTTGCCGCGATCACCAAAGCGGCTCACCAGCGATGCTATACTCCGTCCAACTACCATGCCGGCGGCTTTGCGGCAACCATGGTTTTCCCGAGGTACACCCCGCTCCATGCATACATCCACGCGCCGCGCCCTCTTTTCGGCAACCGTCTTCCTGGCAGTCTGCGGCGTCACCGGTTCGGTGGTCGGCGGCAAGGTCGCCGCGCAATCCGCTTCGGAAGAGTCCAATCTCCGGGATTCTATGCGTTCCTTCACAGACGTGTACGCCCTTGTGGAAGCTAATTACGCAGACAAGATGGATACGGAACACGCGGATAAAGCCATCTATGACGGCGCGATTCCAGGGATGCTGCATGTTCTCGATCCGCACTCCAACTTCTACGATCCAAAGGCCTACGCGCAGATGCGCGAAGACCAGAGCGGCAAGTACTACGGCGTGGGCATGACCATCCAGCCCCAGGGCAACAAAATCGTCGTCGTTGCACCCATGGAAGGTACGCCGTCGTTTAAAGCCGGGATTCGTCCCGGCGATGTGATCGTCTCCGTTGATGGCAAGCCGACCGAGAGTCAAGATTCTGCCGCCGTCGCGTCCATGCTCAAAGGCCCTCGCGGCACCCACGTCAGCGTGGTCATGAGCCGGGAAGGTGCGGCGAAACCGCTGACCTTTGATCTGGTGCGCGATGAGATTCCCCGCTTCTCCGTCGATCTCGCCTTCATGGTCAAGCCGGGCGTCGGCTACATCCACGTCACCAACTTCATGGAGACAACCTCCCGCGAAGTCCAGGACGCCGTCGATAAGTTCGGCCCCAACCTCCAGGGCCTGCTGATCGATCTGCGCGGCAACCCGGGCGGTCTCTTGAATGAGGCCGTAGCCGTTTCTGACAAGTTTCTGCAAAAGGGCCAGATCGTCGTTTCGCAGCACGGTCGTGCGTTCCAGGACCAGGTCTACCGCGCGCCCAAGGGCTCGGAAGCCAAGTACCCGATCGTTGTCCTTGTAAACCGCAATACAGCATCAGCGGCAGAGATCGTCTCCGGCGCCTTGCAGGACCATGACCGCGCCTTGATCGTGGGCGAAACCACCTTCGGCAAGGGCCTCGTGCAAACCGTTTTCCCGATCTCGGACAACACCGGTTTGGCCCTGACGACCTACCACTACTACACACCGTCGGGCCGGCTCATCCAGCGCAACTACAACGGTGTCTCACTCTACGACTACTACTACGTTCGCAATGACGCCGCGCCCGCTGACACCACCAACAAGGAAGTTAAGCTGACCGACTCCGGCCGTCCTGTATACGGCGGCGGCGGCATCACGCCGGACGAAAAGATTCCTGAGATCAAGGACAATCGGACCGAGGACACCTTACTGCAGCATTACGCTTTCTTCAACTACACCAAGCACTATCTCGCGAATCATACCGTTTCCAAAGACATGGTGGTCGACGATGCCATGCTGAGTGACTTCAAGGCCTTTCTGCATGAACAAAAGGTGGACATCGCCGACAAGGATTTCAACGACAACATCGACTGGATCAAGACCTCCATCAAATCTGAGCTGCTCACTTCGCAGTTCGGCCTCACCGAAGGCATGAAGGTCCGCATCGGCTGGGATCCCCAGGTGCAGAAGGCTCTCACCTACATGCCGGAGGCGCTGGCCCTTGAGGAGCACAAGCTACCCACACAAACCAAGACAACACAGACAGCCAGCGCGAAATAGGCGTAAATGACTCGCACAACGTGAAAAGGGTCGCAAATTGCGACCCTTTTCACGTCCAGTCCTAATTGTTGGAGCGGGAGACCGGGATCGAACCGGCGACATTCAGCTTGGGAAGCTGACGTTCTGCCACTGAACTACTCCCGCCCAGAGCTCGATTATAGGCTCACTCCGAAGTTGCAGCCAAGCATTCTCTCCGGCCGGCAAACGACTAAAGTTTTCGCAGGATGAGCCGATAAAATACGAAGAATGGTTTCCGCGGATAGTACGCACGTTGTGAGCACACGCCATCGCCTCCTATCGCGGGAGCGCCTTCTCGAAGGCTGGTCCCCGGTGGATCGTGTGTATTACGAACAGCGCTTTCGAGATGGCAGCGTCGAGGTGCATGACCGTGATCTGAACGTACGAGGCGACGGTGTAACGGTCCTGCTCTTTTCCCGTACACGCGGTACGGTTATGCTGCTGCGCCAGCCTCGCATTGTCGCCACCTTGCGAGGCGATACTGCGGGCGAAACACTCGAGGCCTGCAGCGGCTTGCTCGAAGGCGCCATCCCGGAGGTATGTGCGCAGCGTGAGGTTTTCGAAGAAACAGGTTACGCTGCCGAAAACTTAACCCATGTGGCCTCCGTGTACGCCAGTCCCGGCGCAAGTCTCGAACTCATTCACCTGTTTACAGGAGAATGCAGCGCCCAAAGGTACGCTCCAGGTGGCGGTTTGCGCCTGGAAGGTGAAGACATTGAGGTGTGCGAGATAGCTTTTTCGCAAGCGCTGGCGATGATGCGGAACGGCACCATCCGCGACGCTCGAACGATGCTCCTTCTCCAGCACCTCGCGCTCGCCGGAGTGCTGCAGCTCACCTCAGAAACCTCGTTGCGAGAAGATGCCTTGCTTTGACGGACAGCTTTTTGTCGTCATCCTGAGCGCGGCGAAGGACCTCACTGTTCCTTCAAGTCGACTACGCGATCCAGGCAAGATACTAAGAGCCTTCGCCGCACGTAGGATATGCCACCGGAGTCCTGTGTAGCGGGAAGTTAGGTTCTCCGGCTGACTACATACGCACGGGGAGATCATCCTCGCAAATTGAACCACCTATGCCAGCCGTTCCCGTACCGCGTCATACACCCGCTGTATGCCTGTCTCTAATGCAATCCGGTGCTGCCATCCAAGTGCATGTATCCGGGAAACATCCATCAACTTACGAGGTGTGCCGTCCGGTTTGCTCGTGTCGAATACTAGATCGCCCGTAAATCCAACAACCCGGCATACCATCTCGGCGAGTTCCCGAATGCTGACATCCTCGCCCGTGCCGATATTCACCAACGGCGGTTGCTCGGTACTCAGCAGGTCACCATACTCCTTGTCGTCCAGTTCCAGTAGGTAGATAGCCCCCGACGCGAGATCCTCGGCGTGCAGCAGTTCCCGGCGCGGCGTGCCCGTACCCCACACCGTCATCTCCTGCGCACCGTCCCGCCTTGCCTCGGCCGCCTTGCGTATCAACGCAGGCAAGACATGCGAAGTCTGCAGGTCGAAATTGTCCTCTGTGCCATAAAGATTGCACGGCATCGCCGCCACGTACTGCGTTCCGTACTGCCGGTTGTACGACCAGCACATTTCCACCCCGGCGATCTTCGCCAAAGCGTACGCCCTGTTTGTCGGCTCGAGTGGTCCCGTGAGCAGATATTCTTCCTTGATCGGCTGCGGGCAGAACTTGGGGTAAATGCAACTGGAACCCAGAAAGAGCAACCGTTCGACATTCGCTTGACGGCTCGCCTCGATGACGTTCATCTGGATGGCCAGGTTGTCTCTCAGAAAGTCACCCGGATAGCTGTCATTCGCCAGGATGCCCCCTACCTTGGCGGCAGCTAGAAACACGTACTCCGGCCGCTCCTCCTCAAAGAAAAGCCGCACTGCCGCAGCGTCCCTTAGATCGAGATTCGCCCGTGTGCGCGTTGGCAGCTGTGTGTACCCTCGTCCCGCAAGCCCACGCGTGATGGCGGAGCCGACCAGGCCGCGATGACCGGCGACATAGACCCGGCTTCTTGGGGTCATCTGCACGCTAGGTCTCCCGCACGTTGTACGTCGGATAGCCGTGCCGGCGCACCAGGGCATCGCGCTCTGCCGCGGCGAGGTCGGAATCGACCATCTCGCGCACAAGTTCTGCAAAGGTGGTGCGAGGTTGCCATCCCAGCTGATTGCGAGCCTTGCTGGCATCGCCGAGCAGCGTCTCCACCTCCGTTGGACGGAAATAGGCCGGATCCACGGCGATCAGCACGTTTCCATTGGCATCTGCCGCTGTTTCCTCAAGACCCTGCCCCGACCAATGCAGATCAATGCCAAGTTGAGCCGCGCATCGCATCACAAACTCACGCACGCTGTACTGCTCCCCGGTAGCGATGACGTAATCCTCGGGCTGCTCCTGTTGCAGCATGAGCCATTGCATCTCCACGTAATCGCGTGCATGCCCCCAGTCCCGTTTCGCATCCAGGTTGCCGAGGTAGAGCTTATCCTGCAGACCGACTTTCATCCTCGCTAGACCCCGCGTGATCTTGCGGGTGACAAAGGTCTCCCCTCGCAGGGGCGATTCATGATTGAAGAGAACGCCATTGCAGGCATAAAGACCATATGCCTCGCGGTAGTTCACCGTGATCCAGTACCCGTACAGCTTGGCAACAGCATAGGGCGATCGGGGATAGAACGGCGTCCGTTCTGTCTGAGGTACTTGCTGCACCAAGCCATACAGCTCCGAGGTCGAAGCCTGATAGAAGCGCGTCTTGGTCAGATGCAGCGTGCGCATCGCCTCCAAGAGTCGTAAAACACCTAACGCGTCTGAATTCGCCGTGTACTCCGGTTCTTCAAAGCTAACTTTTACATGGCTTTGCGCGGCGAGGTTGTACACCTCATCCGGCTGCACCTTCTCCATGATGTGCAGCAAACTCGATGAATCCGTCATATCGCCATAATGCAAAATAAAGCGCCGACCGGCATCATGAGGGTCTTCGTAGAGATGATCCACGCGCGCCGTATTCAACAGTGAGGTACGCCGCTTAATGCCATGCACCTCATAGCCTTTGCCCAAAAGGAACTCCGCCAGGTAAGCGCCATCCTGACCTGTAATGCCCGTTACCAACGCCCTCTTCAAACCATCTGCTCCAGTAAAAGCTCACTTTGAACGTACCATGCGTCTCGTAGAGCACAGTGCTCGAATGTGCGAACAAAGGTCGTAGTCGCCCGAAATAGATGACTCGAGTTACCTTTTACCAGTAACTGAAGTATCAAATTTCCCAGCCGCCTCGCGATTCCTACGTTTTTTCCGTACTGAACGTCAAGAGATGTGGGAAGCTGATAGCAGTTTCTGCACTCGGGTCCGCTGTGTACGTTTCCGCGGCAGATCGCTTATAGCACTTCGCTGTAAGCCTTCAAGCGCGAAGGAGGTTGCCATGCAGCAAATTGAGATTTCTCCTCTTGGCATTACCCAAAGTAGCGTATATGTCTCACGCACACCCCACGATACGTTACCGCATGACGTGAGCAGTCGCTTCGGTGTCCGGCTGCGCCAGTTACGTCGTGATCACAATATGACCCAATTGCGCTTGGCCACAGAGTTCGGCATCGACCGAACCTTCATCTCCGATGTCGAGCGAGGCCGCAAGTCGATCTCACTGCCTATGCTTGAGGTGCTCGCCCTTGGCTTTGAACTCAGCTTGTCCGAGCTGTTGCAAGACATTTGACTCAGAGCGTTTGTGCGTACATCCATTGATCAAGCTTGATAATGTTGCTCAAAGCAGGATGCTGCTTAAACCGACTGTTTGATGAAACTTAATGTCGTTTATAGGCGACAGAAGACGACAAACCCTACCGCTTGCACCATCGTACGTGTGAACCATCACCTGGTCATAGGAGTTTTGCATGAGGCGTTGCGCTCACTTTGCTATATCGACGGTACTGCTGCTTTCCCCCACCGTTTTCCACGGACAAACTGGATCCAGCTCGGTTGTCGCTGCCCAGAGTGGGTCGTTGCAGATCGCACAGAAGACCGAAGCGCCCGGTCTTTCGCTTTCGCCAGGCACCTACACCGTACGTGTCGCTGACCATCTAAATGACCGCATCATCATCCAGGTACAGAAAAAGGGGGGCGCGACCCTAGCGACCTTACTCGCCTACCCGGCCAGCAGTTTGTCGGCAAGTACAGGCAGTGGGCCCATCATCTTCAATGCAGGATTGAAGAGCAAACCCACCCTGCGCGGCTATGCTTTCCCCGGTGGTCTCACCGTCGAGTTTGTCTACCCGAAGAAGGATGCCGTCGCCCTAGCGAAGGACAACAACATACGCGTAATGGCGGTGGACCCCGCTTCGGAAGGCCGCCCCAAGCTGCCGCAACTCACGCAGACCGACATGAATGAGGTCACCTTGTGGATGCTCACGCCCACGCCGGTACAGCCTGGAGAGACAGGGCCCGGGATCCAAGCCGCGCGTTACCAGGCGCCCGCGCCCGCTTCGGCACCTCTAACCCAGCAAGCGGAAGCAACAACTCCCCCTCCTCTACAGGCCACTCAGAACTACGCCGCCGCTTCACAGCCAGCCTATACGGCCCCGTCGCAGCCCACGAGTGCTCCTGTTCAAAGAGCTCACGCGGAACGTACCCACATCCGCCCTGCGGTAAAGCAATTGCCACATACCGCGAGTAATGCACCCCTGCTGTATCTGTCCACGCTGCTTTCTCTTGGTGCCGCCAGCATCCTCAGCATTCGTCGGCGGATCATAGCTTCGAAAGGTTAATGCATGCGTCGTACGTCGCTGCGGTCTGTAGAGATCGCTGCATGGTCTGGCGGCTTGTTATGCGGGGCAATACTCCTCTTCCATCGGGCGGAGATTGCAAGCGCACAACAGGTCGCCGCAGCATTTAAGGGAGCCGCGCCTGCAGCTTCATCATCGTCCTTTGCTTCAGCCCTGCTTCCCTCACCAACAAACCAGCGACCGCCCAAACCCGCAGCAGACGCCAGCCAAGTGCTTGGTCGGCTGGAGATCCCGTCGCTGCATCTTTCCACGCCCATCTTGGACGATGACGATACGACCTCGCTGCTCCTCGGAGCAGGCCACATTCGCGGAACGGCTCTCCCCGGCGGACTCGGCAATTTCGTGATTGCCGCCCACCGCGATACCTATTTCCGGCCTCTCGCGGGCATCAAGGCGGGAATGACCATGCGCGTCATCACGCCGGACGAGACCTTCCTTTACATCGTCGACTCGACCAAAATCGTGCTTCCCAAAGATGTAGATGTGTTGGACATCGGTGACACGCCCCAGATGACCCTGGTTACTTGTTACCCCTTCCACTACATCGGCGCGGCACCGAAGCGTTTCATCGTTACCGCCCATCTCGCATCGTTCTAAGGCAACGTCCGGGAAAACGCATGTCTTGCTGCGATCTGAGCTCAGCAAAGACCCTTCTATCCTGCCTGGTATGCTCTCTCCCGGGTCACAAAGAGGTTTACATAGATACCTATGACCCTCCGGTAAGCTCAGGGTCAAAATGATGCTGAAATTGTCTCCGACTGTGGTTGAGGTGCAAGAGAAAACATCCGCTACAGCAGCTTCGTTATCATCTTTGCGCACTGAAAGCGAGATATTTCATTTGCTACGCTCAATCATGCCGCTGTACTTGAAACTCTTACTTGCATCGGGACGGGTTGCAGTTCTTGCAGCTTTTTGCGCATCACCGATTGCAATTGATTAAGCACGGCCATGGAGGTCTTTGAAGAAGCCTCCCCTGCTGAGTGGCGCAGAACCAACCAGCTCTGATGGCCCAAAGTCAGTTCAATATCGCACGATGAGATGTCAGCGGCTTCCGTAAATTCTTCGAAGTAGCTGATATTTCCGACCTTCAGTTGTGCTGAGGTGAAGCGAAGTTCGCGACATGCGATGCGCACAACCTGCCAGCATCCCTCAATCGAATGCACGTCCGTTAACGCTGTGCGTAGCTCTTCCAAGTGGATCTCTTCCTGCACGCCGCGACGGAGAGAAAAGCGCGAAAGCATGCGCCGCGCGGCGCTGAACTCGACATACCCGAGCCGTTTGATCCCAAAGGCAAGCAGGATAAAAAACACGCCCAACATGGGCCAGCCGAGTCGCCGCTGATTCAAGGTCACCAGAAGAGCCAGCATGGCACTGGTGCAGCACGCCGCATACAGGATGAGCGCGGCGCGAGAGGTCGAAAAGCCTAAAGCCAACACACGATGGTGAATGTGCCCGCGATCTCCCTGGAAAATTGGTGTACTTCGCAAAAAACGACGCACAATGGCAAGGCCGACGTCGGTCAGCGGCAACGCCAATGCCATCAATGGAGCGGCTAAGCCAACGAGCGTGACCGTGTGCTGGCTCCAGACCAGGCCGAAGCAGCCCAGCATGAATCCGATGGTTAGACTGCCGCAGTCGCCAAGGAAGACAGAAGCGGGACTGAAGTTATACCGCAAAAAGGCAAGCAAAGCGCCGGCAAGCGGCGCCGTTGCGAGCGCAAGACCATACCGACCGTAAATCAACGCGACGACGAGCGTTGTGAGTGTACTCAAGAAACTAACGCCGGTAGCCAAACCGTCCATGCCGTCGATCAGGTTGACCGCGTTCGTGCAACAGATAAGCCAAACGAAGCTTGCCAAAATGCCTACGAATGCGGGTAGATGTACGGTCGAAAGCTGGACCCCAAAGTGGATCGCCAACCCGGCCGCCACCATCTGACCGCCAAGTTTTTGCCACGGTTTCAGGCCAACCAGGTCGTCGAGCAGGCCAACCGCAAAGATGACGCTGGTTGCCGGCAATACCGCATGCAGGATCTGGCCGTGCTGGATGTACAACCTGCCCTTGTCGCCGAAAAGCCAGTATAGAAGCGCAAAAGAGCCGGCGCAGGAAATGACGATCGGGATGCCGCCCACCCGTGGTACGGGGATGGCGTGGAACTTACGCTCTTCGTCCGGCAGATCGACCAGTCCGGCGCGGATAAAGAGATTACGGCAAAGCGGTGTCAACACCAGACAAAGCAGGAAGGATGACAAGCCAAGGACTAAAAGAACATACATGGTGAACCTCGTCGCACAACAACTGCGGCCGAAAGAGATCAAGAAGTTAAACGGACGTTTGCAGATCCAGCCTGGCCGATGTAGTAGAGGGCGGACGCGCTGCCCCTAAAATGTTCCCGATACGTTCTACGCTCTGTGGCAAGTCATACCACTGCACCAAAGCTTCCCGTGCACGCTGCCCTGCCGCTTGCACAAGCTCCGGATGGTCGGCCAGGTACCGCAGCAACTCTGTCGCCCCAGCAACATCTCCGCTATTTACGCGCCATCCACACCCGTGGCGATCAATCACACGCGCAGGTGTGGCGTTCGGCGGTCCGATGAAGAACAGGGGCCGTCCCGCGGCCAGGATGCCGTATACCTTGCTCGGCACCACGGCTCCACAGGACGCATCCTGCTGTGTCACCAGACCGATGTCGCCTACCGCCAGCCCTTCACTCAGCTTGTCCCGGTCCACAAACGGCCGGAGTTCGACAGAACGAATCCCGTTGGCTTTGCAAAAGGCCGCAAGTGTCTTTCTTTTATCACCTGTACCCGCGAAGATGAAGCGGAAGCGCCTGTCGCCCTGCAATGCGTGGATTGTCGCTTGGATTGTCTCCAAATCGTGGGCCATTCCAAAGTTCCCCGAGTACAGCAGAACCAGCTCCCGGGGATCTCCCGGCCGGGGCATCGGCTTGATAGCCGTGCTTGAAGCCCAATGCTCGGCGATGGCGATTTTGTCCGGATCGACGCCGCGCGCCACCAGACGCTCTTTCATGCAGGGCCCAAGCGCAATGATGCCGTTCGCGTGCCGTCGCACCTGATCTGCCAACCAGCCTGTAACACGATGGAGAAAGCCGCCCGCCTTCAGGTATTGCAAATCGACGGCAATCTCTGGATATAGATCCTGCTCCCAGATGAAATGGCGAGATCCCCGCAAGAGCTTAATGGCCGCACCAAGCAATGAGATCAGGGGCGGTGTTGTCATGGAGACGACCACGTCGGCCTTGCGGAGCGCAATGCCTTTCGCAAAGGCCGTAGCATAGAACGAGAGATACGAGAACATTCGACCCATCCGGCCGCGTGTGAACGGCATCGCCCGAACGCGATGAATCTCGGCAGGCGGAGGTACGGCACCGGCTGCAGCCGCGTAGCCTCCCTCCCCACAAAGCACGGCCACATCGACGCCGCGAGCCGCTAATGCAGCAACGAGATCGGTGAGCTGCTGACTGGTTGCGGATGAATCCGGCCAGAAGAACTGGTTGATAAACAACATCCTCATGCGCGGGTACCCTCGGGCAAATCCATCTCCGCACCCTGAATGCGGCGGATCTTTACACACTTCGCTGGATTGCCGGCATGGATCTCGAACGCCGGAACGATGCCCTTAACCACAGAGCCGGCAGCGGCCACGGCATATGAGCCCAGAAAAGTGCCGGGCATCAGAATTGACTTGGCCCCTGCCCAGGCCCCTTCGCCAAGCTCAATCGGCTCAAGGCGCAACCCGAAATGCGGATCGCTCCAGTCATGATTGCCCGTGCACAGATAGGCGCCCTGCGAGACGCAGGCGTTGCACCCAATCCGTACCGTGGTCAGGTTGTCGATCCACGCCTCCTCGCCGACCCAGCAATCGTCCCCAAGCTCCAGGTGCCAGGGATACTTCACCTGCACTGAGGGCTTGATCACAACACGCTGCCCAACCGTTGCACCGAAGGTACGCAGCAGCTTGACGCGCAGATTGGAGGAGGGCAGCCAGCGAGAGGCGAAGAGCGGTTGCCCGATCAGCATCCACAAAGCACGTTTGGCAAACGAGCCACCCGGGCGATACCACGAGTTGTCATACTCCCTGAGTCGGACGCGGCTCATCGTGCACCTGTCGTCAGGAGCTCGATCGTCGACGGCTTGGTCCCGTCGAGTACGTAGCGGTACACCTCGGCCATCGCCGTGGCAACCACAGGCGGCGCATAGCGTTGAGCGATCAGATCGGCGCCGCATTTACCCATGGCTTGGTTCTGGTCGGGAGTTTGGCGCAACATCGCTTGAAGCGCCGCTCGCAGTGCGGGAACCTCGGGAGCGATCTCCCAACCCGCGCCGCCCTCCTGCGCTTCGGGCATATTGCAGTTCCTTGTCACCACCACGGGGACCGCGGCCCCAAGTGCTTCCAGCACGCTCATACTCAAGCCCTCGGAGAAGGAAGGCAGGACAAACGCTTCCGAAGCTGCCAAAGCGCTCCATTTCATCTCGCGCTCCAGCATGCCCGTGAAGGTCACTGCCGCTTCGATCCCCGCGGAGGCGATTTGCTGGTGCAGCATTTGGGCTGTCTTTCCGTCATCCGGACCGGCCAGCACCAGATGAGCCTCTGGAAACTCATGCGCAATCGCCGCCCAGGCCTTGATGAGCAAAGAGAGGCCCTTCTTGGGATGAAGTCGTCCGAGAAAGAGCACCAGCCGCTTGCCCCTTCCCTGCGGAAAAGCCTCGAGAAAGGGCTGCGGGGAACGTCTGGAGGGCACCTCAACCGCGTTTGGCACCACCGCGATCGGCCCTTTCGCGCCGAAGTCACGATATTGCTGCGCTTCCGCCTTCGTCAGCGCGTGTAAACAGGCGGCCTTCCTAACAATTCCTCGCTCAAAGACAGCGGCATAAGCCAGCTTTTTCCATCGCTTGCTTCCCAAAGCCCAAGGCTCCAGCATCCCGTGGGCGGAAAGCACATAGGGTTTGTTCTCTTTGTTTGCCGTCCGACTTGCAACCGCGGTGCTCGCCTCCCATAGACCGTGAATGTGCACACCGTCACAGGCACGGACAAGCGCGCTGAAATTGCAACGTAAGCTTCGGTCTTGTAGCCAACGCCGTCTGCCAGCTGGCCAGAAGCTCAGGCGCGTGTCTTCAAAGCCTTCTGGCACCACATGCTCCGTCGGCGCACAAAAAGCCGCGAGCGACATCTGCATATGGTTTTCGAGCGCCACGGTGCGGGCTGCCTGCGGTACGGCGGCACTGAGACCGCCGTAACGCGGATCCGTATGGCTGACCACGGTGAGCCATCGCGCCCCGCCTGAGGCGGCCTTTGCTGCCGTGGAGCTTTCCTTTGTGAGAAGTGCGGCCGTCATGGGGCGCCCTCCGGCAAGAGGTGCAAGCGGCTCGCCCGATCCGCATGCCGCACAATCGCAGCGATCATGTGGCCGAAGCCCTGCGGCGTATACGCTGCGATCATTTCGCCTGAGCGTTGCCCAAAGTTTCTGCGTTCCGCCGGCGGCATCGAGGCCATCCGCTCGAGCAGTGCCGCGAGCATCTGCGCATCCTGCGGGTCGAACGAAAAGCCATTCTCCCCTTCCTGGACAAGGTCTTCACGGCAACCGCAGCGATCGGACACCAGAACAGGCAGTTCGGCGGCCATCGCCTCGTTCACGACCAAGCCCCAGGGTTCCCGTGAACTCGGGAGAACGAAACAGCCAGCGTTCGCGTAATACGGCACCAGTTCCCCCAGGCTCAGGAGCCCTGTAAAGTGCACGTCGGCGGCATAGGGTGTTTCTTGCGCCCGCTGGCGTAAGGGGTCGCGTTCCGGCCCGTCGCCTGCCAGCACAAGCGGCCACAATCCCCCGGCAGCGCGATACGCAATCCAGCCTTGCAGTAGGGTATGCAGGTTTTTTTCCGGGGCTAGACGACCCACAAACAAGAAGTAGGGGGCGGGCCCATCCCTCCGTGCCGCGTGTTCGCGCAGCGCAGCGGTTCCCTTGCGGATAGCATCGTTGTCCACGACGTCGTAACAACCCACGATGCGCTCGGAGGGAAAGCCAAGCTGCCGAAGATAGCGCACGTGTGCACGACCACCGGTCACAGCCCAACCAAAAAGAAGCCGCAGCATCGTTTTTTTCAGCCACTCCCGCAGAAATTGTCGTTTGTGATCGAACGCCGTACTCTCGGTCATCAGCACGCTGGCACGCCGATGCAGGCGCGCCCAGAGCGCCGCTGCGATGGCTGGTAGGGTGTAATAGCCCGGCACCAGCACCGCTCGCGGCTGCAATGCATTCAGCCGACGCCACAGTGCCACGGCCAAGCGCATCTTGCCCGCCTCACGCCAGCTCACGCCCGGCATCAGGGTTTCAATCGCCAGTCCTTCCGGTAGATCTTCACGGAAGCGCAGTCCTGGATGCACGCCCACACCGCTCACCAGCTCCAAACCGACAACCCTGCCTTCCAGAGGAGGCGTACTGTCCAGTCCAACGAAACGCGCGACATGGTACGCATACCAGTCGATCCAGATCACGGCGACTTCACAGCCGCCGGCCGTTGGAAGTTTAGACATGGCTCACCTCCACCGCCGTGACGTTCGGTTGTAGTCGAATGCGCGGCCGGGGGCGCGGCTGCAAGCGCCCGCCAATCAGCCGCGCGCGCACCCGGGCACGTTCCGGCTTTTGGGCCCATCGCCATACCAGCCAAGCGGGAATGGAAAGCATGAGCGATCGAAAGATCACGGCCTCCATGGTCTGCATCACGAGGTAAATCGAAAGGCAGCTGAGGATGGTGTATTGCGTCGCCCAGGGGCCGCCGCGCAACACCGCACGTTTCCACACAAAGCCGTACAGCCATCCCAGCGCCGCCATTGCCACAAGGGCGAGCCACCACACCTCTACCCAAAGATCGGCCACGATCCCCGGAGCCGAACCCGGCGCGCCCACCCAGCCAAGCGTGTCCCCAAACCCCTCACCGGTGCCCGCGTTGTAGAGCAGTTCCGGTACACCGAAATCCTCATATTTGGTGGGCCAGATGGCACTGGGAATAGGTCGCACCATGACTTGGGCGAGGTAACGCCGCATCCAGAAGTAGTGATTGCGTCGTTGGGCGCTGAGGACTGTTCCGGTGCCGTAGATAAACTCGTTTCCGGTGTCCGGAGTATTCACGATCTCCCCGACATCCTGCTTCATCTCGAAGTTCGATCCGAGATACAGGTTGCTTCGATTGGTGACGAGAAAGAGCACAAGCCAACCCAAACAGGCACCCCCAACGGCCACAGCAAAGAGCGGAGGGCGTTTGGTGCGATTAAAGTACCAGCCCATCAACAGCACGATCGTAAGGGCGAACGTCGGTCCGCGCCGCCCCATCAACACCGCGCTCGCAAGCCAAGGAACGCCAAAGGCGAGAAGCTCAACAACGGCAAGCAAGCGCGGACCACCTGCCGATAGCACCGTGATGGGAAACAGGACACCCACGAGCAACAACAGACTACCGTCGCGCACATAGCCGCTCGGGTCCCATCCGCCCGTGTAGGACGTACTGAACGCCTGGCGAAAACCACCAACGTTGATGATGGTGACCAACCAGCAACTTAATCCCAGACTACCCACAATCGCCCCACCGATGAGCAAACGTCCCGCCGTGCGTAGATCCAGTTCACTGCGAACACTAGCCGGTCGTTTCACGCGTGCGCCCACGGCGAGACAAGCGCCGGTGAACGCCAACACGCCAAGCAGATTGAGCGATTGCACGAAACGCAGCTGATCGGCATCGAAAAACCGCGACAGACCATCCTGTTGCAAAAGCTTCCAGGGCATCCAGCCGTACAGAAAGGCAAACATCGGCCCGGTAAAGATCAATGGATGGAAGACATCGCGACTCCCATCAAAGGCGGCTACGATGGTCAACAACGCGAGGCCGATCGCAGCAAACAGCATCAGCTCAAACACGAGCGCCTCCCCATTGCAGCCACGGCGGCAACCGTCTAGCGAGGCGCTCGAACAACGACCGGGGCGGCAGCCATTCATACCGCTTGCCAAGCCCATAAAGCCCAGTGATCATGACGCCAAGTAGGAGACACATGAAAGCAGTGAGAAGGCCGGCACGCCCATACGCGCCGCGCCACAGCGACAAACCGGAAAGAACGGCGATCATCGTCGCCGAAAAGCAAAACAGCAACAACAATCCCTGTGGCAGGGAGTCTCTGCGTTGCAGTGTAAGCAGCACGAGCACCGACGATAGAACATGCGCCGCAAAATAGATTGCCATGGCGCACCATGCACTTCCCCCGTGTAATAGCAGCAGCGTCGCAGCCACGGCGACAGAGATCGCCCACACGGTATTGATGACGGCCGTGGCGCGTATGGACACGATCGTCAAGCGTGCCGCTGCGGGCGCCGTACCCATGTGCGCGACAGCCGTGGCCAGCGCTACCGCCACTGCGGCACCGGCTGCGGCATAGGTCTTTCCATACAGCAGCGTTAGCCCCCAGGGCACGAAGATGATGCCGAGCGCCCCTAAAATCACCGATACGCTAAGCGCCGCAAAACAACACAGTGCCATCACACGCTGCGGTGTTTGGGTTCCCTCATGCGTCGGGTCCGCCATCACGGCGTAGCTGCCCTCGGTCAGCAAACTGGGCGGCAAGCTGACGAGATTGCGCATTTGGCTGGCGATGGTCAGAAAACTCATCTGGACGAGCGTGGTATCGCTGCGTGCCACCAGCGCCGTCGTCCACCAGCCCGCAAGGTTTGATCCGACCAAGCCAGTCAACTGAATAAAGCCGAACGCCCACACCTCGCGCAAGATCTCACCGAGCGGTCGCCGCGCACCGTCCTGCGGGAGCCGCCAGCCAAAACGCTTTCCCAGCAGCCAGCAAAGTGCCACGGCGGCGAGCGCGATGCCCCCTTGCAGCTCAATCATCAACGCCGGTGCATGCCGATGCGCGGCGTAGGGCAGCAGGAAGATCATGCCGGCACCCACAAATAGCGACATGCTCAGCAGTGCGGCAACAAAGCGCTGTCCCACAAAGAAGCCGCGCGCGCATTCCAGCAACACCACACCGGCTGCTGAGACCCACGCGCAACGCAACAGGGTGATGAAACTTTCCTTTCCTAGGAGGTGCGCGATGGGCTCTGCACCCAGCCACAGGCCCGCCGAGGCAATCAACGCCGAGGTCAGCGAAACGATGGCCAAGGCTCGCAGGAGACTTGGATAGCCTGCGGAACCTTTGGGGTACTTGCCGGAAAAGCGCGCCGCCGTGGCACCGATACCACCGGCCGCATAGGTGGAGATGTTCGTCGCCGTTCCGATAGCGAGCGAGTAGGCTCCGAAAGTTTGCGCGCCGCCCAATCGTGCGGCGAGGATGTTTGCAATAAAGCCGGCGCCCCGCTCGACTGCCACGCTGGCCCCATAGGCTGAGGTTCCATGCAATACATGTTTGGCGACCTGCCGCGGTAGTGTTCTAGAGGGCGCGGGCTCCGGGGTCAAATCCACAACCGGCGTTGCCTCATGCGGGTTCGGGTCGCCGGAGGGCAGTACCTCCGGCACCGATTCCAAAGTTGTCGCAGCCGAGGTGTTCATGCGGCGTTGACCGCCTTCCCGGAACCGGCATGCGGCTTTTGATACTGCTCATACGCTTTGTAGTAGCGGCGAAAGCCTTGGGCGTGTGGATCAAAGTCATTCAAAATCGTTCCAACCAGATGCACGCCATCCCGATCGAAGAGGTCGCGCGCGTTGGCTGCCTCATCCAGGGTCGTCACCGACGCACGTACCACCAGAATCAGCCCATCACAGGCGCGGGCGATGATGCGCGTATCCACCATGTGCAAGGCCGGCGGCGTGTCGATCAAGACCACGTCAAAGCTTCTCGCCAGCGTGCCAAGCAGCTCCGGCAGCCGCTCGGAGTTCAGCAACTGCACGCTATCTTCCTCGCCGCTGCCCGCCGGAATGACCGACAAATTCGGAAAGGCGGTTTCATGGAGGATGCCGGCTTTGGTCAACTGCTCCGCCGATCCCTCCATCTTGCCGCGCAGCACATCACGTAAACCTGCGCTCCTTGAAAGACCAAAGGCCTTGTGCAAACTGGGACGGCGTAGATCTCCATCGATGAGCAAGACGCGAAGCTTCGCTTTGCTCAGCGCCACGCCCAGGTTGGACGTGATGGTGGTCTTGCCTTCACCCACTTTGGGGCTGGAAACGGCATAGGCGCGGGAAGCTCGCCCTGCTTCCGCCTGCAATATGGAGAAGGTCGCGTTGGAGTAGGCCTCGGCAGCTAGGGAGAACTTCTCATCCCATTGACTCACAAGGGTACTTTGCGCCTCCGGCTCGGTGGTTCCATTCGCGTCGATACGCAGGGGGCCCTTAGAACCCGCTGAGGACCCGATCAGCCGCATTTGGGTTGTATTTGCAGGGATGACGCCCAGTTCCTGCACATCCAGCATGCGAAGAATCTCGCCAGGCATGCGGAAGACGTTCTGCGTGCGTTCGCGATAGAAGGCGAGGACTACGCCGAAGATCCCGCCGAGAAGCAAACCGACGGCGGCTTCGGTCGACCGGCGCGGTGCGGCTGCAAACCGCGGAACCTGGGCGGGATCGATCACGCGAATGGTGGAGGCCTGCATGGCGGAGGCAAAGCCGGCCTCGCGTGCGCGCTGCAGAAGCGTCTGGTACAGCTGTTGCTCTGAATCCAACTCACTGCGCAACAGGCTGACCTTTGCCGATTGCTGCAGGTCCGCTGAAACATTCGCCAGCTGCGCATTGTAGGTCAGGGTCAACAACTGCTCACGGTGTCGCGCAGCGTCGAGTTCGTTGTGGCTTCGCGTTACCGTCGTTGTTTCCGTGGCTTGCAGCCCCGCTTCGGCATCGTGTATCTGCGAACGGAGCTGCTTGATCTTCGGGTTCTCCTCTGTGAGCGGCGGCTCAAGCGCGGAGATCTTCCCCTGCAGGTCCTCCAGCCGCGCCGCGTACGCCCGATGCGCTGGGCTGTCGAGTACGTCCGGCTGTGTGCCCGGAGCCGCGCTGCGGTCTTCATCGGCGGCAGCCTCTTTGGCGATGCGGTCGGCTTGCGCTTTCACCACCTCGCCCTGCAGCGCTTGCAACCGCTCTTCCCCAATACTGGTGTTGGCCTGGCTGAGCCGAAGGCCGTTGCCTCCCACGGCAGCTTCCAGCTGCGCCTGGGTCTGCTGTGCCCGTTGCCGAATGTCGGCAACCTGACGGGTCAGCCAGCCGCTCACCGTGGTGGCTTCGGAGCTGCGCACCTGGAGGTCTTGCTCCTGGTAGGTCGTAATCAGATCGTTACAGAAAGCGGCTGCAAGCTGCGGGCTCCATGAGGTGCAGCTGAGTTCCACCAGACGGGTCAATCCCAACGGCTTCACCTTGAGATGTTGCGCCGCATCCGCCAGCGCATCTTGATAGGAGATCGGGGCTGGATGGCCAAGATGCAGCGCACGGCGCAGCCGGGAAATGCTGTCCTCACGATCCAGGTTCGCCGGATGCGGCTCGGCAAGCATATGCTTCATGGTGGCCGCCAGCAGCGTGTCGCTTTGCAAGAGCCGGATCTGGGTTTGCAGGTTGGTATCGGCCTCGGCCGGGGTGTTTTCGCCGGTCGGGGCCACCGAGCGCATGTTCAAAAAGTCGCCGTTCAAGCTGCGGATGTCGAGCGAGGTTCGCGTCTGGTACACAGGCAAGGTCAGCACCCCGGATAGTAGACCCAGGAGCACACCGGCCAGCGCCGCCAGCAAAAGAAGTGCGCGGTGCCGTTTGAGGGTCAACAGATACTCCTCCACCAAGCTCCCCCCTGCCTCGGGCTGGGGCGCTACGGTCTGCATCTGTCGAAAACTCCGCACAGGGCGGCCGGGTGACCGCACCTCCCGTACCTTGATCGCTCCTTTGGACACGTTGACTCCTGCTCCCTTTTGCTCGTGCTGCTCTGAAACCCTAGCGGTAGATCCAAAAAAACTAGCGATAAATCAAAAGACCCGACGTAATCCCGATGGCGGCCTCGATTGCGCGCCGCGAGCCGGTTTTGAAGCCGCTATGCGGCACAAAAAGAACGTCGTTGGCAAACAGTTGGATGTCCGGAGCCTTACCCGCAAAGATCTTCGGGATGTCAATTGGAATTTCAGACATGGTCCCATCCCCATTGGGCGCCGGTCGCAAAACCCGTGCATGCGAGGCAGCGTTATCCGGAGCCAGACCCTCCGCCAGGGTGACCGCGTGCGTCACCGAAACCGTTCTGTGGGCTGTTAACTCGAACCCGCCGGCTTTGTGCACGTCGCCGACAACGTAGATCAGTTCGGCTCGCGGCACGGAAACGGTGTCGCCGGGCTCCATGACGATGTTGTCTTCCGGGCTCTTAAGCGCCAAGAGTGAGTCCAGCGGAAGACTGGTGGAACTGGTGCCCGACCCCTCGTCAACCGTTACCGGGCCGACATCAAGCTTGCCCCACTGCCCTTGCCGCGTCACCACAATCATCGGCCCGGCATCTGGCTTCAATCCACCCGACATCGAAAGCACATCCAGCAATCGCTTGGGTCCAATCATCTGGTGCATGCCGGGGTTGCTGACCTCGCCCACCACCGAAACCGGCCGACTTTCGCTTTCCACGAGATTGATCGTGATATCGGGCGAGGCGAGATACTTTTTGAGCTTGCCGGCAAGCTCCTGGCGCAGCCCGTCAATGGTCAGCCCGCTGGCTTGCACCTGGCCAATCAGCGGAAACTCGAGCGTCCCGTTCGGCCCGATGCGCATGGGCCCTGCCGGCATGTCGTCAAGATCCGCCACATGCACAGCCAGGCTGTCGCCCACACCCAGGGTGAAATCCGGCACGGAGACAGGCGGCCGCCGCTGGATAGTCTGCGTAACAGACCCTAACGGACACAGAAGCAACACCGCGCTGGCTAACCATTTCATTGAATCTTTCAAACTCCTCTCCGCTTCTTCAGCTTCGCAGAAATGCGTTGCTGCTACGTCGTCTTCCGACGACGTTTTGTGTCCTTTGTTGTGACACCGAGCTTGCTACTTTGTTCTTCTCTTTTGACGTGCATACGGCGATGAAGGATTTATCAAAATTCAGTCGAAATACTAAAGAATTCGACAACTCCAGCTTACGACACGGGTTAGGGTACTAGCGTGTCGCCAGGAGTAACCCCCTTTGTCTTCTAAATTCCCATAACAGGACAGAAATAAACACATGTGAGAAATCGCCTTATGATCATCCCAGGAACCTAGCGAGAGATCATGCAGGAAAGAACGGAACTGGCCACACAGATGCTTGCCCCGAAACCTGAATCGACGGTTGGCGACAGCAAGACCGTGGTAGCCCGCCGAACGCAACGAAAGGCTGCTCTGGTGCATGCCGGCGCCCGTGACGCTTATCAACTGGCGTTGGCGCTTGCCGAAGCCGGCATGCTGGGCATGTTCTTTACAGATCTGTTCTGGCCTGCAGACCGATCGCTGCCCAACGCCGTGGCCCGGCGTTTTCCATCATTTCATCGCCAGGCGTTGCAGCGCAGCATGATGGGGGTTCCTTTTGCCTCGGTGAAAATGAACTGGTTTCGAGGAGCCCTCTGTCTCGCTGCGGAGCGCGTCCGGCGCCTGCCATCCAGTCTGCGGCGCCGGGCCCATCGCACCGCCGACGCGGCGCTGGGCCGCGCCGCCGGCCGATGGGCCGCCCGGACCGGAGCGGGTCTTGTCAGCTACAGCTACTACGGCTTTGATGCCATTCGCCAGTACGGCGGTCCGGCCATGCTGTTTCAAGTGCATCCGCATCCAGGGACGGTGCGGCGTCTCTTACAGCGGGAGTTGGCGGAACATCCCGAGTGCGCCGAATCGCTCGAGCAGGAGTGGGAGCTCGCCCTGCCCGAGGAGGATTTCGCGCACCTCGTTGCCGAAACGCAAATGGCATCCTGCTTTCTCGCAGCCTCCAGCTTCACGCGCAACAGCTTGATTGAGCATGGCGCGAACCCGGCCTCCATCACGGTGATTCCCTATGGAGTCGATCTCGAGCGCTTTCGCCCTGCTGCCGCGCCGCACATGCTGGGCCCAAAGCTGAAGTTGCTCTTTGTGGGTCGCATCAATCAGCGCAAAGGGGTAAAGTACCTGCTCGAGGCGCTGAAGGCTTTCTCCCCGGACGAGGTGCACCTGACGATCTGTGGACGCGTGGTCGACTCGCTCAGCCTATTTCGCGACGCCGGCATCGCCATCGACCTGCGCTCTTCAGTCAGCGCTGAGGAGCTTGTGCGCGCCTACCAGGATTCCGATCTGTTCATCTTTCCCTCGGTTGCCGAGGGCTTTGCGCAGGTTTTGCTGGAGTCACTCGCCTGCGGTCTGCCGATCCTCTCCACAACCCACACCGCCGCGCCTGACCTGATCACCGAGGGCAAGGAAGGCTTCATCGTCGAGCCACGCCGGCCCGATCTGCTGGTGGAACGCATTGCATGGTGCCTGGAACATCGCGAAGCGCTGCGGGCCATGCGGCGGCACGCACGCGCAACAGCCGAAACCTTCACCTGGGCCCGCTTTCGTTCGCAAGCGGCCGCAGCCGTTGCGGCCTATCTGGAGACCCTCGATTGAGGCCCATTACCAGCATGTACACGGGCACGAGGTCGGCCTGTGGCCTGCCACTCAGGTGGCTTGCCCTCCTTCTCACTGCGCTGTTGTTCACCGAATGCCTCGGCGCGCAGGGCAAGCTCCAGGTGAATTTCGGTGCGGCTGGGCTCGATCGGCTGAGCTACAACGGCCTCGTGCTCGCCGATACGAGGAAGTTTCCCGAGGACGCCTTTCATATCTGGCATATGAAAGCCACTGACCTGCAAGGCAAGGTCTTGACCACCGGCGACCACGGATGGGGGGAGAGTGCCGGGAACCGGCGCTGGGACGCACAGACCGCAACCTGGCTCTACACCTTCACCTGGGGGTCAATCAGCGTGCACTACGTTCAGGGAAGCGAGTCCCTGGATGTCATCGTCACGACCACCAACCGTGCCAACTCCGGCGTCATCTTCGACGGGGCAAGTCTGTACCCCCTGACCCTGCACTTTCCGGCGCTGCCGGCCGGCTTCAGCAACGCCGCCTATCCGCAGCTTGCCACCAACACAACGGGGCCAAGCGTCACCGTAGCCGATTACGGCCAGGGGGAGATCGTGGCCGTGACGCCGGATGCGAGCCGCCCCTTGTACAGCGGCTTTTTCCCGGCCGATGGCAACACCGCGTACACCGCCTTTGTGAGTGGAACGACGCCCGACGGCCTCGCCACATTTCAGCCGCACAATGATCGTCCGGTGCGGCCAGGACAGACCGACCAGTACCGCCTCTCTTTGCGCTTTCAACCCTCCGGCGCTTCCCCGTACCCGGTTGCCGCGGACGCTTACACAAACTGGGCGCACACCTATCCACCGCAGATGCACTGGACCGACCGCCGCGCGATCGGCACCGTGTTTCTCGGCAGTTCCCCAAGCGGTGACGCGCACCACGCCGGAGGCTACCCGAGTAATCCTCGCCGTTATTTTAACGACCCGAATCCGGCAGACTTCGATGTCGGCACGCCCGCCGGACTTCTCGCCTTTCAGCGTCGCGTTCTCGACCAGGCCAGGACGAACGTCGCCAATCTGACTGCCCTTGGGGCCCAGGGTGCTATCACTTGGGACATCGAAGGCGAGCAGTTTCCCCAAGAAACAAGCTACGTGTGCGCGCCGGATGCCATTGCAAAGATCGCACCCGAGATGGAAAGCGCCATCGCCGACAGGAGTTCCCCCTTTGCGGGAATGAGGCTGGATGACGCGTACTTCAAAATCATGCGGAACGCCGGCTTCCGCGTCGGTGTTTGCATCCGGCCCCAGCACTTTTCCATTAACGCGGACGGCACCGCGCAGCAAGCGTTTCTTCCGACCGATAAAGTCGCGGAGGAACTCACCCGCAAGATTCGCTTTGCGCACGACCGTTGGGGAGCGACGCTCTTCTACATCGACTCCACCGTCGATGCCGATCGTGGCACCCTGCCCGCTTCGATCTTCAAGCAGGTGGCCGCTACCTTCCCGGATTCCTTGCTCATCCCCGAAGAGTCGACGCCGCTCTACTACGCCTACACCGCCCCTTTCAAAAGCTTCATCTATCTGCAAGCCACCGGCACGGAACCGGTGATCGCCTACACCTACCCGCAAGCCTTCAGCGCCATTCTGATCAACAATGTCGCTCCCGCAAAATTGACAGCGGCGCTGGGGCCCCTTGCAGCGCAGGTCGCGCATGGCGACATCCTGATGGGGCAGGTCGATTACCGTGAACCCAACAACACCGCGATCGCTGCCCTGTACCGGCAAGCCCCCCGCAAGACGGCTGCTAAGCGCGTGAGCGACCCGGCTTCCGGCGAAGGTCCGAAGCGCTGATCCCGTTCGCTAGAAGAGCTCCTGAAACGCCGCCACGAGCTGGTTCGTCGAATGCCCCCAGGTGAATTTTTGTGCATGCAAACGGCCTCGTGCCACGGCTCTGGCCCGCGCGCCGGAGTCATGCAGCAGACCGGCGATCGCCTCGACATGGTCGCCGGGTCGATCGGGTGAAACCAGTGCCGCGGCTGCCCCTCCGGCCACCTCGGGGAGCGCGGTGGTATTGCTCGTAACCACGGGTGCGCCGCAGGCCATGGCCTCGAGCACGGGCATGCCGAACCCCTCATAACGCGAGGGAAACCAGACCGCGGCCGCGCCATGGTACAAGGCCACCAGCGGCGCCTCCTCCTGAAATCCGGCAAGGACGATCCCGGGCAAGGCCTGTGCTCGGTTCGCGTACAGCGGTGCGTTGTGGCCGGCAACAACCAACTTTAACTCCGGGCAGCGGCGATGCAGTTCCGGCCACGCGTCCAGAATGACGCTCGCATTTTTCCGAAAATGCAGGCCGCCAGGCACCAGCAGGTACGGCGCTCCGTTCAAACCTAACGCATCGTAACTCGCTGTCCCCGCCGAGGAAGGTGGTTCGAAGAAGGCCTGGGATACCGCATTGGGAACAACGCGTATGCGTGTGGCGATCTGGGGAAAGTAGTGCGCCATGCGCTCGGCAGAAAAGTTCGAGATGGCGTGAAAGAGGTGTGCCCGGTCGGCAAGCACCTGAAACAGCAGCCACCACTTCATGCGCTGCTGCAGCAACCATCGACTCATGGCGTGGGCGCCGGGTTCAAACAACTGCATGTCATGACTGGTCACCACCAAACGGGCGCGTTCGGTGGGCACATAGGATTCAGCCGTGCAATACACAAGGTCCACCTCAGGCCAGTAGTCTTCCGCCTTCGGCGCATCCGCCAACACCCACCACATCTGCTGCCGTGAGGTGTCCCGGGCAAAATACGCATACTCAAACGCAGTCCAGGGCGCGCCGACCTTGTGCACGATCTTGGCATGATCCTGTCGGTCGGCAAGAATCCGCAGATGTATATCGGGCCGCAGCGCGAGGTGCTCCGCCAATTCGCGCGAAACACGGCCCACCCCCGTTGAACGATAAATGTTGCGGAGGTGCACGTAGGCAAGGACGTTCATCTTTGAGACTCAGATCGGAAAGAAGGCTCGGCTGGGAGAAAAGCCTGCGTGACAAAACGGCGTGCGTTCGAACGATGCGCCTCGGGGCCGCTCGCGGACGCACAAAGCCTACAAAGCCTTCGCAAGGCAGATCTCCGCTCGGTGGACAGAATAACAAGGCCGTGCGAAATCACGAATGCGCCGTTGGTTGTAGCAAAGTTAAGATGAGGCAAAATTGGTGGAGCTGAGCGGGATCGAACCGCTGACCTCCTCGTTGCGAACGAGGCGCTCTCCCAGCTGAGCTACAGCCCCACACCAAGAGCAGAATGGATCGTCACTTGCAGATCAACCAGATCGGCATTCCGCTACGTTGCACAGTCTAGCAGGAGTGCTTTGTACAAACCAAGCCCTCGTCCAGCCTCCCGCGGCGATGCGCAAACGCATCGTATAAGCGAAAGGCGAGGACGAAGCCATGACGCCGCAAGAACAACAGATGATTGACGGCCTGATCAGCCGTATCCGCAGCACCGAAGTAGCTAACAAAGACACAGCCGCCGAGCAGCGACTCGAACAGGGTCTCGCCGGTGACCCGAACGCGCTATATGTGCTGGCGCAAACGGTGCTGGTGCAACAATACGGCCTGCAGCAGGCGCAAGCCCAACTGGAGGCCCTGAAGCAGCAAAACGGCGCCTTGCAGGATCAATTGCAGCAGACTGGCGCACACACAGGCGCCGGGGGTGGCGGCTTTCTTAGCCACATCTTCGGCAGCGGGGCGCAAGGTGCATCCCAGCCGACCCAGGGACCATCCGCGCCACCGCCCTACCAGCCCGTGAACAACCCTAGTTTTGGCGGTCAGTCTTACCCTGGAGCCGGTTACCCTCCATCGCAGAGCTACCCAGCTTCGAGCGGCGGCGGCATGATGGGGGGCGGTGGTGGCGGCATGTTTGGCGGCGGCGGCGGCTTCCTGCAGGGAGCCATGCAGACCGCAGCTGGCGTGGCAGCCGGTGAAATGATGTTTCAAGGCATGGAGTCGCTCTTCCACGGCTTCGAACACACGGGCGGTGGCGGCTCCGAGCGTGGCCTGGCAGGCTCCGGTGGCGGCGAAACCGTGAACAACTACTATGACGGTGATCGCGGTGACCGGGGCCAAGGGGATGGCGGTCGCGACGATGGCAGCTTCTACAATCCCAAGGATGATGCTAGTCGGGACGCCTTTGCTGGTGGCGGGGGAGACGATAGCTCAGGCAGTAGCTTCGGCGATACGGGTAGCGACAACTCTTCCGACGACAGCTCAAGCTTTGACGATGACGGCAGTAACGACTTCAGCGGCGGCGGCGATAGCGGCTTTTGACAAAGATCAGGATTTGCGCGGGACCGGTGGTGTGAGCGCGAGCTCCGCCATCACCCGCTGCAGATCCTTCCAGGCCTCTCCCTTTTGACGTGGGTCCCGCAACAGAAATGCTGGGTGAAAGGTCACCGCCACCTTTGCGCCGCGCGTTTGAAACCATTGCCCTCGTAGTGAAGTAAGCGTTTGTCGCACGCCCAGGACGTAGGTCGCCGCCGTTGCCCCGAGCGCCACGATCACCGCCGGTCGAATAATGTCGATCTGTCGCAGAAGAAACTGCGAACACGTAGTCGCTTCCACAAACTCCGGCGTTCGATTGCCCGGCGGACGGCACTTCACGATGTTGGCGATGAATACCTGCTCCCGTTGCAGGCCCATCGCGCCAATCATGTTGTTCAGCAGCTGCCCTGCCTTGCCCACAAACGGCAAACCACTTGCATCCTCGTCCGCGCCGGGGCCTTCCCCGATGAACATCAATCGCGCATTAGGGTCGCCATCGCCGAAGACGATGGTATGCCGGCCGGCATAGGCCAGCGGACAACGGGTGCAGTCACCAATCTCCGCACGCAGTTGCGCGAGCGCTGCAATGCGTCCCTCCGGCGGAATCGCCTGGTCCGGCGGCGGTGCAAGGGTGTCCAAAGGCTGCGGTTTGGGCATGGGCGCGGCAAGCTCCGGTGGAAGCGGCGGCGTCGCTTCATTTGCGATATCGAAGTACGCCCGGGCCGGCTCCGGCGTGGGTGCGGCTTGCGCAGTGGGGGGAGCAGGCGAGCTCGCGGGTGCTATCGTCGGCGTCTGCCGTCGATCACGTACCGGGGCCGGAGTTGACGCGAGCCGTGCGACAGTAGCCGACCGCGGCGGCTCTGCAAGTTTCGCGGCTACAGCGCCAAGCCGCACGGCGGGCACAACCGGCCCGGTTGCAGACGGGCGCAAGCGGTCGAGCAGACCTTCCGGTAAGCCCAGCGCAGGCGACTCGCGGTGGTACAGGTCGTACATCCCCATGTCACGCAGATACTCTATCCACGCGCGCAGGCCCTGTTCTGGGGAAACCTCCATGCCTCTCCTACATCGTTACCGGCGGCATGGGCAGCTTCTTTCCTGTAAGGGTGAACCCAACCTTGCCGGCACTGATTTCATCCTGCGCGACGCGGCAGGCCTTGTTTGACTTCGACACCCCCAACGGAGGCGCCCCAGACTGCAATTGCCGTGCACGCCGCGCGGCGCCCTTCACCAGACTGTATTTATTCTGCGACGGATCATTGCTCATCATACAAAGTCCTTTGTGGAACCAGGGGTTGAAGCCATTCTATGGGGAAAACTTCATCTTGTACGTTTATCGTGCGTTACAAACCCGTACACACAAGGGCAAAATGCACTCATGGTGATGGTTCGGGAAGTTCGACCGAAAAAGAATGCAACGCGTTTTGCAGCGGACCGGAGCGGCTTTCCGTCAGACAGCTCAACGCAAGCTCCTGCTCGGCCGCTCCGCCGTCGCCGCGTTCGATCAGCACAACGCTGCGCATCTCCGACGCCGCCGTATCCAGGTCATCATTGACCAGTGCGTACCGATAGCGATTCAGATTGCGCAGCTCCTGACGCGCCTGCGACAGCCGTCGCTCAATCACAGCCTCCTGCGTGACCCCTTCGGCCTGGCTGCGGTTGCGCAGTCGCCGCTCCAGCACCTGTGGGCTGGGCGGCAGGATGAAGATCGACACCGCCCGGGTCATCTTCTGCATCACCTGCAGCGCGCCCTGCACGTCGATATCGAGCAGCAGGTCGCGTTCCTGCGCGCGGGCGTGATCGAGCGCCTCCGAGGCCGTGCCATAGAAGTTTCCAAAAACCTCGGCCCACTCCAAAAATTCACCGCGCTCCACCATGGCAAGAAAGCGCTCCCGCGTTGTGAAATGGTACTCGCGGCCGTCTTCCTCAGAGCCGCGCGGCTCGCGCGTCGTGTAACTGATGGAAAAATCCAACCCCTCCACCAAGCGACGCACCTCGCTCACCAGCGTGGACTTCCCTGAACCGCTGGGCGCCGAAATGATGAAAAGTATGCCTGCCATGCTTTCGCTCGATTTGCGTTAGTGTACCGTTCGCCGAGACAAGTGGCGTGTCCGAAAAAGAGTCAGCACCTACGACTTCCAGGCATGCCCTGCCCCGACCGGTGTCTCCGCCTCACCCGAAGTCGGGCCTAAATCAACCACAACCTCCCCCGGTGCGTCACCAAACTGCAGCGCATAGAGTCGGCTATACGTGCCGCCCCGCAACAGCAGTTCCTCATGCGTGCCGGTCTCGGTAATGCAGCCGTCCTCCAACACCACGATGCGGTTCGCCCGGCGCACGGTGGAAAGCCGATGTGCGATGACGAGCACCGTGCGGCCTTCCATCAGGTTCGCCAGCGCCGATTGCACCGCCGCTTCGCTTTCCGTGTCGAGCGCCGAAGTCGCTTCATCCAGCACCAGAATAGGCGCGTCTTTCAACAACGCCCGCGCGATCGCGATGCGTTGCCGTTCCCCGCCCGAAAGCCGCGCTCCCCGTTCGCCGAGCGGCGTGTCGTATCCCTGGGGCAGGCGCGTGATGAACTCATGCGCATACGCCGCCCGCGCCGCCGCTTCGACGCGTTCGAACGCCACATCGGGGCGCCCATACGCAATGTTGTTGCGCACCGTGTCGTTGAACAGCACGGTCTCCTGCGTCACCTTGCCGATCTGGCTGCGCAGCGACGCCACCGTGACCTCGCGCACATCCTGCCCGTCCACGGCGATGGCGCCGCTGGTCACGTCATAGAATCGCGGTAGCAGGTTGGCCAACGTCGACTTACCCGCGCCACTCGGGCCGACCAACGCCACCATCTCTCCATGGTGCAATGTCAGCGAGATGCCCTTCAGCACCTCGTTTCGTTGGCCTTCGCGCTCATAGGCAAAACGCACCTCCTGAAACACAACGGCACCCGTGAAAGGAGCGAGTACCGGCGCTCCGGAACGCTCGCACACATCATCTGGCGTGTCGATGAACCGGAAGATCTCCTGGCTCGCGCCGGCGGCCTGTTGAAAGGCGTTGTAGTAGAGGGGCATCTTGCGCACCGGATCGTAAAGGGCAATCACCGCGATCAAAAACGTAATGAACGTGCCGGCCGTGTCCCCGTGAAGAATGCGGTGACGGCCGAACAACAACAGCAACGCAATCGCCACCGCGCCCAGGGCGTCCATCAGCGGCGACGAGATGGACTGCACGGCCACAGAGCGCATGTTCGCCGTCAGCAACCGTGCCGCAGCCAGGCGGAACCGTTTGATCTCCCATGATTCCATGCCAAATGCTTTGACGATGCCGTTGCCGGTGATGCTTTCCTGCACGATGTTCTGTATTTCAGCGAGCTGGTCCTGCCCGCTGCGTGTCGTCTTGCGTACGCCGCGGCCGATGCGGCGCGCCGAGAGGATAATCACCGGTACAAACAGCAGCAGCACCCATGCCATCCGGCCACCCGCAAGCACCACCGCGCCGATCATGAACAGCAGCGTGAAGATCTGTTGTAAAAAATCACTCAACACCGTGGACATGGCATTCTGCACACGCTCCACATCGTTGATCAGCGTGGACGACAGCGTTCCCGTGGAGTGGCTTTGAAAGAAGCTCGTAGAACGGCGCAGCAGCGATTCATACAAATCGTTGCGCAGATCGGTTATCATGCCGAAGCCGGCGCGATTGGCCAGCAGCGAGCCCGTGTAGTCGCAAACCGACTTCAGCAACGCCGAAAGCACAAGGGCGAGTGCCACCACCGTCCAAGCGTTGTGGAAGTGCGGCGGCAGCCAGCGTTGCATGTCGATCCTGTGGGCGGTGCGCGGAATCGTGAAAACAAGCACCCTTGCCGGCGAGGCGACCGGACTCAACACATTGTCCACGATTGGCTTGATGAGCAGCACGCGAAAGGCCTGCATCGCGCCCACAACCGCCATCAACGCCACGCTCAGCAGCGTCGCCCCAAGGTAGGGCCGCATGTAGCGTAGAAGACGCGCGATGCGTTTCAAATCCAAACTCCTGCGCCGTCGCACCTGGCGACGGTCTTCCCTAAGTCTATCGCTCAGGTCTATGCAGAACTCCTGAGGACGTGCGGAGCGTGTTCTGCTTTGCATCAGCGATCCACATAGTTCGGGAAACTTACAGTTTCTTTACGCATCCCGGCCTAGGATCGAGTTCGAACAATTTGCCCATCTCTAAGCCCGACGCGCCTGGCTGCTCCGGTCATCCGGAGGAGGTAACTTTGGTCACTCGCAACGGCACGTGCAGACCTGCACTCCCCCGCTTCCGCGTTCTTAGGCACACCTGATGCAGACACAAGGCTCCAGAATCCGTACGTTCGTCGTACCCGTCACCGTGATGCTCTCCTTCGTCTCCTTCTGGAGGGCCTCCGCCATCGTCCTGTGCGATCTTGGCTCCTCAGCCTACTACGTGGGCGGGATTGCAGAGAAGGCCATCGGCAAGGCTGCACCCTGGTTCATCCTTGCCGTCATGTTGTTCTCCTACGCCGTGCGGGCGGTGTATATCGAGAGCTGCAGCATGTTCGTTCGGGGCGGCGTTTATCGCGTGGTGCGCGAGGCGCTTGGCGGTACGGTCGCTAAGTTCTCCGTCTCTGCCCTCATGTTCGATTACGTGCTGACCGGCCCCATCAGCGGCGTGAGTGCGGGTCTCTACCTCGCGGCGCTCATCAACGAGCTGGGCCAGTACTTCCACATGCCCCGGATGCATGTTCCGAGTGCGTGGTTCGCCGCCGCGTTTGCCGCCGTGGTGACGGTGTATTTCTGGTATACGAACCGCATCGGTGTACCGTTCTCGAGCACGCGGGCGCTTCGCATCATGCAGGCCACCACCGTCATGGTCGTCATCCTGATCGCCTGGTGCGTGTATACCATCCTGACCCGCGGGTTCCAGCCTGTACCCCTGCCCGTTCCCTCGAACTTCCACTTCAGCGAAAGCGCGCTGGGCTGGCTGAAGAACACCGCCCTGCCGGGCTTCACCATGGTCGCTGTCGTCATTGGGCTCGGTCACTCTGTGCTCGCGCTCAGCGGCGAAGAGACACTCGCACAGGTGTATCGCGAGATCGAAGCGCCGAAGCAGCAAAACCTCCTGCGGACAGGCTTGATCATCTTCGTCTACAGCCTGCTCTTCACCTCGCTGGTCTCCTTCTTCGCCATCATGCTGATTCCCGATGCGCAGCGTGCCAAGGTCCTCGACGATCTGATTGGCGGCCTCGCCATGGTGCTTGCGGGTCCCTTCGCTCTGCGGCTTGCCTTCCACGCCTTTGTTGTCGTCGTGGGGGTACTCATCCTGTCCGGCGCCGTCAACACGGCCATTATCGGCTCAAACGGGGTCCTCAGCCGCGTCGCCGAAGACGGCGTGCTGCCCCCATGGTTCCGCAAGGTGCATCCCAAACACGGCACCTCGCACCACATCATCGGTCTCATCGTGGTGCTGCAGCTGGTCACCATCGCGCTCAGTCGCGGAAACGTGGACATGCTCGGCGAAGCCTATGCCTTCGGTGTGGTCTGGAGTTTTGCGATGAAGGCGCTGGCTGTCGCGGTTCTGCGCTTTTCACATCCCGATACGCAACGCTGGAAGTTTCCGCTGAACCTGCGCGTCGGCCGTGTTGAGCTTCCGCTCGGGCTGCTCGCGACAACGCTCATCCTGTTCCTGATCGCGTTCGTAAACCTGTTTACCAAAAAGGACGCGACCATCTTTGGCGGTACCTTCACAGTGATCTTCTTCGCCCTTTTCAGCTATTCCGAGCGCAGGTACGCCCGGCAGCAACAGGAAAATCACATCGAAGCGAATCCAGATCCGGATGATCCCTTCCGTGAGACCTCCCGCGAGCGTTTCCGCTTTCAGGCTGGGGAAGATCTTTCGCCCCAGTCGCTGGAAATCGAGCCCGGATGCTGCCTGGTAGGCGTCAACGATCCCAGCGATCTGCGCGCCATCGACAGGATTCTCGCCGCGGATGTTGGGAGCAGGGCCGTGGTTGCTGTTTGCGTCAGCTCCCTTGCGCCGGAACGAGTCAAGCAATCACCCGACGAGGACAACGCCGTTAGCGACAACGTCAAGAATGTCTTCAGTGAAGTCGTCTTCTCCGCCGAGAAGCTGGGCAAGCCGGTCAAGCTGCTCGCCCTTGGGGGAGACAACCCCACGGCCGTCCTCCTCCAAGCCGCACAATCCCTCGCCGCTTCGGAACTCTGGCTTTCTTCGTCGAAGTCAAAGAAAGTGGGAGGACAACGGTCTGAACTGGAATATCAGTGGCACGCAGGCGCTTCGCCTAAAGATAAAATTCGAGTGGTGCTCGTGAACGGGCCCGACGAGGAACCCGAACAGTGGATGCTCGACGACAGAACTGCCGCCAAGGCCTGATCGCCGCTCACCCGCCCCGCTCTTCCTTCTCTCGCGCCAAAAATCGCTCCATAAACTTTGTATCGAACAACCCCGAGCGAAACTCCGGATCGGCAAAGATGCGTTCGTGCAGCGGAATGGTCGTATGGATGCCCTGCACAATGAACTGGCTCAGGGCGCGCTGCATCTTGTCCATCGCTTCTTCGCGATCCTTGCCGTGACAAACCAGCTTGGCGATGAGCGAATCGTAATACTGCGGCACCACGCCCTCGGCATACTGTGCTGTATCGACGCGCACGCCGTTGCCGCCGGGCACGTTGTACACCGTGATCTTGCCCGGGCTTGGGATGAACTTCTCCGGATGCTCAGCATTGATGCGGCATTCGATGGCGTGGCCGTTGATCTCCGGACGTTTTGGAACGATCTCTGATAGGCGTTCGCCCGCGGCGATACGCAGCTGCGCCTTCACGAGGTCGATGCCCGTGATCATCTCCGTCACCGGATGTTCCACCTGGATGCGCGTGTTCATCTCGATGAAGTAAATCGAGCCGTCCTCATCCATCAAGAACTCGATCGTGCCGGCGTTCCAATAGCCAATCTCTTTCAACGACTTTTCGATGATCTTGCCAAGCTGTTCGCGCAATTTGGGCGTGACCTGCAGGCTTGGCGCCTCTTCGATCAGCTTCTGATGCCGTCGCTGAATGGAGCACTCCCGTTCGCCCAGCGACATCACCTGGCCGTGCTCATCGGCCAGCACCTGGAACTCGATGTGCCGTGGCCGCTCGATGAACTTCTCCATGTAAAGATCGCCATTGCCGAAGGCGTTCAGCGCCTCCGTCGAAGCCTGCTGGAAAAGACCCGGCAGGTCCCCGGCACTGCGGCAGATGCGCATGCCGCGCCCACCGCCGCCCGCGACGGCCTTCAGGATCACCGGATAGCCGACCGTCTGCGCCCACTCGAGCGCCGCACCTTCACTTTCGACGACGCCATCCGACCCCGGCAAAATCGGCACCTTGGCCTTCTTCATCGTCTGCCGCGCGGTCGACTTCGCGCCCATCATCTCGATGACCTCAGGCGGCGGACCGATGAATTTGATATTTGACGCACGGCAGACTTCAGCGAAATCGGCGTTTTCGCTTAGCAAGCCATAGCCAGGATGAATCGCCTCGGCACCGGCAATCTCCGCGGCTGAAATCACCGCCGGCACATTGAGATAGCTGTCCGCCGAGCGCGGCGGCCCGATGCAGATCGCCTCATCGGCAAAACGCACGTGGAGGCTATTGCGGTCCGCCTCCGAGTAGACCGCCACCGTGCGTATGCCCATCTCCTTACAAGCCGAAATGACCCGCAGCGCAATCTCACCCCGATTGGCAATCAGTACCTTACGAAACATCCCGCTCCGCTTCCTTCACTTCTTTTCTGGTTGTCATCCTGTAGGGATCTGCTTCTGCGTCGCGGCGCATCGGCATCACGCCCGAATCCCAAACAGGTGCTGCCCATATTCGACCGGCTGGCCCGGCTTGGCAAACACCTTCACGATCTCGCCCGCGGCATCGCTTTCGATCTCGTTCATGATCTTCATCGCTTCCACGATGCAAAGCACCTTGCCGTTCTGCACCCGGTCGCCAACTCGAACGAAGGGCTCGGCCCCTGGTGAGGAGGCGTCGTAGAACGTGCCCACCAATGGCGACCTGACGATATAAAGCCCGGCCTCTTCGTCCGCTGGCTCCGTCGCGTCCAGCGCCGCAAGCGACGGTGCCGCAGCGGCCGGCACCGCGTGCTCCGCTTCCGTGGCATGGACGGCAAAGGCCGGCGACCCTGCACTGCCCCCGACCAACCGCGCCAGCGAAGCAAGGTCAACCCCGGAGATCCCCGGGCTGCCCTGGGCCGCTTCCGGTCCTGCGAACTTCAACCGGAGCTTCAACTCCGGCCGTTCCACATCGAACTGCGTCACCCCGGCAGCCTTTAAAAACTCCACCAACTCACGAAGTTCTTTCAAGCTGCTCAAGTTACTCAAATCGTCCAAATCGCCTTCAGGCATTCCGTTGCGGCTCCAGAAAAGTTTCCTTCTACAACTCGGTCCAAACCTTCGAACTGGCGGCGGTGAGCACCTCGGCCCCATCCGCAGTGACAAGAACCATATCTTCGATGCGCACTCCGAACTCCTCGGGAAGATACACACCGGGTTCCACGGTCACCACCATGCCCGGCTCCAGCACCTGCTCCACCTTCGCCGCGACGCGGGGCCCCTCATGGATCTCCAGCCCGACCCCGTGGCCCGTAGAATGCGAAAACCACTTACCCCACCCGGCCCGCTTCAACACCGAACGCGCTGCCTCATCTACTGCCGCGCACGGTACACCCGGCGCGATCGCTGCAACGGCGGCCTCCTGCGCTTCCAGCACCGAATCATACACGTCCCGCGCTCGCCGGCTCGCCTTCCCCAGATGCACGGTGCGCGTCATGTCCGAGCAGTACCCCGCCAGCACGACGCCGAAATCCAGCGTCGCAAACCCACGCCGCGGTAGCCGCGCCCCGGTCGCCCGGCCATGCGGCAGCGCGCTCCGTTTGCCGCCCGCCACGATCGTCTCGAAGCTCATCGCCTCCGCACCCCGGCGGCGTGCCCCGGACTCAAGCGCCAAGGCCACCTCGGCTTCGGTGGCACCGGGAACGATGGCGGCCAGGCTGTCGGCAAACAACGCGCAGCCCAACGCGGCAGCCTGCCGCATGCTCTCCTGTTCGACCTCATCCTTGATCTCGCGCATGCGGGCAACCAGATGTTCCGTTGCCAGCAGAAGGCCGCGCCGCGCTGATTGCAGCTCCTTCGGCAGCGTCTTCCGCATCGCTTCCAGCGCGGCGACCGTGGTGTGCCCGGCATCGAAAGCACACCGCGTCGCCCCACGCGCCACCAGCCATGCCAGCGCATGCGTAACCGCCGACTTTTTGCCGATCACGACCCGCAGGTCGGCCGCTTCGTCCCGCGCCTGCGTCGTATACCGTCCATCGGTGAACAACACCGCCCGGCCGCCCATCAGGGCTACCGCGCCGTTCGATCCGGTAAACCCACTCAGCCAGCGCACGTCGGGGCCATGCGTTACCAGCAGAGCGTCGGCGCCTGCTGTCGCGGCGGCCCGCATCGCCTGTCGCCGCCGTTGTTTTCCGACCATCTCTCTATTCTACTGCGCCTTTCCGCTGTGCCGGGCACGGGGGCCAATGCCCGAATCGCCTGCCCGCCACGCTCTACGGCTTCCGTGCCATCCCGTTCGGACCCTTATTATGGTATTGATGTGCTAATGCCCGCTTCAGAGCAACCGCCAAGGCCGACACGCCGCTCCTTTCTGCTCGGGGCGGGTGCGGCAGCCGTTGGCCTCGGCGCCTACGCCGGAACGCACGCGCGCCATGAGCTCGAAATCACGCGTCACCGCTTGCCGATCGTGAACCTACCGGATGCCTTTGTCGGCATGCGAATCGTGCAAATCTCGGACATCCATCTTGAGGAGTACACCGAGCCCTCCTTCTTTGAAAGCGTCATCACGCAGATCAATGCGCTCGCGCCGGAGCTTGTGCTCATCACGGGCGACTTCATCAGCCGCGGGCCCGCACCCCGTCGCGTCGCCTTGCATGCGGCCGGCATGGCGGGCGAGATTCTATCCGGTCTGGATGCACCGCAACGGCTTGCCGTACTCGGGAACCATGACGTCGGCGTGAACGCAGACTGGGTGGTGCGCGAGCTCGAAGCGCACGGCACGCCCGTGCTGATCGACAGCTATCTTCCGCTCGAGCGCAAGATGGACCGGCTCTACATCAGCGGCTCCGACGATGCCGGCACGCGTACGCCAGACCCGTTTCTCGCCATTCCCGCCGAACCCCGCGCACCCGTTATTTACATGGTTCACGAGCCCGATTACATCGATATCTTTCAACGCCATCCCCGCTTCCCGCTGGTGGACGTCATGCTGTCCGGCCACTCGCATGGCGGCCAGATCCGCCTGCCGGGCATCGGCCCATTGATCCTGCCGCCCATGGGCAAGCGGTACGTGGCGGGGCTGTACCGCTTCGGCAAAATGCAGCTCTATGTCAATCGAGGCATCGGCACTGTCGGCTTGCCCTTCCGCCTGAACTGCCCCGCGGAGATCACCGAGTTCACTCTTGCCCAGGCGTAGGTCAGAGCCAAGCTAGTTTGGTTTGTCGTTCCCGAAGGAATCTGCATCTTCTTCGCTGCCCGCACAAGTTCGTGGGGCCGCCGCCTTAGCGCGCCTTGTTTACCGGCTTGCGCTGCCCCGCAGCAATGTCTTCCGCTTTCGGGTCTTCCGCTTTCGGCACCGAGACGCCGCTCTTCTCATCCATCCAGCCATCCAGCAGGCTCTTGCGAAAGCGCCAGCGGTTGCCCAGTTTAAACGCCGGCACAAATCCCTCCGACGCATAGCGGTACAGCGTGTCGCCGCTGATCCCGAGATACTCCGCTGCCTGCCGGATATCCATTACCTCCCGGGTAGTCTGCTGCCCTTGCGCCGCATCCGCCATGGTGATCTCCTGTTTTTCGCGCTGCTGTGTCGAACTTCCTGCATTGTGAGTTCGTTCCCTTGTACCCCGGCGGGCAATGGGCATCAAGCGGAATCGCAGGGGGTGCGCCTAGGGCGTTACGTGCTTAAGTTTTCTTTGCAGGTGAAAGCTCTTCGCGAATCCACCAGTTCGACTGCACGGACTCGCCCGCAATCACCTCCGTCGGACGCCCAGGCTCCGGTGTCCACAACGGCCAATGCTCTTCCGCTGCAATGGCCTGCAAACGTTCAATCGGTTCGCGCCACCCGTGCAGCGCCAGGTTAAACAATCCCCAATGAATCGGCATCAGGACCCCGGCCTTGGCCGGGCCGCCCATCTGCCGGTACGCCTCCGCAGCGCCGTCTGGCCCGAGGTGGATGGCGGCCCACAGCGGATGAAACGCGCCGATCTCGAGCATCGTTAGATCAAAGCGCTCATACCGTTCCCCAAGCGCGGCAAAGCCGGGCCAAAGCCCTGAATCCGCGCCGTAATACACCCGATGCTGCGGCCCTTCGATCACGAAAGAACTCCACAATGATTTGAAGCGATCCCTGATACCACGGCCCGAAAAATGCCGTGCGGGCCAGGCTGTCAGCCTCAGCGTCGCCTCTCCCGCTTGACCGACCGCGGCCGGGGACACCTCCGCACTTTCCGTCCAGTCGAGCTCCGTGATGCGCTCGCCCGCCACGCCGAACTGCCGTAAGCGCCGCCCCACTCCGACGGATGTGATCCATCGTGCCCCCGCGGCAACTGTGCTTTGGCCCAGTTGGCGCATGGTCCCCGCGCCCAGGTGGTCGTAATGATCATGCGAAACGAGCACTGCATCGAGAGGTGGAAGGGTCTCGAGCGGCAGCGTTGGCGGGAAGAATCTTGCCGGGCCCATCCACCGGAATGGGCTGGCCCGAGGCTCCCACACTGGATCGACCAGAAGGCGAAAACCGTCGATTTCCAGCAAAAACGAGGAGTGCCCGAACCAGGTCACACGAAGCCCGCTCCCCGGCGGTTTGGCATACACCGTATCGTCCGTGGCGAAGGGCCCAAGCGGCTGTTTGGGCTCTGTTTCCGCACGGTTCTTTAGATAGAGCGGCAGAACCTTGAGGATGATGCCAAGATTTCCCATCTGCGTGGGTACAGGATTGAGATAAGCCCCACCTTGCTTCCGTGCACGTGCGGGCAACGACCGTTCAAGCAACGACATAGGGCCTTGGATGCGACGATCTCGCATGCTGCGTCATAATCTGACCGTAGCGGACGCGATCCACGTATCAACAAAAAGAAAGCCTCGCTTGCGCGAGGCTTTTGGAGACAATGAAACGGTGCCTACTTGGTGAAGATTTGTGAGCCCGGGGTCTTGCCCTCATTGTTGTGGATGCGATTCTGTGCGCGCTTGGCACTCTCCATCGCCTCATGATCCACACGCTCGAGCGGTGTTTCCGTAATTTCGGTGGCTTGACCGCCGGTCGTTTCTAGAGCCTCATGCGACGGGCGGGCCGGAGTCTTGGTTGCGTCGAGACCTGATGCCATACTTCACCTCACACGGATTCAGACGAAGCGAGGCGAGGAAGGGTTGCTCCCCTGCCTCATGCGCAAAATGCCTTGTGCTCCCCTCTCGTGCTCCCTCTCTCGTGCTCCCCTCTCGTGCTCCCCCTCTCGTGCTCAAGGCGCCTCGTCTCGCGCTGCTTCATCCGTGCAACGGAGCTGCCCCACAGCCCCCAACAGCAACCACACGTAGCCGCCGATCAATGCGACTTGCAATCCGAGAAACGGCAGTGCGCCCGCCTGCCCATGCTGCAGTGCGAGATGAAACGCAGGGGCGAGAAACTGGCCAAACACCGTCGCCCAAAAGCTGTGCGCGATGGTCGCAATCACACCAAAACACGCGAAGAGCAGAAGCCGCACACGCCCGTACTTGCCTCCAGCAAACGAAAGGCAGAGAGGAAAGAGCACCAGCATCAGGTACGGCGGCCAGGACTTCTTCGACAGCAGCAGCAGGGTCAACATCAGCGCCGCAGAACCAAGCGTCAGCACCCGCATGCAGCCGCGTGCGTCTTTACCGCGAAACGCTCGAAGCGTCACCAGCAGCACCGCGCACAGGCCCACCAGCAGGAACGCATCCTCAACGCGCCCCGGCGCCTGCACCCCGAAAACGCCCTCGACAAGGTATGGCAGATTGCTGGCCGTCCGCGCCTGCCCTTCAAACTGTAGGGGGTACAACAACTGCAGGTGCAGCGCCGCAAACGGACCGTACGCCAGGCACATGACACCCGCAAACCCCAGCGCCCAAACCCACCGGCGTCGGCTTGCGGCCAGAAAAAGCGGCAGGTAGAGCAGCGGCAGGAACTTCACACACGCCACGCCCAAAGCCACCAGAACGCCCGACAGCAGGTCCCGGCGCTTGAACAGACAAAGCGTCGCGGCTGCCAGCAGCACGGCGATGATCACATTGTCCTGCCCGTCGATCGTCACAAATTGCAGGCTGATCGGGCTTGCAACGTAGAGCAACGCGGCCATCCGCGTCTGCTCTTCCCCAAAGCACAGGCGGCCCAACCGCAACCAAAGCGGCAACAACGCCGCCTCACACAGCAACGCAAACAGAATCAATGCAAGCGGTGATCGCCACAGCAGCAACACAGCCCCGTCCAGATACGGATGCAGCGGCGCATAGCTGGTGAGGATGTCGCGATACGGCAATCCGCCCTGCAGCGCCCGCAGGGCCTCGGGCAGGTAGAACCCAAGCACATCGCCACGCGGCGGAATGTGCGCGACAAAGAAGACGGAGCCGTACAGCCCGATCCGGCTCACAAGAAACGCGGCCATCAGCCAGCGATCAAAGATCTGGGAAGGAACTTGGGCAGGTCCGCTGCGGAAGCGCTTCACTGCTACGGCAACCAAGCCGGACACAGCAGCAAAGCTACCCAAAGCGCCGCGTGCCGCCAGTGTCTGCAAACCTGTCATAAACACGGCCGCCTTTGCACCGGGGTGCACCCTGCAACCTTCCTCAAGCTATGCATCCGCAACGGCCAGTTGGCTCTTTTCCGTCGTCAGCCCAGCTTCGATATTGCCCGAAAACCGAATGCGTTCAACCACGATCAGCGCCGCCGCCACCGCGATCAGGACTGAAATATCGCCGTAGATCCGCGCCTCAAGAATCTGCCCAACGGACAAAAGGAGCAGCAGCCAAAACGGCAAGAGCAGCAAGCTCGCACGGAGAGGCGCAAAGCGGATGCGGTCGCGATGGAAATACACATAGGGGAGCAAAAACGCCGACACGCTCAGGATGTTCGGCCAAAGAATGGGCCGCAACAGATCATGCAGATTGGCCACGATACGCGATCCCGCTTCGCTCGGATTTCCGGCATAGTGGTGCTTCTGCATCAGTGTGATCGCCAACCAACCCACCATCAACACACCGGCCTGCAACCAATCCTGAAGGCGCACATGCGCGAAGGCCACCCGGCCGGCTTTCGTTGCTGCCACCAGCAGCAGGACGCCGATGAGGAAGAGGGTCGTCTCACGATTCCATGTACCGAGAAGAAACACGAAGAGCAACGGCGGGAAACGCCGTCGCATGATGAAGTAGGTGCCCCATCCCAGGAACGCCGTCGCAGGCAAGTCATAGGGAAAGCTGAACGGCACATCGACCACAAAGTCGAACAGGCAGATCACGACCAGCAGTGCCACCGGCAGCCCCGGCAGCGGGGCTGCCGGAGCAGCCAGCCGGTACAACTTCACCGCCGCCCAACTTGCTAGCAGCAGCGAGAGCGCCGCCATGACCTCCATCACCAGAAACTCCGGCGAGCGCAGCAGCGCGCGCGTGGCAGTGACGCGCTGCAGGTATGCCGAGTGGCCTGCCAGCAGCAGCGGCCAGCGCATCAGGTCGCGCCCTTGGAACGGCATACGCTCCTGCCCGGCTGCATAGCGCGCAAGATCGATGTACGGAGCGCGGGAGGTGCAGTACACGCGCGCAAACCAAAGACACGCCACAACAAGCATGGTTGGGGTATACCAACGAACCAGAAACCACTTCACCCCACGCGCGTGCATGGGCCCCAGTGTAGCGGAATCTGCGTTCGCGCCACATGCCCCGGACGGCACATGTGGCGCACTATTTCGCCGCGAGAATCTCCATGTTCTCAATCCGCAGATCGTTGGTGAACAGCTCCGGGGCCTTGGCCATCAACGCTTTCGCGATCTCGCCACCCATGTGCGCATCACGCCCACCCTCGTCGTTGAAGGTGTCAAAGACGCCGTACACGCCGGGGCCCATCTTCACGCCATACCAGGTCACGGTTTCGGGCTCCGCCTGCGACATCTGCGCTCCCTGCGCCAGAAACGCCTCGATCTCTTCTTCCTTGCCCGGCTTCGCCTTCAACATTACCCAGATCGCCTGCTTTGCCATCGCTTGGTCTCTCCCTATCCGTTTCGCGGTTCGTTCTGCTGCTACGTTCTGCTATCCGTTCTGTTGCTACGTTCTGCTGCTATCAGATGCGCGCTGTCGTCCGCAGGCCTTTGCGAAGTACCCTCCGTTGACGATAGCCTGAGACAGCTGTGACACACCTTCGCTCGATCTCCCGTTCCACCCTCGCTCTGCTTGCCCTGGCGCTCACCGGCCGCGGCTTCGCCCAAAGCGCGACGCCGCCGGTCACCACCCCGACAACTCCTGCTCCGGCGACTCCTGCTCCGCTGCCGGACGCCCCCAGCACCACCGCGCACGCGGAACCAGCCGCCGTGCCCACCGGCCCCGTCGTTCTCCTCGACACCAGCATGGGGCGGCTTACCTGCCAGCTCTATGACAAGGAAGCGCCGGAAACCACGGCCAATTTCGTCGGGCTCGCCGGCGGCACCAAAGCCTGGACCGATCCCAACACGCAACAAAAGATCACCGGCAAGCCCTTTTACGATGGCACCCAGTTTCATCGCGTCATTCCCGGTTTCATGATCCAGGGCGGCGACCGGCTCGCCACGGGCACCGGGGATGCAGGCTATTACATCGCCGACGAGATCTCCCCCGCCCTGCGCTTCGATGTGCCGGGACGCCTCGCCATGGCCAACTCCGGTCCCAATACCAACAGCGCGCAGTTTTTCATCACCGAAGCCGCGAATCCCTCGTTAAACGGCCACTACACCATCTTCGGCCAGTGCGACCCGCACACGGTGGTGATGGTCGGCTCGATCGCTCGCGTGGAACGTGACGGCCAGGATAAGCCGCTCACACCGGTGGTCTTGAACAAGGTGCTGATCACGCCCCCAGGCCAGTCGGTGCCCGCCGCGCCCGGCAATCTTACCAACCCCACATCCCCAAGTACCCCAAAACCCTAGAAATCTATGCGGACCGCACCGAGGCTGCATCTTACCTGCAGAGCTTGAGACGCAAACGTCATCGCGAGACTTTGACGTGAAAGCCATCACCGCAAGGAGAAGCAATGCCAACCACCGCTGTATTTCAAACATCCGAAGGAACCTTCAAAGCCAAGCTGTTCGACGCGGAAGCGCCGGAAACTGTGAAGAACTTCATCGGCCTCGCCGAGGGTACAAAGGAGTGGAACTCGCGCTCCAAAAAAGGGCCGAAGCTCTATGACGGCACCATCTTTCATCGCGTGATCCCGAATTTCATGGTCCAGGCGGGCGACCCCGAAGGCACCGGCATGGGCGGCCCCGGCTACAAGTTCGCAGACGAAACCAAGGGCAGCACGCAAACCTTCAAACAGCCCGGCAAGCTCGCCATGGCCAACGCCGGCCCCAACACCAACGGCTCGCAGTTCTTCGTCACCGTCACCGATACCAGCTGGCTCACTGGCAAGCACACCATCTTCGGGGAGATCACCGAGGGTTACGATGTGATTGAGAAGATCAGCAAGCTGCCTACTGGGGCCATGGACAAGCCGCGTAAGGACGTTGTGCTCGAAAGCGTCACCATCGAACGCAGCTAAGCAGTTTCTTTCGTTCTCTCTAGACCATCTTGTCATCCCGTAGCGCAGCGAAGGGATCTGCTTTTCCTTTAGCGTTCGACACGCTATAAGAAAAGCAGATCCCTTCGCTGCGCTACGGGATGACAAATCTGGTGGAATACCCGCAACTGGAGTACTCGTAGCAGAGTAATCCAAATCAGCATGCCATTAACCCACGATCGGCACCGCAGTCCGGCGCCGTCCTTTAAACCAGCGCGTCATCGGCATCTCCACGAACCAATACGCCAGCACGCCGGCCATCGTGGAGAGCAGCGCCGCCGTCACATGAGCAAAGAAAAAGCTGGGGGAAAGACGAAACGGACCTTCCCACCCATGCCACGCCCACGCCAGCAGTAATCCGATAGCCGGCAGCGCAAAAGTATGGACGAGGTAAATAGAATAGGACGCATCGCCTAGCTCCAACAGCCAGCGCGGGCTGCGCCTGCCCCAGCGAGCCTCCATGCTGAGACCGCCGGCAACCACCGCAAGCGCGGGCAGCCCCCAAAGCAAGCCGCGCCACGCCGAACTGTTCGGCTGCAGCCAGAACAGAAGCGGCAATATGCCCAGACTTGCAAGCAGCAGCCCCGCCGCTGCCGGCAAACGCTGTACCCGGGGTAGGCTCAACCCCAACAGCACGCCAAAAAGAAACTCAAGCAGCATGGTGTTTTCATAGAATTGCAGCCAAACCGGCTGTGGCAAGCCCGGTATATATTCGCCGAAAGCACCCAAAAGCAGCAGCGGTACTAAAACCACCACCGGCCGGAGCCGCAGCCCCAGCGCCAGCGCGAACAGTGCATAAAAGGCGATCTCGAAGTTCAACGTCCAACCGACAAACACCACGGGCTCCAGCGTCGACCGCGGACTCAGTGTCGGAAAAAACAGGTACGAAGCCGCCACATGGCGAAGGCTGCCCAACGCGTTCACCGCCAGCGTAGGCAGGAGCAGCAGCACGGCAACCTTGACCGTGGTCACAAGCCAATACATCGGCACCACACGTTCCAGCCTGCGCGCCAGAAAGGTGCGGCCGGGGTGTGGCGCCGTGCGCAGCGGTGCCGAAGAGATCGTCATCACAAAGCCGCTGATTACAAAAAAAAGATCGACGCCGCTGCCGCCGTTCACCCAGTTGGGATAGCCGATATGCAGGCGTTCCCAGAGCATGATGGTCGTATGGTGGGCCACCACCAACAGTGCGGCCAGGGCGCGCAACACCTGGATGGAACGAAACGCCGGCCGGACGGCCGTGGGTCCTGCTTGCCCGTGTTCCGCGCTTTCCGATGCACAGGAAACGGTGCTCGAGGGTATGGCCATCGTCTCGCCGTGCCTACTTCTACGACGCTATGCCGAGCACGGCAGCGGCCCGTGCTCGCGCCGAGGCAACCGCCCCCGCATCGCTCGCGAGCCGCTGCCCATACACAGGCACCAGGGCGCGGAGTTTGTCCGAAAATCCCGCAATGCCCTTGGCGAAGCTCGCCTCAAGCAGGCCGATCATCACGGCCACGGCCACGGACGCGCCGGGCGAGGCGCCCAGCAACGCTGCCAGTGTGCCGTCCGCCGACCGGATGACCTCCGTGCCGAACTCCAGCTTGCCGCCGCGCTGCGGGTCGCGTTTGATGATCTGCACTCGCTGCCCGGCGATCTCCAGGCGCCAATCCTGACTGCGCGCCTCTGGCATGAAGGCGCGCAGTGCCTCCACGCGCATCGCGGGCGACTGCGTCACCTGGCCGATCAAATAGCGCGTCAATCCCACATTGTCCAATCCGGCGCGGATCATCGGATACAGGTTGCCGGGCTTCACCGAAGTCGGCAAGTCGAGGAACGAGCCGCGTTTGAGAAACTTGGTCGAAAAGCCCGCAAACGGACCAAAAAGCAGCTCGCGTTGGCCGCCGATCACTCGCGTGTCCAGGTGCGGCACCGACATCGGTGGCGCGCCCACAGCGGCCTTGCCATAGACCTTGGCGCTGTGCCGCTCGATCAGCGTGCGATTGGTGCAGCGCAGCCATTGCCCGCTGACCGGAAAGCCGCCATACCCCTTACCCTCTGCCACCCCCGAACCCTGCAACAGCGGTAACGCTCCCCCGCCAGCCCCGAGAAAGACGAAGCGCGCCAGCACCTGCCGTTGGCCCTGCGGGCTTGCCAGCTGAACGCACCAGCGCCCATCCCGCTGCCGCCGGATTCCGACGGCGCGGCATCCTGTTTGCAAGGTGAACCCAGTTTGTTTTTGCAGCGACGCTACGAGCTTGCCCGTGAGTCTGCCGAAATCGACGTCCGTGCCGTACTCCGCACGGGTCATCGCAACCGGCTCGGCAGCGGGGCGGCCGGCCATCATCAGCGGTGCCCAGGCTGTTAGCTGCGCGCGATCTCCGCTGTACACCATGCCGCGAAACAACGGCTGCTCGCGCAGTGCTTCGAAGCGGCTGCGCAGGAAGGCCACATCCGCCGTGCCCGCGACAAAGCTCATGTGCGGCACGCGATTGAGGAACTCGCGCGGTTCGTCGAGCAAACCACGCTCTACCAGCGTGCTCCAAAATGCCAGCGACGCCTGAAACTGCTGATTGATCTCGACCGCTTTTTCGATCGCGACGGAGCCATCCGCGCGCTGCGGCGTGTAATTCAGCTCGCACAGCGCTGCGTGCCCCGTGCCCGCATTGTTCCAGGCCTGTGAGCTTTCCCCGGCAAGCTCGTCGAGCGCTTCGACCATCAGCACCGTGCGCTCCGGCGCAAGCTGCCCCAGGAGCGCTCCCAGGGTCGCGCTCATGATGCCGCCGCCCACCAACAGCGCGTCCACTTCTACCAGGTCCGAACCCATCGCTCTTTCTATTCTGCGCCCAAAATGTGCCGTTCATCAATCTCGGTATTCTAGTCAGCAATCCGGTCAGGAGGCGCCGCATGAGCCCATGGCAGGCAGCAAGCCAAGGCCCGCTTCAGCGAACTGGTGGATACCGCCGAGCGCGAAGAACCACAGCTCATCACCCGTCGCAGCGTCGACACCGCAGTGCTCGTACCCATCGCGGAGTGGAAGCGCATCGAAGAGTTCTTCGTCTGTGTTCCTCGCATAAGATCCCCAAAGATAAGAGCGCCCAAGGAGCGGGCGCTCTTATCTTCTATGAGACATGGCCCCCTAGAACATCCCCCAAAGGAGCTGGTTATACACATCGTGATGAAACTGGATCTCCGGCGTCTTGATCATCGTTCCCAGCGACCGCGCGCAGCGGTCTGCCGAAGCTTGCTTCAAGTCCGCATAGCGTCCCTTCACATCCGCGCCCAGCAACTCCGTCGTCCACTCGGCTTTGCGGAAGTCTTCCAGCGCCGTGTAGATGTTGTCCGGCAGGTAGCGTTCGGCTTGCCGCAGATTGCTGATCTCCGCCTTTTTGCCTGCCAGTCCCGTTTTGAAGATCGAGTACAGCACCATGTAGGGGTTTGCATCCGGTCCCACCGAGCGCACCTCCACACGAGCCGACTTCTCGTTGCCAATCGGAATGCGCACCATCGAGCCGCGGTCCGTGGCCGACGCCTTGATCTGGTTCGGCGCTTCGAAGTGCGGATCGAGCCGGCGATAGGCGTTTACGCTCGCGTTCAACAGCAGGCATAAGTCGTTGCCGGCGGTCAGAATCTTGTCGACAAACTCCCAGCCGAAGGACGAGATCTTCTCTTCCCCCTGCGGATCCCACATCAGGTTTTTGCCGTCTTTGGTGATCGACACGTTGGTGTGCATGCCCGAACCGTTGACACCCGTCACAGGCTTGGGCAAAAAGCTTGCCGTCATACCCATCTGCGTGGCGATCTGCCGGCAGATGAGCTTATACAGCTGGATCTGGTCGGCCGCCGCGACCGCATCGCCATAGGTGTAGTTGATCTCAAACTGCGAAGGCGCCACCTCGGGGTGATCCTTCTCATTTTCAAAGCCCATCGCGCGCTGCACTTCAGCGGCCACATCAATGAAGTCACGCAGCGGATCACCCGGCAACGAGTGGTAGTAGCCGCCGCGGTTTGTATAGTCGAAGCGGCCCGTTTCCAGATACTTGCGCTCGGCGTCGACGCCGTCGAAAAGGAAGCCCTCAATCTCGTTAGCCGCATTCAGCGTGTAGCCGTTCTGCTTGAACTGATCACCGGCAAAGGTCTTTAACAGACCGCGAACATCGCCCGCGTACGGTGCGCCGTTCTTATCAATCACCTCGCCAAAGACGATGCATTTGCCGGAACCGAACACATCCGCCGGGGTCCAGTAGAACGCGCTCCAATCCAGCCCCAGCCGCAAATCGCTTTCGCGCTGCGCGGTGAAGCCGCGGATCGACGAGCCGTCAAAGGTTAGGTTGTCGAAGCTCTTGACCAGGAACTTCTTGTCATAGTCCAGCATGTGCAGCCGGCCTTCGAGATCGGAGAAAAGCACCGTCACGGCCTTTACGCCTTTGGTATCGGCGAGGTACTTCAGGCGCTCTTCCTGGAGCTTGCCGGGATCAACGCGCTTCTTTCGCTGCTCTTTGGCTGCGAGGTTCAGATCCTCGAGCTCCTCGTACGACAACTCCAGAAAATCGCGGTATTCGCTCGACATGGCGCTCCTTGGCTTGGTGGATGAAGCTTGGTGGGTAAAGATTGTGAGTGAAGCTCAGTGGGTGAAGCCTGGTGGGTTCAACCTCGGGGATGACGTGAGTCATCGAATCCGTCGGCTGCGCTGCCGGCTTCCTCCTCTGTTGGCGGACATGAACCTACGGTAAAAGTAGCAGAAGATGGCCCAGAAGTTGGGCTAGGTGCCCATACTTTCGCCCATTCCTGTCCATCGCCGGCGAGGGATGGGAAGCCGCCGCGCGATCTGGCCGCGATGGCGAGTCGTTACCCGCGCGAAGACAGAGCCGCGCCCGCCGCGCTTCGCAGTCGCTGCCCCTTGTGAAAAGCTCGTCGCCGGCGCGGGCGAAGGAGGGTCTGCGTGTGATAATTCAAGGTGGGCGAGCGTCCTGTTTGCCACGCGCCGAGCGGCCCTTGAAGGCAAGCGGACGCACTCTTACATCACACTCTGCAAGTACACGTTGAGGAGTTCTGAATTGGGCAAGAAAATGGTCCCCACGCGCCTGTTTTTTACCAAAGGCGTCGGCAAACACAAGGAGCGGCTGACCTCCTTTGAAATGGCATTGCGCGATGCCGGCATTGCCGCGCAAAATCTGGTGCGGGTGTCGTCGATTTTCCCGCCGAACTGCAAGATGGTCCCCCGCAAGGAAGGCGCGAAGTTTCTCAATCCCGGTGAGGTCGTCTTTGCCGTGGTTGCCGAAAATTCCACACGCGAGCCGCATCGGTTGGTCGTCAGCTCCATCGGCGTCGCCATCCCGACCGATAAAAACACCTACGGCTACCTAAGCGAGCACCACAGCTTCGGTGAAACCGAAGAGCAGGCCGGCGACTACGCCGAAGAGCTCGCTGCCGAGATGCTCGCCACCACACTCGACGTGGATTTCGATCCCGACACGAGCTGGGACGAGAAGAAGGAAATTTATCGCATTTCCAACAAAATCGTCCGCACGGCCAACGTCACGCAGTCGGCTGTGGGCGATAAGAACGGTCGTTGGACGACGACAATTGCCGCGGCGATTTTGCTGTTCGATGAGGACTAGCTCGCGCGCAGCCGAACAAAGCTGAATTCGCCGAACACCTAGCGGAGAACGACACCTTTCGGATGTTCTCGATCAGGTGTTCGCCTCGCCTCACGGAGCATTAATCGACTTGGGTGACGTCGTTTCCCCGATGTCCCACGAACACGGGCAATGGAACAGAACCGACTGATGACGTCCGCTAAGCTAATGAAGGTTGCCCTCATCCAGATGTCTTGCGAGCCTTCCACGACGGCCAACCTCGCCAAGGCCATTGCCCGCGTGCGGGAGGCTGCCGAAAACGGCGCCAAGCTCGTGTGCTTACCTGAATTATTTCGCGCGCAATATTTTTGCCAGCGCGAAGATCATGCCTTATTCGATCTCGCCGAATCGATCCCGGGCCCTTCAACGGCAGCGCTCAGCGAGGTCGTGCGTGAATTTGGTTTGGTGCTGATCGCCAGCTTATTTGAACGGCGTGCGCCGGGCCTCTATCACAACACCGCTGCCATACTAGATTTCGCCAGTGAAAGGCCCGACTACATGGCGAGTGTGTATCGCAAAATGCACATCCCTGACGATCCGCTCTATTACGAGAAGTTTTACTTCACGCCGGGTGACCTTGGCTTCCAGGCGCAACGAACGTCTGCCGGGCCCATCGGCACGCTGGTTTGCTGGGATCAGTGGTACCCAGAGGGCGCGCGCGTTACCTCCCTGAAGGGTGCGGAAACGCTATTTTATCCAACTGCCATCGGCTGGCATCCGAGTGAAAAAGCCGAGTTCGGCGAGCGCCAGTATGACGCCTGGCAAACCGTTCAGCGCGGCCATGCCATTGCGAATGGCGTCTATGTGTGCGCTGTGAATCGTGTCGGCTTTGAGCATGGTGATGTGGAGCATCACGGAGTCTTGCTGAAGGGTCCGGAGGGCGCGGGGCTGGAGTTCTGGGGTGGCAGCTTCATTGCCGATCCGTTCGGCCGTGTGATCGCAAAGGCTTCGCACGATCGCGAGGAGATCCTTTACGCCGAGCTCGATCCCAAGGAGATTGAAACGACACGGCAGCACTGGCCGTTTCTTCGCGATCGCCGCATTGATGCCTATGGCGGTATCACAAGCCGCTTCCTCGATTAAGTTGCGGGGACGCGGTGTCGGCCAACGCCCGATCCCAATGGATGATCATTGACGAGATCTTCACAAATTCGACGCATTTCCGAAGGAATTTACGGCGCGAGACATCCCTTGTACGGTGAAGCGCAGCATACTTCAAGAGGTCGTCTTGCTTCTTCCGCTGCTCCTCCTACCTACAATCGCGTTTCTACCCGCCTTTGCGCCGCAGGGGCAGGACCCCACCCTCACGCCCACTGCCGGTGCGGTGATCGTGGCGACAGCGGAAGGCCGCGGCGTGCAGATTTATGCATGCACGGCACAGAGCAGCAGCTATACCTGGACCTTGCAAGGTCCTGAGGCCGTGCTGTACGCCACCTCAGGCGAAAAGCGTTTGGGAACGCACAGCCAGGGGCCAACGTGGACCTGGAGCGACGGCAGTGCGATCACGGGCAAGATGCTCGCCCAGATGCCATCGCCCCATGCGGGGAGCGTGCCGTGGTTGCTGTTGCAGGTGCAGCCGGTCGGCGCCGGCAAAGGCGTGCTGACGCCCGTGACTCTGGTGCGGCGCTCCGACACCGAAGGTGGTGCAGCCCCGGCATTGGGTTGCGACGCAGGACATGCGGGCACCGCGGTCCGTGTGCCCTACAAGGCCACGTACTCGTTCTATACCGTTACGGAGAGCCCGGCCGCGCCGTAGAGAAAGCTTGCGGCATCGTAGCTCGTCTCTTCATCCGTGACATGTTCGCTTGTCACCTGCTTGTCGCCAAGCTCCGTACGCAAGCCGTGTCCTGTACCCGATGTAGCATGGGCGTGTGCCTACGACCTTTTCCCCGTCGATCTCCTATCGCATGCCCGCGGAGTGGGCCCCGCACGCGGCGACGTGGATCGCCTGGCCGCACAATCCCGAGGATTGGCCGAAGAAGTTTCAACCCATTCCGTGGGTGTATTCCGAGATCGTCCGCTGGCTTTCGAGCGCTGAAGACGTGCACATCCTTGTGAACGATCTTGCCTCGGAGCTGCGCGCGACGCAGACCCTGCGCCGCGGTGGCGCGAACCTCGCGCGGCTGCACTTTCACCATTGGCGTACCGATCGCGTTTGGCTACGGGATTCAGGGCCGATCTTTGTGAAACGTGCGGAGAAACGCGACCAGCCAGGCGATCTTGCCCTCACAGACTGGCGCTTCAACGCCTGGGCCAAATACGACAACTGGCACAACGATGACCGCATTCCGCAACAGGTCAGCGCGCTGTATGCGATGCCCTCTCTGCAACCGAAGCTTACCCTGGCGGATGGCACGGAACACCGGCTCGTTCTGGAAGGGGGCAGCATCGACACCAACGGCGCGGGCGTCTTGCTGACCACCGAAGAATGCCTCCTGAGCGAAACGCAACAACGAAATCCCGGAGTCTCTAAAACACAACTTGAACAGGCATTTCATGAGTATCTCGGCATCGAGCAGGTGCTATGGCTCAACCGTGGCTGCGCCGGCGACGACACGCACGGGCATGTGGACGATATTACCCGTTTTGTTGCGGAAAACGTCATTCTGACCGCCGTGGAACCCAACACTGCCGACGAGAATCACCTGCCGTTAGCGGAAAATCTGGAGCGGCTGCAAACGGCACGCAACCTTGCGGGGGACCCGTTCGAAATCCGCACGTTGCCCATGCCGGCGCCCGTTCTCTTTGAAGGACAACGTCTGCCGGCAAGTTATGCAAACTTCTACATCTGCAACGGCCTTGTGCTTGTGCCGACCTTCAATGACCCAAACGATCGTGTCGCACTGAACACCCTTGCCGACTGTTTTCCGGATCGCACCGTCACGGGAATCCACTGCACAGACTTCATCTGGGGCCTCGGCGCGCTGCATTGCATGACGCAGCAGGAGCCCGCATAATGGGGGTTACAGCCATGATCGACGCGACAGAAGCTATCCGGATCGCAGAAACGAAGCTGCCGGACGTTGTCCCGGTCTTCGCGGAGCTTCACCCTTTTGTGGACGAGGTGGAGCAATCCCATGATGGGCAGACCTGGCTCATCACCTTTCGAGCGAAAAATGAAGAGCAAAAAACGAGTGACTCTTACGGCTCCTTCCTTCCCTTTATTGAGAAGGTCGTTCGCGTTGCGGCCACGACCGGCGATCTCCTTTCAGTTCTCAATCACTCATACCGCTAGCCGACTCGATGCCAGCCCTGCCTCAAGAGATTGTCTTAGATCCCAACCTGCTTCTACTCCTGTTTGTCGGCTCTTTTGAGCCAAGAACTCTAGGCCTCTTCAAAAGGCTAAGCGGGTTCGATGCCAAGGACCTGGGACTCCTGCAGGAGATAACACAAACTCATCGCTCGCTTGTTACACCGCATTTGCTAACAGAAGTGTCCAATCTCGCAAATGGTTTGCCGGAAAACTTAAGGCAGGGCTTTCACCGCTATCTTTCCGTGTATGTCGTTCTGTTGCGGGAGGTATTTATCGAGGCCGTGCAGCTTCGTTATGACAAGACCTTTTCCTTGTTTGGCTTAGCAGATGCCGCTGTGTCCTCCCTTTCGGCAAATACCTTAGTCGTCACGGAAGATGGGCGTTTGCGCGACTTTCTACTCCGCCAGCGCCGCAAAGTCATTGGCCTTTCAGAGCTGCGTCGTGCTGCCGCGGGCTTACCTACACACTGATCGGAGTCTCATGTTTTCGAGCAAACCTTGGCCGCCCCCGCCTGACCTTGATTCCATCCAGGAGCTTGTAGCCACTGCCGATATCGAAGGCTTCATCGCCGAGGGTGCCCACGCCGATGAATATGAGACGGAAGCGGCGACCCTCTTCGCGACACTGAAGAACTGGCCCACTGCCGACCTGACCACCGAGCGTATTCTCCCTGTGCTCGAAGAAACCTGGGCGGCGGCTTTTGCACTTGGCGATGCGGGGCTTGCCGATCGCCGCGTGAAGCTGCGTGAACTCGCCGGACAGATCGAGCGCTTCTTCGGACCTGCAGCGACGCCGCAGGTGCGCGGCGCATGAACCCATTGCCAGCCTCTCCGCAGCACGATGAGCGCTGGATGCAGCTTGCCTTGGCAGAGGCGCAGAAGGCCGGAGCCGCTGGCGAAGTGCCCGTGGGTGCGGTCGTGCTTTCACCAACGGGAGAGCTCGTCGGGTGCGGCAACAATCAAGTGCTGCGCCGGCACGATCCCACCGCGCATGCGGAGATCGTCGCGTTGCGCGCGGCGGGACTGTCCCTAGGCAATTATCGCCTGACAGGCTGCACGCTCTTCAGCACGCTTGAGCCCTGCGCGATGTGTGCCGGGGCGATCCTGCACGCGCGGATCAGCCGCTTGGTCTTTGCCGCGCGCGATCCCAAGGCAGGCGCCTGCGGCTCCGTGCTGACCGTGGTCAATCACCCGGCACTCAACCACCATGCCGAAGTATGCGAAGGCGTGCTGGGTGAGGAGTGCGGCACCATGTTGCGTGATTTCTTTCGCAGCCGGCGCGCCGCGTCACGATGAGCGCGGTACACACGACGCGGATCCACTCCCGCGCATCTGAACGTAGCAAAATGCTTAGGCGGCAGTGCTTGAGCGACAGCGTGGAGGCATGCGGTATGGCGGGTCGGTTCGAAGGTAAAGTGGCGGTAGTGACGGGTTCGTCGTCGGGCATCGGGCAAGCCATCGCGGTGCGGCTGGCCGGCGAAGGCGCCTCCATTGTGATTGATTACCATAGCCATCCAGAGGGCGCCGAAGACACACAAGGGCAGATCGCTGCAAAAAACGGCGGCCGGTCCATTACCGTGCAGGCCGATGTTTCGAGCGTCGCCGGAGGCGCAGCGCTGATCGAGGCTGCCTATGGTCAGCTTGGTGGTTGCGACATCCTGGTAAACAATGCGGGGATTGAAAAAGGCTCAGACTTCTGGGAAACCAGCGAAGCCGATTATGACGCGGTGCTTGGGCTCAACTTGAAGGGAGCCTTTTTCATCACGCAAGCCTTTGTCCGCAAGCTGCGCGATGCGAAGAAGCCGGGACGGGTGATCAACATTTCTTCCGTGCATGAGGACATGGTTTTCCCGCATTTCGCCACCTATTGTGCAGCCAAGGGCGGCATGCGCATGCTGATGCGCGATCTCGCCGTTGAACTCGGTCCCTTGGGGATCACCGTAAACAACGTTGCTCCGGGCGCGATCATCACACCCATCAACAAGTCCCTGCTGGACGATCACGATAAGCTGGACCCCTTGCTGCGTAACATTCCTTTGGGTCGCATGGGTACCTCGGAGGAAGTCGCGGGTTTGGTGGCCTTTCTCGCTTCCGACGATGCGGCCTACATTACGGGTTCGACCTATGTGATCGATGGCGGGCTCATGCGCAGCTACCACGAGCAGTAGGCTAACGATCGACAGATCGGGTAAGAGCATCATCGCTCCCCTCCCCCCGCTTTCGGACAAGCCCTTTGTGAGAGAGAATAACTGCATGGAACTTTTGGTCTACACCGCCGACTGGTGCCGCGATTGCCGTGAGGCAAAGCGTTTTTTGAATCAACATGCCATTGCCTTCAAAGAGGTTGATATCGAACGGACCCCGGGCGCCGCGGATGAGGTCATTGCGCACACGGGCAAACGCGCCATTCCGCAGTTCGTGCTCGACGGCAAGTGGGTACAGCCTTACAAGCCCGGCAGTGGTTTCCTCTATGACGAGATGAGCGTTCTGCTCGGGATCGAACAGAGCTGAACCGCAGCTCTGTCATATGCGGCAGAACAACGCCGCGCGGTGTCAGCTGGAGTGCCCGGTCGAATCAAGCTGTGGTGATGCAAGTCGTCGCAAGCCTCCATCGAAGTCACCGGGCGCTCTGTTCACCCGCGAGCAATCTCTGAGGAGAGCGAATGATTGCGCGTTATACCCGGCCCCAGATGGCCGCTCTTTGGTCCGACCACAGTAAATTTGAACGCTGGCTGCGTGTGGAACTGGCTGCAACCGACGCCCTGGCGCGCGCAGGTGTTGTGCCCCCATCGGCAGCGGTGGACCTGCGTGCCCATGCGAGATTTACGGTGGAGCGGATCGACGTTTTGGATCGGGAGCTGCGTCATGATGTGCTTGCCTTTACGACGGCGGTTGCGGAATCCGTAAAGACAGCCGGCAGCGATGCCGCGCGCTGGCTGCATTTCGGCCTCACCTCGACCGATGTTGTCGACACCGCGCAGGCACTGGCGCTTACAGACGCTTCCCGCTTGATCCGTGAAGGGATTGTGCGCCTGCGAGCGGTCCTGCGTCGCCGCGCCGTGGAGTTCCAGCACACGCCCGTCATCGGCCGCACACATGGCATCCACGCGGAGCCGACGACCTTCGGCATGAAGCTGCTGCTTTGGTATGCGGAGATGGGACGCAACCTGCGCCGCTTCGACGCCGCGGCCGAGGATCTACGCGTCGGCAAGATCTCGGGCGCGGTCGGCAGCTTCGGCCATCTCAAACCCGAACACGAGGCCGCCATCCTTGCGGAGCTCGGTCTTGCGCCGGCATCGGTTTCGACACAGGTCCTGCAGCGCGACCGGCATGCAGCCTATGTGACGACCCTGGCCGTCCTGTGTTCGACGCTGGACAAAATTGCCACCGAAATCCGCCATCTGCAGCGCACGGAGGTGCGCGAGGCCGAGGAGTTTTTCTCCCCTGGACAGAAGGGTTCCAGCGCCATGCCGCACAAGCGCAACCCCATCACCAGCGAGCAGATTTGCGGCCTTGCACGGGTGGTGCGCGGTAACGCGCAGGTGGCGCTTGAGGATGTGGCGCTGTGGCATGAACGCGACATCTCGCACTCCTCTGCGGAGCGCGTCATTCTGCCCGATACGACGTCGCTCGCCGACTACCTGCTGGAGAAAACAGCGACGCTCATCGACCGTCTGCTGGTGTATCCCGCACGCATGCTGCGCAACCTCGAGCTCACCGGCGGTCTCGTATTCTCAGGCCAATTGCTGCTCGAACTCGCGGAAGCGGGCATGAGCCGTGAAGACGCCTATCGCTTGGTGCAGGGGCATGCGATGGATGCGTGGACGAATGAAAAAGAGTTCAAAAAACTCATTCTGGCCGACCCGGAGATCACCGCAAGACTCACGCCGGAACAGCTGGCCGCAGCGTTCGACTTCACTCGCCAACTCAGCAACATCGACGCGGTCTTCACCAGGGTGCTTGCCGAAGATTGAACCTACGGCGAGACAACCGTCTGACCATTTAAACCGATCGTCGTTTCGTCGTGGACCACGTTGCCGTACACCAGCATGGCAAATCCGGCGACCTCCACGTACAGGCACTTCTCGTCGAGAGTCCGCGCGGTGTTGCCCAAAAAGAATTTCAGTTCGCTCAAGCCATCCTCTCCGGTGAGGGCGACGGTGAACTCACGGTGTTCACCGTAGGTGAACACGCCGTCCTCTTCCTTCCAGTAGCCGAAGAGGTTTGCAGCGGTCGCGGTGTAGCCGCCGAAATGGCTCATTAAAAACTCGTGCACCGACTGCTCGACGGTGATTCCGCCTTCGCAGGGCTGTTTCAGCTTGAGCGATGGCAGAAGAAACCGCACGTTCTTGCCCAAAGGCTTTTCGAAGTAGGCCATTTCTGGATTGTAGCGTCGGTGCCTTGCAAGCGGCAGCATCAGAGCCGCATTGCAAGGCGGAGCACCAAAATGACGAGCTGCCAATCTAGACGAAGCGACGCCGGACCGCGCCCGCGAGTCCGAGCAATCCTGTGCCAAGCAGCACAAAGGAAGCCGGTTCAGGAGTAACGGCCGTAACGGAACCGGAGTCCAGGTTGTACTGTACGAAGTTTGTCGATGAGGTGATCCCGACCGACGTCAACTGAGCTTCATTGATCGATCCGCAGCGATCGACCGTTGTGCACAGGGTAGAACCGCTGAAGCCTGCAAGCGTATTGGAGGTTTCGGCGATCGCGAGCACAAGAAAAACACCAGGGTTATTGTTCGAGGAGGCACCCAGACTGTAATCGACGCCATCGGCAAAGCCGCCACCGGTAAGATTCGTGAACACATAGCTGTGCCCGCCGGGAGTCGCCGTAACATCAATCGCGTCGAACGCGGTTTGCGCACTGTTCAAAGTCAAAGTGCCGGAAAGTGAGCCGCTCGACGGAAAAACTCCATTCACATCGAACACGGTGTCGGCATGGGCAACGAGACTGGCGGACAGTACACCAATCGCAGCAAGAGTGCGAGCGAATTGCATGGAGCCTCCTTAGAATGCTCGCAGCGTACTACAACTTTTCGGTGATCTTATAAATAATTTTTCGGCCAGCTTTATTCGCCAGCGGCGATGCCGAAATGCGAAGGCAGTCGATTTGTAGCGCCATTCGCGTGTGACAAGGCAGCGCTTACAACGAACGAAGGTGGGGACGGGCTGCCTGCACGCCCTTTTCCGAGAACCCGGCCGCCCCCTGATCCCGGTAGCGGCGATACTGGACAGTATGCCGAACGAAGTGTCCTCTCGCCCGTTCACCGTAGCGCTGGCGATCACCGGGGCCAGCGGCTCTATCTTCGCGGCGGAGATGCTGCGCGCCCTGGATGCCGATATTCGCGTCGATCGCATACACCTCGTCGCCTCGCCCAGCGCGCTGCGCGTGCTGGCGGAGGAGACCGGCACCAGCGGACGCACGGGACTGGCGGAAAAGCTGATAGGGCGCCATGCTCCCAAAGTGATCGCGGATGCGCATGAAAACATCGGCGCGGCGATTGCCAGCGGCTCCTACCCTGTCTCCGCCATGCTGGTCCTGCCGTGTTCCATGGGCACGCTCGCTGCCATCAGCCACGGGCTGGCTACCAACCTCATCGAACGCGCGGCGGACGTATGCCTCAAAGAGCGGCGGCCGCTCATCCTGTGCGTTCGCGAAACGCCGCTCAATCTCATTCACCTGCGCAATATGGCGGCAGTAGCCGAAGCGGGAGCGACGGTATTCCCGGTTGTGCCGACCTTCTACAACCGTCCACAGGACGTCGAGGAGATCGTGCGCAACTACGTGCATCGCGTGCTGCAATTTATCGGCTTGCCGCAACCGGGCGCATACCAATGGGAGGGCTGAGGGAAACAGCCGACGGACGATCCTGTCGCTAGCGGCTCATGTTGGCCAGCGTCCGGGTGCCCCCGGCGGGTGCCGGCTCGGATTTCAGAAAATCAGCCACCGCCGGGGCCACGCGGGCCGCGCAAAGCGATGGTGCGAGATGCCCGCACCCTTCCACGATGTCCAGCTCCGAGCGCGGGTCCAGCGCATGCATCTGGCGGCCGGACTCCAGGGGAATCAGCTTGTCGGTGCTGCCCCAAACAATCAGCAGCGGCTCCGGCAAGGTCGGCAGAACCGCTTCCATGGTCGGACCTTTTATCATCGCCTTGAGATTTTTGTCTACCGTGTCCTGGACGGCGCCCAGGCGTCGCACGGCTGCACGGCGTACGTTTTGCGGCAGGGGCTTGGCTTCCGGTTCCAGCAAGGACCACAACTGCTGCATCGCCTCCGGCGTCTGCGCCTTTAAGATCGTCAGCGGATACGTCGGATGGTAGTTCAGCCCGGCACTGTCGAAGACCACGACACGGTCCAGCACCTCGGGATGATCGTGCGCCAGCGTGAGCGCTACCCACCCACCCATCGACCAGCCGCCGAGATCGGTCTTTTGCAACCCGAGCGCCTGAATGAAGTCGAACGCAAACTTTGCCTCACCGGCCATGCTGTAATCGCCGTCCGCCGGTTTGGGGCTGCGGCCATAACCCAGCAGATCAGGTGCATACACGTGAAAACCGGCCCGCTTCAACCGTTCCAGCATGGGCGCCCAGCTTTCGTCCCGGTCGCCAAGCCCATGCAGGAGTACCAGCGGCACGCCGCCGCCCGGGATGCGCGGTTCGGCGTCGTAATAGTGCACCCGGCCCTCGGGCGTGAGGACATAGTTACTCTGCACGCGCGAAAAGAAGAGGCTGAGGTGGGTGCCCTGCTGCACTACCCACAGCGGATCCCACCAGAATGCGGCAACCGCCAACAAACCAAGCACAACGGCAATGGACACCAGACGACCGAAAGTTCTCATCCGCTCCTGTGCTCTCCTTTGCCGTACCAATCGTCCCGAGAACCATCGTTCGTCCTGCAGCGCGCGGCGGACCTTTGATCCCCTACAGCCTCGCTTCTGCTCTTACTCTATCGCGCGACCTCTGACCGCGCGACAACTCGCGTGCTCTCCCTCGCTTGTGCTTCAGCGCAGAGGCTTCCCATACTCCTCGGCAAAGACCGTGTGGCTGAGATCAAAGCGTCCGCCGTCAAACTTGTCCGATCCGTGCAGATGCCCAATCGCCAAAAGCGCTACCACCCAATAGCTCAACGGCAGCTTGAGCGTTTCACAGACCTTCTGCTGCTCAAAGCCCTCCAATGGCGCCGTATCGTAACCCAGCACCTCGGCCATCAGCATCATGGAGGTGTAGGCAAAGGTCACCTGCTTGTTCAACCAGCCGGTCATCTGCGCTTCGCTGAACGAGGACAGATAGGCCGGTACACTTTGCGACGCCTGCGCCGCATAGCTTTCGGGCATGCCGCCGGCACGTCCCAGGCGCAGCATCTCGTCCAGGTCACGCCGCCAGCCATCGCGATCGCCGCAGGCCACGATCACCGCAGAGGCCTCTTCCACCTTGGCCTGGTTATAGCTTGCCGCGCGCAGCCGTTTGCGCTGCTCCGGATGCTGCACCACGATAAACCGCCAGGGCTGCAGGTTATAGCCGCTCGGCGCGGAAAGCCCGGCATCCAGAATCTGCCGCAGGTCGCTCGACGGCATCGGCTCCCCGTTGAAGCTGGGAGTCGAGCGCCGCTCGCGAATGGCCTGCGCCAGTGATTTCGTTACGGTCGCCATCAGTTTCCTCGCCCACAACTTTCCGGGAATGATCTTCTATCTGCCATCGCGCTGCGCAGCTTTGCTTCTGTGAGACAACCGAGGCTGCTTCTTTTGCATGCACTCATTTTGTAGCGGCGACCTCCGCCATGGCTCGTTCCGTCACTACCGGGTTGGCGCCCGGGCTTTCGGCGATCACCCACAGATTGTCGAAGCCGCTGCGCAGCTCAGGGTGCGCCGTCATTAACGCATTGCCGGCTGCCTGGTTCCGGGCCGTGGCCGCGCTCCCCGGCGTTGTCCCCGTACTTGGCTCCGCCCGCAGGTGCACCAACAGGTTGAGCTGCTTGCCATCCTCCGACGCCTGGCTGTTCAGCCCGGTAATGGAGTAATCGGACCCATTGGGCCCCGGCAACACCAGTGGGGTCGTCGCGCTGATCCCGTCCGAAAGCGGCGGCGGTGCGCTGCTGCGCAGCTCAGACCGCAGCCGGTCCAGGTTGGTGCTGGACGCGAAATTGGCCGGGCGCAGCAACTGGTCAGCTTCGCCATATAGCACCCAGGCAAGCCAGGGTTTGCCAGCTTTGGCATCGGTCCGCGCGGCGCTCCAGTACCACAGGCCGTCATGCCCGGCGGCGTTGCGCGCATGCGGGTAAAAGCCCGCCATCTTCCAGCCTCCGGCTTCGGCCTGCAGCAGAAACGACAGCAGCCACGGTCGCGATCCCGTCGCTTCCACCGTGACAAAGGCGTACCGTCCCCCGGGCAGCCCATTGATCGAAAAATCCGTTTCCGCCGACGTGCCGGCAAGCGGACAACTGAAGTTCGCATCCGAGCTGTCACTTGCCGTCCGGTTCGTGGCGTCCAGCAGGTACGCCTGCCCCACCGCGAGCGTGTCCCCGGCAAGCCCCGTCGCCGTGCTGCGGATCAGATAGGCGGTCGGCTCGAAGTTGCTCGCATACTGCGCAATGGTGCCGGCCCGCACCGCGGCAGTATCGTCCTTCTGCACCGCTGTTGCAAGCCGGTACGCAGCCCCGCCGACCTCGGTTCGCTGCCCCGCTGTCATCTTCGCCTGCGTAAGGCAGGTTTCCGCGGAGCCGGGTATCGCCGCCAGAACCAGGGCACCCAGGTATCCCAAAGCACGGATGGCAGCCGCAGGACAGCCTACCCGCTCTGTCCCTCTTCGATCTGTCCTCAAGGAATGCGGAGAACCCATATCGCCAGCATACGAAGCGCCCGCCCCGGCGTCCAGAGGCAGCACGCACTCCACTTTACTTCCGTCACCATCCCCGGGAACGAAAGCACCTCCGAAGCGCTGGGCGCGTGGCCCCGCGTGCCGCTCACGGAGCTATCCTTTCGGGTGCTTTCCACGTCCGAAGAGAACATGGAATCTCAGCTCCGCCCCACTCGCCGATGGTTTTCCGCCCACTCAGCCGTTGCGCTGCCGCTTCTTTTTGCGGCTGTAGCGTTCGTCTGCGGCGAATCGGCAGCGGCGCAGACCGCTGGGGGTTCCAACCTGCCCGCCACTCCGCCGACGAACGCCATGCAGCCACTCTCAGGAACTGGCGTCCCCCGAGGAGACAGTACAGGCGCCCATCCCCACCGCGCGCAGGTCAGCTGTGCCGACGGGCAAATCACCATCCACGCCAACAATGCCAGCCTGAACGGCATTCTCCGCTCCATCTCCCGTTGCACGGGCATGCGGATTACCGGGGGCGTTGCCGACCAACGCGTCTTCGGCAACTACGGCCCGGCCGCACCCGCGACCGTGCTCGCCACGCTGCTGGATGGCACCGGCAGCAATATGGTGCTTCGGGAAACAGCCACGGCGCAGCCGGCAGAACTGGAACTCACCCCGCGCACCGTCGGGGTCACACCCCCGAGTCCCAGCATGGTGACCAATGACGAGGTGGATGAGGTCGACACAGACACGGTCGCGAACGCGCCGGGTGCCGCTGGTGGCTCAGGTGGCGCTCCGGGCAACGCACCCGCCCGCTCTGCTTCTGGAAGCGCCTACTCATCCGTTCCGGCAGGGGGAGGTGTACCGCAGCGCGCGGACCAAACACCTGATCCCGGCACGGACCAGAGTGGTACGCCGGCTTCAGCTTCCGGCTCCACGCTCACCGGTCCGGTCAGCATGCCGCAGCCCATCAATAACGTGAATGGCAGTGCCAGCAATGTCTCGCCGACCGCCTCCACCTATCCCACCACCAACTCGGTTCCGCTCGACAGTCTGCCGACGCCTTCCACCACACCCTCGGCAAACGGTATCGTCGACGCGCCCAACCCGCCGGCGCCCGGCTCTGACACAGCGCATCTTCTGCAAGGCATCCAGGGCTCCGGGGCCACGGTTCCCGGCAACAGCACCCTCACCACTCTACCCACGGGCACAGCTACCGACCCCGGCGCGACCAACACCACCACGCCCGTCCCTGCGGCAAACCCCAACAACGGCGCGGGCGCCCCTGCTCCGGCCAACGGTCCACTAACGCCGGAACAGGTCTACCAGCAGTTACAGCAGATACGCCGGCAGCAACAGCAGGGGCAGGCCCCCACCACGCCGCCGCCCTCCTAGCCAAACTTCCCGACGCACCGCCTCTAGCTTTCCTGCACACGCAAACTTTGTGCCCGAGCCGCAGACCGGCCGCGTGCCGCAGACACCGCATGCACCTTGAACAGGTGAAACATGCTGTGGCAAATGCCGTATGCCACCAGCACGCCCAGGGCAAGCGACGCCAACACGGCGCACACCAACATCAACATTCCCATTGCACCAAACTCCTTCGATCCAGCCCACCCGGCTTCGCACGTAGAACACAGCAGAAGGGGGATTACTTCATCTTCCTTGGAAAGCTGCTGTGCATCCAGCGAAATCCTTGTGCCCTGTTATCGAGCGCGGTACACGGCCGGTACCTGTTCGGAGGATCGCGTTTCGTCACAGGCAGGGCAAGCCTTCGTTCTTCGGCTCGGAGCGGTTACTCTATGAAATGGCGCACCTCGCGCTCCCATTCTCATGAGCTTGACGCATATCCAGGTCCGCGGCGCCCGCCAACACAATCTCCGCGATGTTTCCGTTTCCATTCCCCGTAACTCCCTCACGGTAGTTACGGGCCTGTCGGGCTCCGGCAAAAGTTCCCTCGCCTTTGACACCATCTACGCCGAAGGCCAGCGCCGTTACGTCGAAACGCTCTCCGCCTATGCGCGGCAGTTTCTCGACCAAATGGAACGCCCGGATGTGGATTCAATCGACGGCCTCAGCCCGGCCATCTCGATCGAGCAGAAAACCACCTCCCGGTCGCCACGCTCCACGGTCGGCACCATCACGGAAATCTATGACTACCTTCGCCTGCTGTGGGCGTCGGTTGGCCAGCCGCACTGCCCTAACTGCCACCGGCCGATCTCGCGCCAGTCCGCCGAGCAGATCATCGCGCAGATCGTCGAACGCAATCAGACGGAGTCGCCCGGCGAGCGCATCACGGTGCTCGCCCCCATCGTGCGTGGCCGCAAAGGGGAGTTTCGCGAAGAACTCGAGGCCCTCGACCGGAAAGGCTATCGTGTGCGCATCGATGGCGAAATGGCCGAGGTCGAAGAGGGCATGCGCCTCGAAAAGCGCAAAAACCACACGATCGAAGCCGTGGTCGACCGCATCATCCTGAAACCTTTACCCATCAGCGGCGTTTCCGAAGAGGTGTCATCTCGACCGGAGCGCGATTCTTCGAACCTGTCATCTCGACCGGAGTCGGAGCGCAGCGGAGACGCAGTGGAGAGACCTGCAGTTTCCTCAGGTAGCGTTCCCCAGTTCGACACCAAACGCCTTGCCGCCGCCGTCACCACGGCCCTGCAGCTGGCCAACGGCCTGGTACTCATCGGTCTGCAACCGCCAGGCGGCGACTACGCCGAAACGCTGTTTTCCTCCTCCATGGCCTGCCCGGACTGTGGCATCAACGTCCCCAAGCTGGAGCCCCGTTCCTTCTCCTTCAACTCCAACTACGGCGCCTGTCCCGAGTGCCACGGCCTGGGCTCGATCTTCGACTTCGACCCCGCCAAGGTCGTCTCCGACTGGTCCAAACCGCTGCTGGACGGCGGCCTCGGACCGGGCTCCAGCTCGCAGTATCTTCTGCGTTCTGTAAAGCTTGCAGCCGACAAATTCAAGATCAACCTCAAGCAGCCCTTTTCCGAGCTAACAGACGAGCAACAAAACCTCCTGCTCTACGGCCCGCCGCGGTCGGATGGTGCGCGCATCGGCTTCCACGGCGTCTTCCGCTTCCTGCGCGACAACATGGAAGAAACCAAATCCGAAGCCTATCGCGACTACATGATGGGCTTCATGTCTGCCTCCGACTGCCCGCGCTGCCATGGCCGGCGGCTGCGGCCGGAGTCACTCGCCGTTACCCTGCCGCTCATCGCAGCCGCCCTGCACCCGCCCGTGAACAAGGAGGAGGACGACACCGAGCCGACCGAGGCGCCCTCCGCCCGTCGCGATGTCTCCATCGCCGATTTCACGGCACTTTCGCTTGCACGGGCGCTCGAAGGCGCGCGCTCCATGCACTTCAGCGGCCGCGACCGCCTCATCGCCGATCGCCTGCAACGCGAGATCATCGAGCGGCTCGAGTTCCTCAACGCCGTCGGGCTCGGCTACCTTTCGCTCAGCCGTTCGGCGGCCACGCTCTCCGGCGGCGAAGGCCAGCGCATCCGGCTCGCCACCCAGATCGGCTCCCGGCTCCGCGGCGTACTCTATGTTCTCGACGAGCCCTCGATCGGCCTGCACCAGCGCGATAACCAGCGGCTCATCCATGCCCTCGAAAACCTGCGCAATCTCGGCAACACGGTCCTGGTCGTCGAACACGATGAAGACACCATCCGCAAAGCGGATTACGTGCTCGATCTCGGCCCCGGCGCAGGCAAAAACGGCGGTCAACTGATGGCCGCGGGCACGCCGGCGGAGATCATGGCCAACCCCGCCTCCGTCACCGGTCAATACCTCTCCGGCGCCATTGATATCGTCACCCGGCCGACCCCCGACAAAGCTCCCCGGCCGCTTTCCGGCCGCTGGCTTTCGGTCGAAGACGCCACGTCGCATAATCTGCAGCACGTCACGGCGCACTTCCCGATCGGCGTGATGACGGTCGTCACCGGCGTCTCCGGCTCCGGCAAATCCACCCTCGTCAACGACATCCTGTATCGCGCCCTCGCAAAAGAGCTGTATGGCTCCCGTGAAGAGCCCGGCGCCCACAAGGCCATCCACGGTGCCGACCAGTTCGACAAGGTCATTCAGATCGATCAGTCGCCCATCGGGCGCACGCCCCGCTCCAACCCGGCAACCTATACCGGCGTCTTCACCGCGATCCGTGATCTCTTCGCGATGCTGCCTGAAAGCCGCGAACGCGGCTATAAGGCCGGCCGCTTCAGCTTCAACGTCACCGGGGGCCGCTGCGAAGCCTGCCAGGGCGAGGGCCAGCGCCGCATCGAGATGAACTTTCTGCCCGACGTGTACGTGCTTTGCGAGGTCTGCAACGGCCGCCGCTACAACCAGGAAACCCTGGCAGTCAAGTTCAACGGCTACTCCATTGCCGATCTTCTCGAGCTGCCGATCGAGGACGCCGTGCCCATCCTCAAGGACGTTCCCGCGGTACACCAGCGCTTGTCCACGCTGGTCGATGTCGGCCTTGGCTACATCCATCTTGGGCAGTCCGCAACCACGCTGTCCGGTGGCGAAGCGCAGCGGATGAAGCTCGCCAAGGAGCTTTCCAAGCGCCAGACCGGACGCACGCTCTATCTGCTCGACGAGCCGACGACGGGCCTCCATTTCGACGACGTGCGGCGGCTGCTCGAGGTGCTGCACCGACTCACCGATCTCGGCAATACGGTCATGATCATCGAACACAATATGGACATGATCCGCAACGCCGACTACCTCGTCGACATGGGGCCGGACGGTGGCGAGGGTGGCGGTCGCGTGGTCGCGCAGGGGCCGCCGGAGCTGGTCGCCAATGCGCCCGGCTCCTACACCGGCGAGTTCCTGGCGCGCTACTACGACGCCGAGGCACTGCCGCAACTCGCCGCCGCACTCCCCCCGGTCGACCTGCCGGATCTGGCAAAAAAACAGCCCAAACCCAAGTGGATTGCGCCGGAGAAGAAGACCGGTGTGCCGGTAGCTTCAAAACAAAAACCAGCCGAAGAACGTGCAGCCAAGAAGACGGCAACGAAAGCCGCACAAAAAAACACGAAGCGAAAGGCGGAAGCCACGGCATGAGCGATCTTCCCTCTCCCGAGCCCGCAGCCGACACCCTCAACGAAGTGCTCGACATCCAACATGATCCCTTTCCCGCCCAGGAAGACGGCTCGGTGAAGCGCATCCCGCACCTTGGCCACGCCCTGCTCTTCTTTGCACTCGCCACCACCATCTTCCTGATCTGCCTCCTCATTCTCGCGGCCACCATGCGTGGACAGGTGCAGCCCGGGAGTACTACCGACGCGCTGGCCTCGGTGGGGTTGGAAGCGCTCAGCTACGTGTTCACGCTCATCGCGGCTTATTACCTCTTCCCGCTGCTATGGAAACGCTCCTTTTTGGGCGGCATCCACTGGAACGGCTTGGCCGCGCGGCGCTACTGGCCACGGTTGATGCTGGCCGGCCTGCTGCTGAGCGTGCTCGCGCAAGGGGCGGAACACTTCATCACCGAGCCGAAAGACCCAGCTATCGAGCACCTCATGCGCACGCCCGCCGGGGCCTGGAGCGCGATGATCCTGGGCTCGCTGCTCGCGCCGATATTTGAGGAGATTGCGTTTCGAGGTTTTCTACTGCCCGCGCTCGCCACCGCCTACGATTGGCTCAGCCTCGATCGCACCCCTGCCGGCCTGCGTCGCTGGTCATCCACGGCAGACCATACCAAAGCCGCCCTGGTCTTCGGGGCGTTGGTTTCGAGTGTTCCCTTTGCCCTGTTGCACGCACCGCAACTGCAATACACCTGGGGCCCGGTGGCGATCATTCTCGGTGTGGGCCTCCTCCTCGCCTATGTGCGCATTCGTACCCATTCGGTTGCCTGTTCCACGCTCGTTCACCTGACTTATAACCTGACGATCTTCCTGGCAGCGCTCGTAGCCACGGGCGGCTTTCGACATCTGGACCGCCTCTAACGAAAAGGCCGGGGGAGAATGGCCGGCAACGGCAGGTACGCTTTTTCCCCTTTGCCTCGTCGTGTCGTGGCCTACAATCGAAGAGCGAGGTACCCGATGGCTGACGCGCGCAAATGTCCCAAATGCCAATCCGAAAACGTCTTTCGGTCGCGACGGCGCTCCCTCGAGTATCTGCTTCCCTTCTTCCGACCCTACCGTTGCTACAGCTGCGAGCGCCGCTTTCTGATGCACACCGTCCTGGACCCTAAAGCGTCCCCTGTCCGAGTCGATAACCAGGGTTAGAGGCGCAACAGTGAGGGTGCTTCCTAATGCGCTATGCTGAGGCCATGCGTTTTGAGGTGCGGGTTCATGAAAGCGAACAGCTTCCTCCCGCGAAGCTCCCGTTGAGTCGTGGCAAGACCCCCCTCTTCCTCGACGAAAACTTACTTTCCCTTCGGGAATCTCTGGAGAAAAAGGGGTTCAACGTCCTCGTACCCCGCTCAAGCAAGCGGGACGAAGAGATCATGACGGAAGACCTGCCGGGACGTATCTTTGTCACGAATAACCCACGGGATTTTCTATATTCGGCTTCGCGCTTGGATTTCTCGATCATCGATACAACGCACGTGAGCAAGGATCCACAGGGTCTGACCGATGCCATCGCCCGGTCGTGGGTGGATTACTCGCTCAAAGGCGAGCATCCCGGCTTCTACCTCGTGCTGCAACCGAATGGCCGTCATGAGTTGACCACCATGCTGTAGTTGCTCGGTGCGAACAAAGCTTGGCCGGCCAGGCAATCCCTCTGGCTGTGCGCGCCTATCTTGAGCCGACGCATGATCGACGTAAACTAGGCAAGACATGATTCCCACTCTGCAATGGACGCCCGAAGGCGTCAGCTTTCTCGACCAAACCAAACTCCCTTCCGAAGAAACGTATGTGCTGGCTCGCGACTACCGCGAGGTCGCCGCCGCCATCCGCGACATGATCGTGCGCGGCGCGCCGGCCATTGGTGTCTCTGGTGCAATGGGTGTAGCTCTCGGCATCCAACGCAGCCAAGCAACAAATCTCAACGACCTTTCCGCAGAGGTAGAGGTCATCTGCGCCACACTGGCCGCCACGCGCCCCACCGCGGTCAACCTCTTTTGGGGTATCGGCCAAATTCGTGAAAACTTTAATCAACTTGCGAAAAAAAATGCTTCGATTCCCGAAATAAAACAGGCCGCGGTCGCACTCGCCCAAAAGCTTTATGACGAGGACATCGCAGCCTGCAAGCGCATGGGCGCCTTTGGGGCTGAGCTGCTGCCGATGGAAGGCACCGTGCTTACCCACTGCAACGCCGGTGCGCTCGCAACCTGCGGCTATGGAACGGCGCTCGGCGTCATTCGGGGCGCCATCGAACGCGGGCACAAGCTCGACGTCCTCGCGGACGAGACCCGCCCCTTCCTGCAGGGCGCCCGCCTTACCGCCTGGGAGCTGATGAAGGATGGCATCCAAACCACCGTGCTCTGCGACAACATGAGCGCACACCTGATGAGCCTCGGCCGTGTTCAGGCCGTGGTCGTCGGCGCGGACCGCATCGCCGCCAACGGCGATACCGCGAACAAGATCGGCACCTACGGCGTCGCGATCCTCGCCAAGGAACATGGCATTCCCTTCTACGTCGCCGCTCCCTGGTCGACCATCGATCGCGCCACGGCAACCGGCGGCGCCATCCCCATTGAGCAACGTGACGCCCGCGAGGTCACCCACGCCAACGGCAAGCAGATGACTCCGAACGGTGTAGGCATCGAGAATCCGGCTTTTGATGTCACACCCGCGCGCTACATTGCCGCCATCATCACAGAACGCGGCGTACTTCGTGCTCCGTTCGGCCAGAGTATCGCGGCGATGGCCCAAGCCGGAGTGCCCAGCGTGGCCGCGGCGGTGCTCGCAACTGTCCCCGCGTAGGGCAGGCAGACGACGGCACAGCGACTCGGTAACATCTTCATGATTGCTTCATGTTGTCAAACAGCGGCTATCGCCTCTTGGCTTTCCGCACGCCGCCTCTGCTCGAAGCGCAACCGCGCCGGTAAACTGGAATTCGTGAAGCGTGCTGTTGCCGCTTGGAGCCGAGGGGCCATTCGTGAGCTTGGAAATGCTGGCGATCACCTTCTTTAATCCGCGATTTCGCTCGCTGCTCCGCGGAAATGTTCTGGTGCTCGGCAACCTCGCGGTATCTCTGCCCCTGTCGCACTTTCCCCATCTGCGCACCACGCCCTGGCTGCTGCTGCCGCTCTTCGGCATCGCCGTCGGCACGGCCGATACCCTGCGTTGCATGCGGAAGCGCTGGGATTTCTACCATGGGGGCGTTCTTCTCTGCGCGTACATGGACCTAATGGCGCTGGTGCTGGTGACCTTTCTTCTGCTCTACCCTGCCCTCGCCTGATCCCTCCCACTCCGTTCGCCTACGACTTGCTTGACACCGTTCCTCTCCGAGTCGGTATGCTCTGCATTGATGCGCGAGGGCGTTCCAGCCAGTCCTCCGCTCCGGAGAGCCCATGGCCTCGGCTGCCATCGCCGCCCGCATTCGCCCCACGCCCACCGGGGGCAACATGCGCTGGTTCGTCTGCTTTTTGCTCTTCCTCGCCACCACCATCAACTACATGGACCGCTCGGTGCTTTCGCTCCTCGAGCCCCAATTGCACCTGCTGCCTTTTATGGGCTGGAACCCGGCCCTCGATGCCCCGCACCAGACCGTCTTCAACAACAATTACAAGCACATCGTGCAATGCTTTCAGCTCGCCTACGGCCTCGGTCTGCTCACGGCCGGGCGACTCATCGACAGGCTTGGCACCAGGATCGGCTACGCACTCGCCATCACCGTCTGGGCGCTCTCGTCGATGGGGCATGCGCTGGTCACCTCCGTGGCGGGCTTCTGCGTTGCCCGTTTTCTGCTTGGCCTGGGCGAGGCCGGCAACTTTCCCGCGGCCATCAAGGCCGTTAGCGAGTGGTTTTCCTCCGAAGAACGTGGCCTCGCCACCGGCCTCTTCAACTCCGGGACCAACGTCAGCTATTTCGTGGCGCCGGTTCTGGTGATCTGGGCAACCACTCATTACGGCTGGCAGGGGGGCTTTCTCGCGACCGGCTCCATGGGCGTGCTTTGGCTTACCCTTTGGCTCGCCTTTCCCTATGACCGTCTCCGCCGCCAACATCGCCCCGAAAACGCCACCGTCACGCAAGCGAATCTGAACCCTGTCCTTGCACCGGGGCTCACCGGTTGGGCCTTCTATCGTCGGCTGCTCACCAACCGCGGCCTGTATGCGTTTTCCGCTGCCAAGTTCATGACGGACCCGGTCTGGTACTTCTACCTCTTTTATCTGCCCAAGTTCCTGCATGAAACCTACGGTTTGGACCTCAAACACGCCTATTGGCAGATCGTCTGCGTGTATGTCGTTTCCAGCTTCGGATCGATCCTGGGCGGCGGCCTCTCCGGTTGGCTGATGCAAAGCGGCCGCACCGTCAATGCGGGCCGCAAATCCGCGCTGTTGCTCATGGCACTCGCCGTCACTCCGATTGTTGCGGTGCCCCTGCTGGGCCGCAGCTTCCCGCACAACGCCTGGCCCGCAGCCCTCGTGATCTCGCTCGCCGCCGCCGCGCACCAGGGCTGGTCGGCCAACCTCTTCTCAACGCCCTCGGACATGTTCCCCTCCCGCACCGTTTCCACGGTGGTCGGCATCGGCGGGGCGATGGGTTCGCTGGGCGGGGTGCTGTTCACCGGCATTGTCGGCTCCTATTTCTCGCTGCACCCGCTGCTGATCTTCGGCTACGCGGCCTGCGCCTACCTGCTCGCGTTGGGCGTCTTCCAGCTGCTGGTGCCAAAGCTCGGCACGCCCACCGGAACCGAACTTCCGCTGATCGTGGCATAGCTTCTGGTTGTCATTCCCGAAGGGAATCTGTGTTTAAGCCTGTGGCGGCGAAACGCACCGGGAACGCAAATCCCCTTCGGGAATGACAACAAAGTACAACGGCAAAACCAAGTAAACTGAACGCGACCCGATGTCTGAGAATCAGCCCAAGTACTACCTCACCACGCCCATCTACTACGTGAACGCGCGGCCGCACATCGGCCACGCCTATACGACCATTGTCGCGGACGTGCTCGCCCGCCGCCACCGTCTGCTGGGCGAGGACACCCTCTTCCTCACCGGCACCGACGAGCACGGCCAGAAGATCGAGCGCTCCGCCGCCGCCGCCGGCATCCCGCCGCAGCAGTTCACCGACCAGGTCTCGGCCGAGTTCCGCACGCTATGGGACCGCATGGGCCTCACCTACGACCGCTTCATCCGCACCACCTCCGACGAACACAAGCGCGGAGCGCAAAAACTCTTCGCCGACCTTTACCATCGCGGCGCCATCTATCTCAGCTCCTACACCGGCCAGTACTCCATCGGCGAGGAAATGTTCGTCGAAGGCCCTCCGGGCACGCTCGGCCCGGACGGTCGCCCCACAGAAACTGTCACCGAAGAAAACTTCTTCTTCCGGCTTAGTGACTATCAAAAGGAGCTTATTGAGCTAATTGAGCCACGGCGGGATGGCAGCCCCTCTCGTATTGTGATCACACCAGAAGCCTCGCGAAACGAGGTTCTCAACTTCCTCTGCGGGGATCTAAGCCAATTGCTCGGCGAAGGAAAAGCGTGGGCATACAAGCGCATCAATGTGACGGAAAAGCTTGAAACTGCAATGCAGGGCGGGCTAGTAGCCAAAAGTCGGGAAGGAACGTTGTATATCCCCGGCACCGTCCGCGACCTCAGCGTCTCGCGCTCCAGCTTCACCTGGGGCATTCCCGTACCCGCATCGATCCAGGGCGAGGCAAAAGTTACCGGCAACCACATCATCTATGTCTGGCTCGACGCCCTCGCCAACTACATGACCGCCATCGGCTACGGCGACCCGAGCACAGAGGCGCAGGCCGAGTTCGCCCGCCTCTGGCCTGCCGATCTTCATCTCGTTGGCAAGGAGATCACCCGCTTCCACTGCGTCTACTGGCCCGCGTTCCTTCTCGCCGCCGGTCTGCCGCTGCCAAAACAGATCACCGCTAACGGCTGGCTCCTCTTCGACAATGCGAAGATGTCGAAGTCCCGCGGCAACATCGTCCGCACCGAAACCATCCTCGACGCCTTCGGCGACCAGGTCTATGGCAAGCAGTTCCCGGATTCGACCAAGCAGGAGCGAGATCTCTTCGCCACCGACGTCCTCCGCTACTTCCTGCTCCGGGAAATCCCCTTCGGCCAGGACGGCAGCTTCAGCTTCGACGCGCTAGTTACTCGCTACAACGCTGATCTAGCGAACGGTTACGGCAACCTCGTCAGCCGTACGCTGAGAATGATCGCTCGCTACTTCCCTGAGGAAGTCCCGGAGCTCAGTCATGAAGCGGCAGAAAAAGTGGAAGCTCTAAGCAAGCTACAGATGACATTTGGTGGCCGGTTCCAATCTGCTGAGCCTGTGATCGCAGACCTAGTAGAGCTCCGGTTTGATCGGTCCCTACAAGGCGTTCAGGTGCTCATCTCGGTCACCGATCAGACCGTTAGCTTTCTTGCTCCCTGGAAAGAGCGGGAATCTCCGGAGCAGACGGAAGAGATTCGTGCATTTGCTCTGTCCTACGTCTTTGAAGCCGTACGCATCACCACGTCGCTGCTCTACCCCATCCTTCCCTACGCCACATCCAAAGTCTGGGCCCAACTCGGACTGGGCGACATCGAAGCCGCTGCCCGCAACGGCGAAATGAAAAATCTCACTTGGGGCGGTCTCAAATCCGGCACAAAACTCGGCCCGCTCGCCCCTATCTTCCCCCGCGCCGACAAAGGACTCGCCCAAATCATGATCGACATGGAAGAAGCGCGCAACGCCGCCACGCAAACCTCACCCACCTCGCCCCTCACCCCTGAACAGAGCCCCGCACGCGCCGCCACCAACCAGAGCACCCTGAACACCGCCCCCACCGCCGCGCCTGTGACCACAAACCCGACCGACCCAGCGGCCCCACCGCGCTCCAGTTCGCTCGACATCCTCACACCTCTCGCAGAGCCCAGCGGCACGCTCTCCGTCGGGGGCAGCCATGCGGAGACGCCCTCCCTGCCCACCACGCCCGGCCCACACACGGAGGCCCCGGCCAGCGGCGCCTTCGCCTCGGCCGCCGCGCAAACACCCATCAGCAGCACGCCCGCGGACGCCGCCCCACAGATCGCCATCGACGACTTCATGAAGGTCGAGCTGCGCGTCGCGGAGATCCTCATCGCCGAACGCATTCCCAAGGCCGATAAGCTCCTCCGCCTTGAAGTCGACCTCGGCTACGAACGCCGACAGATCCTCTCCGGCATAGCCCAGTGGTACACGCCGGAAGACCTGATCGGCCGGCGCATCGTGATCGTCGCCAACCTTGCTCCCCGCAAGATGCGCGGACTCGAATCACATGGCATGCTGCTTGCTGCCAGCGAAGGGCCGGATGGCAAACCCGTGCTCGCCACCTTCGGCGAAGGGATCGCCCTGGGCGCGCGGGTACGGTAACAACTCCCATGCTCATCGATTCGCATTGCCACCTGGATTACTTCGAGGACCTGCCGGCGGTCCTGCACGCCGCGCGCGAGGCAGGCGTCGGCCGCCTGCTGGCCATCGGCATCGGCGATGGGCCGTCGACCATGCACCGCGCGCTCGGCTTTGCCCATCTGTACCCTGAGATCTTTGCCACGGCCGGCATCCATCCACAGGAGGCCAACCACGCCAGCCCGGAAGCACTCGCGCACCTGGCCGAACTCACCGCCGATCCTCGCTGCGTCGCTGTCGGCGAGATCGGCCTCGACTACTATCACATCGACAATCCCGATCCGGCTATCCAGCAGGAAGCTTTCATCGCGCAGCTGCACATCGCCGCCGGGGCGCACAAACCCATCACCGTCCATTGCCGCACGGCGGAGCTCGCGAGTTCCGCCGTAAAACAGCGCTTCGAAGGCCGCGATGCCTGGGAGGACCTGCTCGCCCTGATCGCGGAACACTGGACGCCCACGGGTCTGCCGGGCATCATGCATTGCTTCTCCGGCGATCGCCTGCAAGCAGAACGGTCACTCGCCGCCGGCTTTTACCTTTCCTTTGCCGGTAATTTGACCTATCCAAAGAGCGCAACCATTCAAGAGGTCGCGCGCAATGTCCCGAGCGACCGCATGCTGGTTGAAACCGACGCTCCCTTTCTGGCGCCGGTACCGTTCCGCGGCCAGCAAAATCAACCGGCGCACGTCGCACAAACCGCCTCATTTTTGGCCGGGTTACGCGGCGTCAGCGCAGCGGAGATCGCCGCTCAAACCACAGCTAACTTCGAGCGCCTGTTCCCCTCAACCGCGGCCTGAGATTGCTCCCCCGCACCACCGCGCATCCAACTCTGAAACACGAAGGAAACCACACATGCCTGCAGATCAAAGCTTCGACGTCGTCAGCAAAGTCGACGTCCAAGAGGTCAAAAACGCGCTCGACCAGGCTTCAAAAGAGGTCAATGCCCGTTTCGACCTGAAAAACTCCAAATCGACGATGACCCTTGAAGGCAACGAGACGATTCAACTCGCGAGCCAGGATGAGTACACACTGAAGTCGGTAATCGAAATTCTTTCGCAAAAGCTCGTGAAGCGTGGCATATCGCTGAAGAACCTGGAGTACGAGAAGATCGAGCCCGCCTCGAACGCCAGCGTGCGCCAGAAGATCAAACTCAAGCAGGGCATCGACTCAGACGTTGCCAAGAAGATTGTCGCGATGGTCAAGGACGCGAAAAAGAAGGCGCAGGCCTCCATCCAAGGCGACACCGTCCGCATCACCAGCAAGGATCGCGACACCTTGCAGGAGGTCATGGCCCTCCTGCGCGGCAAGGACCTGGGGCTCGAACTCCAGTTTACGAACTTCCGGTCGAACTAGCATGTACGTGACGGAACTCACCCAATCCGGGCACGCGGGAAGCGGGCGACCCTACCACCCCTCCTGCTACTCTTAGATGAGCGTGAGTGCAATATCCATCGCGACGGCTACTGAGGTGTTCGATCTACTCGGCGGCGATCTTGCCGCGATCGAGCGTGAGTTCAGCCGCCAATCCGAATCGCCCGTTCGCGTTGTCACCGATATTGCCTCGTACCTTATCACCGGCGGCGGCAAACGCATCCGTCCGATGCTGCTGCTGCTTGCTGCCAGGGCCTGCGGCAGTCGGAGCGATGCGCGTATCCGCCTCGGTGCCGTGGTCGAAATGCTGCACACGGCCACGCTTGTTCACGACGACATCATCGACGAGGCCAGCACACGCCGTGGCCGGCCGTCCTCCAATACCACCTGGGGCAACGCCAAATGCGTGCTGGCGGGCGACTGGCTTTACATGCAGGCTTTTCAGACAGCGCTGGCGGAACGCAACTTCCGTGTGCTCGACCTGCTCATCTCGCTCACGCAGGAGATGGTCGAAGGCGAGCTGTTGCAGATGGAAAAGCTCGGCCATCTGATCAATGAGGAAGAGTATTTCGACCTCATCTACCGCAAAACTGCCTGCCTCTTTCAGGTTTCCATGCGCCTCGGCGCCATCGTTGCCGACGAGGCGCCCACCCACCGCGGCCTGCCCGGGGATTCACCCTACGAGGACGCCTTGGGCGAGTACGGCCGCAATCTCGGGCTTGCCTTTCAGATCGTTGACGATGTCCTCGACCTGACTGCCACGGGCGACGTCTTAGGCAAGCCGACCGCCTCCGATTTACGCGAAGGCAAAGCCACATTGGCAGTCATTCATGCACTCGAGCGCGGCACCGGCGCCGATCGTGAAGCCATCCGTACCGTGCTGGCCGACCGCAGCTTCAATCGCATCACGCATGCCCAAATTTTAGAGATCCTACGCCGCCACGGCTCGATTGCCTACGCCATGGATACGGCCTGCGCCTATGCCGAAGCCGCGCGGCAGTCTGTGACGGAACTGCCGGAATCCGAGTTTCAGCGCGCTTTATTATGGGTACCAGGTTTCGTTACAAGCCGCGATCGTTAACCGTTGCTATCTCCATCTTGGATGAGCTCTTATCCAGATAAGTAAAATTATACTTAGGCCTATTTCCGGTCTGATTATGGAACTGATCTTGCATCAATCAGGTCAGCGTTGCAGATGCGCTGCCCAAGTAGGAACTGGTTCAACCCAATGCATAAAACCAGAATGGCCCACGCAGACTAGGGTGTGTCCTTGATCTAGGGAGTTATCAAAGACGACTACAAGATTGGTGAGGGCCAACAGCTTCTCCATGTTGCAAGAGTTCGAGGGTATCGCCTCCGTTGGTCTTCCTCGGGAACGTCGTGGCCGCCCTTCTTCACTCTTCCTTTCACGCGGCTGATGATTACTTCAACTGATGACGTGCCTACCAAAAAAGCAACTATGTTGAAGCCGGCCGCCCTCGCTCGAGCGGCCATCTTTAAGTATGTACTGCCTGACAGAGTTGTTTCCACAGTGAAACTCTGTCGACTCTCAATAAGAGCCTCAGCTTGTTGAAGAACCTGCTTTCCAGCTTTGAGATCGGAACTCACCCCTTCCGTGATTTCTTGAAGAGATCGAGCAATCGCATCTGGATCAAGGATCGGAACATGCTGAAATTTCGTGCGTGCCAAGGTGGTAAGTGACGTCTTACCGCATCCATTTGATCCGGCAACGATGGTGAGAACGGGACGACTCAAGCGGCTTTGTTTTCTTGCTGGTTATTTCGCTTACGCTCTTCTTCTAAGATCCATTCCAGCTTGCGCTGCTCCCACTTCACACCTTCCTGGCAATCACGCTCAATGCTCCGTGCAAATCGAAGGACGTCTAACGTTTCCAACTCGATGCCGTTTCCCATAGCGATCATGGTACGCCGCATCCAAAGCTCAGGCAATCTCCTCACCATCATTGCTCTCATCCTCTACCACCAAGTCTTCCACCCGCACCGGCCCTTTCTCCCGCGGATTTAATAACACCTGGATGCGGCTTTCCGCGGTCGCCAACTCGCCTTTGCACGCCTCCGATAACTGCATGCCGCGTTCAAATAATCCCACGCTATCTTCCAGGGACAGATCGCCGCGTTCCAGCTGCTCGACCACTGTTTCCAACTCCGCCAGTTGCTCCTCAAAGCTCGGCTTCACACTAATCGCCAAGAACGACCTCCCCCTCGGCGGGCACTTCGAGTCCAAGCACCGCCGCCGCCGCTGCATACTTGCTGAACGGAGCCGCCACCTGCACGCCCTGCACCGCGTCCCGCACCTCGGCCAGCATCTCCTGCGCGATCTTCAGCCCTTCGGCGAGCGCGGCCCCCTTGTCGGCATGGGCGCCCATGCGGGTCAGCACCTCCGCCGGCATCGAGACCTTCAGTTCGTTACGCATGAACTCCGCATTGCGCAGGCTGGTCAACGGCCAGATGCCCGCGATGACCGGGATGCGGAAGCCCTCGATGCGCCGTAAAAACTGCTCCAGCAAACGCACATCGAAGACCGGTTGCGTGATGCAGAACTCGGCTCCGGCCTCCACCTTGTAGGCAAACCGGCGAACCTCGTGGTCGAGGTCCGGCACCCCAGGATTGGCCGCCACCGCGATCGTAAAACCCGGCGAACCGATGCCAACCCCCAGCGGATTGCGGCCAATATCCAGGCCGTGATTTAGCGCCTGCGTGATGCGCGTTAGCCCAATCGCATCCACATCAAACACAGCTGTCGCATCCGGGTAGTTCCCCATCTTCGGCGGGTCACCCGTGAGGCAAAGAATATTTTTGAGGCCCAGTGACGCCGCGCCCAGCAGCTCCCCCTGGATACTCAGCAGATTGCGGTCGCGGCAGGTGAAATGCAGCACCGTTTCCACGCGGATCTGCATCTGTATTTGCGCGCACAGGCTCAGGGCGCTCATGCGTGCGCTCGCCCGCGGAGAGTCGGGCACATTGATCGCGTCCACCCCGCAGCGCGCCAACAACGCGGCGCCCGCCAGCTCCCGGCTGCAATCAAACCCCTTCGGCGGCACAATCTCCACCATCGACACGAACTCGCCGCGCGCGATCTTGCGGCCGATCAGCGAGCGCTCCTCGAGCGGCGGCGGCTCTATCCCCGGCTCCTCGCCCTCCCGCGGGGAAACCCGCGCGGCATGGCCGTCTTCCATCGCCGTTTCGCCCACGGTCTGCGCGCCCAGCGCCCGCAGCTTGCCCCGCATCGCCCGAATGTGCGCCGGGGTCGTGCCGCAGCAGCCGCCCACCCAGTGCGCGCCCGCCTGCACCAGCTTGCCCGCCGAGCTCGCCATGTACTCCGGCGACGACAGGTAAATATTGCGGCCTTCCACATCGCGCGGCAGCCCCACGTTGGGCATCGCCACCAGGGGCAGGCGCGTCGCCGTGCGCATGCGCTGAACGGCCAGCAGCACTGGCGCCGGCCCGCTGCCGCAGTTGCAGCCGGTCGCGGCTACGCCCATGGCCTCCATGCGTTCGGCGAAGATTTCCGCCGGGGTGCCGTCCAGACAGTTGCCCTCGTCATCCACCTTGGCGAGCACCACCAAAGGCAGCGCCGGCGCCGCTTCCCGAGCCGCGAGGACGGCCTGCTCCGCCTCCGCGAGCGACAGCATCGTCTCCGCAATCAGGAGATCGACTCCCCCAGCGGCGAGTGCGGCCATCTGTTCGGCAAAGACCGCCCGCGCCTCCGAGGCGAAAATCGTCCCCTCTTCCGCGCCGGGATCCTCATCGGCGCGCACCAGCTTGCCGAGCGAACCGACCGCCCCCGCGACAAAGGCCTCCGCCCCGTGCTTCTCCCTATGCGCTTCGACGCTGCGGCGCGCGAGCTGCGCCCCGGCCACGTTCAGTTCATGCACTCGCTCGCGCAGGCCAAAGTGCTCCAACCGCAGCGCATTAGCCCCAAAGGTGTTGGTTTCGATAACCTGCGCCCCGGCCTGCAGGTATTGCTCGTGCACCGAGCGCACGGTGTCCGGCTGTGTCACGTTCAGCTCGTCATAGCTGCGATTGAGGAACACACCGCAGCCGTAGAGCATCGTGCCCATGGCACCGTCGCAGAGCACGGTGCCCTCACGGAAGAGCCGCTCCACTCCACCACGTGGCGCTGACCCGCTCCGGTCTGGCTCGGTCGGCTCTAGCCCGTTTTGCCGGTTTTCCCGATTTGGCTGCTCTCTCGCGGTTGCCATCGTGCGCCCCTGACGCGGCCTCTATCCTTTCCCATCCTACCCTGCCGCACCTGTGCCAGCCTGTCCCACACTGGTATACTTTCCGTGATCGCGGCCTGCGAAAATGCACAGGCATCGTCGTTCGGGAGTTGTAGCCGTTGAAGCATAGAAGTATCGCCGCCCGCCGTTGCCTCGCCTTGTGTTTGGGCCTTTTTTCGACCTTCTTCCTGGCGGGCTGCCACGCTCCCCTCTACTACTATCCGGCAAACAACTTCGCCGGCCGCGTGACCCCGCCCAGCGGCCTGCTGCAGCGCGTGCTTGCTACTTATACGGTGAACGGCTCCGGCGGTGGCGCGGAGATCCTGGACGGTCTGCGGGATATCCGCAGCAATGTGCAGAACACCAGAACCTCGTTCTCCATCTCCGGCTACTCCGGCCAGTTCCCCATCCAGATCCAGAACTTCCCCGAGCAGCAGGTGGGCTACATCCTCGACAACAACACGGGGCAGCTCGCGTCCGTCAATTACGCCACTGAAGCCAATATCAACAGCAGCGTGGCGGTTTTCGGGGCAAATACCCCCTCGGTCGGCGCTTCGCCGGATGGCAGCCGCTTTGTCGGTGCTACCGCATCAGGCGGCCAGTTGATTGTCACCTACAACGGACAGGCCATCCCCCTGAACCTGCCTAATGTAAACCGCGTGGCGATCAATCCCGGCAACACGATCATCCTGGCGATGACCCGCAACTCCAATGCGCTGTACCGCATCGTGCAGCTCACGCAGACAAATACTCCCATCGTGCCGCCGGGTTCCGTCGACTGCGAACCGCTGTTGCTGCCCATCTACTGCGTCGTTCCGGTGGCCGGCACGTATGACCGGCCTATCGGCGCCTACTTTTCGCTGGATGGCTCCAGTGTGTACGTCTTGAACTGCGGGCCGGAGTGCGGCGGCACCACCGCCGGCGTCACCGTGCTGCAGTCCGGTTCGGTCGCCACCAGCAACATCCCCACCGTCAACCCACTCGCTCCGGGAGCCCCCTCCCCCCTCGCCATACTGCCCGTTCCTAACCCCATCCCAATCCCCGGCGGCGTCACGGAGGCTCTCTCCGACGGCACCAATCTGTACCTGGCCGGGCAGTCGCTCTTCAGTCAAAACGCGAACGGCACCCTGGGCACCACACCCCGTGCCAACGGCCTCTTCACCGGCTACATGACCGTATTGAATCAGGCCACCGATGTCCCATCGAATCCGGTGTCCATCTCTGACGGCACGCATACCCGCATGCTCTTCGCGGACAACAACACCCTCTGGATTGGCAGCTCGCAGTGCGCCAATGGCGAGCGGCAGGCCACCGGGCAGAACTACAACTGCCTCACGATGGTGAACCTCGGCACCGCGCCGACGGCTACCCTGATTCCCAACCTCACACCCGGCGGCGCGACGACCCTTCCCTACCCCAACACCAACGGGAACGCCTATTACTACGGCAACCTGACCGGCATCTGCTGGGTGCAGAACTACAACAAGGTGTACACCGCGTATGGCGGCCAGATCCATGCGTTTTCGACGGTAGACGGCTCCGAAATCAACAACACCAACATCACCATCCAGGGCACGGTGCTCGATGTCGCCTACATGGATGCGCTGACCAATAGCGCCAACTGATCGTGACGGCCAACAACGCGTTTCCGACACAGGTTGGGGATATGACTCCTGAAGGCGTCACCCCCGTCGACATCCTTGCCATCGCTGCCCATCGTGATGATGTCGAACAGACCTGCGGCGGCACCCTGCTCGTGCAGCACGCACTTGGTTGGGGCACCGGCATCCTTGACCTTACCCAGGGCGAAGGCGGCACCCGCGGCTCCGCCGCCGAGCGTGCCGCCGAGGCCGCCGAGGCCGCCCGCCTGCTCCACGTCACCCACCGCCAGGCGCTTGACCTGCCCGACAGCAACGTCCAGAACACCCTCGAAAACCGGCTGAAGATCGCTGCCGTGCTCCGCCAACTTCGTCCACGTGTCGTGATCCTGCCCTACTGGCAGGGGCGGCATCCGGACCACTACACGACGGCTACCCTCGGTTACGAGGCCTGCTTCGCTGCCGGCCTGTCCAGCCTCGCCCTGCCGCCCGCCTACGGTCCCCCGCATCGCCCCTTCAAAATCCTGTACGCTTCGCTGTATGCCGACGTGCGGCCCACCTTTGTCATCGATATCACCCCGCATATCGAAACGCGTCAGGCGGCACTGCTCGCCTATCGCTCCCAGTACGGCGGGCAGAGCGCCGGCACCGGCCTTTTCGTCCCTGAAGACGAAATCCGCGAACGCATGTTCGCCAGCGCCCGGCACTACGGTCTACTCGCCGGCGTTCGCTACGCCGAGCCGTTCATCCAGCGCGAAATTGGCCTAGCGCACGACCTCGTCATGCTTCCCGTCCGCAGCCTGTAAGGCCTGCTGGTCCTACCTTTGTCATTCCCGGAGGGAATCTGCGTTTTCGCCCGAGGGTCGTCACGCCACCGCTGACTTCGCAGTCGCCTCGCGCACAAAGGCCACCAGCGCCTCCGGGCAATACACCGGTGCGGTGAACACAAAGCGAGGCTTGCGCGCCAGCAACTGAGCTGAAACACCCTCCCACGCCGAACCCACGCCCGCCGCCGCCGGCATCACCAATGCATCCACGCGGTCCAGAAATCGCAGCGCCGAGGGCTTGAAATCCTCCACGGAAGGATCAAGCACACTCAGTGCCAGATCCGGCTTCAGGAACCGCAGCACGCTATTCGACTCAAGAATCACGTTTTCCGCGCCGGCAATCAGCTTGCGCACCCTTGGCATGGCCTCATGCAGCTCACCCTGCTGGGTCCTCACCCAGAACGATCGAGCCGCCCCGGCCGCCAGGTATCGCGAAGAATCCGTACCGCTGCTCCGATCGCGCTCTTCACTGACCGCGATCGTATGATCGGCCGTCGCGCAATCGCAGGCGTCTCCATTCGCCGAGCAGATCCCATGCCCATACTGCGTAATCTTCACCGCGGTCCATTGCATCTCGGCCAACGCGGCGATCAGTCCCGCGACGACGCTCGTCTTGCCGATATTGCGCGTGTGCCCGCCCACCACCACCACTGCCATCCGGTCTCCCTCGTCCTTTCAGCGCGGTCGGCGCCGGCGGCCAAACGCCCGCAGCTGTGCCAGAGATTGCATATGCGCGCGCAGCGGTTCGGCGGGCGTGCCGGCAAAGACCTCACCCGGCCCCGTCACCATTTTGCCGCGGTATACCCCCGCCTGGCCGCCCAAAATCACTCCCGGCCCGATGTAGCAATGGTCCGATAGGCCGACCTGCCCGGCCAGCACAGCCCCATCCTCAATGACGCAAGAGCCCGAAACGCCTACCTGCGCGGCGATGACGACGTCCTGCCCGATGCGGCAGTTGTGCCCGATGTGCACCAGATTGTCGATTTTGGTCCCCCGGCCGATGCGCGTCTCTTCCAGTGCGCCTCGATCAATGGTTGCATTCGCGCCGATCTCCACATCGTCCTCGACGATCAACACACCCTGCTGCGGAAACAACAGATACTTCCCTGTTCCCGGATGGCGCACATAGCCGAAGCCCCGTGAACCGAGCACCGCCCCGGCCTGCACCACCACCCGATCGCCCAGAACCACACCCTCAGCGATCACCGCGCGGCTGCCAATGGTCACGTCGTCGCCTAGCCGGACCCCTGCTTCGATCACCGCACCCGCCCCGACACGCACCCGCGCTCCCATCTGCGCCGTTGAATGCACCACCGCGGCCGGATGCAGCAGCGGCTCCGTCCCCTCACCGGCAGCAGCCCGCACTTTGGCGAGCTCCCGCGCACACAGCGCAAATGCATACCGGGGCGCGGCCACCTGCATCACGCGAGCATCATGTAACGGCGTAGCCTGAAATCCCGTCAGGATCAAGCCAGCCCTCGACGCCATGGCTGACTGCAAGGTTTCCTCATCTTCCGCGAAGACCAACGACGAGGCCGTCGCGCTTGCGATGGAAGCCACCGCCGTGATCCGAGACGTGGCCTCCTTCGCCATGGCCAGTTCCGGGGCAGGCATCTCCAACGCAGGCACGTCCAACAGAGCGGCAATCTCCGTGAAAGTCAGCCCGGGCGCGCTCATCCATACACCGCCTGTTCCCCTGGGGGCCGTGTCTTCCAGCGTCGATGTACCCACAACCATTGTTCCGGGTATCGCCGCACATAATCTTCCAGCACACGCGTAAACAGGGCTGTGTTGGCCCACGCATCCGCTTCCGCATCACCGGTGCGCGTCAGCGTCAGTTCCGGGCCGAAGTGCAGGACGTACCGTCGCTCTGCGGCCTCCCACAGCAAGAATCCGGGGAGAACGGCAGCCCCGGACCGCAGTGCCACCCGCGCCAGACCAGAAGCCGTACAGGCTTCCTTGCCGAAAAACGGGACAAACAGCCCTTGTGGCGGGGTCATGTTCGTATCCATCAGGATACCTACCGTCTCGCCGCCTTGCATCGCCTTCAACAGCCCGCGGGCAAAATCATCCTTGGGCAGCACCCAATTGCCGTGCCGCGTCCGAATGCCGTTCACCAATGCATCTACACGCAGGTTGTCGAGCCGCCGGATCACCATGCCCATGGCAAATCCCATCAACGAATGAAAAAAGCTGGATAATTCCCACGCACCCAGATGCGCCGTAAGGACAAACACGCCGTGTCCGCGATCCCGGGCAGCTTTGTAGTGCTCCAATCCCTCATAGCGGATAAACCTCATCACGTCAGCGGCGGTGTAGCGCCTCATCTGCGCAAATTCCGCCAATTGCCAGCCCAGGTATCGAAAGCTCGCCAGCAGCACCCGGCCCCGCTCCCGTTCAGACCTATCCGGAAACGCAATTGCCAGGTTACGTAAACCTACCCGTCGCAGCCGTGGCGAGAGAGCCCAGGCCAACACGCCGATCCCGCTGCCCACCGCCCGCGCCAACCCGCGCGGCAGAGCGCCCAATGTGCCTAACGCCCATCGGACAGCCCCGTACTCGACGCTTTGCCGACGCGCTGGCCTCTTACCCGGCGATGGTGCGAGAGCGCCCAATGCCTCCAGTGTAGCCAATGGCTCAAGGAGCCGCTCGACCCAAAAGAAAAGGGGACGGCAGGAGCCGTCCCCTTTCGCATACCAGCTACCACTATCGGCTCGCTTTTGCCTCAACGAAGTACTTTGCCACGGTCTTCACGAAGGGTTGCGCATTCGCCGGCACCGGGACTGCACCGCGCAGAATCGATTCAGGCTTGATGCCTGAGCCGTATTCTGCAGTCTGTTCCTTCGCATTCGCATTCAGGTAATCACCCGTCAGATCCAGACCGGCAAATAGACCCTTTGAACGGGAGTAGGTAAGGTACTCCGCATTCAAATACAAATCAGTGTTGGCATTCGCGTCCCGACCCACAGGGCCCGCCGCTGCCGCTGCGTCCGCACCCAGCTTGACTTTGCTATGCAGCAGATCCGTTCCGCTCTTCGCGTTCATGCCGAGCAGCACCAGATCCGTAGCCTGGCCACCGATCTGGAAGCCGAAGCTCCCGCCGCCGAGCGTCATAAATACCGGAGCGCTCCATCCGTGCCCCGTACGGCAGGTCGCCATGCCCTGGCCATATTGCGCGCCGACACCAAAAGCCAGCTTCGTTTCCGCCGGAATGACAATCACGCAATGCGCCTTCGCCAAAATCGACTGGGGGATCTGCTTATCCGGCGCTCCCATAATCTCGTCGAGGATGCCCGTGGCTGCCTTCAGGCGCTCGTCACGCTTTCCTTCGTCTGCCGCATGTGCCGGCAGCATGCCTGCAGCCATCGCGAAGCCACACAGCATTCCACTTACCTTCTTAATCGTCATACGTTCCCCTTTTTTCTTAAATCTTTTGCCTGCTCAAAATAAGCATTCCCATAATCAGATGGATAGCATCGCGCACAGGTTGCCATTCATTGGAGAACATGGGAACCATTGATGGAATCAATGATGCGCGGATGATGCTTGGAATCCTCTTCCTCATCCCGAAATGGCACACGAGCGACGGTCGACAGCCCTTCCCGCGCGGCAAAAATACGGGTTGCCGATCAGGGCTTTGCAGCTCGACGGCAACCCGTTCTCCCAGGTCTGTACTGGGATTACTCTTACAGTTACTCTTCGCCGGGTCAAGGTTACTTAAGTTGTATGGAGCTTTTTGAACATCCCTGGGCTTTTTCGGCTCGCTTTCCCCTCCATCAATCCCCGCAGGGCCAGCTCTACCCGGTTGCTCGCCTCTGCTTTGCGCAACATACGGCTCAGATGCGCCTTCACCGTAGCTTCGTCAATGCTCATGGTCGCCGCAATCTCGCGATTTGAACGCCCCTGCGCGAGCGAGTGCATCACCTCACGCTCCTTTGGGGTCAAGCGTTGTGCCAGTGCCGGACGTGTGTCTTCCGAGCTCACAGCCGCGTCGGCAATGCCGGCTCGCTCGGGTGGGGCCCAGGTCTTGCCTTTCAGCACAGCGCGAATGCAGGCCCGAATCTCCGCGATTGCCGCATTTTCGGGCAAAACGGCCCGCGCCCCGAGCGCCGTCATCTGGTCCGTCGTATCTCCGCCGCCCCCGCGGGTCAGCAGCACAATCGCTACCCCGGGCACCTGCCGCAGAGCCCGGCTCAGCGGCAGGTGAAGGCTCACCTGCTGGTCATATCCCTGGTCCACAATCAGCACGTGAATCTTTTGGGTACGCGCGCGTGCGCCCTCCGGCAGGATCACCGTCCGCACGTGCAAGCCGTCCTCCAGGATGGATTGCAGACCGATCGAACGAAGCGGGTCCGCCGCAAGAATCCCGATACAGACCGCCGGTCTTCCGAATTGGGCTGCTGTCGACAGGGGAACGCCTTTCAACTCAACGTGTGCGCTGCACCCCTCCAAACCCACGGGCATAAGGAGTGAGTGGTCGAACGTGAACTTTGAGCCCGGACGGGCATCTGCTTCAGACTGAGAAGCCGGGCGAACGTAAGACCCAAATAAACAATGGACCCGAACGAACCATGGCCTTGGAAACGAGCCTTACAGCTTCGGCAGCACGATGCCCTGCTGGTGTTGATACTTCCCCTGCCGGTCGCCGTAGCTGGTTTCACACACTTCGTCGCTCTGAAAGAAAAGAATTTGGCACAAACCTTCGTTGGCGTACACCCGTGCCGGCAAAGGCGTTGTGTTCGAAATCTCGAGCGTCACGAAGCCTTCCCATTCGGGTTCAAACGGGGTGACATTTACGATGATGCCACAACGCGCATAGGTGCTTTTCCCCACACAAATTGTCAGTACATCGCGCGGAATCCGAAAGTGTTCGATCGAACGGGCCAGCGCGAATGAATTCGGCGGAATGATCACCGAGTCCGCGATGACGGTCACAAAGGAGCGTTCATCAAAGGCCTTCGGATCGATGATGGCGCTGTTGACGTTGGTGAAGATCTTGAACTCATCGGAAACCCGCAGGTCATAGCCGTAGGAGGACAAACCGTACGACACCACGCCCTCGCGCACCTGTTTCTCGCTGAACGGCTCGATCATGCCGCGGGTGAGCGCCTGCGTACGAATCCATTTATCGCTTTTTATGGCCATAGAGTTAAAAACGTAGCAGCGAACGGTGTTCGCGGTCCTTCCTTGGAAGCTTTTCCTTTTAGAACTACGTGAGACTGCCTCGAAGTACCTCGACCTGCTGAGACCACTAAGACTACCTGAAACTACCGCACCCTGGCCCGCCGTTGACATCGCCACAGCCTCTACCTACCATCAGACCTGTCAGCAAACGTTGATTTGGCTCTCCGTCCGCGAGGTGCGCGCCCTTGATCAAGCAGGATCTCATCCAGCGTATCGTGGAGCGCACGGGTTTACCCCGTAACCGAGCGGAGTCGGCCGTCGATGCCATCTTCAGCGCCATGAAACAGGCCCTAGCCGAAGGCGAACGCATCGAGCTCCGCGGCTTTGGCGTCTTTACCGTAAAACCGCGCAAAACCGGCGTCGGCCGCAACCCCCGCACCGGCACCCGCGTGGACATCGTTCCCGGCCGCGCCGTCCGCTTCAAAGCCGGAAAAGATCTGCAAACGCTCGACTGATTCCCTGCGCTCCCGCTTTCTCGCGGTCATCCTGAGCACAGCGAAGGACCTCGGTATTCCTTCGAAGCGCCTCCTTCATTCGTGAAAAGCCACAACACTCGCCCCCTGCTTGTGGTCATTCCCGAAGGGAATCTGCGTTTCGGCCTTTGAAGCATAACGGCAGCCGATCGCTCACAACAGATGCAGCGCATCCACATCCACCACCAGCGCCCGCCGTGGTATCCCCGCCGCATCCGCCGTCGCCAGCAGGCCACGCAGACACACCCGCAGCGCATCCCGGCGCTTGGCCCGCAGCACAAAGTGGTACCGGTAAATCCGCTTCAGGCGCGACAGCGGCGCAGCTGCCGGTCCCAGCACCCGCACACCCGCCGGCTGTGCCGCCACGAGCGCCCGGCCCAACACCCCGGCCCAGGCGAGCGCCTCCTGCAGGTCTTGGCTCTGCACGATCACGTTGGCTAGCGCGGTA
>CAXSZS010000003.1:0-552305 GCA_964242495.1 uncultured Acidobacteriaceae bacterium
TACTTCATCAAAGCTGACCTCCCCGCAAAAGTGAATATGTCGATACACCCTAGGCCGCAAGGCCTAGGTCTACGTTCCCGCGCATGCCCAAGGGCTGAAAGCCCGACCCATAGCACGCCTGCAAGCTGGAGCTGTTCTCGCAGTGGTACAGCCTTGTCCTCTCGACCGAAGCGAATAGCTTCACCGTTCACACAGTGGAGACATCTGCACGGCGTAGCTCATCCGGTGTAAAACAGCGCTTCTTCCACGTCCACTGCACCTACGCCCCCAGCAACACCGGTTCCCGCTCCAACTCCACCCCAAACCGCGCCATCACTCCCGCCTTTACCTTTGCTTCCAGCAGCAGCACATCCACACAGGTCGCTCCACCGCGATTGGTGAGCGCGAGCGTATGTTTCCCTGAAATGCCCACCCGTCCCAGCCGAAACCCACGCTCGAAACCGGCCTGCTCCACCAGCCAGGCCGCCGAAAGCTTGCGATAACCCTCCCCTGCCGGATACGACGGCATCGCTTCGGGCTCTACCACAGCCGCGGCGGCAATGCCCGCCAGCGCAATCACCGGCACCACCGGATTTTTGAAATACGATCCCGCGCTTTGTGTGTCCGCATCGCCTGCGGCCAGCACCATGCCCTTGCTGTGCCGGATCGCTCGCACCGCGGCTGCTACCTCCGCCAGCGTTGGTTTCGCCTGCCCGGCAAATCGCCGTTGCAGATCCGGGTAGCGTAGGTCCGGCTCCCCACCGGCATGCAGCGCAAACCGCACGCGGGTAAGAACATAGCGGCCCCGCTGCTCTGTGTTGAACACGCTCGTCCGATACCGAAACCCACACTGTTCCTTCGACAAATCGACGAAAGTTTCGGTGCTCCGGTCCCACGCCCGCACCGCTTCGATCGTGCTCGCCACCTCTTGCCCATACGCGCCGACATTCTGCACCGGCGTCGCCCCCACACTGCCCGGAATGCCCGCCAGACACTCCATGCCTGCGCAACCGGCCGCAATCGTCCGGTCCACCAGCGCATCCCAGGACTCGCCCGCACCCACGTTGAACCGGCAGCCGTCCTGCTCCACGCCCTGAAGGTTCATCCGCAGCACAAGCCCCGGAAATCCCTCATCGGCCACGAGCACATTGCTTCCCCCGCCCAGAACATACAGGGGCACATGCGCCTGCTTGGCCGCCCATCGGAAAGCCTCCCCAACATCGCTCTCCTCCCCGGCTTCCAAGAAATATCGCGCGGGTCCCCCAACCCCAAAGGTCGTGTGCGGGGCGAGCGGGACGTTTTCCTGAATTCTGTCCTCAAATCGCATCGCCTTAAGCTATCGCACCCAAGCCCCTGGCGCACTCAGGCCCTGAAGGGCTTGACGGGCGTTGTATGCTCTGGAAAAAAGAGAGATCTGTTTCACGGATTGATCGAGTGTCCGTACGAAACGCAGCCTCGATCAAAGTCCAGACATAACGTCCTTATTTCGAAGACTTTGCACGGAAAGTCCGGGGGGAGGGGAACCTGCACGTGTCCTGCATCCGCCGAGGCTGACGTAGAATCTAACCTTGAAGGCTGTACCCGAACTTCAGGAGAAAAACATGTACCCAGAACTGATGGTGATCCCGATGCGCGAAGAACTCACCCGCGCCGGTGTAAATGAGGCCCGCACGGCCGCCGATGTTGACAGCGCCGTTGCCCAGCCCGGTACCACCATGGTCGTGGTCAACTCCATCTGCGGCTGCGCTGCCGGCAAGATGCGTCCCGGCGTTCGCCTCGCCATGCAACATGGCACCAAACCCGACCATGCCGTCACCGTCTTTGCCGGCCAGGATCGCGAGGCCACCGACCGCGCTCGCAGCTACTTCGGTGGCCATCCACCCACCTCGCCCGCCATCGCCATCCTCCGCGACGGCCAGCTCGTCTACCTCATGCAGCGTTCCGCGATCGAAACCTCGACGGCACCAGCCATCGCTCAGGAGCTCTCCCGCGCTTTCGATAGCTACTGCGCGAAATCCGTCGCTTAGCAGTTGGCGGACACTTCCCGAAGTGGGAACAGGGTGAGCGTCATGCTCACCCTGTTCCATTTTGGTATCGCTTCGCTCTTTTTTCGCTATTCAACCCTCAACCTTTGTGCATAATTACCGATATGGCAAGTGTATGCACACTGACTTGGTACCCTTCGCCTCCCATCCGCCAGTCCCCCCTGTCGCCGCGGCCGCAGAGCTTGCGCTGACCCTGCTCGGCCCCAGCACGGCGATGTGCCAGCTATGGTCGCAAATCCGTCGCCTGGCGCCGCATCTACGCACTGTGCTCCTCACCGGCTGCAGCCACTCCGGTCAGGAAGCGGTCGCTCGCCTTCTGCTCGATCTTTCGCCCCATCCCCGACGTCCTTTTCTCAGCTTGTCCGACGCGGAAGCAGAAGATCAGTTATTGCGGTCCAATGTGCCCGAATCCTTGCCGCTGGATGCATTTCTTTTCTTCCCCGCAGTCGATGAGCTTTCGCCGGCCGCCCAGCACAGCCTCCTGCGTCTTCTGCGTGTCCGCCGCGCCTTTCCGCTTTCCGTGGCCGCCGCCACCACCGAAGACCTGCGTGCCCTGGTCAGCGTCGGCCGCTTCTCCGCGGAGTTGGCGGAAGCACTCGGTGCCGTGCGCATCCCCATCCCCGCGTTGAAGGAGCGCGCCGAGGACCTGCCCATGCTCCTCAACCAGATGATCGCTCTCCGTTGCCAGGGCCGGCTCGGCGCCATGCCCCAACTCTCGGATGCCTTGCTCCGCACCGCCATGGAATACCCTTGGCCCGGCAACCTTCGCGAACTCTCCGATGTCGTCGACGATCTTGTCGAAAGCGCGGACAGTGGCGTCGAGCTGACTTTGTCCGACTGGCAGCGCACCATGGCCGTGCAACGCTTCGCCCGGCCGACATCGGCTCCCGTCCGCATGCTCAAGCTCGACACCGTCATGCAGGAGCACATCTATGCCGTTTTACGCGCCTGCCGTGGAAACAAACTGCGTGCCTCCGAGGTACTCGGCATCAGTCGCTCCACCCTGTACCGCATGCTCGAAGCAGCCACGGGGGCGACCGCCATGCCGCTTGCCAACTAGCGCCGCAAGGCAGAGGGCCGCAGAATGGTAGGCTGGCCGCATGCAAACTTCCCACGCACCGGACACCCCTGATATCCCGATCCTGAACGGGAAAGTAGCAATGCTGGGTGCCGGCAAAATGGGTGGCATCCTGCTCAAGGCGTTCTTGCACTCCGGGCTCTTGGAACCCGCACAAATCACCGCGACCGTGGCGCACACGGAACGCGCTGCCACACTGGAAGCACGACTCGGCATCCGTTGCACCACAGACAACCGCGCCGCCGCCGAGGGCGCGAATATTGTTCTTATCGGCGTAAAACCGACACAGGTAACCGACCTCCTGCGAGAGATCACGGCAGCCCTAACACCCGGCACGCTGATCATTTCCATCGCCGCTTCCGTCACCACCGAAGCCATCGAAGCCGCGCCTGGACAGGCCCTTCCCTTCGCTGTGATTCGTGCCATGCCCAACACCCCAGCCGCGCTCGGTGCCGGTATGACCGCCCTGGTGCGCGGACGCTTCGCAACGCGCGAGCAGATGGACATCGCCCAGCGGATGTTTCGCACCGTTGGCCGCGTCGTCGAAGTCGACGAAAAGCATATGGATGCCGTGACCGGCCTGTCCGGCTCTGGACCGGCGTTTCTCTACATCATCCTTGAAGCACTTGCCGAAGCCGGCGTAAACGTCGGTTTGCCGCGGGATATCGCCACCCAACTGGCCGCACAAACCGCCTACGGCGCCGCACGCATGGTCCTTGAGACCGGAGCTCATCCAGCGCTGCTCAAAGATGAGGTCACCACACCCGCAGGTTGCACCGTGGACGGCATCCTGGAACTCGAGCAGGGCGGCCTTCGCGTCACCCTGATTAAAGCCGTGAAGCGCGCCACGGAACGCGCCCGCGAGCTGGCACGCACATAGCTCCCTTGCACCTGCCCGCATTTTCATGCCATGTTGACGCGCTACTTCCACCGCCGGCCATCGCGTGCAAAGACGCGTAAAATAGAAGTATGCGACGGATCCTGGCATTTCTACGCAACGGACGCGGCCTTTCAACCTTTGCAGCCGTAGCCCTCGCATGGATGGTGCTCGTCATTCTCGAAGGCGCCATCGTCCGCGCCACGGGATCAGGCGCCGGTTGCGGCAACCATTGGCCGTTGTGCAACGGAGACTTCGTTCCACGACACCCGCGCGTCGCCACGATCATCGAGTTTACCCACCGTTCCATGACCGGGCTTTGCACGGGATTGGTCGCCGCCGTTATCGCGTGGACTGTTTACGCTCGTCCCCGGGGCGAACGCGTCCGTACCGCGGCGTACTGGTCCGGCTTTCTTCTTCTCACAGAGGCTTTCCTCGGAGCCGTTCTCGTGAAAGGCGGCTATGTCGAGCACAATGCTTCCAACGCCCGGGTCATGGTGCAGTGCATCCACTTTACGAACACGATGCTGCTGCTCGGCGCCTTGAGCCTTGCTTGGTGGTGGCAGCAGCCCCACGATGCTCTCCCGTTCCAATCCTCGCGGCTGAGGAACACCGCCTGGCTTGGCGTTGCAGCAACGATCCTCACCGGAGCAACCGGTTCCGTGGCAGCCCTCGCCGATACCCTCTTCCCCTCCGTCGACCTCCGCTCGGCGTTCCTTGCCGACCTGTCCTCCTCCTCCCCGCTGCTGGTCCGTATGCGCTGGATGCATCCTGCGGCCTCGCTCGCCGCTTTTACCCTAATTGGCCTGTTGGCGCTTCGCGTCAAAGGCAGCCAGGCCCGCGTTCTTTGGGCGTTGCTAGCCAGCCAGGTTGTCCTTGGGGTCGCCGGTGTCTTCACCTTGGCGCCAATCACCTTACAGGTCTTGCACCTGCTCGGCGCGGACCTGCTCTGGATTGCCCTGGTTTGTACAGCCGCAGGCGTTGTCCTGCCGCTCGGGGCACGCACGCCGCACGTCGCCATGCGACGCAGCACCAGCGCGGCCCTGGCCGCAAAAAGCGCCTGACCATCGCGCGAAGCCAGAAGCCAACTTCTGCCCCTATAATCAGCGCGACGCGAAAAGACACATCTTTTGCGCGCGTAAGGGTCCTTCCGCATGATCAGGCGTCACCTGTGTCTCTTGCCAGCTCTCGTTGTTTCGATAAACCTGCTTCCAGTACTGAAAGCGCAGAAGGAAAGCGCTGCGTTTCCCTTCATGAATCCCGCCTTGCCGGCAGAGCAGCGCGTGAACGATCTGGTCAGCCGCATGACCCTCGAAGAGAAGGTCCAGCAGATGCGGGACCACGCACCGGCCATCCCCCGACTCGGGGTCCCCAAATACGACTGGTGGAACGAGGGGCTGCACGGCGTAGCCTTTGCCGGCGATGCCACGAACTTCCCACAGGTCATCGGCATGGCGGCCACCTGGGATACAAACCTCGTGCATCGCATGGGGCAGACCATTTCCATCGAAGCGCGGGCCAAATATAACGAGGCCATGCGCCAGAACGATCACGAGATGTTCTTCGGGCTCACGTTTTGGGCACCCAACATCAACATCTTCCGCGACCCGCGCTGGGGGCGCGGGCAGGAAACCTACGGCGAAGACCCGTTTCTCACCGGTCGCATGGGCGTGGCCTTTGTCACCGGCATGCAGGGGGACGATCCCGACCATCTGCGCGTCGTTTCAACACCCAAGCACTACGCCGTGCACAGCGGTCCCGAGCCCTCCCGCCATCGCGTGGATGTCGACGTTTCGGCGCACGACCTGGAAGACACCTACCTGCCCGCCTTCCGTGCCGCGGTGACTGAGGCCAACGCCCAATCCGTGATGTGCGCCTACAACGCCATCGACGGCGCGCCGGCTTGCGCTAACACCATGCTTCTACAGGACCATCTCCGCAATGCCTGGCACTTCAACGGCTACGTCGTGAGCGACTGCGCCGCCGTGGCCGACATTAACACCGGCCACCACTACACCCCCGACATGGCGCACGCTGCCGCTGCCGCCGTAAAGGCCGGCACAGACCTGGAATGCGGCTATGGTGACGGTCAGGCCTTTCCGGCGCTCGTGCAGGCTGTGCAGCAAAAGCTGGTCACCGAGGCCGAGATCGATGTCGCGCTGCATCGGCTCTTCCGCACCCGCCTCCGGCTCGGGATGTTCGATCCGCCCTCCAGCTTCGCTTACGGCCGGCTCGCCATGGCGGAAAACAACTCCGCTGCACACCGGGAACTCTCCTTGCAAGCCGCGCGGGAATCCATAGTCCTGCTCAAAAATGCAAATAGCACCCTCCCCCTCAATCCCGCCATCAAGCGAATTGCAGTCATTGGCCCCACCGCCGAGCTCGTGCAGTCGTTGCAGGGCAACTACAACGGTCCGCCACCCTCGCCTGTGTCGCCACTGGCGGGCATCGAAAAGCGTTTCAACACTGCCCAGGTCACGTACGCCCAGGGCTCGACTTTGGTGGATGGCTTCGCGATGCCGGTAGCTCACACGGCCCTCCAGCCAGCAAACGGCACCACCGAGGGACTCACCGGCGAATACTTCACCTCACCCGACCTGAGCGGCGCACCCGCGCTCACCCGCACCGACCGCACCATCAACTTCAACTGGGACAAGGTCGTCCCGGTTCCAGGCCTGCAGCGCAACAACTACTCCGTGCGCTGGAGCGGCAATTTCCTCCCGCCCGCCTCCGGCGACTACAAGCTTGGCGTCCGCGTGAACCCCTGCTACGCCTGTGAAAACGCGGAAGGTTTTCGGCTTTTCGTTGACGGCAAACTCGTGGTGTCGAGCGACCAGCCCGGCTCGGGTGATCTGCGCGAAACTTCGCTTCATTTCACCGATACCCAACCGCACCCAATCCGGCTCGAGTACAGGCACGGCACCGGCAGCGCGGGCATCGACCTCACCTGGCAGGCACCCGCAACAGCTTTACGCGCGCAGGCCGTCGCTGCTGCAAAAGATTCCGACGTCACCCTCGCCTTTGTCGGGCTTTCGCCCTCACTCGAAGGCGAAGAAATGCCTGTCGCGTTGGAGGGCTTTACCGGCGGAGATCGCACCTCGATCGATCTGCCGCGCACGCAGAACGACCTCCTGACAGCGTTGGCAGCCACCGGGAAACCCCTGGTCGTCATCCTGCAAAATGGCAGCGCACTTGCCGTGAACTGGGCGCAGGCGCACGCGCAGGCCATCCTTGAAGCGTGGTATCCCGGAGAGGAGGGTGGCACCGCTATCGCCGAGACCCTCGCCGGCGATAACGATCCCGCCGGCCGGCTGCCCCTCACGTTCTACACCTCGCTCGATCAACTGCCCGCTTTCGAGGACTACGCCATGAAGGACCGCACGTACCGCTACTTCACCGGCACCCCGCTCTTCAGCTTCGGATACGGCTTAAGCTATACGAGCTTCGCCTACACTCCTCTTATTCTTTCTGGAGAAAAGGTGAAGGCCGGTGATCCTGTTGCCGTCGACACCCAGGTCAAAAACACCGGACCACGCGCCGGCGATGAGGTAGTCGAGCTCTACCTCACACAGCCGAAGGGATCCGAAACGCCCCGGCGTGTACTCGCCGGCTTCACCCGCGTTCACCTTGGGCCCGGCGAATCGACCCGCGTAAGCTTCACAGTGGACCCACGCTCGCTCAGCCAGGTCGATGCACAGGGGCATCGCACCATCTTGCCGGGCAACTACACGGTCTTCGTCGGCGGCGGTCAACCCGATACGGCGGCCACGATCCATACCGGCACCTTCACCATTGCCGGGACGATGTCGCTGCCACAGTAGCTCACGCCACACCCGCGTGATCTACCTTTGTGACGGCTGCCCGCAACAACTCCGTCGCGGCATCCCGGGAGAGCGGACGGCTAAACAGAAAGCCCTGCACGCGATCACAGTCCAGCGCCTGTAACAGCCTGACCTGCTCTTCAGTCTCCACACCCTCAGCCACTACCTTCATGCCGAAGGTGTGCGCCATCACGATGATCGCCTCGACAGTCGGGTACGTTCCGTTCCTCTCCGCAATGCGGCGGATAAAGGAGCGGTCAATCTTCAACGAGTCAACTGGCAACTGGTGCAAGCGGCCGAGCGACGAATAGCCTGTGCCAAAATCGTCCACAGAGAACCGGATGCCCATCTTCGCCAGCGTCGCGATCTGGTGCAGGGCATCCCCGCCGCGATCCGTCATCATGGCCGATTCCGTCACCTCGAACTCCAGCATGCTTGCGCTCAACCTGTGCTGACTGAGTATCTTGCTGACCTGCCGGGAAAAATCGAAACGCATCAGCTGCAACGGCGACACATTCACCGCAATCTGCAGCGGCGCCAACCCTTCGTCGCTCCAGACACGGCACTGGCGGCACACTTCATCGAGCACCCAGCCGCCCAGGGCGACGATCAAGCCGCTTTCCTCCGCAATGGCGATGATCCGGTCGGCCGGCACCTCCCACAGCGCCGGATCGCGGGAGCGCATCAACGCTTCCATACTGTGCAGTCGCCCATCAAGCGTCATCTGCGGCTGATATACCAGTTCAAAGTCGTTGGAGCGCAGAGCGCGGCGCAATCCCAGTTCAATTTCATTGGCCTGGCTGGCAGAAGTGCTGATTTCAGACGAAACACGGATCCATTGAGCACCCCCGGCCTGTTTTGCCTGATACATGGCCGCATCGGCGTCGCGCCACAGCTGCTCGGCTTCCCGGGCGTCATCCGGAAACAGGGCAAGGCCGATGCTGCCGGACACTTCCAGTTCGCCGCATTCCAAGGGTACTGGCGGCGTCAGATCCCGAACCAGCGCCGAAGCCAGCTCGGCGGCCTCTTCCGGCTGATCCAGATCCCCCAGCAGCAGCATGAACTCGTCGCCGCCCGTGCGCGCCACGGTACCGCGCTTGCCCAGCCGGCGTGTCAGCCGGTTAGCGACCTCCTTCAAGCAGAGGTCGCCTGCCGAATGCCCAAAGCTGTCGTTGATTTGCTTGAAACGATCCAGATCAATGCAGAAGATAGCGACCTTGCGCCCATGTTGTGCACCAAACGCCAGCGCCTCCTGCAGGTGCTGATCAAACAGCGCCCGGTTCGGCAGGTCCGTCAGCACGTCATGATGCGCTTGGCGCAACAGCTGCGCGTGCAGCTGCTGCCGCTCCGTCACATCGTGCATCATGGCAAACGTGATCCGGCATCCATCCTCGAGAATAGGCTGGGTGCAGATATCGACCTGAAGCGTGGAACCATCCATGCGGCGATGCCGCCAGGGCCCCGTGAGTTGCTGGGGCTTTTCCTGCCGCATCCGCTTCAGCACGTGGGCGGTCGGCTCTTCCCCCAAGACATCGAGCAGCGTCATCTTACGAAACTGCTCTTCGCTGAACCCGTACTGTGTGACGGCGGCCTTGTTCACCTGCAGCAGCCGCAAGTCCTCCGGATCGTACATCCACATCGGTTGCGGATTACTGGTAAAGAGCAACCGGTACTGCGCTGCGGACAACTCCGCAGCCTGAATTTCCTGTTCCAGCAGCGTCAAGATCATGCCCAGGGCGACGAAATATTTTGGAAGATTCCAAACCTCCGGGCTAACCACGGCCAATGGCGCAAAGTGGGCCACCGAGGCGCCGAGCACCCAGACAAACCCCCAGGCAATCGCGCCGGCACTGGTGATGGCCGTGGCAACCGACAGCTTACGACGGCCGAAGGTCAGCAACACCGCGCTTAGGCCAAAACATTGCGTGAGCACATCTTCCAGCACCAGCGTGAGGTCACCCGTACGCCACGCGAAGGCAAGCCACCCGGCGCACCCTGCCGCGATCACCAGGATGCAGCCAAGCTGCAATCGGTTCTTGCTGAAAATACGCACAGCCACCAGCACGACCGCCGCAATCCCGGCTAGCGCACAACCTGCCGCGCCGGCCGGCCATGGGCGGGGCAGGCAAACAAACAGCACCGCGCCCAGCCAGGGCAAGCCTAGAAAGCCACTTACAAAAATCTGCCGGTGCCCGCTGCGGCACTCATGACGCGAAAGGGTAAACGCCGTCGCGCACAGCACAAGAGATCCTGCCGCTACCAGGTCCTGCACCGCCCTTCCCGCCGTGCTCTGAAACCGGCCAAGCAAGGCAGCGAAGTGGATGAGAACAAACAGCCAGCCAGCGAGCCAGCAGCGAATAGCCGGTGTTCTTCGCTTCCGGTAAAGAGAAGAAAAGAGCAGAAATAAAAAGCTGGCAGCCGAAAAATCGATCAGGTTTTGGGCCATGCACTCTGAACTCGGGAAAATGAGAGTTCGCCCATACTCTACCCCATATCCCCTTCAGGTCAAGATGCCGGAAGTTGTAGCGAGTCCGTTCGCGGTAGCACGCGGTGGCGTTCATTGCGCTTTCTCGCCAAGCCGGGTGAGCGCTGCACTCCCGTCCTGGCTGATGCGCCGATTTCCTAGGAGCCCCGACCATGCCACTTGACGCACCACCATCACCGGCCCCATCGTAGAACCAACACCCAAATGTCTCAGCAGCGTTGCGCTGTCCCTCTGCTTCACGCCTCTTCACGCTCGGCGCTTGGCAAATAGGACCTGTGCGCGCATAAGGAACGAACGCATGGCGCGTCTCAGAAAATTGTCTCTTGCCCTTTGCACGACAGGCTTGATTGCCGGTTCCGCAACGCGGCTCCCCGCGCAAACGGCCGCAACAGGCACCATCGCCGGCACGGTGACGGACAGCTCCGGCGCTGTTGTGCCCGGCGCGGCTGTGGTAATCACCGACACCGATACCGGTGCTGTGCGCACCCTCGTTACCAACGGCGCCGGGCAATATAACATCACCTTCCTGCAGCCGGGGCACTATGAGATCGTGTTGGGCGGCGGAAACTTTGGTAAGGTCGACCGCAAAGACCTGAATCTTACCGTTGGTCAAATCCTCACCATCGACGCGGCCCTCGCGGCCGCGGGGATCTCCACCGAGGTCACCGTCAGCACCGTCCCGCCTCTGCTCGACACCGAAAAGACCGAAGTCGCGCAAACGGTTGGGGCCGAACTCATCAGCAACCTGCCCGTCAACGCCCGCAACTGGGACACCTTTGTCCTACTCACGCCCAATGTGGTTCCCGACGGCGGCTCGGGACTCGTCTCCTTCCATGGCGTCTCCGGCCTCTACAACCAGAACTACGTCGACGGTGCCAACAACAATCAGATCCTCTTTTCCGAGGCCCGCGGCCGTAGCTCGGGCGCCCCCTATGTGTACTCGCTCGACTCCATCAAGGAGTTCCAGGCTGAAACCGCCGACTACTCCGCCGAGTTTGGCCAGGCGGCGGGCGGCGTGGTCAACGCCATCACGCGCAATGGCACCAACACCGTGCACGGCGACCTCTTCTATTACCTGCGCTACCCCGCACTGAACGCCTTGGACCCATTCAGCAAATGGACCGCGCTGCACAATAACGGCAACCCGTTCCTGCTCACACAGCCTATCCACCAGCAACAGCAGTTTGGCGGCTCCATCGGCGGCCCATTGCGCAAGGACAAGCTCTTCGGCTTCTTCACCTATGATGGCTTCCGCCGCGTGGGCCGGGTGCTGTATTACACGACCGCGAACGTCTCCCAAACACCGTCAGGGGCAACCACGTCGACAACCACCATCACACCGACGCAGTGTCCCACCACCATCACCTCGACGATGTGCACCAACGCGATTGCTTTCATTCAGCAGCTCGCCGGCTTCAATCCGAACGGCACCGCCGCCTCACCCCCCACTCGGTATTCCAAAGAAAACATCTTCTTCCCGCGCCTCGACTACCAGCCCAACGAGCGCAATCATATCTTCGTCAACTTCAACTTCGCCGATTTCGACTCCACCAACGGCTACGCACCGAACCCGACCTACGCCAACACCTCCGACAGCACCAACGGGCCCACCAGCTACCACGAGCGCTTCGTCATCGCGAACTGGACCGACGCTCTTTCCGCCAACACCGTCAACGAACTCCGCTTTCAGTGGGGACGCGACCTCGAAACCGCCGGCGCGAACGCCCCCGGACCCAGCGTTTCCCTCGGCTCGCTCGAAACCTACGGCATGCCCAACGCCCTTCCCCGCTTAGCCGAGCCGGATGAAACCCGTTACCAGCTCACCGACATCATCTCCTACAACCACGGCCACCACTCGTTCAAACTCGGCGGCGACGTCAACGTCGTGCACGAGGTCATGATTAATCTCTTTCAGGGTGGCGGTATATACAACTACAGTGGCACGGCGCTGGCCAACTTCCAGGCCTGGGCGCAGGATTCCTATGCCGGCCAGCCGGGCGACACCGCCCTCAATGCCGGCAAGGGCTATAGCACGTTTGTGCAAACCATCGACAAGGTCAACGGCCCCACGGCGGCCGCCGGCGGCGACAACTTCTACATGCAGATGTATGACGGCTTCGCCGAGGACCTTTGGAAGGTCAACCAGAGCCTCACCTTGAACGTCGGGGTACGCTACGACTTTCAGCTCACCCCCAGCCCGCTTCAGCCCAACACCAGCTCTCCCCTCGCCGCGGAATACAACACCACCATTAAAAATGTCGCGGACCGCGTGCAGCCACGGGTAGGCCTGGCCTGGAAGCCCTCGGCGCAAACCGTCGTGCGCGCCGGCTATGGCCTCTTTGCCGGCCTCAACCAGGGCAGCACCTACTACGCGATGCGTGTCGAAAACGGCGTCTACCAGGAGAACTTCTCCTTTACCGGCGGCGCCGCAGCCACGGTCATCTATCCCAACCTGCTCTTCCCCGTACCCTCCGCCGATCCCGGCATCGCCGGTGCGCTGCACCCCGTCGGCGCAAACGCCCCCATCGCCCAGCTGCCGTTTCCCACCAATGGCACCACGGTGGGCCTTGTTCCCAGCTTCCACGGGCTCAGCCCCAATTTCGTTCCGCCCCTCACGCATGAGGCCGATTTCAGCATCGAGCAGCAGCTGCCTGGCAAAATCGCGCTATCGGTCGGCTATGTCGGCTCACGTGCACTCCGCTTACCCGTATTCGTCGACGCCAACCTCATCGGCCAAACGCCGCACGGCCTTCGCACGTACTCCGTCACCAACAACGCCGGCCGGCTCTCGACGCTCACCGAGCCGTTCTACCTGCCCACCGACCGCGCCAATCAGGCGCTCGGCTCCCTCAACACAGGCTTCAGCGTCGCCAACTCCACCTATCACTCGCTCGCCGTCTCCTTCCGCCGTCCCTTTGCGAACGGCCTGGAGGTCCTCGCCAATGAAACCTGGGCCAAGGCGCTCGACGACGATCAGGTGGCCGGCGCCTTCGGCACCTTCTACGGCGGCAACCCGCCGCTCGACCCCAACAACATCCGCGGCGAATACGGTCCGTCCGACCTCGATCTCCGCCACCGTTTCGTCGCTTCCCTGGTCTACCAGCCCAAACTGCTTCCCGACGTAAAAGCGTTCAAATACCTCGTCGATCCCTTCATCTTCTCCGGAACCTACACTGCCGAAAGCGGCTTCCCCATCGCAGCCGGCCTGAGTGGCTACCCCGGCAGTTCTTCAGCCGCTGCCAGCAGAGCGCTCGCTGGCGCCGATGGCGGCGTCACTGGCGGCGTCATGAGCTCCGGCTCCGGCACGGCCACCGCCGGCCGCCCGCCGCAGATCGGCCGCAACAGCCAGCGCGCGCCCGGCCTCCAGAACCTCGATTTCCGTGTCTCGCGCGATGTGCCGATCCACGAAAACATCCGCCTGCAGTTCCTCGGCGAAGCCTTCAACCTCGCCAACCACCGCATCATCACGGCGGTAAACAGCACCTATTCCAGCTACCTGCTGCCGGGAGCCACAGGCTGCGCGGCGAGCGGCGTAGCCTTAGCCACGGGCGCGACCTTCGGCGGCTGCCTCACGCCCTACGTCTCCGCAACTGCCGGCTTCAACACCCCCAGCGGCACCAACAACCTGCTGTACGGCCCCCGCCAGCTGCAGGTCTCAGCCAAACTCTTCTTCTAGAACGGAAGCTCCAAACGCATAGATCCTGGCGGAATCCACCTGGAAATTGCAGGAACCAGATAAAAGTTCTGCACTCCAGCGCTGAGGGCGCGCCCCATGCCAGCCTGGGCCGCCAGGCCCAGGTCACAAAGTACCCACGCAGGTGACGGCTGAAGGCCCGACCTGTGGAACCTCAAACAGTACGTATACCCGGGCCTTGTGCGAGCGCGGTTGGTGCTTGTGCGCTTCACGCCGCTGCAGGCGCCGCCACCTCTTTCGGCGAAAACCGCGCGTACAGCAGCGGCAGCACATACAGCGTCAGGATCGTCGCCGTCACCAGTCCCCCAATCACCACCGTCGCCAAAGGCCGCTGCACCTCCGCGCCGCGCGACGTCGAAAGCGCCATCGGAATAAAACCCAAACTGGCCACAAGCGCCGTAATCATCACCGGTCGCAACCGGTCCGAAGCGCCATTCCGCACCGCGTCTTCCGTGCTCTGCCCGCCCTCGCGCAGCGTGTTGATGTGACTCACCATCACCACCCCGTTCAGCACCGCAATCCCAAACAGCGCAATAAAGCCCACGCTCGCCGAAAGATTCAGGTTGATCCCCCGCAGCCACAGCGCCGCGATGCCGCCCACCAACGCCAGCGGCACGATCAGCAAAATCAAAAACATCTGCTTCGCATTGCGGAAGGTCGCATACAGCAGACCCGCAATAATCAGCAGCGACACCGGGAATACAATCAGCAGCCGCGCCTGCGCCCGCTTCTGGTTTTCATACTGCCCACCCCACTCCAGCCGATAGCCCGGCGGCAGCACCATTCCTTTGCCGACTGCCGCCTCGCACTCCGTCACAAAGCTGCCCAGGTCCCGGCCTTCCACATTGCTCATCACCACCACGCGCCGGTGCGCCTGCTCGCGGTTGATCAAGATCGGCCCACGCACCTGGCGAATCGTTGCTACCTGGTCCAACCGCACCAGCTCGCCATCCGGCGTCTTGAACTGCAACGCGCTCAGCTCGTCCGGATTGTTCCGCAACGTCGCCGGCAGCCGAAAGGCGATCGGAAAGCGCTCCTCGCCCTCAATCATCTCGGAAACCTGCTTGCTGCCGTAAAGCGATTCGATCACCTGCTGCACATCGCTCACGTTCACGCCGTATCGTGCCGCCGCCGCACGATCAATCTCGATCTGCAACTCTTCCGCGCCGGAGATCAGCTCCATCTGCGTCTCCGACGCACCCTTCACGGCCCCAATCACGCTGCGTGCCTGCTTGCCCAGCCGCTCCAGCGTGTCTAAATCCTCGCCGAAGATCTTCAGCGCCACATCGCCGCGCGTGCCCGTAATCGTCTCGTCCATGCGCATCTCCATCGGCTGCGTGAACTCATAATTCACCCCGGGAATCGTGCTCAGCTTGGTCTGGATACGGTCCGACAGCTTCGCCTTGTCCGCCGGGCTCTCGTTCTGCACCTTCGAAACATAGTTGATGTACGAATCCGACTCATACTCCCCCATCGCCTCGGTCGCCAGATCCGGCCTTCCCAGCTTGGTCACCACACCGCTGATCTCCGGGAAGCTCTTGATCGTCCGTTCTATCTCATTGCCGATCCGCACCGACTCGGTCAGCGAAATCCCCGGCAGCTTCTTCGACGTAATCACCAGCGAGCCCTCATCCAGCTTCGGCATAAACTCGGTCCCAATAAACTTCAGCGAACCCAAAGCCACCACCGCCGCAATCGCCGCCGCTGCGACGATCAGCGTGCGATGCGCCTCCGCTCTCCCGAGAGAAAGCACATACCGCCCCCGCAGCCGGTCGAACCACCCCTGCTTGGTCTCCTCGCGCTTGCCCTTCCCTCCCTGCAGCAATCGCATGCGATGCTTCAACGCCAGCGAACACATCGTCGGCACCACGAACAGTGCCAACAGCAGCGATCCCGTCAGGGCCGAAACCACCGTGACCGCCATCGGCCGAAACATCCGTCCTTCCAGGCTTTGCAATGTCAAAATCGGCAGGTACACCGAAATGATGATGAGCACGCCAAAGATGATCGGCCGCGCCACTTCATGCGCCCCCTCGCGGATCACCTCCAGCAGCTTGGGTCCCTCACCCTTACCTCCACCAGCCTCGCCTTCCAGCCGGTGCATGCAGTTCTCGACCATCACCACTGAGCCATCGACAATGGTGCCGAAATCAATCGCGCCCAGGCTCATCAGGTTCACGGAGATACCAAAAATCCCCATCCCCAGAAACCCAAACAGCAACGACAACGGGATCGTCAGCGCCACCACCACCGCCGCCCGCCAATCTCCCAGAAAAATCAGCAGGATCACCAGCACCAGCACCGCGGCCTCGATCAGGTTGTGTTCCACCGTGTGCGTCGTCGCATCGATCACATCGCTCTGGTCATAGAACGGTACGATCTTCGCGCCGTTCGGCAGCTTCAATGAAGCGATCTTCGCCTTGATCTCGCGGATGATCTTTTGCCCGTTTTCTCCGCGCAAGATGATGACCATGCCGCTCACGGTCTCGCCTTGGCCGTCGTGCATCACGGCGCCATGGCGCAGCAACGGCCGGGTCTCAATTGTCGCTACCTGTTTCAGCAGCACCGGCACCCCATTCGCCGAGCTCACAACGATGTTGCCCATATCGGCGATGTCCAGCACTCGCCCCAGCCCGCGAATGGTGTACTGCTGCTCGGCGTGCTCGATATAGCTGCCGCCAAAATTGGTATTGTTGTTTGACATCGCCTGCACCACATCATGCAGGGTCAGGTTGAACCGACGTAGCGACTCTGGATCGACCTCGATCGTGTACTGCTTTGTATTGCCGCCCCACGAGTTGATCTCGCTCACGCCCGGCACCGTCAGCAGCGCATAGCGCACCGTCCAGTCGTGCAGCGTCTTTTCCTGCATCAGCGTCATGTGCGGTGATTGCAGCGTGTACTGGTACACCTCGCCGAACGCGGTCGCCATCGGTCCCATCACCGGCTGCAATCCTGTCGGAATGGCCCCCTGCACCTGATTCAACCGCTCCGATACCAGTTGCCGCACCAGGTACTTGTCCATGTTGTCGTCAAAAATGATCGTCACCATCGACAGTTCCAGCTTCGAGGTCGACCGCACCATCTGCAGCTTCGGTAATCCCATCATCGTCGTCTCGATCGGAAACGTGACCAGCTGTTCCACCTCGACCGGTGACATGCCCGGGCACTGCACTGTCACCACCACCTGGTTGTTCGTCAGGTCCGGAAAGGCCTCCAGCGGCAGCCGCAGCATCACCGTCAGCCCGCCCACCACCAGCGCCAGCAACAGCCCCGCGACCAGCCAGCGGTTGTCGAGCAGAAAATCAATTGCCTTCTTCACCCTCAGCCCTCGCCGACGCTGCCCTTCAGCAGCTCGCCCTTCACCATAAAGGCGCCATCCACCACAACGTGATCGCCCGGGTTCAAACCTTCCACCGCCTCCACCAGCCCGTGCGAGTGCGTGCCGAGCTTCACCGCGCGTACCTGAAACGTGGCTCCATCGCCGGTCACAAACACCACGGGCAGCCCATTCACATCCTGCACCGCAGCCTCCGGCACAAAAATCGCCGTCCGCGTCGCTGCTTCATCGATGTCGGCCGTTGCAAACATGCCCGGCCGCAGCTTCGTTCCCGGATTCGCCACCACCACGCGCACCGGCAGCGTGCGCGTCTGCGGGTCCAGCTGGTCGCCCAGCATCCGCACCGTGCCCGGAAAGTTCACGCCCGGATATCCCTGCGTCGTCACATTCGCATGCGCATCGCGGCGCACACCCGGCAAATCCTTCTCGTTCACCGCGGCCGCCACCCACACCGTCGCCAGGTTCGAAATCGTAAACGCCTCATCCCCCAGGTTCATCACCTGGCCGGGCGTGATGCCTCGCGTCATCACTGTCCCGGCAGCCACGGCCCGCACCGGAATCAGCTCATGCTGATACAAATTGCCCGCGTTCAGCGTTTGGGGTTCCACCTGCAGCAGCTCCGAAAGGTGCTCGCGCTCCATGTGCACATTCGCCTCGGCATCGGCCAGATCCAACTGCGCCTGCCGCAGCTGCTGATTCGCACGCTGCGCCTCCTCCTCCGAGGCCACCTTCAGCGCCAGCAGGTGCTGGTACCGGTCGCGGTTCTCCTCCGCAAACCGCACCCCGGAGGTCTGCCGCGTCACCGCCGCGAACGCCTGCATCAGCGCTCCTGCCGTCTCATGCACGGAGTGGCTATGCATCAGCGCCAGCGTCTGCCCCGCCCGCACCGCATCGCCCGGCAGCACCATCACGCGCTCAATCTGCCCCTCGGCCAGTACGCCGATGTGATCCGTATGCCGCTCGTCCACCGTCACCTGCCCCGCCACCGTCAACGACCGTGCCACCCGGCGCACCTCCACCGGCCCCACCCGAATCCCCGCCCTGCTCTGGTTTGCCGGCTCAATCTTCACGCTGTCGGCGGGCATCGACACATCGCCGCCGCCTTCAGCCTTGCCCGAGGTATCCGCGCCGCCACTGTCCTTGTCGGAGCCACCGGTCTTCGCCGCCTGCCCCCCGCTCGTGCTCGACGAGCCGCCCGCCGTTCCGCCTTTCGCATCACCCGAAGACGTGCCCGACGACTTGCTCGACGAGTCGCCGCCCTTGCACCCGGCCACAGGCAACAACACAGCAAGCAGCACGCCCAACCACCACCCACCCCTTGCCATTTGTTTCACGGTTGCACCCCATAGCTCATCTGCACACGCAACGCCGCCTGTTGGTATTCCGCTTCGATCCGCAAAGCGCTCACCTCCACATCGAACGCCGTGCGTTCCGCATCCAGGTACCGCAGCAGATCCACCCCGCCGATCCGGTAGGCTTCGGTCATCAACTGAAAGTTCTCCCTCGCCTTTTGCCGCATACCCGGCAGGGAGGTCTCCACGATCTCCCGCTCACGCCGGTAGTTCGCCTCACCTTCGGCAACCTCCGCACCCACCTGCACCTCCAACGCCGCCAAACGGGATGTCGTATAGCGCACGCTGGCCTGCGCCCGTGCCACCTCTCCCTGGTTGCGGTTGCGAAACGCCAGTGGAATCTGCAACCCGCCAAACCCCGTGTTCTGCGTCAAATTTCGTTTATAGCCGCCCAGCAAATCCAGATCGGGCACGCCATTCGCCTGTTGCAACCTCACATCGGCCTCCGCGGCCGCAACTGCTTCCCGCGCGGCGAGTACATCGGCCCGCCGCGCCAGCACCGTCGCCAGCTCCACGGGCGGCACCGGCGCCACACCGTCCAGCGCGTCGGTCGGGTTCACCCCATCAACCGGCGCCCGGCCCATCTGCCGGAAAAGCTCCAGCCGCGCCAACTCCGCATCGCGCTCCGCGGCCCGTCGCGCAACCTCCAGCCGGTCGCGCTCAATCTGCATCCGCAGCAGATCCACCCCGCGCATCGCCCCTGCGTCCACCCGCGCCTGGTGGTACCGCACCATCTCGTCCACCGCCACCATGTCCTCGCCCAACAACTGGGCGATCCGCCCCAGCACCACCGCATTCCAGTACGCCCCGGCCACCCGGCCCGCGATCTGCGCCCGCATCGCGTCGGCTTCCGCACGCGTCTGCTCCAACCGGGCCTTGGCCAGCGCCACGCGCTTCTGCCGCTTGCCGTCCAGCTCAAATGTCTGGCTCAGGTAGCCGAAGTCCTCAGTCTGCGTCGGAAAATCATACGAATCCGCCCATGGCCGGAGGTCTTCCGATTCCAAAAACAAGCGCGGATTCAGTCCCAACCCGGCCTGCCGCACGCCCGCGCCCACCTCATCCACCTGCGCTCCGATCGCCTGCGCCTGCGGTCCGGTCAACGCCTGCCGCACGGCCTCGTGCAAGCTCAGTCCCTGCCCCAACGCTGCCCGAACTCCCAACGCAACCACCAGGACGATACATCTTTCCAGCGCCTTTCCCGCAACCCTCATCCTGTTATGCCGTCTCTTCCGAAACGTTTTGGTGTTCCCGAAAGCCATAGATCCAACTTTACTGTGAAAACCTTAACGAAACATCAACCTGCCACGCCCCACATCAGGCAAGTCGCCCCAGATGAACTTCCGTTCATCCACGCACAACCCGACTCACCGGAAATACACGGCCCAACGGAAATACACACATCCGCTCTAGGGGATGTCTTGATCAGGGGCTCCGGTGCAGGTGCCGGCTTCAGCCCGCACGCCCAAGCCGCGACCTAAAAGGGCTTTAACCCTGGCCCATGGCCAAGCTGCCTCTTACCACCATGCTTCATCTACCGCAGCAACGCCTTCGCCCGAACGCGCCATGTATCGACACCACAACAATCACCAACGCACCCGCGCCGCTCACCTTCCACCTACTCTTTACAATCGAAACATGACCACCGCGGAGCCCACCACCGAGGCCACCAGCACCGAGGTCCTCACCACCGACGCCACCAGCACCGAAGCCATTCGGCAAAAACTCGCCCTCGGCGAGCGCCTCGGCCTCGACGACGCCCGCTGGCTTTGGCGCCACGCCTCGGACGCCCAACTCCGCGACCTCGCCACGCTGGTCCGCAACCGCTTCCACGCCCCCGGCACCTGCACCTACATGATCATGCGCATCATCAACTACACCAACGTCTGTGTAGCCCAATGCGACTACTGCGCCTTTTATCGCCTGCCCGGCCAAGAAGGCGGCTACGTCATGGCGGGGGATGAGGTGTTCCGCAAGCTCGACGATTTGCTCGCCCTCGGCGGCGACCTCGCCGCCTTTAACGGCGGCTTCAACCCGCATCTGCCGCTCAGCTACTATTGCGACCTTTTCCGCGCCATCCGCGACCGCTACGGCAATCGCCTCGAGTTTTACGCCCTCACCATCGCCGAGTTCATGTACCTCGCCGACCACGCCAAGCTCACCTACGCCGAAGCCGCCGGGCGCTTCCTCGCCGCCGGCGTGCGTTGGATCACCGGCGGCGGCTCCGAAATCCTCACCGAAGACTTCCGCAAACGGCACAGCAAATTCAAATACACCGTCGCGCAATACTTCGCAGCTCAACGCGCTCTCGTCCAAGCCGGCCTGCGCACCACCGCCACCATGGTCATCGGCTTCGATGAAACCTTCGAAGAGCGCCTCGAACACCTCGACCGCACCCGCCGCTTCCAGGACGAAACCGGCGGCCTCGCCAGCTTCCTTTGCTGGACCTTCAAACCCTATTTCACGACTATCGGCGGCATCGAAATCAGCACCGGCGAGTACCTCCGCCACCTAGCCCTTAGCCGCATCTTCCTCGACAACATCCCCCACATCCGCACCTCCGTCCTCACCCAGAACGAACGCGCCCTCGAAGCCCTCCAATACGGCGCCGACGACTTCGACCTTCCCATCGAAGACGAGGTCACCCAGAAAGCCGGCGCCACCATCAGCCTCAACTTCGACCGCATCCTCACCGTAGCCCGCGACCTGGGCTTCACGCCCACCTATCGCCATGTGGCTGCCGTGAGCTAACCGAGTCACCTCAGGGATCTTTAGCGATTGAGCGAGCAGGAAAGGCTCGGCGTAAAGCCCGTCCTGAGCGCAGCCGAAGGATGCCGCAACATAGCGTAGATCCTCTACGGCTTTAACCAAGTCGCTTCTGCCCTCTATTGGCGAAACTCGCTTATGTCTTGCCAGACGGACGCGACGCCCCGTTGATCCACAGCTGCAAGCTGAATTTGAGGCTGGTGGACGACTGCGCTGCAGTGAGGACACCTGCCTCGCGCAGTACCGCCAGTCCGTGGAGGACTGCCCACAGTGCGAGCGAAGCCTTCCACGCACGTTTCTCCCCGTAGACACGGGTCACCTGCTCCAGGAAAAATTCAGTATTCCGGATGCATTGCGGCGGGCATTGCGGGGTGCATTGCGGGCTGTCCGAGTGAGCACCTGACGTCTTCAGATAAAGTGCGAAGATGCGCGGCCGTTCATGGGCGACGCGGAGGTAGGCCGTAGAGATCGCCCGGATCGACTCCGCAGGGCCTTTACGTCCGGCAGCCTTCTGCATGACCTCAAGCATCTGCAGACGGGCCTCTTCGGCCACGGCTGCCTCCAATGCGGCGAGGCTCTCGAAGTAGCGATAGAGCGCATTGGGTGCCAAGCCAAGCGTAGAAGCGATGGATCGGACGGCGAGGCTTTCCACGCCCTCGTTTTCGACCTGCTGCATGGCGGCACTCAAGATACTGGCTCGGTCGGTCTTCGCCGGATAGGCCATAAGAAGCACTGTACATCTTGACCGGGTCGGAACTGTTATGTACATTGTCCAGGATGGTGATGTACAACGTACACCTAAGCTCACTCACACCATCCGCAGAGTAATGCGTTACAAGGAGTACCCATGGCAAAAGTTGTTTTGGTAACGGGAGCAAACAAAGGCATCGGCTTCGAGGTGTCTCGCGAATTGGGACGCGCCGGCTTCACGGTCTTGCTGGGAGCGCGCGACACAGCACGAGGAGAAGAGGCCGCCGGCAAGCTACGCGGCGAAGGTCTCGATGTTCGTTTCGTTGCGGCGGACCTGAATGGAGGGGCCGAGAGCGGCGGGGCGCTGGCCAAACAGATTGGCGAGGAGTTTGGACATCTGGACGTGCTGGTGAACAATGCTGCCATCTTTGACCGGGAGGATGGGCCCGCCGGCAGCGTCGGCATCGAGACGCTGAGGCGCACCTTCGAAACAAACTTCTTCGGCACCGTGGCCTTCACGCAGCCGCTGCTGCCGTTGCTACGTGCGGCGGAAAATGCACGCATCGTCAACGTCTCCAGCGGACTCGGCTCCATCGCCATCAATGGCGACCCGAGCTCGCCGTTTTACCATGCGAAGGCCCTCGCCTACAACGCGTCAAAGGCCGCCCTGAATATGTTCACCGTGGGTCTTGCCTACGACCTGCGCGATACCAAGATCAAGGTCAACTCTGCCTGCCCGGGCTATACCGCCACTGATTTAAACAACCATAGCGGGCCGCAAACGGTTGAGGAAGGTGCAATCGCGATTGTGCGTCTCGCGCAACTGCCCGAGGATGGCCCGACCGCGAGCTTCACGCACAAGGACGGTACCTACCCCTGGTAGGCCCAGATCTCCGTTCATGACCCGACACAAGGCGGCGGCTCTGTGCAAGCAGCACTGAAGCCGCTCTCCTTTCCTCTTGGGCGAGTACGAGAACCCGAGATGGCGCGGGAACCAGCAGCAGCTCTGCCATCCACGTGAAGCGTTCTAAGCCGGCTAGTAGGAGTGGTACGGGTTCATGTGACTCGAGTTTCAACCTTACGTGATTTGGGGAACAAACCAGCAAGGGCCTTCGTATCCGCTTACCAATGTTGCCAAAGTAGCGCCGACTCGACGTAGGCAGTCCACACGGGGGTACGCCATGACGAAACGTACAGAGGGCAAGGTAGCGGGAGTCGCCTATCTCGGCTACATCGTCTTCGCCGCATCGAGCACGATGCTTTCCGGGAGAACGACTGCCGGGAATGATGTCCCACAGATGCTCTCGGCTCTCGGCCGTACCCTTGGTACAGCACGCGCCACCGTCCTTCTGGATCTCTTGCAGATCGTTTGCGCCATCGTGCTCGCCGCTACTTTGTACCAGCTGGCAAAGGCCGTGGACCCGACCATCGCATTGCTTGCTATGCTCTTCCGTTTCGGTGAAGGTCTGCTTGGATTTCTCCCTTTATTCGACAAGCTCGAGTTCATGCAGTTCGCAACAACCCCGCCTGTTGGTGCTGGGAGTGCACTCGGCAATCCCGCGCTTGTACGTGAAATACTTGTACGTGAAATATTGGATCGTCCTACCAACACCTTCGGCGAATTCTGCTTCGTTGTCGGCGGATTTCTCTTCGCCTGTCTGTTTCTGCGCGGGCACCTCATCCCACGCTGGCTCGCATGGATTGGCGTAATCACGATCGGCGCGCAATTGATCTGTGTCCCACTCAGCATCGCTACGATGATTTCGAGGCCGATCGTGAACTGGCTGTGGTTTCCTATCCTGCTATACGAGGTTCCACTTGGCATCTGGCTGATTGTCAAGGGCACGGACAACCGACATGCTCTCCCGTCTGTGGACGGCAGATTCTGACACTGTACCTCTCCACAGAACACGATCGTTACTGCCCGCAGCAACGGTGTTCGGAAACTCACCGCGGAAGCGACCCTGGTCCAGGTCCGCCGGATTCTGCGCACCACGGATGGCAACAACTGCCTACCCGAACATCTCAGCTACTAGACGCTGCCTAGAAACGCAGCCAGCCCGTAACGAAGCACAGGAATCTGCTGTTTGCCTGAGAGACGACGCACGCAATGGGGAAGGCCGATCCCTTAGGTATAGCTGTGTCATCTCGACCGAAGCAGACAGCTTGATCGTCTGCGCAGTGGGGAGACCTGCAGTCCTGCGTCATGAGCAGAACTGCTTTAAGGCTTTTCTCCGGTGTTACTCTCGCTTCCGGGCTGAAGGCCCGGCACATCATAGCCTGGGGCCAAGCCCCAGGAGAACGCAAGAAAGACAACAGAGGGCTGAAAGCCCGACGCAAAGGTCAGGGCTATCACGATGGGCAAAAGCTCTAGTGCACGTGTATGAAGCCTCCTCTTTGTTGTCATTCCCGAAGCCGGGGTCTCCAGCGAGCGCTGTTGCTCGATGGGGTTGGGCAGGAAATCTGCGGTTGTTCTTACTGTCGTCCGTCTTTACTCCATCTAGGAATCCGCTCTAAGAAGAACCGCTCTAGCAGAAAGCCTGCGACATCGGACCCTACACAAGCACAGCTAACCCTTGTTGCAGGTTCATCCTGCAATGCAGTTACGAATTACGTAAATGGGTCATATACAAACGCTGCCTTCCCCATCATGCATTCATCTACACACCCCGATTCGGCCCTGAGCACCGGTTCCGCCCGCATCCCAATTCCCTAAAACCTGCTGCACCCGGCCACGCACCCAATACCTTTGCCGCTCCTAGCATGCCGGTACGTGCACGACCCAAACCGTCATCGGTCCCTCATAAGCTGGCATAGTGGAAGAACCCTGATCCCCGCTCTGCCGGGTGTTTCCGGAAGCGAGCGGTTGAACTTCCCCATTGATTTCTGGTCAAGAGAATAGTCCACCTAACCTCTGGACGGCGTTGCACATCCATTGGCTGCCGACACTAAACTTGAATGAGCACCCACAATAGCCTAATGGCATTCTCGGCTGCCAAACAGCAAGAGCGCACGAAGTCCGGACCTAAGCTGTTTATTCTTAGACTTTGCAGCATAAGTACGGGGGAGGGACTGAGCGAGTCATCAGCCCGCGACGGTCGTGCTTCGATACACACGTTGGCACCGCGCCCGATCCGCGCCACTCAAGTCCCGACCGATCGCGCTCACGTTGCGGAACATCCCTTCAGACTGCCCGCAATGGCGATCTCTTCACGAAAAGTCGATCTCGCCACCTTCGCCAATGCATCAAAGGTAGTCACCAGCACGCCGGCATCGCACGAACAACCATCATCTGTACAACCGAATTTTTGAACTCTTGGAGCAGCTGTGGAGTCGAACGCAACCCTTGCACAAACGCTACCCGCGGACGACCTTCGCAAAATGGACGCCTATTGGCGAGCCTGCAACTATCTCTCCGCTTGCATGATCTACCTGCGCGCTAACCCGCTGCTACGCGAACCGCTCCGTCCCGAACACATCAAAAATCGCCTCCTCGGCCACTGGGGCACGGACCCAGGTCAATCCCTCACCTGGGTGCACCTCAACCGCGTCATCAAAAAATACGACCTCAACGTCATATACATCGCCGGCCCTGGCCACGGCGCGCCCGCAACTCTTTCGAACAGCTATCTCGAAGGTCACTACTCCGAGGTCTACCCCGAGTGTAGCCAGGATGCCCACGGCATGCTCCGCCTCTTCCAGCGCTTCAGCTTCCCCGGCGCGCTCGGCTCGCATTGCACCCCCGAGACCCCCGGCTCCATCCACGAAGGCGGCGAACTCGGCTATTCGCTCGCTCACGCCTTTGGTGCCGCCTTCGACAATCCCGACCTCCTCGTTGCCTGCATGATCGGTGATGGTGAAGCCGAAACCGGTCCCCTCGCCACATCCTGGCACGCCAATAAATTTCTAAATCCCATCCGCGATGGTGCCGTCCTGCCCATTCTGCACCTGAATGGCTACAAGATCGCCAACCCCACCATCCTCGCCCGCATTACGCCCGAGGAGCTCGAGCACTTGCTGCGCGGCTACGGCTACGATCCGCATTTCGTTGAGGGAAGCGATCCAACGGCCATGCACCAACTTATGGCCGCCGCCATGGACACCTGTGTGGAGCGCATCCGCGAAATACAGCAAGGAGCCCGCACCTCCGGCCACGCCGAGCGACCCCGCTGGCCCATGATTGTCCTTCGCTCTCCAAAGGGCTGGACCGGTCCTAAAGAGGTCGACGGGCACAAAGTCGAAGGCTTTTGGCGCGCTCATCAAATCCCTGTCATCAATCCCCGCACCGATCCGGCCGATCTGAAGCTCGTCGAAGATTGGTTGCACAGCTATCGCCCCGAAGAGCTCTTCGACGACACCGGCCGGCTCGTCCCCGAGTTGCAGGCCCTCGCGCCCACGGGTCCACGCCGTATCAGCGCCAATCCTCACGCGAACGGTGGTACGCTGCGCAAACCGCTCCAGTTGCCCATCTTTCAGGACTATGGCGTCGATCCCAAAGGTCATGCCCGCAACTACAAATCCCCCACCGGCACCCTCGCCTCCTTTCTTCGCGACGTGATGAAAGCAAATATGAGCTGTTTTCGCGTCTTTGGACCTGATGAGACAGCCTCCAATAAACTCGACGGCATTTATGCCGCTTCTGAAAAGACCTGGCTTGCCGCGTACCTCCCCGAAGACGCCGACGGCACCGACATCACCCTCGACGGGCGCGTCATGGAAATGCTCTCCGAGACAACCCTCGAAGGTTGGCTCGAAGGCTACGTTCTTACCGGCCGCCACGGCCTCTTCAACTCCTACGAAGCCTTCATCCACATCATCGACTCCATGTTCAACCAGCACGCCAAATGGCTTGAAAAATCGAAAGCATTGAAATGGCGCGCACCCATTTCCTCGGTCAATCTCCTCATCTCTTCGCTCGTCTGGCGTCAAGACCACAACGGCTTCAGCCATCAGGATCCCGGCTTCTTGGACATCGTCACGAACAAGAGCCCCGAAGTGGTGCGCATCTATCTACCGCCGGACGCCAACTGTCTCCTTTCCGTCGCCGACCACTGTTTACGTTCTGAGGACTACTTCAACGTCATCGTTGCCGACAAACAGCCGCATCTTGTCTTTCTTTCCATGGCTGAGGCCGTGGAACACTGCACCAAAGGCATCGGCATCTGGGATTTCGCCTCCAACGACGACGGCATCGAGCCCGATGTCGTTATGGCCTCCGCTGGCGACATTCCCACGATGGAGGCGATCGCCGCCGTTGCTCTCCTCCGTGAAAAATTTCCCACGCTGAAAATCCGCTTCGTCAATGTCGTCGATCTATATCGATTGACCCCCGATACCATTCACCCTCACGGCCTTTCCGACCGCGACTTCGACTCCCTCTTCACTCTCGATAAGCCCGTGATTTTTAATTTCCACAGCTACTCCGCTTTGATCCATAAGCTCACCTACAGCCGTGCCAACCATGACAACATGCATGTCCACGGCTATCGCGAAAAGGGCAATATCGACACACCGCTCGAACTTGCCATTCTTAATAAAATCGATCGCTTCAGCCTGTGTATCGATGTCATTGACCGCGTCCCTGTCCTCCAGAAAACCGGTGCCCACGTTAAAGAATGGCTCAAAGACCAAATCACGGAAAGCCTTGCCTACGCCTATAGCGAAGGCATCGATAAGCCCGAAATCAACAACTGGATCTGGCCGGAGTAGACCAATCAATCTCATCGAGCCCGCAGATTCTGCATCTCTGCCTACGTTTCTACACAGGCAGACTTTATAGCTCCGACCTTCCCTCGTGGGCCAACACCTTGTCGCAAGCCGACATACTCTGGATTGTCGTTCCCTAGTGAGGCTGAGTGATCCGCTTTCTCTTTGTAAGTACTCATCGTCAACAGCGCAGTGCGACCTCACCGTGTTAAACCAATCCCCATGGCTCTAAATACCGATAGCATCCTTGTCCTTAACAGCGGCTCCTCTTCCCTCAAATTTGCTCTTTTTACCCCCGGAGCGACTGACAAAATCACCGACGAAACACTCGCCTTCTCTGGTAATGCCGATGGTATCGGTCATGCCGATGGTCATCTGTACCTCCGCTCCGCCCAAGGGGAAGCCCTGCTATCCGAGGACCATATCCTCGAGTCGCAGGAAGAGGCTCTCAGCAAAATTACCGTGGCACTGCGCAAAGCCTTAGTGCCTACGCCCGTTGCGATCGGCCACCGCATTGTCCATGGCGGTCCGCATCTTCGCGATCACCAACGCCTTACCCCCGCGGTCCTCACGCAACTGCACGACGCCGAGCAACTGGCCCCCCTGCACATCCCCCAAGCCCTCACTTTGATCTCCCAAGCCGAAAAGCTTTTTCCTGGTATCCCTCAATTCGGTTGCTTCGACACCGCCTTTCACCGCACCATGCCGCCCGTCGCCTCCACGCTACCCATCCCTCACCATTTCGCAGATCAAGGCATCATTCGCTACGGTTTTCATGGCATTTCGTATGAATCTATCGTCTTCCGGCTGGGTGGTAGTCTGCCCTCCAAAGCTGTCTTTGCTCACCTTGGCAGCGGTGCCAGCCTCGTTGCCGTTCAAAATGGCCAATCAATCGACACCACCATGGGTCTTACACCCACCGGCGGCATCCCCATGAGCACCCGTTCCGGCGATCTCGACCCTGGCGTCCTCCTCTATCTCCTTCGCACCGAAAACCTCGATGCCACGTCCCTCGAAAACTTACTCGATCACCAAAGCGGTCTTGCCGGTCTGTCCGGCGGCGAAAGCGACATGCAAATCCTGCTTGCCCATGAAGCCGACGGGAACTCCTTGGCCTCCCTAGCCATCAACGCCTTTTGCAATGCCGTTCGCAAACAGATTGGCGCGTACGCCGCCCTCCTCGGCGGTCTCGATCTCCTCGTCTTTACGGGTGGCATTGGCGAACACAGTGCTCCAGTCCGCGATCGGATCTGCTATGGTCTCGAGTTCCTTGGCCTTTCACCGGCTTCTTCTCAAAATCATGTACGTAGTCTCCCTACCGGCGAAGAAGCGCAGATCGCCCGCCATTGCCGTCGGCTACTCCTCGAACTATCTGCTTCGTGAGCAGGACTACCCAAACGCGTTCGGTTTGAAACTGTCTACCGCTATGTTGTAAGAACTTCCTTGGTTGTGCGTCTACTGCTTTATCGGCAGTGTCGCCGAAAACATGAGAATTTTTTCCACAGCTCGCGCACGACAGTAACACTCGTCTCGAGTACTAAAAAGCTCCAACTTTCGTTGCAGATCGGCACTTTGGCTCTTGCGCATTCACAAATAATGAGGCGAAGATAAGGCGAAGGAGTCTCGTGTGCACTCAGCTGCCTGTCTTCGCCGCCAGATCGAATCCGCTCTCCACGCCCGCATCCCCGGCGCGCTTACACCACAGCCGCACAGAGAACGTGATTGCGTCTCCACCGGCATCCCCGAAGTTGACACACTGCTCGACGGCGGTCTACCCGTGGGCGCCATTACAGAGCTTGTAGGCCCCCCCTGTTCCGGTCGTTCCACCCTGGCGCTCGCCATAGTATCCGGGTTGACCGCTCAACAAAAAGCAGTTGCCTGGATTGATGTGGCAGACGTGCTGGACCCTGAAAGCGCTGCGGCCGCCGGCGTCGATCTTACGCACCAGCTGTGGGTGCGTTGCGGCCAGTCTCTTCCTGCGCTTAGCCGGCCTTTTCTGGAAGACTACCCTGCACCAAACGCAGCGCCGACTGTCCTTCGCATCGAAGGCAGCCGCACGCCCGTCCCCCCGGGTGGCAGCGGCAGCCCGCATCCCCACAGCGAGGTACGTGGCCTGTCACAAGCCGTTGGTGCGGTTCTAAGGCCTGGTACTCCAGGAGCGCCCAACCGCAAACTCATAGTCACTCCGCCTGGAGATACGAAGGCACTTTCATATCGTGCGATAGATCGCGAAGAACAAATTGCGCCAGAGCGTTTGCCCCCTCGTCGCGGCGGGAACCTGAGCGCGGCCCAGATCGCCTATACGGGCACAGTCGCCCAAATGCAGGCAGAACACTGCCAAATGTCTGGCTCGGCGACTACGGTGACCAACGCGGGTACCACCAAAGGCGTACCCGCTACACGGAATACACAGGTGCGCGACAACGACCAGGCTCAGAATACCAACCAAAATACTTTCACCTGGAAGCCACCTCTTTCCCTTCCGCGCCCACTACACCCGACTCACTCCTTGGCCGGAGACCCTCCAGCCAAGGCAAACGCGCCGGTCTGGAAAGCTCTTGACCAGGCTTTGCGGGCTACAGATGTTTTGCTCGCTACAGGTGGATTTAGTGCCCTCGTGCTGGATTTAGGTAGCACCGCACCCGAATTTGCCTGTCGCGTCCCCTTGGCCACATGGTTTCGTTTGCGGGCCGCCGCCGAGCGCACCCACACCGTTTTTCTTCTATTGACTCAGCATCCCTGCGCCCGCTCCAGCGCAGAACTGGTGCTTCGCCTTTACCCCATCAACCCTCATGAGGCAGACACAGTACTCACCGGCGCTAATTTTCGTATCACCGTCGATCGCCGGCGTTTCGAGTCTTCCGCGCCGTCCCCGCTCGCTTCTTCTCAGAGGGACATCCACCTTATCTCCAACCGAAAGCCGGTCCAGCGTGAACGCGCCACCTCTTGGCAGCGTCAGTCTATTTGGACTCACGGTGGCGTATGAGCCAACTTAACCCACAGACGCCGCTTTATTTTTGCCTGCGGGTTCCTGAATTTTCTGTACAGGCATTATTACGTCTGCGGCCTTCCTTACACAAAACGGCGGTTGCCGTGCTGGAAGGCACGCCGCCGCTTGAATCGGTGTGCGCTGTCACGCGGCAGGCACGGCGCGCAGGCGTGCGTCACGGTATGACACGTACCGAAGCCGAAAGCTTCCCAGGACTCAATCTTCTTTCCCGCTCCCCAGCGGAAGAGGCGAGTGCCGCCCAGGCTTTACTTACGATGGCAACTCAGTTCACCCCGCGCCTTGAAGAACTGCCCAGCACTTCAGCTTTTATGCTCGCGCTCGATATGACCGGCAGCGAGCGGCTCCTAGGAACGCCACAACGGATCGGACAAAATCTTCTACGCGCCACGCGGGAACTCGGCTTTCTGGCTCGCCTAGCCGTGAGCGCCAACCTGCATACGGCGGCATGTCTTGTGCGTACGCCGGGCGACAGGTTGGTTATCGTACAGCCCGGCGCGGAGCGCGCCCACCTGCAAAAAATTCCCCTATCCGCGCTCGAACCCACCGCCGAACTGGCAGATACGCTCCATGCCTGGGGTTTGCAGACCGCTGGTGATCTCGCAGCATTGCCTCCAATCGAAATCGTTACCCGCCTTGGTCAGACGGGGTATCGCTTGTACCGCCTCGCTCGCGGCGAAGAGCCGCATTTACTCGTTCCCACAGAAGCAGCTTTTGCGCTCACAGAACATTTTGCCTTTGACGCTCCAGTGGACAATCTAGACTCCCTGCTCTTTGCACTAGGCCCCATGCTGGACCAACTGCTTGTACGCGCTCGGCAGCGGACTTTTTCGCTTGCCAGCGTCACCGTCCGTCTCAGCCTGGAACGCAGCACCGAGGCTGCCGACCGAGATACAGGCACGGATAGGATCCCTGTTCTCTCCACTCCGGGTTTCCCGCACGTTTCGACACCGAAAAGCCGAACTCCCCAACAGTCCGCTGTTGAGATACACAATCCCAGCCCTCACCTATCTAAAATCGAAGTGAATGGAAAGTCCGCCGAGCCTTTACCTGTCTCTACACCCATACACACGCGCACGGTAAAACCTGCACTCCCGCTCAATGATCGCAATATTTTTCTTAAGTTACTGCAACTCGACTTGCAGGCTCACCCTGCCCCTGCCGCTATTGCCGCGATTACCCTTGACGCCGAGCCCGGTCCAAGACCGGATATACAATCCGGCCTCTTCGCTCCACAGCTACCCGAATTGACGCGTCTAGAAGTCACCCTCGCCCGCCTAGCTGCCCTGGTCGGAGAGGACCGCGTCGGCTGCGCCGTCCTTACGGACACCCACCATCCGGAAAACTTCCGCATGGCTCGTCCCGACTTTCAAGCATCCGCCGGTCGCAAGCCGCACTCCCCGGTGCAAGGCGTCGGTTTGGCCCTGCGCCGCCTTCGTCCTCCGCGCTTGATCCACGTACGGCAAACTGAAGGCCGACTGAACACCTTTACCCTGCTCGAACCGCATACCGGCCCGATCCGCTACACCGTGGAGCGCGCCTTCGGTCCATGGCGACGCAGCGGCCATTGGTGGTCCGGTGAAGCCTGGTCCCAGGAAGAATGGGACATCACCGCCACAGCCCCGGACGGCAGCCGTCTTCTTTGCCTACTTACCCAGGACTTATTGCAGTCGCAATGGCACCTGGCAGCTTTATACGATTAACCGATCTTTCATATCGCTCCTGCATTCCGGTCTACCTCTGTTTTACTTCTATGCGCCCTGACTACATCGAACTCCATGCCGCCAGCGCCTTCAGCTTTTTAGAAGCCGCGTCTACTCCTGAAGCTCTCCTGCAGGCGGCCTTTGAAGCCGAAATGCCGGCGATGGCGCTGCTCGACCGCAACGGCGTCTATGGAGCACCGCGTTTTCATCTGCATGCCAAAGAAAACGGCATGCAAGCGCACATTGGCGCCGAAATTGCCGTCGCCGAGTTTGGCTCACGCCTCGCGCCGCCAGCCTGGCTGCCGCATGCGCATGTCCCCGAGCCTGCCCGGTTGCCGGTCCTGTGCGCTTCTCCAACCGGCTACGCCAACCTGTGTCAGCTCATCACGCGCTTCAAAATGCGGGAATGCGGTAAGGCCGAAGGCATGGCCACGCTCGACGACCTCGCCGAGTTTGCTTCTGGCATGATTTGTTTAACCGGCGGCGATGAGGGCCCGCTTACGGCGGCGCTTGCCCGGGGAGGTGAACCGGCTGCCCGTGGAGAACTCGAACGTCTGATTCGCATCTTCGGTCCGGCAAATGTATATGTCGAGCTGCAGCGCCATGGCGAGCGCGCCGAAGAATGGCGCAACCAAACCGCCCTTCGCCTCGCAGAATCTCTTCACTTGCCCATCCTGGCTACCAATGGGGTCCGCTACGCCACCCAGTACGAGCGCGAAATTTTGGAAGTCCTTACCTCTATTCGTCACGGCACGGAACTCGAACACGCCGGGCGCCTGTTGGCCGTCAACTCGCAGCGCCATCTGCGCCGCCCGCGCACCATGCGTGCCCTCTTTGCTGACCTTCCCGAAGCCCTCGAAAACACGGTTCTGCTTTCGCAACGCCTGACCTTCGAATTGGGCGATCTCGGCTACAAATTTCCACGCTACACCGAAACCGGCGGCGAGCCCGCAGCCGTCTTTCTGCGCCGGCGCGTAGCCGAAGGCATACAAACGCGTTATGGCCCCAAACGCAATGCCGGGCTCCTCGCCCGCGCGCAGCAACAAGCGGAAAAAGAGCTCGCACTCATCGAAAGATTTGGCTTTGAGGGCTACTTCCTTATCGTTTGGGACATCGTGCGCTTCTGCCGAAGCAACGACATCCTCATCCAGGGCCGCGGCTCCGCAGCCAACTCTGTTGTTTGTTATGTGCTTCAAATCACCGCGGTCGATCCTGTCGGCATGGATCTCCTTTTTGAGCGTTTCCTGAACGAAAATCGCAACGAATGGCCAGACATCGATCTCGATCTGCCCTCCGGCGAGAAGCGCGAGCAAGCCATCCAGTACGTCTATCAGCGCTATGGTGAGCTCGGTGCTGCGATGACCGCCAACGTCATCACCTACCGCGGAAAATCCGCCGCGCGCGAGGTCGGCAAAGCGCTCGGCTTCAAAGACGATACCCTTAATCGCCTTTCTTCCCTCGTTGGTCAGTGGGAGTGGCGGCAGAAGGGAGAAACCCTCGGTGACCAATTCCGCCATGCCGGCTTTGACGTCGCCCACCAGCGCATCGCCAAATACCTCGAAGTTTGCGAACGCATCCAGAACCTGCCCCGCCATCTCGGCCAGCACTCCGGCGGCATGGTCATCTGCCAAGGCCTCCTGAACCAAGTCGTGCCCTTGGAGCGCGCCTCCATGGTGGGCCGCACCGTTGTGCAATGGGATAAAGAAGACTGCAATGCCATGGGCTTGGTGAAAGTCGATCTCCTTGGTCTCGGCATGATGGCCGTGCTTAAAGACTGCCTCGATCTGGTACCCGCTCATTACGGTGTCACCGAAGACCTCGGCCAGCTGCCCAAAGACGATCCCGCCACCTACCAAGCCTTGGCACAGGGCGACACGATCGGCATGTTCCAGGTCGAAAGCCGCGCCCAGATGATCTCCATTGTCCGCAACCGGCCAAAGGAGTTTTACGATCTTGTCGTGCAGGTCGCCATCATCCGTCCCGGCCCCATCGTGGGCAAAATGATGCACCCCTATATGCGCCGTCGCCAGGGTAAGGAAAAAGTCACCTATCCCACACCAGAGCTGGAACCTGTTCTTCGCCGCACGCTCGGTGTTCCGCTCTTTCAGGAGCAGTTGCTCCGCATGGCAATGGTGGTCGGCGGTTTTTCCGGTGCGGAGGCCGACGAACTGCGCAAAGCGGTCGGCATGCGGCGCTCCTTCGTCAAAATGGGCATCCTGATGGCCAAGCTGCGCGCCGGCATGACCGGTAAAAGCATCTCCGTGGAAACCCAGGAAAGCATCGTGAGCAGCATCCAATCCTTCGCGCTCTACGGCTTCCCGGAATCACACGCGGCCAGCTTTGCCCTCCTCGCGTACGCTTCGGCCTACTTCAAAGTGCATTACCTGGCGGCTTTTACCTGCGCCATGCTCAACAACCAGCCCATGGGGTTTTACATGCCCGCGGTCATCGTCAAAGACGCACAGCGGCATCATCTACGCATCAAGCCTATCGACGTGCAAGTCTCCCATTGGCAATGCACGATCGAACCGGAGCCCGACGGCACACTTTCCCTCCGCCTCGGTCTCACCTACGCTCGCGGCCTCAAGCAATCCACCGCGCTTACCCTTGTACATGTAAGAAAGGAATGTCCTTTCCGCGACATCGAAGATCTCGCCGCCCGCGTGCCGTCCCTTACTCGCCGCGACCTTACCCAACTTGCCCACATCGGTGCCCTCAATCAACTCACCGGTGTCGAACATCGCCGCGACGCCCTTTGGCAAGCCGAACAGGCCAGCCGCCCCGTGGGTCCCCTGCTACGCTCCAATGAGCAGCCGAGCTCCCACCAAACCTCCATGGCAGAGCCCTCTCAAATCTGGCTTTCCTCAACCCTCGAACCTGAACAAACCGCTAATCTCGAACAGGGCCAAGACATCACCGCCAAACCCACAGCAAGCACCGTCACTTCCTGCCCCCACCCAACCTCACCGCTCCGCAAAATGCACACCGAAGAACGCCTTGTAGCTGACTTCGCCGGCACCGGCCTTTCCATCGACCATCACCCCATGGCCTACCGCCGCGCCGACCTTCGTGCGGCAGGCGTATGCAGCGCCCAGGAGCTGCTTGCCCAACCCGCAAACTGCCGTGCCACCGCTGCCGGCTGCGTCATTGCCCGCCAGCGCCCCGGCACCGCGCTCGGCTTCATCTTTTTGTCGCTTGAAGATGAAACCGGCATCGCCAACATCATCATTCACCCGGACCTGTACGAGCGCGATCGCCTGCTCATCACCCGTGAAAAGTTCCTGCTCGTCACCGGCAAACTACAAAATCAGGACGGCGTCGTCCACGTTAAAGCCGAGCACGTCCAGCCCTTGCACGCTGCCGACATAGCCATCCGCTCACACGACTTCCACTAACACTCGCTTAAATCCAGTCACGGATTCCAGCACTGAAGGCGCGTCCTATACCAGCCTGGGTCGCAAGGCCCAGGTAACGAATAGCTGTGAAGATGAGGGCTGAAGGCCCGTCCGATAGAAACTTGGGCCCGCCATAAAGGGACAGCTCTACTTCAATGTCTTTAACGAAGGCTGCTGCCGCACCGTCAAGCCATCCAGCGATCCTTGAAACGCGATCACCTTCTTCAAGGTCTCGTAAGGAATCTGAGTGATGGGCAGCGCGCGCCCATTGATCACCAGGGTGGGCACGTTCGTTACGCCAATGTCGGTGCCTAGCTTGATCACGGCGTTTACCGCATCCTGCGTCGCCGGCGCACCCGCACAGGTCGTCACAGCGGCCGCATCCGCACCTGCCGCGGTAGCCGCCGCGCGCAGCGTGGTGTCCGCCTTTTCCTTCGTCAAATCAGCCTGCGTGTCGTACACCTTCCGCGCATAGGTGAAGAACGCCGGATCGCCCTTCGTCTGCCGCACACAGTAGCCCACCGCTGCCGCTTCGAAGGCAAACGGATGCACGGCGGTCAGCGGCATGTCCTCAAATACAACGTGCGCATCCGGAAAATCCTGTAACAATTCATCTATGGTGCCCTGTGCGGCTTTGCACGCCGGACATTGCAGATCCGTAAACTCCACCAACTCCAGCTGCTTGCCGGACGCACCCCGCACCGGTCCATCGGCCCGTTGCTGCAACACCGCCCGCGTCTCCGCAAAGGGCTGTGCGGCAAAGCTCACCACCTCGCCCGCAATGGCGTGCTTGCCGTCCGGAGTAACAAACAGAGTCGTCTGCGCCACCCGGCTCGGCTGCATTTTGTCCGACACCAACACATGTACCTGCACTACCCCGGGCGCCACCGTTGGCTCAATCGCCGCCACGCTCCAGGTCCGATTCTCGTCATACCCCCATAGCGCGTGCAAAAAGCTGTTCACCGTGGCTACATCCGGGCTCGCCGCGGTAAAGTTCTTCGGATCGACAGGCGGAAACCCCTGCACCTTCGTCTTCGGCAGATTCTGCAGAGGGGTCGTCGGGACTGCAGGCATCTGCTGCCCTGTTACCGGCTTTGGCGCCGCCGTTTGAGTTCCAGCCTGTGCGCCTGTTTGGGCGCCTGCCTGAGCGCCTGCTTGAACCAAGCTCAGCCCTGCCAATCCGAACCACACACTCACAACAAATACAGCTTGCTTCAAGGTCTTTCTCCCTAATTGGCTCGACATAGCCATCAAACTTCACGGCGCGCAGCGATCGGGAAACGCCTTCCCATGCCGAACGCCTTCTTGGAAACCTTCAACACAGGCGCAGCCTGCTGCCGTTTATACTCCGCAATCTCCACCAGCCGGATCACCTTCCGCACCAACGGCAACTCCAGTCCCTGCGACGCCGCAATCTCCTCAGCCGACTGGTATTCCTCGACATACGCCCGCAGCAAAGGGTCCAGCACCTCGTACTCCGGCAGCGAATCCGTGTCCTTTTGCCCGTGCCGCAGCTCCGCCGACGGCGGCTTCGTCAGCGTATCGCGCGGGATGACCTCACGCCCAAAATGAACCTCGTTCAGCCACCAGCTCAGCGCATACACCTCCGTCTTGTACAGGTCCGCAATCACCGCCAGCGCGCCCACCATATCGCCATAGAGCGTGCTGTAGCCGGTGGCCATCTCGCTCTTGTTGCCCGTCGTCAGTACAAGCGCGCCGGTCTTGTTGGAAACCGCCATCAGCAGAGTTCCCCGAATCCGCGGCTGCACATTTTCCTCCGCCAAACCAAACGGCGTACCCGAAAAAAACGGCTCTAACCTCACGGAAAAATCGTCGTAAATGTCACGAATCGGCAGCACGGCAAACCGAATGCCAAGGTTGTTCGCCAACAGCTCGGCATCGGTCAACGATCCACTCGAGGAAAACTCACTCGGCATGCCGATCCCCTGCACATTCGCCGCCCCCAGCGCGTCCACCGCAATCGTCGCCACCAATGCCGAATCGATGCCGCCGCTCAGCCCCACCAGCGCCTTCGAAAACCCGCATTTGTGCAAGTAATCACGCACTCCGAGCACCAGCGCCTGCCAGGTCCGCTCGCACTCCGCCGCTTTTGCTTCACGCTCGACAGCTTGCCCCTTTGCGCCGTCATCCTGAGCGTCGTGAAGGATGACGGTATTTTGTTTGCTGCGCCAAGGCAGCTCAGGGTGGAGAACGGTCGGCCTCGCAGCGGGGTTCTCGAACACCACGAGGTCCTCGCGAAAAGCCGCCGCCTGCGCGATGACTTCTTCTTCCGCATTCACCGCAAACGAATTTCCATCGAAGATCAGGCTGTCATTCGCGCCCACCTGGTTCACCAATACCACGGTCGCCCGGTGCCGCTTCGCCAATGCGCCAATCATCCGTCGACGCGTCTCCGGCTTGCCATGCCAGTATGGAGACGCAGAAATGTTCAGAATCAACCGCGGCCCATTCAGCGTCTGCGGCAGTGTTCCCCACTGCTGCATCAACTCTTCCACCGGATCCAATGGATAGTTCTGCCGTGGCCAGAACATCTTATCGTTCCAGGCGTCCTCGCATACTGTAATGGCCACAGGGTGACCCTTAATTGCCGTCAAGGACTGTCGTTTCCCCGGCTCGAAATACCGTTGCTCATCGAAGACGTCGTAGTACGGCAACAACATCTTTTGCTGCACAAAGCGCACCGCGCCTGCTTCGAGCACCACCGCCACATTGCGCACCCGCTTTTCCCCGGGTCCCTCGCAGCGCATGGGCGAACCGACCAACACAGCCGGCCGTCCATCACCCGCCGTCAACTCGCAAAGAGCGGCCAGCGACTCCTCCGCCCGACGCACAAAAGACTCTTTTTCCAGCAAGTCCGCCGGGGGGTAACCCGAAGTCGCCATCTCCGGAAACACGACCAGCTCCGCGCCGGCTTCAGCCGCCCGCAAAACACCCTCGGTCAGCTTCTGCAGATTGCCCGAAAAATCACCAACCGTTGGATTGATCTGGGCCAGAGCGATGCGCACAGCTTCATTCTATCCCGCACTGCGATGCCGCTCTAAGGCTCTTGAGGCAACGTGCCATGCTAAGGCCTTCCCTTTATTGTCATTCCCGAAGGGAATCTGCGGTTGTTCTTGCCGTTGTTTGTTCTTACATCATGTGCGAATCCACTTACGACCCAGTACCCGCCACCACCACACTGACCGTCCGAGCCAAAATCCGTAAATCCAGCATCAGATTCCAGTTCTCGACATAGGCCGTGTCCAACGAAATATAGCTATCGAACGATGGATCCTGCCGCGCTTCCACCTGCCAAAGACCGGTGATCCCCGGCAACACATCCAACCGCCGCAGATGCGAAAGATCGTACTTCTCAACCTCCACCGCCAGCGGCGGCCGGGGCCCCACCAGACTCATATCGCCCTTCAGCACATTGAAGAGCTGCGGCAACTCATCGAGCGAGTACTTCCGCAACTTGACGCCGATCTTTGTAATGCGCGGATCATTGGTCATCTTGAACAGAATGCCCTCGCGCTCATTCAAATGCGCCAACTCCCGCTTCAGTCTGTCCGCATTCGGCACCATGGTGCGGAACTTGAAACACCGAAACACACGCCCCTTGCGCCCAATTCGTTCCGCCTTGTAAAAGATCGGTCCCGGCGAGTCGAGCCGCACCAGAACAGCAATCACCAGCATGATTGGAGACACAACCATCAAAACTAGCGTGGTCAAAAAAATGTCCAACGCCCGCTTCAGCACAAACGCACCCCGCGGAAACTCCCGCCGGTGTAGCGGAATCGTGGGAAACTGCCCAACGAACTCTACCGGCGCGTTCCACGCGAGCCCGTCATACAGGTCCGGCACCACCCGCACATCGATTCCCAGCGCCCGCGCCTCTTCCACGATCGAGATCACCGTATGTTTATCCGCCGGCGTCGAAAAATAAATCTCATCCACAAACAGTGACCGGGCCACAGACACACAGTTGCGCAGGTCGCCGACGATGTTCGGGTTCGCATCCTTGTCGCGCCCCTCGTTCATCGCAATGAAACCTTTGAAGCGGAACCCAAGGTGCGGCAAAGCTTCCAGATGGTTGCGCAAGGCGTGCCCCACCCGGCCGTCGCCGACAATTAACACATTGCGCACCTCCAGTCCGCTGAGGTACCGCCGATGCCGCAGATGCCGCCAAAGCGCGCGCCGCGCCATGAGCATCACCATCGTCACAAACACCGTGATGAGCACCACCACTCGTGAAATCGCATACGACCGCGTCAGAAACAGCGTTCCACACAGCAGCAAACCCGCGGTCAGCGTCGTCTGCATCGTCATGCGCTGTTCATGCAAGCCGCTGAAGCTGTCACTCGAGCGGTATAGCCCGAAGACCCGCGAGATCAGCACCAGATACAGGCCAAATAACAACAGCATCACAAACGAGTTCAGAGGCGCTGCATGGGTCAGCTGTCCGAACAGGGTCGCCGGCCCACCCGCGCTCCCGCGCAGCCGGATATTGAAGGCAAGCAGCCCCGCCAGGAGCGCGCTCATGACGTCCAGCGCCGCCCAAACGACATTGGCGGCCGACGGGCGGCGGCGCCCTCGTCCGGCAATCCCCATGCGTCCACGGGCTCGATTTGAGATCACAATCTGTTCGAGATACTCAGGTGTCGTCATGCTACAAGCCTCAGGCCCAGGGCCTGCGCTGCGAGGAATACATTGAATTAAGTAAGACTGAAACGTGGATTAGCCCTGCAAAAGGCCCCTTGGTACTACTCTAGCATCGCGTGATGCTTCGTTCGTGTCCCTCTTTGGTACAGCGACTACTGCGGAAGCACCAACTGATCCAACTCCAGAAACTCATGCAGAATCGGATCCTCACTCGCCCGCATCGCTTCCATGGTGCCGAAGAAGCGCGCATGCCCCTCGTGTAAAAACAACACCCGGTCCGCCAAACGCTCCGCAAAGCGCATATCGTGCGTCACCACGATGCTCGTAAGGTGCAACTGCGCCTTGAGCCGCTGAATCAAGCTCCCCAACAGGTTGGCCATCAGCGGATCTACCATCGTCGTCGGTTCGTCATACAGCACCGCCGTGGGCTGCGCCGCCAGCGCGCGCGCAATCGCCACCGACCGCCGCATCCCGGTCGACAGATCGCTCGGCAGCAGATCCTCCATGCCGGCAACGCCGACCATCTCCAGCAGTCCCTTCACCACCTGCAGAATCTGATCCTCCTGCATGTCGCCGCGCTCCCGCAACGGAAACGCTACATTTTCCCCTACCGTAATCGAATCAAAGAGTGCACCGCTCTGAAATACCATCGTGACCTTGCGGCGCACCGTCTGCAACTCCCGCTCTGTAAACTCCACGATGTTCTGCCCACCGATCATCACAACGCCATGGTCCGGCTTCAGAAACCCCATGAGAATCTGCAGCGAAACTGACTTCCCCACACCGCTGCGCCCAAGAATGCAAAGCGTCTCGCCTGGATTTACAAAAAAACTCACGTCCTCCAGCACCACGAAGTCGCCGAAGCTCTTGCCCACATGCTCAAAGGCGATATACGGTCCGGCAGGCGCGGGGAGCTCCGACGCCGGCAAACCCACTCCCGCCGCAGGCACAGCCTCATTGGCTGAGGACTGCACGGCGGCCTCATTGGCCTCCGCCGCCTCCTGCATAAATTCGCCGACAACCCCAGCCACCTCCGGCGAGACCTCCGCCGTCAACGGCGCTTCGGCATCATTCTGACTCGGCAGCCCATTCTCATTACTTTCAGCCATCAAATCTGCTTTCTCCCGGAATGGGCTTGTCACTCAGGTCCTGCCCGCTTTCAGCGTCAAGAAGTTCATCCGGTGTATTCACGTTTCTGAACCAGTTCGCCTCTTGTACGTGTGGAAATTGCATGTCGAGCAGATCGCCCGCGAGGTCACCCACCTTGCAAACCCAGAGCCAGCGTTTCTCTTTCGCCGTTTCCTGTTCTATAGCTCCAATGAGGTTCAAGAGCCTGCGCTCCCCATCCTCCAAAGCGCAAGACAGGGGCGGTAAACAATCGCGCTGTAAAAGGCAGAAGGCAGGTTGCTCTTCTCCACCCGCCAAAAGAAAACTCGCCGCACACCCATCCGCAGCCCTGTCCAACACTGACTCCGCCCATCGCCGCAGCAAGGCCGCCGGTACCAGGGGCACATCCACCGGCATGAACATCGCCCAAGGCTCCGCACAAGCGATCAACCCCGCCTCCAGCCCCGCCCCCGGTCCCACATCCAGCCGCCGCTCAGGCACCACCGACGCATACTCCGCAAGATCGTCGCGATTGCCTACGATCGCAACCTCACGGCAAAAACTGCGCAGCTTCGCAACCGCAATCCCCACCATCGGCTGGCCGCGAAAGGGCAACCGCGCTTTGTCCCGGCCCATCCGCGCGCTTTTCCCACCCGCCAACACAAACCCATGCACCGGCAGTGCAGAATCCACCAAAGTCCCCCTCAGTCTCCAACCCCGCGTACCTCAACCCTGAACGAACCCTCAACAAATGCCATCAGCTATCAAACACTCGCCCGTCCGGCCAAAGTCAAAAACCGCACCAGCGCCTCCACTCCGTAATGGAAGTTCGCCAGATGGAACTTCTCATTGGGCGCATGGAGATTATCGTCCGGCAACCCAAATCCCATCATTACTGTAGGAATTTGCAACACATTTGCGAGATCCCCGATGATTGGAATCGACCCCCCACCACGCACAAACACCGTCTCCGTGCCAAAAACCTCCTTCAGCGCCTCCGTCGCCGCGCCGATGAACGGATTGTCCGTGCTCACCACAAACGGATCGCCCGCATGGATCAGTCGCACCTCCGCTGTCACACCCCTGGGCACAATCCCCTCAACAAACGCCTTGTATTTCGCAAAGGTCGCCGCTGGCTCCATGCCCGGCACCAGCCGAAAACTGATCTTTGCCGTCGCCTTGGCCGGAATCACCGTTTTCGCGCCCACGCCCGTAAAGCCGCCCACGATCCCGTGCACATCCATCGTCGGCCTTGCCCAGGTTCGCTCCAGCACCGAAAACTCCGCCTCGCCCGTCAGCTCCGGCGAGCCTACCTGCTTGGCCCGGTACGCCTCTTCCTCAAACGGCAGCCGCCGCCACGCCGCCAGCTCCGCCTCCGTCGGCTCCTCGATCCCGTCATAAAAGCCAGGAATCGCAATCCGCCCATCATCACCCTTCAGCTGCGCGATCATCTGCGCCAGCGCCACAAATGGATTCGGCGCCGCCCCGCCATACATCCCCGAGTGCAGATCCGTCGCCGCGCCCCGCACCTCCAGCTCTGTATAAATCATCCCGCGCAAACCCACGCACAGCGTCGGCAGCCCCGGCGCAAACATGTCCGTATCGCTCACAATGGCGCAGTCCGCCTGCAATTGCGCGCCATGCTCCCGCACAAACGCCGCAATCCCCTCGCCGCCCACTTCCTCCTCGCCCTCCACGATCACGCGGACATTCACAGGCAGCTTGGGCTGGCCGTCAGCCGTCTCCCCCCGCATCAGGCTTTCGAGCGCCTTCACATGCATCCACATCTGCCCCTTGTCATCTACCGCCCCGCGGGCATACAAATTCCCATCCCGCTCGGTGGGCTCAAACGGCGGACTCTTCCACTCCTCCAAGGGCTCCGCCGGCTGCACATCATAGTGCCCATACAGCAAAATGGTCGGCTTACCCGGCGCCCCCAACCACTCGCCATAGACCAGCGGATGCCCCATCCTTGCTTTTTTGCTGTTGCCTTTATTGTTGTCATCCCCGAAGGGGATCTGCGTTTCCCCCGGCTCAACCGAGGTCTCAATCAGCCGCACACCCTCCAGCCCTGCCAACCGCAGCCCCGCCGCCACAAACTCCGCCGCCCGCCGCACATCGCCCGCATGTTCCGGTGTCGTCGACACCGAAGGGATCCGCAACAGATCCTTCAACTCCTCAACAAACCGCGCCCCATGCTCCCGCGCATACCCAACCGCCGCTGCCACCGCATCCACACCCGTGCTTCCACTCATGCGGCCATTCTACCCACGACAGCCTCAATGGACTGACCCAGCCGAGCTCCCAGCACTGAAGGCGCGTCCCATCACAGCCTGGGCCGCAAGGCCCAGGATAAGCATCACCCTACAGCCGAGGGCTGAAAGCCCGGCCTATAGAAGCACAGGCAACTCATAGGCCGGACCGTGGACCTCAGAGCGCGTGTTGGTACGCCCTGCCACCTACGGCAGCGCAAAAGCAATCAGCGAGTCCCCTTGCGGCGTGCCAAAGGTTCCATGCCCACCGGCTGCCACGACCACGAACTGCCGTCCCTCCAGCTCATACGTCATCGGCGTCGCCTGCGCAGGCACAGGCAGTTGGCCGGTCCACACGACCTCGCCCGTCCCCTTGTCGAAGGCGCGCAGCACAGGCTCACGGACAGCCGCGGCAAACACAAGCCCTCCCCGCGTCACCAGCGGCCCACCCAGGTTCAACGAACCCGTCTCCGCGCCCGCCACCATCGTGCCAAGTGGCCGTTCCCACGCCTTTACGCCCGTATTCAAGTTCAGCGCCGTCATCTTGCCCCATGGCATCGGCGTACACGGCAATCCACGCCCATCCACGAGTGGTGCCCGCTCCACGGCAAACGGTGCCTTGCGTTGCGGATCGTTTTCCTTGCCGAAGTGCTGCTTTTCCGTTGGTCTGAACGCCACAAAGCCGCCCAGGCAGGCCAGCACAACGACAGCGATCCCGCCAAACCATCCCGGCTGCAAACTCCTTCGCCAAACCAGAAGCACCGCCAACAGAGAAACCGACGCATACATCCAGTTCTCCCACGAGCCCAGGACATCATCCATCGCAAACTTCCAGCGTGGCACCAGTCTGGTTCGAAACGCGTGATGGTTTGAATTCACATACAGCACGCCCGTCTCAGGATCAAAGGCCGGCGAACCCCAGTTCACGCCGCCCAGGCTGCCCGGATACAAAAGACTCCCTTTCAGGCTCGGGGGCGTATACATCCCCTCATTGCGCAACGCCGCCACCTTCGCGGCACAGGCTGCCGCATCGGCTACGGTATGCCCGGCGATCTCCTCCGCCCGGAACGATAGCGGCGAAAGCGGGGGCAGGGTCGAAAAGGGCTGCGTCGGCGAAGCCGTCTCCCCCGGCACATCGCTCTTTGGCACGGGGCGCTCCTCAACCGGGTAGATCGGCACACCCGTCAATCGGTTCAACACGAAGACCATACCCATCTTGGTCGTGATGGCCACAGCGGGAATGCGGTTCTGATATTCAAACAGGAGCGGCTGCGCAGCAATGTCGTAGTCCCAGAGGTTGTGGTGCACCACCTGAAAAGCCCAGACTTTCTTGCCGGTTTGGGCGTCCAAAGCCACCAGCGAATCGGCGTCCTTGTCCTCGCCGGCGCGCATGCCGCCATAAAAGTCCGGAGACGGACTGCTCGTGGGCAGGTACACCAGGCCGCGCGCCGGGTCCGCCGAGATCACGCTCCATGTGTTGCCGCCCCCCGTGCGCACCGCCTGGTGGCTCGCCCAGGGCATCGGGTCCCAGCTCCACAGCTGCCGCCCCGTCTGCGCGTCAAACCCGCGAACCACGCCCGGTTCCACATCCACCTCCTGGCTGTCGCCGACCACCGATCCCACGACAACCACATTCCCCACCACCGTGGGTGGCGAGGTCGAGCCATAGAGCTCATAAGGATGGGTCGTCTGCGTTGGCAGGCCTTGTCGCAGGTCAACGGTACCCCCCACCCCGAAATCCGCACACGGCACGCCGCTGGCCGCGCTCAACGCCACAAGCCGCGCATCCAGCGTGGCAAGAAAGACCCGCTGCCCGCAAGACGCTCCGGCCTCGGGCCCGCGCCAGAACGCCACCCCGCGCGACGTGTACACCCCGGCCAGCAGTGCCTTGTTCAGCTTTGGATCATAGCGCCAGCGCTCGACGCCGGTCCCCGCATCCAGCGAGATCACCCCATCGAACGGCGTCGAAAAGAACAGCGCCTTCTCCTCAAGAATCGGCGTGGCTTCAAAGGCCGCTTCGCTGCGGTTCAGGCTATCTGTCTTGAGCGCGCCGGTATGGTACTGCCAGGCGATATGCAGCCCCGCCACATTAGCCTTGGTGATCTCCGCGGCACCGGAATACCGTTGCCCCCCGGCATCGCCGCCATATGTCGGCCATCCTGCGCTGCCCTGGAGCTCTCCTTCCGCCAAACTCCATCCGGCAAAGCCCAAGCACAAAAATGCCACCAGCTTGACCCAAAAACTCATAGGTTCATCCTAATTCGACCTGCCGGCCGCCCCTGCAATCACGCAGCCATCCTAAGGCTGACCTGACTCCGGCCGATCCAAACCATGCCGATGCGTCACATACAGCGGCAGCGACACCTGCCCTTGCCTGACCATCAGCACTTCGTGACCAACCATTCGCTCCCTGGCCATGCTGACCGGTGCTCCGGGGCATAAGAAGTGTGTCTTCAAGCTGTGCCTGTCTTTTCCCGTCTGCAGCATGACATTCTGAGTACTTACCGGATCGAAGTCGAAAGAATACGCCCCGATCATGCCGTCCGTTCTTTGAATAAAGTCGTGTCGTGGACCCGTCTCGCGGCATGGAACATCCTGCACCTCGAATCGATCCATGTCGGGTTGGGCAGGCTGTAACGGGTAGCGACACTGCAGGACGGAGTTCTCGGCAACCGTTGCGCAAACGGCGCCGTCCGGTGCGGAAAATGTTCCTTCCACCGGCACGGTTGCTCTTGCCGGCGTCCCGAAGCTATAGGTCTCCACAGCCAATTGCATTTCGAGATCCACCGGCCTTGATTGAATCCGTTCATAAATCCTCGCCGGCACGTACAGGCTGACCAGCTCAGTGCGCCCGGACCGGAACCACGTCTCCGCCTTCTCAAAGGGCGAGCGCCAAACAAACCCATCCGCAGCGCGCAAGGTAAGCTGCACGCCCTTCGTTCCTTCCTCAGCCTCCGCGCCGAGTCCCTGCAAGCGAAGCGGCAGCTGCAACAGCACGTCATTTCCTGCACGCAGAGGGGCATCTAGGCCCGTCTGTTGTTGCTTCGAGTCAACATCAAAAGCTAACGACAGCCCGCTGCCGGTCCCCGCATACACACGCCGTATCAGCCATCGCGTCGGCAAACACAACAGCACGAGCACCAACACGAGCGGCAGGCACACCAACACGACGCGTGCCTCCTTCACCCGCCGCCGCGCATACATCGCGATCACCATCGTGACGAGCGTGATGATCGCAACCGTGGCCATCACCCAGTCTGCGTTCGGCGGTGTCATCCGGCGCTTGGTCAGCAAATTGCCAAAGATCCCCACGGCAACCCCATACACCAGCCCGCCCAGCAGGGACAGCACATGCCGCCCAAAGGTCGCCGTCACCACACTTAGAGCCGTAAACGGCAGAACGTACACGGCCGCAATCATCGCCTGATACAGCAACAAGTCCTTCACGGCCGGTCCCACCGCCAGCCCCGCGTGCTGCAAAAGGTACATCTGCATCAGCAACAACGGCAGGTGCAGAAACACCACGACAAACAGCATCTTTTCGAACAGCAACGCACGCCACACATAGGGTCGCGTGATCCAGAACTGCCGGTCGCCCACCAGCGCTTCGTCGTGCAGCAGTCGAGACACCAGCACAAACCAGCCAAGAGGCAGCAGGAGGCGCAAAACGACAGGGACGATCCGCGCTGCGTTCGCCCCATCATCGAAAGCCCAGAGCTCAGGCGCACTCCAGGCAAACGCCAAAAGCAGCCCCACATTCACCAGGATCTCCGGATAGAAATGGCGAACATCTTTGCGAAAAATATGCGGAATCAAGTTCATGCGCGGCTCCGTGCATCGGGGACCAAAGGTTGGGCACTGCCGGCGCGCGCCAGTGCCAGAAAGATCGATCGCAGGGCCATCGGTTCAGACTCGATCCGCGCCACATGCGGCCACAGCGCCGCGATCTGCTGCTGTACCGGCTCCTTCCCCGCCTGCGAATGCACAAAGCGCAACAGCGACGGATTCTGCTCAGGCACTAGCCACGAGGGTGGCAAGGACGACGGCATTGCCTTCAACTGCGCCGTACCGTCAAACACCACCGTCACCTCGCGGAAACGATCCGTCAGCGTCGCGATTTCCTCCGCAAACAGCAGCCGCCCCCGGTCGAGATACCCGACATGGGTCGCAAAACTCTCAATCTCCGCCAAATCATGCGAAGACAGCAGCACCGTCATCGGGTGCTCCTCCCCCGCCGCCATCCGGTCCAGCAGCCCCGCGATAAACTCATCCCGCGCCAACGGATCGAGGCCGGAAAAAGGCTCATCCAGCACCAGCAGCGATGGCCGATACGCCAACGCACCCAGCAACGCAGTCTTCATCTGCTGCCCACGCGACATCTGCTTGATCTTGCGTTCCCCAGGCAGCTGGAACTGCGCCAGCAGGGCTCGCTCCAGCGCCGTATCCCACGCCGGATAAAATGGCCGCAGATACGCCAAAAATTGCTCGACTGTCATCCACCCCGGCATTTCCTGGTTTTCCGAAACATAGCCAATCCGCTCCAGCGCCCGCCCGCGCATCGCCGTCGACGGCATGCCCAAAATCCTCGCGGTGCCGCCGGTCGGCTCACGCAAATTCAGCAACGTCTTGATCAGCGTCGTCTTGCCGGCGCCGTTCGGCCCAATCAGGGCGAAGATGGAGCTCTTCGGAATGGCGAAATTTGAATCCACGATCGCCGTGGTTCGCCCAAAGCGCACAGCCAGGTCCTTCGTCTCCACAACGTGCTGCGAGTCGTCCGTTGCTGTCATCGCGTGATCTCCTCATCGGCAACATGTGCCGGTTGGTCTGTCGAAACATCTTGAGCGTCTTGCCGGACTTCCTGAGCAGCCTTGGAAGGGGCATGCACACTCAGCCGATCCCAATGCTGGGTCACGGCCTCCTGCAACGCCTCGAGCTTCACCCCCACCCGTTTGGCCTGCACAACCAGCTCCTCCACCTGCTGCCCCAGCAGTGCCGCCCGCTCCCGCCGCGAGGCGTCCGGCAAGCGCGCGACCACCGTTCCAATGCCCGGCTGCGCTTCCAGCATGCCCTCCGCAATGAGCGCCGTGACCACCTTGTGCGCCGTATTGGGATTGATCTTCAACTCCCGCGAAAGCGCTCGCACCGAAGGAAACGCCTCGCCGGGCCGCATCTGGCCGGCAATCATCGCCCGCTTCGCCGCATACACCGTCTGCTCGAAAATCGGCGCCCCGGGTTGAAACTGCACGCGAAAAGGAATCACACGTGTATTAGTACAGCTAGTACACCTGGAAGGCAAGCCGTTCCTCGGATGCGGGTGCGGGGCCCCACATCTCGTTCGGAGATGTGGGTTCCAGGACCTCCCACACAATCCGTCTCCGCGTGCCCTTCAGATCACACGACTTCACCCATGCGATGAGTGGACTCCGCACAGCCCACTCCGCAGTTGCACACCATCTCCTCGCGAAAGCTACACTGGGAATACAAGGCATCCAGCGACAAACTCCGCCATCAGCGGCACCAAGCCAGAACGCACGAGTCCAGACTTAACTCCTGCATAGCGAAGACTTTGCGCAAAAAGTCAGGGGAGGGGTACCCTACTGCCGCCCTTTTGGCTGTCCCCCTGGATTCCACGTCGGCACGAAGTCGCTCGACGCCAACCACCGCACCGGCTCCACCAGCGACTGGATCGCCGCCGTCATGAACGCCAGGTCCAGGTGCGCCAGATCGTCGTTCGGCTGATGGTACGTCGGCACCGTGCCCCAGCCCGCCGCCGTATGCGCCACCACACCCTTCAGCGCCAGGGCATAGTTGTCCGATCGTTGAAAGAAGTGCTGCTCCGGATACGGATCAGGCCCCAGCAGCGCCCCATGCGCCTTCAGCGCAGGTCCAAGATTCGACCGCTCCCACCCGGTCAGCAGCAGCACGCCCGGCGGCATCTTCGGATCCTGATTGCCGATCATCTCAAACTCCAGGTTGGCCACCAGGCTCTTCAGCGGCACCGGCGGGTGCTCGCCGAAGTAGGTCGATCCCAGCTCCCCGGCCTCCTCGCTGCCGTAACAGACAAACAGCACATTGCGCCTGGGTTGCGGCCCCGCGGCGAGCGCGTGCGCCAGCTCCAGCACCGCCGTCGTGCCCGCGGCATCATCGTTCGCGCCGTTGTAGATGAGGTCCTCGCCACCGGACGCAGCCGTTCCTGCAGCCGTTCCAAGATGGTCCAGATGCGCCGTGACCAGGATCGTTCCACTGGCCGGATCGGACCCTGGAAGGTAGCCGATCGCGTTAAAGGTCTTCCGCACGCCCGGCTTCGAGGGTGCCTCTTCACTCAGGCGCAGCCGTTGTCTGCCGTTGATCGTGACCACCTCCACCACTGCGGTTTGTAGATAACCGTCCATCCCCGGAGCCGGCTTCAGCCCATAGCCCAAAAACTCCGAAGCAACATAGTTCGCCGTGATCTCCTCGAAACGAGACGCACTGCCCCGTCCACCCATTGCGTCCGAGGCTAAAAAAGCCTCATGCGCCCGCACCCACTCCGGTTTCACGATCCAACGCGCAGGCTCCTGCGCCCACCCAACGCTGCATACCAACGACCACAGCAACACCCATAAGCTGCCCAACCGTCCCAAAATGAACCTCCGCCTTGCGCCAGAAGCGCTTCGCCGCGTAGAGCTATCCTCTATATCGGCAGAACTCGTCTAAACTATAGAAGAAAGAACCTTGGTCGCCGACGACAAGCCGTGAGCCTCTCCCTCTTCCCGATCACAGCGCTGCTTCTCCTGCTTTCCAGCATGAGCTCGCCCGTGCACGCGGCCGATTGTGGGAAGGCACTTGCTGCCTTGGGAGAGCAGTTCTCTGGTGCAGCGCTCCAGCATCCTGCCGGCACCACTCATCGCTACACGATGTGTGCTCGCGACACGCATGCTCCATGGCCTGTCCGCACCAGGTGCTGTGTACTCGTTGGAAACAAACCTTTCACAACCGGAGCAAGGCTGTTCACGCGAAAGCAGTATCGAACGCGCTTCGGATTTGCAGAGGGTGCCTACCTTGCCGTGGGTCCACCCGCCACGCGCCTCGTCACTGACCTCGGCTGATCGTTTTGCGTTAGTTCGCACGTCACAGCCGTAGCCTCTCTAGGCCGTCTTTTCTCAGCACCGTCAAGGATGATCCCGTGATCAATGCCGTACTTGCCAAAGTCTTTGGCACCTCCAACGAGCGCGCCGTGAAGCGCCTTCTACCCACCCTCGCTCAGATCAACGCACTGGATGAAGCGACCCAGGCTCTCTCCGACGAGCAACTGCAAGCAAAAACCATCGAGTTTAGAGCCCGCATCGCGAAGGCGCTCGAAGGACTCACTGACCCCGACCAGATTGCTGCCACGGAAAAGGCCGCCCTTGACGATCTTCTGCCCGAAGCCTTTGCCGTCGTGCGCGAAGCTGGCCGCCGTGTCGTCGGCATGCGCCATTTTGACGTTCAACTGATTGGCGGCATGGTGCTTCATGCCGGCAAGATCGCCGAGATGAAGACCGGCGAAGGTAAGACCCTCGTTGCAACCCTTCCCTGCTATCTCAATGCGCTCGCCGGCCGCGGCGTCCATGTTGTTACCGTAAATGATTACCTGGCCAAACGTGACGCCGAGTGGATGGGCAAAATCTATGGCTTTTTCGGGCTAACCGTGGGTGTCATCGTGCATGACCTTTCCGACGAGCAGCGTCGCGCCGCTTACGGCGCCGACATCACTTACGGAACAAACAATGAGTTCGGCTTCGACTATCTTCGCGACAACATGAAATTCGACCTGGCCGAAACCGTGCAGCGCGGCCACTACTATTGCATCGTGGACGAGGTCGACTCCATCCTTATCGACGAAGCCCGTACCCCGCTCATCATCTCCGGCCCTACTGATAAAACCACCGACAAGTATGCAATCGCCAACAAACTCATCCCGCAGCTCGAGTTAGGCGAACTCATTGAAACACTCGAACACAAGACATGGTCCGGCGATTACGTCGTAGATGAAAAAGCCCGGGCTATTACGGTCACCGATGAAGGCTTTGAAAAGGTTGAGAAGCTGCTTGGTATCGGCAACATCGCCGACCCCGACAACTGGGACATGAAGCACCACATCGAGGTCGCCATCAAGGCGCATGCGTTGTATAAGCGCGATGTCGAATACGTGGTGAAGAACAACGAAATCATCATCGTCGACGAGTTCACCGGCCGCCTGATGCCCGGTCGCCGCTGGTCCGATGGACTGCACCAGGCTATCGAAGCCAAGGAGGGCGTCACCATCCGCAAGGAAGACCAGACGCTGGCCACCATCACCTTCCAGAACTACTTCCGCCTCTACAAGAAGCTGTCCGGTATGACCGGCACAGCGGAAACCGAAGCTACTGAGTTCGATAAGATCTATAAGCTCGAAATCGTTGTGATTCCTACCAATCGGCAGATGCTGCGCATCGAAAATCAGGATGTGGTCTACCGCACTGCGAAGGAAAAGTACTTCGCTGTGGCCGATGAGATCGAGCGTCTCCATGCCGCACGCCAACCCGTGCTGGTCGGCACCACTTCGATCGAAAAATCCGAGCTGCTTTCCGAGATCCTTAAGCGCAAAGGCGTTCGTCACGTCGTGCTGAATGCCAAGTTTCACGAGAAAGAAGCTGAAATCGTGGCACAGGCCGGCCGTCTTGGCATGGTAACCATTGCGACCAACATGGCCGGTCGTGGAACCGATATCCTGCTTGGGGGTAACGCCGATTTCATGGCGCGCCAGGACCTCGCCAAGCGCTCCATCGCTCGCGTTGTCTCCCCAGCCGAAGGCGAGATCCACCCGGTCGCCGCGCCCGGTATGGTGCGCTTTTACTACCAGAGCCAGGAGTTCGAGACAACCCAGGAAAACTGGGACGCCGCGACAGCACAGCACGCTGCCGCAACGAAAACTGAGCACGATCAGGTGGTTGAAGCGGGCGGTCTCCATATCCTTGGCACCGAGCGCCACGAATCGCGGCGCGTCGATAACCAGCTACGTGGGCGCGCGGGCCGTCAAGGCGATCCCGGGGCCTCCCGCTTTTATCTCTCGCTGGAAGACGACCTCATGCGCATCTTTGCGCGCGAGTGGGTTTCTGGTCTGCTCCAATCGCTCGGCATGGAAGAAGGTGTGCCCATTGAGAGCCGCATGATCACCAAGCGCATCGAAGCCGCCCAAAAGGCCGTCGAGTCGCAGAACTTCGAATCGCGCAAGCATGTACTCGAGTACGACGATGTGATGAACAAGCAGCGCGAAGCCGTGTATGGCCTGCGCCGCGGTCTCATTGAAGGTGTCGATCAGAAAGAGATGATCACCGAGGACTATGTCGCTGCACTGCTCGGCAATCTCCTTGGTGAGCACGCCCCTGAAAAGGTTCACCCAGACCAATGGAACCTCGAAGCACTGCTCAACGCGTTGTACGACGTTTTCGGCGCACAGCTGAAAGATGAGGTGAACGCCACCGAACTCAATCGCACAGAACTCGGCGATACGCTTTTTGCCAAGCTCCGCGATCGCTATGAAGTGAAAGAACAGATCCTCGGGCCGCCCAACCTGCGCTACCACGAGCGCATTGTCATGCTTTCAGTCCTTGACGGTCTTTGGAAGGAACACCTTCTCGCTATGGACCACCTCAAGGAAGGCATCGGCCTGCGCGGCTATGCCCAGCAGGACCCACTTGTGGCCTACAAAAAAGAGTCCTACGACATGTTTGAGGCGATGATGTCCAAGTTTCAGGAGGACACCGTGCGCAACCTCTTCCGCATGCAGATTCTTGGTCCTGACGGCACCCCCATTGAAACGCGCGAACAATTGCAAAGCCTACAAACCCAGGCCGCGGCGTTCGCCTCGCAACAACAGGCCCAGGCCGCGCTCGCCGCACAGCAACCTCGTCAACCTCAGCAGGCGCCCCCGCGGTCACAGGGCCGCCTTCCCCGGGCCATGAGCAGTACCCTGCAGGTGCCGCAGGGCGGTTTCGTCTCTTCCGCCAGCCGGAACGGTGGTCGTGCGCAGGGCACAGGCACGGAAACCCATCCAAGCGAGCCGCCCGCTTCGCATGCTGTGCAGGAAGCCACCGCGATGCCCGTTCCCGGCTACACCCCTGCAACCACTATCGATCAGTTACAGCGTGAGTTCGAAGCTCGCAAAGAACGCGAGCTCACTACAGCCCATACAAACGGGACCCCTGCTGAGGCCGGCCCCCAACATGCCGGGGCCAAAATCGGTCGAAACGACGATTGCTTTTGTGGCTCCGGCAAGAAGTACAAGAAGTGCCACGGCGCTAACTCATAGCAACGCCCATCGCGACGCTGACGGAGTGCCCGACCGGAGTCGTTGTAGTTCTTTGCTGTCCGCTTCGAGAACGGGAGCATAGAATCTCCTGTAAAGAGGTTCTATGCTTGCCTCTGAAGTCGCGTACTTAGTTTGTACCGGGACTTGTCACCCACTTCAGCCAGGCGTCGGCTGTTGCCGCGTCCGGAACCCAACCGCGCTGCGCACCGGCGACATTCGGAAGAATACCGGCGGCTGGTATCCAGAAATCCGAGACACCCTCTGCATCCGGCCAGCCATCCGTATACCAATCGAACGAAACAACAGGCGTTACTGGAACCGTTTGAGAATACCGCACTGAGGCCGCTGCACCTGATGCGACCGTGACCGATGGTGAAGGTACGAGGGCTGTCACCCAGGGGACCAACACGTTCCGCACCGACAAGGTGCAGCAGTGATCGGTATGGTTCTGGACGCCTAGATTCCAGGGCCCTCCGATGGTTGCGCCCTTCTTAAAGAAGCGAAAGCTGCGCTGATCGCCCGACTTGGAATCATAAGCGTTGGCGAGTACCAGTGTCGGAATGCGTGCCAGAGCAGCCGTGACCTGGACTGTGTCCAAGTCGAAGTAGGCCGATCCGGAAGCGTAAGGAATCATGGTCAAAACGCGCTCCGGAAACGCGCTGGCCAACGTGACGGAAAGTACGCCCGCAGCCGAAAATCCGAACAGGATCACTTTGTTTGTGGCAATCTCCGGGTGACCGGTGTCGGTGGCGTAGGTGGAAAGTGCGGCGAACAGAGCGCGGCCTGGACCCTTACTCGCATCCGGCTGAATGTCTCCGAAGCTTTTTGCGTTGCACTGGTGCGCGAAGACCGTCGTCAGATGAAGCGAAGCGGCCATCTGCTGCACCTGATTGTCATTGAAAAGGCTGGCACTGTCGCCGCGCTCGTAGATTACCAGCGTTGCCGCTTCTGTCGGAGTTGGAGCGGCGGTTGCAGGTGACTGTCCTGCCTTCTGCAGCGGGGAATCTGGAAGATTCATGTCGAACTGGCATGAATCGGCGAGATCCTCCGTGGCCAAAGGCGGGACGCTGATCGTTTCTCCGGGGCCAGCGATGATGGTACCGCATCCTGCGAGCAGACACAAGGAAGTTGTCAACAACAGGACACACAGCGGTTTTGCAAACGTGAGGAGCGCAGGACGCATAGCGAGGTTGTGCTGACTGAAGCATAGCGTATTCGCAGCCATCTTGGTTCCACTTTCAGTATCGCTTTGCGACTGGCTTTTCCGCTTATGCTGACATCATGCTTTCTCCCGAGATCACACCGCAGGAATTAGTGCACCTTCGCCAAATGCCAAAGCCACTCGTTGTGCTCGATGTTCGCGAGAAATGGGAGTACGACACGGCTCACCTCGCGAACACGCTGCTCATGCCGATGGGCGACGTGCCCAGCCGCGCGCATGCGGAGCTCGATCCGGACGAACCGGTGATCGTGCTGTGCCATCACGGTGCGCGCTCGCTGAATGTGACGATGTGGCTGCGTCAGCAGGGCTTTGAGCAGGCACAGTCACTCGCGGGCGGCATCGATGCGTGGTCGAGGAGCGTTGATCCGTCGGTGCCTCGCTACTAGCAACGGCTCGCGTGAGGCGAGATGCGGTTCGCCGGGCGAGTGGTACCCCTCCCCCCGTACTTTTGGTCCAAAGTCTTGGAACAACATGACTTAGGTTTGGACTTCGCGGCTTACGTCGGGACGACTGGCCAACTCGCACGCTCCTTCATCACACTTATTGATGACAAGGAACTCGGGGTTGGCCTATGAGTGAAGCATATACCTTGTGTCAAGAGGTACAGGGATTTCCAAGAGTCTGTCAACGAGCGATCCCTTGCTCCACAAATCTTTGTCTGTCCCTGACAGATCGCAGGACTGCGGGAACCCAGGTTTCAGAAGCGACACCTGGGGCACCCAGATTTCACGCTACGATGGCTCAAGCGGAATAGACCTAGCTACCTGACCACGAACTTGATCGTTTTTGCAATCGAAGGTGATGGAGTTTCGATTTTTTCGACATCGCGCTGCACGGTAACCTGATACACACCTGGGGCTGTAATCTCGAAGAACTTCTCGAGATCGATGACCTCAGTTAAAGATTCGCCCGGCTTCAAGGTCTGCAGGATTCGGGACGCGCTAGGCGCAAACCGCGCAGACTTGCCGGACGCGGTTTCGGGAACCGCAATTCCGGTGTCTGTGGTTACTGAGATACGATAATTTGCTTCTGGATGGTCTCCTCCCCCGGTTTTTCGCACTGAGATGTCGTGGGCTGTTGTGTTACGCAATGTGATCGACATCTTGATTTGTGCGTTTAAGGCCACTACAGACTTTGTCAGGTCCAAAGAAATAGTAAGATCTTGAGCCTGCGCCGCTGTCCGGAAGGGGAATATGAGCACGGCTGAAAGTAGAGTAAGCACGATAATTCTTTTCATCTATTGGCTCCTGTTCTACTGACACGATGAGGGTACAGACCCGTTCGTATTGGCTGAAGTCCACGTAGGAAAGCCCGCTCCTGCGATGAAGGTTCCTGCGTTTTCACTTGAAGATGCCAGTTGCCATGTACTATTGACGTAGTTAGCGGTACCTGACCAACTCCAGTTTACGGAGCCTAGCGGAATAGGTATAGAGTTAGTAGTAGTTGCCTGCCACATGAGATACATGGAAGCACTAAAGCTGACAGACAGACTCGTGTAGTCGGCAAATATCGGAATTTCCGGTGAGTCACTTGTGCTGGTGACGCCGTTCAAATTACCGTAATGAAAGCTATTATCAAGGCCGACCCCTGGGCTGTAAGAGCATGGCGTCGATGTTCTTTGCGCAGCAGCATTGTAGGTATTGACGAGTTGTGTAAAAAAGTAATTACCGTTTGCGGTCTGCGATGAATTCGAAATGGTAGCACTAGCTGTGAATTGTTCCCCGGCTTGTGCAGGGTAGTTGCCCAATTCAAGGCTGAATGGGTGGCCGCCTATAAAAGGTTGATCAATCGTCGTGTTCATCGCAGCAGATGTTGGTCCGTTGACAGTGAAATTAGTGTTTACCACTGGGCTACTCGCAGAGCCAGCCGCTGGAGAGCTCATGGTGTATTGATAAGTTGACGTTGAAGAGACAGGCGTGGTCCAATAAATGGTGTCGGAACCTGTAGTGCTTGCTGAACTAAGTGTCCGTCCACCTGTCGTGTCGGGTGGACCGTTGCCAGCCGCATTTACGTAACCACCGACTGCAGTGCCTGCCGAGATTCCCCAGGTCTGGGCGGAAAGACTCATACAATTAGGAAGTGCTGGGATACTAGCCGTCAACGGGAGCTGCTGACCGACGCTTACAGTTTGGGTGCCGGAGACGGAACTCCCGTTGAGAAGAACTGTAGGTATTGGCGCACTGGGTATGTTGACGCTGACCGGGCGAGAAGTCCCCGAGGAGCTTCCATCAATGGAGTTGTAAGTCATGATCAAACTGTCGGTAGCCGTCTCGCTGCAAGAGACGCTGTAATTTGCGGTGATCGTATTTGTGTTTGTGTTGACGACCGGATTAGTAAAAGTGGCGTTGCCGCTGCCAGATGTTAAGGTAGGATTTCCTGAAATGCTCGAGAAGTTCGTCCCCATGATGATGACTGTTCCTCCAGTCACACCTAAAGTCAAGGGTGTCACAGAAGTGATTGTCGGTGGGCTGGATACCTGCGCCGGAGATTCCCCGCCGAAACTTGCCTGAGGACAGGTGGGATTAGATTCAGCACAAACATTGCCGGCGTCAACAGGATAGCTATCTGTTATCAGTTGAATTTGTGACTGCCCCGCACTCAAGCCGGTTACCATACCCGTGTTACCAACGCTAGCAATAGATGTCGTAGCGCTGGTCCACGATCCGGTGGTGATGCTTTGAGTAGTACCGGTGTTGTAGGTTGCATTCCCTGCCATTTGGCCCTTTTGCTGCACGACAAGGGGAAGTGGCGAGGGACCGACGGTAAACTCACTGACGCCGTTGCAGGTCGTGCATTGACTGCCGCAGGTGGCGTTGCGGACGTTGAAGGAGGCGACGCTGACCGCCACCGACATGCTCGCTGTTTCCCCTGTAGCCGAAGCGAGCAGAGCGCTTCCCTCCGTAATGTTGAGCGGGAGGGTATGGCCATCGATGTCAGGAGTCTGCAAATGCTGGAGTTTGTGCATGCTTAGTGTGGTGCCACCCCCGGCAGGCAAATGCACAGGCACTTTATATTGGCCGCCTGAGAACTGGATGGTGAGCACCTCGTCCGAGGCCTGCTTTGTGTAATTCCAAAGGTCAAGCATGGTGTCGTTGTCGCCATCGATCGTCCAATAGCAGATCGTCCGGCTGATGGTTGGCACCTCGGCGTTGACGCGCACTTCGAAAACATAGTTGTCGGTTTGATCGGTACTGCCCGCCTCGACGCTGAGATCCCCGAGCCGACCGTTGTAGCTGAACAACAGATTGGTGGACTCCGGCCCAAGCTGGGCCCCTGCCCTTGCGATCATGCCTGCTATATCAACCTTAGAGGTCCCATTGGCGGGCAGGGTGACCGCCCCCAAAGGCGTACGCGGACCCCCGTTGTTCGCGGCCAAAACCGCTACCTGAATCGATTGGGCTGAAAGATTTTGCAGGAAGGCATAGGGAGAGAAGACCGTAGTGGCAGGAAAGAGCATTGCCGGGTCGGGCGCCCCAACCATGACGCCAGGTGCAACGAGTTCCACCGGACCGGCGGGATCTTCGCTTGCACTCACCTCAGAAAGTTTGGGACTGGTCGAGTAGCCCACCGTCCTGTTCTCTATACCCATGCTTGCCGCGATGCTGCCAGACACACCCGTGTAGGTGACGAGAAGAGTTCCTGTGGCATCGGCATCCGTAACGGAACTGAGCAGGTCCTGAAACGCCAGGAGGGTTGTTGCACGAGGAGAGATGGTTACGGCCCTGCTCGCGATGGCTTGGCTCGCTGCATTTGTGAGACTGAGCTGAGTGGTGAGCGATTGCGAAGTCACGTTGGATAAAGCGATGAATCCAGCCGGGGCGGTGTGAGGAGCCCACCACATACCCTTGAGCGTGTGCGTGGAAGGGGTGCTGGCGGGGTCCCTGAGCTGCGTTATATTGGTGCTGAGCGTGCTGTGGAAGGTGATGCTTTCCATCTCATCCGTATTCTGGATTGTGGCGAGAACCGCAGCCCAGCTCCAGTTGTAACGGACGGAGGCGGTTCCGTAAGACGACAGGTGAGCGCCCAAAGCGGCATTCCGGAGCATGCGGCCTATGTTGAGCGAAGCGACTCCCGCCGCCGGAAGAGTGACTTTCGGAAGGTCGACCTCCGTCCCGTCCGCCGTATAAATTACAGGAGTTACATCAAGCGGTTGCTTCAGCAGGATATTCTTGATGTGCAGAAGAGCATCGAAATCGCGGTCCGTGCGCCAAAGACCACCCGCAGCCTCCTGAGCTGTGCCCGGGTCGTGATGTGGACGCCGTAGAACGGGCTTTTGTGCCGCAGCGAGGTTGCCCCAGAGCAGCAGGGGCGCCATCACGCAAAGGAGTAACTGGGTTTTCCTGAGTACACAGAAGTGCCTGGGTCTTGACTGCTCAACCATAGAACCCTCACCGAAAAGCTGTATGCAGCTCAACCTCGATTCCGGAGTCGGAACGAGGTCAGGGTGGAAGGCCAGATCAACGGGGTATAGCGTCCACGAAACGATCGAGAGCGGAGCGTATGCTGCGATGAACTGCCGCTTATTTCGTACGCAGGAATAATCCACCTGAAGCGAGTGTTTGTCAATAGGAACTTTTGCTTTTCTTATTTCGCACGTGGATGGGTGTCGTCGTAGACTCGCTGCACTTGGCCGACGGTTAGCTGCGTGTAGCGTTGGGTTGTCGATAGCCGCTCGTGGCCTAACATCTCCTGGATGGCGCGGAGGTCGGCTCCTTCTTCCAGCATGTGGGTGCCGAAGGCGTGGCGGAGGGTGTGGGGGTGGACGTCGGCGGCTAGGCCTCGGTCTAGTGCGGTGGCTTTTACCAGGCGGCCGACACTGCGCGTGGTGAGGCGGCAGGTGCCACGCATGCGGGCGTTGCAAAGTAAGGGGCCTTCGAGCGTCAGCTTAGCTTTACCGGCAGCTTGCAAGCGGGCTGCGCGGCCGGGCAGGTAGGCGCGGATGGCCTGCGCGGCCACATCGCCCAGCGGCACGAGGCGTTCCTTTTTGCCCTTGCCAAGGACGCGGATGACATCGTCTCCCCAGACCACGCTGCCGAGATCGAGGCCGACCAGTTCCCCGTTGCGGATGCCGCAGCCGTAGAGCAGTTCGAAGATGACGCGATCGCGTTCCGGCCAGACGCCTTCGCGAGCTTCGCTTTGCCCGGGTTTGCGGGGCTTCTTCCTGATGTCCCCTGCGGGATGCGTGGCGTCCAGCGAGTACCCAGAACCATCGGAATGGAGCACAGCCTCCGAGTCAGGCGCAACCAAGGAAGGCGGCGCAACTAGGGAAGGCGGCACAGCCACATGCTCCGGCATGGCCAGCGAATCTAGCACGCGGTTCATCTCTTCGACCGACGGTACGCGGGGCAGGCGCTTGGCGAGCTTCGGCGTGGACACCAGCAGCGCCGGATTCACTTCGACCAGCTTTTCTTTTGCTAACCATTTGAACCAACTGCGCACGGCGGCCAGGGCGCGGGCTACGCTCGGCTTGTCCAATCCTTTCTCAAAGAGGCGTCCCAGGTACGCGCGGATGTGCGTATGGCTGACCTCTTGTATATCGGCAGCTTCGCCGAGAACTTGAGTCAGAAATGTGGAAAACTCCGAGATTTCTCGCCGGTAGGCACGCAGTGTGTGCTCGCTCGCCCCACGCTCGTCGCGCAACGCCGCCAGGAAACGGTCGCCCAAGCCACGATGACCTGTCGCTGACAGCGCATCCGTGCTCATGCTGCGGCGCTCTTTTCCCGCCTGGCCCGGGGATGGTGCAACCGGTGCACCTGTTTGAGCCGGTCGATGGCCAGGTGCGTGTACACCTGCGTGGTGGCGATGTCCGCGTGCCCGAGGATGGACTGCACCGTGCGGAGATCCGCGCCGCCCTCGACCATGTGGGTGGCGCAGCTGTGGCGGAGCCGGTGAGGGCTGGCCTGCGGGTCGAGCGCCTTGACCAGCACCCAGACGCTGCGCGCGGTCATCGGCCGGCCCCGACCCGAGACAAACAGTACACGCTGCACGGCCACAGCGCGCGTGCCTCGATCATTCGCCGTGCTCTCGCGAAGGCGCGGTGGAGTGTTCTTTGTCGAAGGAGGCCTTCTGGCTCGCTGCAGCAAGGGTTCCCGGCCCCGCTCGAGATAGGCGGTGAGCGCGTCTACGGCCAGCCGTCCGATCGGCACAACGCGCTCCTTGTCGCCCTTGCCGCGGACGAGCACGCTGCCGACGTCGAGCCGCAGATCTTCTTCCTGAAGGCCCACAACCTCACTGACGCGCAGCCCGGCCGCGTAGAGCAGCTCGACGATGGCATGGTCACGCAACGCGATGCTCGTCGCGTCAGCCGCCCGCGCGGCCGCTCCCGTTCTCTCCAGCATCGAGCGGACATCGATCTGCGGCAGGCTCTTGGGCAGGACCTTCCAGGTCTGCGGCGACTCGAGATGCAGCGTGGGGTCGGCGGCGATGCGCTTGTCGCGCAGCAGCCAGCGATAGAAGCCGCGCAGGCAGCTCAGCTTCCGCGCGACCGTCCGGCCTTCCATGCCGTGCTCGCGGAGGTGCTGCAGAAAGCCGCGTACACAGGCAATGTTCGCGGTGATCAGCGTTACGGACAGATCGTCGCCGAACTCCGCAAACATGGTGAGATCGCGTCGATACGCGGCACAGCTTAGCGGGCGCAGGCCCCGCTCAACGCGCAGGTGCGTTTCATATTCGCGCAGGAGGGCCGTATTTCCTTCAGAAGCGATTTCGGGAGCCATCTTGCAATATCTTGGAGGCAACGGGGCAGCCGCCGCCAGCCCCCGTACCCGCGTCGTCATCGCTTTCGGCGCGGTCAGCAGGCAGCGGCAACACCGGATAAACTGGAAGACAGCCATGTTTGAGAACCTTAGCGACAAGCTTCAGCGCGCCTTTAAAGACCTCCGCGGCCAGGGTACGCTAACCGACGAGAACATCAACGATGCGTTGCGCCAGATTCGGACGGCGCTGTTGGAGGCCGATGTCAACCTGGATATCGCCAGGGAGGTCGTCGACCACATCCGGGCGAAGGCACTGGGGGCTGAGGTCGCGACCGCGCTTTCGCCTGCCGAGCAGATCGTGAAGATCGTGCGCGATGAGCTGATGGATGTGCTCGGGCACGATACGGCGAAGTTCAAGTTTGCGCCGCAGCCGCCGACGGTGATCCTGATGGCGGGGCTGCAGGGTTCGGGCAAGACGACGACGGCGGGCAAGCTCGCGCAGTGGTTGAAGAAGGGCGGCCATCGTCCACTGCTGGTGTCGGTTGATGTGTACCGGCCGGCGGCTCGAGAGCAGCTGGCGGTGGTGGCGAAGAGCATCGGCGCGCAGCTGTATGCAGGGAAGTTGGGCGCGGATGCGGTGCATGGGGCGTTTGGAACTCCGGATGTGTTGCGGTTGGCCAAGGAGGCTCGGCGCGAGGCTGCCAATTTTGGCAATGACATCCTGATCGTCGATACGGCTGGGCGTTTGGGCATCGACGAAGCGCTGATGAGCGAGATGGCGCAGCTCAAGGCTGAGCTCAATCCGACGGAGATCCTGTTTGTGGCCGACGCGATGACGGGGCAGGATGCGGTGAACTCGGCGAAGGCGTTCAACGACCGGCTGACCATCACAGGCGCGGTGCTGACGAAGATGGATGGCGACTCCCGTGGCGGGGCGGCGCTGTCGATCCGCAAGCTGACTGGGACGCCGATCAAGTTTCTCGGCACGGGCGAGAAGTCGGATGCCTTCGAGGCATTTCACCCCGACCGCATTGTTAGCCGCATTCTTGGGATGGGCGACATCGCGACGCTGTTGGAGCGCGCGGAGGAGAAGCTGGATAAGTCGAAGGCTGAAGCCTTTGCGAAGAAGGCTTTTAGTGGCGAGGGCTTTTCGTTAGAGGATTTTCGTGAGCAGCTGCGGCAAATAAAGAAGCTGGGGAGCATGCAGTCGATTCTGAAGATGCTGCCGTCCATCGGCCCGTTTCAGGGGCTGCAGCAGGCCGCCGAGCACATCGACGACAAGCAGTTCAACCGCGTCGAGGCGATGATTAATTCGATGACAGATAAGGAGCGCCGCAACTCGGCGATCATCAACGGCAGCCGCCGCAAGCGCATCGCCATGGGCTCGGGCACGACGGTGCAGGAGGTGAATGCCCTGCTGAAGCAGCATGCGCAGATGTCGAAGATGATGAAGCAGATGGGGTCGGGTGGTGGCATGGGGAAGATGCAGCAGCGGCTTATGAGTCAGATGGGCGGCATGCAGAAGTTTGGGCGGTAAGTACCACCTATTCGCTACGATACATATACTGGAATCGCTATGCTCTCCGAAGCTCAGATCACAGGCGTTTGAAAATCAGATCGCTGCTGAAGCTCTCCCTGAAGCAAAACGAATGAATCACTGGCACGAGCAGATTTTCGGCAGCATGGCGAAGTAAGATCGAATTCAATGTTGATTACAGTAACGCAGTAACACCGGATCGTGGAGCCATCTAAACACTTATCGCGCGGGTGACCGATGACCAACGCGTGCGAGTCCTTAGAAGGTCCGGAAGGTTACGGCAATGGAGAGGGGAACCGCGATAGGGACGCCGTCCTTCGTGGCAGGCGAGAACTTATACTTTTTTACGGCGGCAACAGCCTTCTCATCGAGCCCGTAACCGACGCCGTGCGTTACGTGAACGTCGCTCGGCTTTCCTTGTGGATCGACGACCAATGCGATGACGACCTCGCCAGAAATCTTCGCTCTGCGCGCTTCTTCGGTATATTCCGGGTTCACTTGCTGCAGCACACGAGGTCGACGCACGTCTCCACCTGGCTTCGAGATCGTCGTGGGCGCCACGCTGCCGGTTGTGGGTGGAGCACTCTCAACAGACGTACTGCTGGAGGGAGGTGGTGAACCGGTTTGGTCGTGCGTCAGCGGAAGCGCGGTTGTGACGAGAAACACGAGGAGGAGCGGTGAGAGGTTCATAGGATTGGCTTGATCCTACCGTCGTCACCCGCGATCTACAACGGGTATTTGATGGCCCGATGCTATTTGCACGGGCACAAAGTCTTGCTCGATGCGCTGCCGGAACTCGGGTGTGACCAGCGCCAGTTCGACTAGGTCCACCTTGATCGGCAGGATGGATTCATCGAAGTCGTCGATCAGACCAACGCTTTCTTCGGCGGTCAACCGGCCTTCGATGGCGAGGTCGAGATCGGAGAACGGCTTGACGCGTACGCCGGTGGCTCGTGAGCCGAAGGCCCAGACCGCGCAGCCGGGAATGTGGCGGGCGAGAACCTCGCGCACTATGGCCAGAAAGCGCGGTTCCAGCACCAAGGCCGCTACTTCTCTGTCGAGGTTAGGCGGGAGAAATGCCACGTCAGCCATTGCTCTGCGCCCTTTCGTTCATGCGCGCGTAGAGGAACTCCACCTCGACGAGAAACTTCGGCAAGGAAGCCGCGATCTCCCTGGCTTTACCCTCGTCGTACGCGTGGCTGGTGCGGTTGCGGGCGTCGCGATAGCCGCGCCAGTCCTCCCAGGTCCCCAACAAAAGCCCATCCTGATTGGCGGTGCGGATGAGGGTTCCCAGAGTGGGCGGCTCGGACCCTTTCAGTTTGACCGAGGTTGCTTCGAGGAAACGCAGCAACGTGTTGCGGCTCAGTTCATAGGTGAATTCAAAGCGCTTGATGGAAGAGTCCAGGTAGAGCAGGTTTTCAGGCTCACGTTCGTAGGCCAGAACGGCTTCACGCAGACGCGCGATGGCCCTCCCCAGCACGGAGAAGTCGACCTCGTTCATGCGGTCTTTACACCAGCGTGCAGGCTCGCCGGGGACCCTGGGGTCGCCCTGAGCGGGTTTCCCTCGGCGTCCGTTGTCCAGCTTTCTGTCTGGAAGGCGATGAAGAGGGCGGTCCAGGTCGCCTGTGCCGGCAGGTTCACAAACAGAGCACCATCCTGCCAGGCACCGTTGTCCCCGCCGTGGCTGTTGCGCGGATTGCCCTGGTTCATGTGGATGTCATGGATGCCGTCGACCACGCCGCTGTCGGCAAAGGCGCTGCCGAAGGCGTAGACCACGGACTCCGGATCGGCCACGGCTTGATTGAGCAACTGTACGACCGCGTTTTGAAGCGCGTGGGCTGCGAGGTCGCGCGGATCCGGGAGCGAGGCTGGGTAGTCGCTGACGAACTGCCCTGCACTTGAGGCAATCGGCAGCAGCGTCATCTGTGCCCGCGTGATCATGGGGACGCCGGCGATGGTTTCTCGTACGAAGTCCAGCGCCAAGCCGCCGGGGGCACTCGGCAGGCCGGCGATGCCGTTCGCGAGCGCGCCCAGAGCGGCTGGATCGGGCGGCGTAAAACCCTGCTTGATCGCGTATAGCACCTCGCTGCCGTCGACGCTTTCGATGTTCACCGCCACGGTGAAGGTGCTGCCCGCCGCAAGCGTGATCTGGTAGTGCGCACTTGCCCCCGAGACGACCTTCCCTGCAACTGGGTGGCCTTTGAGCACACTGTAGTTCGCAATCGGCATTGACCCTCCGGAAGCTTAGTCGCGCCCGCGCAGGCGGGGCTGTGCAAGCAACAAGCCCAGCTTATCGTCTTCTGCGGCGAAACTGGTAAATGTAGAAGTCCTCATGCCCCGCTTCGGCACCAGTGAACTGCGCCAAAGGCGTGATGAGAAACCCCTCGCTTTTATCGGCAGCTTCTTCCGTTGAGGTGATGGACCCCGCTTTGATGAAGAGGAACTGGTCTGTTTGCAGGCTGGATGCGGCAAGGAGCAGGCGTGCGGGAATTTGTTCCTTCGAGAAGGTATCCCGTTGCTTTGAGAAATGCACAAAAGTATTCGTGCAGTTGCAATCAAGCATGTAGATTGGCCGGCGTAGCAGGATAGCAACTCCGGCAGCACTGGTGTCGGGGGTACCTACGAGCGGTTGCGCGTCGTAGTGATGGCTCGCCAACCATGCTGCGGTTGCTTCGGCATTCGAGAAAGGATGGCGCCAGGAGGAGATACCCGCGTCGATGCCCCCTGCTGCCGATAATAGAAGCAAGCCGTGCACCACCCACGGTAAGGACTCCCCGGTGCTGCGTAACAACCAGAGCGCGGCGATGAAGGCAACGAAGGTAATGCCGAAATGGCGTGTCGTACCCAAATAGATACAATCGGCGAAGACGATAGCCAGTAGCGATGCCGTTCCTACCAGAGTTAACAGATTTCTATGTCTTCGCAGAACGAACCAGTAGATGCCGAGCACCACAAAGACACCTACTTGGTAGTACCGCCATCCCGGCCCCGCCAGAGCGCCCCAGTAGTGGCCCCAGATGCCAGTGAAGGTGGGGAAGTATGGAAGGACCGTGTAATCAATAAGAGCTTCCTGAATGTGGCTAAGGGAGCCAGCCCCGGCGAAGAGGCGGCCGGTGGTTCGCATGCCGATATCTTTTGCGGGCAGCAGAGATAGGATTGACATAGCGACGAAGCTGGCGAAGACGATGATGGCTATCGTCAGTCTTCGCCGTAAGAACCCATTGTCCTTTGCGCGCGCCAATCGGGACCACGTGTCGCTCAGGGTGAACTCAGAGGCAAAGCCGATGGATAAGAGAAGTCCCGTCATGTCAGAGTTTGCGAGCAAGCCTAAAAGCACGGCGTTGCCGATGGCCCGGTCAGGCTGTAGCGCTCGGCGCCGCACGTACAGCAGGGCGAGCAGCAGCATAACTCCGTACATGCGACTTAGAACCGTGTATTCAAAGAAGACAAAGTAGGACAGGAACAGCAAAACCCTTTCAAATCGCGAGAAAGGCGAACCTACGCCGATTAAGAGATAGGTGGCGATGCCAATGCAGCCCTCGAGCACCTTCATGCTTACGGGAAGCACGGTAACTCGAGAGACGATCCAAAGGAGCAAGTACCAGAGCCACGGGTGTCCCTCGTAGTGCACGAGGTGCAGCAGCCCGGGTATAGTCGAGCTGCTGGCGGCGAGCCCAAAAGCCTGTAACTCGTCTCGCCACAGCTGGTGGTGCGTGAGCTGCACAAGATACAGCAGGAGGAACGGCAGCGTGAGCCACAGGTCTGGAAGCGTAAGCCGCCGGCGCGGCAACCAGGGGCGAGGTGTGCCCGTCTTTGCTGCACCTACCGGTTTCGCTGCTCTCGGTTCGCGGATCTCCCCTGCTTCGGTATCTTGCATGCGCTCACAATCGACTAAGATCTTTCCTAAGCGTACCCCGCTTTCGATATAGATTCAGTACAAAGTGACGGAGGCGCGTTCTGGGAACGTCGCTCACGGCGCCTTCCCGCGCTCCCCGTTACACTGGGGCTGCTATGCAACCCCCAAGTCCGGCCCCCCTGCAGGATCAGCTCGATACCATCACCGCCAATACACGCGCGCTGCTTCGCCCCGAGCACCTCCTGCGCACCGAGCAAAACATCGCCGAGCTTGAAGCTTCGGGCCTCCTGAACACCATGGCCGCGGTTGGGTCGTCTGCACCTGCCTTTTCGCTTACAGCGGGGGGTGGCAAGCGCGTTCGCTCAGAGGATTTGCTTGCGCTTGGCCCTGTCGTGATCAAGTTTTTCCGCGGCCGTTGGTGCCCGTATGACATGACCGAACTCGAAATGTGGCAGGCGCTGCTGCCGCGGCTTCGGCATCTGGCTGACGGCTCCCCTGCCCTGCTGGTTGCCATCAGCCCGCAGACACCCCGCCAGAATGCGTTCACAGCCGAACGCCACCACCTCACGTTTCCCCTGCTTTCCGACCCGAGGGCGGCTGTCGGTGCTGAGTTCGGGCTGACTTACACGGTCGCCGAAGCCGCGCGGACATGGTACCGCTCCATGCTTGTCAACATTCCGCTTTTGAACGGCGACGACAGTTGGCGGTTGCCCTTGCCTGCGACCTTTGTTCTTGATGGCGCCGGCACCGTCTTGTTTGCCGAGGCCTATGCCGATCACCGCCGGCGGCCCGACCCGCAGGCCGTTTTGGAAGCGCTACGACGATAGCTCTCCACGCAGTGGCACTGACGGAAAGCTGCGTGCGCCCCCGGAATCACCAAACAACCATGCGTTTGGTTTACCCTCGCAGGGTAGACCCGACGGAGATCACCCATGCCGCAAGCCGAAACCCTGCCCAGCCTCTCTACCGTTCCCGCACTGCCCGACACCGCAGCCTGGAAGGCGCTCCAAGCGCACGCGCAGCAGATGAAGAGCACTACGATCAAAGAGTTGTTTGCGGCCGACCCGGGACGCGGACCGCAGTTCACGCTCGAAGCGGAAGGTCTGCTCCTGGATTACTCCAAGAACCGCATGACGGAGGAGACGCTGCGGTTACTCGTCGCGCTGGCGGAACAGGTCGACCTCAAGGGTCGGACCGAGGCCATGTTTACCGGCGAAAAGATCAACATCACCGAGAACCGCGCCGTGCTGCACGTGGCCCTGCGCGCGCCAAAGACCGAGCAGATTTTTGTCGATGGCTGCGATGTGGTTCCTGATGTGCACCAGGTGCTCGAGAAGATGGCCGGGTTCGCGAACAAGATCCGTTCCGGCGCCTGGTTGGGCCATACCGGCAAGCGCATCCGCAATGTGATCAACATCGGCATCGGCGGCTCCGATCTCGGGCCCGTGATGGCCTACGAAGCCCTGCGCCACTACACCGACCGCAACCTCACGTTTCGCTTTGTTTCGAACATCGACGGCACCGATTTCGTCGAAGCCGTACGCGATCTCCATCCTGACGAGACCCTGTTTCTAGTCGCCTCGAAGACCTTCACCACGCTCGAAACCATGACCAATGCGCGCTCCGCCCGAGACTGGGCGCTGCAGGGGCTGGGTGGGGATGAGAAAGCCATTGCCAAGCATTTTGTTGCCATCTCGACTAATGCGAAAGAGGTGGCGAAGTTTGGCATCGATACCGAAAACATGTTCGGCTTCTGGGACTGGGTCGGCGGCCGCTATTCCATGGATTCGGCCATTGGTCTGAGCACCATGATCGCGATCGGACCGGATGGTTTCCGCGAGATGCTCGATGGATTTCACAGCATAGACGTGCACTTTCGCACCGCACCCCTTGCCCAAAACCTGCCTGCGTTGATGGGGCTGCTCACGGTTTGGTATACCGATTTTTTCGGTGCAGCCACAGTCGCGGTGCTGCCGTATGAGCAATATCTGAAGCGTTTTCCAGCCTACCTGCAGCAACTCACGATGGAATCGAACGGCAAGCACGTCACCCTGGGCGGCGAGCATGTGGGGGTGGAAACCGGACCGATCTACTGGGGTGAGCCCGGGACGAATGGCCAGCACAGCTTCTATCAGCTGATCCATCAGGGAACCCGGCTGATCCCTTGCGACTTCATCGGCTTTTTCAAGAGCCTGAACCCGCTCGGACCGCACCACGACCTGCTCATGGCCAATGTTTTCGCCCAAACTGAAGCGCTTGCCTTTGGCAAGACTGCCGAACAGGTGAAGGCCGAAGGCACGCCCGATGCACTTGTGCCGCACCGTGTTTTTGAGGGGAACCGGCCGTCCAATACACTGCTCGCCGAGGCACTCACCCCCGCGGTGCTGGGCAAGCTGGTTGCCTTGTACGAGCATGCCGTCTTCACCCAGGGCGTGATCTGGAATATCGACAGCTTTGACCAGTGGGGCGTGGAACTGGGCAAGGTGCTGGCACAACGGATTGGCGAGGAAATCGAGGGCACGGGGGAACTTGCGCACGACAGCTCGACGAACCATTTGATTGAACGCTATCGCGCGGCGAAATGAAATGCTTAGGTCAAGAGTCGATGGGCAAGCCTCTCCTCTGCATCTCATGCGATGAGAGAGGCGCTTTCAGCGCTCTGGAGCTTTCATGAAACAGTCAGCGGTTCTTGCCCATATCGCCGTCCCCCTGCTCGGGGTCAGCACGGGCCTTCGTTCCTTTACACCCCTCGCCGTAGCCGCCTGGTTTGCGCGGCTGGGCAAGCTTCCCGTGACCGGCACCTGGGCTTCCTGGATCGCGCACCCAGCGGCGGTCAGTGTCTTCACCGCGGCGGCGGTCGGTGAGTTCATCGGCGACAAGCTCCCGAATACACCTGCCCGGACGGAGCCGCTTGGCCTCACGGGCCGCTTGATCCTGGGCGGCCTGGTGGGTGCCATCGTTGCAGCGGCGTTCCGCCGGCCGCTCGTCGGTGGGATTGCGATGGGTGTGGTGGGGTCCGCCGTGGGAACGTTTGGCGGCTACTCCCTGCGGCGCGGGTTGACCCAGGGTGCCGGCATGGCCGATCTGCCGGTTGCGATCACGGGCGACGCTGCCTCGATTGCCCTCGCGATTCGTTCCCTGCGCCGGCTGACGGAACGGCCATCCCTCGCGTAAATGCTGAGTTGCTGCACACACGGCCGGGTGTCAAATGCACATCCGGCCGTTGAAGTTGCATGACAGCAAAGGGATCGACGATCCTCGGGGGTACTTTCTTGTACCGTGCCATCCGTTCGTTTATCGTAGTTCTAGAGCGGCAATCGCACGGCCTGCCAACAGACCCCGTTGCGGCTCGCAGGAGGCTCGCTTGTCGACCGCTACGATATACCCTTCGATTCCCGCTCCCGTTTCCGGTCTGGTTGCGGCGCCCGCGGCAAAGAAGATCCTTCCCGGCGTTGCGCTCGATCAGTTCTCCGGCGACCCGAATTTCATGGCTTCGCTGGCGCGCGGGCTGGTGGTGATTCAGGCATTTACGCCGCAGATGCCGCAGATGACGATCTCGCAACTGAGCCTGCGCACGGGGCTTTCACGGGCGGCGGTGCGGCGCTGCCTGTATACGCTGGTGAAGCTGGGTTTTGCCGGGGCCGATGAATCGCAGCGCTATTCGCTACGGCCGAAGATGCTCACACTGGCCAACACCTACACCGCTTCAAGCACGCTGGCCAACGCCGCACAGCCAATTTTGGAGCGCATGTCCGGGGTGCACCACGAGAGCTTTTCGGTGGCCACGCTCGATGGCGACGACATCGTCTACATCGCGCGTTCCTCGATCAATCGCGTGATGGCCGTCGATCTGCACATCGGTTCCCGGCTGCCGGCGTTCTGTACCAGCATGGGCCGGGTGTTGCTGGCGTATCTGCCGCAGGATCAGCTGGAGCAGTGTTTTTCAAGGCTCACGTTGACGCAGTTCACGCCGCGTACGGTCAACTCCATTGAAAAGCTGCGCCTGGTGTTGCGCAACGTGCGTCGCAACGGGTATGCACTGTGCGATCAGGAGTTCGAGGTGGGTTTGCGCTCGCTGGCGGTGCCTGTCACGGCGGCTAACGGCCGTGTGGTGGCTACCGTGAACCTGAGCGGCAATGCGTCGCGGATGCCGATGCTGGATATGCAGACGAAATATCTGCAACCCTTGCGGGCAGCGGCGGCGGAGTTGAGCGTCTTTCTTAGATAGCCCGCGCACGGTATGCGAGCATGGAAGCCGGAGACTGAGACGCTGTACCCCGTGTGGACCGAGAGCTTCTTCCAGCACAACTTCATGATTCGGGATGTGCTGGGCAGTCTCGTTGCCGTACTGGCCTTCGCGGGTGTGCTGTACGCGCCGGGCTACCTGCTCGCGTATGGGACGGACCTATTCGGCTTCAGGCGCATGCCCTTCGCCGAGCGCTCGCTGTGGGCGCTGGCGTGCTCGTTGAGCGTGGCGCCGATCGGCGCGCACCTAGTAGGACGTTGTGCCGGCCTCAGTGGTGTTTGCTGGTTCTTCACTGCATTGGCGCTTGGTTCACTGCTGCTTCTTCTCCGCCGTACTAGCCGTGCGGACTGGGCGGGGCGCGATCGTCGTACCACTGCGCTGGTTGTATGTGGGTGGACGGCCTTCGTCTTGCTGCTGCTGGTCGATGTGCAGGTCGGCAAGAGACTGTATTTCAGCGTGGTGATGGCCGATCAGAGCTATCGGATCGCCTTCACGGACGCCGTGGTGAGAACGGGGGTTCCGCCCGCCAATCCCCTGTATTTTGCCGGAACGCCGGCACCGATGCGCTACTACTACTTCTGGTATGTGCTGTGCGCGGCGGTGGTCAAGCTGGCGCATGTTTCAGCGCGGCAGGCGTTTGTGGCGAGCAGCGTGTGGGCCGGCTTCGGTTTGATCGCCACGGTACAGCTGTACACGACACACTTCTTCCGCTGGGCACGCAAACAACGGTGGATCGCATTGGGATTGCTGCTGGTCTCAGGCGCGGACCTCATCCCTGCACTGGGCCAGGCCATCCTGCAGCCCTCGTTGAACGGCGACACGGAATGGTGGTCGGTCGATCCGATCGATAGTTGGCCGGATTCGCTTTTGTGGGTGCCGCACCATGTGGCGAGCGCGTTGTGCTGTCTGCTGGGTTTCCTGTTCTTATGGCGCACGGTGCAGGCGACCCCGCTGGGGCCTTCGCCGTGGCCGATTCGCGAAAGCCGTCGCTGGGCCGTGGTCTGGCCCATAGTCTGGGCCGCGGCAGCCTTTGCGAGCGCGGTGGGGCTTTCGGTGTATGTTGCGTTTGGTTTCGCGCTGCTGATGCTCGCCTGGCTGCTGCGGCTTATCCTCGTTCACCACCGCGCGTGGGGAGCGTGGTGGCGGCGGACGGCGGTCGCGGGCCTGTTGAGTGTAGGTCTACTTGCCCCGTATTTGCGGGAGTTGGTGACCGGCTCGGCGCTGGCCGCGAATGGCACGGGACAGCAAAGCAGCGCACGGCCGCCCCATCTCTTCGCCCTTAGTGTACGGCGCATGATCGACTCCGAACTGCTGACGGGTTTGCCGGTGTTTGCTGCCTGGCGCGGGTCGCATCCGGTGCTGCTGGATCAGGCGATCCGGCTTTGCCTGCTCACGCCGGGGCTGGCGATGGAGCTCGGGCTGTATGGCGCTGTGCTGGTGCTGCTGCTGCGGGCTAGACGACGCAAACAGCCGGGGGAGGTGCATGCGGCTCACGAGGCGGCGTTCTTTTTCACGGTCTGCGGGCTCATCGTGACCATGTTTCTCAGCTCCTCGGTGATCACCAACAACGATTTCGGCTACCGGGCCGTGATGTTGCCGCAGTTCTTTCTGCTGCTGCTGACCGCCGAGGTGCTCGGCTCGTGGTGGGCCTCGGCGGAGCTCCCTGTTCTTCGGCTCACGACCGAGCGGGGACGCCTGCTGCGCGGCCTGCTCGCTTTGGGGGTTGCCGGCTTTCTCTACTGGGCTTTGCTGCTGCGGGCCTGGTTGCCGATTGAAGCGCATCGGGTGCAAAGCGGCTTCCGGGCATCCCCTGACGATGCGTTTCAGATCCGCGAAGCCTTCGCCGTGCTCGACCGGGTAGCGCCACGGGAGGCTGTCGTCGCCTTCCGTCCGATCGACCCAACCCCCGACCGCCACGGAGAGGTTATGGTGCCGAACGAGTTCTACCAGCGCATGCTGGTGATGGACACGGGAAGGCCGATCCTGAACGCGGAAGGCAAATGCGCGGTACACTTCGGCGGCGACCCCAGGGCATGCACGGCGATCCAGGAGGCGACGGCGGAGTTGTACGCGTCCCCGGCCCCGAGCGCGGCGTGGGCTCAGGGCTTCTGCAGCCGCTTCGGGGTGCACTATCTGGCAATCAGCGCCTGGGATCCGGATTGGGCAACGGGAACGGGGTGGCCGGTGACGCTGCCGGAGGTGGCGCGCGAGCCGCGCTTCCGGATCCTGCGCTGCCGGTGAACCAGCGCGGGTAGCCCGCAGGCGATCGGGAAGCGGTGCGGAACAAATATCAAGTTTTACCGTCTAACCGGATTAGCGAGTCGGCAACCACCTCGAAAGTTCCATGCCGGCGTTGGGTACACTTGCGGACTTTCCGCGAGAAGACACGATAAGATCAGAAACGGTTAGCCCACAGAAGGAAGACGTCATCCAGACTTTAGCGACGAAGCTCTATGAACCTAGCGCACGGACACTGCACCGGGGCCCCTTCGCCACAGCTCTTCGGACCTCCATTTCCGTTCCGGCCTTTCTCTTTGGAACGGTCCTTTTAGCGTTTGGACTGCGTCTGGTGGTGGTGGCTTGCCTGCTCAGCCACGTGCCGTCCCACACGATTGATTACAACGATTTCGGCTGGGAAAGCTGGGAGATGGGCTGGACCGCCCGCAGCCTCTTTCTCGGCCAGGGCTTTAGTTCGCCGTTTCTGCCCGTTTCCGGACCCACGGCGCTGGTGCCGCCGCTCTACCCTTACCTGCTGGCGGCCGGCTTCCATCTCTTCGGGCTGAATACGGTGAAGGTTGCCTTTGCGGTTTTGGGGCTGAACAGCCTTTTCTCCGCGCTCACGTGTTTGCCGTTGTACTTTCTTGCCCGCCATGCGTTGAACCGGCGCACCGCCTCGCTGGTGGCCCTTGGCTGGGCGCTGTATCCCTTCGCCATCTACTTTGCGGCCGATCGGGTTTGGGATTACGCCCTTACCTCGCTGTTGTTTACCTGCTGCCTGCTCGTCGCGCAAGCCCTGCACCGGCGCACGGCGTGGGCGTGGCTTGGCTTCGGCGCGCTGTATGGGCTGACTGTGCTTTCCAATCCGTCCGTGGCGTCGCTGCTGCCTTTTCTTCTGCTGATTGCCGTGTATCGTGCGCGGCAGGACGGCGGTTCTTCATCTCGCTGGTTGCGGGGCGCGCTGCTTGCCTGCCTGGCGTTTTGCGCGGTATGCGCTCCCTGGCAGGTCCGCAACCACCGTGTGATGCACGCCGATTTCTTTGTGCGCGACGGATTCTGGCTGGAATTTTATGCCGGCAATAACGGCGACACGACCGAGTCGAACTCCAACTTCGCCCACCCCGCCAGCAATCCTGCCGAAATGAAGCAGTACCAGGCCATGGGCGAGATCCGCTACATGGCCGGCAAGCGCGCGGCCTCCCTGGCGTTTGTTCGTACGCACCCGGGCTTCTTTGTCATGGCAACGGCGCGCCGCGTGCTGCGCTTCTGGACCGGATTCTGGTCCTTCCGCCCCGGGTACTTGAAGTACGAGCCGTTCGATCTGCCCAATGTCCCGTTCTGCCTGGGTCTGCTGTTTTTCACGGTGCGCGGGCTGCGGCGCTGGTGGCGCGAGGACAGGGCCGCGGCTCTTCCCTACGTCGTAGCGCTGGCGATCTTTCCGCTTCCCTACTACCTCACGCACAGCTCCATGGATTACCGCCAGCCCCTGGAGCCGATCCTTGTGCTGCTGGTGGTCCTGGGCCTGTTCGGCACGGGGCGCCGGATGTCGGATCGCCTGGCCTGAGTGCCTCCCCTGGTGACACCGGAAAGCCGCTTACAGAACTCTTACACCACGCCGCGCCAATCCTCTGTATGTTCGAGAATGAAGAGGAGCAGTATCCACCATGAGTTCAGCAGCAGTGAATCCTCAAGACTCGACAGTGTCGGCGGCATCGGCCACGGTAGCGGCAGGCGCGGAGCGCATACGTCAATCGCAGCAACTGGCGGACAAGATCAAGCAAGATCTACAGATGGGGCGTGAGTTCCAGGAAGGCCGCATCAACTGGATCACCAGCCTGTTCATGGGCGCTTTTCACGTCGGCGCCATTGCTGCCTTGTTCTTTTTCTCGTGGAAGAACCTCGCGGCTGCGGTCATCATGTATTTCCTAGCCATCAACGTCGGCATCGGCATGAGCTATCACCGGTTGCTGACGCACCGCGGCTATAAGACACCCAAATGGCTCGAGTATTTTCTCGCCGGCTGCGGCACGCTGGCGCTGGAGGGCGGACCGATCTTCTGGGTAGCCACGCATCGCGTCCACCATCAGTTTTCCGACCAGGAAGGCGATCCGCATACCCCGACAGAAGGTACCTGGTGGGCGCATGCCGGCTGGATTCTTTCCGGCCGCGCCCTGCACTCTGAAACTGCTCTGCTGGGTCGTTATGCCCCCGACCTTACCCGCGATCGCGTCCACGTCTGGCTGTCACGCTTTCATTGGCTGCCTTTGACGGTGGCAGGTTTTCTCCAACTCGGCATCGGCGCGGCGCTGGCTCATCCCGGTCACCGGCTCGCGGGCGGTATCGGCATGATGCTCTGGGGCACGTTCCTACGCACGACGCTGGGCCTGCACTCCACCTGGCTGGTGAACTCCGCAACGCATCTTTGGGGCTCGCGCCGTTTTGAAACCAAGGACGACTCGCGCAATAACTGGGTTGTTGCGCTGCTCACCGGCGGCGAAGGCTGGCACAACAACCACCATGCGCACCCGGTGAGCGCTCGTCACGGGCTGGCCTGGTATGAGTTTGATATCAACTACTACGGCATCTGGCTGATGGAAAAGGTAGGCTTGGCGAAGAAGGTGCAAATTGCCAAGTTCGATCCGAAGAACCCCAGGCCGGCCGGCGCCAACTAAAGTGTCCTCTGTAAGAACCTCCAAAGAGAACCTCCCTACTCGGGAGGTTCTCTGCATTGCGGCTCACAAGATCAGGTTGGAAGTTTTATGATCCATCGATGCAAGGTGAGTGACTTGGACCAGGTGTGGCATGTCATCAACGACGGCGCTCAAGCCTACAAAGGCATCATTCCCGCTGATCGCTGGACAGAGCCCTACATGACCCGGGATCACTTTCAGCACGAGATCGACAATGGTGTGATCTTTTGGGGCTGCTGGGAAGACAACACTATCATTGGCGTCATGGGCATTCAGTCGGTTCAGGATGTAACCCTGATCCGCCATGCTTATGTGCTTACAGGCCGCCAAAAGCAGGGTGTCGGTGCAAATCTGCTCTCCCATTTACGTCAGCTTACGAGCACACCGATCCTCATTGGAGCCTGGGCCGACGCCGTTTGGGCGATTCGCTTTTACGAGCGTCACGGTTTCGCCCAGGTCAGCGCGGAAGAGAAAGATCGCCTGCTGAAAAAGTATTGGGATGTTCCCGAGCGACAGATTGAAACCTCTGTTGTGCTTTCCGATACGAAACCAGCAGTGAACGCCGATCCGCTCAGCTAAGAAAGGGCCAAGCCAAGACGATGCGGTCAGGGTGAAGCGCATGCCGCTATACTCGCTTCGGACGCCATGAACCTCACTCGCCGCCGCAAAAGCCAGGCATTTTTCATCACGCTGGGCGTGTGCCTGATCTGTGTGGCGGTTGCGCTGAATGTCACCTGGGTGCAGAACAACGGACGCCGTCTGGCGATCGACGTTCTCGGCGTGCTGCTGTTCGGCATTTTGATCGCCGGTGTGGTGCTCAACACCGTCTTTCTGCTGCGCGAAATCCGGCGAAACGAGCGTCAGGACTCCTTCTTGAACGCCGTCACGCACGAACTGAAGACGCCCCTGGCCAGCCTTCGGCTATACCTGGACACGCTCGAGCGCCGTCCGATTGCGGAGGAACAGCGGCGGCAGTTTTACGCCATCATGCGTGCCGATACGGACCGCTTGCAGGCGACGGTAGAGCAGGTGCTGAAGGCCGGGGAGCTCGGCATGCGGCCACTCACCGGCGAGCGCGCACGGGTGGAGCTGCGTCCGCTGCTGGCCGAGTGCGTCGCCACCGTGCTCCGTCGATACAACCTGCCGGAGGCGGCCATCGTGCTCGAACAGGTGGCGGGCGATGTGCGTCTCTTTGTGAACGGCTACGCGGAGGACCTGCGGACGGCGGTCGTGAATCTGCTCGACAACGCGGTAAAATATTCCCCGGAGGGCGTGCACATCCGAGTGCGGCTTTCGATCGAAAGCTACACGTTTGCGGTGGTGGCCATCGCGGACCAGGGTCTGGGTCTGCCCTCGGACCAGTTGAAGCGCATCTTTCGCCGTTTTTACCGTGCCAACACGGCCGACCGCGTCAAGATCAAAGGCACGGGGTTGGGATTGTTTTTAGTGCGCACCATCGCCCGCCAACATGGCGGCGATGTCCGTGCGGAAAGCGAAGGCCTGGGCAAAGGAACAACGGTGTCCCTCAAGCTGCCGTTGGCGCTAAGCTGAGACGGTGGATATGCCCACGGACCCTTCCGCCCTCCCCGACGCACAGACGGTTCACACCGCGGCACCGCTGATTGCACTCATCGAAGATGAAGAGCACCTCGCCCAGGGGCTGCTCTTCAACCTGCAGGCGGAAGGCTACACAACGCACCATGAGGCCGACGGCGACGCCGCGCTTGCGTGGTTGCTGGCAGCCGACCCGCCGCCCGCGGCCGTGCTGCTGGACGTCATGCTGCCGGGCCGGGATGGGTTCAGCATCCTGCGCGCGCTCAGGGAGGCGCAGCGCTACACGCCGGTGCTGCTGCTCACCGCGCGCGGACGCACCGAGGATATCGTCAATGGCTTCGCCTCCGGGGCTGACGATTACCTGCCCAAACCCTTCGACCTCTCCGTGCTGCTGGCGCGTTTGGGTAGCCTGCTGCGCCGGGCACAGTGGGGGCAGACGCGTCCCGCAGAGGCTCCGTCGATGCCGGCGGTTGAAGCACCGGTCGAGCCCGGTTCAGCGCCCATCGTCCTTGGCACTCACACGATCGATTTCGAGGCGCTCGAGATTCGGGGTGACGAACAACCGGTGCGTCTCACGGTGATGGAGGCCGATCTGCTGCGCTATCTGCTTGACCGTCCGGGACGCGTCATCTCGCGCAAGGAGGTGCTCGAAGAGGTGTGGCGGGTGCATGGCGACACCGACACGCGACCGATTGACAATTTCATTGTGCGCTTGCGGCGCTATCTGGAGCCGCAACCGGCCGAGCCCGTCTACTTCCTCACCGTGCGCGGGGTTGGCTACCGTTTCGTGCCGCCTGCCGTGTAGAGCGATCTGTTAAACCGCCACTCTCGAAGGTCTGCTGGTTTGGCAGGCTCATCCCGCAACCGAATGCCTCCTGCGGTAGACTCGAATCTGATCGCCTCAACCGCCGCACGTGCGCATTCTTTCCCGCTACATCCTTCGCGAAATCACCGGGTACGCTCTGCTGGGCGGCGTTCTTTTCACGTTTATTCTGCTCATGCGCTACCTGCTCCCGCTGCTGGAGCTGTTTGTGCGCGGCATCGCCTCACCCGCCGACATGCTGCGTTTGTTCGGCTACCTGCTGCCGAACTTTCTTACGCTTACACTGCCCATGGCGGTGCTGATCGGTATCCTGCTCGGCCTTAGCCGACTGGCAGCCGATAGCGAGATTACTGCCATGCGCGCCAGCGGCCTCGGTGTGGTCGACTTCCTGCGCATCGTAAGCGTGCTTGCAATGGTGTGCTGGATCGGCGGCCTCGCCAATGCGCTCTACATCGCCCCACGCGCCGCGGCCGCGCTGCTGCGGTATGAGGAGCAAAGCAAGACCTCGCAGGCCACCTTGGAGGTGCAGCCCCGGGTTTTTTATGAAGACTTGAAAAATTACGTGCTGTACGTGCAGGACGTGATGCCCGGCAGTAACGGCACCGCGCTTTGGAAGAACGTGTTTCTGGCCGATCTGTCGCAGCCGGCATCGCCGCACATCATCACCGCGAAGGAGGCCGTGGTGCTCGGCAGCGGAGCGCAAACGCTGCACCTGGAGCTGGCGGACGGCGCACGGCACGATCTCACCGCGTCCAACCCGGACCAGTACGAAATTTCGACGTTTTCTTCGACCGATCTGCCCGTGCAAAGCGGCCAGCAGGAAGAAACGCAACACATTACGCGGCGCGACACACCGCTGCAGGCCATGCCGACCCGCGAAGTCTGGGCCCGTGCCCATCGTGCCGGCGACTCGCTCAGCTATGCCATCGAATTGCAGCGCCGGTTGGCGTTTCCGACAGCTTGTCTGGTGCTGATGCTCGTCGGCGTACCGCTCGGCTTGAGCTCCCGACGTGGCGGCAAGGGCGCTGCCTTTGCCCTCACGCTGCTGCTGGTGTTTTTGTACTATTTTGCGTCGTCCATGGGAGTGGCGCTGGCCCGGGAAGGCAAGCTACCGGCCACCCTTGGGGTGTGGGGTGCGAACCTTGTCTTTTCGGTTGCCGGCCTGCTGCTGGTGCAGCAGCTCTCGCGGGGCGGGGCAGTGCTTGCGTTTTTCGGCTCGCTGGCGCCTTCGCTGCGGCGACAACGCATCCCCGCCGAGCGCCAACCCGACATCACTGCCGCCAACGGACGCGCGGCTGCACCGCTGCAGCGGCTGCGGCTCGCGCTGGGCAGCCGCTTTCCGCTCATCCTCGACGAGTACGTCATGGGGAGCTTTCTACGTAACTTCGTGCTCGTGCTTGCGGGCATAACGGTCCTCTTTCTCATTTTCACGTTTTTCGAACTCATCGGCGACATCGTGCGCTACCGCACGCCGTTGGTGACCGTCGGCGAATATCTGCTCAATCTCATCCCTTTTGTGCTGTACAACATGACCCCGCTGTGCTCCCTGGTGGCCGTGCTGATTACCTTCGGCACGCTTGGCCGCACCAGTGAACTCACCGCCATGAAAGCCACCGGCATCAGCCTGTACCGCGTGGTTGCGCCGATCCTGGTGATCACAGGAATGCTCTCAGTGGCACTTTTCGCCTTTGATGAGGGCTATCTGCCGGCGGCCAACCGTCGCCAGGAGGCCCTGCTTTCGACCATCAAGGGCAAGCCGTCGCAGACCTTTCTCCGTCCCGACCGCAAATGGATGTCCGGGCAGGCCGGGCGCCCTGAGGAACCCAAACGCATCTTCTACTACCAGTTCTTCGACCCCGACCGCGACGTCTTTGCCAACCTGACCGTCTTCGAGTTCCAGCCCGGCACCTTCGCGCTCACCCGCCGCATCTTTGCTTCCAACGCGCGTTGGAACCCGCAAACCGGTACATGGACGCTTGCCGATGGATGGCAGCGCACCTTTCACGGGGAAACCATCGCCAGCTTCGATACTTTTCGTGCCGCCGCCTTTCCGGAGATCCGCGAACAGCCAGGCTACTTCAAAAAGCAGGAACGTCCGTCGCAGGAGATGAGCTATGACGAGCTTTCGCGGTATATCCGCGACCTGCAGCAGAGCGGTTTCGACACCACCCGCTTACGGGTTCAACTCAACCACAAGCTTGCCTATCCGCTCATCACGCTCATCATGGCGGTGTTGGCGGTGCCGTTTGCGCTTTCGGCCGGCAAACGCGGCAGCATCGCCGGTCTGGGCGCCGCCGTGGGCGTGGCCATCGCGTATTGGGTCGTCGCAGGCATCTTTGAAAATCTCGGCGACGTGAATTCACTGCCAACGGTGCTGGCCGCCTGGTCGCCGGACCTGCTCTTTGCCATGGCAGGCACTTACCTTCTGCTGCGAACCCCCACCTGATCCTTCGCTCCGGCACGCGGCGCGCCCGTTCGTGGCATAAACTGGAAGCGAGATGACGAACGTGAACCTTCGCCTTTTGTGCCTTTCGCTTCTGGCCGGTGCGACTACGGCTGCCCTTGCCGCTGGCGCCCAAACCACCAGTCCGTCTACAGGTTCTTCCGGAACTTCTTCCGGGGCGACCACACATCGCAGCACCGCAGCAACGCACCACCCGGCAACGCATACGGCGGCGCATCCCGCGGCCCGGTCCGAGTGCGTCACGGTACCCGGTTTGTCTCCGAAGATCCCGGCGCTGCCCCCCGGTTCGCCCTGCCCGAAGGCGCTTTTCACAATTTCCGAGCGAGTGGACACCATGTCGCCGATGGTGGGGCCCAGCGTGCGCGAAGGCTTCAGCAATCTCCCGATGACCTTCACCCTGGCCTACGTGGACGCCAGGGTCGGCACAGGCGAACTCGCCAAGCCGCACATGTTTTATACCGTGCAGTACACCGGCTACCTGCCCGACGGCACAAAGTTCGACTCCTCCTACGATCATCCTGAAAACAAGAACGGCTTTTCTTTCCCCTATGGTGGGCATCGCGTCATCCCCGGCTGGGATACCGGCTTTGAGGGCATGCACCTCGGCGGCAAGCGCAGGCTGTTTGTTCCCTATGAGCTGGGCTATGGTGAGCGTGGGCGCGGACCCATTCCCGCCAAGGCAGAGCTGATTTTCGACATGGAGCTTATCAGCCAGAGCGCCGACGCACCGCCCTCGGCAACCCCGCCCGTCGCCCCCAACACCCCAGGCTCGCCGGCGACACCCAACGGCGCGCCCGCCACCCCGTCCCAACCTGCTACACAGCCCGGTTCACAGCCCGGGCTCCAGCCTGGCTCCCGACCCGGGTCGCTGCCGGCCACACCGCCCACGAGCGTACCACCCTCATCCCACCCGCCCGTTGGTTCCGATGCAAGGCCCACGCCCCCGAGCACCGGTGTGCCGCTAAATTCGCCTACTTCGCCATCTTCTACTCCACCATCTTCCACTCCACAGCGGTAGCAAACCGCGGCCGCCCACCACCCACGAGCTTTCCCGATGATGCAACGCCTCAGCCCGCTCTTTCCCTATCTTCGCCGCTACTGGAAGAGTTTTGCCTGGGGCGGACTGGCGTTGATCGTCTACAACTGCGCGAAAGCCGCGGTGCCACTGCTTGTCGGCTCCGCCGTCGATGATATGCGCCGCAACATCCATGCCGCGGCGGTTTGGCAGCATGCGCTCCAGCTGCTCGCCCTGGCCATTGTCTCTGCCGTTTGCCTTTACCTCACACGGCAGATCATCATTGGCGCTTCACGCGAGATCGAATTCGATCTGCGTAACGACCTGTTCGCGCATCTTGCAAAACAGCCGCCCAGCTTCTTTCAGCGGCACCGCACCGGCGACATCATGGCGCGTTCCACCAACGACCTCAGCGCCGTACGCCAACTGCTTGGACCGGCCATCATGTACTCGGCCAATACGTTGGTTTTTACGGCGGCCGCGCTGCCGTTCATGCTTCGTATCAGTCCGCGACTGACCTTGATCGCGTTTCTGCCGTTGCCGTTCGCTTCCGTGCTCGTGCAATACTTCGGCGCGCGCATTCACACGCGCTTTGAGCGCATCCAGGCCATGTTTTCCGACATCTCCGCGCAGGCCGAGGAGAATTTCTCCGGCGCACGGCTCATCCGCGCCTTTGCGCAGGAAGAGGCCCAGATCGCCGCGTTCGAGGAGTCCAACCGCGAATACATCCGGCGCAGTCTGCGGCTCGCGCGGCTGATGGCGATGTTGTGGCCCACGCTCGAGCTGGTTCTCGGGGTTTCGTTGATGCTGACGCTGCTCGTCGGCGGGCGCGAGGTCGTCCAGCACCGCATCACTGTCGGTGAGTTCACCAGCTACAACGTGTACATGGTGCAGCTCACCTGGCCCATGATCGCCATCGGCTGGGTCGTGAACCTCATCCAGCGCGGCACAGCTTCGGTGACCCGCATCGACCAGCTACTCAAAGAAGAGCCCGCCATCAGCGATCGCCGTCAATCTGTCGATGAACTGTCATCCCGTAGCGCAGCGGAGGGCTCTGCTTTCACCCGGCAGCCCGATCCAATAACAGATTCACGATCAACGGGCGAGCTATCTTCAGCCCGGACACGAAGCACCCAATTCATTCATGGTGACGTTGAGTTCCGCCACCTCACCTTCCGCTACGCTACCGGGCCCGAGGTTCTGCACGACATCTCCCTGCACGTCCCCGCGGGCACCTCCCTGGCCCTGGTCGGACCCACCGGCTCCGGCAAGTCCACGCTCGTCTCGCTGATTCCCCGTTTGCAGGACGCTAGCCCCGGCGAGGTCCTGATCGACGGCCAACCCATCCGCGAGTACACCCTGGCCGACCTGCGCGCCGCCATTGGCTTCGTCCCGCAGGAAACGTTTCTCTTCTCCACCACGGTCGAGGACAACATCGCTTTCGGTCGTCCTGAGGCTACTCACGATCAGGTTCTCAGCGCAGCCGAAACCGCGCACATCGGGAACGAAATCCTCGAATTTCCCGAGGGCTTCCGCACCATCGTGGGCGAGCGCGGTGTCACGCTTTCCGGTGGGCAAAAGCAGCGCTCCGCCATCGCACGCGCCCTGCTGCGTGAACCACGCATCCTGATCCTCGACGACGCCCTCGCCTCGGTTGACACCTATACCGAAGAGCAGATCCTCAGCGGGCTGCGCACCGCCATGCACGGCCGCACCACGCTGCTCATCGCGCACCGTGCCTCAACGGCGCGCAATGCCGACCGCATCGCGGTACTCGTTGCCGGCCGCATCGCCGAACTCGGCACCCACGACGAGCTTCTCGCCAAGGGAGGCTACTATGCAGACCTGTACGAGAAGCAAAGCCTGGAGGAAGAAATCCTCCAGGCCGTTTAGAGCACTTTATAGATAGCTGGTTCGTACCGGATCCTACTACCTTTAGCACCGCTAAGCCTTACCGCAATCCCGGTGTCGGAGCCGCCTGTTTCTGCTGCGCCTCATGCGCATCGCCCGTCCCTGGCCCTGGCAGCTGGTTACCCTGCGTGGCGAACTTGCCGAGAATGATGGCCATCACCACCAGAATGAAACCCACTGCTGCCAAGCCAATCGCGGACTCGTCCTGCGTATCATGCACCATTGTCGTCTCCTGCTTTATTCCTTGCTCCTCAAATGCTAGCGCAGAGTAGACCCTTTCACCCAGCCCTTGCGCTCCCCGTTGTCATCCCATCGCAAGGCGAGGGCCTCTGCCGTTCGCATCTGCCTAGTTCTCTGCCTTTGCCTGAGCGCAGTCGCATGGGAGAACCCCGCATGTTTCTCGCACAGCGCGCCTACTCTTCCTTACCCTTTCCCATCACCTTCACGATCACCCGCTTGGATCGCTGCCCATCGAACTCCGCATAAAACACCCGCTGCCAGGTCCCCAGATCGAGTGTGCCGCGCGTGACCGGGAGCGTCGTTTCATGATGCAGAAGCAGCGCCTTCAGATGGGCATCGGCGTTGTCTTCCCCGGTCTGATGATGTTTGTATCCGGGCCATCGCGGCGCTAACTTCTCCAGCCACACGCTGATGTCCTCGATCAACCCACTCTCGTGATCGTTGACATAAATAGCCGCCGTGATGTGCATGGGCGATACAAAGCAAAGTCCATCGTCCACACCCGACTTCCGCACCACCGCTTCGACCTGATCGGTGATGTGCACCATCTCATACTGCTTGCGCGTGTTGAACGTGAGGTATTCGGTATAAACCTTCATGCGCCTATGCTAACTGGTACCCGGGTGCCCCATCCTTTCACCGCCTTGTGGTGAAAGGATGGGGTTTGCGCTTGCACGAAGGCGTACGCCGCAAGAAACCCTCGCAATTCGATCCGGTACGATGTTCCTAATGATCTCTCACCAAAAGCGCGCCCTCGTCACTGGAGGCGCGGGCCTTATCGGCTCCCACATCGTCGATCTCCTCCTTGCCAACGGCTACACCGTCCGCATCCTCGACAACCTCGAGCCGCAAACCCACAAGCAGGGCAAGCCCGCCTGGGTAAATCCTCAGGCCGAGTTCATGCAAGGTGAGGTGCAGGATGCGGCCACGATCCGCGCCGCACTGCAGGACATCGACATCGTCTTTCACGAAGCGGCCTATGGCGGCTATATGCCCGAGATGGCAAAGTATGTGCTTGTGAACAGCTTTGGCACCGCGCAACTGCTCGAAATCATCCGTGACGAAAAGCTGTCGGTCAAAAAGGTCGTTGTCGCCAGTTCGCAGGCCGTGTATTCCGAAGGCGCCGCGCTTTGCCCAGAGCATGGACATGTCGTTCCGCTGCTTCGCCCCGCCGAGCAGCTCCGCGTCGGTGATTTTTCGGTGCACTGCCCCGTACCGGTCGATGGCCAGGCATGCGGCAAGCCCACGACCTCCATCCCGACTCCCGAAGCTACCCCCGGCGGCGGTGAAACTGTCTACGCGCTGACCAAAGTCGACCAGGAAAAATTGGTCCTGCTGTGGGGCAAGCAGACCGGCATCCCGACCGTCGCGTTGCGCTACTCCTGCACCTACGGTCCCCGGCAGTCGTTGTTCAACCCCTACACGGGCGTGATCGCGATCTTCTGCACCCGGCTGCTGAACCACCAACAGCCAGTCATGTACGAAGATGGCGGTCAAACCCGCGATCTCTGCTTCGTCGAAGATATCGCCCGCGCGAACCTGCTCGTGGCCGAGTCCGACAAGCTTGACGGGCTGCCCGTGAACGTCGGCTCCGGCCGCGCGACCAGCGTCCGCGACCTCGCGGGCATCATCGCCGGGCAGCTGAGCATCGACCTTGCGCCGCTTGCCCGCGGTGAGTTCCGCCCCGGCGAAATCCGCTCGCTCATCTCCGATATCAGCCGCATCCGCACCGTCGGCTACGAGCCACAGACGACCATCGAGCAAGGCATCGGCCGCTACGTCGAGTGGATCAAGACGCAAGGGACGGTAAAAGACTACTTCGCCGAGATCGAAGCCGGGCTGCGCGCCAAAGGCATCGTGCAGAGCGTTACCTCATAGCTTTCTTCCCACCCTTTCACATGCAAGCTGCTTCACTCCTTCGGCAGAGCGGCCGTTCTACACTGCGGCGCTCGCACCCGGCCTTCGGTCACTTCGGCCGCGAAGATCATTCACGCTTGGAGGCAATGCGCATCCAGCGCGACAATCCCGATGCCTTCGGCGTATGCCGACACGGTAAGATCATTCGGCACTTCGGAAGCGTCTTGGAGCCAGACCACTCTCCCTGTCGAAAGCAGACCCGAGGCGGCGTGCGTGCCTTTGGAAGCTCCATCGTTTACCCGATACTGGGTTTCTCGCATCACAACGCGCTCTTCGCGATACTCCTGCGGCTTCATCATGTTCTCTCCCTCTCCATGTCACGTCTTTCAGCAACGAGTTAATCGGCAAGCCCGAAAAGATGGAAGCAGCCTTCACCGTTTGCCTTTGCTGGACGTTTGCCTTCTAGTGATTAGCATCGCGGATCGAGCGGTGGTTGTGAATGTCACGAAAGGGTGAGGAGCCGCCCTATTTCGCTACACCCTGTGTCAGGAGCCAAGCGGTACACTGCCCTCATGCGCACCGTCCTCCTGCTGCTCGCCACGATGATTCTCACGATCACGAGCCGCGCCCAATGGCAAATCCAGGACGCCCATACCACCGCCGACCTCCGCGGCATCCACTCCGTCGGCAACGGCGTCGCGTGGGCCTCGGGCACCAACGGGACGGTGCTCCGTACGGAAGATGCGGGCTTTGTTTGGCAGCTGTGCACAGTGCCACCCGGTGCGGGGAAGCTGGATTTTCGCGGCGTGCAGGCCTTCGACAATAACACTGCGATTGTGATGTCCTCGGGCAAAGGCGACCTGTCGCGGTTGTACAAAACGACCGATGGCTGCCAGACGTGGAAGGAGGTCTTTGCCGATCCCGATGGCACCGGCTTCTTCGACGCTCTACGCCGTGTCACCAGCAAACAACTGTTTCTATTGGGCGATCCCGTGGGGGGCAAGTTCAGCCTGTTCACCTCGCGCGATGCCGGCGATACCTGGTTCATTGCAGATGACCCGGGCCTTGAGGCGCAGCCGGGAGCCGGAGCCTTCGCCGCCAGCAACTCTTCTTTTATCAGCATCGGCATCGATTTGGCCTTCGGCACCGGCGCTCCCGATGCAGCTGTATATCGCACGGTGCCGACGTGTGATGCCAAGACCGGCATGTGCTCGCTGACCTGGCATAAAACTTCGACTCCGATCATGCATGGGGAAGCGGCGCAGGGCGTCTTCTCACTTGCAGGCCGCTTCGTCACCAGCCTTTCCGGCAAGAACACAAGCCTCCTGGCCGCCGTTGGTGGTGCGTATGACAAAGCCGCGGACGGGAGCGCCGTGGCGGCTTTCAGCCCGGACGGGGGTAAGACCTGGACAGCTTCACAAACGATGCCAGGCGGTTATCGCTCCGCCGTGGCCTATGACCCGAAGACCAACACCTGGATCACCGTAGGCCCAAACGGCACGGACCTTTCCACCGACGACGGCCACAACTGGCGCGCCCTCAAACCTGGTTCAGGTGACGCACCCGACGCCGACCAGCACTGGAACGCCCTCAGCCTGCCCTTCGTCGTAGGCCCTCACGGCCGTATCGGCGTGCTGCGCCCGGATGCTCTGGCTTCGGCGGCGATCCACCCTTAGAACAGCGCGGAGTCTCTTGCCCAGAACGCTTCATGTCGCCACCACCAACGCCGGCAAACTGCGCGAGTTCGCCGACGCTGCACGCACGGAAAATATCCGTGTGCTGGCCCTCCCCGGCCTCGGCGAGATGCCGGAGCCCGTGGAAGATGCGCTCACCTTCCCCGGTAATGCCGCGCTCAAAGCCCGCGCTTATTCTTCCCTGGCGCCGGATCTGCTGGTGCTGGCGGACGACTCCGGCCTGGAGGTGGACGCGCTTGGCGGCCAGCCCGGCGTCCGTTCGGCCCGCTTTGCCGATGACCTCGCCTTCGAAGTCGATTCCTGCCGCAGCCAGGCCGAGCGCAACAATCGCTGCCTGCTTTCCGTTCTGCACCAGGTTGCGGCGGAGAGTGAAAATCCCTTCAATCTAGGCGCCCGCTTCGTTTGCGCGCTGGCCGTTGCGCGTGGGGGCGAGATCCTGCTGCGCGCCGAAGGCGAGGTCCAGGGAGACATCCTCAACCTGCCCCGTGGCAGCACCGGTTTCGGCTACGATCCCCTGTTCACCGTGCGCGGCAGTGGGCTTACCCTTGCCGAGCTTTCTCCTGAACAGAAGTGGGCAGTCAGCCATCGCGGCCGCGCTTTTCGCGCGCTCCTCGCGCAGTTCCGAACCGGGCAGCTGTAAAGAAGCCTTCCAATCAACGCGTTGATGAGCGCAAAACCTCCATGGGGCTATGGTGCCGTGAACGAAATCGCACAAAGCGAACGATAAGCGAACAGATACCTCAAAGGTTGCTTGACCATCGTTTTTCTCGGGACCAATAATTAAGGTTGCTTCGCCGTGCGACTTGCACGCCTGACCCAGTTCTCCAGGAGACCGCTTCCGATGGCCGCAGCCGCACCCATGGCCCCCGCCGACAACGCCCAAGCAGTGAGTGGCCCAGGCCGCCGCGGCGTACAGCCTTTGCGTGCGGGCGAAGGTCACAGTTATTTGTGGCGACGGCTGCACTCGCTTTCGGGCATCATCCCTATCGGCGCCTTTCTGATCGAGCACATCCTCTCGAACTTTGAGACCTGGAACGGTCCGCTGGCCTATGCACAGCAGGTGAAGTTCCTCAACAGCTTGCCGCTCGTGCGCGTGCTGGAGTGGGCGTTCATCTTTATCCCGCTCGCCTTCCATGCGGGCTACGGCGTGTGGATCTCCTTCCGCGGCCGCTCCAACGTGAACATCTATCCCTGGGCCGGTAACTGGGCCTACCTCACGCAGCGGGTCACGGGCATCATCGCGCTCGCCTACATCATCCAGCACGTGTGGCGGCAGCGCTTCTCGGGGGTCAGCCTGCCTGAGCACCCCGGCGCAGCCTTCGCCAAGGTGCAACACGAGCTTTCGAATCCCTGGATGTTTGCCATCTACGCCATTGCGATGATCGCGACCTGCTGGCACTTTGCCTATGGCGGATGGCTCTTCTGCGCCAAGTGGGGCATCACGCCGGGTGTACGTGCTCGGCGCAAGTCAGGCTATGCTTGGGGCGGCCTCGGCGTCGCGCTCTGCATCATGGGTTTCATCAGCATGTATGCGGTGGTGTGGAAGTATCCAAATGCACCGGCGGACGTCATGCCCGCGCAACCTGCTGGGGTGACTCTGCCTGCGCCCTCCGTAGCGCCCCCAAACTCGACCAATCCGGCGCAGCCTGGTGCGGTCCAACAACCCTGACCTTGTCATCCTAAGCGCAGCGAGGGATCTGCTTTTTCGAGTGAGCGAAGCGAGCGAGTAACACCATGGCAGCAGCAACAACACCCCGCATCATCGTCGTCGGCGGAGGCCTAGCGGGCCTCTCCTCCGTCATCAAGATCGCCGAGGCCGGCGGTAATGTCGACCTGTTCTCGATCGTTCCCGTGAAGCGCTCGCACTCGGTCTGCGCGCAGGGCGGCATCAATGCGGCCAAGAACCTGAAGGGCGAAGGCGACGACGTCTCGAAGCACTTCGATGACACCGTTTTTGGCGGCGACTTTCTCGCCAACCAGACGCCCGTCCGCCAGATGACCCAGCAGGCCCCCGCGATCATCGATCTGCTCGACCGCATGGGTGTGCCGTTCAATCGCACCCCCGAAGGCCTGCTGGACTTCCGCCGTTTCGGCGGCACGCTCTACCACCGCACTGCCTTTGCGGGCGCGACGACGGGTCAGCAGCTGCTCTATGCCCTCGACGAGCAGGTGCGCCGCTTCGAGTCTGAAGGCAAGGTGAAGAAGTACGAGGGCTGGGAGTTCCTCTCGTCCGTGCTCGACGACCATGGCGTGTGCCGCGGCATCTGCGCCATGGATCTGCGCTCGATGGAGGTGAAGACCTTCCCCGCCGACGCGATCATCTTGTGCACCGGCGGCATCGGCGCCATCTTCGGCAAATCCACCAACTCCGTCGTCTGCACCGGCTCCGCGCAATCGGCTATTTACCAGCAGGGTGCGGCGTACGCCAACGGTGAGTTTATTCAGGTCCATCCGACCGCTATCCCCGGTGAAGATAAGCTTCGCCTGATGAGCGAATCCGCCCGTGGTGAGGGTGGCCGCGTCTGGGTGCCGCGCAAGCCGGGCGACAAGCGCGCCGCGCAGACCATACCCGAGACCGACCGCTTTTACTTCCTCGAGGAGTGGTACCCCAAATACGGCAACCTCGTGCCGCGTGATATCGCCACCCGGGCCATCCATCGCATCGTGTATGAAGAGAACCTGGGCATCGACGGCCAACCGATGGTCTATCTCGATGTGTCGCACATCCCCGCCGAGGTGCTCAACCGCAAGATCGAGGGCATTCTTGAAATTTACGAGAAGTTTGTCGGCGACGACCCGCGCAAGGTCCCGATGAAGATCTTCCCCGGCATGCACTACACCATGGGCGGCCTGTGGGTGGACTTCAATCAGATGACCAACATCCCCGGCGTGTACGCCGCAGGCGAGGCCGACTACTCCATCCATGGGGCGAACCGGCTGGGCGCGAATTCTCTGCTCAGCTGCATCTACGGCGGCTTCGTCGCCGGCCCGCATGCGATGCAGTACGCCAAGAATCTGCCGCCGATGGTCGGCGACGGCGGCCATGCGGCCGAAAAACAGCGCCAGGTCGAGATGAACTCCCTGCTGCTGCACAACCAGGGAACAGAAAACCCCTTCCGGCTGTGGCGAGAGCTCGGCGACACCATGACGCGGCACGCGACGATCATTCGCTATAACAGCGGGCTCGCCGAGGCGGATGCCAAGATCGTGGAACTGCTCGACCGCTTCCGCAACATCAACCTTTCCGACAAGAGCCAATGGGCCAACACCAGCTTCGCCTTTGCGCGCCAGCTATGGAACATGCTCCACCTCGCCCGCGTAGTCGTGCAAGGCGCAGCAGAGCGCGACGAAAGCCGCGGTGCTCACTATAAGCCCGAATTTCCCGAGCGCGACGATGATCGCTTCCTCATGACCACGAAAGCCTTCTTTCGCGACGACGCCCCATCCATCGAATGGGAAGAGGTGGACACGTCCTTCATCGTGCCGCGGGCGCGGAGGTACGATGCCGCAGCTTAGCCGGTACCGCGTTGCGACGGAACCGGCGCATCGCGCCGCAGGCCGTCACAGCTACCCCGGAGCCGTTTGCCGCCATCTGAGGAAGACATGACAGGCATCGGACCCGACACCCTCAAGCACATCGTTTACCCCGCCATGATCTTTGCTTTTCTCTGTGTCATCGTAGGCATGTTTGTGTATAACCGCGCTTCCAAGCGCAAACAGAAAGAATTGGTCGGCGACAACCCGGCCAGCCAGGAAGCCGGAATCGCCGCCGCAAGGCAGGCCATCGAAAGCAAAGGGCCGAATCTGGACTAGCTGCCTGGGTCTTTCTTCGGCCCTTGCCAAAGCAACAGGAGTGGAAGCGTAGCGATGAATACAACGAATCTATCCATCGTGCTCGCTCTCGCCGCCGCGCTGTTCTATGGTGCTTTTGTCTTGTATGGTGCGTGGATCGACGGTCGTCGGCAAAAGGTACGGGAGCGGGGTTTGCACCCCACCACGGAAAGCACCGGCGAAGTTCACGCCCGGGAAGAAAGGAACGAAGATGGCAGCCAGCGTCATTGAAATGCGTCCGCAGCAGCAACATCCGGTAATGGCAGAGGTCACTTCTCCGCACCATCCCGCGTCCGCGCGCACCTTCACGCTGAAGGTTACACGGCAAGCTTCGCCGGATGCGCCGGCACGCACGGAAACCTTTGCCATTCCATACCGGCCCAACATGAATATCACCTCCGTGCTGGGGGAGATCGCCATGAACCCGACCACCACGGACGGGTGCGAATCGACCGCGATCGCTTACGACGCAAATTGCCTGGAGGAGATCTGCGGCTCCTGCGCGATGCGCATCAACGGCAAAGCCATGATGGCCTGCTCGGCGCTGGTCGACAAACTGCTCGGCGATAACAACACGATCACCCTGCAGCCGCTTTCGAAGTTCCCGGTCGTGCGCGATCTCGCGGTGGACCGTTCCGTGCTGTTCGAGAACCTGAAGCGTGTGAAGGCCTGGGTGCCGATCGACGGCTCGTACGATCTTGGGCCCGGTCCACGGCAGGCGCCGCAGATTCAGGAGCAGCGCTATCCGCTGTCAAACTGCATCTCCTGCACAATCTGCATGGAGGTTTGCCCGCAGTTCAACGACGTCACCAACTTCGTCGGTGCGGCCACCATCGCTCAGGCCAAGCTCTTCAACATGGACCCCGCTGGATCCGTATTGAAAGAGGACCGTTTACGCGCCCTCGCCGGCGACGGCGGTGTGCAGGAGTGCTCCTTTGCGCAGAACTGCGTCCAAGCCTGCCCTAAACAACTGCCACTCACGGAGGCGATCTCAGATGTCGGGCGCGATGTGTTTGTGCAGCAGGTGAAAGATTTCTTCCGGCGGTAAGAGCAAACTCGGAAAGCTCTATCACGAAAGATGGGAGCGACAATGCGTGAGCTGACGTTTAACGTGACGCAGGAAACCGATGGCGGTTATGTGGCTGTTGCAGTCGGGGAAAGCATTGTTACGCAGGGGGACACATGGGATGAGCTCTGCTCCATGGTCCTTGACGCGACCCCACCCTACTTCGATAACGTAAAACCGCCGCACCGCATCCGGCTTTTCCTGCACAGCGAACAGGTACTCGCCGTAGCGTGAGGCTGCCACGCGATCTTTTCGGCCGCTGATTTATGCATATGCAGGCGTCCCGTCGTACCTGGCGGTATCCTCAAGAGAGTGGCACCATGCCTTTGAATCGCAGGCATTTCGTTGAGCTCAGCGTCGGTGCCGCCCTTGGCACCCGCCTCGGAGTGCCGGGGGTGAAAGACGAGACGCCACGAGGCAATCTGCGCTCGCCTCGCTTCGACCAGGTTCTCGTTCGCGGCGGCATTGCCGCCGTTCAACAACAAAACGCTCAAGCTATCCTGAACACCTTCGACGACGATGCCCTGCTGAAGCCCTTTCGCGAGATGGGCGGCCTGCCGGCGCCGGGCCGCAACCTGGGCGGGTGGTACGAGTACGTTCCCGACTACAACTGGCACAACGGCGATGCCGGCCTCGCGCCAGGACACTGCTTCGGCCAGTGGACCTCAGCCATGGCCCGCTTCAGCGCGGCGGGGCGTGACGACACAGCCCGCGCTCGCGTCCTTCGTCTGCAAGCGTTGCTGCGGGACAACATCACGGCTGATTTCTTCGATAAACATCGCTATCCGGCATACCTTTTCGACAAACTCAACTGCGGTCTGCTGGACGACCACACGCTGTTGCAGGACCCTGGAGCCTTTGAGGTACTCGACAAGGTGCGCCGGTGTGCCGAGCCGAACCTGCCGGCATCGGCCCTGGAACGCGACACGTATTGGCGCAAGGAGCGCGATTTTTCCTACACCTGGGACGAAAGCTACACCCTGCCGGAGAACCTGTATCTGCTCTACGCCGCGGGTGCGGGGGAGCCGTACCGCAAGCTGGCGCGGCGTTTTCTGTACAGCGGCTTCTTCGATCCTCTCGCGCGCAACGAGAACATCCTCGGCACGCTGCACGGCTACAGCCATGTGAATGCGCTGTGCTCCGCGATGCAGGCCTGGTTTGTCGACGGGAGTCAGACGCATCTGGACGCCGCATTGAACGGCTATCGCATGGTTGCGGCGCAGAGCTACGCGACAGGCGGCTGGGCACCGGACGAACTTTTCGAGAAGCCCGGTTCCGGCAAGCTGCTCGCCAGCCTCGCCGATTCACACAACAACTTCGAAACGCCCTGCGGCACCTATGCTTTTCTAAAACTTTCCCGCTATCTGCTGCAGGCAACCCGCGACGGCAGCTACGGGGACGCCATGGAACGGCTGCTGTGGAACAGCATGTTCGGTGCGCTGCCCTTGCAACCTGACGGCCACACGTTTTACTACGCGGACGCGAACCGGCAGGCGCAGCGGGTGTACTCGGCCCACCGCTGGCCGTGCTGCGCGGGCACGTACACGCAGGTGGCCGCCGATTACGGCATCAATACATGGCTTCTCGGCCCCGCCGGTTCCCGGTCGGTGTGGGCTAACTTGTATCTCCCTTCGACGCTGCGCTGGGAGGAGGGCGACGCCTCACTCGTGCTCACCCAGGACGACACCTATCCGGCCGGGCAGCATGTGCGGCTCACCTTGCAGGCGAGCCGGTCGGCGCGTTTTGTTCTCAATCTGCGCGTTCCTGCCTGGTGCACATCGGCCTCGTTGCGCATCAACGGTCAATCGGCGCCGCTCCATGTGCAAAAAGGGTTTGCCGCGATCGACCGCACCTGGCGTGCGGGAGACCGGATTGAGCTGTCGCTACCCGCGACCCTGCGACTCGAGCCTTTTCCTGCCGACGGCGCGGCTACCCAGCCGGAGCTGGCTGCGCTCTGCTGGGGGCCGTGGGTGCTGCTGCCGCTGGCGCCCTCCCCCGCGGCCCGCGCGGAGGACCTGCTGCAGGCGGAGCGCACGGGCCCCATGGAATGGCGGGTGCGTCGCCCAGAAGGGGATCTCTACCTGCGGCCCTTCTTTGCCGTGGGGGACGGCACGTATGCGACCTACCTGCGGCTCACGTGAAAATGTTCGCGAAATGTCCGGTCTACGTCCGCCATGTCCCGTTCTCATCCCATTTGCATCTTAGCCGGAAGGCAGACAGATAGCCTTTAGGAGCGACGATGAGCACCACCCACGAAACACTGGAATTGCAGGACGCCCGCCGCATGATCGCGGCGGCCACGAAAAAAGCGGAAGAGATCGGCCAGCCGATGAACATCGCCGTCGCGTGTGCGGGCGGCTACCTGCTCGCTTTTGAGCGCATGGCGGAGGCTTGGCTTGGGTCGGTTGATATCGCCCAGAAAAAGGCCTGGACGGCACGTGCCTTCAACATTGAAACCAAGGCTTTAGGAGAAAACTCGCAATCGGGCGACCAATTTTTCGGTATCCATGCCTCGAACGATGGCAAGGTGATGATCTTCGCCGGCGGCATCCCCGTGAAGAAGGATGGCAAGGTCATCGGGGCAATTGGCGTCTCGGGCGGTTCGGGAGAGCAGGATCAGGCGGTCGCCGAGGCTGGTGTCAGCGCCTTCCAGGCAAACTAACGGGTGAAAATGGTCGGGGCGGAGGGATTCGAACCCCCGACCCTCTGCTCCCAAAGCAGATGCGCTACCAGGCTGCGCTACGCCCCGACTTCCCTCATGGTATCGCAGACGCCCGCGTCAGGCGACGAGCTCCCCAAAGCTTTGCGCGATGTAAGCCAACGGCGGCGGCTCACCGCCACCCCGGCGCGCGGAGCCGGTGCAGCATCGACCCACTGAACCAAAGCAGCAGAACAAAGGGCAGCATGATAAAGCTCATGAGACCCAGGCCGATCAAGACCATAAAGAGCCAATCGCGCCCGGTGTCGCGGCGCCCATGCGTCAAGCTGCGCTCCAGCAGGGCATAGTTGCGGCGGTTGGCGCGCCAGCCAATGTCGAACAGGTTGCCAAGCACGGGGACGGCCCCGACTACGACCTCGATACCGATATTGGCGGCCATGCGCGCGACCGTGACCAAAGGTACCCCACGGAAAAACGCGGCGAGCACGATGATGCAGCTGGCAGCGCCGGCGAGGAAATCGCCCACCCCCGGCACAAAGCCGATGATGCCGTCCAGCCCAAAGCGGATATTCGTGCCCGGCACATGGAACCATGTATCGAGCAAACGCGACAGCATCTCCAGGTTCTCGTCGCGAAAGACACCATCCGCACCCACCATACGAGGCTGCAAGACACTCGTCCCCTTGGCCGCTGGTTCCGCTTCGGCGTGCGGCGGCAGGATCTCCGGCTCAGTTCCCTTCGTTCTCATGGCGTCCCTTCGGATTCTGGAAGTAGGATGCTACAATTCTCTTCGGTACGGCGGCTATAGTTCAGTGGCAGAACGCCGCTCTGTGGCAGCGGATGTCGTGGGTTCGAAACCCACTAGCCGCCCCATCCAACCCTTTCCTCTTCCGGCATGAGCGTGTGCTGGAAGGCCCGGGCTGGCATCTCTGTGAGCTCTCCGACCGTACGCGTGCCCCGTCCCCCCAAGTACATCGCGACCGCTGCCGAACAGCTCGCCCCCACGCCGCCCAACCTCTTCGTTGGGACTTCCGGTTGGGCCTATCCGTCCTGGAAGCCTGGATTCTACCCTGCGGAAGTGCCTTCCCGCGCCTTCCTGCATGTGTATGCGGCCCATCTCACCGCGGTAGAGGTGAACTACACCTTTCGTGCCCTACCCACGGTGACGCAGCTCGAGGACTGGCTCCGCGCCACGCCTCCCGGCTTCCGCTTCAGCTTCAAAGCGCCGCAGGCGATCACACACTTTGCGCGTCTGCGCGACCCTGCCCCGGCGGTCGAACGCTTCCTCGCTGCGCTTGCCCCGATGCAGGACGCGGGTCGGCTCGGCCCCCTGCTCTTCCAGCTTCCCCCGAACTTCGCCGTCGACCTCAGCCGCCTTCGCTCGTTCCTTGAAGTTGCGGCACTTCACAGATCGCATTCACTTCAAATCGCCTTCGAGTTCCGGCATCCGAGCTGGTTCCGCGAAGAGACGTACACCGCGCTCCGCGATCACGGCGCTGCCCTCTGCGTCGCCGAAACAGACGACCTCGTCACCCCGGACATCGCCACAGCCGCCTTCCGCTGCTACCGGCTCCGGCGCGACGGCGGCTACTCCCCGGGGGAACTGGAAGCCTTTGCCGCACGCTTTGCTCAGCACGCCGCCCATGGCGAGGTCTTCGCCTTTTTGCGTCATCAGGAGGAACCGACCGGCGCCTTGAACGCGCTCCATCTTCGGCGGCACGCGGCCACCCTCGCGGGCATACCTCAATCAGCCGGTCCAGAGGCGGACTTCGCTCCCGCGCAAGCCAAACGCGGTGGGCGCCCATGATGCCGCCCTGCCCGACCTCGCCCTGGCCTGACGAGTTTGCTCCCTTTCATCCCCGCCGCGGCCTCCGCAACGCCCATCTCCAGACCATCCTGGGCAATCTGCTGCCGCGCCCCCACGATCTGCCACCCCCCACCGTGCATCTGGTCGAGGTTTCCCCGGCCAGCGGCAACCGGATCAGCAGTCAGGTCCGTTGCGACTGCCACTGGCAGCCCGCGGCCCTCCGGCGCAGCCGACCCACGGTGCTTGTGTTGCACGGCCTGGAGGGCTCCTCCTCCTCGCAATACGTCCTGGGCAACAGCACCAAATTCTGGCGCGCCGGCGCCAACATTATACGCATGAACATGCGCAACTGCGGCGGCACGGAGCGCCTCACCCCCACGCTCTACCACTCGGGCATGTCGGAGGACGTCGGCGCCGTTCTGCGCTTTTTTCTTCAAGCCGAACAGCTCTCCTCAGTCGCTCTCATCGGCTATTCCATGGGCGGCAATCTTGTGCTCAAGCTTGCCGGCGACCTCGGGCTTAACACCCCACCCGAGCTGTCGGCGGTCGTTGGCGTCTCGCCTGCCATGGACCTCGGTGCCTCCGCCGATGCGCTCCACCTGCCGTCCAATCGCCTGTACGAACGCCGCTTCGTGAAAGCGCTCCTGACGCGCTTCCGCCGTAAAGCGTTTCTGTTTCCCCGCGCCTTCGATCAGCGCCGCGCCGAGGGCATCCAGTCCATCCGCGACTTCGACGACCGCATCACCGCCCTGTATGGCGGCTTTCGCGATGCCGACGACTACTATCACCGTGCCTCCGCCGCGCGCGTGCTCGGACGCATCCGCGTGCCCACGCTGCTGCTCCACGCCTGCGACGATCCCTTCATCCGCATCACGGCTGAAACCCGCGCCACCATCGCCGGGAATCCGCAGCTCACGCTGCTTGAAACCGCACATGGCGGCCACTGCGCCTTTCTCGCCACACCTGAACCCGGCAACGGCGACGATGGCTACTGGGCGGAACAAACGGCATTGCGTTTTGCCCTCGAACACGCCACGGACGCCGCCCCTGTACTCTGAAGGGTATGCATGCCGAGTGGACCGCTGCGTGCGGAACCGACGATCCCGTCATCGTGATCCCCTGGTCTGACCCGGATGGCAACGCCCACTTCGTCGACCTGCGCGCCGAGCCTTTCGATGTCGCCGAAATCTCAGAAGCCGAAGACTACCCCGCCCTGCGCCGCGCCCTGCGTTCGCTCAACGGCACGCGCTCCGCATTTCTCACCTCGAAATGCGATGCCTGGACGCTTTCGCCCGAGGAAGGCGGAGAAAAACTCGAAGCGCTGCGCTTAGAACTCGACCTGACCGACGAAGAAACCGCCTTCGGCTTCGGAAGCTACATCGATGTGCTTTGGCGCGAGCGCGCCGTCTTCGCTTCGCCGCACCTTGCCACCGAACGGCTCGATCGCCTGGTTCGTCGGGCCTCGAAGATGCCGCATGCGGAAACCTCTTTCGAAGCCGTGCTGCGCCCTGCCATCGTCGATGCAAGCGGCGGCGCACTCCACGGCAGCGCGCTCGAAGGCTTCGGCGCGACACTCTACGTCACCGCGGTCGCCCTCGATCCGGAGACCGCCGTGCGCCGCTGGGAGGCCGCGCTGGAAGCGCTCGTGCACCTGCTGCGCGAACGCGAACACGCGCTGCCTGTCGGCTCCGCTACAATCGATTAGCACGGTTCCGACGGCAGTCGCAGACGGCGGCGGAGCGCGCGCTGCCCGACGGGCGAGTAGCTCAATTGGATAGAGCACGGACCTTCTAAGTCCGGGGTTGCAGGTTCGAGCCCTGCCTCGCCCACCAATCATTCCCCTCTGCACGGCGTTCGCTGGCAAACTTTTCATTCTTGCCGTCATCCTGAGCGCAGCGAAGGACCTCCGTATTCTGCCTGGATCGCGTAGGTGCCTCGGAGGCATACCGAGGTCCTCCGCTTCGCTCAGGATGACGGCAACCACCGAACTCACCCCAACTCACCCGCGCTCACCCCAGCCAGCTTCACCTCCGCGACTCGCCGGCTCGGCCCGAAGCTATGCACAGCACCGGCTGTTCCCATCAATCCAACGCCCAGTGCGCACACGCCCGTCCAGCCGAAGCGGTTCCATGCCATACCCGCGAGCGCCGACCCCAGCGCCCCGCCGATGAAGTACATCGTCATATAGATCGTGTTCAAGCGGCTACGCGCGCCGAGGTCCAGTCCGAAGATCCGGGTCTGGTTGGCGACCTGCATCACCTGCGTGGCCGCATCGAGCGCGACGACCCCGAGCACCAATCCCCCCAGGTGCAGGGCGCGCGGCATCGATAACCGATCCGAGAGCCAAAGCCACACAAACGACGCCGTGATCGCCGCGCCCGCAAAGGACACCACATACCGCGTCCCACGACGGTCCGCCAGCCGGCCGGCAAAGGGTGCCGCCAGCGCACCCGCCGCACCCACCAGACCGAAGGTGCCCGCTACCCCCGGCCCGAGGCCGTAGTGCGCCTGCAGAAGGTACGCGAGCATCGTCCAAAAGCACGAAAACGCCGCGAAGGTCAGCCCGCCGATCACGCCGGACTCGCGCAGCACGGGCAGGGTCCGAAACAGCGTCCAAAGCGAACGCAGCGCCTCCGGATACGTCAGTCTTTGCTTCGGCTCCAGCCGGGGCAGTTGCTTCCACAGCAGCGGCACAAACGCCGCATTCATCACGGCGGCGGCGAAGAACACCGTTCGCCAGCCACCGACCTGGCTCACCCACCCGGCGAAGCTGCGCGCGAGCAGAATGCCCAGCAGCAGCCCCGTCATCACCGTTCCGATCGCCTGTCCGCGCTTTTCTGCCGGCACCAGCTCCGGCGCCAACGGCAACGCCACATGGGTCACCGACGCCAGCAACCCCGTCAGCACGCTGGCCGCGATCATCCAGGAAAGGTTCCGTGCCGTGGCCACCAGCAGCAGCGCCACCGCCACGCCGGCGTAAAGCCGCATCATCAGGCCGCGCCGTTCGGCGACATCGCCCAGCGGCACAAAGCTGAACATACCGACGGCGTACCCCACCTGTGTCGCCACCGCGACAAAACTCATGCCGTGTTCACTGGCTCCAAGCGAATGGCCCATTACCAGCAGCAGCGGCTGGTTGTAATAGATCGAACCCACCCCCACGGCGCAGGCCAGCCCCAGAAACGGCAACACCTTGCCGTTCGCCTCAAGCGCCGCGTTTGGGGAAGGTGGGCTCACAATGGTCGATTGGGCGTCGGGCATACCACCATGGATGTGCGCCGTCCCGTTCGCGATGTGTGAACCGGCCGCACGATGCCCGCATTGCACGCACAACGGGCTCCCCGCGAACACCCACAAACCTGTAGCGAACTCGTATCATGGAAAGGTATGCCGGAGCGCGAAACCATTGCCGTAGCCATGTCGGGGGGCGTTGACTCCTCCGCCGTCGCAGCCCTGCTGCACGCGGAAGGCCACGCCGTCATCGGGCTCACGTTGCAACTCTGGAACCAGCGCCGGCTCGCGGGGCGCGAAGGCATGCCGGAGACCGTACAGGGCCGTTGCTGCTCCATCGACGACGTGTATGACGCGCGCCATGTCGCCGAGCATCTCGGCATTCCGTATTACCTCGTCAATGCTCAGGAACGCTTCGAAGCGGAGGTCGTGCGTCCCTTCGTCGAAGAATACCTGCACGGCCGCACGCCCATCCCCTGCACGCTCTGCAACAACCACTTGAAGTTCGATCAGCTGCTCGAAACCGCACGCGGCATCGGCGCCGAGCGCATCGCCACAGGCCACTACGCCCGCAACGCCTATGATCCCGAGCGGGGCCGCTGGGTGCTTTCGCGCCCCGCCGACCGCTCCAAGGACCAGACCTACTTCCTCTTCGGGCTCACGCAGGAGCAGCTCAGCTGCACGCTCTTTCCCCTCGGCGAGATGTGCAAGCCGGCCGTCCGCTCGATGGCCGCCGACCACGGACTCGAGCTTGCCGCCAAGCCTGATTCGCAAGAGATCTGCTTCATCCCCGGCGGCAGCTACTCGCAGTTCCTGCAGGCGTACCTGGAAGAACAGGGCCGCACGCTGCCCGACAGCGCCGGCGATCTGGTCTCCGCGAGCGGCGAGGTGCTCGGCGCGCATGAGGGCATTCACGGTTTTACGGTTGGGCAGCGCAAGGGCCTCGGCCTGAGCTCGCCTGAGCCGCTCTATGTGCTGAAGATTCATCCCGACTCGCACCGTGTGGAGGTAGGCCCGGAGCCTGCTCTGCGCACCAAGGTGCTGCGGGCCGACCGGTTGAATTGGGTCTCCATTGCGGAACCCCAGGGAGCCATTCGCGTCAGCATCAAAATCCGGCACCGCCACGAGCCCGCCGTGGCCACGCTCCGCCATAGCGGACCCGATGCGATCGAGGCCATCTTTGACGAGCCGCAGCGCGCCGTTACGCCCGGACAATCGGCCGTCTTCTACCAGGGAGACGAAGTCGCCGGCGGTGGCTGGATCCTGTAAAGCAGATCATCCAACCTCCTCCCCACCTCATCCTGAGCGCAGCGAAGGACCTCCGTATTCTGCCCGGGCGACTATTTGCCTCAAAGGAATACCGAGGTCCTTCGCTACGCTCAGGATGACGCGCCGAAGGATCGGGAAAGAACGTAAAAACGCGGCGGAATCATCCGCCGCGTCCTTACTTCAAAAGAGCTAATTCAGAAAAGCTACTTCTCAGACCTGGAAGCCGACGGCACCACCACGGGTTGACCGCCTGCCGTTGACTGCGTTGTCTTCGCCGGTTTTGCCGGAGCCTTCTGTCCGATCAGCCGGCTAAGAAACGGCAACCGCACGTTCAGGTTGTCGAGGCCCGTCTTTGCAGACGCTACCCACACCACCATCTTCTCCACCGGTACCTGAATGCCATGCTGCACAGAGCGCGAGACCTGCTCGGTCGTTGTCAGCGCTTCGGTCACGATCCCATTGACACGTTGTACCTGCGCCTGGGTCTTCCCATTCACGTCCTGCACGGTGCTGCTCACCTTCGTGACCGTATCGTCGACCTGACCTTTGACCTTGACGACGGTGTCATCCACCTGATCCTTCACCTTGGTGACCGTATCGCCCACCTGACCGGTTACCTTCGTGACGGCTTCGCTTACCTCGCCGACAACCTTGCTGACCGTGCCGCCGATCTCATCCACCTTCGTCTTCACCACACCGCTGATGTGCTGCACATCGCTGGTGACGCTGGCGACCTTGGGCTTGACATCGGCGATGATGCCCTGCACCTTGCCCAGAATGTCCTGTCCCTGCGCTACAAGAGGAATAGCCCTTGCCTGCACCGTCTTGGTCGCGTTCTCAATCTTGATCTCGACCTTGCGCACAAGAATCAGCACAAAGACCACCGCGCCCACCAGGGCAAGGATAATCAGCAGGATGCAGACGGCGATGATCCACTCCGCAATCATGATCTGGTGAAGATCACGCGCGAGGCTCAGGTCATCTTGAAAAAATACGGCGATCGCCGAAAGGGCTGGCATGAGCACTCCTTAAAAAAGCTCGTGAAATTGCGAAATCCTGTTGCGAACGATGTCTTACGAGGTTCATCCTTCATAGCAAAGGGCCGGTGATTGACGCACCGGCCCCGATCCAAAAAACGCAGCTGCTAAGAGGTAGTGGAAGGGGCTTCACTGGTCTTAGCCACATAGGCTTCCTTGCCGGCATCCACCGCCGCCTGCACGGCTTCGGTCTGGTTCTGGACGAGATCTTTTCCCTTCTCAACGTACTCGGTCCATTGCGTACGGCCCTGATCCAAAGCTTCCTTGCCTTTATCCACATATCCCGTCGCGGCTTGCTTGCCCTGTTGGGCTGCCTGGTTCACGACCTCTTTTCCCTGCTGCACATACTGGGTAGCAACATCTTTCCCCTGCTGCGCGTACTGAGTCGCAACTTCCTTGCCTTGCTGCACGTACTGTGTTGCCTGATCCTTGCCCTGAACGTAAAGGTCGCCTGCCTTGTCGCGCGCATCGAGCGCGCCCGCTACGAGTTCATCGCGCGTTTCGCGGCCGGACTTGGGCGCATACAAAACACCAACCAGGGCACCGATGCCCAAACCTGCCACAAACCATCCAAAGCTGCCTGATCCGCCGTCACTCGCCATTGTCTTCTCCTGGGTATATTGCACAGATGGGCAAACCTGCGGCTCGCCGTACAAAACGCCGTACAGACACAGTGATGCAAACGGTTTTACGCCGGTTGTTCGGTGTCGTGAAGTTCGGCTCCCGACTGGCAGGCAAACCCTTCGGCACAGCAGTTGCCAACCGGCAGCACACGCCCGCCCCTGCACCTGCCGTGTACCATACTTTCTCCGCCTGCAAGCGAAAAGAGACCAAAAAGGAACAGAGAGCTTGTAAGATCCATCTCAAGGCCGATCTAGAAGGCTTTAGGAATCCAGATCTGCAGGAACAGGAACAGTGATCGCTCCAGGAGCAGGAACAGCAGTCGCTCTAGAAAGATTCTTGGGAAAGTGAACGTGTCGTTTATGCGAGTTCTTCCATTGCGCGTCCTTCAACAAACCTCCGCCCTCCCCTTCATGAGCCTTCGCCGCTTCGCTCCCGCCGGCGTATTGACCGTCAGCCTGGCCCTCGCCGGTTGTCAGCACACCGTCAGCGATGCCGACCTGACCAACCAGGTGCACGCGGCGCTCGCCGGCGACCCTTCCATTCATCAGCAGCCGGTGCAGGTTTCGGTCCAAAACGGCGTCGCTACGCTCACGGGCAACGTGTCCGACGACACCGCGAGCTCGGTCGCCGCGCAGGATGCCGCCCATGTCAAAGGCATCAAGGAAGTCGTGAACAGCATCACCATCGCCGGGGTCCAGGTCGCACCCACGATCACCTCACCCACCCAACCGACCCAACCACGGCAAACCACCGCCGAAGAGCGGCAGAGTCTGGCCCAGGGTACGCCCCTACCCCCGCCGCCCGTTGGGAATGCATCGAAGTTTCCGGCGGCAACCAGCGTGCCATCTTCACCGCCGCCGCCAGTTGTGCGCACCGTCACCGCACCCGCGGGCACAGCCATTCCGGTGCGTATCACCGAAGCGCTGAGCAGCCAAACCTCCGAGGACGGACAGCCGTTCAATGGCGTTGTGACGCAGGAGGTGGTGTCCGATGGACTCGTGGTAATTCCCGCCGGCTCGGCTGTCAGCGGCCGTGTAGTCGCGGCGAAGGACGCCGCTCACTTCAAGGGGCATTCGCTGCTTTCCATTGAGCTCACGGCGGTGCGCCGCCACGGCTCGCTGGTGAATGTGACTACGGATGCCTACACCGTGGAAGGCAAGAACCGCGGCACCAACTCGGCAGTCAAGATCGGTGGGGGTGCGGCAATCGGCGCGGCACTCGGCGGCATCTTCGGTGGCGGCAAAGGTGCCGGCATCGGCGCGTTGGCGGGCGGTGGCGCAGGTACGGCGGCGCAGGGCCTTACCCGCGGCCAGCAGGTCTCCATCCCTTCGGAAAATCTGGTCCGCTTCCACCTCGCTCACGGACTCTCCGTTCAAACCACGGAGCGTCCGTCGAACAACGCCCCGGCAACGCTTCACGAACGCTAAACGAACCCTACACCACCCTGCGCTACCCTTGGGAAGGACTGTAGCTGCCGGAGACCCTCGTTGCCGTCGTCCTTCCACCATCCTGTTGAAGACCCGGCTCCGGCGTCCCTCATCCTTGTGGCACGCCGGAGCCGTTTAATCGACGCTCCGGCCCAGGGAACTTCACCCCGGTCATGGCTTACCCATTGGCATCTGCTTTCGCTTGACGCCCCCAGCGTCGCTGCATTGTGGGTCGCCTTCGTCGGCTGGTACGCCGGTGTTCGGCTCTCTCTCTACGATCCCGCGGCAATGTTCGTCGCCGTCTGGATCCTGTATGTCGCCGATCGCCTGCTGGACGCCCGTCCGCTCGCATCCATTCCCCCAAGCACACTCACTTCCCCCGGCGCTTTCCCCGAGCTTGAACAGCGCCATCATTTTCATCACCGGCATCGGCGCGTTCTGTTGCCATGTCTTGTGGCGGCGACCCCCCTGCTGGCGCTGCTGCTCTATCGGCTCGCCGCGCCCGTGTTGCACCTGTACACCATCCTCGCCAGTCTGCTCGCGGGCTGGCTGATTCTGGTGCATGTGCGAGCGAGTCCTCCTTACGGAACACGGCGGCTCCCCAAGGAGCTGGCGGTCGGCCTCTTCTTCCCCGCTGCCGTGTTCATCCCCACCGTGGCCCGCGCCCCCGCACTCCGCACGGCCCTGCTGCTCCCGGCCCTGCTGTTTGCCGGCATCTGCACCCTGAACTGCCTTTTTCTCTATGCCTGGGAGCATCCCGGCAATCCGCGGCGCGCCCATGCGTCCACCCGAGCCGCCCTCGCGTTTCTGCTGCCCCTTGCGTGCGGTCTTGCACTCGGCTGCTGGGGAGTCACGATCGTCACGATGCTCGCGATCTCCAGGCACGCCGGCACACCCCACACCGTTCCCCTCGCGCACCCGGAGGCCATTTCGCTCGCGGCGGCGCTCAGCGCGACCGCGCTGCTGCTGCTGCATGCCTTCCGCCGGCGCCTGCACCCCCTCACGCTGCGTGCCCTGGCCGACGCGGTCCTGCTCACGCCCGCACCGGTCGTGTGCTGGCTCGCCGCCCACCGGTACCGCGGGTGACGCAACCCGATAACGCCCGGCACTCGCCGGGAGCAACACTTCCGCCCGCGAACTTCGACCGCGTCGCCCGCCTGTATCGCTGGGGGGAGTACCTCACCCTTGGGCCGTTGCTCAAACGCACCCGCGAGCACTTCCTCCCGCAGCTGCGAGGCGCGGGAAACGCGCTTGTTCTCGGCGACGGCGATGGGCGCTTTGCGGCCGCGTTGTTACGGCAAAATCCGGCACTCTCCGTCCATGCCGTCGACAGCAGCGCGGCCATGCTGCACCTCCTGCGCACGCGCTCGCTGCGCGACGGCACCGCTGCGCGCCTCCGGACCACCCACGGCTCGGTGCACGGCATCCATGCCGAAACGACAACGGATCTTCTCGTCACCCACTTCTTTCTGGATTGCCTCACCCAGGATGAGATCGCCGCCCTCGCAAACGGACTTGCCTGCCAGGTGCGTCCCGGTTGTCTCTGGGTGCTCTCGGAGTTCGGTCTACCACAGCGCTGGCCGCTGCGCCCGCTGGCTGCAGCCTACATCCGCCTGCTCTACCTCGCCTTCCGCCTGCTGACCGGCCTCCGCCCCAACCGCCTGCCCGACCCGGGGCATGCACTCGGCGCGGCAGGCTTTGAGCGCCTCGCCCGGCATGAGCGGCTCGGCGGCCTGCTGTATGCGGAGCTGTGGCAGCTTCGAACGCCCGGGCTGTAAGCAAGGGGTGCGCAGCGCGTGAGGCCGCATTTGCTCGTTTCTCCATTTTTGTATGGAATCCGCACGCCGGGGTGGTGAGCCCCAGCTCGTTCCACGCAACTTCTGTCCTTGCCTCATCATCCACCCATTCGTGACCGACGAAGCGATGCTCGAGCAACCAACGGAGATCTTCCCTGAAACAACACCCGGACCCACTCCCGAACCTTCGCGTGCGGAGCCACAAACATCCGATGAGACACCGCCGACCATGGCAACGCGCGCGCTCAATCCAGCGAAGGCGAACACCGAGGTGGAAGTTCCTGTCAGCTCCATTCTCCACGCCAACCGCAGCCGTTTAAATCTCTATCTCCTGCGGCACGCCAGCGCGGGTACGCGGCGCGCCAACCCCAAAATCGACATAAAGCGGCCCTTGGACAAGGACGGCAAACGGCACTGCTTACATCTGGCCCACATTCTCAGCGCGATGCGGTTGAACTTCGATTTCATCGTGTCCAGCCCGCTGAAGCGCTGCCTGCAAACAGCGCAGCTCATCGGCACAGAGCTCGGGTACGAGGCCAAAATTTTGCAGGCCAAGGCACTTGAGCCGAATGCCGACTTCGCTCAGTTTGGCAAGCTCATCTACGAATGCCGCAACTACGAAAACGTGCTCATGGTCGGTCACAACCCAACACTCACCACCTTTCTCGGCCAGCTGATCGCTCCGGCTCTCGGGCACTTGGAAGCGGGGGCTTCCGCCGAGGTATCGGCCCCGACGTCGGCACCGATTGCCCGCGTTCGGCTGCGCAAGGGCTCCCTCGCACGCGTCAGCGTGGAACGCGGCCCGGCAGTGTTGCAGTGGATGCTCGAACCACGAATCGTTCGCGCGCTCTACGACACCTCCACGAAGAGCTCGCGGCGGAAGACCTCACGAAAGTAAGCAGCCTCTTTGCGGAGCGACCAGACCTCCAGCTCGGCTCCGCCTCGCGAGGGCTGCAGCTGCAACACCACCCGCTTCGGATACACAAGCGTGTGTACTCGCAGCGCACCTCCGGAGCGTTCCCCATGGACCGCCTGCGCCATACGGAGCAGTACCACCGCCCGCTTCACATGGATGTGCTCCTCCACGGGGATCGTGCGCATGGGGCGGTCCATCAACTCCGGCCGGCTCTTGCCGAGATAGCGGCTGATGGCCGCCACCACCGCGCGCTGCGTTGGCGAAAACCCAAAAATCTCCGAGTTCGCGATGATGTACTGCGTGTGCCGGTGGTGCCCCTGATGGTTCATGAATTTGCCCACCTCGCGCATCATCGCCGCGGCGGCCAGCCAGGACCGGTACTCCGCCGGCAGCTCATGGATGCGCTGCAGATCGTCAAACAGCGCTTCGGCCTGCTTGCGCACCGGCTCCTGGTTCGCGGGCTCCACACCGTAGCGCCGGCAAACCTGCAGCACACCCTCCCAGCGCTCGGCCTCCATTGTTTGGTGAACAGTGGCGCGAATATCCGCATCGGCGAGCATCTGCGCCAGCACCCCATCGCGCAGCCCTAAAGGGGAGTACCGAAAGCCGGGCAGCCCCGCGCGCTCCAACAGCGTTGCATACACCTGCGCGCCGCCGACGATGATTTCCGACCGCCGCGGCCCGATGCCGCGCACCGCCGCCCGCTGCGCATTGCTCATCTTCAACAAACGCTCCGCCAGCCGCCGTACGGCCGCCGTGTCCGCCTGCAATGGCGCGGGCGCGGCTGCCGCCTTCTTGCCCCGGGGCAGCTTGGCGGTGTGCTTTTCGACCGCACCCTCCGCCGGCAGGGCGTTGCTGGCTTCGGCCAATGCCGCCGCCGTTCCTGAGGTCGCCAACACGAGATCCACCTGCGGCTTGCCCAGCTTGCGCTCCATGCGCCCCAGTTCGCGGTCGATAAACTGCTTCAGCCGCCCGATGTCCGCCTTCGCCGGCGGGTCGGAGCGCAAAAACTCCTGCTGCAACCGCACCGCGCCCAGCGGCAGACTCACCATCTCCTGAATGCGCCCGCCGTCGGAAAGCGTGATTTCGCACGACCCGCCCCCTAAATCGACGAGCAAACAGCGTCCCCGCGCATCCGGCTCATGCGTCATCACGCCCAGGTGGATCAGCCGTCCCTCTTCCAGGCCGCTGATGATCTCCAAATCCCATCCCGTGGCCGACTTCACCCAGGTCGAAAACGCCTCTGCGTTCAAGGCATCGCGCGTGGCACTCGTGGCCACCACGCGCACATGGTCGACCACATGCGCCTGCACCGCCTTGTGAAAGCGCTTCAATGCCTTGATGGTGCTGGCCATCGACTCCGGCGAGATCACACCCGCGGCAAAGACGCTTTCGCCCAACCGCGTCACCTCACGATCCTCATGCAGGGTGCAAAGCTGGTGCTGCTGCACCGAGGAGATCGCCAGGCGGCAGGAGTTGGAACCGATGTCGATTGCCGCAAAGGTGGGCATGGGCCTCCGTGTGACGGCCGACGCGCGCCGCCACCAACAAGATAACGAACCAGACAACGAACAAGATACATGCTGCGCTCGCGCCGCACGGCCAACCTGAACCCGACGCCGGCTCACTGCCCGGCGCTCCCCTCTTGCTACTCTGGAACGAACACCCAATCCGCCCTTTCCAGGTACGCTTTCCCTTTGCCGTCCTCGCAGCCGTCCCCGCAGCCGTCCTCGCAGCCGTCCTCGCCCTACCCGGCCGGGAGCTTGCGCCCACAGCGCGCCCAGCCCCGATCCCGTGCAGCCGAAATCCTCTGTCTTCTGCTGGTGTGGGCCATCGTCTATGCCGCCGCCCTGTTCGCGCCGCCCCTGCTCGACGACGCCGATGCAACCCACGCCCAGGCCGCGCAAGCCATGCTGCGCACGGGCGATTGGGTCACCTTGCACGTGAACGGCATTCGCTACCTGGAAAAACCGCCCCTGCCGTACTGGCTCACCGCCCTCAGCCTGCGGCTGTTCGGCAAGGACAGCTTCGCGGTTCACCTGCCGCTTGCACTCACCATGCTGGCTCTGGCCGGCTTGGCGTGGCTCTGGGGCAATCAGCTGGGGGCCGATAGCACAGCCGCTGCACGGACGGCCGATGTGCCCTCCACCCATGCGCCGCCCCTTACCCCGTCTCATACCCCGTCTCACGCCCCGTCCAAGCATGGGGCCCTCCCCACAGCATCAAGCGCAGGCTTCTACGCCGCTCTGTTCACGCTCACCGCCGCGGGCGCTTTCCTCTTTACGCGGATCTTCATTCCGGAAGCGCTTCTTTCTCTTCTGCTCGCCTTTGCGCTGTACGCCTTCCTGCGAGCCCTGGATCTTGCCACCCCGCGCAGTCCTCCCTGGGCTTTGGCCGCCTGGTTCGCGATGGCGCTCGCCGTGCTCACCAAGGGCTTCATCGCTCTCGTCTTCCTGCTCAGCGCAGCGCTGCTGTACCTCCTGATTTCCGGCGAGCACCGTCACTGGCGACGCCTGCATCCGGCGCTCGGCTCGGGCATACTGCTGCTGGTCGCTGCGCCCTGGCACATCCTCGCCGGCTTGCGTAATCGCGGCGGCGCGGATGGCCATGGCTTCTTCTGGTTCTACTTCATCAACGAGCACGTGCTTCGCTTCCTGGGCCGCCGTTCGCCTCCGGATTACAACAAATTACCCGCCGCGCTTTACTGGTCGCTGCATCTGGTATGGCTGTTTCCGTGGAGCTTCTTTACGCCGCTTCTGGCGGTCTCCCTGTGGCACAGTCGCCGCCATCTCTTCCCCAAGCAACATACCGGCCAACGCTCCTTCCCAGACCGGTCCATGCTGCTGCTGCTGATCTTCTCCACCCTGGTCTTACTCTTTTTCAGCGTTTCCACCAACCAGGAGTACTACACCTTTCCGGTCTATCTTCCCCTTCTTCTGCTCACCGCGGCCGCCCTGGCAAGCTTCGAGCAACAGCCTGATGCCTCACTGCGCCGCCTCGTGCTCGTCAGCCAAGGCACCCTGGCTGGCATGGGTCTCCTGCTTGCCGGCGCCCTCGCATTTGGTTTATGGAGCAGCCGTCATCTTCCACCGCTCGCTGATGTCGGCGACCTGCTCGCGCACCGCGGCGTCGGCGACTACACCCTGTCGATGTCCCACTTCTTCGACCTCACCACCGCTTCGTTTTCGGCCCTGCGCCTGCCTGCTGCGCTCGCCGCACTCGCGTTCGGTCTAGGGCCGGGCCTCAGTTTCGTTCTGCGTCAACGCGGACAAAACCGGGCCGCCACACTTGCCCTCGGGCTCACGAGTACGGTCTTCCTCGTAGCCGCCCACATCGCCCTCGTGCGCTTCGGCACGCTGCTTTCCTCGCAAAACCTTGCCGCCACCGTGCAACACCTTGAAGGAACCGGCGCCATCGAATCCGACACCACCGTTCTGCTCTATGGCGATCAGGCGCTCGGCTCGTCCATTCCCTTTTATCTCGGTCGCCCGGTCCTGCTTGTCGACGGCCGCAGCACCTCCATGCTCTTCGGCAGCACCTTCCCCGACGCGCCGCCGATCTTCCTCACGCACGAGCAACTGCAGGCTGCCTGGGGCCATGGCCCACGCAAGATCCTCTTCGTGCCTTTGGAACACCACGCCGAGGTCTTACAGCTGCTCGGACCCACACTCCTCGCCCTGGGGGGCAGTGCCGGCAAAGCGCTCTACACCGATCGTCCTCTCGCCCTTTCCGCGCAGGCGCCATCCCAGCCGCAGGGACGGACGGCTCACACCGTCAACCCATGATGCCCAGCAAGCCATCTCAGACTGCGCACGCGCCCTTCACCGACCGCGAGACCCCCGCGCGCGCCACGCGGCGCTGGCGTCCCTCGTCCCTGCTCCTCATCTTCGTGCCGTGGCTCATTCTGCAGTTCGGCGGCCTTTTCTCGCCGGGTTTGCTCGACGACGTCGACTCCGTCTACACCGAGATCGCCCGCGAGATGCTCGTGCGGCACGACTTCGTCACCCCCACGGTCGACGGCATCCGCTTCTTCGACAAACCCCCGCTGATGTACTGGATGGCCGCCGCCGCCATGCGCCTCTTCGGGGTGCACGACTGGGCCGCCCGCCTGCCGCTTGCCCTGGGTGTTTTGCTGCTTTTATTCGCTGTCTATGCGCTTGGCAACCGGCTCTTCGCAGCGGCGTCGCCAATCCATGCGCCGGACCGAGGCGGCCTCTATGCCGCGCTCGCTACCGGCGTCTCCATCGGCCCATACCTTTACACCCGTTTCTACATTCCCGACATCCTGGTTGCGCTCTGGATGACCCTCGCCGTGCACATGCTGTTGCTTGCGCTCGATAGGGTGCGCACTCAGCGATCCGCTGCATGGCCGGTTGCCGGCTTTGCTGCTGCGACCGCCCTCAACGTACTCACCAAAGGCCTCATCGGCCTCGTCTTTCCGGTCGGCTTCGCGCTGATCTACCTGCTGTGGACACGCCAGCTTGGCGCCCTGCGCAGGCTGCATACTCCCGTCGCCACGCTCGTGTTCCTTGCGATTGCCGCGCCCTGGCACATCCTCGCCGCACTGCGCAACCCGCCTGTCCCTATGCCCGCCGGCGTGGGCCTGCCGGCACGTGCCGGCTGGGCCTGGTTTTACCTCTACAACGAGCACATCGCCCGCTTCCTCCAGCGCCGCATCCCACACGACTACGGCCAGGTGCCCATTCCCCTCTTTTGGCTGCTGTTGCTGCTTTGGCTGATACCGTGGACCGGCTTCCTCCCCGCCGCAATCACCGATGCCGTCCGCGCCCTCAGGCGCTCCTCACCACAAGAAACAACCTCTGCTGAAGCTTCGCGAGCGCTCTTCGTCTGGGCCGGTCTTGTCCTCGGCTTTTTTACTCTCTCCTCGCGGCAGGAGTACTACCACCTGCCCGCGCTCCCCGCACTCGCCTTACTGGTCGGCGGCCTGCTCGCCACGGCAGACCAGGTGACGCATGGGCGAGAACGGCGGCAGGCACTTTCCGCGTCCCGCTGGTTCCTTGTGCCCTTGGGCGTCGCCCTTTTCTTCCTATGCGGCTACTTCGCGCTGACCGCACCGCGACCGCGGCCCGGCGCCACGCTCAATGCGCTACTCAGCTCCAACCCCGACCTCTACAACCTCTCCCTCGGCCATGTCTTCGACCTTACCGGCAGAGCCATGGGCCTGTTTCGCGGCCCGCTCACCGCCGTCGCGCTCGGCATGCTGCTCCTCGGTCCGGGATCACACCTGCTGCGCCGCGCCGGGCACACTTTTCCTGCCAATCTGCTGCTCACCGCCGCGATGACCGTCGTTCTGCTTGGGGCACACGGCGGCCTGGTGCGCTTTTACCCCATCCTTGGCTCAAAGAGCCTCGCCGATGCCATCAACGCCGCCCGCCAACCCGGCGACCGCATCGCCATCGACGGCGAACTCACCTCCGGCTCCACGCTGCTCTTCTACACCCAAGGGCCCGTCCTGCTGGTCAATGGCCGCATCAATGGGCCATGGTTCGGCAGCTTCTGGCCCGATGCGCCGCACCTCTTCCTCAACGATGCCGACCTGCATCGTCTATGGGCAGGGCCGGGACGCATCTTTCTGCTGACCTACCACGCCACGGAGCGCGAAGAAGACCTGCAGCCCTTCGGCACCGTCGCCGTGCTCGGCGAAAGCGGAGGAAAAACCATTCTCACGAATCGCTAAAGCAAGGCTCGGCAGCTATAGAGCTGTATAAAGCGTAACCAAAGTATTCTCTCAAGAACGCTCGATCAGCCTCACATTTCAGCGCTGAAAGCGCGCCCTATACCAGCCTGGGCCGCAAGGTCCAGGTTAGAAGCCGTTATGTGTTGAGGGCTGAAGGCCCGCACTATAAAGCTTGAGCGGTTCATAGGACGGGCTTTCAGCCCTGGGTGACCGTGTGTAACCTGCATACCTGGGCCTTGCGGCCCAGGCTGGTATAAAACGCGCCGTTGGCGCTAACAACAAGAAATCTCTGTACCTCGAAGAGCACCGATCGGCATGGATCAGACATGATGAGGCTATGGTTTACGTCTGCCTGAGCGATCAATCACCCCTACAGCGGCGACAGCAAACGCTCCGCAATCTCCTTCGGCGCTTCCACTACCCCGCCCTGCTTCAGCTTGTACACCTTGCCGCGATAATAAAACTTCTCTCCGAGATAACTGCTCGCCCACAACACGCTGCCCAGAACATCGCGCATCGGATAGAGCGCCGCATCCTTCACCCACGCGGTCTCACCCAACACCAGCAGAATTGCCGTAGCCTGCACCCATCGATTCACCACGGTCGCCAGCAGCCAGAGAAGCCCCCAACGCGTTCGCCCCTGCACGGCACACCATACCAGGCCGAACAGGCCGAACGGCACAGAAAACGTGAGCCCACTGCCCAGGTGTCCCCAGGGCCGCGACCGCCGCGTGCTCTGCATCCAGCGCAGCTGATTGCGAAAGCTCAGCAAAAATGGCGAATCCTGCACCATTAGCCGGATCACATGCGTGGCCAGCAACACCCCTCGGCCCTGCGTGGCGAGCCGGTTCCCAAGTACAAAATCGTCGGCGTAGAACTGTCCGAGCTCCCCAAAGCCGCCCACCTGCGCAAAGGACGAGCGGCGCACCGCCATCGTCGCGCCGAGCGCAAACTTTGTGCCTTCGAGCATGTCGGCCACCAGCACGCCGGAGGTCATCTCCACGCTTTTGCCCACCGCGTCCAACTGCGAACTCAAGCCCGCTCCCGGATGCGCCGTGCCCAGGTACACGCAGGACGCCAGCGCCACCGCCGGGTCGCGCAGATACTGCACCATGCGCTGCAGGTAGTTCGCCTCCACCCGCACATCCGCATCGCTCGTGATGTAGTCGTCATACGCGGCCGCAGCATCGAGCCTCGCCAAGGAATACACCTTCGCGTTGTGAAAGCGCGGCTTGGGCTCACCGCATGTCAGGTAGCGCGCCTTCACCTGCGGGTAGCGCTCGCCCACGCGCCGGGCCAGCTGCAATCCCTCATCCGACTCCAGCCGCGCACAAAATAAAAGTTCAAATTCAGGGTAATCCTGCTCGAAAAAGGTTTCGAGACTGCGCTCCATGCCGGGCTCTGTGCCATGCAGCGGCTTCAACACACTCAAAGGCGGCAGGTAGCGCGCCGGTTCACGCTGCTCGCGCCGGCGCCGCACCCCGAAGCGCGCCGCAGCCACCACCACCAACCCACAATAGATCGTCGACGTGACTGTGCCGATGGCAGCCACCCAGAAAAGCGTTCGAGAAAACAGGCGCATAGCAAGGGAAGGCGCCCCGGAGCACCCTTGCGCTCGGGGGCATTCTCTCCAGTCTAGTGCATGGAGCGTGGCAGCTTTCGAGCAGTCAACATGTGCGTAAGCATCGGCAGCCGTTGGCAAATCTCGCGACGCACAGCCTATCGCATTTTCACTTTGGACTTCGTTGGCGCCGCTTCGCGCGAGGGCATCACCACCGGCCGGCGTAATGGAATCAGCCCAGCCTCCGGTTGTGCCTGCGCCTGCTGCATGCGCGTCAACATCTCCGTCCGTACATACTCGACAAAGCCCTGCATCTGCCGGTTCATCTCTTCCATGCGCTCCCGCATCTGCAGCACAATCGCAATGCCCGCGATGTTGACCCCGAGGTCCCGCGCCAGATTTAAAATAAACTCCAGCCGCTCTAAATCTTCGTCTGTATAAAGCCGCGTGTTGCCCTCGGAGCGCGATGGCCGCAGCAGGCCTTCGCGCTCATACAGGCGCAGCGTTTGCGGGTGAATGTCATACATCTCCGAAACGGCGGAGATCATGTAAGCCCCTTTGGATCTGCGTTTCGTTGCCATAAGAAAAGAATACGCTTTCCTCGTGACACACCGTTTACTTTCAGTGAGCGGTTGCTGTCAACCCGCCCGGAATCATCTGCGCTAAGCGCCAACGGCTTCGCGTTAGCGATGAAGCGCCTTCCATCGGATCTCGCCGGCCAAGCTATCCAGCTGATCCTGCACATCGGCAGAAAGGATCAGCCAGGCGGCATCCAAATTTTCGCGCAGGTGCGCGACGGAGGACGTTCCAGGAATCAGCAGCAGGTTCGGCGAGCGATGCAGCAGCCACGCCAATGCAACCTGCATGGAGGTCGCGCCGAGCGAGGCCGCAATCGTATCCAGTGCTGCGGCCTTTAACGGCTTAAAGCCGCCCAGCGGAAAGAAGGGCACATAGGCGATCCCCTGCCGGTTGAGGTCATCCAAGAATGGATCGTCCAAGCGGTCGGCGATGTTGAAGACATTCTGCACGCAGACCACAGGCGCAATCGCCTGCAGTTTGGGCAGCTGCTCCGGAACAATACCGCTGACGCCGAGGTGCTGAATCAGGCCCTGTTGTTGCAGCTCGGCAAGAGCGGTCCAGGGCTCTTCAAGCGATTCCTTATGATCGACGTCCGCCGTACGCGCGCGCAGGTTCACAATCGGCAGCCGCTCCAGACCGAGGTTGCGCAGGTTATCGTGTACCCCTTCCGTGATCTCCTGCTTGGAAAATGCGGGATTCCAACTCTTGTCCGCTCCTCGCTTGATCCCCACTTTGGTGACCAGAACGAGGGACTCCGGGTAGGGGTAGAGCGCTTCCTTGATGATCTGATTGGTCACATGCGGGCCGTAGAAGTCAGCCGTGTCGATATGATTGACCCCAGCGGCAACGGCCTCGCGCAGGATCGTAACGGCCGCCTCCTTGTCCCGTGGCGGACCGGAGACCATCGGCCCGGCGAGCTTCATGGCGCCATACCCCATGCGGCTGACGGTGAGGTTGGATCCGGCAAAGGTAAAGCTGCCGCCGAGGTTGTGCTGATCGTTCATGTACGTACTCCTGTCACTCTTGGCTTCGCTGAAAGGCCGTATCGTTGGCCCCGTATGTCGCCTTCGCGCACTTCACCTCTTTAGATGGAGCCGCATCGAAGCTGGAAGCTCGCCTGCGAACGCGTTTTCCTGCGATGTTTGAGCCACGAACATTGTCCGTGCAGGCTCACGCCGCGGCGACGGTAAACGCGCCCACACGGCCATCCCGTCTGCATCCAAGCTAGGCATGCGTTGCCGTCCGACAGCTCTTCTCGCCCTCACCGCAGCCTCCCTCGGCGTCACGGCTGCCGCGATCGCCCTTCCCCGTGCTCTGTTGGCCACGCCTCCGCCCGCGGGAGCTGTCGTTCTGGTCACCGGCGGCTCTCGCGGTCTGGGATGGGCGATCGCCTCGCGCTTCGCGCAGGGGCCCGTGCGCCTCGTGCTTGTTTCACGCAGCATGGGCGATCTGCAGGGGGCGCAGGCCGCCCTATTGTCCGCCCATCCCCACCTTCAGCCCACCGATGTTCACCTTGTCGCTGCCGACCTCGCCGACCCCGCCGAATGCCGGCGCGCCGTCGAGGAAACCTTCGACCGCTTCGGCCGCCTCGACGTGCTCGTCAACAACGCGGGCATCATCGAGGTTGGACCGATTGAGTCGATGACGGCCGACCTCTTCGAACACACCCTGCGCGTCAACTTCCTCGCCGCCCTGCACACCACCTGGGCAGCCCTGCCGCGCCTGGCTGCGCAAACGCCTCTGGACGGTTGGCGACGGCGTGCGGCGATCGTGAACATCTCGTCGATCGGCGGCAAGTTTGCCGTACCGCACATGCTGCCGTACTCCGCCGCCAAATTTGCGCTCACCGGCTTTTCCGAAGGGTTACACGCAGAACTGCGCGGCAAAGGCATCCGCGTCACCACCGTCTGCCCAGGCCTCATGCGCACCGGCGGCGAAGACCACGCCAACTTCCTCGGGAACACCAACGCGGAGCGTGCATGGTTCGACTTCTCCGCCAAGACCCCCGGTATCGCCACCACACCCGAACACGCCGCCAACCGCATATACGCCGCCGTCGCCCAGGGCCGCGCCGAAATCACCATCACACCGCAAGCCTGGCTCGGCGCCCGTTTCGCCGGCGTCTTCCCGGAGACCCTGCAATGGCTGAACGGCCTCACAAACGAATACATCCTACCGAAGGCGCCCTAAGCCGACGCCATCCCGCCAACCTTTCTCAGCAGTCTGAAACCCGCCGCAAACCATTCCTGCAAAGTCGGACGCACGCGTTTAGCCCAAGGCTATAAAGTGGTCTTCAGAATCGCCATGTCCCCAAAGCACCGGAGAAGATTCCATGGAATGGGCTTTGAATTACCTCCCTACAGCCCGGAGATAGAAACGGTCGCTCCGGATGAGCACGTCACCTTTGACGAGCTTTCCCGCGTGCTGCAACACATCACACGCCACATGGCGACGCGCTACCGTCACGCGTATCGGCCCGTGCATGCCAAGTCGCACGGCGTGCTGGTGGGCACGCTTGAGGTACTGTCGCAACTGCCGGAGCCGCTCGCCCAGGGACTGTTCGCCCAGGCCGCCGCGCATCCCGTCATCATGCGGTTCTCCACCAATCCAGGGGACATGCTCGCGGACAGTGTTTCCAGCCCACGCGGCCTCGCGATCAAGGTCCTGCATGTGGACGGGCCGAAGGTCCGAAACCACGCAGACGGAACGACGCAGGATTTCGTTTGCATCAATGCGAACACGTTCACAGCACCGGATCCGAAGGCCTTTCTAGAGCAGATCAAAACCTTTGACAAGAAGCTCGATACGCCCGAAGGGGTAAAGCAGGTCGTCTCACTCGCGGCCCGAGCGACAAACACGGTACTCAAGGCCGTACATCTTCCCTCCGCAACGCTTGAGGGCATTGGTGCCGCGGCCACCCACATCCTTGGGGAAAGTTTCTCGACCGTGGCTCCGGTACGCTACGGAGACTATGTCGCGAAGATCGGCATTGCACCCGGCTCCGCGAATCTGGCCCGACTTACCGGCGCAGCCGTCGACTTGGGGGCGGACTACAACGCGCTCCAAGAGCTGATCCAGACGTTCTTCCGCAAGGAAACTGCGGTGTGGGACGTAAAGGTTCAGCTCGCCCTCTCCCCGGATCAGCCGAATCTCGAAGAAAAGCACAGGGATTTTCCCATCGAAGTGGTGGACAAGGAATGGCCGGAAGAGAAGAGCCCATGGCAAACCGTGGCTCGCATCACAGTCACACCGCAGGATTCCTACTCGGATGCACGCCAACTTTTCGTAGACGAGCGCCTGTCCTTCAGCCCATGGCACGCCCTGGAGGCGCATCGTCCCCTGGGCGGCGTGATGCGATCCCGGCTGAAAGCCTATGAAGAGGCAATCAGGTATCGGGCAAAGCGCAATGAGCGGGAACGCGTTGAACCGGCGGATCTTGCCGAAGTTCCGGCGTAGACACAAGGAATCAGAAGGAACTGCAGGAGATCAAGGCATGCTTTCATCCCGACAGCGTTCCCATCACAACTGAACCGGTCTCGCGTATGCAAAAAAGGCGAAAGGTGCTGTATGACTTTGAAAAGATTCAATGTAACGGTGCGGCGCTTCGATCCAAGGCAAGGCTTGGAAAGTGGTCAGGCATTCGTCCTGCCGGTCGACAGCCCTGATGAGGAACATGCCATCTCCGCTGCCATGTCCAATGCCGTCGCCTTCACCACAAAAAGCGAGGGACAGCAACTTCTGCCGATCGCCTTTTGCTGCACCGACGTGCAGGAGCGACCGGAGTAGAGAGACCCGTCGAGCTGCATGCGTGTGATCCGCTAAATACGGGGCAGCTGCGCCACAAAGCGCGATATCGAACGGGGAAGCGCGGCTCTTCCCGGCCCAGCCTCGCCGAGGACCTCCACACCGGCATCGCTCATGCCTCCATCAGCATCTCCGCTCGCGGGTCTTCCGGATTCAAACGCTGCAACTCGCGCAAAATCTCTTTCGAACGCTCATCCTGCACCCTGGGCACCACGATCTTGATCTCCACAATCTGATCGCCTCGTTGCCCCTCACGTGCGGCCACCGGCGCGCCTCGTTCCCGCATGCGCAGCTTCTGTCCACTTTGCGTTCCCGGGGGAATCTTCAACTGCGCCCGGCCCGGACGCATGCCGTCTCCATCGATCGTCGGCACATCGATGCGCCCGCCCAGGGCGGCTTCCATCGCCGTCACCGGCACGGTGATGTGCAGATCGTCGCCCGTACGCCGGAAGAGCTTGTGCGGACCAACCTTGATGATGAGGTAAAGATCCCCGGCCGGCGCGCCCTCTGTTCCCGCATTGCCCTTAGCCCCCAGGCGTATCCGCTGCCCATCGCGGGTGCCGGCCTTGATGCGAAATTCAAGCGGTTCCCGTCGCGTAAGCACCCCGGCACCGTCGCAGGTCGGGCATGTACCCTGCAGCTTGCCGGAGCCGCCGCATCGCGGACACTGCACCTCGAACTTCATCCGTCCCGCCGTTTGTGTCACCTTGCCCGAGCCCTGGCACTCCGGGCAATCCATCGGCTTGCCCACCGCACCCGCGCCCTTGCAGGTGCTGCATGGCTCCTGCCGCTGGATCTCCAAACGCGTCACCCCGCCATGGATCGCCGTCCAGAAGTCGATCTCCACCTGGTATTCAAGATCGGTTCCGGGTTGCGGTCCGCGCGGTTGGCGACCCGCGCCACCGTTGAACATACCGCCAAAAATGTCACGAAAACTGGAACCGAAGCCGCCGGCGCCCTCCACCGTTCCACGATTGCCGCCTGCCTCGGCTCCCCCGGAGAAGTTGGAAAAATCAAAGCCGCCAAAGTCGATCGGCACGCCTTGCCCGCGCCCCGGCATGGCTCCGCTGCCGGCACCACCACCGCGACCACCGCGCGCATAGGCCTCCGCCGTTGCAGGATCGATGTTGTCCGAGTAGAAGCCGACCTGGTCGTAGATCTTGCGCTTTTTGTCGTCGCTCAGTACCTCGTTGGCTTCGGAGATCTCCTTGAACTTGTCTTCGGCTTTCTTATCCCCCGGGTTCACATCCGGGTGGTACTTGCGCGCCAGCTTGCGAAACGCTTTGCGGATCTCCTCCGCCGTAGCAGTTTTCTTCACCCCGATCGTGCCGTAGTAGTCCTTCTGTTGCGTCGGTCCCATCATCGCCCTTCCTTATGCCGGCCTAGCCAAAAGCACGCCGTCTTTGTCTACCGGTGCCGGTGGGATCGATTTTGCACCCGAGGCATCGCGTGCGTCCCGTGCGACCTCAAGCTCGTAGCGGGCTTGCAGATTCATCCAGAACTCCGGCCCAACCCTGAAATACTCCCCTAATCGAAGCGCCGTATCGCCGCTGATCCCGCGCCGTTCGTGCACAATCTCCGCAATGCGTGTCGCTGGGACTCCCAGGGTAAGAGCGAGCGCATGCATACTCAAATTGAGCGGACGCAGAAACTCCTCGCGGAGCATCTCACCCGGATGCACAGGAGGCATACGTTTTGCAGCACCTCTCGCACTCTTATTCTCAGTGGTAGCCGACAACTTCGACCTCATAGGCATCTCCGTCTCTCCATTCAAAGCAGATTCGGTACTGTTGGTTTACGCGAATGCTGTATTGCCCTGCGCGATCTCCACGCAATGCCTCAAGACAATTGCCTGGCAATGACCGGAGCGTTTCCAACGCGACCGCTGCGTCGATCTCCAGCAGTTTGCGAAGGATGATGCGAGCAAGCGGGCCGAACCTGCGGCTTGATTCACGCCCGTACACCTTGCGTGTTTCCTCATCCGCGAAGGTCGCAATCACACGATCAGCGTAACACGGAAGACGTTCAACGCACCCCGTTCAAAGGACCCCCGCCTTCTTTGCCTTCAACGCGGCCCGCGACGCCCGCAAACTCACCCCGTGCTCAAACGCCTGCCCGTTCTCCGCCTCCGTCGTCCCCTGGTCCGCCGGACACCAGTACAACGTCCGTCCGGCAAGGTCGCGGTGCAGAATGCGCTCTCCACAGAGCAGGCATGGCTTACCGTGCCGGCGATACACGTAATGCTCCTCCCCGCGCAGGGCGGGCTCCTGCTTGCTCGGCCGGTCTGCGCGCTTGGTACACACGATGCGTCGGTCCACCATGCCGGCCTTCAATAACGGAACGAGATCCTTCCACATGGCTTTCAGCACCTTGGCATCCATGGCCTCGCCGGGCGTGAATGGATTTACACGGTGGCGAAACAGGATCTCCGCACGATAAATGTTGCCCACCCCGGACAGGATCTCCTGATCCATCAGCAGCTCGGCGATCGGCTTTTTGCGGCCTAAAATAGCCTCAAACGCCAGCTTCGGATCGTCATGGCCCTTGGCATCCTCACCCAACGGATCAGGCCCAAGCCGCTCGAGCAACGCCTCCCACTTCGCCCGGTCGAAGACGCTGCAATCTGTCGGTCCACGCAGTTCGCACCATTCCACCTCACCGGGCGGAAATGGCTGTCCGCCGTCATCGTGCTGGCAACGCAGATTGTGCGGCTGTCCCTTTTCGCTGCGCGAAGCCTTGCCGGTACCCGCTCGCTGCAACACCGCCCGCAACGCGCCTTTCGGTTCGGGCAACACGCCGCAGCCCTCCGTCCAGTCCCCAAAGCGGCCCAGGTGCACATGCAATATCAGGTCATCGCCGAACTCGTAGCCCAGGTGCTTGCCCACTGCATGCACCCTCTTCAACTTCTTGCCATCCACGCGATGTGCGTCGTGAAAACGATGATTGGGCCCTGGAAGCACATTTACCTTGCGTCCGGCGAAGGCCGCGTTGTGGCGCTCCGCCCAGCGATGAACCTCATTTCCTTCCGGCACAGCTGTCCTCCACTTCTAGCACTACGCGCGTCATCAAAATCGCTCCCATACAGCAACCGCGATCCTTGAAGGATCGCGGTTGTGTCTCTGCGTGTCGAAACTTAATTCCAGATCTGGTTGGCCTTGATGGCCTCCACGTTGAACGTCTGGTCCGGCTCCGCTTTTTGCAAGTGCACGGCAAACTGCTGCGCCTCCCGCTCCGTCGTGAACAGCCCGGAGGTGTACACACGGCCGCCGCGCATTGCATCACACCGCCAAAGCGTTTCGGCCTTGCCTTCTACACCAAAGCCAAGACTCCACTGTGCTGCTTGTGGCCAGGCCTGATCCGTTCCTACCTTGAACTGCTTGTCGATCATTACCGTTCTCCTCTGCTCACCGCCGGTTGCGCTCCGGTCGTTGGCTCATCGTTTCGGACTTCTTATGACTAGATTCGCAACCTAAGTGCGCGGTGCTTGGCTACCTCGCCACGTCAAAGTTGAACGGCTTGGCTATGACAGGAGGAAAGCCCGTTGCCGTTCCTTCCTCCTGTTCACCTGCAGGCGCTCGTTACTTCTCCGCGTCCACATACTCCGCGTCGATGACGCCCTCGTCCTTGGGCTGCTGCTGATGGTTGAAGCCGTCCGAGGAACTCGAACCGCCCGCCCCGTTGCTTCCGCCATCGGTCGGCGGCATGCCCGGCCCGCCTGCGGTGCTCTTGTACACCGCTTCAGCCAGCTTGTGGCTCGCTGTCGTCAGCCGTTCCCGCGCTGCCGTCAACTCCGTCGCACTTGGGTCCCCGGTGAGCGTGTTTCTCGCGTCAGAAAGCGCCGACTCGACATCGTTCTTGTCCGCCCCCTGCACCTTCTCGCCCGACTCCTTCAGCATCTTCTCCACGTTGTAGACCATGGAATCGAGTCCGTTCCGTGCCTCGATCTTGTCCTTGGCCTCCTTGTCTTCGGCTGCATGCGCTTCCGCTTCCTTCGCCATGCGCTCGACCTCTTCCTTACTCAAACCGGAAGAGCTCGTGATGGTGATCTTCGCGTCCTTGCCCGTGGCATTGTCCTTCGCCGTTACGTTCAGAATGCCGTTCGCGTCGATGTCGAAGGTGACCTCGATCTGCGGTACACCACGCGGCGCCGGCATGATGCCGCCCAGCTTGAACTTGCCCAGCGTGCGGTTCTGGCTCGCCATCGGCCGCTCGCCCTGCGTCACGTGCACCTCGACCTCGCTCTGGTTGTCAGCCGCCGTCGAAAACGTCTCCGTCTTCTTCGTCGGAATTGTCGTGTTGCGTGGAATCATCGGCGTTGCCACCGATCCCATCGTCTCGATCGCCAGCGTCAGCGGGGTTACATCGAGCAGCAGCAGGTCTTTCACGTCGCCCGAAAGCACGCCCGCCTGCACCGCCGCACCAATCGCAACTACCTCATCCGGGTTCACGCCCTTGTGCGGTTCCTTGCCGAAAAGGTTCTTTACCAACGCCTGGATTGCCGGCATGCGAGTCTGTCCACCGACCAGCACGACCTCATCGATCTTCGAGGCATCGATCCCCGCGTCTTTCATCGCCTGCTTGCAAGGGCCAACCGACTTCTGCAGCAGATCATCGACCAGCGACTCCAGCTTGGCGCGCGACAGTGTACGCACCAGATGCTTCGGTCCGGAAGCGTCCGCCGTAATAAAGGGCAGGTTAATCTCCGTCTCCTGCGCCGTCGAAAGCTCGATCTTGGCACGCTCGGCCGCATCCTTCAGCCGCTGCAACGCCATCTCGTTGCCCTTCGAGGTCAGGTCCAGCCCCGTCTCGTTCTTGAACTCCGAGATGAGCCACTCGACAATCCGCTGGTCGAGATTGTCGCCGCCCAGGTGGGTATCGCCGTTGGTCGCCTTGACCTCGATCACACCATCGCCGACCTCAAGGATCGACACATCGAACGTGCCGCCGCCGAAATCATAGACCGCAATCGTCTCGTCCTTGCCCTTATCTAAGCCATAGGCCAGGGCCGCAGCCGTGGGCTCATTCACGATGCGCTTCACGTCCAGGCCGGCAATCCGGCCGGCATCCTTGGTCGCCTGCCGCTGCGCGTCATTGAAGTACGCCGGGACGGTGATGACCGCCTCGGTCACGCTCGTGCCCAGGTAGTCCTCCGCCGCCTTCTTCAGCTTCTGCAGGATCATCGCCGACACCTCGGGCGGGGTGTACTCCTTGCCCTGCGCCATCACGCCCACGCCGTCGCCCTTCGAGACCACGTTATAGGGCACCATCTTCATCTCGTCGTTGACTTCGTTCGAACGGCGGCCCATGAAGCGCTTGATCGAATAGATCGTGTTCTCCGGATTCGTGATCGCCTGCCGCTTCGCGACCTGACCGACGAGCCGATCGCCATTCTTGGTAAATGCCACGATCGACGGCGTTGTGCGGCCGCCCTCTTCATTGGGGATGACCTTGGGCTCCCCACCTTCCATCACGGCTACGCAGCTGTTGGTCGTGCCGAGATCGATGCCGATAATCTTCGCCATTGTTTCCGTCCTTGGTTGCGGCTGTACACCGCGAAAATCTACTTACCTGAAAGCTGTTACAGAAGCTGCCACGATAGTCGCTGCCACTGAAATCTGTTGACCGTCCCAATCTCGCATATGAGTGGGTTACTGTCAATCAATATGATGCACAGGGCCGCACCGGGTTGCAGAATCTGTGTCGTCCCACTCCCTTCTGGTTCCTGCCCCTTTCGAGGGAGTGGCGAAGGCCCTCGCTTCTGCCATGCTCTACTTAAGGTCGCCAACTACCCCGACTTGCGTAGCAACTCACGAAGCGCAGCCGGCATTCTCGTCCCAAGCTAACCACCCCTTGCTTCCAGGCCCGGAGTTCCCATGCCGATGCACCGCCGCTCTCGTCTCGCCTTTGCTGCCGCTGCTCTCTCAACCCTGCCCCTTGTGCTGAGCGGCTGTTCCGCAATCTCCGCAACCTCCATGGCGACTCCTGCTGCAAAAGCCGCCTTTGCTGCCGGCAACTGGCAGTTCAGCTCCGTGGCGCCGGCCGCTACACACCTCCCCGGCATCTCCGGCGAGCTTTCCGGCAGCGCTGCGGCTGTGACCGGCATCCTCCACGCACAGCTCGCCTCCGCTTGCATCGCGCCGTTTACAACGCTCACCGTTGCCGGCTCCGCCGATGCAAAAGGCGCCCTGACCCTCACCGGACCCGTCGCCGGCGGCACCCTCACGATCACCGGCATACTCGCCGCGGATGGACGTTCGCTTTCGGACGCCACGTACAACGTCGCCGGTGGCACCTGCGCCTTCGCCAAGCCGGCCGATGCCCTTGCCCAGGCCTACATGCCGTTGTCCGGTGCCTATGCGGGTACCTTCCGCGACAGCGACGGTCAGATCGCCACGGTGCAGGCGACTCTGACGCAATCCGCGGATGCCAACGGGGACGGCAACTACACCCTGACCGGCTCCGCAACCCCCAACAATCCCTGCTTCTCCACCACCGTGCCGATCTCGAATACCTCGGTCACCGGGGGCAACTTCACCTTCACCTACACCGATCCCAATACAAACAGCAGCGTCACTGCAAATGGGACCTTTTCGAGCGACGCTTCTGCACTCACCGTCACGAACTGGACGCTCTCCGGTCCCTGCGGTACGGATACGGGCACCGGCAGCATGACCCGGCAATAATGGCAAATGGCAATCATTCGGCTTGAACCAACCTGAGCGGGGCGAGTCTCAGCAGCGAACCGAAGTTCTTCAACGGACTTCGGTTCGCTGCAAGCTCTTATTTGACAAAGGGGACAGCCGTCCTTTTCGCCGACGCTTCTTTTCCCTTCCGCGTGACTCCAATCGCTGAACGGGAGAACTGCCATGCGCGTTATCGAACTCACGGGTCCAAGTCTTGATGCATTTCACCCCAGCACCTATCCAGACCCGGTGCCCGGCACAGGCGAGGTTCTCGTCCGCCTGCATGCCGCCTCGCTCAACTTCCTCGATGTCGCCGTGGCCACCGGCAACTATCCGGTCGCGCAGTTCCCCATGATTCCCGTGGCGGACGGTGCGGGGGAGATTGCGGCTCTCGGTCCCGGCGTTCTCGACTGGACCACCGGCGATCGCGTCATCCCGCATTTCATCGTCGATTGGCAGGATGGCGCGATGCCGGCCGTCAGCGGAGGCAACCGTCGCGGCATCAACCTCCCCGGCAGCCTCGCCAAGTACGTCGTCCTGCCCGCCCATGCCTTGGTCCGCATGCCCGAACACCTCAGCTTTCCGGAGGCCGCCAGCCTTCCCATCGCAGCGACGACCGCCTGGCGGGCCGTTCGGTCCACCGCGCTCGGCCCCCAATCCACCGTTCTGCTGCTCGGCACGGGCGGCGTCTCCATCTTTGCGCTACAGTTTGCAAAGGCTTCGGGTGCTCGCGTTCTTATTACATCGTCTTCCGACGAGAAGCTCGAGCGCGCCCGGCAACTCGGCGCCGACGAAACGATCAACTACCGCTCCACCCCAGCATGGGCCGAGGAGGTGCTTCGCCTGACGGATGGGCGCGGTGCGGATCTCGTCCTCGAAACCGGCGGCACGCAGACCTTTCCGCAATCGATCCAAGCCGCGGCGCTGAACGGCACCATCTTCATCATCGGCTTTCTCTCGGGTCATGAGCCGACCATCGACGTGGCTCCGGTGATGGCGAAGTCCTTGCGCCTGCAAGGCAATCACACGGGTCCCGTGGCGGCTCTTGCCGAGGCGTGCAGCGCCATCAGCGCCCATCGGATCAAGCCCGTAATCGATGGGACGTACGCCATGGAAGATGCTGCCACGGCCTACCGCGCCCTCGCGGCGGGTGGGCACTTCGGCAAGATTGCCATCGAAGTTTCCTAGAGGCCACTGCCCCCGGCGGGCGCGAACAGCGATAGCCTAAACCGCAGTGCCCCACCCACCCCAGCCCCAACACCCAACGCCCCGCGACCCTGCCCTGGACGGCCTGCGCGGCGTTGCGGTGCTGCTGGTCTACATCTTCCACTACGGCGGAGGCCTGCGGTCGGCCAACCCTTTCGTCCACGCCTTCGGGTACGTGACCGAGGCTGGCTGGATCGGGGTTGAGCTCTTTTTCGTGCTGTCCGGGTTCCTGATCACCCGTCTGCTTTGGGCCGCCTCGGCCGAACCGCACGCCCTCCGCAACTTCTATGCCCGCCGCGCGCTGCGCATCTTGCCGCTGTATTACGCCACTTTGTGCTGCGCCGCGCTATTCGCACTGGGATGGGTCGCCCTGGGATGGGCCGCCGCAGGGCGGGGTGCCGGGGCCGCGTCACTCCAGCCGCTGCTGCTTTACGCGGGATTTCTACAGAACATCCCGCCGTTGCTGCCCAGAGCGCTCGGGTACCCTCCGCCCTTGCCCCTGCACCACCTTTGGAGCCTCGCGGTTGAAGAACAGTTCTACCTGCTCTGGCCGTTTCTGCTGCTCGCTGCACGGACGTTACCCCGCGCGCGCCGGCTTTCCCTGTGGACCTTCGGGATCTGCTGCCTCTTTCGCGGGTTCATCTTTGCGCCGCTCGCCTTCCATCCGGCAACGCAGGACTGGTCCTCCTTTCTCCTCACCCGCGGGGGCGGCCTTGCCCTGGGTGCGGCACTTGCTCTGCACGCCGGAGATCAGACCGTCCCCCGGCGGCAGATTCTCTTCGTACTTCTCACCTCGGCACTCGGCTTCATCGCCGTTGGGGCCTGGTGCGGCACCCTTGTCCTCGTCTATCCTTCCCAGTTCATCGTGGGGCTGCCGGCCGTCGAGTGCGCGGGCGTGGCGCTGCTGGCACTCGCGTTGCAGCCCGGCCGTTGGCGCGCCTTCCTCAGCATAGCCGCGCTTCGTCTGTTGGGCCGCGTCAGCTACGGTTTCTACATCCTGCATATCCTGCTCGAACCGCTGTTCGACGCCATCGGCCATCGGGTTGTGCATGCCGGCGCCGGCACCGGCTATCAGTTGGTGCGCTTCGTCGCCGGCTTTCCGCTCACCCTCGCGGCGGCTTGCCTCTCCTACGTCTTTCTCGAACGCCCGTTGCTTGCATTAAAGCGCCGCGTTCCGCTTCCGGCGGCGGAGAGCCGGCTTGCAGACTAATGACTCGCCGTCATGCCGAGCTTGGCAAGCACCTCGTCCACGACCTCGTCCGGCGGACATCCATTCACCACGCGGATGGCGTCCGTCGGCGGTTCCAGTGTCGCAATCTGGCTATCGAGCAGCGCCGAGTTCATAAACTCATGCTGCCGGTCGGCCAATCGCGCGGCAAATAGCGCGCGTGAACCATCCAGCCAGATAAAGGCGATTGACCCCGGCGCCGTGCCCGCCGAGAGCGTCTCGCGATATCCCGTCTTGAGCGCCGAACACGCCAAAACGCCTTCCTGCTTCTTCTCGACCCAATCACTCAGCAGGCTGTGCAAGGTCGCCAGCCACGGCTCCCGATCCTCATCCGTCAGCGGGATGCCCGCACGCATCTTTTCCTTGTTCGCGGCAGAGTGGTAATCATCCGCATCAGCGAAAATCGCACCAAGCCGCTTGGCCAGCAGCGTGCCGATCGTCGTCTTGCCCGAACCCGTCACGCCCATCATCACGACTGCTGTAAACGCAAATGCCGTCGCGCTCGTTTGATCCTCTTCAACCATGCAATCTCCCCTCGTACGCCCAAAGCCCCAGGCCCGGGTTTGAAACAAAGAATATCTCCTCGCCCTCCAAGGAGTTCCAGCCGTCCCGCAGCACCGCCGGATCGTACCGCCGCGTGTACGTCGCCAGATCACCAAAGGCATAGTGCACCCCTTCGATCTCCCGCTGCGAAAGGTGGCCGGGGCAGTAGCGAATCGTGAACCGCCCCTCGCTCGATCCATGGATCAGGTGGGCAGCCGCGCTCAGATTGGCCGCCAGCGCCGGGTCCGCCTCCGCGGCAGCCAGAGCTGCCGGTGTGCCGCAATAGCCGTAGCGCCGTATCAGCGCATCAATCGCCGCATCCTCGCCAAACTCATGCACCCCCGGCGCCAGCACGATCAACTCCGCGTCATCGGCTAACGCCATCCGCGTCCGGTACACGCTTTTATTCCCCAGCCAGGTCGACCGGAACTCCCGTGGATCGAGATACACCACCGCCTTCTTGATCTCCCGCGGCAGCCGTTCGAAGTTGCATTGCAGGCTCAACGCCGCAGCCTGCCCAAAGGCATGGTCATCGTCACTGACGAACAACCCGCGCACGGCAAGCTCCCCCCTCTCATCCTTTGCCACCACCGTCTGCACATAGACGATCGGCAGGTCCTGGGCGAAGTGCTCGCTCGCATAGCGCAGAATGCGGCGCACCGGCGTGTCGACGCGCCCCATCATGCGCTCCATGCCGTACACCGCGCCCAGAAAGTGCGATCGATGGATGCCCAGCGGTCCCCCCGTGCCGATCAGGATGTTTTTCACCCCATTCGCCATCCCCACGACCTCATGCGGCACCACCTGCCCCACGCTCAGGATGAGATCGTGGCCGCCATCCCGCAGCAGCCGGTTCACCTGCGCCGGCCAGCTGTACCGCAGCTTGCCTTCGGAGGCCTCCTCCATCACGCTGCCCGGCACCTCACCCAGCGTGACCACGTCTTCGCGCCAGTTGTGTATGCGAAACAGCGAGCGCGGCACCGGACCGAACATTGCCGCGATCTCCCCATCCGACATCGGCCGGTGCGTGCCCAGCGCCGGCAGCACATCGGTCAAGCGCTCGCCATAGAACTCCCACGCCAGCTCCGTCAACAGCCCGGCCTGCGAATGCAATCGCGTGTAATCCGGCGGCACCGCCAGCACCTTGCGCCGCGGTCCCAGGGCCGCCAGCGCTTCATGCAGCCCCGCCCGCAGCTCCGCTCGCGACAACGCGGTCGTGGGCGATCCTTTCGCAAACAACAAAGCCATCGTGTACCCAACCCGCCTGTCAGCATAACCCGGTTGCCGCAACGCACGGGTGTTCACCGGGCAACAGCCCGCACAGGAGTTATCAGTTCTCAGTTGTCGATTCTTAGTTGTTAGTTCTTATAGCTGTTCTCGCTTGACTGTAGCTGTGTCATCTCGACCGAAGCAGACAGCTTCACGGTCTGCGCAGTGGAGAGACCTGCAGTTTGCTCGCGTCGGAACTACACCCAAGGGAGAACGGCTTTAGTTCTTAGTTGCGTTCGCCACGCCCTGTTCCACAACGAGCAAGTCCGTGTTGAGTCTCGCGCTGAAAAGCTGTTCTACTCAGAAGGAACGCTTCACCGACAAAAGCGCCAGGAGTTCCTTTGTCCTCTGCCCCATCCATCACAGCCGCAGCCGCCACGGGGACCCACGTGCTTTCCACCCCGGCGTTCTTCGCTGCCGTTCATGAGCTCGCGCCACGCGTCGCCGTCTTCGACTGCGACGGCACCCTGTGGTCCGGCGATGCCGGCTCCTCCTTTATGGGCTGGACGATCGAGCAAGGCGTTCTTTCGCCAGACAAAACCGCTTGGCTGAAGAACCGGTACGACGGCTACAACCGCGGCGAAGTCTCTGAAGCGGTCATCTGCGGCGAGATGGTGCAGGTCTACGCCGGGCTCCCGGTCGAACGTCTCCGCGAAGCCGCCGCGGCCTTCTTCCGCGAATGCATCGAAGCCCACATCTTCCTTGAACTGCAGGCTCTCGTCACCGATCTGCAAACGCGCGGCACCACGATCTGGGCCGTCAGTTCCACCAACGATTGGGTGATCGAGGAGGGCGTCCGCCGCTTCGGCATCGATCCGGCACACGTGCTCGCCGCACGCGTCGCCTGCACGGGCGGCGCGGGCAGCACAATTACAGATCAGCTCCTGGACGTGCCTACCGACGAAGGCAAGGTGCGGGCCCTGCGGCAGGCTGGGGTCACGGCTCCCGACGCCGTCTTCGGCAACTCCGTGCACGACGCCGCCATGCTGGCCATCGCCCGCCGCGCCTTCCCCGTCAATCCCACACCGGCGCTCGAGGATCGCAGCCTGCGCGAAGGCTGGCCGATCTACTGGCCCGCCGGCACCGCGCCTACCGGGTAAGACGAAGCAGCGGCGCTCCGGCAGCAGCCGCTGACAGCCAGCAGCAGCCGCCGACAGCCAGCTACAGCCATCTGGGCCCGCTCGTCATCTTACCGAGCAGCAACGTCATACATAGGGGTCGGGGTGAAACAGCCTATCCGCAAGCTACAGGACGAACCCCGCTCAGCCGCCAACCGGCCCGTGCGCCACGTGGTCGCCGCACTCATCCTGCGCGGCGCTGCCGAAGCGCGCGAGGTCCTCGTCTGCCAGCGCCGGCCCGACCAACCCATGGGCTCCAAATGGGAGTTCCCCGGCGGCAAGGTAGAGCACGGCGAAACCGCCGAAGCCGCCCTCGCGCGCGAGCTGAACGAAGAGCTCGGCATCGACGCCACCATCGGCCGCCGGCTCACCACCGTCCGCCACAGTTACCGCAACGGCTCCACCATCGAAATCCAGTTCTTTGTCGTCGACCAGTTCACAGGCCACCTGGTCAACCGTATCTTCCTCGACATGCGCTGGAGCCGCCTCGCCGACCTGCCCTCCTTCGACTTCCTGGCCGCCGATCTCACCCTCATCCAGGAGCTAGCCGAAGGCAAGCTCCTGTAGCACCAGCCGGCCTTCATCGTACCGCCGAAGGCCCGTTGGTCTTGCGCCGGTCTTGCGCAGGTCTTGCGCAGGTAATGCATTGTCATCTCGACCGAAGCAGACGGCTTCATCGTCTGCGCAGTGGAGAGACCTGCAGTCCTGCGGCATCGGACCACACCTCAAACAAACGCCTTAAGCCAGCCGCCATACTTCAGCGCCAACGGCGCATCCCAAACCAGCCAAGCACTCGCTTCAGCGCCAACGGCGCATCCTATACCAGCCAAGCGCACTCGCTTCAGCGCCAACGGCGCATCCTATATCAGCCTAGGCCGCAAGGCCTAGGTACTCGCGCCACGATCACCCAAGGGCTGAAAGCCCGCCCTACATATTCCCGCGCAACAAACACCCTCAACTCGCCCCCATCAACTGCCCACCCAACATCACGACCATCAGCACAATCGTCAACCCCGTCAACGTCCACGCCACGATGTTGTACACCCGCCCATTCACAAGCGGTCCCATCAAGCTCCGCCGGTTTACCAGAACCAACATGAACACCAGCACAAACGGCAACAAAATCCCATTCAACACCTGCGACAACACCGCCAATCGCACCAGGGGCAGCCCGGGGATCATGATGATCGCCGCGCCCAGCACAATCAACGACGTATACAGCCAATAAAATGCCGGCGCCTCACGAAAGCGCTTGCTTAGCCCGGACTCAAACCCCAGCGCCTCGCATACCGTATACGCCGTCGAAAGCGGCAGGATCGACGCCGCAAACAGCGAGGCATTCAACAGCCCAAAGGCAAACAGCAGGTACGCATAATCCCCACCCAGCGGCCGCAGCGAAGCCGCCGCATCGGCCGCATCGGCGATGTTGTGATGGCCGCTGGCAAACAGCGTCGCCGCACATGCAATCACAATGAATGCCGCCACCACCACGGAAAACACCGACCCCACAATGGCATCGGCCTGCGCATAGCGGAGCGACCCCTTGCCGGTCCCCTTATCCACCACCGACGCCTGCAAATAAAACTGCTGCCACGGCGCTACCGTCGCGCCGATCATGCCGACCGAAAGAAAAAGATAGCTGGAGTTCCTTAGATCGCCGAGGCGTGGCAGCCGCATCGTCTCCCGCACCGCAAAGCTCCAGTTCGGGTGGGCCAGCGCCGCAGTCACAATGTAGGCCACATACAAAAACGACAGCACCACAAAGATTTTCTCAAGCTTCTTGTAGTCCCCAAAGACCACCAGACTCCACACCAGCAGCGCCGCCGCCGGTACGGTGATGTACTTGCTCAAGCCAAACAACTGCGTGCTGCTGGCCACCCCCGCAAACTCCGCAATCACGTCGCACAGATTGCACAGCACCAGGCCCAGCATGAGCAGCGCCGTGGTGCGCAGGCCGAACTCCTCGCGAATCAGCTCGCTCAGGCCCTTGCCCGTCGTCACGCCCATGCGCGCCGAAATCTCCTGCGCAAAGGTCAGCATGATTGTCATGGGGATCATCGTCCACAGCAGGCCGTAGCCGAACTGTGCCCCCGCGGTCGCATAGGTATAGATTCCGCCTGCGTCGTTATCGACATTGGCGGTGATGAAGCCGGGGCCCAGCACCGCCATGATCAAAAGTATGCTGTTGCGCCACCGCTTCCACTGATTCACATCGCCACCGCCCGCATCTGGTTTGATTGAGCCCAGACACGTCCACGTCGGAACAGCGTCCGTGCCGTTGCCGCGTGCCGCGAAGGCTACAGGTTGTCCCCAAAGTACGATCCTAGAGTACCCCGCCCAGCCGCCGCCTCACCGCACACAGACTACGAATCCCGTTGATGCGTCAGCAGCGGTGCAATCCGCTCCAAGATCTGTTGCACCTGCGCGTCGTTGCTGTACCCATCGCGCACCGCCCGCGCCCGCCCCGCCGCCGCGATCCGCGTCCGCGCCGCTTCGTCGGGCAGGTAGCGCCGTATCTGCGCGGCACACTCTTCGAGATCGCTGAAGAACACCGCTTCTTCGCCTTCCGCAAACCGCGCAAGGTGCCCCGGCGACCGCTCGGCTAACAAAAACGCCCCGCACCCCGCGATCTCAAAGCTCTTGTGCACAAACTCATCCTGATTGGAATGCGTCAGAAAACTTAGATTGATCTTCGACCGCCAGATCGCCTCGCGATACCCCTGCCCATACAGCTCTTCGCCCGTAAACAGCGCCCGCGCCGCCTCCAGCGGGAGCGCCGCCCGCCACATTTTCGCCGACCCCGAAATCACCACGGGTGCCTCAAATCGCCGCCAGAGCTCTGTAAGAAAATCTGCCCGCCGATCATACGGTGTGCCGATGAACGACACCCCGCGATCACGATCACGATCGCTCCAGCCTGCCGGCGGCGGAAAATGCACCGTCGGCTCATAGGCCGTTTGAATCTTCAAGGCATCCCGCGCGCCAGCTGCCCGGTAGTCCAGCACATTCCGGTCGCGCTGCGTGGCGTGCAGATCGAAATGCGAGATCGCCTGCACGTAGAGCCGCCAGCCGGGATCACGCCGCGGTCCAAACGCATTGTCGATCATGTAGCTCACCGTCACCACACCCATCGCCCGCAGCCGGTCGAGCGTCCGCGGCCGCAACGCCAACAGCTTATCGGCCCAGAACACATCCGGGCGCTCGCGCTTCGCCATCGCCAGCACATCGCGATTCAACCGGTCCACCCAAGGTCCGGCCTGCAAGCGGTGCAAGACCTTGCGCAGCAACGGCGTCTGCGGCTCATACGTATACGCATTCAGCGGCACAACCTGATGCCCCAGCCGTTCCAGCGCCCACATCCGATACAGCGCCGAATCGTTCTCCGACAATCCCGCCGCATACAAGATCTTTAACGGCCGCGAGCCTGCCTGCACAGCCGCCCTCACCCTTCGCGCAGCGCGGCAATCACCTGCTCTGCATGGATCACGCCCGCCACACGCCCGAACTGATCCAACACCGGCAACGACCGCAGATTGTATTTATCGAAAAGTGCCGCCACTTCAGCTTCGCGCGCGTCCAGCTTGCAGGTCACATGCCGCCCTTCCGGCGCCAGCGCCAGCACCGTCGCCTCCGCCCGCGCAAGCAACAACCGCACCATCGGCACCACCCCCGCAAGGTGGTCCTGCTGGTCCAACAGGTATACCTCCGTCACGTTATCCGGATCGCCCTTGAACGCGCGCAGGCTCACGATTGCTTCAGCCACGGTCGCCTCGGCCGGCAAACAGAAAAAGTCGTTCGTCATGCGGCCTGCCGCCGTGTTCGCGGAAAACTCGAGCAGCTCCTCCACATCCTGCCGCTCCTCAGGTTCCATCTCCTCGAGAATGGCTTCACTCTGCTCATCGGAAAGCTCGGCCAGCGCATCGGCCGCCGCACCGGGGTCCATCTCCTCAAGAATATCGGCCGCCCGCTCCGAATCCATACCCTGCAGCAGCTCCTTCTGCAGCCGCGGCTCGATCTCCTCCAGCGTCTCCGCAGCCGTCTCCTCCGGCAGGCTGATAAACACCGCCTCCCGCTCCGCCGGCGCCAGCTCCTCGAGAATGTCCGCGATATCCGAAGGATGCAGCTTCGCCAGCCGCTCCTGCCCGATCTTCAACCGCACCCGCCGGTTCGGATCGCGTTCAATCAGATCGACGCATCTCCACGGAATCGTGCTCGCATGCAGCCGGTTCGAAACACCGTGCACCGCGCCTCGCGGCAGCCCGTGCAGCAACCGCCGTGCCGCTCCGCGCAGCCCCACCTCGACCCCATCGATACGCAACCCCGCCGCATGCCCGCCATCCGCGGTCAGTTCCCAACTCAGGTTCACGTCGTTGACGCGCACCACCTTGCGCCCATCCACGTCGATAATCTGCTGATCAAGCAGATCGCGCTCCAACAGCAACTCGTCTTGGAGGTCTTCGAGACCTTCGATGGCCTGCAACGCCGCCGTCGCCCGCAGCGCCCCACCCGCGCGCCGCGGCAGATCTAATCCCTGCACCGGCACCGCCGCGCGCGCTCCGCCCGGACGCCGCCGCACGATCAGCGCCGACACATGCTCCGCATCCTGCGCCACATCCACCGCAAGCTCATACACCCGCCCACAGCTGTGCCCCTCCGCATCCAGCACCGGTGTGCCCAGCAGCGCCGACGCGCTCGTCGTGTTGGAGCCGGTAAAGAACATACCTTCTCTAGAGCGTTCCTTTATGAATGTGTCATCTCGACCGAAGCGATACAGCTCATCATCCGCCCCAACCGTGTCATCTCGCCTGAAGCGATACAGCTCATCATCCGCCCCAACCGTGTCATCTCGCCTGAAGAGTTACAGCTCATTCTCTGCCCCAACCGTGTCATCTCGACCGAAGCGGACGGCTTCATCGTCCGTGCAGTGGAGAGACCTGCAGTTGCCTTGGTTTTCTTTTGTCATTCCCGCAGGGAATCTGCGTTGCCCTGAAGCGACGTCGCAGGCATCCCACAAAATCCTTACCTGCTGAAGTCCACAGTGGGCGCGGTCGCATTGGCAGGATTGCCCTTGTAATACTGATCTTCCTTCGGGTGATACCCCGCCATACCCGCCCAGATGCTGTTCGGAAACTGCTCGACATATACGTTGTACGAACGCAGTGCGAGGTTATACCGGTTGCGCGCCACGGCGATCCGATTTTCCGTTCCCGCCAGCTCGTCCTCCAGGCGCACAAATTGCTCATTGCCCTTCAAATTCGGGTAGGTCTCCTGCAAGCGCATCAACGGGCTCAGCGCCACATCCAGATTCCGGTTTGCCGTGATCGTGCTCGCCTGATTTCCCGTTGCCGCAATCACCGCCGCCCGTGCATTCGCGATGTTGGTGAGCACCGTTTCTTCTTCCTTCACGTACCCCTTCACGCTGGCCACCAGGTTCGGAATCAGGTCCAGCCGCCGCTGTTGTGCCACATCGACGGTCGACGTGGCCGTTTCCACATCCTGGTTCAACAACACCAGATGATTTTTCGTGGAAACGTAGCTCCCAAATCCGAGCAAGGCCACGGCAACCAACAGGGCCAACACGCCCAACCCAACAAACGATCCCTTCATCACTCTCCCCCAACTCTGTCTCACTCAGCTTACGTCGTGCTCACCCGAAGCTGCACGAATCGCCGAATCCAAATCTAGCTACGACATCCAAGACGCCGTTCTTGATCTCTGTCGATTACCTGCTTCTACCCCGCAACACACCGTTATCTCGACCGTAGCAGACGGTTCTATCGTCGCGCAGTAGGTTCTATCGTCTGCGCAGTGGAGACCCGCAGTTCTGCTGCCGGCCGTCAGCTCACCGGAAGCCCCAAAAACCGCTACCATCCTCCACTGGCACCCCCACCCTCGGAGCCGCCGCCAAAGCCGCCGCTGAAGCCCCCATCGTCGTTGCCGCCGCCACCGCTTCCGCCACCACCGCCGCCGAAGCCGCCACCGCCAAAACCGCCGCCACCATATCCCCCACGACCCGCGCCCAGAATGTTTCCCAGCAGGAACCAACCAATGCCGCTACCCGGACCGCCGCCGCGTCCACCCCGTCCGCCGCGCCCACCCCGAAACAGGAAATACAGGACCACGATGAAAATGATGATGGGGAGAATCCCGAAACCGCCGCCCGGTCCTTGCGCTTGCCGGCGCTCGGGTGTTCGCGGCTGCAGCGGTGTCAGCGTTACGCCGGCATCGGCGGCAATATCGTTCGCGATCTGCTGCTCGCCCGTAAAGATCGCCTGGCCGTACTCTCCCTGCTTCAATACAGGGTCCATGCTGCGGCCGATGTCTCCCACCTTGGCATCGTTCAGCACGCCTTCCAGCCCGTTGCCAACCTCGATCCGGCGCTTGCGATCGTCCAGCGCAAAGATCATCAGCACGCCGCGGTCGGTTCCCTTGGGCCCTACCTTCCACTTGTCTTCCAGCTGCGTCGCGAAATCCTCGATCGCCTCGCCATCCAGCGAGTGCACCGTTACAATTTCGATCGTTGCATGCGTTTCGCGTTCGACCTCGGCGCCCAACGCCTCCATCTGCGCCCGCGAATCCGCGTCGATTACCCCCGCGAAATCCGAGACGTAGCTCGTCGGCTGCGGCAGGTCCTTTACGCTTTCCGCCCAGGACGCGGTATAGGGTGCGGCTCCGCCCCATACGGCCAAACCCACGGAAAGCAAAATGCGCGCGAACACGTTCATCACCCTATCGTATGCTTCCGGATCGCCGGTAGCGATTTGCCGTGCTCACCCACAAACCAAAGCCCCCACACAAGGTGAGGGCTTACGGAACCAGCTAAAAGACTAGGCTGAGGATGAAACAAGCGCCGTAGGGCGGATTACATCCCTGCCGACGTGCTGCCCATCTTCTTCATCATCTTGTCAGCCATCACTGTGTGTTGATTCACAACCTTCTCACCCTTTTTCACCATTGGCTTCAACTGCGCGTTCGTCGTGCTGCTTTCTTCGCTTTTGAAGCTGTCTAGGCTCGCATGGTGATCCGTGTCCATGGCCGACATGTACTGCTTATCAAAATCCATCCCGGAAAGGCTGGAAAGCTGGTCATATTGCTGCTGGTGCGACGAATCAAGTGACGTTGGCGGCGTTACGCCCATCTGGTCCGCGATCGGCTTCATCTGCTGCTCAAGCTTCGTGTGGTCGTCAATCATCTTCTGCGCGTACATCTTCACCTGCGGGTTGCTGCTCTTCTGCAACGCCAGCTTGCTGAAGGTCATCTCTGTGTAATCGCTTTGCGCCGCGGTCATCAAGAACTGCTTGTCTTGATCCGCTCCCTGTGCCTTCATCGAAGCCGCTCCAACCAACGAAGCACATCCAAGAGCCATCGCAAATACATTTTTCTTCGTCATCGTTGCTTCTCCACATCCCCGGCCTGTCGACCGAATTGCATACAGACATAAGAAGGTCATTCCCCACCTGGCGTTGCATCGCGGCACGTGGGAGGCCGTATTCTGTCCCTGAGGATTCATGAAGCCAACAATCGCACCGCCGACCGCCGAGCGCGATCCCCGCACCTTTCCCTTGCACGGCACAACCCTGCAGGACGACTATGCCTGGCTTCGCGAAAAAGGCTCGCCCCGCGTCCAAAGCTATCTCGAAGCCGAAAACGCCTACACCGCCGCAGCCATGGCCGGCACCGAGGCAATCCAGGCCGAGCTCTACGGGGAGATTCTTTCGCATATCCAGGAAGACGACAGCTCCGTCCCCTTTCGCGAGGGTTCATGGGAATACATCACCCGCACTGAAAAAGGGCTGCAATACCCCCGCTACTGCCGTCGTCCCGTAGACAGCCAAGGCGTCACCGAAGAAGCCGCCGAACAGGTTTTTCTCGATGTCAATCAGCTTGCGGAAGGCCAACCCTTCATGTCCCTCGGCGCGCTTGCCATCAGCCCCGATGGCCGCCGTCTTGCCTACACCACCGACAACACCGGCTTCCGCCAATACACCCTCGCCATCAAGGATCTCGAGACCGGTACTCTACTGCCCGACACCGCCGACCGCGTCGGCTCGCTTGCCTGGGCCGCCGATGCCGCCACACTCTTTTTCAGCACCGAAGACGAGCAAACCAAGCGCCAGGACCGGCTCTTTCGCCGATCTGTCGGCAGCGGCAAAGCCAGTCTCGAGGTCTTTCACGAACCCGATGAGCGCTTCAATCTCGGCATCGGCCGCACCCGCGACCGCCGCTATCTTCTGCTCGACCTGGGCAGCCACACCACCAGCGAAACCTGGTACCTCGACGCCCACACGCCCGAGGCCCCCTTCATCCGCATCGCGGAGCGCGTCGACGACGAGGAATATAGCGTCGACCACCGCGACGGCTTTTTCTACCTCCGTACCAACCACCGTGCCGAGCAGTTCCGTCTCGTTCGCACCCCTGTCGGTACACCCGGGCGTGACCACTGGGAAGAGCTGCTGGCGGAGCAGCCGGACGCCCCGCTGATTGACTTCGATCTTTTTCAAAACTTCCTCATCACCAACGCGCGTGAAGGCGGTCTGCCCGTGCTGCGCGTGTACGCGTTGAGCAGTGATGGCAAGCCGGTACAACCGCGCGAAATCCGCTTTCCCGACCCCGCCTACAGCGCCGGCGGCGAGGTCAATCGCGACTTCAACGCCGTTACGTATCGCTACAGCTACGTCTCGCTGGTGCGCCCCGCTTCGGTCTTTCGCTACGACATCACCACTGGCGAATCCACGCTGCTCAAACAGCAAAACGTACCCGGCGGCTTCGACGCCTCGCTCTACAACTCGGAACGCCTGTGGTTCTCAGCAAGCGACGGCACAAAAGTGCCTGTCTCGCTCCTCTATCGCAAGGACCGTTTTGCGAAAGACGCGAAAGCGCCGCTGTACGTCTACGGCTACGGCTCCTACGGCTATCCGCTGCCGCTTGGCTTTTCCGCCGCGCGCCTGCCGCTGCTCGACCGCGGTCTGGTCATCGCCTACGCCCACATCCGCGGCGGCGGTGAGCTCGGCGATCCATGGCACGATGCCGGCAAGATGATGCAAAAGCGCAACACCTTCACCGACTTCATCGAGTCCGTTGAATACTTGTTGCGCGAAGGCTACGGCGACCCGGCCCGTGTCGCCATTGAGGGCGGTTCTGCCGGCGGTTTGCTCATGGGCGCGGTCGCCAACATGCGCCCCGACCTGTTTCGTGCCGTGCTGTCGCATGTCCCCTTCGTCGACGTCATGAACACCATGCTCGACGCCAGCCTGCCGCTCACCGTGGCCGAGTACGAAGAGTGGGGCAATCCCAACGAGGCCGAAGCCTTCCGCTACATGCTCTCCTACTCTCCCTATGACAATCTACAAAAGGCCGATTACCCCGCAATGCTAGTAAAAACCAGCCTCAATGACTCGCAAGTCATGTACTGGGAGCCGGCCAAATACGTAGCCAAGCTCCGGACCCAAAAAACGGACGACAAACCACTGTTGTTGCACACCAACATGGAAGCCGGCCACGGCGGCGCCTCCGGCCGCTACGACTACCTAAAGGAAACAGCCTTTGACTATGCGTTTTTGCTGGGGGAGCTAGGCGTGGAGCCCTCTGACGCTAACCAGCCAGAAGCACGTCTGTAAGCGGAAAATCGTCGCCCTTGAACAGCAGTGGCTGATTTCGCTGCTTTGCCAAGGCATAGCTAAAGCAATCGCCAAAGTTCAGCCGAGCAGGGTGCCGCCCCTTACCAAATGCTATGAACGCCTCGCGAGCAGTTTTTGCTTGCATTACGCTTACCGGAACGATGGCAAGATTTGCTTCATACAAAAATCTGTCCAGTTCTTTATCCGTGCCGATGCCACGCTTCACCACAAGCACCATGGAAGCTTCCATGGTGCTGACCGCCGACATCACGGGGTTAAGGGTTGCAAGCAATCTATTTTGCAGGAGCTCATATCCAGGTTCCCGCAAGAGGATCGCAACAGCGGCAGAAGTCTCCAGAACCATCAGTCGAAGTGCCCGTGCTCGTTGTAACCAATGATCTCATCCGCGTCCCGCGCATCCAGCACTGGCATGGCCGCAATACGCTCCTGGATCTCGCGAATCGCGGTGATGCGTTGCTGGACCTCGTCACTTTCCAGCCGTGCCAACCGCTGGCGTAGAGTGTCCCGAACCACCTCTGCCACAGTCTCACCCGTTCGCTGGGTAAGGCGCTCCAGCAAACGCTCCGCCTCTTGGTCCTCAATCACAATCGCCATATCCTATGCCCCTGCCAACGCCATCACATCCCCTTCACCGGGCGCCAGAAACAAATTCCGTTCCAACCCATGCTGCCGGTCGTAGAGCTCCCGGTAGCGCCCCTCCAGCGCGTACAACGCCTCATGCGTGCCACGCTCCAGAATGCGGCCCTGTTCGATCACCAGGATCTGCTCCGCACGCCGAATCGTAGACAAACGGTGCGCAATTACAAACGTCGTGCGCCCCTTCATCAGGAAGCTGAGCCCCTGTTGGATCATCGCCTCGCTTTCAGAGTCCAGCGAACTGGTAGCCTCATCCAGAATCAAAATCCGCGGATCCGCAAGAATCGCGCGTGCAATTGATAGCCGTTGCCGCTGCCCACCCGAAAGCTTCACGCCGCGTTCACCCACAATCGTCTCGTAGCCATCGGCAAAGCGCTCCGCGAACTCGTCCACTCGCGCGATGCGGCACGCCTCCTCAAACTGCGCCTCGGTCGCATCCGGCCGCGAAAACAGCACATTCTGCCGTATCGTTCCATCAAATAAGAACGTCTCCTGCAACACCACCCCAAGCTGCTGCCGATAGGTTCCCAGACGAACCTTCGCCAGGTCCGTCCCATCGACCAGCACGCGTCCGCTCGTAGCCGTATGAAACGCGCAGATGAGGCTGATCATCGTCGACTTACCCGATCCACTCGAGCCCACCAGCGCCGTCACCGTCCCCGGCTTCGAAGCGAAACTCATCGCATGCAGCACCGGTTTATCGGCCACATACGAAAAGCTCACATCCTCAAAACGCACCTCGCCCACAATGGGCCCAATCTCCACCGCGCGCCCCGGCTCGGCGTCTTCTTCCAGCTCCGCCAGCACCTCGCGCGTACGGTCAAGCCCCGCCACGGCTTCGGTCAACTGCGTGCCGATCGACACCAGCTGCACAATCGGCGCGGTCATAAACGCCAGCAGCATCACGTAGCTGAAGTAGCCGCCCGTGGTGAGCTTGTTAGCCACATGCAGGTGCGCGCCCATAAACATCACCACCGCGCCCACCACGCCAAGAATGACCGTGGAGCTAAGCGTCATCAATGACTGCGCCGTCAATGAACTGATCACATTGCGCAACAGCCGGTCTACGCCCTCCGAAAACACACGCGCCTCGTTATCTTCAGCGCGGTATCCCTTCACCACCCGCACGCCGCCCAGCGACTCCGTCAACCGCCCCGTCACCTCGGCATTGATCTTCGACCGTTCCCGAAAAATCGGCCGGATGGTCTTAAACGCACGCTGTACGACAGCCGCGAATGCAAGCATGATTACAAACGTCACCAGCGTCATGCGCAGGCTATAGTGCACCAGGTACGCGAAGGCAAACACCGCCGTAAGCACACCGCCGACAAAGTCCACCACGCCCGTGCCGATGATGTTGCGCACGCCCTCCACATCGCTCATGATGCGCGAAACCAGCGCACCCGTGCGGTTCTCATCGTAGTAGCTCACCGGCAGCCGCCCCACATGCGTCTGCACCTGCACACGCAACTCCGCAATCAGCCGCTGGCCCGCCTTGCTCAGCGTTTGCGTCAGCGCATAGGAGGTGATGCCCTGCAGTATCGTCGCGCCCAGCACCGCGCCCACAATCGGCAGCAGCACATCCATGCGCTTCTGGTTGAACACCAGATCAATCAGCGGCTTGAACGAAATCGGCAGCACCAGCGACGCTGCCCGATTCACGAGCATCAACAAAAATGCCAGCGCCAGCAACCCGCGCCGCGGCCGCACCAGCGCCTTGATCTCCGGCCAGACCGCACTCAGCTTCGGCTTGGGTTTCTTCGCGCCCTCTTCGCCAGCTGCCGCGCGCACACCACCGCGTGTTGGCCCATCAACGGCACGCATGCGGGGCGCACCCGCGCCGCCGCCCATACTGGAAGGCCCAAAACTGCTACTCATAGTTTCCTCAGTCTACGCTGGCGTTTGTGTTGCGCCGCGTCCTGTTCCGTCACGCGGCCTGCGCCGTTCGAGCCGCCCGGTTCGCGATGAAGTTGCGCACACAGAGAGCCGTGAACACCGCGCACACCACGGCCATGATCAACGACTCCGTCGCGGCAGTCTGCTGTACCGGCGTCAACGCCGCAGAACCCGCCAACGCCTTCACCGCCCGAAAGCCTGGAAAGACAAAGCCGATCAACCCGATCGTCACCGCAACGTGCATCCACAGCATCACGCGCTTCGTATCCGGGCTGTTGGCCAGCAAGCCACACACAAACAGCAACAGGCCAAAGAACGCCGGGATCAGCGCGGTCGGATGCGCAGAGCCGGTGATCACAAAATAAACAACGCCCAGCACCATCAACACAATGCCGGTCACTCTTGCCGCACGCACCATATCATCTCCTTTGCTTGCTCTTACCTTTGTTGTCGTTCCTGCAGGGAATCTGCGTTTTGCCTTTGGTGTTCTACCCCGTAGCCCCACGCATCACAGCCAACGCATCCGCCACCGTCCACGTATTCGTAGGATAAAACGCCAAGACCTTGCCATCCGGCCCGACAATCACCGTTGAAAGCGAGTGCTGCAGATTTGCACTGCCCGCCGGCGTCACGCCCACGTCGAACCACTGCTCCATCTTCGGCAACTCAGGGACACTCGGCACCGCAAACTCCCAATGCCCGAAGGTTTCCTGCGAATACCGGCCCGTATAGGCGCCGCCATAGCTGCGCAGCACCTTCGGTGTGTCATACGCCGGATCGAAGCTCACCGTCAGCAGATGCGTCTTGGCATACACCTTCGGGTCGGCCGCTAACGCCTGCTCGATCTGCGCAAAATTCCGGCTCATCCGCGGACAGTAATCCGCCACCGGGCAGCGCGTATAGATGAACGTCATCACCACCACCTTGCCCCGGAACTGCCGCAGATCGATCTTGTGATCCGACTGATTCAACAGGGCAAAATCCGGCACCGCCTCCCCTGGCGCCGGCACATGGTATTGCACAGCAGGTCGATAGTCCGGCCGCGCCTGCGCGATCACATCCAGGTCTGTGAGCCGCAGGTTCGTCGGCCCATCCACACTCGGATCGCTCAACATCGTCGCGGTAATACGGTCGCCATCATGCAATTCTGAAATTTCGGAAGGATTTGCCAGCCGGTACTCCATCGTCATCGCCGGCATCATGCCCGCGATCGCCTCATGCTTCAGCACCACCGAACCGGCCTTCGCGTCCACGCGCTCAATCTGGCCCCGCACAAAATGCGTCTCCGAAGCCGTCGTCCCTGGGGGCGCCACAGCTTTCTGACAGCCCCACGCCGTGCACAGCCCGCACAGCATCGCCGCGCTGAGCCAACGTCGCCCCCATGCCCGTTTTTGCTGAAACACGCCCACCCCTCCATCTTATGACCCATGGAGCTCATCTCCCCGCCCCGCCTCACAACCCTGTGCGCGTGATAGCATCGCCCCGCGAGGGCGTATGAACCACTCAACAGGGCCGACCCCCACCGGCGGCCACTGGCCTGCGGAGGGTCCGCCCACCGCGCTGCTTACCGTCAGCTTTTTTCTCGCCGGCCTCGGCACCGTCCTGCTCGGCCCCGTTCTGCCCCAGCTCCTGCACGAGTGGTCCCTCACCGACGAACGTGGCGGGCTCTTGCTCCTCGCCAAGTTCACAGGTTCCTTTTTCGGCGGCGTGTCCGTGCCGCGGCGGCTCCGCCTCGGCATCCTCGCCGGCCACACATTCGCGGCGGCAGGCCTCGGTGCCTTTGCTTTCTCCCACAGCCTCGCGGGAGCCTTGCCGGCCCTGCTTGTCGGCGGCTTCGGCCTCGGCGAAATCATCGCCAGCATCAACATCCTCGCCGGCCGCCGCTGGCCCGCGCACACAGGCTCCGCCCTTTCCCTCGTTAACTTCTTCTGGAGCTTCGGCGCGGTCTCGACCGGCCTGCTCGCCGCCGCGCTGCTGCCGCGCTTCGGCTGGCGCAAACCCACTCTCGGCCTGGCGATCCTGCTTTTGCTCGTGGGCCTGGCCGGGCTTGCATCACGCTCCCACGTTGCCGAAATACCAACCGCGGAAAAGGCCCTTGAACCGCAAGCTAACGAATCCGGCCAATCCCTTCCCGCGCCCACGGTCGCCCGCTTCGGTGCGCTGCTCTTCCTCTACGGGGGCCTCGAAACCTGCCTCACCGCCTGGCTCACCACCTTTGCTCTGCGCGTAGCCGGGGGCGCCCTGCTCGGCGGTCAATCCGGCTTTGTCGTCCTTTGGATCGCACTCACCGCCGGACGCGCCCTCGCCTCCCTCGCGATGCGGCGCTGGAACGAAACCTCCGTCCAGCGGCTCAGCCTCAGCCTCTCCCTCATCCTCACGCTTCTTCTCTCGCAGGCACACAGCACCGCCACGCTCTCGGCTATCTGCATCCTGCTCGGCCTCGCGCTCGCGCCCATCTTCCCCTCCACCTTCGCCCTTCTGCTGCGTCGCCAGCCGACAGCCCGCGTCGCGGGCTCTGTACTCGCGGTCTCCGGCCTCGGCGCCGCCCTCTTTCCGTGGCTCATGGGAGCCGTTTCCACGCACACCGGCTCTCTGCGGCTCGCCATGCTGGTACCCGCCTGCATCATTCCCGCCATGCTGGCGTGCACGGGAAAAGAGCCGAAAGTCCATCCAGCCGCTCCGTAACGCTGTTGTACTTTTGGCCTTGCCGCGCATCCTCGTGTCTCGTATGCTTCCCCTAGTCGCGGCAGCAACCGTATTGGCGAGCAACATCGCTACAACACAACCCAGTGACATCTGAAAGGGCCTATGGCAAACGGCACTGTCGTCGCACTTCCCTCATCGCGCAAACGCAAGGCTCCCGATCGCTGGGATCCCGCCTCGGCCGATTCTGTCGTTACCACCCACGACGTGAACAGCGGCGACCCGGACGATGTCCTCGCGGCCAAGAAGCGCATGAGACTGGTGAGCGACAACGCCGCCTTCAATGCTGAGCCCGCTTTGCGCATGTCAGGGGACATTTGCGTCATCGACACCGCCAGAATGAACTCCCGATCGAAGTTGGAAGTCTGGAACTACGCCTTCCTCACCAACAAATATCTCAACGGCAAGCCGAAGAAGGTCAAATCCACGGACAAGTGGCGCAAAAAGCAGGGTGAGTTCTGCGGTGCCGTGCGCCGGTTGAATCGGCCACTCTTCACGGAGCTGAACGACGGCAAGAAAACCACCAATAAACTCTTTTCCGTAGTCGGCCATGTTCCCGATCAGGCCATCTCCGGCGAACATGGCATGCAAGCCGATCCCAACCAGGGCGGCATGTACCAGGTCCCGGGATGGCTCCCAATGTCTGTTCAGGCAAACAGTCTGGTGGCCAATCTCGCTAAACAAACAGGATCCACGGTGAAAGAGATCTGGGTCGACGGCGCAAAACCCGATTGCCTGATCAAGCCGAACCAATACTGACGGCCGTCCCGACTCTTCGATAGTTCACGCCCGTGTACCATTCGATTTCTAACGCCCGCGTACCTTTCAATTTTCATAAGCGGTTCAGGCACTCTGCGTCTGGTTCCCATGTCCCTGCTCCATGAGGATCGCCTCTTCCCCGCTGACCCCACCACCCGCGCGATCGCGCGCCGCCTCTACGCCAGCGTCAAAGACCTCCCCATCCTCAGCCCGCATGGCCACACCCAAGCCGCCTGGTTCGCAAAAAACGAGCCCTTCCCTGACCCCGCCACGCTCTTCATCCAGCCCGACCACTACGTCCACCGCATGCTCTACAGTCAGGGCATCCCGCTCGAAGCCCTCGACATCGGCGCCGACCCCATCCGCGATCCCCGCCGCGTTTGGCGCCTCTTCGCCGAAAACTACTTCCTCTTCCGCGGCACGCCCACGCGCCTTTGGCTGGACTTCGCCTTTTCAGAACTCTTCGGCCTCACCGCACCGCTCTCCCCCACCACCGCCGACTTGTATTTCGACACCATCGCCGCAAGCCTCCAAACCGACGCCTTCCGCCCCCGCGCCCTCTTCGATCGCTTCCGCCTCGAGGTCCTCGCCACCACCGACTCCCCGCTCGACACCCTGGCCGCGCACCAGGCCATCCGCGACTCCGGCTGGCCGGGCCGCATCCTCCCCACCTTCCGCCCCGATCCCGTCGTCGACCCTGACTTCGCCGGCTTTCCCGACAACCTCCGCCGCCTCGGCGAGCTCACCGGAACTGACGTTGCGACTTGGCCCGGCTACCTGGACGCCCTCCGTCAAACCCGCCAGCGCTTTCGCAGCCTCGGCTGCACCGCCACCGACCACGGCCATCCAACCGCCCGTACCGCCGACCTCTCCCTGCAGGCAAGCGCGGCGCTGTTCACAAAAATCTGCGGCGGTTCCACCACCCCCGCCGAAAACGAGCTCTTCCGCGCCCAGATGCTCACCGAAATGGCCCGCATGAGCCTCGACGACGGCCTCGTCATGCAAATCCACCCCGGTAGCGTCCGCAATCACAACCGTGCGCTTTTCCACCGCTTCGGACGCGACATGGGTGCCGACATCCCCAGCCAAACCGAGTACGTCGAAGCCCTTCGTCCCCTTTTGGACCTCTTCGGCAATGAACCGAAGCTCACGGTCATCCTGTTTACCCTTGACGAATCCACCTACAGCCGCGAGCTCGCACCCCTCGCCGGCCACTACCCTTGCCTTCGCCTCGGTCCGCCCTGGTGGTTCCACGACAGCCCCGAAGGCATGCTGCGCTTTCGCGAAATGACCACCGAAACCGCCGGTTTCTACAACTCCGTCGGCTTCAACGACGATACCCGCGCCTTTCTTTCCATCCCCGCCCGTCACGACGTCGCCCGCCGGGTCGACGCCGCCTTTCTCGCGCGCCTCGTCGCCGAACATCGCCTCACCGAAACCGAAGCCTTCGAAACCCTCCTCGATCTCACCTCCACCCTCGTCCGCCGCGCCTACAAGCTCTAGCCGCGCCTACAAGCAGTAGCCGTACCCGGGGCAACACATTGGCCCCGGGTAGGAATCATTGCTCCGGCGTCCCACCGTCTTTTTCAGCGCTGAAGGCGCGTTCCATACCAGCTTGGGCCGAAGGCCTAGGTACGCGTACCGACATGGCTCCAAGGGCTGAAAGCCCGCTCTATAAGGAATCGAGACTCCGTCGATGTGGCCTCATCACTGCCCACATTTCCTCAACCCTGCCGCACTCCAAAAGCGAAGGAACGGTGAAGGCGAGCGTATAAAAGAAAGAGATGGCCCCCGCCCTCGATCCCGCCGGTTTGCTCGATCTTCTCCACGCAGAAGAGACCGTCGTGCTGCCTTCCCGCCGCGCCGCGCAAACGCTGCGGGGTACTTTCGATCGAGGGCAACAGGCACGCGGCCTCCGTGCCTGGGCACCGCCGCCGGTGCTCACCTGGGAGGAATGGACAACCACGCTCTGGCGCGGCCTTCTCCTGGCAGGGACCGACGATCGTGTCCTCATCAATCGGCTCCAGGAGGAGTCTCTCTGGGCAGAGATCATCGCCGCCTGGCCGCGAAAGGCCGTTCTCTCCTCCACCGCCCTCGCCGAACTGAGCCGGCTTGCCCGCTCCGCCCTTGCGCTCGCAGCCGATGCCAACGCGCTCGACCGCATCCCTTCCACGGCCGAAAATTACGATGCGCGCGGCTTTGCCGCTTGGTATCAGATCTTCCGAGACCGCTGCCGTGCGGACCGGCTCCTGCCCGCGGCTCTTCTTGACCAAGCCTTAACGAAACACGCCGCTGGATTGATCGCTCCTTCATCCAAGAACAGGCTGAATTTCGTCGGCTTTGATCGCCTGAGCCCGGCAAGAACCAGATTTCTGCGGCAGCTCGAAGCGAATGGCTTCTCCATCATCACCGCCCCATTGCATGCCGTCGCACAGAACGCCACCCTGCATTCCGCTGTGATTGAGGGCGGTCCCGCCGAAGAACTCCGGTGGGCGGTCCGTCTCCTTCGCCAGAATTACGAGAAAACACGAAATCCCCACGCCCGTTTCGCCCTCGTTCTTCCCAATCCAGCCATCGAACGAGACCGTCTGGAGCCGCTTCTCCGCGAGATCCTCGCCCCGGAGCTGGAGCCGGTCTCCGCCGACCTCTCGTCGGCACCCTGGCAGTTCGGCCACGGCGTTCCATTGACGGATCTTCCGATCATCGAGCATGCACTCTTCCTGCTTCGCTGGACGAAGCATCCGCTTCCGATCGAACAAATCGGGACCCTTCTGCTCTCCCCTTTCCTCGCCTACAGCGAACCACACGAGGACCGTGCCCGCTTCGATATGGGGGGCCTGCGGCGGTCGCTTTCTCTCCGTCCCGAACTGACTGTCCGTCAGGTGCTTTCCCTTGCCCGCAAGCCCCGCGGGCAGGCTGCTGCCCCAACGCTGCTTCTGCGGGAATGGCAGGCGATCGACGAGCTCATCGGCAGCCTGCGGCCGCGCGGAACAGGCTCTTACGCCGATTGGACCGAACTGGTTCGCAAATTGCTGCGGACCGCTGGCTGGCCCGGCCCACGCACCCTTTCCCCCGCTGAGTTCCGTGCCGTCGAAGCCTGGGAGGCGCTGCTCGATGGACTTGCCACCCTCGATCTCGGACACCGCCCTGTCGGTCTCGCCGCTCTGTTGGAACGCCTCGAACAGGAAGCAAAACAGGTTTCCCTTCCTGATCCCCCTGAAGAAGCCACCGTCCAGATCCTTAGTCTTTCCGAAACCGAAGGCTGCTGCTTCGAAGGTGCCATCCTCCTGCGCGCGAACGACCACCATCTGCCCTTGGCGGAGCACCCGCACCCTTTGCTCGGCTATCGCCTGCAGCGCGAAGGCGGCCTGCCCGGCACCGATGCCGCCCAGACGTATGCGGACGCCAGATCGGCTCTGGTCAATCTGGCCGGACGCTGCGGCGACCTGCTCCTGACCACCGCGGCCGCCGACGAGCACGGTCCGTTGCGCCTAACGCCCTTGGCGTCCGATCTGAATTTCCTCCCTGAAGATAGCCAAGATCTTCTGCCGCCTGCAGTCCCTTGGACGCCGCTCGAAGCCGAGATTGTCGCAGACACCCTTCCGTTACCCCCGCTTCCGTCGCCCCGGATCGTCGGTGGGGCCAGCGTGTTAGAGCTGCAAGCGGCTTGCGGCTTTCGTGCTTTCGCGAGCCTTCGCCTCGGCGCGGCGGTGCCCGAAGACCGCGGCCTTGGCCTGGATGCCCGTGCCACCGGCAGCCTCCTCCATCGGGCGATGGAACTCTTCTGGACAGAGGTCAAAACCCAGGCCGCGTTGCGCGCTTTGGGCGACGCCGAACAGCGTTCGGCTGTGGCGCGCGCTGTTCGCGAAGCCATCGCTCCCATGCGCGCGGGTGTCGGTGCGGAGGACGCCTGGGCCTCCGCCTACCTCGACATCATCCAACAACGGCTCGTGCGCGTCATCGCGCTGTGGCTGCAGCACGAGCTCGAACGCGGCAACTTCCTCGTTTTGCCGCCGGAACAGAAGCAAACCGTCCCGATCGGCCCTTTGGAGCTCTCGATCCGCCCAGACCGCATCGACAAGGTCGACGGCGGTTACGTCTTCATCGATTACAAAACCTCCGCCAACCTCCACACCAATCACTGGCTCGGAGAACGCCCCGAAGCTCCGCAACTGCCGCTCTACGCATTACTCGCCGAGCCCGACGAGGTGCGCGGACTTGCCTTTGCCCGCGTTCGGCCCGGCAAAGACATGGCGTGGCTCAGCATGGAAGATGAAGCCGGCATCTTCCCCGCCAAACGTACCCGCCCGTTGCGCAACCTCACCGAAGACCTGGACGCCTGGCGCACAGAACTCGAACGGCTTGCCACCGACTTCGCCCAGGGCCACACGGACGTTAGCCCCAAGAGCTTCCCGGGTACGTGCCAATACTGCGCCCACCGCCTGCTCTGCCGCCTGGACGCCGAGGCGTTCCTGGCTTCAGAGCGGGATGATACCGATGCAGAGCTCGATCTAGACAGAAGTGGCGACCGGCACGGGGTCGAGCATGGCTGAACTTCTTCAGTTTCCACCGCCCGCGCAACCCTCCGCCCCGCTCCGGGAGCTTCCCTCCACGCCGACCCTCGAGCTTGCCGACACTCCGGCTCGCCTCGCCGCGCTCGACATCCATCGTTCCTGGATTGTGGAAGCGCCCGCGGGCTCAGGGAAAACGGGCCTCCTCATCCAGCGCTATCTCAAGCTTTTGGCGCACGGCGAAGTCGAACGGCCCAGCGAAGTGCTCGCCATCACCTTCACCCGCAAAGCGGCTCAGGAACTCCGTACCCGTGTGCTGGAGCAACTCACCGCAGCCGCCCGCGACCAGGCTCTACCGGCAACTGCCGGCTCCTACGAACAATCTACCCGCCAACTCGCCACGGAGGTGCTGCGGCGCGACGCGGGGCGGGGCTGGCATCTGATTGAAAGCCCGCATCAACTCAACATTCGGACCATCGATGCCTTCTGCAGCGAGCTTGCGGGCAGTCTGCCGCTCCTCTCGGGCGGTGCCGGCCGTGGTGCGCCACTCGAAGATGCCGCGCCACTCTATGAGGAAGCCGCTCGCCGCGTGTTGCTGGAGCTCGGCGGCCATGATCAATCCCTAAACGAAGCGCTGCGCACCGTGTTGCTCCACCGCGACGGCCAGATCGCTGACTGCATTCGCCTCCTCGCCGACATGCTCGCCGCGCGGGAACAGTGGGGCGCCCTTATTCCACTCGAACCGCAGACCCTGACGGAAGAGGAACTCGACGGGCAGGTGCGCCGCCGGCTGGAACGCACCCTCGAACGTATTGTTTGCGAAGGTCTGTCGCACGCCGGCGCCATCATCGGTCCAGATCTGCTTTCAGAACTTGGCCATCTCGCGGCACGCCTCAGCACCGAGCCCGGGTACAACGGCAACCCGTCCCCGCTTGTCCTCTGCCGGGGCATGGCCCATGCGCCCGGCATCGCCGCCACCGATCATGAGCACTGGCTGGCCCTCCTGCACCTGCTTTTCACCGCCGGCAATGAATGGCGCTCCGGGTTCGCGAAGAACCACCTCGGCTTTGAACTACCCAAGGCTGAAAAAGCCTGGCTGAAGGAGCTTATCGAGCGGCTGAAAATCGAAGAAGGCACGCAGCCAAATCTCAAAGAGTCGCTGTGCGAGATCCGCTTTCTTCCATCCACTACCTATCCCGACGACCAATGGGCGGTCGCCAAAGCCCTGTTCCGTGTGCTGCGCCGCGCCCTGGCCGAGCTCACCGTCCTCTTTGAAGAGCGCCGCGCGTGCGACTTTTCCGAGATGGCGCTCCTCGCGCGGCGTCTTCTCCAGTCCGACACCGGCAAAACCGATCTTCTGCAAACGCCCGGAGCCCAGCTCAGGCATCTGCTCGTCGACGAGATGCAGGACACCTCCGCCGGTCAATACGAACTGATCGAGATGCTGACACGGTACTGGGACGGGGGCACGCAAACCCTCTTCCTTGTAGGTGACCCCAAGCAATCCATCTATGCCTTCCGTCAAGCCCGGGTAGAGCGTTTTCTGCGCACGCAAACCGCCGAACACCTCGGTGACGTTCCGTTGGGCGCCCTTCGGCTCACAGCCAACTTCCGTTCCCAGCGGGAGCTCGTGACGCAGTTCAATCAGACCTTCGGCCTCGTTCTACCCACCCCGGCCAAAATCACCGTCAGGCACGCTGCCGGGCGTGCCGAACTTACGGCGGTCCCCTTTGTAGCCGCCACCGCCACACGTCCTCAAACGGCAACACCGGCCCTGCACTGGCACACACGTCTTCTCCGCGACCCCACCCTCGCCGATGCGACCGCTCGCGAGCGATCTCCTGAAGCCTGCACCTTCGCTTCACCTGCGGAAGAAGACGCGTACACCATGCGGACTGTTATTGAGGCCTTCACCGCCCATTGGCAGGCGCGACCATCTGCAATGGGGGCCAATCGGCCACCGCGCATCGCCGTACTCGCCCGGAGCCGCGCCCATCTCGCTCCGGTCATCGCGGAGTTTCAGCGCGACCGCGGCCCGAGCCCCCTTGGCCCCGATGGATCTCTTCCCTTCCGCGCCGTAGACATCGAACTGCTGAACGAGCGCCCTGAAATTCTCGATCTCCTCGCCCTCACCCGTGCCCTGTTGCATCCAGGCGATCGCGTCGCTTGGCTGGCTGTGCTTCGCTCCCCGGTTTGTGGCTTGGGCCGTGCCGACCTGCTCGCACTCACCGGCGAAGGTCCCGACGCCCAAACGTCCGCGACCGTGGCGCACCTGGTGTCCACGCGTACGCACCTTCTCAGCCCTGACGGTCAGCAATTGCTCCATCGCGCCTGGCCCGTTCTCGCCGAGGCCCAGGCCTCCCATGGCCGCACTCCGTTGAGTACCCACGTGGAGCGTACCTGGCGCTCCCTCGGAGCCGATGCTCCGCTGAAGCCGGAAGAACGTGCCAACGCCGATCGCTTCCTCCACCTCCTACGAGAGATGGACGCGGCGGACGAACCGCTCACCCTGCAAGCCCTGAATCGTCGTTTACGCAAGCTCTATGCCGAGCCCTCCTCCGCGCCCGCCACCGTCGAACTGCTCACCATCCACAAGGCCAAAGGCCTCGAATGGGATCTCGTCCTCATCCCCGCACTGGAACGCGCCACCGGCATCACGGAACACGAACTGCTGAAGTGGCTGGAACTTGACACCGCCGACAGTGCTCATCCAGAGGTCATCCTTGCGCCGATCGCCGGAAAAGGGGATGCCGCCTCCCAGCTCTCCGCCTGGCTCAGCCGCCTACAGCGTCGCCGCGAGCGCGAGGAGGCCAAGCGTCTCTTCTATGTCGCCTGCACCCGTGCCCGCGAAGAGCTTCATCTTTTTGCGACCGCTTCCATGAAGAAGGCCGGTGAGCTGGCGCAGCCCGAGGAGAGCAGTCTTCTGCGCGCCAGCTGGGCTGCCGCAGAACCAGTCTTCGGACGCCTGCTCACGGAAGAGGCCGACACCTCCCGACCACGTCCGGTGCCCATCCGGCCTCCGCAGATTGTCGAAGACCCGCAACCGTTCACACTGGCCCTGGCCGCTTCCGGCGAGAACTCCCTCCCGCCCACAGCCGGCCGAGCGCAACGGACGGCGTCGCTCCTCCATCGCCTGCCTCTTTCCTTCGATCCGCTCGCCCGCTTTCGGCCGGAAGGAGGCCCGCAGCTCCCCTACGTCCCGGCTTCGGCCCTGCGCCACGAAGCGCCATTTACCCGGCCGGAGGGCTCCTTCGCGGCACGCGCCTTCGGCAACGGTGTGCATCGCTTCCTGGAACTCCTTTCCCGGCGTCTGCAATCGGGCATGCCACAGGACGTGCTCCTCCGGGAGCTGCCCACCTGGCAGGGTCGCCTGCTCACCACCTTCCGCGCCGAAGGTCTCCCCCCGGCTATATGCGAGCGTTACGCCGCGCGCACCCTCCAGGCGCTGCAAGCGACGCTAGCCGATCCGGTAGGCGCCTGGCTGCTTTCTCCGCAAACCGGCGCTCAGAGCGAACAAGGCCTCCACTTTGCCGGTGGCCCGTCTAACCCGTCAACGGGCACCGCCCCGGTGAGCCTGCGTGCGGATCGCCTCTTTCTTGCAGGCGCCGATCCACTCTCCACGCAAGCGCACACTCACCTCTGGATCGTCGATTTCAAAACCGCGGAGAGGGGTGGCCGCACCGAGGAGGCCTTCTTTGCCGCAGAAAAAGCGAAGTACCAGCCCCAAATGCAAATCTATGCGCAGGCCGCTGCTGCCATGGATGGCGTCTCACGTCCCACCATTCTGGCACTGTATTACCCCCTTCTCCCCCATTTGGTGTACTGGCCGTATGAGGCCGTTTCGGCATCCGAATACCAAGAGGACTCACGGTAGATGACACGTTCGCTCATTCTAGACTCGGAGCCCAAATGCTATCCTCAGGGCAGCAAGCCGCAGGAGCAGGAGGAGTACGGCATGCCGAAAGCGAGTCACCTTGTGCTTTGTGTCGATGACGAACACGTCGGTCTCCAAATACGGCGCCTGCTCTTGGAACGCTCCGGGTACAAGGTCCTTACCGCCCGGGACGGAGATACGGGTCTCAGGCTCTTTCGCAAGGAACCTGTAGAGGCGGTCGTGCTCGACTATGCCATGCCCGGCATGCATGGGGGCGAGGTCGCTGCGCGCATGCGGGCCGAAAAGCCCGACGTACCCATCGTGCTGCTTTCCGCATTTGTCGGTCTTCCGGCGGCCGTCACCAGCGTGGTCGACGTCTATATGACAAAGGGTGAAGGCGCACCGGCGTTGCTCGATAAACTCGATAGCTTATTTGCTATGTAGTCTCTTCCGTCTGTGAACCTGAGCCAGCTCAATCGCGTCCTGCTCCAGATGCTGCTGCTTCCCGTGGTAGCGATCGGCTTGGTAGCCAGTGGGCTGGTCTGGCAGCTGCTGAACGCGCAGCGAGCTGTGGAAAACATTCAGCTCGCAGACGGAAACATCGCGACAGCCACTCTGCTCACCGCGCTTGTGCTCGATGAAGACACCGGCTTGCGCGCCTACCAGACCACGGAAAACGAAATCTTTCTGCAGCCCTACGAGTTCGCGCGCGGACCGCTGCTGGCCAACACCGACAAGCTGCGCGAAGGCCTGCGCAATCAGCAAGCCGGCCGGGAGGCCGCCACCCGGGCCGCTGCAGACATCCGCACCCTGGAAACCTTCCGCGCCGTGCACGCGCGTTGGCTGCGCACCACTGCCGAACCGGTCATCGCTACCATTGAAGCTGGCGGCGACACTCGCGATCCAGGCTTGAACCTTCGCGCCAAAGCCCAAATGGACGCCATGCGCAAGCTGCTCGGGAGCATCGTGCAGGACCAGGAAACCCGCCGCGTGGACGCCGTGCAGCGATGGGAAGCAGAGCTGCAGCACACCCTCATCGCGCTCATCGTTTCGGCACTCGTGGTGGGGCTTCTCATTGGCATCTTCGCCCGCGAGCGCCTGCACCGGGTCAGCGACGCCTTTCAAAGCACCATGGCTGCCCTGCGGGGCCACGCGCAGGCCACCTATGACTCCGAACAGCGGCTGCGCGCTATCCTGATCTCCCTTGGAGAGGCCGCCGTCGTTTGCGATCTCGACGGCGGCATCGAGCTCATGAATCAGGCCGCCGAGCAGCTCAGCGGGTGGACGCAGGCTGAAGCTCTCACCCGGCCCTTTGACGAGATCTTTCCCCTGCGCGCGGGTGAGGGGCGCGCCACCCCCGAATCGCCCGTGGCCGAAGTGCGCCGCAAGTTGCGCATCCTGGTCCCTGCGGAGCCGCTCTTCCTCACCCGTCGCGATGGCACCGAGTTGATCGTTGATCATAGCGGCGCGCCGGTCCACGAGCGCCATGGGAAGCCGGCGGGCGTTGTGCTCGTGCTGCGCGATGTCACCCAGCAGCGGCGTACCCAGGCCGCATTGTTGGCCTCCGAAAAACTCGCCACCGCGGGACGTCTCGCGGCCACCATCGCCCATGAAATTCACAACCCGCTCGATTCGGTCGCCAACCTGCTCTACCTCATCAAGACCGGCGACTCCCAGGAGGAAAACGAGGCCTTTCTCGATACGGCGCGAGCAGAACTCGATCGGGCAACCCAGATCAGCCGGTCTCTGCTGGGCATGTACCGTGAGTCCCGCACAGCGGTCGCGCTCGATGTCTCGGAGCTTCTCGAAAGCGTTCTTCTGCTCATGCAGCGGCGTTTCAGCAAGGGAGGCGTGCGGATAAAAACCGACCTGCTCTCGCCCGCGATCGTGACGGGGTATCCCGTCGAGCTTCGTCAGGTCTTCACCAACCTGCTTACCAACGCAGCCGACGCCTCCTCACCCGGGAGCCAGATCACCATCACCGTGAGCGCTGCCTTTGCCGCCGCTCCGGAAAACAGTGCGGGGGTCAAACGGCCCGGGATGCGCATCACCATCGAAGATGCGGGGATCGGCGTCGCGGAAAATATTCGCGAACGCCTCTTCCAACCCTTCTTCAGCACCAAAGGCGAGGCCGGCACCGGTCTTGGTCTCTGGGTGAGCAAGGGCATCGTGCAGAAGCACGACGGCACCATCGAGCTTGAGTCGCGTACAGAACCAGGGGTCCATGGAACCGCGATCCATGTCTTCCTTCCCCGCGGCGATGCCACGCTGACCAACAGCCAGGGCCTCAGCGAAACCCCCACGGTTCTTCTGCCCGACGAAGTCCGCATGTCCTCCCAAGCTCCCAACTAGGGCAAGGTAGCCTCTGGTGTATAGGGCCTTTCTCTCTTGTTGTCATTCCCGAAGGAAATCTGCGGTCGTCTTTGCTATTGTCTGGCCTTACACCATCGGCGAATCAGCTCTAGCGCCAACGGCGCGTTCTATACCAGCCTGGGCCGCAAGGCCCAGGCTGGTATACCGAGTCATATTTGAGGGCTGAAAGCCCGATCGATCATCCACCAAGCGCCTGCAGATCGGCCTGCGGCCCTCACCTGCGTAATCTACGCGTACCTGGGCCCTGCGGCCCAGGCTGGTGTAGAACGCGCCTTCCGCGCTGGAAGGAGTCTCTCCCAACTATCCTTGACACAGACTTCGGCATAGTCGAGCCCGCCTTAGGCCGGAACCTGCGCTAGAAGTCCCGCCACAATCTCGGCTGCATACTCGCAATCCGCCCTGCTCACGTCGTAGTGCGTCACCAAACGCACAGCATGGGGTCCCACGGCACTTGCGAGCACACCCTGCTGCTTTAGTACCCGGACAAAACCGGGCGCATCCCCCTCATCTTCCAGGGTAAAGATGACGATATTCGTTTCAACTGCCGCGAGATCGAGGCTGACTCCCTCGCAAGCGGCCACGGCCTCGGCAAGCAAGCGAGCATGGGCATGGTCCTCCCCCAATCGCCCCGGCATCTCCTCGAGGGCGACCAGTCCTGCCGCCGCCAGCACACCTGCCTGGCGCATCCCGCCGCCCAGCGCTTTGCGCACCGACCGCGCCTTCTGCATGGCCTCATGCGAGCCGACCAGCATCGACCCCACCGGCGCCCCGAGCCCCTTGCTCAAACAAAACATCACCGTATCGAAGCCGCGCGTCAGCTCCGCCACCGGCACACCCGCCGCGGTAGCGGCATTGAACACCCGCGCCCCATCCAGATGCACCGGCAGTCCCGCCCCCTGCGCGCCCTCCCAGATGTCGATCAGCACCGGCAGCGGCGTCACCGTGCCGCCCGCCATGTTGTGCGAGTTCTCCATCCAAACCAATCCCGTTTGCGCCCGGTAGTAGATCTTCGGCGCCACGGCCTTCTCGATCTCGGCCCAGCGCAGAATGCCGCGCTCCCCCGCAACTGTGCGTGGCACGCAACCCGAAAACGCCGCCACCATCGCCATCTCCCAATCGAGCAGATGGGACCGCGCTTCGCAGATCACCTCCTGCCCCGGTTGCGTGTGCAGACGCACGGCAATCTGGTTCCCCATGGTGCCCGTAGGCACGAAGAGCGCCGCTTCCCGTCCGAAAACCGCGGCGGCACGCTCTTCCAGCCGGTTGACGGTCGGGTCTTCCCCATACACATCATCGCCAACCTCAGCCTCCGCCATCGCACGACGCATGGCCGGTGTCGGCCGCGTCACCGTATCACTGCGCAGATCAATCCTTCGCTCGCTCACAATCCCCCTTCACATCTTCGAACCTGAAAACCTCAACCCTGAAACCTCAACATCGAATCCCTCGAACCTGAAAACCTTACTCCTCAAACCCCAACACAATCCGATGAACGCTAAGCCGCAACCCCGACCAACAACTCACCCATCACCTCATTCGACACCGCACGGCCGTGCCCGGTCAGCCGCCACTCATCCACGCTCTTCGCGAGCAGCCCCTCGTGGCACAGCATCGTCGCACGCTCCTCAAAATCCTCTCTCCACATCCGCGGAAACAAAGCCAATCGCTCACGCGGCAGCCCCGCCGCCAGCCGAAGCCCCAGAAACACGGTCTCTTCGAAGGCCTCCCGCTCACTCACCCGTGCCGCAGAGCGGATCTGCGGCAGCCCGTCGTACCCCGTGAGCTCTTCGGCATTCGCCCATCGCAGCGCCTGCCCATCTTCGGTGAACAGCATCGAATGCGCATCCAGCCCAAACCCCACGTAGGGCTCCCGCGTCCAGTACTTGAAATTGTGCCTCGAAGCCCGGCCAGGGACGGCAAAATTGGAGATCTCATATTGGGCAAACCCCGCCGCTGGCAGCGTGGTGCACGCCTCCGCATACAGCGCCGCGACTAGATCATCGCTCGGCACCGCCGGTGCATGCAGCCGCGCACCGCCGCCCAGCACCTCGCGCCCCAGCCGCGAATCGTCATCCACCTCCAGCATGTACACGCTCAGGTGATCGAGTCCGCATCCCGCGGCCACCGCCAGCGAATGCGCCCAACTCGCCTCCGTCTGATACGGCAAGCCGGCAATGAGGTCCGCTCCGATGTTCGTCACACCCGCCTTTTGTAACCGGGCAAACTCCGCCAGGCAGCTCGCTTCCGTATGCGATCGGCCAACCGCCTGCGCCTCGCGATCGGCAAAGCTCTGTACCCCCAGGCTCACCCGGTTCACGCCCATGGCCAGCCCTGCCTCCAGAACCGCAGCCCCAATCTGGCCCGGTGCGGCCTCCAGAGTGACCTCCATCTCATCCACCATCGCGAACTCACCACGCAAAGCGGCAAACACACGCTGTAATTGCGCCGGCTCCAGCAGACTTGGAGTTCCACCGCCAAAATAGAGGGAATCCACCACACGGGGCAGCACCCCACCCCGCGCCGTCACCTCGCTCCGTAGACCCGCAATCTCCGCGCACAGCAGATCCACATAGCGCTCAATGGCTTCCGGCGATCCCACTCCCGACGCGAAGTTGCAAAACGTGCACTTTGCACGGCAAAACGGTACCGAAAGATAAATGCCAAGCGCCGTTGCTGCAGTCTGCATCGCTTCGATTCTTTCATGAACTCCATCGAACATCGGGACCCTCACCCCGGCTCCGTCCGCCCGCTACTACTACAATAAAAATGATGGCCGCTGCAACACACTCACCGACGGACCCCAAAGACCGGAAAACTTCCACAGATGAAGCAGGTCCAACGGAGCCAGTTGCCGGAACTCGCCGTCACGACGGCAACGGCCCCCACAGCCCTCCGCGCCCTGCCCATAACGGTGTTTCCGCGGCCAGCCCCAAAACCGATCCTCCTCCCCCGACCCCCTCCGGCATCGACGATGACGTGGTCGGCAAAGCCTACGACAGCCGCCTCATGGGCCGTCTGCTCCGCTACCTCCATCCCTACAAACTCCAGGCCGCCATCTCCGCCGTGGCCATCGTCATCAAGTCCGGCTCCGACGTCTTCGGTCCCTATCTCGTCAAGGTCGCCGTCGACACCTACTTCGCGCCCACCGCTGGCAAGCACTCCTGGCTTTCCCGCCGCCTCAGCCCCGACCCTGTACAGGGCGTCACAGAGATCGGCCTGCTCTACCTCGCCGCGCTCGTCCTCAGCTTTGGCCTTGAGTTCATCCAGACCTATCTCATGCAGTGGACCGGGCAAAAGATCATGTTCGATCTCCGCTCGCAGCTCTTCCGCCATCTGCAGCGCATGCAGGTCGCTTTCTTTGACCGCAATCCGGTCGGCCGGCTCGTCACCCGCGTCACCTCCGACGTCGACGCCCTCAACGAGATGTTCACCTCCGGTGTCCTGGCCATCTTCGAGGACATCTTCGCCCTCGTCTACATCATCGCCATCATGCTTTCCATGAGCTGGCCCCTCGCGCTGCTCACCCTCGCCGTTCTGCCGGTGATCGTCTACGCCACCCAGCTCTTCCGCCTTCACGTTCGCGACTCCTACCGCCGCCAACGCACCGCCACCGCGCGCCTCAACGCCTTCACCCAGGAATACGTCTCCGGCATGTCCGTCGTGCAGCTCTTCAATCGCGAAGCCCGCGCTTACCGCGACTTCCGCTCCATCAACGACGAAAACAAGGCCGCCTGGACCGACGCCATCTTCGCCTACGCGCTCTACTATCCCGTCGTCGAGCTCCTCAGCTCCGTCGCCATTGCGCTTGTACTCTGGTTCGGCGGCCACGCCGTGCTCCAGTCCGAACGCGTCCACTTCCTCTCCGCCCACACCTGGATCCCGCGCGCCCCCGCACCGTTTGCCGGCGACTTCCACCCCCACTTCAGCCTCTTCGGCACCGTGTCCCTCGGCGTACTCATCGCCTTCATCCAGTACGCCCAGCGCTTCTTCCGCCCCATCCAGGACCTTTCCGACAAATACAACATCCTCCAAGCCGCCATGGCCGCCGCCGAGCGCGTCTTCCGCCTCCTCGACACCCAACCCGAGCTACAGCAACCCGCCCTCCCCACCCCCGGCGAACAAAACACCCCCAACACCGGCCGCATCGAGTTCCGCGACGTCTGGTTCACCTACGCCCAACTCACCCCCGACCAACTCGCCGCCCTTTCCTCCCTTTCTGGTTTGTCATCCCGCAGCGAAGCGGAGGGATCTGCTGTTTCGGGTACCCTAAGCAGCCGTCATCCTGAGCGCAGCGAAGCACCTCCGTATTCCGCCCCCGCCCAGTCCCCAGGAAACCCGAACTCCCACCCCTCCGACCCTCTCGACCCCATCGACTGGATCCTCCGCGGCGTCTCCTTCACCATCGAACCCGGCGCCACCGCCGCCATCGTCGGCCACACCGGCGCCGGCAAAACCACCATCACCGCCCTCATGATGCGCTTCTACGACGTCCAGCGCGGCCAAGTCCTCCTCGACGGCGTTGACGTCCGCGATCAGGACCTCACCACTCTGCGCCGTCGCTTCGGCGTCGTCCTTCAGGACCCATTCCTCTTTTCGGGTACAGTCGCCCAAAACATTAGGCTTGGCTCAACTTGGATCACCGATGATGAAGTCGCCAACGCTGCCGAAGAGGTCAATGTCGGCGAGTTCATCCGCACCCTCCCAGGAGGCTTCGCCGAACCCGTCATCGAACGCGGCGCCACGCTCTCCACCGGCCAGAAGCAGCTCATCTCCTTCGCCCGCGCTCTCGCCCACCGCCCGGGCATCCTTATCCTCGACGAGGCCACCAGCTCCGTAGACACCGAAACCGAGCTCCGCGTCCGCGCCGCCCTCGAGCGCATGATCACCGGCCGCACCTCCGTCCTCATCGCCCACCGGCTCTCCACCATCCAGCGCGCCGACACCATCCTCGTCATGCACAAAGGCCAGCTCCGCGAGCAGGGCACCCACCAGGAACTCCTCGCCCTGCACGGCCTCTACTGGCGTCTCTATCGCCTGCAATACAAAGACCAGGAACTCGGCACACCCCTCGCCGAAACCGTCACCGCCTAATGGCCGCCATCTTTGAATTTGTCATCCCGTAGCACGGCTTGTCATCCCGTAGCACGGCGGAGGGATCTGCTGTCTGCTCGGCCCGGCACACCCCTCGCTGAAACCATCACCGCCCGACAGCCCCAGCCTGACAACCCCAGCCCGACCGCTTCAGCGCCAAAGGCGCGTCCTATACCAGCCTAGGCCGCAAGGCCTAGGTAAAGGTGCCACGAAAGCCAAGGGCTGAAAGCCCGGTTTATGGGGCAAGGCACGCCACGCGCCTGGTCCGACTCACCCCCCCAGATACCAAGGCACATTGATCACCACAATCCGCCGGTTCCCCTGCAACAACAACCGCGCCTTCAACACCGTCGACCGGTGATTGTGCAACAAATACTGGTACCACCGTCGCGTCACCAGTTCCGGCACAATCACCGCGATCCGTCGTCCCGGCGTCTTTTTCTCCACGTCCAGCACATACTGCAGCACCGGCGTCGTCACAAAACGAAACGGCGACGGAATCGAGACAACCGTCGGCGGCTTAAAGGGCGTTCCCTCCGCGGCCTTCTGCAACTGCTGCTTCCATCCCTCATCGGACTCCTCACCCGTCTCCTCCGCGCAATCGACGTGCAGCACCTGCACCTCCGGCGTCAACGAACACGCAAACTGCAGCGCCGCCTCCGACGCCCGGTCCCAGTGCGACACCGGCAGAATCGCCAGCGGTGCCGATTCCTTCACCAAACGCAGCGTGTCCACCTTCGACTCCGCCTCAACGCGCGTGTAGTACCGGTGCACCCGGCGCATCAGCAAAATCAGGAGAGGCACCATCAGCACCGTGATCCACGCGCCCTCCACAAATTTGGCCACCAGCACAATCACCACGGTGCATCCGGTCGCCACCGCGCCGACCCCGTTGATCGCCATGTACAGCCCCGACCGCTTGCCCTTGTTCTTCCGCCAGTGCATCACCATCCCGGCCTGCGACAGCGTAAACGCCAGAAACGCGCCGATGGCAAACAGCGGAATCAGCCGGTCCGTCACACCTTGAAACACAATCAGCACGAGACCTGCCAGCACCGCCAGCACCAGAATCCCCTCGGTGTACACCAGCCTGCGTCCCCGGATGGCGAAGAACCGCGGCAGGTACCCGTCCTCGGCGATCGCCCGGCAAAGGCGTGGAAAATCCGCATACGCCGTATTCGCCGAAAGCGATAGCAGCACAAGAATTGACGCCATCGTGACGTAATAGAACACACCCTTGCCCGCCACCGCCGCCGTCAGCATCGACAGCAGGCTTTGGTAGTGCGACGACCCAGGCTCGGTCGCCATGATCTTGTACACCTTCGTCAAGTGCGCCAATCCCGCCAGAAACAACCCCAGCAGCACCACAATCACCGCCAGCGTGCGCCGCGCCGTCCGCGTATTCGGGTCCTTGAACGCCACTACGCCGTTGCTCACGGCTTCCACCCCGGTCAGCGCCGTGCATCCGCTCGCAAACGCCCGAATCAGCAACCACGCGCCCACCGCCGCCACCGCATGGGCCGGTGCCGCGGGTGGCGCGACCACCGGCGACGGCTGCCCTCCACTCATCAGCTCCTTCACCAAACCCCACCCGATCACCCCCAGCAAACACGCGCAAAACAGATACGTCGGCAGCATAAACAGCACACCGCTCTCCCGCACGCCGCGCAGGTTGATCATCGTCAACAACACCAGAATCAACAGGCAAATCCCAAGCGTATGCGGCCCCAGCCTGGGCACCGCCGAGATCAGAGCCCCTACGCCCGTCGAGATGCCCACGCATACATCCAGCAGGTAGTCCACAATCAGCGCCGCCGCCGCCAGCAGCCCCACATTGCGTCCCAGGTTTTCGCTCGCCACGGTGTAGGACCCACCCCCGTTCGGGTACGCATCAATCGTCTGCCGGTACGAAAAATATACAATCGCCAGCAGCGCAATGATCAGCAAACTGATCGGCATCACGTACGCAATGCCCGCTGCGGCCGCCGGAATCAGGATCGTCAGCGCCGCTTCCGGCCCGTACGCCGCCGATCCCAGCGCATCCAGCCCAAACACCGGCACCCCTTCGGCCACGCCGACGCGCTGTTCCGCATCCTCCTCCGTCGCGAGGGGCTTGCCTAGAACCTTATCTAAAACTGACATGCCTGCTCAGATGCAAGCCGCACTTCCGCATCTCGCAACCCGAACCTCAAAACCCTCAAACCCGAACATCAACCCTCAACAAACCCGAACCTCAATCCTCAACAAATCCATGTCCCACTCCGCAGGTACCCACCCTTGAAACGGCCACGACCCCACAAACACCCGCCTCGCTCCATAGGGTCTCCGTAGCCGGTCGACTAAAGACGACAAAGGAGAAAAATGCTTGCAGCCCCGGCAATGGAGGTCTACCTTCACCTCACATCCGCGCGAATACCCTGTATGCCTCTCAGGAGCCAGCATGAGTGCCACCACGACCCTGCCCGAGACCCCTGTCTCCCTTCCATCCGGTGCCAATGAAGAGCTCGCCGGCCCGCCACGCAGTGCCGATCCCCATCCCGCCCGCGGCACGGCGCCCGTCACGCAGACCGAGCGCATCTCGTCCATCGATCTCCTGCGCGGCTTTTCGCTCATGGGCATCCTGCTCATGAATATCTGCGACTTTGCCTTGCCGGGCTGGAACTATGCCGTTCCGCTCACGACGGTGAAGCCGGTCTTCAGCGGCCCGCACGCGCACGTCAACACCGTCCTGTGGTTTGCCCGCTGGATGTTTGCGGAAGGCAAAATGCGTGCCCTGTTTTCCATGCTCTTCGGTGCCGGCATCATCCTGCTCACGCAGCGCGCCGAAGACCGCGGCGCCGGCGTCCGCACGGCAGACGTCTTCACCCGGCGCAACATGTGGCTCACGCTTTTCGGCCTTATTCACTGCTACCTCATCTGGAACGGCGACATCCTGTTCTTCTACGGCACCGCTGCCCTGCTCTTCATGTTTCCCTTCCGCCACTGCCGCCCCAAAACCCTCTTCTGGGCGGCCGGCATCATCCTTCTGCTCAATACAGGCCTCGTCAACATCGGCCGTACCTTTGGGGAGCTCCACGCCAAGCACGCTGCCGAGCAGGCCAACTTCGCCTTGGCACAGCACCAGGTGCTCACCGAAGATCAGATCGATTCGTTAAAGAGCTGGCAAAAAGTTCAGGACTATTGGCGTCCCGGCTCCAAGAAGCTCTACAAAGACATCGCCGGTCACCAGGGTTACCTCGCCGCGCAAGGTTCCGATGCCGCCGATGCCTTTCGCGGGGAAACCCTTGGCGCCTACGCCGGATTTGGCGATTGGGCCGGCATGATGCTGCTCGGCATGGCTCTCTTCCGGCTTGGCTTCTTCCAGCTAAGGGCCTCCACCCGCACCTATGCGCTCACGGCAGTCTTCGGCCTCGCCATCGCCTGGGCCGTTACCTTTGCCGGCTGCTGGGTCAGCTGGAAGAGCCACTTCGACCTCTTTACGTCCGCCTTCTGGCTGTCTGCCCCCTACGATCTCACCCGCGTCACAGGCGCACTCGGCAACGCTGCCGTTCTTCTGCTCCTGCTTCGCTTCTGTGTCTTCAAGCGACTGCTGGGTTGGGTGGCGGACGTCGGGCAAATGGCCTTTTCCAACTACATCCTCACCAGTCTCTGCATGAAAACCCTCTTTCAGTGGAGCCCGCTCCACTGGTACGGCTATGTGGAGTACTACAAGATCTACTACGCTGTCGCCGGGATGTGGGCCGTCAATCTCCTCTTCTCCACCCTTTGGCTCCGCCACTTCCGCTTCGGCCCGCTCGAATGGTGCTGGCGCTCGCTCACTTACTGGAAGCGCCAGCCCATGCGCCTGTCCACTCCCATCGTTCCCGCGCCCCTTCCCACCGCCTTGGCTGCCTGAGCCGAACCCGAACCGTTGGATTCGTGAAGCAAGCGGTGCACCATGCATTCACAGCTTCACCCTGGAATCCCGGGTGCCCCATCCTTTGCGCAGCTTGACCGCACAGGGTGGGTTGCTGTCGCTCGACTCACCAACTGCTACGGACCCTCAATCCTCAATCCTGATCACCACCCCAAGCCAGAGCGCTGCACATCACTTCACCCGCCTTCTCTAAAATCAACCTGTAGCAACACTCCCGTCTCCGATGTACCCGACACGTCGTGCTCATCGACATGTCGTGCTCATCTACATGTCGTGCTCATCGACGTCCGGCGCGAACCCAAATCGTCACGAGTTGTAGGCTCTACTTGAAAGTCCAGACCTAAGTCGTCTCTTTCGAAGACTTTGTCCTACAAAGTCCCCGGGGGACGTACCCCAGCAACGGAACTACACTGGAGCCATAGCCACTCGGTCCAATCCGCACGTTTTCCTCTCCGCCGGCGAAGCCTCCGGCGACGCCTACGGCGCCCAGCTCATCCAAACCCTCCGCCAGCACCTCCCCGAAGCCACCTTCACCGGCCTTGGCGGCCGCGCCATGGAGGCCGCCGGCCAGCAGCGCGTCGTCCGCGCCGAAGACGTCGCCGTTATGGGTGTTACCGAGATCCTTCGCCACGTTCCACGCATCTACGCCAGCTACCGCCGCCTCGTCCGTGCCATCCGGCAGCAACGTCCTGATGTCGCCATCCTGATCGACTTCCCTGACGTAAACTTCCGTCTTGCCAAACACCTCCACCGCGCCGGCGTGCCCGTCGTCTGGTTCGTCAGCCCGCAGCTCTGGGCCTGGAAAGGCAGCCGCCTGCGCTGGGTGCAGGAGCGTGTCGACCGCATGCTCGTCATCTTTCCCTTTGAAGAACGCTTCTATCGCGAGCGCGAAGTCAACGCCGACTTCGTCGGCCATCCCCTCGCCGCGGAAACGCTGCCCGATCTCCCGCGCGAGGTCTATGCCGCGCAGCACGGTCTCGATCCCGCTAAGACCTGGATCGCCCTTCTGCCCGGCAGCCGCTGGAAAGAGATCCGCGCCAACCTGGCCGCCCTGCACGAGCTCGCCATGAGCGACCTCATCGCCACCGCTTCCGCGCGCATCACCTTCGACGGCTACGGCCTGCAAACCCCATCCGACCCCGCCGCCCACACCCGCTACGAATTCCTCCTGCCGGTCGCCTCCACGCTTCGCGCAGCCGATCTGCGCACCTTCATCGAGCAACTCAACCGCGAACACCTTCGTTACTGGGGCCCCGAAGCCCGCAGCCTCCGCCTCACCCTTGTCCCCGATGCCCGCGACGCGCTGCACCACGCCCGCGCCTCGGTCGTCGCCAGCGGCACGGCCACCGTGCAGGCCGCGCTCATCGGCAACCCCTTCGTAGTCGTCTATCGCGTCTCTGCGGCGACCTTTGCCCTGGCCAAGCGCCTCGTCGTCTACCCCGAAGAGTTTCCGCCCATGCGCGACCTCAGCGGCAACCTGCCCGTCGCCATGGTCAATCTCATCGCCGGCAAACGCATCGTCCCCGAGCTGCTCCAGAGCCGCTTTACCGCCCAAAATGTCGCCGCCGCGCTCGCTCCCCTACTGCGCGAAGGCCCTGAACGCGAGCGCCAAATCACCGCCCTCGCCGATGTGCGCCATCGCCTTGCGGCCCCTCCCGGCCAAAGCCCCGTCGAGCGCGTGGCCGCTGCCGTTTTGACCCTCTTAAACGCCCATCGCCGAAGCGGAGTGGCAACGTAAATCCAGCGCAGGTTCGGCAACGTCTAACATGAGATATCGCTCTCCAGGCGTCCCTGCCCTTTCGGCAGAAAGCAGCAGCCTGATCGTGAGACAAAGGCCCTTTCGCATGCGCGTTTTCTTCCCTGCAGTGTGCTCCGCCGTAATCGCCTCCGCGTCCATAGCGCAGGTGCACGCCGCCACCCCCATCCGCCCGCAGGTCGATGTCACCGGCTACGTCATCCACGCCGACCTCGATCCCGCCAACGGCAAGCTCTCCGCGACCGCGGCAGTCACCTTCACCGCGCTCGAAGACCTGAACACGGTCAGCTTCGGCCTCAACAACGCGCTCCAAGTCACCAGGCTCACAGGCGCGGGCAACGCAAGCCTCGCTTTTGAGCGTAATGCCACCGACTCGACAGTCCGCATCAGCCCCACGGTCGCCGTTCCCAAAGGCTCAACCGCGACCTGGACCTTCACCTACGCCGGCGTTCCGACCGCTGACACAAGCCCGGTCGAGGGTATCGACTTCGCGCAGGTAGCCGATCCGGTCAGCATCCTGCTCTATCCCGGCCGTTGGTTCCCCATCTCCATGCCCGGCCTATTTACCGACCGTTTTACGGCCGAAGTCCACGTCACTTTGCCCACCGGCGAACGCGCGATCGGCAGCGGCTTCACCGGACAGCACAAGGTCGGCGGCGACCGTTCCGAATACATCTTCAACTGGGCAAAATCCGGTTTCCCTGGCACTATCGTCGCCGGCAAGTTCCTGCAGCCCATCAGCGCGCCCGACTCTCCTAATATCCACGTCTACGTCACCGACGCCAACAAGGCAAAGGCGCAAGACATCGCCGCAACTACCGGCCGCGCTTTCGAATATCTCACCAATCAATTTGGCGGCGCTGAATCTTCGACGATCAACGTCGTCGAGCTGCCCTCAAACTCGATCTCCGCAGCATGGGCTCCGGAGATCGTCGCCGTCCGACCCGAGCGCGCGAACGCCCGCCTGCTCGCCAATACCCTTGCCCATCAATGGTGGGGCTCTGAGGTCTCCCCGGCGACCCTGAACGATGCGTGGATTACCAACGGCATGAGCCGCTATGCCGAGTTGATGTACCTTGAAGACGCGAACGGCAAGCAGGCACTGCAAACCGCCATCACCGACACCGAAGCCGGCGCGCTTGCTTATGACACCGAACCCCTCACGACTCTTGGCCGCCTCGATCCCTTCTCACCCCAGTTCCAATCTGAAACACTCGAAAAAGGAGCCATGGTCTTTCACATGCTCCGCTGGGAGATGGGCGATGAGGTCTTCACGAAATTTCTGCGCGGCTTGCTCTCGCAATATACCGATAAGAGCGTTCGCACCGTAGACGTACAGACCGTCGCCCAGGCTCAGGCCGGCCTACAACTCACGCCTTTCTTCTCGCAATGGCTGGACGGCACCGGCGCGCCCGAGTTCGGCGACACCTATTCGGTCTTTCGTCTCAGCAGCAATAAGGGCTTCCGCACCACCGGAGCAATTACTCAAGATCTTGATCTTTTCCGCATGCCCGTCGAGTTGCGCGTCGAAACCGAAGGCAAAACCGAAGACCGCCGCGTTGATCTTTCCGGCACCGAGTCGCCCTACGCCATCGAAACCTTTGGCCGCCCCCGCCGCATCACCGTCGATCCTGATAACTGGCTGCTGAAATCCACACCCGACCTGAACGTGCGCGTTGCTGTGTTACGCGGGCAGCAGGACGTGCAGCAGGGTGATCTGCTGGGCGCCGTGGCGGAATACCAGAAGGCGCTTGATTCCAATCGTGGATCATCTCTAGCCAACTACCGGCTCGCCGAAGTTTTCATGATGCAGAAGAACTACCAGTCCGCCGCAAACAGCTTCCGCGACGCTCTGCGCGGGGACAACGACCCGAAGTGGACCGAGGTATGGAGTCACATCAACCTGGGTAAGATTTTTGACGTCACCGGCCAGCGCGAACGCGCCGTGAACGAATATCGTCAGGCGGTTCAAACCAATGACAACACCCAGGGAGCTGTAAACGAAGCTCGCTCGCTTCTGCAAAAACCCTACCAGGCCGCGCAAGTAGGTGAGTAGCCGCAGTACAGGCAGATAATAGGGCGTTTTGCCGCACTCAGGACGATGAGGAGAGTGCGGCAGGGGTCAAGGGAGCGCGCACCTCTTAGCTCGTTTCAGTCCTCGCGCTTTGCCCGCCGACGCGCTGCAAGCTTCGATCCGCCAAGGCCGAAAGCGCCGGTTACAGCGATGCCCACCACAATTACCAAAACTACGATCGTTACCACCAAGGAAACGCCCGCCACCAATGCCGCCACGGCAGCCGCCAGGCAGGCTTTGATCACGGCGAAGATCGTGTGAATCAGAACCAAACAAGTTTACCGAAAAGATCTTGGTAGATTTGCATTTGCATCTTCGATTAGAGCAGGTCCACCATCACGACACCATCACCCTCGATGGCAGACCGACGAACCATTGTTGTAGAGATGCGTCATTTTGGTGAAAACAGGCCGTTGCGCCTGCACAAGCCGCGAAAGACCTTCTGTGTCCCAACGCTTGCCAGGAAACGCCGTAGCGCTCCTGCTCAGAAGGCAATATCGGTTCCGAGGGCAACCCGTACGCCCAACGCTTCAAGCCAACGCTTCATCTCTTCGAGCACCCACGGTGCGGTAGTTCGGGCGGGCACCATCGTCAGTTCGCCTCCGAGCATCTCCGCCCCATGCGCGCGCAAAGCGATACAGCGATCGGCGCGGTAGGTACAGGCCGCAAGATCGCTGATACTCAACGCCCGTGTCGGGGTGCAGAGGATGGTGCGCGGGGGTGCCATACGATCCACCATGCTGAAGATTTCCAGCTTCGATTCAAGCTCATCAGGCACGAAATCAATCGCCAGATCAGCCTCGCGGACCGCGTTCTCGACGGTAAGCGAAAATCGCAGCCGGTGCGCGGCATCCGGGTCCGACAAGCTGCTCAACTCTTCCTGCGCGCGACGCAACCGCGCCGGCATGACATCTTCCAATACGGTGTGAAAGCCGCTGCGAGCACACCGTAAGGCGAAGCTTCGGCCCTGCTCTCCGGCACCGATCACGGCCACTGTTCTTATCGCATGCGCGGGAGCTGCCACGGATGTCGCTCCCGCACGCATCGTCTCCATGGCAGCCAAGCTACTTTGTTTCCAGCGCGGTAATGACCGAGGCATAACTCGGGTCTGATTGACGGATGTGCTCGGACACGCGTTCCCGCTCTTCCGGCGTAAGAATCGGCATCACCGACAAAATTCGCCGCAACGTGGTCGAAATATCGTCGACATAATTCATGGTGCGAATGGCTTCTCCAGACAGGGGCACAGCAATCTCCTTCGATAGCTTCAGTGTACCCGGTTGTGAGAACACCGTGTGAGCGGCCTCTCCTGGCGGTCCCAATGTGCAATACGGTCCTGTCGACGGAAGCGGGCGATCCTCTTTGCGAGGTGGAGACATCGACAGTCAATCCGCGCCAGCTTCGCTATCGCTTTACTGGGTAAGCTGCTCTTCCCCACCCAGATGCGCCTCTTCCGTGGGTCCGCCGCCCCCAGGACCCTCCAACTTTTCCCGCTTACCGTCTCGATCTGTCATCTCCGTGATCGCCGCCAGCTTCATCGCGAAATCCGGATGCAATGCTTCAAGGCCATAACGCCACGCCCAGTTCCCTTCCGTTGCGGCCGGCTTGTTCATGCGTGCCTCGCTGCCGAGATGCAACACGTCCTGCAATGGAAAGATGCAGGTGTTGGCCACAGAGCTTGCCGCCAACTTGATGAAGGTCCAGTCGATTTCGGCATCATGTTCGATCGGCCGTGTATACACCTGCACATGCTTGCGTTCGTCCGCCGTAGCGTCTTCCTGCCACCAACCCAGGGTCGTGTTGTTATCGTGCGTTCCCGTGTACACCACCGTGTTTGGTATATAGCGATGCGGCAGGTACAGGTGTCCGCCGCTTTCGGCAAAGCCGAACTGCAAAATCCGCATTCCCGGCATGCCGAAAAACTCACGCAGCTCATCCACCTCGGGCGTAATCAGCCCCAGGTCCTCGGCCAGAAAGGGCAGCTCGCCCAGCGTCTCCTTCAGCCGCTGAAACAGAGCACGCCCGGGCGCCTTCACCCAATGGCCCTCCACCGCCGTCTCCGCCTCCACGTCGATCGACCAGTACGCCTCAAAACCCCGAAAATGATCGAGCCGCACACTGTCATACAACGCCAGTGCCCGATGGAAGCGGGCGATCCACCAGTGGAAACCACGCTCTTCCAGCAGATCCCAACGGTACAGCGGGTTGCCCCAGCGCTGGCCGGTCTCGGAGAAGTAATCCGGCGGCACACCGGAAACCCGCACCGGCTTTCGCTGCTCATCCAGTTCAAAGATCTCCGGATGCATCCACACGTCGGCGCTGTCGTACGAAACGAAGATCGCTACATCCCCGAGAATGCGCACCTTCCGTTCGCTACAGTAGGCCCGCAACGCCGACCATTGCTCCTGAAAGAAGAACTGCAGCACCTGCTCCACGGCGAGCTCGCGGCTAGACTCCTTCATCAAGCCCGAAATCGCCGTTTGCTGGCGAAAGGCGAACTCGGTCGGCCAGTCAATCCAGCTTTGATAGCCGAAGCGCCGACGCAACACCGAAAACAGGGCCCAATCGGTCAGCCATGAGGTATTTTCCTGGGCGAAGCGCTGAAAGCGTGCACGATCCTCCGGCCCTGCGTCGTCTAGAAAACAGGCCGCCGCTTCCTCCAGCAAGGGCCGTTTCACGGCAAAAGCAACCTCGAAATCACACGGTCCGTTATGTCCCGGCAACCCGGCGATTCGGTCGGCACCGATCCATCCGGCATCCACCAGCCGTTCCAAACTGATCAACAGCGGATTGCCGGCAAACGCGGAAAGGGCGGAATACGGCGAGCTGCCATACCCGGTCGGACTCAACGGCAGCACCTGCCATAGCCGCTGTTTCGCGGTTACCAGGAAATCCACAAAGCCGTACGCCGCCGGTCCAAAATCGCCGATGCCACCATACGAGGGCAGCGAAGTCACATGCAGCAACACGCCGGAAATGCGTTCAGCTTTCATCAAATCTCCAATCATCGTCATTAGGAACGAAGTGCGAGCCATCCCGTAGGACGTGCAGGTGGAAACAGAAGATGCCGGGCCATGATGACCCGGCACCGTAACCGCGCTACCTACGGCTAAACCGCCCGTGAATCTAACTGCCCAGCGGCAATCCCGTCGGCTTGCGGCTGTACACGATCGCTCCCGCGCGCTCATAGCGGTCCATCAGCGTGCCTGCGAACACGTTGAAGACCTCCTTGCGCTGATCATCCAAGAGCTTGTCTTTGGTTGCGGCGAGGTGCTGTGCGACATCGTCCGGCGTCGGCTGCTGCAGGTCGAGCACCTGCGCCACCGCACCGTTCGGGCCCTCATTCAAAGGTCCGGAGATACCGCCCTTGGGCAGGCTAAACACCGAAGCCGCATCCCCGCTGAGCGCGCCTAGATCCTGCACCTGCGCGTCGCGGCCCACCAGATCGCTGGTCTTCACCGGTACATTCATCTCCGCCGCGGCTTTGTGCAGATCGCCGAGTTGCTTCGCACGGTCATCCAGCTTGCGAAGCTGGGCGCTCAGCAACGCCGGCGCCCGTTCGTCGCGGTAATCTTCCAACACGTGACCCTTCCAGTCAGCAAAAGCCGGGGCATGCGCGGGCTGAACACCGACCACCTGGAAGATCGCCGAGCCCTCGCCCGTGGAAGCGGCCTGCGGGGCAGCTCCCTTGGCCGCACCAAACGCCGCCGTCAGCAAACTCGCCGAGTCCGGCAGGCTCGCAATCGTCCCGCTGCTGCTGAGATAGTCTGTCGTCACGACTTGCAGGTTGTGGGCCTTGGCCGTTGCGTCCATGCCCGTCTTCCCCGCCTCGGCGGCAAGCTGGTTCGCAAACGCACTCTGGGCAGCGGCGAACTTCTGCGCGGAAAGCTTACCCGCAATTTCGTCTTTCACTTCCGCCAGGCTCTTCGCGTGCGCCGTCTGCTTCTCCTCGGTTTGGATAATGTGGTACCCGAACTGGGACCGCACCACATCGGAAGTCTGCCCGGGACTGAGCGCCATCGCGGCCTTTGCGTATGCCGGGTCGAGGCTGCTCGTCGGGATCATCGGCAACTCACCACCCTGCGTTTTGCTGCCAGGGTCATCGGAATTCGCCTTCGCCAGATCGGCAAAGTTGCCTCCGCCCTTGATCTGCTGCAGCAAGCCTTGCGCCTTTGCCTTGGCCGCCGCGTCGCTCTTTGCATCCGCGCCCTTGGGTACGGTCAACAGGATGTGACGCGTCTTCACCTCTTCGGGCACCTGGTACTCCGCCGCATGCGCGTTGTAGTAAGCCTGCAAGTCAGTGTCGGTTGCCTTGGGTGTACCGCCAGGCAGATTTGATGGGTCTACCGCGAAAAATGCAATCTTTCGTGCTTCAGGCACGGCCGTCGCATACTTTGCGGCATTGGTCTTGAAGTACTGCTCAAGCTCCGCATCGGTCGCGCTTACCGTTTTCTTGACATCCGGCAGCGAGAGCACGGCATAGTCAAACTTGACCTTTTCGCCCTGCTTCAGATATGCCTCTCGTGCCGTCGCGTCCGAAACGCCGACCGCGCCGGTCACCAAAGCCTCGAGCCGCTGCAACTCCAAATCCTGCTTCACCTCGGACTCGAAGCGGACGATTGACAGATTGAAATACTGTCCTACAAATGCTTCATACTTGTCCGAACCGATAAAATTTCCGCCCGGGAAAAGGTACTGGCTCAAAGGTCCGGTTTGCAGCTCCCGCCGCAGATCCTCGTTGCTGACCTGCATACCCAGGCGATCGGCCTCGCGCACCAGCACTGCCCGCTCCACCTGCTGCTGCCCCGCCCGCGCGAGGATGAACGGCAGATAATACTCCGGCATCTGCTGCTGGCGAAGCTGTGCACGGGCGCTCGTCTCCACCTCGGCATTAGTGATGGAGGTGTTGTCTCCCGTAATCCGGCCCAGAAACCCCGGTCCCCGTACCGTCGCAAACACCGCACTGTTCGCCGCGTTTCCGTTATCGAAGATGCCCGGCACAAGCGTAACGACCATCGAAAGGATCGCCGCTGCAATGATCACGCCAAAGATAATCTTGGTGGCGCGGTTGTCCTTTTGAAACAAGCTGAGCATGAGGTGGGGCGAGCCTTCTTCCTGGACGGGTCGTGTGCACAAACCCGTATCGACGTCTCACGGCGGACAAGAGCAAAGAGGGAAGCTGCTGCGTCGTCCGCGCGTGACTGCTGAAAGTATAAATCACAGGCTGTGGGCGCTTCCTGCACCAACTCACGTGGCTGCAGGCTGCGATACAGGTGTTCGATATAGGCAAAGACCACCTTGCACGCAAGAACACGAAAGGGTCAGGGCTGAAGCCCTGACCCTTTCCCGAACGCAATCACAGGGACCTAATAAGGGTAGGGATAGCCCGGCGGCGGCGGCGGATAAGCATACCGGCGGCGTACCACCGGCGGCGCGCCCTGCACTGGCCCCGTCGCATAAGCCAGCCGCTGCATCTCCTGCTCGGAGACTGTGCGAACCTGCACCGGTTGGGCCAGATGGAACGTCAACACCGCCTCCGGTGGAACCACCACGCGCCCGCCGGGCGTTGATGCCGAACCGGCCACGCCCACGCCCGCACCCACGCCGGCACCGACTGCTGCCCCGGCACCGCCACCGGCCACACCGCCGATGATGGCGCCGATCGCGCCGAGTCCGATGGCCCTGTCCACCGTACCCACCGTCTTATCGCGTCCCTGTCGCTCCCAAATATCCGAGGTGATCGGGTACGTGACGCCGCCCAGGGTCACACTGGAAATCTGCAGCGAAAGCTCTCCCTGTCCCTTGAGGGCGCCGGCCTTCTTCGCATCGACGACAACTCCTTGCACGCTGGCGCCGCGTGGAATCGCAACCTCACCACCGGTCGCGATGTCGCTCAGCACTGTTCCGTCAAATGGTGTGCCGACCTGCAGGTGGTTCGCGTCGAGCCCGCGATTGATGCGCACCCGCAGAAGCGCTCCGCTGGGAACCACCACATCCACACCGCCCTGCTGACCGCCCTGCGGCGCCGCGTACACGCCCTGTTGTGGGTACGGCTGCTGGTAGCCCGGCGCAGGCTGGCCATAAGGACTTTGAGCAGGCTGCGAGGCTCCTTGCGGGTAGCCCGGCTGCGGGTAGCCCGGCTGCGGGTAGCCTGGCTGTGCGTACCCACCCGGCTGGTTGTAGCCGCCTTGCTGACCATTCGAAGGCTGCCCGTTATACGGCTGGCCATAGGCAGGCTGGCCATTATTCTGCTGTTGCGGGTAGCCCTGCTGCTGCCCATACCCACCCTGGGGAGCGGGTACCTGCTGCCCATAGGCCTCCTGCCCATTTGCATAACCCGGCGGCGGGGTCGCCACGCCAGGGGCTCCAGAAGATCCAGGGGTGCCGGGATACCCACCCGCACCCGTCACATTCCCCTGGTATGGCGCGGCAGGTTGCGCAGGAGTCGCCGGCGCATAGCTGCCGTCCGACTGCAACACGGGCTGATTGCCCTCGTTCTCCGGTGTTCCCGGCCCAGCATCCGCGCCCGTCGGAGGTGGCGTATTTCCCAGACTCATCTCATCCACTACTTTTTTCACGCCGGGTGCCCGCGCTACCAGATTCTCCGCCCGCGTACGCATGGCCTCCGTCTGCACATTGCCGGTCAAGGTAACGGTGCCGTACACGGTCGATGACTGAATATTCTGCGTGGAAAGTTCAGAAGCCCCCGCCAGGGCCTTCAGCACGTTGGACTCGATCTGCGCGTCCGGCGTTCCGCCCGTATCCTGTGCCAGCACTCCTCCCGAGGCCAGCGATGATGCCATCGTTACCGCCAGACCTCCAAGAAAAACGGCACCCGCACTCGTCAGACTTTTCTTCCGCTTCCTCATGAAACTCCTCTTCGGCTGCACGCGACGGTCATCCAGAACAGCAAAGCCGTAGCAGCCCCTGCACGTAAACACAGACGCAGGTCACGGAGAAAAGTTCCGATGTGCCAAACTGGTGTGCCTCCTCCTTTCTGCCGGTACGTCTCATGGCCGTCCTGCGTTCGTGATCGTCGGATGCAAACCATCCAACTCCGTAGGCAGGTCGTCAGGCAACATTGACGCACGCTTAGCAAGCCCTTATATTCGGAAGTGCGGGGTGGAGCAGCCCGGTAGCTCGTTGGGCTCATAACCCAAAGGTCGTAGGTTCAAATCCTACCCCCGCAACCAATCAAATCGATGATTTAGAGAGAATCAGAAAACCGGTTCACCCCATTTACTCCCAATAAGAAAATCGGTAGTTTAGGCGCTCGCCCGCGAGGGCTTGAGCACCATCGTGACACCCTTCCCCTCATCGACCAGCTTGAGGCTGCAGGCGTGGCCTATGTTCCGTTTTCCCGCTGGGCGGTTTCTCGCCCGTGCGACCTTCAGTCTTAGATCGCGCTGCAACATCGCTCCCAGAACGACGTAGCTACTGCTAGCGGCGGACTTCAACAGGGAGCGATAGATGCACGTCTGTTCAGAGTCGTCCTCGCGATCGCATTGTACGAAGTCTGGGTTGGCGACTGCAAAGATGGTTCCTTCCGGGCCGGATCACTTCCGAGAACGGCTCTGCAGGACCAATCCTGCCGGCGACTGCGTCTTTGATTTCCGAATGAGTTGATCGCAGCGGCGGCCCCACAAACTCTCGAAGCATCCTTGTTGCTGCTGGCCCTCAGGAAAGTTCAGCGACGCGGACGCAGTCCCTCCGCCAGCAGATCAAGAACGCGTCGCAGTTGATCGTCATCGACCGTGAATTTCGTCGCCAAGACGGTCGCCGCTAGGCTAACGGTAAGATCGTCCTCCCTGACGTCACCGCGAAGAGTTCCGTCCGCGGCACCCGCGGAAAGAAATCGAGCTACAGCCGTCCGGATCTTGGCCCGTGTTTCGAAGGTCGGGCCTGAGCTTGAGTGAAACGCTCGGCTTAGCGTGTCGTACATCGCATGCTTCGTTTGTACAAACTGTGTGTAGCGGTCCATCCAAGTCCGCAGTGCCTGAAAGGCAGTATGCCCTTTGAGCAGAGCCTCGCTATCGGCTATGAGCGCGTCGAGCTCCGAGCGGTACACAGCCTCCACGAGAGCTTCACGGGTGGGAAAGTGGCGATAGAGGGTCCCGATGCCTACGCCCGCAAGCTGAGCGACCTCCTCCAGTGTGACCGTGCCATTTCGCCGAGTGAACTGAGCCCGCGCCACCTCTAAGAGCCGCTCTCGATTTCGAGCCGCATCAGCGCGCAGCGTGTTGAACTTTGACAAGCGGAGCCACCTCCATTTAATCTTCGATGGATTCGGAGCAGCCTCCGCTTCGCATCTTCATTGTAGGAGCTCCCATGTCGCAACCTGCACAAATCGTTCCAGCACCCGGTGGATCCTATTTTCTTGGTCACAAAAAAGTCGCTCGGATAGGGTACGGCGCGATCCAGTTGAGAAAGTACGAGGCCGAGCCGGCGAAGGCAGAGTCGCTGCTGAGACGTGCGCTGGAGCTCGGTGTCAACCATCTCGATACGGCGCAGTTCTACGGCAATGGCTTCGCCAACCGGATGATCCACGAAGTGGTTCCGGCAAGGGATGGTGTTGTGATCGCGACCAAAGTCGGAGCTGACCCCGAGCTCAACGGCAAGATCCCCGTCAAGCTAGCGCAACGTCCGGAGCAGCTGCGGGCTAGTCTGGAGGCAAATCTCCTCAGCCTTGGCATGGAGCAAGTTCCCGTAGTAAACCTGCGCAGGGCTGACGTCGGGCCCGGGCTCCACGCCGAGGGCGACCAGATCGTTGATGTCGATGACCAGATGGCGGAGATGATCGCCATGCGCAATGAAGGAAAGATCGGTAGCATCGGCCTGAGCGCCGTCAGCCTCCAAACGCTTAGACGAGTTCTTCCTGCAGGGATCGCCTGCGTCCAGAATGCCTACAGCCTCATGAGCCGCGAATATGAAGACCTGCTCTCGGTCTGTGTCGATCACGGGATTGCTTGGGTACCGTTCTACCCTTTGGGCGGCACCTTCCCAGGCTGGCCAAAGGTCACGGAGCAGCCCAAGGTGATCGAACTCGCAAAGCAGCTTGGCATCACTCCGACGCAGCTTGGCCTTGCCTGGCTTCTGAAACATCGTCCCAATATTTTGCTCATCTCCGGAACAAGCGATGTCGGCCATTTGGAAGAAAACCTGGCTTCCGGCTCTGCGGTGCTGGGCGAGGATGTCCTAGCTGAACTCGACAGCCTCGCTGTGATGTCCAGGCCGTCCTAACGGCGCGTCTCAAGCGGGCCGAACAAGCCGGAGGTGTTCAAGGCTGAACCATGGAACGATCGCGTTGTCATCTCAGGCGTTTGTCCAAAGTTCGACACCACTGCCATTGAGGAATCGTCGAGGGAAGATAGCCCAGGTTTCAACCTGGGAGGCTGCGCAGACCGGTTCGCTTCCGCTGTTGCCCTTTGTGGTTACTCAGACTGACACTCGTCCGTAGCGCTGAAGAGATCCAAGAGCACCTTCATCCGCTCTCTTTGACGGACGAACGGAATGGTTCCGGGGCGTACAAAGATGTTCCCGACTTCCATAACAAAATATTTGCCTTCAGAAGTTTCCCTTCGCCTTCGACCGGCTCATAAGACCGTGGTCTGCTCTAAGCAGAGTAGGGCGAGCAATATGATGCTCACCCTATCCGAAAACGCTTACTTTAGCGTGTCATATCTGCTCCCCGGTTTACCGATTTGAGAGGCGCCCATAAGCGCGCCTGCTGCTGCCTCATAGTTGTGCAGCAACTGCAGATCTTCCACGGAGGGCAGGGTCGTCGCTTCCTGCATATCCAAGCCTCTCAGTGAGGCCTCCACGCAAGCTTCTGTCGTCATGACAATCGACGGGTCTACCGTTGTGCTATCCCAATCCTCGCTTATCGTTCCTGCCGGGGCGACGAGCTGGATCTTGACGTTGCTGCCGGCAAGTTCGCGCTGAAGGCCTCGGGTGAAGTTGAGAACGTAGCCTTTTGTCCCACTGTATGCGCTTGTTCCGGGATAAACGTAATAACCCAGCACGGACCCTATGTTGATCAGCGTCCCGCCATTGCGCTGCTTGAAGCCAGGCAAAACGGCCAAGGCGAGCCGGGTTAACGCCAGCACGTTGACGTTGAGCATGTCCTCTATCGTGGCGGCTTTGGCATCTGCGAAGGCGCCCATGACGCTGGTGCCGGCATTGTTGACCAGGAGTGTGATCGCAGCGTTACCTTCGAGAGTTTGGGCTACCCGTTCGATGTCTTCGGGTTTGCTCAAGTCGGCGACGAGGTTCGTGACCGTGATGCCATGGCTGGCCTTGAGCTGGTCCGCCAACGCCGCCAACCGCTCGGCTCGCCGCGCGACCAGGATCAAGTCAAAGCCCCGTTCTGCGAGCTTCGCCGCATACACCTTTCCAATGCCCGACGAGGCTCCCGTGACCACCGCCGTTCCCGAAACTGTTTTCTCGTTCATCTGCTTCTCCCTTGTCTAAACCTGATAGCCGTAAGGCTTTGTTCTTCTCAAGCATGATGGCTATCAGGCACACTGTCATGAGGCGGTTGAATGATGGACGAATGATGCGTTTACTCAGCAGCAGAAACAGCACAAAAGCTTTAATGAGGAAATCAGGTACTTCGTTAAAGAGGAAGTGTCCCCCGAATGGCAAAGCTGCGTTCTTTGCGGTCGGACCACGCGTGAAACGCTTCGACGATCCAGGCCGCCATGCCGACCGGGGTGTCCGTCATTGCGGAGCCGAGCTTCGCAGGTTTCGTCGCGTGCAGTTCCGAGTAGGCCCCTTCTCGCTGCCAGATCACATACTCGAAGGCTACGAAAGCCCGCTGCTCGTCGCTGGCGGCCACTCTGAGCGGTTAATGCTCCAGAGGCGCCCAATCTTCATTGTTGAGAGACGACTACCACTAGCAGCGTAGACGGGCGTTGGTCGTGATAAACGCGCTTCTGGTCAGTTGTGACGAAGCACTTATGTCACAGAGCGGCTTCGGTGCGCTTGGCGGCGGATCTCGCCAGGGCTCCACGCCAGTACTCTACAAGCGCCTCGTGCAACTCCGTTCTAAAGGGTTTTGCACTTAGACTTTGTGCCACGTGCGGCAGGCGGGAATGTTCCGCGTCCTGGTAAGACTGCCATAAGCCCCTGGTAAGGGCGTATGTGCGCATGAGGAGTTGGAGTCCGCGACCTCTTGGCAGTCGTAGCGCAGCGTCAATAATCCTGCCGGTCCTTTCGAGGCGCGCCGCATACTCCGCTTTGTGCGCGACCAGGGCACCCTGAAGCATGTTCTTTTCGAGTACTCCATAGCCGAGCGCGTCGAGCCTCAGAAGTTGAGGATGGTGTTCCAGGTGGGCCACAAGGGCCGAGAGAAAGGCAGCGATCTTGACGGCTCGGTTTCCCTTGGTTGCCTGAAAGAGGAGCTCACCTTCCTGCATGACTGCGCCCCATCCCTCGAGGAGAAGAGCTGCAAAAATTTCTTCCTTGCTTCTGAAGTAAAGGTAGACCGTGCCTTTGGCCAGCCCCGCCGACCATGCGATCTCCGCGGCCGTGGGCAGGCTCCCCGGACCCGCAGAGAAGAGGTCACTGGCTGCGCTAAGAATGGCGGCGCGCCGGGCAGCTTTGTCTTCCGAGGCATGGGCGTGGAGCGCAATCGTTTTCTTCACTTCGACAGACGATACGTGAGTTTCGCCTGGAGATAACGGGAGGTGAAGCGGTTGGAGAAGGCTGTGATCCGATTGATTTTTCCGACGATCAGGCTGGACTTGCCGGCGAACATGGCCCTCAAGCCGGCTTCTGCGACCCTTGCCGGCGAGACAATGGATGGCTTCAACGAAGCTTTCGGCTTGAAGCCGGAGACATCGTTGAACCCGGTGTCCATAAGACCGGGCGAAACCACGGTGACGTTTACTTTTCCAGCGAGCTCAACATGCAATGCAACGCCGAGCGCGAGAACATAGTGCTTTGCCGCTCCATAGGCGGCCAGTAGCGGGTCGGGCTGATAGGCAGCCAGGCTTGCCACGAGCAAGATGTTCCCGACACCGCGCTCCGCCATGCGCTTGCCGAAAAGATATGTGAGTTCGGTCAGGCTGATGATGTCGAGTTGTAACATCTCGAGAAGCCGGGACTGCTCCTGCGTAAGAAATTCACCACTTAGCCCAAATCCGGCGTTGTTAACAAGAATGTCCGGGTTTATGTTTTTGGCGTCCAGCCGCTGCTGCAGATCGGCCGAGCTTGCCGGGACGCTTAGGTCGATACTTTCGACTATGACCTGTATGCCGTGCTGTTGACGGAGTTCCGTTGCGAGTATCTGCATGGGCTCTTCGCGACGGGCGGCCAGCACAACATTCCACTTCTTAGCGGCCAACGTCCGTGCGAACTCCTTGCCCAAACCACTTGAGGCTCCCGTCACAACTGCCCACTTCAACCCTGACTCCGACATATGCATCTCCTCATGACTAACGGTCAGTATACATGACCGTTGGTCAACACCAATGGAGCCGTCGATCTGCGATGGAGAGTGATGCTCCCGGGTAGTCCGCTTCATCGGGCTCGCCGCAATCTAGCCGCACGAGAAAACACCGAGCTTTCGCTCTGTTCCTCCACAGCTTGCCACGGTCTACGGCGAGATGGTTTCGTGGGTGATGTTGTGAAGCGATCGCTTGTTCTTCCACGCAGAGATGAGTGCTTCTTCGTACTCGTCGGAGCTATTATCGTGACAAATCCTGTTTGCTCCATGCGTAACGCTGAGCGGCAGCGCATAAGAACTGGTTGATGGCCTAGATGACGTCCAGGTCGGAGCCTTCAACGGGTTGGAGTTGCCGCACATAGGTGCGCAGCTGTTCAGCGGCCTGAGTGTTCTCGGTTAGCTCAAGTTTTCCGGCGATGGAGGCCAAAATGTGCTGGAAGTCGGCTTTCCCACGAGGATAGCCCGTCTTGGCCGGAGGTCGCGCAATGGGTCTTTGGCGGCCAATGAGAGAGTGAACCGCTGGATGATGTCGCAGCGATATCGGTTGGAGCCTCGAAGATATAGCCGACGCACCGTGCCAGGCCCTCGGCGAGTTTTCCTTTGGGATAGTCCGGGGCCGCACCCCGGAGCAGGTCGCGGGCTTGGCGAAGAGCGGCTTTCACCGCTCCCTCGGTCTGCGCGTCATGGAAGAGCTTCACCAGCGTTCCGGTGCGACGCTGAGCAAGGTAGATCTCAGACTTTGTAGCGGCTGCTGTGCGTCTGCACCTACCGGCTACCCACGAGATCCCGCACCGCAAGATTCAACCTCAATACATTTACCCGAGGCTCTCCCAACAAACCCAATTGACGAGGCGTTGTGCTTTGTCGCACCAGGGCCTCTACGGCGGCGTCGGTCACGTGGCGCTCGCCGGCTACGCGATGTACCTGATACAGCGCCGCGGCCGGCGTGATGTCAGGGTCTAACCCTGACCCGGATGCCGTTACCAGATCCACCGGTACGGGCGTTCCCTGGCCTTCTGCCTTCACGCTGCTGTCCACACGCGCAATCAAGGCTTTGTTTGTCGGCCCAAGGTTAGACCCGGAGGACGCCGATGCATCATAGCCGCTGCCTGCGTTTGAAGGGCGGCTATGAAAGAAGCCAGGCCCCGTGAAGGGCTGCCCCACCAAAGCCGAGCCGACCGCCTCTCCGTTTTGGGAAACGATCTGTCCGTTTGCTTTCTCCCGCATGGCAAGTTGCGCTATACCGGTAATCAGCAACGGGTAGATGATCCCAAAGAGTACGGCAGTGACGATCGTATAGAGGCAAGCGATATCAAGGTGCTTCTTCATAAATTTCTAAATCCCCAAAGAACAGCGAAGCAGCGACAGCGGCTTAGGCCAGATGCATTGCGACAATCAGCATGTCGAGCACCTTGATGCCGATGAACGGAATAATCATGCCGCCTAAACCATAGACCAGCAGGTTACGCTGCAACAGGGCCGCCGCCGACATGGGCCGGTAAGCGACTCCGCGCAGTGCCAATGGGATTAAGCCGACAATGATCAATGCGTTAAAGATCACCGCCGACAGCACCGCCGATTCCGCATTGTGCAGGTGCATCACATTGAGCGCGTTGAGCACAGGAAAAACACCCGCAAACATCGCCGGAATGATCGCAAAATACTTTGCCACATCATTTGAGATCGAGAACGTCGTAAGCGCGCCCCGTGTCATCAGCAGCTGTTTGCCGATGGCCACAATCTCGATCAGCTTGGTCGGGTTTGAGTCGAGGTCAACCATATTCCCGGCCTCTTTCGCCGCCTGTGTTCCTGAGTTCATCGCGACCCCGACGTCAGCCTGTGCAAGAGCGGGTGCGTCGTTGGTGCCGTCCCCGGTCATGGCAACGAGTTTGCCGTCGGCCTGCTCGCGCTTGATCAAATCCATCTTGTCTTTCGGCTTGGCTTCCGCGAGGAAGTCGTCCACGCCGGCCTCACGTGCAATCGCCGCCGCTGTCAGTGGATTGTCGCCCGTGATCATCACGGTACGAATGCCCATCGCGCGGAGCTGCTCGAAGCGCTCCTTCATGCCGCCCTTCACCACATCCTTTAGATAGATCACACCCAAGGCGCGGCCGTTCTCCGCAACCACCAACGGCGTTCCACCTTTGCGCGCAATGTCCTCGACTGAGGAACGCACAGCATCAGGCATGGGCGCGCCCTTCTCGATAAGGTAGCGCCCGATCGCATCGACGGCCCCCTTGCGGATCGACCGTCCGTCCACCTCAATTCCGCTCATGCGCGTGGTTGCGGAGAAGGGCACAAATTCGGCGTTCATCTGTCCGAGTTCCCTTCCCCGCAGGTTGTAGCGCTCCTTGGCAAGCACCACAATCGACCGGCCCTCGGGCGTCTCGTCGGAAAGCGACGAAAGCTGCGCTGCATCGGCAAGCTGATCGGCCGAAACACCCGGCGCAGGAAAGAACTCCGCCGCCTGTCGATTGCCGATCGTGATCGTTCCCGTCTTGTCGAGCAACAGCGTATTGACATCGCCGGCCGCCTCCACCGCGCGCCCCGAAGTCGCCAGCACGTTGTGCTGTACGAGCCGGTCCATGCCCGCGATGCCAATGGCGGAAAGCAAGCCGCCAATCGTGGTTGGAATCAAGCAGACGAGCAGAGAGATCAGCACAAACACAGTCTGCGGCGCGCCCGAATACATCGCGAACGGTTGCAGGGTCACCACGGCGAGCAGGAAGATGATCGTCAATCCCGCAAGCAGAATATTGAGCGCGATCTCGTTCGGCGTCTTTTGCCGTTCCGCGCCTTCCACCAGCGCAATCATGCGATCCAGAAAGGTTTCCCCAGGGTTCGAGGTGATGCGCAGCGTAATGACGTCAGAAAGCACACGCGTGCCGCCGGTCACCGCCGAGCGGTCGCCGCCCGCCTCGCGAATCACCGGCGCCGACTCACCCGTGATGGCCGATTCATCGACTGACGCCACTCCCTCAATGACCTCTCCGTCACCGGGGATCATCTGGCCCGCCGCAACGCGCACGAGATCTCCCACGCGCAGCTCGGCGCTTGAAACCTCTTCGACAGCGCCGTTCGTTACACGGTATGCGGTCGTCTCCGACTTCGCTTGCCGCAGCGCATCCGCCTGCGCCTTGCCGCGGCCCTCCGCCATCGCTTCGGCGAAGTTGGCAAAGAGCACAGTGAACCAGAGCCAAAGGGTGATCTGCAGGTCGAAGCGGAAGTGCCCATGGTGCGTTGCGAGGTTCAGCAGCAGCAGCACCGTCGTGAGCACACTGCCGATCTCGACGACAAACATCACCGGATTGCGCATCATCACGCGTGGACTCAGCTTCGCCAAAGCGTCGACAGACGCACGACGCACGATCTTCGAATCGAAAAGTGAACGCTTCTTTGCTTGATTTGCCATGAGTTTCTTTCGTTGGTGCGCTCAATCTAGAAGAGTTGGCCGGCTCGCATCAGCAGATGTTCCAGCACCGGACCAAGGGACAGCACAGGGAAGAAGGTCAGTGCCCCAACGATGAGAATGACGCCCGTTAAGAGCAGCGTGAACAACGGCGTGGTCACCGGAAAGGTGCCGGAAGAGGCAGGCACAATCTTCTTCCCCGCCAGATTGCCGGCGATGGCCAGCATCGGAATGATCATCATGAACCGGCCAAAAAACATCGCCAGGGCAAGCGAATAGTTGTACCAATGCGTATTCGCGTTCAGGCCGGCAAAGGCAGAGCCATTGTTCCCTGTCGCGGAGGTGTACGCGTACAAGATTTCGTTCAGGCCATGGGGCCCGTGGTTGGCGAGACTGCTGAGTCCAAGATTCGGCATCAACACCGTGACCGCGGCAAAGCCGAGAATCAACAACGGAAAGATAAGCAGATAGAGCATCGCCATCTGCACGTCGTAGGCTTCAATCTTTTTGCCCAGATACTCCGGCGTGCGGCCCACCATCAGGCCGGCGATGAACACAGCCATCACGACGAACACAAGCATGCCGTAAAGACCGGACCCCACACCACCAAACACCACCTCACCCAGCAGGATATTGACCATAGGCATCATGCCGCCGAGCGGGGTGAAGCTATCATGCATGCCATTCACGGCGCCGCAGCTGGCGTCGGTCGTCACGGCGGCAAACAGTGCGGAGTTGGCGATTCCGAAGCGCACCTCTTTGCCTTCCATGTTGCCGCCCGCCTGCGTCAGCGAACTCCGCGCATCCACGTTGTGCATCAGCGGATTCGCGTGCGACTCCGCCCAGTAAGTGGTCAACGTGCCGGCAAACCAAAGCACCACCATCGTGGCCAGCACCGCCCACCCATGTTTCGGTGAGCCAACCATCTGACCGAGTGTCACGCAAAGTCCCGCAGGAATCAAGAAGATCGAAAGCATCTGCAAGAAATTCGAAAGGGGCGTCGGGTTCTCAAACGGATGCGCGCTGTTAGTGTTGAAGAAGCCGCCCCCATTGGTCCCCAGCATCTTAATGGCTTCCTGCGAAGCCACCGGCCCCTGCGCGATCGTCTGCGTCGTCACCGTTGCCGGCTTTCCATCGGTTCCCGTACTGTGCTGCGGTTCCACCAGCTTCACGGTGTCGTACGCTTTAAAATTCTGCACCACCCCCTGCGAGACCAGCACGAGCGCGAAGACGATCGAGATCGGCAGCAGCACCCAAAGCGATCCACGCGTGAGATCCACCCAAAAGTTGCCCAGTGTCTTCATCTCACGCCGAGCGATCCCCCGCACAAACGCAATGGCGAGCGACAGACCCACGGCCGCAGACCAGAAGTTGTGCGTCGCCAGACCGAGCATCTGGGTGAGGTAGCTCATCGTCGTTTCGGGCACATACGATTGCCAGTTTGTGTTGGTCGTAAATGAGATCGCCGTATTCAAAGCCAGCACGGGTTCTAAGCCCGGAAGGTGCTGCGGATTGAACGGCAGCACGCCCTGCAGCCGCTCAACGGCATACGTCAACAGCAACGTCACCGCGCTGAACGCAAGCATCGCCACAAGGTACTCGCTCCACCGCATCTCCTCCTGCGCATCGATACCCGTGATGCGATACAGAAGGCGTTCACAGGGCGCCAGCACCGGATCGAGAAAGGTTCTGCGACGCTCAAAGACGAGCGTCAAGTACGTGCCCATCGGCTTCGCGAGCAAAAGCACCGCGGCCATGAACACAGCGATCTGTAACCAGCCATTCAGCGTCATGACTTAAAACTTCTCCGGCCGCAGCAGGGCGTATACGAGGTAAATCATCAGCAGCGTCGCTATGAACAGAAGTACCGCATTCAAGATCATGAATGGCTTCCTTTCAGGCTGTCGCAGCCGCGCAGGTATGCCAGACTCAGGCCGAAAAGAAATGCGAGAGACACGACACTTACGACATCAAGCATGTTGATCTCCTTGCCCCAAGCACCTTACCACGCTTCGGTCAACCCTTCCTTGACGACTCGATACCAGACTGGAAGCATAGGTCTTCCTTCTGCCTAGTCCTCTCGCAATCCTGCTTCGGTAAGGAAGAAGATGCGAGGCGTTCATTCATCGAACTGCTGCAACCACACTGCCGAACGTCGTTCCCATGTGTGCGCTTCGTAAGCCAGAACGGAGTCGATCGGCTCTTCCGTTCGCCGGGAGCGAGAAGTAGAGAACGCACGGGCCACCGCAACGTCAGCGGCAGCCCTCAGTCTCACCGCCGCCTAGAACTTCACGAGAACAGCGAAAGTCATGCGATTCTCACTGTTGCGCAGATCCGGCGCCCAACCGGAAACAAGGGACCCGGGTGCTCCGGTATTGCCTCCGGGCGGGGTAACGCCCCCGGGTCCGCTGAAGTACGGCACGTTCGCTGCTCGATGGTTGTATTCGAGCCGATAGGTAAAGTATTGGCTCGGCATATAGTCTCCAGTCACAGAAGCATCCCAGGCCTTGTAAGGATCGCCGGGGTTCTCTGTGAAATACGGGGTGCCCGTGGCAGCCGTGGCACCGTTGATGGGAGGCAGAAGTACAAGGTACCGGCCGGGATTGTTGATCTCGCCACCGCCCAGCGTGAGCGCGTACCGGTCTTTGTCGAACCACACGCGGTTATATGCCATGAAGCCCAGAAAGCTTTGTTTTGGACCGTTTTTTCCATTGCCAAAGCAGCTCACACCGCCGCCGGTCTCACAACCCGCATCGCCCGTCAGGGTCGCTGCGGCTTTGCTGATGGTGCTATCGTGCCGCTCGTAATACTTGTATTGCACGCTATCATCGGTGTGGTACCGCGTGCGTTGACTGACGCCGAGTGCATCACGCCCATAGCCGTACTGGTTGCCGACGATGGACCAGTTGCCGTTGGGACGCCACAGGATCTCGCCGCCAAGGCCAGGGCGATTATTGAAGCGCCCATACGATTGCCAACCGTTGATAAACCACGGCTCGATCTTCAGCTTTGCCGTGGGAAACCATTGCACCCGCACCCCGTTGAAGAACCAGGGGGTATTTGAAGACACGTACGATGGCTGGTACGCCCAATTATCAAATTGGTAATAAGAAAACAGACCGACGTAGGACATGAAGATGCCTGCGTCGATATTGAGTCCATGCTGCACATTGAAGTGATACCCGCCATACGCTTCCGACAGGTAACGGTAGGCATCGGCAAGGTTCCATTGGCCACGCGCCGGACTGGCATCGTTGCGGGGCGTCGTCTCGGAATAAAGCCCAAACTGAGTCATCACGCGGGCGCGTACGTTGTCGAAGTGAAAGTCGCCGCCCACGCCCAACTGCGTCACTTGCACTTCATTTGCACGGAAGATCTCACTGGAACCGCCTATGGTGTCGTCGGACGGATGGCGAAAATCATAGGTGTAGTTCACGTCGGCACGAATCTCTGGCGTGAAAAACTTTGTGGCATAAGGCGTGTCCACCGTGCGGGGATTGCCCGTGAGCCACGTGAAGTCGGCATAGGCAAAAGGTTCAGAGTGCTTGCCCCCACCCTCGATTATGTTCGCCGGCTGTGCCTCTGCTTGCGCGGGAGATGATGGCGCGGAGGCCTTTGCGGTTGTAATCTGCTCTTCGCCCGCCACCGTTGCTGAGTTCGCTGAGTTCGCTGAGTTCGCTGAGCTCGCCGGGTTCACCGAGTTCGCTGGTACTGCCGCTGCTGTTCCTGGCGACCCCGCCAGTGCCGCAGGCGCCGCGGCAGTCTGCATGCTCTTTCGCAGTGCCTGCAACTCCCGCTCCAGTTCCTCCACCCGATGCTGGAGTTCGTCGAGCGATGGCGGCTTCGTTTCTTGCTGGGGGATGGGGGCGGAGGCGCTTTGAGTTGTCTCCTGTGCTTGCGCCAGCTTGGGACCCAGAAGGCAAAGCAACATCGCCGTCGTGCAGACGCGCTTGCCCAAAATAGATGGTGTGTGATTCACCGGTACGACCCACGATTCTGGCCGCCTAAGGAGGGCCCTTGGCTGAACCTCGATTATTGTATGCCGCGAAGGTATGAAGAAGGCATAAGCGTGAAGGTACCTGTTTACTCTCAGACGACACCGTCGATGCAAACCTCGACTAAGTGTTCGCCGAAGGACGTTGGCGAGCATCGCGCCCCTGGTGAGAAGTCCTGCCTTCCAACCTCACCGAATCAGCAGCAGAAGGATTCCGCAGAGAGCCGCAACTGAAAAACACACCAGAGCCACAATGAGGGAAATCGATCCCTCTCCCTCAAGCGGCACACGTTGCAAGTTGGCTTTGACTCTCTGACGCTGTCGCCCCGGGTCGGGACTCTTCGCGACAAGCGCCGTCGCTTTGTTGTGCCACGCTCCACTCGGCACACTCTCTTGATGTCGTACGCGATGCGAAGGGACGATCCACATACCGATGGATTAACTATCCTCCGCAATCCATAAGCAATTCATAAGCAATCGGTAAGCGAGGTGTGAAGGCAGATGTAGAGGCGCGCGGACTGGCCCGCGACAACGTCTTTACGCCTTCATGACGGAGCATGCTTTCCAATCGTCGTTGATCTGGAAGTGAAGAATACGAAGTACGCCCAGGCAGGGCAGAAAAGCGGCAGCATGAACGAACCTGAAAGCTACTTTGCAATCCCAACGCAAAGGCTACGAGATGTCGGGCAAACGATCCACGAATATGACGAGCACTTCTGGCGCAATGGGCATGCACCCGAGATCATCGTCTTTGATGACTCGACGCCGTCGAATGTCGACAAGTATTTTTCGACCCTCAGCGATTTAAAGACGCGCTCCGATCTCTTCTATGTTGGGCCTCAGCAAAAAGAGGAGTTTCTCACCTACATCAACTCCCGCCTCAGAAACAAACGTCTCGAACCGCTGGTAAGAAATCTGTTTCGGCCCAGCTACGGCGGCAACCGGAACTACACGCTGATGTATTCGTTGGGTGGGCTGATGGTGAGCTCCGATGACGATATGCGGCCCTACTCTCTCATGGAAGCCAGCCCTGAATCGCTTGAAGATAACGAGATCAGCCGCGGCCGCCTGCATCGCGTGGGGCAAAATGGATATACGCGCAAATCCTTTGACATCATGTCGGCGTTCCTTGACGTTCTGGGCAAACCCGCCTTTGAAGTCCCTGAAAACTACGAAAAGGGCGATTTTCTTATCGACACCGCGATGGACCTCGAGACCAACGCGACAAAAGGCCTCTCCGAAGAGAACGCCATGATGCTACAACGTGGTCCCATGCGTGACGACGCGATCGTAAAAATTGCCCAAACCTTCCGCTCGGGAACCAACGATATCGACGCCATCGACTATGTCGACATGTTCCTCGGCAACGAGCACCAGTTGAGCCCGGAGGATCTAAACGACCTCTACGTTCTGGTGAACTTCCGACCCGTGCTCACTAATAAGAACTGGCGCATGGATTGCGGTGTCGCCGGGTACGACAACACCTTTGGTCTCCCGCCATTCTTTCCTACCCGATTGCGTTTTGAAGATTACATCTACCGCATCTGGATCCAGCAAGAAGGCATCGTGGCGGCTCATGTGGATGCGGCTCAGCACCACACAAAGAGCAACTACATGCGTAATCCCGCCGCCTCGGAAGTTTTGAATGAAGAAATTGCCAACCTCCTCAAGCGCAAGATCAAAGATTCCGTAACCAACATCGATGAACTCGGGGTCACCTTTGAATATCGAGGCGAGATCACGGCCAATGACGCCGAAGAAATCCTCACCAAGATCACCACGCTGCACCGAAGGGCTCTGGATGCAGCCCGCATCGCTTCAACCGAGGAACGCGCCGAATCCTTACGTCTCTTTGCTGCAAATCTCGACAAGGCCTTCTACGGCTTCGAGCCTGACTTTTTTCAACACAATCTCGTGCGCATCGTGGACGATGCTATCGGCGTCATCCGGGCTTCGCTGGAACTCTGGCCCACCTTGGTGGAGATCTGCTACTTCCAAAAGACACGTCATGGCTTACCCATGCTGCGGTTGCAATAGGTGCAACAGATCGTCTGGCCAGCAGTGCACGTTAATCATGCGCAAGCAAAACGGTGAGCCTTTGGGGCTCACCGTTTCGCTTTGGGGCTTGAAGCGTAAAAGGGTTAAAAGTCATACCGCAAGGCGAACTGCCCTGACCGAAAGCCCGCACCCTCCGCAGTCGTAGACGTAGTAAGAACACCGAAACCATTCGTGAGGAGCTGCGTGGACGGAGGAGCAAAGTTCGTGTGATTGAGAACATTGGTGAACGTGCTCTCAAACCGTAGATGGGAGCTTTCTGTAATCCGGAAGTTCTTTGCTACACCGAGCGCAACCGTCTTTGTTCCCGGGCCTTGGAGAATGCCGACACCTGCGTTCCCGAACCGCCCGGCACCCGCCGGGGTGGCCTGAAAGGCAGCAGCGTTGAAGTAGGCATTCCGCGACCGTCCGGCAGTGAAGTTGTTGGACACCTGGTCGGGACGAGCAAAGGCCCCGCGGTTCTGCAGGTTCGTGTTGGATTGATCGAGTGCTTGGCCGATGCTGGGTGTCTGCCACGGGCCGCTCTCGAGGAGCGTCACCGTGTTCAGGTCCCAGCCCCCCAACACTTCGCTCGCAAGACCGTTATGGTTGAGGTACTTGCGCCCCTGGCCAAACGGTGATTGCACCACACCCGTGAGGAGGAAGCGGTTCCGCCGTGTGCCTTCCACATTGCCGTAATCACTGCTCGTGTTGAAGCGGTTGGCGATGGGAATGCCGTAATTTACCTCACCGGCGAAGGCGCTCGGGTTGTCGCCCTGGTTGTTGGCGAGGTTCTTGGCAAGCGTGTAGTTGCCGTCGAAGTAAAGGCCGTGCGACATACGATGGGTCGCTTCAATTTCGAGCGCGTCGTAGTTGGCGCTGCCATGATTGAACGTGCTGTAGAGCTCGTTCCAGTTCTGGTAAGGCGCCCGGCGATCGACATACGGTCCGGCGCCGAAATCTGTACCCGCAGTACCGGCAGCGGCGCTGTTATAGGGCGTCGCGCTTGCCGGAATCTGGTTCAGGTCCTCGGTAATGCTCAGACGATAGGTGTGCATGCCCACAAAGCTGGTACGCAGGGAGGTGTTGGCCGTCAGTTCCCGCTCCACTGTGAGGCTGTATTGGTTCGCCTGGGGGTCGCGATAATGTGGGTCGACGCCCTGGTCCAGGCTGCCGCCGCCATACACCACTCCGGTCGTGGGTGGTGCAGTCATGGGGAACTGGATAAGTGGCTGCCCGGTTGCCGTCATCGTGTTGTTATAGGTGTGCAGCGCTGAAGTCGGATTTCCGCTGTTGTTGAAGGAGAGCGGGCCAAGGTTGGTAATGGTGTATACGCCAAAGCCGCCGCGGACCACCGTCTTTGCATCGTTGAACGGGCGATACGCGAACGAAACTCTGGGCTGCACGTTGCCCTTGTAGGTCTGCCGCAGACCTTGCGGCAGACCATCCTGCGACGCGGTCACGTACTTCGTGCAGGGCAGCGTACCGTTGGTGGCGTTCGAACCGCAGGCATTGAAGGACTGCTGAAAGCCGATGTTCGAAGCCTGGATGTTCTGCTGTTGCAAATACGCCGCCAGGTTATCCGGCACCACGATCGAGTTCGTGTTGCCGTCGAAGTTTGCGAGGTTGCCGCCATCCTCGATGAAGGGCGGTAGCAGCTGATAACGCAAACCAAAACTCAGGGTTAGCTTATTGCTGGCCTGCCACTCGTCCTGCACGAAAAAGCTGCTTTGGATAGCGGTTCCGGCGACGTCCGGACTGGACACCGCGAAAAACAGAGTCGTCGGCGCGCCTTCAAGGAAGTCACCGAAGGCGTTGCCGGCAAAGGCGGGTTGCGTCGCTGTGGCCGCTACGGCGGTAAAGGTTGGCTGGAAGGTGAACTGGCCGAAGTCATCGGACGGTGCAAATGTTTCAATGTCGAAGTAACGCACGTGCCGGATATCCACTCCGCCCTTGAGCGTGTGCTTGCCCAGGGTGTAAGTGAGGTTGTCCGTGAACTCGTAGGTCTTCGACTGCGTTACGCCTGTCTTGTCGCGCCCAATTGTCTGAAAGTTGGTGCCGCTATTGAAGTTGAAGGTTGGAAACGCGTTGGTCAAGGGATGCTGACTGATGTTTACGCCGTTTAGTTTGAGCTGCTGCAAAGCGGCCGCACCCTGGATGGGAAAGTTGACCCCGGTAGTGACGTTCGTCAACCCGAAGCGAAACTCATTCAAGAGCCGCGGTGTGAATGTGTAGGTATAGGAGACCAGCAGGCTGCGGTTGTGCGTGCTGTCTGTATCGTTGGGCAGCAACGGATTGACGAACTGCTGCGAGAGGTTCTTGCGGCTGAAGCGGGCGTAGAGCGACTGCTTGGAACCGATCGTCTGATCGACACGGAGATCGGCGCCGTCCGTGCTCGCGGGTGTAGCGACGAATGTCTCATAGTTTGGCGACCCTACCACCGCACCCGGAATGTTGGGCAGCGGATAGTATTTCAAAAGCGCGAGCGCCGTTGGATTGATGTTGGTAATCGGATAGGGATCGCCCAGGTCAGTCAGATCTCCGGTGTGGTCCGCCGCGGAAGGCACGGCATACTGCTCTGCCGCTGAAAAGGTGCGGCGATTGCCTTCATAGTCGAAGAAGAAGAAGGTCCGGTTCTTGCCGTCATAGAGATGCGGAATGGAGACCGGGCCGGAAAACGATCCGCCAAAGGTGTCGTAGTTTAACGGCGCCTTGCTGGTAAAGCCGTAGGGGTTCGCGTTGAAAAGATCGCTCTGGTAGTACTCGAACAGGCTCCCGTGATATTGATTACTACCGCTCTTGGTGGTGAAGGTGACGTCGCCGACCTGCGAAAACTCCGCGCTGTTGTTGAAGGCGGTTACCTTCACGGCCGCGATCCCTTCCTGGGAGGGGTACGCATCCTGCAGGGGCCCATTAGAGCGGACGTTCGTTGTCGAGATCCCATCCACGGAAAAATTCACCTGCGACGAGCTTGCGCCATCAAGGGCGATGTTGCCCTGGCTATCCTGCTGCACGTTCGGCGACAACAAAAGGGCACCCAATGGGCTGGTAGTCGTGGCACGGTTGTTCAGCGGCAGCTGCGTGATCTGGGCATTGCTCACCGAATCACTGATCACCGCGCTTTCCGTATTGATCACATCGGCGGCTCCGCTCACCTCCACCGTCGTGGTCTGGGCAGCGACGCTCAGCACCACCGGCAGGCGAAGGTCCTGGCGGGCATCCAGGGCGATCCCATTCAAATCTGTAGGAGAAAAGCCGGCCTGGACGGCGTGCAGCGTAAAGTGTCCGGGCTTGATATTGGAAAACAGGAAACTGCCGTCGCTGTCGGTCGTGACGGTACGGTCCGTGTTCTCCTCCGTGCTGTGCAGAGTGATGGTCGTCCCCGGAACAGCTGCGCCTGTCGTGTCAGCAACCGTGCCCCGCACGCTGCCAAGGGTAGACTGCGCCCATGCTGCAGAAGACAGGCAGCAGACCGCACCTAACGCTGCAACGGCAGGCAGCTTGCCGACATACAATCCGCCTTGCACGATGGCGGCGGAAAGCTTTTGAGAGGTGGAGGCGATGAAGTGACGATCTTTCTGCGGAGACATGACAAACCTTTCTGATACGAAGCGAACTTCGCTACGCCAGTAAAGGTCGAAATCCATAAAGAAGGCATGAGACCGCCGATCGGGAGCCGACGGATCTTTACGATCCCTTTAGGCAAATGCATATAGGATTGGGAACAGTCCGGAAACCGTTCGGGAGGTAACAAGTGTCGATTCCTTCGCATTTGCCGGCTTTCCTCGAACCGAAGGCGTACGCCGGAGAAGGGTGCAGTGGGAGACGCGGCGCAAGTACGGGGTTTCCAAGGCACAGTCGCGGGCTTCGGGCGTACAAATCCTGTCACGCTCCCGGAAAACATCGCGATCCTCGGCATAGCAGTTCTTGCCGTGGTCGTTGTAGCGGCCCTGGGGTTTTTGCTGCACCTGCCCCTCTCTGCAGCCGAACCTCTGGAGCTGGTGGTGGTGTTGTTGGTAGCGCTCCGCCGAGGACTGCTGCAGGCTTCCATCACCTCCCTCGTGGCAGTTCTTTGTCTTGATTACCTGTTTACTCAGCCGCTTTTTACCTTTACGGTGTCGGATCCGCAGAACTGGATTTCGCTCATCACCTTTGAAATCAGTGCACTCTTTGTAAGCAAGCTGTCCTCCAAGGTGCGATCGCATGCAGCGCGCGTGGATCAGCAACAGCGACGGGCTATGAGTCTCTATGAACTGAGCCGTGCCCTTCTCTACGTGCAGGAACAGAGGCCCATCGCCGATCAACTCTCTCCGCTTATTCGGGAGCTGGCCGGGGTCGAGGGTGTGGCGTTCTGGATGAAGATGGAAGGTGGTTCAACCGATCCCCGGTCGCCTTTGAGCGGGCTCGTTCAGGCCGCGTACGAGGCGTGCACGGAAGAGCGCAACCTCGATGACATCCCGAACCGCCGCTCGTCGCGAACGCTCCGCCTTGGGGTAACGGTCATCGGCGGCATGGCATTGGAAGGATGGGAGCCGGATCCATTCATCGCCGATGCGATTGCTTCGCTTGCCGCGCTGGCGTTTGAACGTTCGCGGGCGAACCGTCAGGAGAGTCGTGCCGAGATCGCCCGCGATGCCGAACAGCTCAGGACAGCCGTTCTCGACGGCTTGGCCCATAGTTTCAAAACGCCTTTGACAGCCATTCAAACAGCGAGTTCCGGGCTACTCGCAGTAGGGCAGCTCACCGCCATGCAAACCGAACTCGTTTCGATCATCGACGACCGAGCGACCATGCTGGCCCAATTGACCACGCAGCTGCTGCAAACAGCGGCCCTCGATGCAAAGCAAATTCGTTTGCATAGAACGACGGTGTCACTCACCGACTTGATCGACAATGTAGTTCGAGAGCGGGATGAAGAGGTGCAACAACGCATTACCCTTCATATCCCGTTGGGGTTGGATGGTGATGATGTGGATGCGCCGCTTTTCGAGCTTGCCTTGCAGCAGCTTGTAGACAATGCAGCAAAGTACTCTGCTCCCCGGACCGTGATCGACGTTACGGTCGAGCAGGGTAGATGGGAAACGGTGGTCGCTGTCTCGAACGTCGGAAGGGTTGGCTTTTCTATCCGCCCGGATGAAACGACAAAAATCTTCGAGCGGTTTTACCGGGGCACACGAAGCGAATATGGTCCGGCCGGCACGGGACTGGGCCTATCAGTCGTGCAGAAGATCGCCGAAGCCCATGGCGGACGCGCCTGGGTGGAATGTAGGGACGAAACGGCAACATTTCATCTGGGCATCCCGAGAAGACGAGGAGGCAAGCATGGATAGCACGCAAGGAGCCGTTCTTCTGGTGGAAGACGATCTATCGATTCGGCGCAGCTTGAAAGCCATTCTCACGGAGCTGCATTTCGAGGTCGCGGAGGCCTCAACGGGAGAAGAGGCGTTAATTACCTGTCGCCAGCGAGCCTTCGATGTCGTCCTGATGGATCTCAACATGCCGGGCATCGGCGGCATGGAGGCATGCCGGCGGATACGGTATGAGTTTCCTATGCGCTCCCTCATCGTGGTCACCGTACGGGACAGCGAGGACGATAAGGTGCAGGCATTTGAAGCAGGTGCGGATGACTATGTCACCAAGCCCTTCCAAATCCGCGAGCTCACCGCAAGAATACGGGCCGCAGTACGACGCAGCCGAAACCGCGTTCCGGAACCGGAACGTGTGATTCAGATTGGGCCTTTCGAATTAGATCTAGGCCGTCGCTCCTTTAGAAAACACGGCCGGGAGATCCACCTGACTCCGACGGAATTCGATCTCCTCGCGTACCTGATGAAGCACGCCGGGCACCCGATCCTGCACTCGAAGCTCCTGAGCACCGTCTGGGGTGCGGAGTATGGGGATGAACGCGAGTATCTGCGCACCTATATCCTGCAGCTCCGTCGGAAGTTTGAGGATGACCCGGCCAAACCGGCTTATCTCAGAACGGTGAATTACCTGGGGTATGTTTTTCGCGACGCTGTGCACCCGGAAGAAGAACCATTTTTGGTGAAAGATCTTTCTTCCGGCGTCGATGCCGATGAGCAAGCGCTTCTTGCTTCCTCTGAGGCCCCGGTCGAGCGCCACGACACGGTCGGGCGTGGGCCTTGCCTTGAAGAAACAAAGACGGGTGAGTAACGATATGCAAGATTCGATCATCCGCGCGGAGGGAGTGCAGAAGTTCTATGCCCAGCCAAGCGAGAATCGCATTCAGGTCATTGCCCCGACGGATCTGTCCATCGAAAAGGGCCAGATTGTGGCCCTGCTCGGTCCCTCGGGTTCAGGCAAATCCACCCTGCTGCGTATGCTCACCGGGCTGTCGGTGCCTTCGGCAGGGCAGGTGTATTGGCACAACCAGCCCATGGCGCAGGCAGACGTGAATGTGTCCATCGTCTTCCAGAGTTTTGCGCTATTTCCTTGGCTAACTGTTCGAGAAAATGTGGATGCGCCGCTGAAAGCGCAAGGGTTGGAAGCTGAGGAGCGCAAACGCCGGACGCTTGCCATGTTGAAGACCGTGGGTTTGGAGGGTTTTCAGGGCGCGTATCCGAAGGAGCTTTCGGGCGGCATGCGGCAACGTGTCGGCTTCGCGCGGGCGCTGGTCGTGGAACCCGAAGTCCTGTTCATGGATGAGCCCTTTTCAGCCCTCGATGTGCTCACGGCGGAAAACCTGCGCGGGGAGCTCCTGTCGCTGTGGCAGAAGAAGACCATCCCCACCCAGGCCATTTTTTTGGTCACGCATAACATCGAGGAAGCGGTGATGCTGGCGGACCGCATCATCGTTTTGGGGCGCAATCCCGGCAGGATCCGCACAGATTTCAACGTGGCTCTCAGCCATCCACGGGACCGCAAGGGTCCAGCCTTTCACCAGCTGGTCGACTACATCTATAAGGTACTGACGCAGCCTGATGCGCAGCCGCCTGTCCTTCCGCAAACGACCGATGCCACGCAGCCGAGTGCGCCTCCGGCACCCGTTCCCTACCAGATGCTGCCGCATGCGCGCCCTGGGGGCGTTGCGGGCCTTCTGGAGATGCTTGAAGACCACGGTGGACGATACGAGGTGTATCGCCTCGCCGAGGAGCTTTCTTTGGAGATCGATCACCTTCTACCCATTGTGGATGCGGGGCAGCTCCTAGGGTTTCTCACCCTGGAAGAAGGCGCCGCCGCCATCACCGCTCAGGGTGCCGCGTATGCGAACGCAGAGGGCTTGCACCAGCGGGAGATTTTCAAGGAGGCGGCCACAAAGCACATTCTGCTGATCCGGCAGATCCTGAGCGCGTTGGCTGCGAAGAACGACCACAGCGTACCTGAAGATTTCTTTCACGACATGCTCGATGAGCAGTTCAGCGAAGAAGAAACCCTGCGTCAACTGGCTACGGCGGTGACCTGGGGCCGGTACGCGCAGTTATTTGACTTCGACGCGACGCGACGCCGATTCGTGCAACCGGAGCGGGCAGTTGAGGCGAACGCATGATGCATCTTCCAGGCGGTTTTAGCTTCGCTCGCAGCCGCGAAACCATGGGCCGCACCCAGGCATTAACGCGCACCTGGCCCGTGATGATGGATGTGTGCGTGGCAGCGATCGGACTCGCTTGCTTTTATGCCATCGTTCGCATCGCGCACTTCTGGTCCGGGCAGGCTCAGCCGGAGATCGCGATCTCGCTTCGTCCCCAAGCCCTGCCCTTGTATGCGTTCTACTCTCTTGTACGCGTCGGCCTCGCGTATGTGCTGAGCCTTTGCTTCGCTGTCGGCTATGGCTACCTTGCCGCCCATAGCCGGCGGTTCGAACCGCTTCTTCTCGCAGGATTGGACATCTGCCAATCAATCCCCGTGCTTAGCTTTCTACCAGGCGTCATGCTGGCGATGGTGGCACTCTTTCCCACGCGGCAGATCGGCGTGGAACTGGGCGCTATTCTGCTTATTTTTACGGGCGAGGTTTGGAATATGGCGTTCAGCTTCTATTCCTCCCTGAAAAGCATTCCGCGCGAACTCGATGAAGCCGCCACCATCTACGGCTTCTCCCGCTGGCAGCGGTTATGGCAATTGGAACTGCCCTACGGAGCCATCGGACTGGTTTGGAACTCCATGGTATCCGTAGCCGGCGGCTGGTTCTTCCTGATGGCATGCGAGATGTTTGTGCTGGGGACGCGAGACTTTCGCCTCCCGGGACTTGGCAGTTATCTGCAAACCGCTGCGAGCGCCGGAAACACCTGGGCCATTGTCATGGGGCTTGCGGTCATGATTGCGCTCATTGTGGCAATCGATCAAATCGTCTGGCGCCCAGCAATTGCCTGGAGCGAAAAATTCAAGTTTGAACAGGTAGAAAGTTCCACCCGCGCGCGCTCGCCGCTGCTTCACCTGCTTACCCATTCCAATGCGCTCGAGTCCGTTCGTTGCCATACCGTCGTCCCTTTATCGGAGACGATCTACCGTCGACTGGGCCGACGTCCGGGGAGCGAAAAACGTGCTGAAAGGCCCGGCCTCGGTCAGCGCATCGCTTGGTGGCGCTGGGTATTGTTGGCGCTTGTCATTGCCGGTGTGACGTACCTTGCCTTTGGAGCATTCGCTCTGCTGCGAGAGGTGCACACCCCGCAGGTGAGCGCCGTGCTGCGCGGAGCCGCTGCTACGTTTTTGCGCGTCAACATCGCCCTGCTGATTGCCGCTGCTTGGACCATACCCGCAGGTGTCGCCATCGGCTTCAGCCCGCGGCTTGCCCGCTTCGCCCAGCCCCTGGCCCAGATTGCCGCGTCGGTCCCGGCCACAGCGCTGTTCCCCATCCTGTTGCTGGGCCTGATTCGCTTTGGAGGAGGCATGGGGATCGCCTCCGTCCTGCTGATGCTGCTAGGAACACAGTGGTACATCCTCTTTAACGTCATCGCCGGGGCCATGGCCATTCCATACGATCTGCGTGAAGTTTCACGACTGTTTCACTTCACCTCGCTGCAGCGCTGGCGCACGGTGATCCTGCCCGGCATCTTTCCCTTTCTCATCACGGGCATGGTGACCGCATCGGGTGGTGCGTGGAATGCAAGCATCGTCGCCGAATATTTCCACTTAAAGGGTCAGACCATGCAGACGGTCGGTCTGGGCGCCCAGATTAGTGCAGCCACAGACCATGGGCAATTCCAATTGTTGCTACTTTCCACAGTTGTGATGGCGCTCATGGTCATCACCATCAATCGCCTGGTTTGGCGGCCGCTCTACCGACTCGCGGAGACCCGATTTAAGCTCGAGGGTTGAGAAGACTTGCCTCGTCTATACCGGTCAGCAGAGAAGAAAGCTCAATTTCTTTCTGCGGCGAAATGGAACCGTTCTCCGTGTCTTGCGGGTTGTGTTCACGGACTGTATCCACTTCAAGGAAGATGTGTTTGATCTCCGGATACTGAGCGCGTACCCGATCCTCGATCTGGTCGACGCTGAGTTCCACCTGCCGGCTGCTGACCCCTCGACGGAATTGCACCGTCATCGCCAGCAGGGCATCATGCGGACCGAAAAACGTTGTGAACGGATATCCGGAGCGCTCGACTCCCGGCACACCGGCGGCCATCTCGCAGATCGCATGCAGTGTCCTGCGGTCGAGTCCTTCCCCGATGAGCAGCGTCTTGGTCTTTCCCCCGAGCAAGATCGCGACGCACATCAACAACACACCGATCAAAATGGAAGCAAGGCCATCCAGCCAGCGCAGATGGTAGCGTTGTCCAATGAACGTCGCCGCGACCGCAATGGCTATTCCCAGAACCGCCGCAGAATCTTCAAACAACACGGTGAAGGAAGCGGGGTCTTTGCTGCCGCGCAGGGCCTTCATCAAGGACAGACCCGGGTTGATCTTGCGGAACTCGCGCAGTGCGAGCATGAGAGAAGATCCTTCAAAGATCGCGGAACAGCCCAGCACGAGATACGTCGCTTTCAGGTGCTCCAAGGTTTGCGGTCGCAGAAGATGGGTTACTCCTTCATAGATCGAAACGCCTCCACCGAGCGCGAAGACTGCAAGGGCAACGACCATCGTCCAGAAGTACAGTTCCCTGCCATAGCCAAAAGGATGCAGTTCGTCCGCCGGCCGACGGCTCAGGTGCAGACCCAGCAACAACAGTCCACCATTGCCTGAGTCCACCAGGGAGTGGATACCCTCAGAAAGCATGGCGGAGCTGCCCGTGACGGCGGCCGCGATCATCTTTGCGATCACGATGGCGACATTGGCCAGCATCGCCGCGTACAACACCTTACGGGTAGAAATTGAGCCTTCGTCCACCATGCACCTTTTGGCCCCACGGAGCCATGGCAAGTATGACGCCGTGCGAATCAGGAACATATGAAGACGAAGCGCTCTGCAGAGTGTCCGTTAAAACATACTGCAGATTCTTTGGTCGTACACCGTCTGCAAGATACCGCCCCTTACGACAGCTCCTGGGTCACGATGTGCAGATCCACATGCGGCGCTTCGGCCATGAATTTCTGCAGCGCATAGTAGTACAGATAGGAGCGCATCCCATGCGTTGCTGAGCGGCCCACAATCGCCTGAGTAATGCGGTGCTCCCGGATGTACGAAGCCGTGGCACGCGCCGTATCTTTACCTGTGAGGGAGACAATCTGCGCACCGAGGTTCACCGCTAGTTGCAGACTCGCTTCCAGCGCGCGCCTTCGTTCCGCGTCGGCATCGCAATTGCTGGCCACATGCAGCACGAAGAGCTCCGCACTCAACGCCTCGGCGAGCCGCGCACCGCGGGCAATCAGGTCGCGCGCCTGGGTGTTTGAGCTGATACAAACGGCAACCTTCTCTGCCACGGTCCATTCGGAACCCAGCCGCTTGCGCTTCACATAATCATCCAGTGTGCGATCCACGGCACGCGTCACGCGCCGCAAGGCCATCTCCCGCAGCGCAATCAAATTCCCACGCCGGAAGAAATTCGACAGGGAACGCTCAATCCGCTCGGGAGGATACACGTCGCCACGGCGCATGCGCGTCACCAGCGCCTCCGGCGTAAGATCGCTGATAACAATCTCGTCTGCACGATCAAGCACCCAATCCGGCACCTGTTCGCGCACGCTTACACCGGTCAATGCCTGCACACGCGACGACAAACTCTCCACATGCTGAATGTTGATCGTGCTGAGCACATCGATCTTGTTATCGAGCAGCAGCAGCACATCCTCATACCGTTTCGGAAACCGGCTGCCCTCAATGTTCGTGTGTGCCAACTCGTCGATCAGCGCAATCTGCGGAGAACGGGCCAAAACAGCATCCACGTCCATTTCGGAAAACAGTGTGCCCTTGTATTCCACGTCACGGCGATCCACCTGCTCCAGCTTTGCCGCCAACTCCGCGGTGCCGCGCCGTCCATGCGTCTCCACAATGCCGATGACCACATCTTCGCCCCGGCTTCGTCGGCGCAGCCCTTCACTCAACATGCTGAAGGTTTTGCCGACGCCCGGTGCATACCCCAGGAACAACTTAAAGCGGCCGCGTTCTTTTTCCGCATCGCTGCCCAGCAGCCAGTCTTCCGCTGATTTCCGTACCTGCTCTTTTGCGTGGGTCACACCGTAAGATACTCCATATGAACTCGCGCCGCCTCCTTGCTGCTACCAAGTGGCTTTTTGCATTTAGCGCGCTAGCTGCGATTGTATTCGCCTACCACGTATGGCTCCGTGTGAACTCGACCACCGTCGCCTTGACGCTGCTTCTTTACATCCTGCTCCTCGCCGCTCGTTGGAGCCTCCGCTACGCTGTCGTCGTCTCGCTCGTGGCCACCGCCTGCTACAACTTCTATTTCCTGCCGCCGGTCGGCACCTTTGTGATCGCGGACCCGCAGAACTGGCTTGCGCTCTTCGCCTTTTTGGCGACAAGCGTCATCGGCAGTCGGCTCGCCAAGCAGGCCCGCGACGAAGCAGAACAGGCACGCGGGCGTCAGCGTGAGGTTGAACTGCTCTTTCAGCTCAGCCGTGAACTCTTGCAAACGGAAAACGTCGCCGAACTTGTGCATGCCGTGCCGGAGATGATCCATCGCGTATCTCGCGCCCAGTCGGTGGTTCTGTATCTGCTGGCCGGCAATCATCTGTACCAGGCAGGGGTCCACACACGTTCTCGTATCGAGCTGCCCCACCTTCGTCAGCTGGCCCTCGGCCTCCCGGAGACGGAGACCACTGCCGATGGCGAGACCCGGATTCCTCTCCACGTGGGCGTGCGTCCACGCGGCATGCTCGTGCTCACGGGGCTTCGCCTGTCCACTGAAACCTTCCAGGCCATCGGCGGCCTTGTCTCGATTGCGCTTGACCGTGCGCAGGCGTTGGAAGACGTGGCCATCGGCGAAGCGAACAAAGAGAGCGAGCGTCTGCGCACCCTCATCCTGGATTCGATCACCCACGGGCTGCGTACGCCTCTCACCTCCATTAAAGCTGCCGCCAGTGCGCTTCTGTCTACCGAAGACATCAGTCTGGAGGATCGCCGTGGACTGCTCACCGTCGTCGACGAGGAAGCCGACCGGCTGAACCGCCTCGTCGAACAAGCCGTGGAGATGGCGCAGCTTGAAGCACAAGAGATCCACATGAGCTTCGTCCCAACCGCCGTGCCCGACCTTGTGCAATGTGCTCAGGAAAGCTGTGCAACGATCGCCGGCACACACCCGGTCACGATCAATCTACCGGAGCTCCCCAAGGTTTCCGCCGACCCTGAAATGATTGGCAAAGTGCTTTGCAATCTGCTTGAAAACGCGGCGAAGTACTCGAAACCGACCTCGCCGATCTTTATCTCAGCCGAACAAAAGGATGGGCAGGTGCTGACCAGCGTCGCCGACCGCGGCATCGGCATCGACCCTTCCGAACAAAGCCTCATCTTCGATCGTCTATACCGTTCCCGCTCCCAGTCAGGCAGCGTTCCCGGTATCGGCATGGGACTCGCCATCAGCCGCGCGATCATCGAATCGCATCGGGGTACGCTCACCGTCACCAGCCAACCCGATCACGGCTCCGTTTTTACCTTCAGCCTGCCCATCGCAAAGTGAGGTCAGTTCCTCATCCAATCAGTTCATCAACCGTGCCGTCGATCTTACGCTGCGACACCATCCCGCACGGCGACCGCCACCTCGCGCCCCAGTAGCTCGACGGACTCCATCAGCTCCCGGTGCGATAACTCCGCCATATCCATCTGAAACGTCACGCGTGCCACGCCGCCGAGCGCTTCGCTATGCCGTGCGAGCTTCTCAATCACCTCTTGCGGGCTGCCGATCAGGTACGCTCCCAGCGGCCCCATCTGTGCATCGAATTGCGCGCGTGAAGGCGGCGCCCAGCCGCGTTCCATGCCGATCTTGCGAATCGAACGCGCATAGCCGGGATAGAACGCATTCGCCGCCGCTTGCGTCGTCTTGGCCACATACCCAAAGCAGTGCAAGCCAACTTTCATCTGACTCAGATCGTGCCCCGCCCGGCGCGCCGCCTCCCAGTACAGATCAACGTACGGCCGAAAACGATGTGTCTCCCCGCCGATGATCGCAATCATCAACGGCAACCCAAGCGTGCCGGCTCTTGCGAACGACTGCGGCGTTCCGCCCACCCCAAGCCATATCGGCAGCTTTGCCTGCATCGGACGTGGGTACACGCCCTCTCCGTGCAGCGCCGCCCTGTGCTTGCCCGACCAGTGCAGATCCGGCGTCTCCCGCAGCTGCAGCAGCAGATCGAGGTTTTCCGCAAACAGGGAATCGTAGTCCTTCAGGTTGAGCCCAAACAGCGGAAACGCCTCCGTGAACGACCCCCGGCCCACCACCATCTCCGCACGCCCATTGCTAATCAGGTCCAGGGTTGCAAAGTTCTGAAACGCCCGTACCGGATCAATGGCGCTCAACACCGTGACCGCGCTCGTCAATCGGATCCGCCGCGTACGCGTTGCCGCCGCAGCCAACACAACCGCCGGCGCGGAGTCAAGGAAATCACGCCGATGATGTTCCCCGACACCGAACACATCGAGTCCTACCTCATCGGCGAACGCAATGCGATCCAAAAACTCGCGCATGGTGTTTGCGCCCGTGCCGGCGCTATCTGAACGACCGTCCGGGCTTGATGCCAGATTGGATGCGATGAAGCTGTCGATGCCGATTTCCACGAAGCTATCCTCTTGCAGAACTCTACCGAAACGCCTGCTTGCGCATTCGATGTCGGAGACCCACGCGCAGCACCACGTCTCTCATCCTCGAACCCTTATTCAAGGCTGTAGGGCAGCATAAAGCGCCCAATCTGAATCATCGACCGTTCCCCCGGCGGCCAGATGCGAAAGCTTTCCACCCGTACAGGCTGTCCAATCGCCCGCGCAAGAACAGCGCCTCGCTCAACGCCCGATGCAGCCTCAAAGAAGTGCACCATCAGCCCATTTTCTTCGCGTTTCCAACCGATCACATACGCTCCGCTTGGCAGCTGCAAGCGGCTCCCCACCGTGATCGGCGATTGTGCAAGAAAGAAATGGGAATACTTGCCATCCGCCGCATAGCCGGCCGTGATGAGCACCACCGCCGCGATGAGGTGTCCCTTCTGGTCCACAATGCCGGAAGCGGTCCGCATCTCCGTCTCAATCCGCTCCCTGCCGACAGGCGCCCGCGCCGGCAGCGCCTCCTCCAGCTCACGAGTCGTCGCCGGTCGCCATGCCATCTTCGACTGCGCCCACGCAAGCGATCCACACGCAAGCGATTGGATGTATGCGCCCAGGCAGAGCCCAAGCAGCAGGCAAACAATTCGTCTCACCATCCTGTGCAACAGTCCGACATTTGGTCTCATGGTCAGCCTCAGGGCAGATGCACAATCCCGCGTTGCAACGCCATCACGGCGGCATGCGTACGATCGTTGACACCAAGTTTGCCGAGCAGGCTATTCACGTGCGACTTCACCGTCGCTTCCGAGATATGCAGATCCACTGCAATCTCCTTGTTCGCCCGGCCGGCCACAATCCGTTCCAGCACCCCGATTTCCCTGGCCGTCAGTTCTTCCCGGCTCACCCGCTGCGCCAGCTTCTCCGCAATCGACGAAGGAATGCACCCCCGGCCCGCATGCACCGAGCGAATCGTCTCAAACAGTTCCTGCGCCTCCATGCCCTTCAGCAGATACGCCTTGGCCCCTGCCTGCATCGCGCGGAAGATGTCCTCATCGCCGTCAAAGGTGGTCAACACCACAAAGCGAGCTCCCGGCTGCAAACCACGCAGGCGCATAATCGTTTCCACACCACCCATCTTGGGCATTTGCAAATCCATCAACGTCACATCTGGCACGCATGCCGCAAATAACGTCAGCGCCTCCACACCGTCGCTCGCTGTGCCGACTACCTCAAGATCGGGAGCGCTCGCCAGCAAAGCTGCCAACCCCTGCCGCACCAGGTGATGGTCTTCCACAATCATCACGCGAATTTTGTTCACCATGTCCCCGCGCCTTTCTTCGCTGCGCCTTCCCCCGCCCCCAGCGGAACGATGAGCCGCACACATGTCCCCTCGCCCTGCTTGCTGATGATTGTCATCTCCGCGTGCAAGATCGCCGCTCTTTCCCGCATGCCGCGAAGGCCATAGTGCCCCTCGAGCTCCCTTGCGTCGTCATGCGCAAAACCGCGGCCGTCATCACGCACGGCCAGCAACAGCGTATCGCGATCGTATCGCAGCTCCACCGTCACCCGCTCCGCGGCCGCATGCCGGTCGATGTTGGAAAGGCTTTCCTCCGCAATGCGCATCACCTCATCTTCCAGGTTCACCGGCAGCTTGCGAAATGCTCCACCGATCTTCAACTCCGGTGCCGTGTGCCTTTGTGCGTAACGCTTCACCGCCGCCTGCAGACGGGCCGGCAAATCGTCCCCGGCCGTGTTGGCACGCAAGTTCCATATACTTTGCCGAGCCGACTCCAGACCCTTTTTCACCAGCGAACGCGTCTCTTCCAACTGCAGCGTCGCCTGCGGTAGATGATCGGTCTTCACCAACTGCGACACCAGTTGCAGCTGCAACGACACACTCACCAAGTCCTGCGCCAGCGTATCGTGGATCTCCCGTGCCACACGGTTGCGCTCCCCCAGCACCAGCGCAAAGCGGCGTTCGATCCGTTGTACCCGCAAACGCAACAGGAGCAGCACGCCGGCTGCTAAGGTAAGCACCAGCAGTGCGTAAAACCATAGCGTTTGATAGAACGGCGGGAGCACCGCGAAAGAGACCTCCGCGCCCCCTTCGTTCCAAACGCCGTCATTGTTCGCGGCCAGCACACGAAATCTATAGGCGCCGGCAGGCAGGCTTGTGTAGTAGGCCGTGCGCCGGCTTCCCGCGTCGATCCATCCACGGTCCAGGCCCTCCAGCATGTACCGATACCGCGTCCGGGACGGCATCGTATAGCTCAAGCCCACATAGTCGAACGTGTACCGCTGATGCTTTGCCGCAGCCTGTATCGTTGCCGTTAATGGTTGCGCGACATCATCGATTGCGAACCGTTCAAGAGCAACCGGCGGCGGCACTGCATTCCGTGCCAAATGCGCCGGCTCCGCGACGGCGATGCCCTTTCGCGTCGCAACCCAAAGTTCATGCTGGGTCGTTTGGGTAAGGTACGGAAAGCCCTGCGGCAGAATTTCATCCGTCGGCATGCCATCCAGCACACCGTACTGCTTTGCCTTCAGCGCACACGGCTTACGACCCGTCGCACAGGCATCAAGCGCCGCTACGGGCACACGCGACAAGCGATGATTCGCCAAGACCCAAAGCTGTTTGTCCTCGTCCACCGCCAGCGCGCTGATCTCCGAAGGCAGCTCGGAGGATGCGATGCGCGCAAATCTTCCGTCTGCGAACCGGTTCAAGCCTTGGCCGTGCAAGCCCACCCAGATCGCCCCGGAAGCATCTTCCGCGAGTGCTGTAACGATGGCGCTCGCTCCTGCAGCTTCCCCCGAACCTGCAGCTTGCCCCGGAAACGTGGCAGTCTTTCCATCACGAACCCGGGACAAACCCGCCGCGGTCGCCACCCAGAGTGCATCCTCCGCTGCGGTGGGCGCCCGCTGCAAGAGCAACGAGCCGATGGCATCACTGCCCAAGCCATTCGCCTGCGTGGCGACAACAATTTTGCCGTTCTCGATCTTTGCCAATCCATACCGAGTGCCGATCCATACCGTGCCACGCCGGTCCACCAGCACCGAACGTACAAACTCATCGGGCAGACCGTCCGCTGCAATGTATTTGCGCACAGCCCCATGCTGGATGTGATTCAAACCATCCGGCGTGCCGACCCAAACGTCCCCGGCAAGCCCGGGCGCCATTGAGAGCACCACCGGACTTGTGAGTGCCGACGCGGGCACCGGCGTGTCCACCCGGTCGTGCGCAATCCGCCGCACCCCGTCATCACGCGTACCGAACCACATCGCTCCATCGCTCGCTTCGATGACACTCGAGACCGCATTGTGAAATGCTGCGGTCTCACTCCGAAAGCTGCGCGGCCGCAACACATGCAGACCCGACGTTTCCGTGCCCACCCACACATTGCCTTCGCGGTCTTCCAAAATGGACAGCACGGCTTCCGCGCGCAACACGTCGACAGTTGTCAAGTGCCCCGCATCTTCCGCAGTCAGCGTGAAGAGCCCGCGATCGGTGCCCACCCACGCCGTCCCTTCCCGGTCCACCTGGAGCGTCTCCAGATGACTTCCCGGAAGCTCATGCCCGACGCGCCAAGTTCGCTGCGTACCAGCGCCTGTCAACGTCACGGCATGCGCCGTTCGCATCCACATCGTTGTTTGCGAGCTTGCCTCGAAGTCCAGTATCGGCTCCGTCACTTCGGGCGCCGCTACGCGCGTCACCGAACCTCGCCGGTATCGCCATACCGCGCGTCCACACAGCAGGAAAACAGACCCGTCCGCCGCCTGCACCAAGGAGGTAACAGGCGTGTTCATCCTGGGCAACGGACCGAAGCGCGCACCATCGAAGCGCACCACGCCGCCCGTTGTCAGCGCAAGCAGCGATCCATCCTCTGCCGCTGCGAGCGACACGATCCCCGCCGAGGGCAAGCCATTCCTCTCCGCGAAGCGGTGCAACCCGGGTGCACTCTGCTTCCCAACCTGCTCGATCAATCCGTCTGCGGTACCGAACCAGAGGTGCCCGGCACGATCCTGCGCTAAAGCAGTGACATCGTCGCTTATGAACGCAGCGTCGGTTTCGTGTCGCAGCACCTCGAAGCCAAGCCCATCGAAGCGTGCCGCGCCACCTTCCGTTGCCAACCAAAGGAAGCCCTCCCGCGATTGCAATATCTGGTGAACACTGGCTTGCGGCAATCCCTCCTCCGTTGACCAGGCCTGATGGCTAAGCGGCACAGCGCCCTCCGCCCTAGCCGCCTGTACCGCGAAGCACCTCAGGGCAAGCAGCATGAAACAAAGGATCCATTTTGCTCCCAGCACCGGCCTGAGGCGCCAGAAGCGCGAGGTACCGTTGACGCGCAAGCGGAGCCCGCCCTTCATCCTTCTACAACGGCCTGCTCGTTCCTCGTGCATCGCTTGTGCCTGTTTTAGCAGACGACCGGTAACCCGCGAAAGGAAGCGAAGCCAACACCCGCCTTATCCGACCCCAACCAGCACGGGCGCATGCTGCAACGGGAACTCCAACGCCAAACAAACACCACCCTCCGGCCGGTTCGCCGCCGTTACACTGCCATCATGGCTGCGCACCACGGCCGCTACGAACGCCAGTCCCAGCCCATACCCTTCCGACTGAGAACCCTTGCTATACCGTTCGAACAGACGCGGCAACAGCTCAAAGGGGAAGCCCGCTCCATCATCCTCTAACCGCAGCAGCACGCGCTCTGCCCGCTCCTGTAGCGTGATCGTCACGATTGCGCCGGAGCGCAGATGCTTCAACTCGTTGTCAAACAAATTGGCGACGACACGTTGCAACAACGCGCGATCCGCCTCGACATACAGCGGCCCCGCACCCTGCAACACCAGCTGCAATCCCGCATGCGAAAGCGAAGGCTCATACAGCTCCGCCATCGAACGCACCGTCTCATCCAGATCGACAGTCTCCTTGCGTAAGCGCAGCGCATCCGCACTCGCTTCAGAAACATCGAGCGATGTATTCACCAGGGAGGACAGGCGATCGATGGCTTCGATGCAGTGCACAAGTGCCTCTTCTTTTACCTCGGCCTGCGGGCTCATCAACGCCAGCTCCAGCTTGCCGCGCACCGACGTGATCGGACTGCGTAGATCATGCGCCAACGCATCCGACATAGCGTGCAGCTGCTGTACGGAAGACTCGATGCGGTCCAGCATCTTGTTCAACGTCAGCGACAATCGCGAGATCTCATCGCTTCTTCCCAGTGCGGGAACACGGCTACTCAGATTCTGCCGGCCGATCGACTCAGCCGTCTCTGTAATCACCTGCACGCGATACAACATGCGCCGCGTGCTGACGAACACAATCGCCGTACCCAGCGCAATGATGCCGCACCACAGACCCGCAAACTTTACGCGTAGCCGCCGCAGTACGTGACGCTCATAGTGCGTCGACAGGGCAAGATAGATCCGATCTCCGTTGGCAAGGCGCGCCTCTGCCACCCGAAACGGCACATGAAACCCTTCCACCGTCACCGAAGATGGGCTATCCATTGTCACGCGGCTCCGCTCCACGGCCGACGCATCCGCCTGCCCCGCACCCGCCCCGGTGTGCAGCTTCAACGTGCCATCCGGTGCGGTTTGTAAGAAAAACACCGTACGATTCAACGGTCCGGCAGAACTCTCGTCCCGTGGCGCTTCACGGCTCGCAAGCTCTGCGATTTCATCCACAACCGCATCGTGCAGCTGATCGGAAGGGGTGCGCTGCGCCACATCCGCCAGCACGCCCAGCTCCCCGGTCAGCCACGAATCAGCACGATTCTGAATGTCGTTCGCTAGGAAGCTCTGCAGAAACCAGAAGGCGATGGCCGTGCCAAACGCAAACGCAACGCCGCTCCATAAAGAAATGCGCCAGGCCGCGGTGCCGTAGCTCCGATCAACGGTCTTTGAGGACATACCCTACCCCTCGTAACGTTCTGATCAACGGCGGTTCCCCTTCGCTATCCACCTTTGCGCGCAGCCGGTAGATGTGCACATCGACAACATTGGTGTCCGGATCGATACGCACCTTCCACACATGATCCATAATCATCGACCGCGTCACCACTCGGCCGGCATTGCGGCAAAGATACTCCAGCAGCGCAAACTCCTGCGCCGTTAAATGCAGACTGCGTGCACCGCGCGAGGCCTCTCGACGCAGCAGATCCATCTCAAGATCCATCGCCCGCAGCCGCGTCGTGACCGGTGCGCTGCTGGCGCTGCGCTTCACAAGATTGCGCAATCGCGCCGTCAACTCCGCGACTGCAAACGGCTTCGTCATGTAATCGTCGCCACCCTGCTCCAGGCCGCGCACCCGGTCGTCCACCGATCGTCGTGCGGAAAGGATCAATACCGGCGCCGTCGTTCCCTGCTGCCGCAGCGTCGTCATCAGATCAAAACCATCGCGGTCCGGCAAGCCCAGGTCCAGCACAATCGCCGCGTGTTCCTGTTCCACAATCAAGAGTTCGGCCTCACGCGCCGAACGCGCCAGATCGACGACATACCCTGCTTCCCGCAAGCTGCGGCCGATGAAGTCACCGATCGCTACATCGTCCTCGATCACGAGCACCCGCATACAGGTATCTTAGGAGAACGCGAGGGAACGAGAACAAATCGCGAGACGGAGATGAAGGGCCTGTCATCCCGCTGCGAGCTGGAGGAGATTTTTTCTCGCTAACATAAGATGGAAGCCCGAAGAGGCACTGGAGTCCGCAAGCAATGACCAGAATCTGGTTAGGATTGACCTGCCTCCTTGGCGGAATCGCTCTGGTTCCCGCCGCAGGCATGTTGTATTTAAAGGTGGGCTCCCCGCCGGTCGCGGTGACGGACCCCGCGTTTCCTTACGAAAAAGCCATCGTGCATGTGCCGCTCGACGCACGCATCGCTCGTGAAATGCCGGCGTCCTCACCGGTGCAGCCCACGCCCGACAACCTCGTCGCCGGCGCGGCCATCTACACCCAGCAATGTGCCTTCTGCCACGGCCTGCCTGGCCATACGTCGCCCTACGCGACCCACATGTATCCGCCCGCCCCGCAGCTCTGGCACTCGCATCGCGCCGGCGTCGTGGGCGTCAGTGACGATCCCGTCGGCGAAACCTACTGGAAGGTGAAGAACGGCATCCGCCTCGCCGGTATGCCCGCCTACGCCCAACTGCTTACCGAACAACAGATGTGGCAAGTCTCGGTTCTGCTCGCCTCAGCCGACAAACCTCTGCCGGCCCAGGCACAAACCACCCTCGCCTACAAAGCGCAGTAGACCGCAGTCGAACTAACCCATCAACCCGGGTGCCCCATTCATCGCAGCTTCATCGCGTTGGATGGGTGCTCTCTTTTCGCGCGCCGCAAAGTGCGAGTTCAACTCTCTTACTCGTCACAAAACTAGCGCAATTCCACAACCTGCCCACGCGCCACCGCGGGCATCGTCACGGTCCAAGCAGAGCCCGCCGCCTCGAGCGCCAGCTTCGTCGAACCCACGGAAGCCAGCTTCGTCTTTGGTGTCCATCCAAACACCTCTAATCGATACGCCGTCCACCACGGGGTAAACCGCCCTTCCCCCGGCGCAATCGTCACACGCATCGAGCCATCGCTCGCCACCGCACACGTAAACCGCACGCGTGCAAACTCTCCCTGGCGATAGCCAAAGCTGTGCCCGTCGTCTGCATACACCTCGCCCGCACACGGCGTCGCCGCATCACTTGCCGGATAGACACGCAGCGTTAAAGGCCCATTGGGCTTTTCTTCCGTGCTCTGCGTCAGCGGCTCGACCGGAACGATGCTCCCACCCCGCACATATACCGGCAAGGTCTCCAGCTTCGGTTCAATCATCAGCGGCTTGCTCGCGTGGAGCGCATCGCGCTGTTCCAAATCCCGCGCGCCCCCCGTATTGGCGCGCTCAAACCGTTCACCCGTCCAGTAGTCGTACCACGTGCCCGACGGCAGGTGTACCTCATACGGCGCGATCTCTTCCGGCGATGGATTGGGCGCCACCAGCAGGTCCGCACCCACCAAAAACTCGCTGCCGCCCGCGTCCAGATCGATCGGGTGCCCATCCGCTGTCGCGTGCGGAAACTCCACAAACAGCGGACGCATCACGGGCACCCCGTCATGCGACGTCTCCTCCGCGGCTGTGTACAAATAGGGCAGCAAACGGTAGCGCTCCTCGATGAACCGGCGTCGAATGGCTTCCTGTTCCGGGCCATCGACCCACACCTCGTGCATCCTCGTGCCTTTGGCAGAGTGATCGCGATCAATCGGCTGAAATGCTGAAATCTCCAACCACTTGGTCAGCAGCTCCGGCGAAGGCGATCCTGCAAAGCCGCCGACATCCGCGCCGGCCATCGAAAAGCCGCTCAATCCCAGGTTCATTAGCTGCGGCATCGTCATCCGCAGATGATTCCAGGTCGCACTGTTATCACCGGTCCAGGTCACGGCATAGCGCTGCCCGCCGGCAAAGCTGGCCCGCGTCATCACAAACGGCCGCTCGTTGGGCCGCAGCGCCAGCATGCCGTTGTACGTGCCTTCGGAGTTCAGCATGCCATACACATTGTGAATCTCGCTATGTGTCGCCGTGCGCGTCCGGAAGCCCGGCTCTTCAATCCGGTGTTGCACATTGTTCGGCATCGTTTTGGTCGGAACGCCGAAGACCGCCGGCTCATTCATGTCGTTCCAGAAGCCCGCCACGCCATCGGCCACGAAGTCCTTGAACAGCGATCCCCACCAGGCTCGCGTTTGCGCCTGCGTGAACTCCGGAAACACCGCCGGCCCCGGCCACACTGTTCCCACATAGGTCGAGCCATCCGGCAGCTTCACAAACCGGTCGCTCGCCACCCCTGAGTCATAGGGCGCGTACCCAATCCCGGGCTGCTTTGCGATGTGCAGATCGGTGATAACAACCAGATGGAACTTGTCCTCCGCCAGGTGCTTCACCAGTTGCGGAAATGCGGGGAACCGTTCCGGGTCGACTGTAAATGGCATATTGTTTTTTTGGAAATCGATATCCAGCCAAAGCACGTCGGACGGTATGTGGTCCGCGCGCAAACGCTTTTCCACATCCAGCAACTGCGCTTCCGGCGAATATGTGTAGCGCGATTGCTGAAAGCCCAGCGACCAAAGCGGCGGCAAGGGCGTGGGTCCCGTCAGCCAGGCGTACGCGGAAAGCACCTGCTTCGGCTCCGGTCCATACAACAGGAAGTAATCCACCGGCCCATCTTCCGCGCCGAAGCTGTACTCATCCGCGTGCTCCCGGCCGAAGTCGAAGAAGCTGCGAAAGGTGTTGTTGAAAAACACACCGAGCGTTCTTCCCTGCCGCATGTCGAGGAAAAAGGGAATGCTCTTGTAGATCGGATCCGTCGACTCCTGCCAGCCAAAGGTGTCGGAGTTCCACATCGTGAACGCCTCGCCCGACCGATCCAGCGGCCCCGGCTTGTCGCCCAACCCGAAGAAGTGGTCCTCCGCGCTCCGCTGCTTATACAGCCGGAAATCCTTCCCTTTCGGCGTAAGCGGCCGCGCAAGGGGCGCAGCATCCTGCTGCAGCACATGGCCTTCGAGATCGGTCACCGTCAATACCAGGTCGGCGCCAACGCGTACATGCAGCTTCTCGGTGCGAAAGCCCATCGTCTCCGGGATAGCTGCAGCTTTGCTCTGTAGTGATCCCGGCAAGACCGCCCAGGAGGCCGCCTCCGGTTCCGCGCCCGTGGGCCATACACGCACCCGCAGCACATCATCCCGCAGCGCCGTAACTTCCATCACCTGCCCGCTCTCCTGAGCGCGCAAGCCGTTCGGCAGTGGAATCGTTTGTTGCGCGTGCGCGCCGGCGATGATGCCACCCAACAACCCAAGCTGCCATATGGATCGCTTTTCAAACCGGAGAGCAGACCACGGCTTTGATCGAAGTACGGTAGCTACACGAAAGGTGCGCAAAGGTCCGGTCACCTTCGCTAGCAAAGAAGAATTCTGCCCCGAGCCAGCGAGGACCCACCATGTACGCATAAGAACAAGCACAACCTTTGTTCGATCTGTGAGTCGCTTGGAAACTCAAGGTAATGGCGGAGAGACAGGGATTCGAACCCTGGATACCTTGCGGTATACACGCTTTCCAAGCGTGCGCCTTCAGCCACTCGGCCATCTCTCCCCGGCGCTTGCCAAGATCGAATTTACCACAGGACGTCTCTCGAAAGATTCGTCAAATAGATCACTGCGGGAGCCCCAACGTGCGGTTACGCTTGCGGAAGCCGCACAGCAAAATCGCAACGGTCGAACTTCATGAATCCCCAAACTCTGTTTTGCGACGCCGACGATACGCTCTGGGAAAACAGCCTCCATTTCGAGCAAGCCATCGCCGACTTCATCACCTTTCTCGACCACCGCGTTCACACCCCCGCCGAGGTGCGCGACGTGCTGAACCGCTGCGAACGCACAACCATCGCCGCGCATGGTTACGGCTTGAAGAGCTTTCGGCGTTCGCTCGCGGCCTGCTTCGAAGAACTCACGGCAGCGCCTCTTACCCCGGCAGTCCACGTCCGCCTGCAATCCTTTGCCACACACATCGCCACCCAAGAGGTTCAGCTTCTACCGGAGGTGCGTTCGACCCTCAAAACGCTCTCAACGCGTCACCGGCTCATCCTCGTGACCAAGGGCGACGCTGAGGAACAGATCGATAAGCTGCACCGCTCCGGTCTGCGTGCCCTCTTCAGCGCCGTCGAGGTTCCCCCGGAAAAGGACGAGGCGCTTTACCGCGCTCTCCTCCACCGTTACCGCAGCCCACCCGCAACCACCTGGATGATCGGCAACTCCCCACGTTCCGACATCAACCCGGCCCTCGCCGCCGGCCTGCATGCAGCCTTCGTTCCCCACACCGCCACGTGGGTTCTCGAAGAGGAGCCTTTGCAGTCCCCCGCAGTCGGCCAAATCCTGCTCCGCCTCACCCGGTTCGCCGATCTCTTAGAACACCTGTAAAACAACGTCGTTTTCTTGCTTTGTCACTCCGGAGGAATCTACGTTTTGCTTGTGGCAACACACAGCTATGCCTACTGTTCGGTCCTACGGTTCGGGTCCTACGGTTCATCTTTATAGATCCCCGTCTGCGCCGCTGCTTGCCCTTCCACCAGCGATGCGCGGAACATGCCCGGCGTATTGAACCCCCACGCGAGCTGCCCGTCCGGCGTCATGGCAATCACCCCGCCATCGCCCTTCAGCGCTGTCAGCTGCTTGCCGATTACCTCCCCCACCGCGGCCTGCAAGGGCAGTCCCTTGTACTCGACCAGCGCGCAAATGGTCCGAGCAACGGTCAGCCGGATAAAGAACTCCCCCGTGCCGGTGGCCGAGACCGCGCACGATGCATCAGACGCATAGGTTCCCGCCCCGATGATCGGCGAATCGCCCACCCGCCCGAAGCGTTTCGCCTGCGTGCCGCCGGTCGTGGTGCCCGCCGCCAGATGCCCGGCACGGTCCCGCACGGCAATGCCCGTGGTACCCCACTTGTGCGCGTCCGGCGTTTCGAGTTCCGCCACCGGTGTGGCCGGCTCGGGCGGCGCACCCGCCGGCCGCGGCGGAATGGGCCGGCCTTCGCGTTTTAATTGCCGCACCAACCCCTGCCATCGGGGTTCCGTAAAAAAGTACGACGGATCGACCTGCACCAGACCCACACTGGCTGCAAACTCATCCGCTCCCGCACCGATCAGCATCACATGCGGGCTGCGCTGCATGACGGCCTTCGCCAGTGAGATCGGATTCTTCGTCCGCGTCACCCCCGCCGCCGCCCCTGCGTTCAGCGAGGCCCCATCCATGATCGCCGCGTCGAGCTCGTTCTTGCCCTCGGCCGTAAACACCGCGCCCTTGCCCGCGTTGAACAGCGGATTGTCCTCCAGCACCTTCAACGCCGCCTCAACCGCATCCACCGCCGGCCCGTTGGCCGCCAGCACGCGCGCTGCCGCATGAATCGCCTCATCGAGGCCCGCGCGATAGGCCTTGTCGCGTTCCGGGGTCATCGAATTCCGCTCAATGACTCCCGCGCCCCCATGCAGCACAATCGCCCATTTGCCCGCAGGCGCCCGCAGGCCGTTCACTTTGGTAACCGACCCTGCCGGCGCCGCACCCTGCGCCGGAACCGTCGATTGAGCCTTCAATGGCTGTCCAATCGTTAAGGGAGAAAGCAGAACCAGGCTGGAAATCAAAGCGCGTGCGGTCATGCCGCCTATTCTTCCACGGAACAGCAAGGTACCTTCAGCACGGACTCCAACTTTGGTGCAGGCGAAGGGCTTAGCCCGCGCCCAGGCAGCCCTTCACCGACCGCCTCAATCCCGGGCCCGATGGCAATCGACCTGGACCGGGCCGCGATGGTATAGTGAAAACGGATTCGGCCGTTCCCCTGTGCATGCGCAGGTCCGAGCGGAGGTGGCGAAATTGGCAGACGCACTAGCTTGAGGTGCTAGCGCCGCAAGGCATAGGGGTTCAAGTCCCCTCCTCCGCACCAAACACTCCCGAAGTTAATCAAACGACAAGTTAAAGGCCGATCCAAGCGGTCGGCTCTTTGACTTGTCGTTGCTTATTTTCTGCGACTATAACTCTTTTTGTCACCACCACAATCAGGAGGCGGTTACACCGGCCAAACGCGCCTCCATGAAACGCTTGGCAATCTCCAGGTCATCGGTGTCCACGATGTTGTACCGGCGCTCCATGGAGTCGATGGAGTCGGTCTTATGACCGGAGACCTTCATCCGGATCACCTGAGGAACCCCGGCCCAACGCCTGTTGCGCACCGCCGTGCGCCGAAGGTCTTGGAAGGTGAGATCGGGTACCCCGGCAGCAATTACAGCCTGCTCCCACGCTCCCCGGAAGTCGAGGATGGGTTCGCCTCGCCGGTTGAAGACCCATGGGGATTCTGGCCACTCTTCTATCCGCTCCTGTTTGGCGATCGTCAGAAGATTGCGCATATCACCGGCGATGGCCGTTCGCAGCAGCGATACTCGGCCTTACCGCTCTCTGTGATCAACTGCAACCGAACAGAGACACACTGCTTTACCGGGAACGAATCATCGAAAGTTTCCAGCGATCTACGCGAACGGAAGTTCGTAAAGCTGACAGCCTGGTCGTTCGCAATGAGCAAAGCGGTTGAAGGATCGAGGAAGCGCGCGATAGGACGCTATCGCTGCCTCCAACCTGCTTTCCCACCCTTTCGAGCTCCGCGATGCGCTTGAGCAAGAACTCCGCGCGTGATGCCACGGTGTTCCACGATTGAAACGCGCACGAATCGGTCGCGGATCTTGAACAAGGCTTAAACGACTTGGAGATGCGTTCCGCGTGTTCAGCCCCGAAGCAAGCCCATCACCGAGCACGAGAACCTAGTTCACGCCACTACTGTCATTGGAATGCGTTCCGTCCAGCGCTGCGGCCCGTGCCAGCTCCTGTCTGGCCTTATCCTGCAAGCCCTGTTTGCGATACACATGACCCAGTTGAAAGTGCAACCCCGCATCGTTCGGCTCCGTGTTCACGGCCTGCTCCAACTCCTGCTGCGCCTGGGGCAAATTCATCTGCCGCGCGTACAGCTTGCCCAGCGCCGCGTGGACCTTGCCGTTCCGAGGAGCCAGCGTCTCAGCCCGCTGCAGTAACGGCAGCGCTTCGCCTAACTGGTTGCGGTCCGTCAGCAGGTTGCCGAGATTTAACAGCGGCTGCTCGCTCGGATGCGGATCGCCCGCCTGCCAGGCAATCGCCTGCCGATAGGCTTCGATGGCCTCGTTCGCGTCATTCAGCCCTTCGAAAGTCAGCCCCAGGTTGTTCTCGACCTTTACGGAACGCGGCATCAGTTCCAAAGCTCGCTGAAAGCTGGTCACGGCTTCGGCAAAACGATTTTCCGTGTACTTGATGCGCCCCATCGCATAAGCAATCTCGCCGTTGCCGGGATCCTCGCGCGCAGCACGCGTGATCCACGTGTCTGCGTCGGTATAACCATGCAATAAGACGTAATCCAACGCGATGTAGTGGAAGTCTTGCGCGCCGGGCCGCCTGATCGAGGCCGCTCGGGTGTACATCGCCAGCGAATCCTTCGGCTGATTCTCGTGAAACAGCGTGAGCGCCAGTGCATACATCGCGTCAGGCGAATCGTGATGTTGCGCCAGGTACTGGCGCAGTTGCGCTTCCGCGGCTTGCCACTGTTGATGATCCACGGAGGCTCGTGCTTCCGTCAGCGTCACGCCGCCCTCGCTGCCGGCAGTTTGCAATGTTTCTGCGTGCGTCCAAGGAAGACCGCAGGTTAGCAAGACTGCACTGAATAGAAGACCTTTGGTGGACGCAATCACCCGCTCTCCTCTTGAAGTGGAGAATAGCATTCAGGGCGCCGCGTCGTTCACGTCCGCAGGCCTTTGGCCGCATCTCGGCTTCGGCCGAAACGTGAGCGAGTGGGAAATGACCTGTAATAAAGAGTTCCATGCGGATCACCTCGCACGGCCCTGCCAACTCCCTGGCTGAATGCCATCGCGCTTACGTTGGGAAGATGACGGGGAGTCATCATGCCGTGATTTCCAATTTGTTGTTGACATGACGGCCCCGCCCGGTTAACTTCCAGAAAACCTTCTTGAAAATTTCCGGTCAACAAATGGGAACGATACCGTCGGTCCGTTTGGGCATGCATAGCGTTGAAAGCCTGCGCAGCACGCCAAAGCGGAACCGCGATGTTGGCTCAACTATCACGAAGTCTTGTCCCGGTTTTCACGACCGGTTCAAGAAATCGCGGCGCACGTCATTTCCTGAGTTGTCCCAACAAGCCGCCATAACGCAACAAATAGACCAATGATTTCGAGGTCACGATGACACAACGCTCCAGCTGCAGCAAAGTCAGCAGCTCCAAGCTAGCAACATGGGTTTTCAACATCTCGCTTCTCGTCGCGCTCTTGGTGAATGGATCGAGAGCCTTGGGTCAGGCAGACGCCGGTGTGACTGGGACCATCACGGACAACACAGGCGCCGTGGTGGGAGGCGCTTCTATCACAATCACCAACGAAGCGACCTCCGTGGCGCAGCACGTGGTGTCGGGCAGCGCCGGCACCTATACCGTGCGGGGTCTGCTTCCCGGCAGCTACAGCATTGAGGTGGACGCCAAAGGGTTCTCGAGGTCGCTGAAGCGCGGCGTTCTCGTCGAGGTCAGTACGACCGGAACGATCGACTTCAATGTGCAGACAGGATCGACAGCGGAAACCGTCGAGGTGAGTGCCGACCAGATCTCGTTGAACACGACACAACCGCAGCTGGGATCGACGATCGATCCGGCGGTGATCGATAGCTTGCCGGTGGAGGTGTCAGGACGCGGTCGGCAGATCGATTCGCTGCAGTTCCTGGCACCGGGTACGACGGGCAACACCTTCTCCCACCGCACCAGCGGCGGTGTCGATTTTGAGCAGGAGATCCTGTACAACGGCATCCCCGCGCCACAACCGGAGACGGAAGGCAACACGGGCAACTTCAATCCTCCCTATGAGCTGATCCAGGAGGTGCGTGTGGAGCGGTCCACGTTTGCAGCTCAGTTCGGTTTGGGTCAGGGAGCGTTGACGTACCAGACCAAATCCGGAGGAAACCGGTACCACGGGGATCTCTTCGAGATCAACCGCAACAACCTCTTCGATTCAGTCGGGTTCTTTAATGGTCCTGCCTTTGGCGGGTCGAACCGGCCGCCCACGGACCACGAGAACAACTACGGTTTCACCGTAAATGGGCCCATCAGCATTCCACACCTGTACAACGGCAAGGACCGTACCTTCTTCCAGTACAGCCAGGAGTGGTTCAAGCAGAACGAGGCAGACACGGCCATTTCCACGGTGCCGACGGCTTTGGAAAAGACCGGCAACTTCAGTGACTTCGTCGATAGCGGCACCGGCAAACTCATTCCCATCTACGATCCCCAGACCGGCCTGCCCTTCCCGGGAAACATAATCCCGGCGGGTCGAATCAGCAAGAACTCGGCCTCGCTGCTCGCCGACATTCCTAACCCGGATCACCCCGGCACCGGCATAGGCGGTCTGAACAGCAACATCGCGGCTGCCCCCAACGCCATCCCCAACATCCAGCATGTCTTCGGGTTCACTATCGATCAGAAGCTCACAGATCGGCAGAGCCTTCATTACACCGAGTGGAGGAACAGTTACACCACGGCGACCTTCATCAACAATCCCTTTGTGGTGGCGCCCAATCCGCTCAGCAGTCTGGAAACGGAGCCGACCCTCGGCAGCGTTTACCTGCTGAATTACAGCAACGCGCTCACCAGCCATCTCGCGGTCACGGCCGGCTTGGGCTGGGTCGGAGAGATCAACGACCAGTTCGACGCATTGACCGGGATTAACTTCCCGGCGATAGCTCAGAGCACAGTGCTACCCACCATCGCGTTTGACGGGCCGAACGCACCCACCAACTGGGGTGGAGGGTCCGTGGCGTCTGTGAATCGCAAGCTCGGGATTGCGTTGGTAAACAATTGGCTTTGGACGAAGGGCAGACACACCTTCAATATCGGCGGCGAGTTCCGCCGCACTTATCAGGACAATACGTTCAACAATACGAGTGGTGCTTTCAACTTCAGCCAGCGGACGACCTCCGTGCCGAACCCGGGCGATCCGAACTTCGGCAATTACGGAAGCGCCTTTGCAAGCTACCTGCTGGGCCTTCCGGACAGCGTGAACAGGGCCGGCAATCAGGAGGAGAAGCTGCGGAACGTGGATCTGTCGCCGTACATCCAGGACGACATCAAGCTCACGCCACACCTGACGGTAAATCTCGGTCTTCGGTGGGATATCCAGGTGCCCTTTACGGAGAACAACAACCAGATCGTTTTCCTCAACCCGAATGCAACAGATCCAGCGGCGGTCAGTCTCACCGGGCAGCCGATCGCAGGCGCGGCCAACCAGTTTGGCTACGGGTTCCCAGGAGCAGCCGGCTACAACCATGCTCAAACCCATTTCGGCCACTTCGGCCCGCGGTTCGGCTTTGCGTATGAGTTGAATCAGAAAACTGTGATCCAGGGCGGCTTCTCACTCGCCTTCCTTGACGGAGGCGCTTACGAATACGGTACAAACAAGGTCGCCATCAATAACGGCCAACTGCTGACAGGGTTATTCAACCGCGCCAGGACCGGCAGCAACGTCTCCTCCTATGGCAGCTGGGATACCCAGGTGTTGCCGCTTGTGCAGCCCACTCCCTTCAGTCCCGGGCTCGGGGGCGGCGAGCAGATTGAGGCCTTCGACCCGATCCATGACGGTTTCGCACCCTACAGCCAGCAATGGGTCATCAACCTGCAGCGCCAGCTCCCGTTCAAGACCTTCCTCACGGCCTCGTGGGTGGGGAACCGGGTAATTCATCTACCCAGCCAGCTCAACGCCCCCAATCAATTGAATCCACAGTACCTCTCCCTCGGCTCGAAGCTGTCCGATGTTTTCGCGCCGGGGCAAACACAGCTGGATGGGGTAAACCTGCCCTATACGAACTTCGTGAACGATTTCGGGGGAGGCGCCACCGTGGCGCAGGCTCTTGTACCATTTCCGCAATATTCCAATGTCTTCAACAACTTCGAGGGCTCCGGGACGACCTACTATCAAAGCCTGCAGGTTGAACTGGACAAGCGGCTTAGCAATGGCCTGTCGTTTCTGGTCGGCTATACGCTGTCGCACCTGCTGGACAACAATGGCAGCGGTTTCTCGAGCTTCGCGGCGGGAGCGTTGAACAAGTACAACCAGAAGCCGGAGTATGTGGTGTCCGGTGCGGATGAGCCGCAGACGCTGAAGATCAGCGGCTCCTATGAATTGCCTATCGGTCCGAAGAAGCGGTTTTTCAACAACCACGGGGTAACGGGGCAGGTGCTGGGTGGCTGGCAGGTCGGGTTTATCACGGACTACGAAGCGGGTACGCCCATCGGCGTGGGTGAAAATGGATCTCCCTATCCAAATGGCTTCAATCGCCCGAACCGGAATCAGGCGATTCCCTTGAAGACGGGCTCGTACTCCCAGGTACGCGCCCTGTTTTTAGGCAAGACTACCGTTGCACAGATCTTCAACCCCGCTGCCTTTACGGCGACACCGACGCAGTATGTCCTTGGAGACGCGCTGAGGGATTACGGAGAGCTAAGGTATCCAAACGCTTACACCGAGAACGCGAACGCACGGAAGAAGTTCTTCTTCGGGGAACGGTTCACGGGCATCCTGCAGATCGACTACTTTAATCTTCTCAACCGTACGTACTTCAGCGGACCCAACACGAACATCAGCAACGGTGCTTTTGGTCAAGTGACAGGCACGGGTTCTGGACAGCGACAGGGGCAGGCCCAGTTCCGCTTGGAATTCTGACCGCCTAATCCTTCCATTCTTTAATCCTGCGGGCTGCCACGGCAGCCCGCAGCTTCTTTTTAGGTCAGCTTTTATAATGGTGTGCTATGTGCCTTCTTCCCCGCTTTCGCATGCGATCCGTTGTGGCATGGGTCCTCGTCGGTTTAGGTCTGCATGGCGGCATCGCCCGCGGCCAGGACTGGAGCGGCGAGGTGACGCCGCGGGTGCAACAGCTCTATGCCGAGGCCAAGGCGGCACAACACCGGGGAGACACCGGGGGATCCATTGCCAAATACCAGGCCATGCTGAAGCTGGCGCCGCACCTGGCCCCGGCTTATAACAACCTGGGCAGCTTGTATTTCGAGAACCGTACCTATGCGGAGGCCGCGGAGGTGCTGCGGGCGGGGCTGGCGCTGGATCCGAACATGCATACGGCGCAGGCGCTGCTGGGTCTGTGTGACGCCAAATTGGGCCACAATGAAGCGGCCAAAACGGAGCTCGAAACGGCACTGGCCGCCAACCCTGCTGACGATCGTGTGGAGTTCGCGCTGGCCCACCTGCTCATCAGCACGGGCGACGAGGAGGGGGGAACGCAGCGTTTGCGCAGCTATCTGGCGCGCAACCCCAAGGACCAGCAGGCCTGGTATCTGCTCGGGAAAACTTACCTGACATTGTCGGAGCAGTCGCTGGCTCAAATCAACGCCATCGATCCAAACTCGGTGACGGCGCATGAGATTGCCGGCGAGATCGACGAAAGTATGCATAACTATGACGGTGCACTTGCGGAGTACGACAAGGCAGTCCGGCTCGCACCGGATCAGCCAGGCACGCATTACCACCTTGGCAATGCATTTTGGCTCGAAGGCAAATGGGAATCGGCGCAGAAGGAGTTTCAGGCAGAGCTGCGCAATGACCCCGCAAACTGTACAACCCAGTGGAAGCTGGGCAACAGCCTCCTTGCGGAAAATGGAGCGCCGGCGGGTGCGTTGACACCGCTCGACCGGGCCGTCGCGGCGTGCCCCAGCTTAATGCAGGCACGGGTGGATCGAGCCAACGCGTTGATCAAAATGAACCAGCCTGCGAAGGCCGTGGACGACCTCCTGGTTGCCGAAAAAGACAGCCCACGGGAGCCGTCCATTCACTTTCTGCTTGCCAAGGCATACAAGGCCCTGGGAAGGGCGACAGAGGCAAAGACAGAGATAGAAACCTTTGGCCAACTGCAGCGCGAGGCCGGCGAGGCCACAGCGGGACAGGCAAGGGACGTGATGCAGGTGAAAGATTCCGCACAATAACGAGACGGGCGATGAAGTGCGTCGATGCCACTGAGATCGGCAGGCGCGGTGCTTGAGATGTATGCCGTCCCGGCTCACGGCAACGATCGGATCTCCCATGTGGACCTGGCCGGGGCGAAGATTAAGACAGAGGCAACGGGGAGAAGTTTCTCGCAGCTTCGGGATCAGGCGGAACCGAATGGAACAGGGCGTTGAGCGTCATCGACGTAGCCGCAGGCACCCCTGAACAACGCAGGGTGTTCTACGGCCCTGTACCACTGCTTGCTGATGCCAAACCTTGCAGCGCACAAGGAGCTACGAGGTTCCCAGCACGATGTCCACCTCGTGCTCCCCTTGCAAACCCGCGGACAGCCTACGCGCTGCCTGCCCTACCCCGTCCAGCTGGAAGCTCCGCACGACGGTACCCGCACCATGCAGCTGAATGCGCAGCACCGCATGCCGGTAGCGCACACCATCCAGCGACACATCGCCCCATCCTTCCGGGAGCGCCGGTGCAAATGCCAGACCGTCGTCCTGGAATCGCAGGCCAAAAAGCCCCGCATAGATCATGCGCAGGTATCCCGTGGCTGACCAGGTCTGATTCGGTGCGGCAAACCACGCATGCCTCACCTGCCATCCACCATCCGGCACACCGGTCTGGCTGTTATAAATTTCCCAGAACTTATCGCGGTCCCCATGCGCCAACCGGGCCAGCGTTTCGACCTCCCGGGAAAAGATAGGAAGATCCCCTGCGCGCGCCGCAGCCTCAGCCCAGAAACTCTCAATCGGCGGCCAGACGATCACATTGTGACGCCCGGGCCGCTCCTCGCTGTAGCGTGCAAAGGCAGGCCAAACATCCGTCATGCCATTCGGCTCCACATGCGCCACCCGCAGCACAGAGGCTGCCTGTTCCGGCGTAGCAACGCCGAAGAGCAATGAAAACGCCAGCCCCGCGCCCTCTTGCGATGGGTCCAGCTTGCCCTCCGGCGAGAGCAGATATCCAAACCGCCCCTCACCGGCCATCCAGAACGTCTCGCGAACCCGCACTGTCAGCGCATCGGCGGCCTCCGTCCAGTCCCCCGCCTCTTTTATAGGCCGATGGAGTTCGAGGGCCATCTGCGCCGCTGCCCGGTACGCGCCCACATAGAGGCAATTTGTGCTCAAGGCCATGACCTTGTCTGCCCCTGGGTAGTCCAGCACAAACGATCCGCGACTCTCCCGCGCATCGGCCGGCGGCGTCGGATACCCGGCGATGCCGTCGTTCAAAAATGCCGCGCCTTCAAACAGCCCGCGGTCCGCGTTGAAGTGTTTTCGCTTGTTCTCAACGAGTGTGTCCTGCGCGGTCTCGTAGGCACGCACGAGAAATGTATGGTCGCCGGTCACCAGGAAGTGGTTCCACGCTGCAACGGCCCAGATCACCTGGTCCCACCACTGGTCATCCTGCTGCACGATGAGCCGGCCATGAGCATCGCGCCGCACCACGGACCACAGCGTGTTGCGCGCCACCGCGGGTGCCAGCAGGCTTCCTGCATTCCAGCTGTTCACGGAGGCATCCCGCGTCCACGGTTGGTCGTACCCTCCACCTGCACGAAAGAACGTGCCCGGCTCCGTCGTCAGCAGACCGGTCTGGTTATACACCTTCGCCTTGCCGTGGGTCGCGTACGGCACCGTGTTTTCCTGGAGCAGATTGTCCACTGCCGACTGGTACGGCAATCCCAACGTCGCTTGTCTCGCCGGCGACGCAAACAGCAGCACAGGCGCGGAACGGGCATCCGTCTGCGTCTGCGATGCCGCCGCCAGTGCCCGCTCGCCGCAAAGCAGCGCAACCGCCAGCGCCGCCCAAAACCCACATCCCTTACGCATTCGCGCCTCTCGCCTCCTGTACGCCTGGTTTGTGTCTCAACGGCTTCACTGCCGCGATTGGTTGCGGGCAGCCTCGAGACCCTCCCGCGTTGCATGCAGCATCCCTATCTGAACCGGCTGCGGGCCCGGAGCACGAACGACATGTCACTCCTGCTCCCTGTAAGCGACACTGTCCCGTATGGCTCCAAGTGTACGTGAGCCGGAGCTGCACGGAGCTTTCCTCCGGCATGATTCCGGAGAAGCGGTAGATGCAAGCGGGTATACCTTCGTACGACCGTCGCGTAGAGGATGGAGAACACTGGATCGCTCCGCAATCCTTGGCTCGCTTCCAAGCCCAAATGGCGTAGTGCCGCTATCGTCTAAGCAGACCGCGCGTGCCTCATGAAGAGACACGGCGTCACTGGTTTCCACTGCGCTTTTCCCTGCTCGATCCGAAGAAGGAGGTCCGGAGCTTCAGCTTGCCTGCCCATCCAAATGTTTTGCTGTTCGCCGCGACGCTCGTGCATGCAGGGCAGTAGATCACCGCAGGGAGGAATTGCTGCCACGTAATTTCCGGGTCCCCTCTAGATTGCGAACGGCCCCGGGATCCCGGTACAACGATTAATGATACGGAAGAGTTGGCGCAAACGATGGAGGAGCGTCTTCGGAGCCGGTGCCCCAGGTATGGTTGGGAGCGGCATCCAGAGTGAACCGGAGTTTTCCGCCATGCAGTGTGAATTGCTCAGGCAGCCAGGTCTGTGAAGTCGCCTGGCCATTCACCTGTAAGTGGGTGACATAGAAGACATCCGGCGCCGCCGCCTCGGCTTCGATGGATACATCACCGCCCGGGCGATGCACCGTAATCCTTTTGAAGGTTGGACTAGCGAGCACAAACTCGGCACGGCCAGGGATTTCGGGATAGAGACCCATAAACGCGAACACCGCCCAGGAGGACATCTCGCCCAGATCGTCGTTGCCTGGAATGCCCTTGGGGCTGTTGACCCAAAGCGTCTGCAGCACCTGATGCACAAGCTGCTGGGTCTTCCATGGCTGCCTGGCGAAGTCATAGAGCCACGGCGTCTCGATGGAGGGCTCATTGTTCAGCTCGGCGTGCAACGGCCCCGCGTTGGTGACGGCGGGCGCACCGTGTTCGTCATAGAAGAAGCGATCCAGACGAGCGCTCGCCTTTTCCAGTCCACCCATCTGTTCAAACAAGCCGGCCTCATTGAAGGGCACCATCCAAACGTACTGCGCCGCCGATCCTTCCACGAAGCCGGCCCCGGTTGCGGGCGTAAAGGGCTTCCGGCTCTGGTCGTTGTCGCTATCGGCGTCCTGCTCCACGGCAGGCCAGGAGCCATCCGCATTGCGATCCATGAAGTAGCCGCCGTCGGGTGCTGCACGGGGGTTCCAGATGTTTCTCCAGTACTGCGCGCGGAGGAGGAAACGGCTCTGGATCTCACCAGCGCCCAGGTGCCCGGCGAGCGCTGAAATGCTGAAGTCCGCTGTGGCGTCTTCAAGGGTGTCGGCCGCGGCGCCCCATGCCGGCGCGCCCAGCGGGATGTAGTGCAGCTTCAGGTACTGGTCGAGACCGGGACGCTCGCCCATGCACTCCACGGGACAACCGCCATGCGAGAGATCCGCTGCCGTTGGAACCTCCGCCGCATGGACCAACGAAGCGAGCGCGGCCTGCGCCGGAAAAGTGCGTCCGCCAAACGCCCAGATGTCCGCAAGGGCGGGTGCGGCCGGATCACCGTTCATCACGTGGGTTGCGCCGCTGACGTGTGTCCATCGGTCCCAGCGACCGCCGTCCTGCACCGATTGGTTCAGCAGGCTCTGGGCAATGTCGCTTCCGATCTTGGGATCGAGCCAGGTAACGAGCTGCATCTGCGAGCGGTACACATCCCAGCCCGAGAAGTTTGCATATTGCACGCTCTGCCCAGCCGCCATGTGGTGCGCCTGGCCATCCATGCCGCGGTATCGGCCATCGCTGTCACTGTAGGTTGTGGGTGTCTGCAGCGAGTGATACAGCGCCGTTGTGAATACAGTGCGCTGGTCCGGCGTTCCGCCCTCAACGGCAATCTGGTTCAAACGGCTGTTCCAGGCGTTCCTTGCTTTGGCCGCGGTGGTTTCATAGGTTGTGCTTGCATCGCTCTCCGCGTTCAGGTTCTTTGCGGCGTTCTCTTCGCTGACGTACGAGACGCCCACGCGGACACGCACGGTGCCCCCGGATCCAAAGCCAACCCAGACGCCCGATCCGTGGCCTGCCTCTGCAAAGCCATGGGGGCCGAAGCCGGTACCGCCCTCGGCGGTAAGCGCGCCGGGCTTCAGGTCGTTGTCCTTCCATGCGCCTGTTTCGGTGACCGGTCGATCGAACTTTGCGACAAAGTAAAGCGTGTAATACGCCCTTCGATCTTCTTCATCGATATACCCGCAGAAGTTGCCGCTGGTGACCGAACCTGAAACGGTTCCGGTCGCGGGGTCGATACGCGTTGTCGCCGCGGTCGAACCCGCTTCAGAGTCCGAAGTCCTGAAAAGAAGACGCGCTGCCTTTGTCTCAGGGAAGCTGAAAGAGGCAACACCGAAGCGGGTGCCCGCCGCAAGCTTCACCCCGATGCCGTTGTTCAGCTGCACCTGGTAAGAGCCAGGTACGGCTCGTTCGTGTTCGTGACTGAACTCGGTCGCGTAGCTCTGACGGAAGTCCTTGGACGGTGACACGTCCAAAGCGCCCGACACAGGCATGATCGGGACGTCGCCTGAGCCTCCCGCGCATCCCCAACCCTCGACGTTGGTCAGGCTGAAGCCGCGCAGCTTGGTGGCGCGATACTCATAGCCGCCCGGGGCGGCAATGCGCCGCTTGGCATCCATGGGCGATGCCTCCGGACTGAACTGCACCATGCCGAACGGTGTTGTTGCTCCGGGAAAGACATTGCCGCCGTTGGCCGTGCCGATGAACGGATTCACTTCGCCTGCACGATCGACCTGGGCGCACACTCGCCCTGTAGCAAGGCCCACACAGCAAAGGCTGATCAGCGCAGCCAGGGGTATTTTGCAAAACGGGTTCATGTTCCTCCTCCGGGGGCGTTGTCTTGTGCCTCAGGCGCTGCGCTGCGAGGCCATTTCAAACCTCAGCGTGCCGCCGGCGATCAGTTCCTCATGCGTGATGGTGAGCCCGGACCGGCGATTGCCGTTGAAACGGATGCCGTGCACATACACGTTCTGCGGAGAGTTCGCGGGCGCCTCTACCACCAACGTCTTCCCGCCCGCCATCTGCATCGTTGCCCGTGGAAACAGGGGGCTGCCGAAGGTGTACTCCGGAATGCCCGGACATACCTGATAGATTCCCAGCGAACTGAGGATGTACCAGGCAGCCATGGAACCGGTGTCCTCGTCACCGGCGAAGCTGTCGGGGGAGTACAGCTGGTCCATCACGCGCCTGGCCTCAAACTGCAGGCGGTCCGGCCGGCCGACATGCGCAAACAGATACAGCAGATGGTGCGACGGCTGGTTGGAATGCGCGTACTGTCCGAAGGGTACCGCCGCCATCTCCGACATCTCATGGATCTCATCGCCGTACACCCCAACATGGAAGATGGGCGGCACCGCCAGCATCTGCTCAAGCGCCTCGAGCGCTGCCGGCTGCCCCCCAATGGCTTCGATGAGGCCCGGAACGGCATGCGGCGCGTCCCAGCGGTGCTGCCAGGCGGAACCCTCTTCGTAAGGGCTGCCCCAGGTGAAGGAGTCGAAAGGTGCGAGCCACGTCCCGTCCGAATTCTTGCCTCGAAAGAACCCGACCTGCCGGTCATAGACGTTCTTCCAATACGCGGAACGCTGCATGAACCGGTCGTACTCCGCCCGCTTGCCCAGCGTCTTGGCCACCTGGGCAATGCAGAAATCACCATAAGCCGCGTCCGCGGTTTCCGCTACGGATTGCTCGATCTTGTCCGCCGGCACGTAGTGCAGCCGCATGTAGTCTTGGACGCCGACGCGTCCGAATCCCTTGTCGGCATTGCCGGCCTCCGTTGCATGCTTCTTCAAGCCGGTAAACACAACCTCACGATCGAAGCTGCCGACATTCTTTACGATTGCATCCGCGAACAGGGAGTCGATCAGGCTCCCTGACATGCACGCCCGATACCCTGGGGCGGGAAACTGCGGGAACCAGCCACCCTCCTTGTAGGCGTTGACCCAGGCTTGAAGAATGTCGCCGATCTTCTCCGGGAACAGCAGGGTGCCAAGCGGATACCACGCGCGGTATACATCCCAGTAACCATGGTCGGCATACATGACGCCGGGCTCCAGCTTGCCGTTGAAGCAGCTGTAATGATGTACACCGGAGCCGTTCGGAACCGGCTCGTGGAAGGTACGCGGAAACAGGAGCACGCGATACAAACAGGAGTAGAACGTGCGTGCCTGCTCCGTGGTTGCGCCTTCGATAGAGATACGGCGCAGCATCGTGTTCCACGCGTCTTTTGTCTGCTGCCTGACCGTGTCCAGCGTGTGGGTGCCGAGTTCCTGCTGCAGATTGTAGGACGCCTGCTCGAAAGAGATGAACGAGGTGCCGATGCGCGTTTCCAGGTTTGCACCGGGCTTGAAGTAGACAGAGAGAACCTGGTGATCGGCTCCCGCCCGGTCCTTGTGGTGCTGAACCTCACAGCTCTCCCAGGTTTCATTGAACTGCACAACATAGTACGTCGCGAAGCCTGGCGGAGTACCGCCTGAAGTCTGATTTGAGGCAAAGCGGATGCTGCGCGCGGCCTGTTGCCGATCGACCTCGCCCGCCACACTGGGGATGTCGATGATGAATCCACGAGTCTGGGGCGTATCGCCGGGCGGCAGAGCGTCATACGCCGCCGAGAGGATGCAGCAACGTTCCGTTGGAACCAACTCGACGCGGGTGCGATAGCGCAGCAGGTACAGCTCCAGCGAGTACGGTGATAGCGTGGCGTCTTCCGGGCGATAGGAGGAAGCGCGAGCCGCGGCCTCCGCAGAGTGCACCGCGCCGGACACCGGTAAGAAGGTGGCGAATCCGTAGTCATACAACCATGGGCTCAGCTGGTGTGTGCATCGAAAGCCCTCTATCCGGCGGCTCCATGGCTGAAAAAACCAGGGCGTACCCCCGCCGGTCTGCAGTGTCCAGTGCGCCATGCCGAATGGGGTCGTCGCGATGGGCAGCGTATTGCCATGAGAGAAGACCGGCGTGGATTGCGTACCCTGCAGCAGGTTCACGAACCGCAACGGATTTTCCGTGACCCCTGTCACTGTTTGCGATGGCGCTGCTGCGTTGGTCTGCGCGGCATCGCGTGAAGGTACAGCAAAGGCCGAAGAGGCTGCCGCCAGGCTGGAATACTTGAGAAAGGAACGACGGTTGGGAAGACTGCTGGATGCTTTGTCTGGAGCTTCAGAAGTTGCCATACGTATGCATCATCAGAACACACTATCGCAACGGCCGAGGGACGTCGAAGGCGTTGTTTGCGATGATCGCCAAGTGCCGCCAAATAGAAGCGGATCGATCCATCGTCATGCTCAAGAGCTCTGGATCGCAGCGGGGTGGTGCCGTACGGTGCTCGTGGTTCCAGGCACATGCGTGCCCCAAGCACCCAGGGGTACAGGGCGTTTCTTCTACGGCTGTTAATCCTATGGAGCCGACGAACGGACTTGAACCGTCGACCTGCTGATTACGAACCAGCTTTTGTCATAGAACCCCGCAGCCGTCTACTCCGACCGCTTCTACGGCACCGACCAGCGCGGTAAGCGCCGACATGTCCTGCAAGAGGGCTGTCGAATGGTGAACGAAGCCGATCTTCAGGCGAACCGGATGCTCCTACGTTGGCCAACTTGCTTTTGGTACGCTCGCTGAAGAATTACCATGCGACCGCCGAGCATCACTCGGCATGGAAGAAAGACCTCTCCCAACAATCGGCTGGCAGTAACGACGTCGTAACCGGCTGATCCGATGAAGAGTGAGTGCAGACGACCTGATGGTAATTAGAAATTCAACCTGCCGCCAACCAGCATGTTTCTCGGCGCGTAGGTGCTCGTGGATTGGCCAAAGGTCGTGTCCTGCGACTTGTTGTCCACCGCATTCAGGTTCACGCGATTGAGGACATTGAAGGTGTCGAGACGAAGTTCCAGGCTCACCCGCTCCGTGATCCGCGTCACCTTCTTGAAGGTGATGTCAGTATCTGCATAGCCCGGATTGGTGAACCGATTGGCTGTCTCGTTGCCCTCTGTACCGAACGCGGGCAGCGTGAAAACACCGCACGGTAACGCCCCGTCGGCACACACGGGAAAGATTCCTTTGCCGCGCAGATAATCGCCCCTGCCGTGCTTCTGCGTGTAGGCGGTCACGTTCGGATAATCGGTGTTGTTTCCATCGGCGTTGTAATCGCCGCTGGTCGGCACATATTGAAGGTTGCCGGCCGAGAGCTCTGCAGCGTAGTTAGTGGCAGTGATGGGACGACCGTCCCGGCCCGTGGTACTGATAGCGAGCGGATTGGTGTTCTGCACAGTGAAGGGCGTGCCCAACTGCAGACTGACAAGGCCCGACAGGTTCCAGCCGCCCGCAACGCGTCTCAACCATGCGCTTTGGAGATTGCTGCCCGGAAGATCGTAGGCGAAGCCAAGCGAGAAGGCATTTGGCACGTTATACGCAGAGTTTGAGTAGTGCTGAGCATAGGGCGGCGCGGCGGTCGGGTAGCTTAGCCAATCGTCCATGGCCTTGGAGTGCGTATAAGAGGCGGTGACGAAACCGCGTTGGCTAAAGCGGCCTTTGACGGCAGCGATTACAGCATCGTAGTTACCGGTAGGTCCGTTCGTGGCATAAGTGATCGCAGCAAAGCTTGTGTTCAACCTTGTCTGCACGCCCGACCCTTTGTACGCCCCGGAAGTCGCGAAGCTGGGATGCTGCAACAGGTCACCCGCAAAGGCATTTACATCGTTCCCGTATGTGTGTGCCGCAAGATTACCGCCGTTCGTGATGAGATTTCCGGAGTGTGATCCTTGGTAGCCGACGCTCGCCGTCAGACTTCGGCTTAAAGAATGCTCAAGCGTTAGTGTGTAGTTGAGCACGCGCGGGAGGCTTAGATTCGGGTCGATCCCGATTACTGTGAATCCTCCACCAACACGTCCTCCCTTCGCGTCCAGCGGAGCGCCGGTGAAGGCCGGGTATGAAAAGCCGAAGGGATAGGTGTTTTGTGTTGCGAAGCCAAAGACCGGCGCTGCGGTCGATCCGTCGTTCTTGAACGTGGGCCGCACAGGTCCGGGCGGGTTCGCGATGAGGCCGTTCTCCTGGTTGCCAGGCGTGAACTCATCCCGGTATAAGCCCGCCCCACCGCGGAGCACCCACTTGCCATTGTCGAACACATCATAAGCAAACCCACCGCGCGGGCTGAAGATCCAGTTCAGATCGTGTGCGAAGGTGTGGCTCTGCTGCATGAAGACTCCATTGGCGATGCTCTCCGCGAAGCTGGTGTTCTGCGCTGGATGGAAGTTGGCCAGCACCGTCTGGCCAAGCGCCGGATAGGCATTGCCGAAGTTGTCATAGCGCACGCCGTAATTTAAGGTCAGTCGCCGGTTGGCCTTCCACACATCCTCGGCAAAGGCGCCTGCGTCCGTTTTCGCGAAACAATAGTTGTCCGGAAACGGCTGGCCGGTTACGGGATTAAAGGTGATATTGGTCTCGCTGAATGGGTTGTCGTTGATCAGGTTGATGATGCTCGTGTACGTGAAGATAGGCTGGCTGTACCGGCCGGCGAAGTAGGCAAGGTCGTCACCATGCCAGCCTTCGTAGCCGAACTTAAAGGCATGACCGCCGCGGATGTACGTGACCACGTCGCGCCAATGGAAACCGTGCTGAATGTAGTCCTCGTAAGGGTTGGCATCCCCGAAGCCGACACCGAGGTTCGTGACGTTCACGACTGGAACGCTAAAAAGTCCCTTGTTAGGCGTGAACCCCTCGATCCGGTTATATCCGGCAAAGGCTTCGTTGAGCAGGTGCGCGGAGAAGGTATGCGTTTCGTTGCCCTGCAGAGAAAGGGTGTACAGATTACTGTTGGTCTCGAACTGCGGACGCGGACTCGGCGCGGAGTACGCGATGGTGTTTCGAACGAACAGGCCGTTCAGCCGATCATGATCGAAGTTCTTATCCACCCGGGCACTGTACTGATACGAAGCGTTTGGAGCTGTGCCGTTGAAGACACCCGAATCGAAGACCGCCATGGAGCACGGGATGTTATCCGTACCTGGCGTATCGCATCCGGTGTTGGCCGCCGTATTTTGTGGGCTCGATTGCCGTAATCGACGTCGTAGGTGTTGGTCTGTACCGTCACTTCAGCGAGCGCGTCGACGTTCGGGGTCAGGTTGGTGACGCCCTCCCCGATGTCGCTGTCGACGTCCAGACCGTCCACGATAAAGGGTGTTGGCGTTACCACCCTTACCGCCCGAGCTGTAGTGGTTCGTCGTTTCAGGATTAAAGGCAAGCGGACTCGCCTGCTTCCAGAGGAAACAGCAACTCGCCGGGAACTTGTGCGCAGGATCGTGCGCTCGACCACGTTCGCGCGGAGTTAGCGCCTGGGAAGTCTGCTTCAACACGTCTGCGACCTGTCGCTGGCAGGACGTGAAGCCTTTTGCACACCGTATTCCGTGGGCGCTGTCCGTGGTGCTGGGCATTCTTCTTCTTGCCCTGTGGAGCTACGACCGCAAACAACTCCGGCAGGCCACCTCCGTTCACCCCACGGACCATCTTTTGTGGAGCCATCTCTTCGGTCCGGGCAAACCTACCTTGGTTGTGGCGCCAGATTCTGGACTGGTGCTCTTTCACACACACTCCGGTCAGGAGGTCGATCTGAAGGCCTACCTAGATGCGGGGTATCGCTCCGAAATCGCCAGACCGGCGCATGTTGGCCCGAACGCCTCCCGCATGGAGTCGCTGATCGACCTTGCCAACCGGCGTTACACCTCCATCGTTGATGTCCGAACGATTCTGGCACTGAAAGACCGGGCGCTGGCCCTGGGTAGTGACGTCTCCATGCGCTATGCGCGCGACTTGCGGCCGGATGACTTCAAAATCGGTAATGCCATTCTGCTCGGAGCTTCGGAAGCAGACCCATGGATCGAACTTTATGAGCACGACCTGAACTTCCTTCTGCAGGACGACTACAAAGGCGTATTCAGGATTACGAACCTTCGCCCTAAGCCAGGTGAACCGTTGAGGTGGGAGTCTCGGTATGACGATCCGCAACGGCGAGTCTTCGGCGTTGTCGCCTACCTGCCCAGTCTTTCGGGAGACGGCAACGTATTGCTGCTGGAGGGCACAGGCATGTCCGGGGCAGAGGCGGGTATGGATTTCGTGCTGGATGACTCCGCGCTAGGGCCCTTTCTGAAGCAAATGCGCCGAAGTGACGGCACATTGCCACATTTCGAACTGTTGCTTGAGACCCAAAACATCGGTGCGAGTGCGATACAAGCAAAATCGTCGCATGGCGCACATTGTGACCAGGCCATCTCCTACGCAGCCTTAAGGATACAGGGTGGAAGCAGTCTTCGCGGTTGGGGAACAAGCCGATCTAGTCGGCTTGCGGGAAGAGTGGCGCGCCCTTAAAGTTCCGAGTGACCGGAGACTCTGACTGAGTTTGCCTTCGAGGGCGGTTTTCCAAAACCCGCTGGAAACACCGGGATCAAACAGCAGAAGCGGCTGAATCCAACAAACAAGCAGTCGAGGTGCCCGAGGGAACATTCTTTCGGGCACCCAGGAAACAATCCAAACGTAAGCTCCGCCCAGGACTATCCGGCAGAGCCAAAAGGTGGGTCTCAGTCCCAAAGGGGCAGTGTAACGGTGCAGACGCCCGTCGGAAACAGGCTCATCATGTTTACTCCGTCCGATAGCGGCATGACGGTCTACCTCTCTGCAGGTCCCGCGCTAATCTCTTGCATTCACTCCCTACCTAGAAGCGAGGAGGACCTTCAGCCGCGGTTGCCGTCCAAGGTTTCGGGGAGTTAGGTCTGACTTTGGAGAAGGCACGGAAACGGCCTAAGGTGAAAAGATAGTGGGATCTGTCGCGCAATCTACCGAGTTGCGGCTTGATCAAACAGGCGCAACGCGAGCAGACCATGTCCCACGGCAGCACCCGCCCGGAGAGCCGCAGCAATGAAGACAACCTCCGCAATTTCCTCCCGAGTAGCGCCTGCCTCTGCTGCGTTCTTCGTGTGAGCGTCAATGCAGTAGGCGCATTGCGTCGTAAGCGCCACACCGATCGAAATTAACTCACGGTATTTGGCTGGAATGACGCCGTCGCTGCGTTCCGCCGTATTCTTCAGACCCATGAAGGCCTGGGCTTCCTGAGGCGCGAGCTTCGCGAGATCTTTGGCAAACGACATATCCTGGGGACTTTGATACTCAGACATGATTTCTCCGTAGGTTGCAGTAAAGCTGCCTGTCCGGTGCTGGACGGTCTTCATGATTACAACACCGATGCGAGTGAAGGACAGGACTTCAGCGCTTGACTCTCCGCCCGATGTGCCGACCATCCCTGCAACTCAGCACATCGGGCATCCGCGAAGAGAGAAGCAATACAAGCCCCAGGCCTACCGGGCGATTGGGTTGATGTCTCGAAGCTTGACGGCGACAAGGGCCATGACGCCAAGAACGCCGCCAAGGACGTACTCGGTCACGGATTGCTGGCGATGGCTTGCACTCTCAGTAAGCTCGAACGGTCTGTCATCGTGAGGTCGTTCCAAGACGATAGCGGATGCTTCGAGACGTCTTGTCATGAAACCCCTAATGATTCTCCAGCGGGATTGCTTTCCCGGCTAGCGGTTCCGCACTGTTCCAATCTTCGCCAAGCAGGTGTGCCAGTGTCGCGGCAATCTGACTTTGTGTCTGAGCAGCTCTTTTCCCCTGGACACCGGAGGCGGATATACCAGCCCCTAAAAAGCCGGCGAAGATGTACTTCGAATCTGGCAGCTTTTCGCCATGCGATTCCCAGCCCTTGTTTTCATTGGGTCCACGGCCGTGATCCGTGGTGAAGATGAGCGTGGTGTTGTCGCGATACTGTGGCATCGATTGCAGCGCAGTCCAGAGTTGGTTGAGATACGCATCCACACGATGGGCTGAGAGCAGATACTCGCCATAGTTTCCTGCGTGTGCCCAATCGTCGGTCTCACCGAGAGAAAGGAACAGCACGCGCGGATGATGCGCATTGATGTATTCCATGGCTGTCTCAAACTCCGGCGCGTCGAAGACCTCATCGTCCCAGATCCGTGGGTTTTCTTGTTTCAACGTGTTTAACAGGGCCAGCCGCGGTGTGACCGGAGGCACGGTAAAGGGTTCATACCCGGCGTTTGCCACACAGCTGCAACGCCCTTTGTTTACGATGCCGTCGATGACCTCCCATGCACCGAAGGCGGCCACGCTGCCTGCATATCCGGGCTTTTTCCCGAGCCATTCGAGCACGGTAAGGTTCGGATTGGGGATGTTGTCATTCGAGTGGATGCGCGGGTCCCCATGCCCGGTCAGCGTCTCCGAGTAGCCCGGATACGAGAAGTTAAACCCATTGGTGACGAACATGTCCGAGCCGGCGTCACGGTCACCGAAGAGCTGCCCCTGCTTCACCAGCGTTCCCCAAACGAACGGCATGAGCTTTTGCCGCCGTTCTTCCGGGGTCGGGGCAAGAAATTGCTGTCGCAACGCGTCCACATTTCGGCCTTCGTAGTAGTTTGCCGGGATCATGAGGGTGGCATCCGCCCCGCGAAAGAGTTCTTGCCAGCGCAGGCCATCGGTCATCACCAGCACCACATTGTGAGCAGGGGCCGCGGGGGTTCGCTGGGCCGCGCTCGGGACACAGGAGAGCGCAAGGGTTGCCAGAAGATGAGCAAGTTTCCGGATCATTGGATCGAGTATTCATGACGATTGTTTTCCCCTCGTTAAAGCCCATCGCCGCGTCGCCGCAGTGGCTCCCCGTTGCAGTGTTTTGCCGGAACTTACACCCCCTTAGCAGAGGTGAAACATGCCATTCATCTTGCCGTGGTGCACTCGCCATACCGCAATCAAGATGAGACGCCCGGACAGGCAAATACCTGCGTACATGTCTGCACCGGAGGAGAACTATGACCAGAAACGGCCGGAAAGCCTTATTGACCGCACTCGCTGTAGGGAGCGCGGGTCACCTCCATGCACAATCGATCCAGGGATCCATTTTGGGTTCGGTACGCGACAACACAGGGAGCGCCGTTCCCAATGCCGCTGTCGTCGTTACCGACACCGATACGTCTGTGCGTACGACCGTCACAACGGATGCAGCCGGCAATTATCAGGCGTTGAACCTGACCGCCGATCACTACAGCGTGCAGGTCACCGCGCCGGGGTTCGAAACCAAGCTGGTCAACGGCCTCGCCCTCACAGCCCGCCAAGAGCTTCGTGAAGACGTGACCCTCGCGATCGGCACCGTGGGCACGGAGGTGACCGTGAACGGCGGGGATGCGGGCGTGATCGCGACCGATAGCCCCACGATCGACGCCTCGCTGCCTGCCGTAGAAGTCCGCGACCTGCCGGCAAATTACCGCGCGAGTGTGAGCGGCACCAGCCCACTCAGCATCATCCAGGTGCTGCCCGGCGTGCAGGCCGATAACAATGGAAATTTCTCCGTGCAGGGCGGACTTCCCTTTCAAACCGAGGTCTCCGTCGACGGCGTGACCGTGCAGAACTCCACCTCCAACACGCCGCTTCCGGATGCCTTTCCTTCGGGCGATTCCATTGCCGAAATTCGTGTGGACGGTGTCTTAAACAACGCCGAATTCGGACAACCCGGCGAGGTAACCACCATCACGAAAAGCGGAACGAACAATCTGCATGGAACTGTCTTCTACTACCACCAAGACTCCGGTGAGCAGGCCAAGCCCTTCGGCGCTCTCGCGAAACCCAAGCTAGTCACCAACGATTTCGGCGCCAGCATAGGCGGCCCGGTGTTCATCCCGAAGCTCTACCAAGGGCGCGACCGCACCTTCTTCTTCGGCACCTACGAGGGCTATCGCAGTCCGCGCACGAGCGTGTTTCAGTATTCCGTGCCGACGGTCGCAATGAAGTCAGGAAACTTCAGTGGTGTTCAGGGCGTGAAGCCGTTGAACGACCCCTTTACCGGCGGAACCTACCCCAACTTCACCGTGCCCGTGAACACAGCAGCAGCGACATTTTTGCCGTTGTTCCCGGACCCGAATGTCGGCAACACGAATCTTTATGTTCCCGGTGCTGTGAACTTCATCGGCAACGAAAATACGTCCCTGTTCTCCAACCAGTTCGATCTTCGGGGTGATCAATACCTTGGCAAGCGAGCCCTGCTCTTTGCCCGGTTCACCTGGAAGAACATCAACCAATCAGCGCCGACGACTCTGCTGGTGCCGCCAAATACAAACATCAGCCAGAACCGGGTTGTGGTGGCGGCATTCAATTACAACATCACGCCCAGTGTGACGAACGAGGTACGCTTCGGAGCGACGCTGAACTCCAGCGGCACCGCCAATCCGTTCAACGGCCAGGGTTTTGTGACTTCTACCGCGTTGCAGGGCCTCTCAAACCTTTACTACAACGGCGTTCCAGAACTCGACTTCAACTTCCTCACCAGCGAAAACGCAGACCGGCTTTCCTCGATCACCAAGTCGCGTACGTTTGAATACAACGACGGCCTCAGCTGGGTGAAAGGACAGCACAACCTCAAGTTCGGCACCGACATTCGTCAGATCGAAGCCATTACTCCCCTTGGCTTCAACGGCGCGGATAATTACGGCACCTTTGACTACACCAGCGCCGCTTTCACGGGCCAGGAGTTCGCCGACTTCCTCATCGGCGCGCCCAACCAGACCTTCTACGATGTTGTGCAATCCGACAACGACGGCAAAACGGTTCACTACGCCTTTTATGGCCAGGATCAGTGGAAGGCAACACAGAACTTGACGCTGACGTTCGGTCTTCGGTATGAGCTCCACCCGGCTTATCACGACCCCACCGGAGATATCGGGAACTTCGATCCATCGGTGCCGAAATCGGGTCGCGTGGTGTATCCGGACGGCAAAGCAAACCTGCTTTCCGCTCCCTTTCTCGCCAGCTTCAGCTCCTGTGGTGCCGGCCAGAGCACGGGCGTGCCGGCGCAGAACGGTGCCCCCTGCACGCCCACCGTGGATAACACCCAGGCAGGGCTGCCCAGCGGTCTGCGCACCACGGTGAAGGACCGCCTGATGCCACGGGTCGGCTTCGCCTATCGTCTGGGCGGAAACGACCGCACGACGCTGCGCGGCGGCTTCGGCATGTACAACATTACGCTGCTTGGCTCCAGCTTCTACTCGCTCACTGGAACGCTGCAGGCCGACACGGTGGAGTACACCAACCAGGAGACCGCGGCAGGACCGGCATATACGTGGCCGAAGATCTTTGTCGGCTCGGGGAGCGCCGCGGCCGCGCCCACCTATGGTCAGGCGTACTTCGGCACGGGCAATGACATTCATTGGCGCGATCCCTACTCTGAGCAAACAACCTTCTCCCTAGACCGTGATCTTGGCAGTGGGTTCGGTGCGCGGATCTCGTATATCGGTCTTATCACCCATCACCTCGTGTGGGCTCCGAACCTGAACGACTTGCCGTACTCGAACACCGTATCGGCGTATAGCCAGCCGCTTTCGGCACGGCCGTTCCCGAATTGGGGACGCATCAACACCCGGTCCACGGGCGCGGACGCGAACTACCAGTCGCTGCAGATCAACGTCGCGCATCACCAGTCCAAGGGGCTTACCTTCGACTCCACCTACACCTACGCGAAAAATGAGTCTGACAACCAGGGTCCGAACAGCATAAGCTTTACCGGTGAGAACGGTGGCGGCCGGGCGTCGTACGCCGGCAGCCCCCGCGTCGACTTCGGCCAGGTCTATGGCACGCGGCGCAATCGCTGGAACAGCACCGTGCTCTATCAACTGCCGGTTGGCCGCGGACGGGCGTTTGCGGCCAACATGCCCCGCGCGCTCGACCTGGTTGTGGGTGGCTGGCAGACGAGCAACATCTTTCTTTGGCAGAGCGGTCCTTTCCTCACGCCCTACTTCCCTTCCGGTCAGGGCGATCCCTCGGGCACGGGTTCGGGCTTGAATGGAGGTCTCTACGGTGATCTTGGCCATCGCACCCAAAATCCCGATCGCGTCGGCAATCCGAAGCTCACCGGACGGAACCGAACCGACTGGATCAGCACATCGGCTTACGTTTGTCCGGGGGAACCGGGGTGGATGCCCGGTTCACCCTGCACCACGGGTAGCGGACAGCCCGGCGCCCCGTTGCCGATTGGCCGCTTCGGCAACGCCCAGGATGGCTCTGTGACCGGCCCGGGTACGGTGGCCCTCTCCTCCGGGTTGAGCAAGACCTTCCAATTTACAGAGCGCGTTTCCCTGCGAGCCGAGGGCACCTTTACCAATGTCCTGAACCACACCAACCTTGGCAACCCAAACCTGAATATCTCCAGCGGTCAGTTCGGCGTGATTACAGGCACACAGACAGGCGACTTCGCCGGACCTCGGACGGGGCAAATTTCTGCCCGCTTACAGTTCTAAAACTTCACTCAAAATGGCATGGTTTGGCGGTGGAAGCATTGCAGAAATGTCATGTAGCGGTCACAAGCTCGTCAGCAATCGCCTGCAATACTTCTTTCGTGGGAGTGGGCTGAATATGCAGGTTTCATCTTTCACGGCGTACTAGGGGCCCGTTCCAGGGTCTCCGCAGCGCGCGGGGCGATTTTGCCAGCTTGTCGCTCCGCCCACCTACCCAGCAACCAGCAGTGCAAGCCGCCTCGGGGTTCTGCTTCTCTCTTTCCTGGCATCGGCCGGAGATTGAGCCTGTTCTCGTAAGCGGTAGGCGCTCCACAAACTACGTTCTCACTCACCATGAGGGATGATCGATGTTCAGCAAAACGTCTCAAGATCCGACCCGCAATCCGTTTGCGATCCACCGTCTGCGTCCGCTCGCCGGTCTGCTCGCGACAGGGCTCAGTGCGACAGCGCTCGCGCAATCTGTACCGTTTCCGACCTACACCGTAGGCGAAAACAAGAACCTGTCCAATGGCCCCAACTACCCGTCGACTTTGCCTACCCCGTGGGTCGTCAGCAATGGCCAGATCATCACCCCCGCAGGCACCACGGTGTATCTCGGCACCACAACCCGCGCCAAGGCTGTTGCGCTGAACCCAACAGGCAACCACACCGCCGCCGTCCTGCAAATGGGCGCGCCCCAGGCCGTGACGATCTTTAACACGCAAACCGGCGCCGTCCTACAGACGTACTCAGCGGCCGCAGGAAAGGATCGGGACGGCAGCAACACCGGCATCACCTACACGTCCGATGGCAAGTACCTGTTGTTCAGCCAGGACGGCAGTTCCCGCACGGGCAGCTACGTCGGCATCGCCAGCGTTGGCCCCACGGGCTTGCTCTCCGACTATGCTCATGTCAGCGTTCCAATGGCCGTAAACGCCGCCGGAGTTCTGACCACCGTGAGCTGTTTCCCGACCAGTGTTCCGGGAACCACGGGCAGCGCTGAGATCCCTTGCGGTCAAACCTATTCGATCAGCGGAAACGGCACACCAAGCTCCTACCCCCTCGGCATTGCGATCTCGCCGGATAACAAGACGGCCTATGCCGTGCTGGACAACAACGACACGCTGACAAAGATCGACCTCACCGCGGCTACGCCAACGAAAGGAGCGGAGATCCGTGTCGGCAACGTGCCCAACAGCGTTGTCATCTCCCCGGATGGCAAGACCGCATACGTGTCGAACGAGGCTGGGCGGATTGCCAAGGAAAAAGATTTCCAGCAATACTCAAACGGCACACCGGTCGTCGCCGCATTCCCAACGGGCTCCACGTCGACCGGCACCGTTTCGGTGGTTGACTTGGCCTCGTTCACGGTCACCGGCAGCATCCCCACTGGCCTGCACCCGACCGGTATGGCTTTCTGGGGCAACGATCTGTTGGTTGCCAACACGTACAGCGACAGCATCACGGTGGTCCAGGCAGGCACCAACCAGGTTCTGGAGACAATCGATCTGGGGCTGCCCATCAAAGTGCCTTCGCAGAGCGGAGCAGCGTATGGCGCTGGGCCGAACTCGATCGCCGTCGATCAAACCAACAACATCGCCTACGTCGCTCTCTACAACGCCAACGCCATTGCTGTGGTCAATCTCAACAGCGGCGGTTCCCTTCAGGGCATGATCCCGGTCGGCTATGCACCGAGCTCGGTTGCCCTGGACGCCGCGGATGGCACGCTGCTCGTTGCAAACGACAAGGGCATCGGAACGACTGGCTTTGCGGTAGCACCACCACCGACCAAGACGGCAGAGAACTCCTACGGCACCTATAACGGCGTGACTGACTTCAACACACACCAGGACCTTGGCACCGTAAGCATCGTTCCCATACCGACACCGAGTGTTCTGGGTGTGCTGACGCAGCAGGTATTCCAGAACAACCACTGGGATCTCGCAGAGAATATCTTTGCCGCCTCCGGTGGCAGCAAGAGCGCCAAGCCGCTCGCCATCCCGGAGAGAATCGGCGCTCCGTCCAAGATCAAGCATGTCTTCGTGATCATTCGTGAGAATCGCACCTATGACCAGATCCTGGGCGATGTGGCCGGCGTTAATGGTGCGCCCTCCCTGGCTGTCTTCGGGGACAACCCAACCTTTGGCCCGGTCACACCGAACGCACACGCGCTCGTGCAACGCTTCCCGCTCTTCGACAACTTCTTTGACCCGAGCCGGCAATCCGCCGACGGACATAACTGGATCGTCCAGGCGATAGCACCGTATTCCGACGACATCCAGTCTCCGGATTGGGTTCGCGATTATCCCTCCAACGGCGGGGATGCCATTGCGTACCAGAAGGTAGGCCACCTTTGGGATGTGGCTGCAAAGCAAGGCGTCACGTTCAAGAACTTCGGCGAGTACATCGAATACAACACGTTCCTGACGCCCACCGGCTCCACCAACGAGCCGCAATGGATTGACTTCTACAACGACACCTTGGCGTACGAGGCAGGCGCTGAGAGCCAACTCTACAACTTCAACACAGTTGCCTCGCACTCTCCGCTTCCGAATCTCATTAACAACACGGTCCAGAACTATCCGCAGTTCGATCTGGGCATCCCCGACCAGTTCCGCTTCGATGTCTGGAACGAGGAGTTCAAGAAGGACGTGGCAAACGGCGAGGTGCCTCAGTTGGAATTCATGTGGATCAGCTCGGACCACACTGGTGGCCCACCGACCGCGCAAGCCATGCAGGCCGATAACGACCTGGCGCTTGGCCGCTTTGTCGATGCCATCAGTCACAGCTCGATCTGGAAGTCATCGGCGATCTTCGTCGAGGAAGACGACGCGCAGAACGGCGTCGACCACGTGGACGGTCATCGCAGCCCCGGCTACATCATTAGCCCGTACGTGCAGCAGCAGGTGAAAAAGGACGGCACCGGGGCGGGAGTCACCGAGGACGGCACCTTCTACACGCAGGTCAACATGACCCGCACCATCGAGCAGATTCTTGGCCTGCCGCCCATGAACCAGTTCGATCTGACGGCCTCGCCGATGAGCGAAATCTTCCTCGACAATCCACCCGCGGCGAACTTCCTGCCTTGGACGTACGTGGCGAATGGGATACCGCTCAATCAGGGCGTGAAGCAGACACCGGCTCAGCCGATTCCGGTCGGTAAGTTCAGTGCGTCTTTCACATCGGCTCAGAGCTCGAACTTCAAAGCTCTGAACACTGGCTGGATAACGCGTGGGGCAGGCGGAACGCCGCTGTATCAGCCCGTCTCGGCATCCAGGGTCAACGGTGCGCTGAAACCGGCTGAGAGCCCTGCCGTCAAAGCTCTCAGGGCCGGCTGGATGAAGAAGAAGGCGGAGGTCTTCGCCGGCAAACAGCACATCCCCGACTCCGAAGACCCAAGCACGGTCAACCATCTCGACTGGTACGAATCCACGAACTTCGTGGTTCCCTACCCTGGCGAGAAGAAGGTTCTGCCTGCGAGTGCCTTCAAAAAGACTGCACCTACCGGTGACCTGGACGACTAGACTCAGTGACGTTCTGAAACCACGGGGCCCTCTCCGCAAAAGCGGAGTGGGCCCTTTCTTGCCGGCTGCAAATTGCGTCTCCTCTGCCGTAGCTTCAGAGGACACAGGGACCTTGACCGTAGAAGCCGACCAACATTAACTTTGACATGGGGAATTTGGGGATCGAGGCACCGCATGAGGATTCTATGCTGCTTACAGGTGTGTGCAGGGATTTGTTGTTGCTCTGTGCTGGTGGCGTGCGGTACGGCACCTGACCGAGCGTTGCAATCTATTTCGCTCAGTCCCGCAGTGGCTTCGGGCACTGGAGGGGTGCAGTTTACAGCGACAGGGCACTGGAACACCGACCCGGCACTCACTACTCCCTTACAAGCAAGCTGGGGCGTCTGCCAGAACAATACACCGGTAACTACAGTGACGGTGACGCAGGCGGGACTGACTGCATGCCAGAAAGGCTCCACAGGAACGTACACGATATTCGCAGCCGACCCACCAACGACAGGACCCAACTGCAATGTGATCACGGTGTGTGGGGGCGGATGTCAAATCAGCGGTTCTGCTCTGCTAACTTGTCCGTAGCGCGTCTAGACGGCGCTTCAGTCCAGCGACGAGTGCAGCTGCCCTCGGGCCGGCATGCAAAGCGTAACCCGCGTTCCAGTACCGGGCTTGCTGGCGATCTCTACATTGCCCCGGTGCAGCTGCATGATCCCCTGAACGATCGAGAGGCCGAGACCTGTACCTCCCGAAGCTTTGGAGCGCGATGGGTCCACACGGAAAAAACGATCGAACACTCGCGGCAGCGCATCGGGAGGGATACCAACCCCCGTGTCGGCTACTTCGATCAAAACCTGTGCAGCTTCGGCGTGGGTGGTGATGGCCACCGTACCGCCTTCGGGCGTATGCGCTACGGCATTGGAAATCAGGTTCCCAACGGCCCGCTGCATCAGTGTGCGATCGAGCTCCGCGATGACCGGCTCACGCCCTCCGGCGCTGGTGAGAACAACGCCGGCATCTGCAGCCGAAGCGTCGTAGTATTCCCGGACTCCTTCCAACAAGGCGGCAACATCAACTGATTCCAGCCGCAGATGGGTCAGCGGACTCTCGGTCCGAGCCAGGAATAAAAGATTGCTGATCAAGTCGGAAAGGCGCACCGCCTCTTCGAGCGATGACTCCAAGGCATCGCGATACTCCTCAATCGTGCGCGCCCGCGCGAGCGCAACCTCCGCTTCGCCCCGGATGTTGTTGACCGGTGTACGCAGATCATGCGCGATGTCGGCAGAAAAGCGGGAGATGCGTTCAAAGGAGTCCTCGAGCCCGGCCAGCATGTTGTTGAACGTCAGGGCCAAAGACGCCAGCTCGTAGGGATACCCTTCCGCCGCAATGCGTTCCCCGAGATGACTTGAGGTGATGCGGCGTGCGGTGGTCGCGATCTCCTCCACCGGCCGAATCCCCTGTCTCGCTATGTGGTACCCAACAAGGGGAAACAACACCAGCATGCCAGCTGAGGTTACCCAAAACCACAGCCGGAAGCGCCGCAGCAATTCCTCTTTTTGGGATACGTCCACCGCAACCTGAATGGTGATGAGATGGTCTCGGGAGTCTCCGGAATGTGCTGTCGCTGCGATGGCGCGGAAGGACTTGCCGTTCTTGCCTGTCATCGAAATGGCCGATCCACCGTGACCGGTCAACAGGCTCCCCAATCTTGAAAGGTCTACTTGGTTCGCCATGCCCGGAGTGATGAGCAGCGTTTTGCCTCCCCCATCCGCCAAGCGAATAAAGAATTGCTCATATCGTCTCGCGGCAGACTCGAGTTCGACCTCCTCATGCAGACCGTCTGCATCGTCGGGACGTTCCCGCAGCATGGTGCGCAGGACGTTCACTTTGTCTTTGAGAAAGAGCTCCGTGCTTTTGTTCAGCTCCGAGACCAGCACCAGGTAGAGACTAAACGTGGCCAGCAACACCAGAAGCAGACCTGCCGAAGCATAGGCTGCCGTAAGGCGAAACGCTAACGTATGCCAGATCTGTGAAACGCTTGACGGAATCTTACTCGGCTTCGAGGACATAACCGGCACCGCGCACCGTATGAATCAGTTTCGAAGCGAAGGGGTCATCCAACTTGCTGCGCAGTCGCCTGACGCTCACATCGACGACGTTGGTTTCGCTGTCGAAGTTCATGTCCCACACCGCCTCGGCGATCACCGTGCGAGACAGGACCTCCCCGGCGCGCCGCGCCAGCAGGGACAGCAGAAGAAACTCTTTTGTCGTCAGCTCCAGCCGCTGCCCTGCCCGGGTGGCGCGCTGCCGGAGAAGGTCAATCTCAAGATCGGCCATGCGAACCACGTCCTGCGGCCGGACCGGTGTCCGGCGCAGGCGGGATCGCACACGCGCCAGCAACTCCGAGAACGCAAACGGCTTTACCAGATAGTCGTCCGCGCCAAGCTCGAAGCCGCGCACCCGTTCGTGTACGGCATCCCGAGCAGTCAGGAAGAGCACCTGCGTGGTCTTGCCCGCTCGCCGTAAGCCCGTCAGCACCTGCCAACCATCCAGGATTGGCAGCATGATGTCCAGAATGATGAGATCGAACTCTACGTTCTTGGCCAGCTCCAGCCCGTCCTGGCCGTCCGCGGCCACGTCGACCACAAAGCCCGCTTCCCCGAGTCCTTTCTTCAAGAACTTCGCCGTTTTGGCTTCGTCCTCGATCACGAGAATTCTCATACCAAGTACCTCGTCCTGCTCTAACTATTTCCTCTGCGTCCGCGGACGCCGAGAACCGCCCCAAAGGCTGAAGATCGCTGTGTGGCGATACTCATGGGTACTAGAACGTCGTGAATGCTTGATCAGAACTCCAGCCGCAGCGCGAACTGGATCTCGCGCGGCGTTCCCGAGCCCACGGGAGTAATCGGCGATACGATCGCTGTATTGAGGTTGATCGGCGTGGTGATATTGCCGAAAGCTGCAGGCCTGGCGGGATTAAACGTGGCATTCGGCGGTCCGAACTGCGGGTGGTTGAAGATGTTATAGAACTCCGAGCGGAGTTCGACGCGAGCGCGCTCTGCGATCGGAAACGTTTTGGCGACACCAGTATCCACCTGCCAGGTACCCGGGCCGGCGAAGAGGTTACGCGGCGCGTTGCCAAACGCCAGAAGTGTGCCGGCGACCGTAGCCGGAGGAGCGGCGAAGGCAGCCGCATTGATCCAGTGGGAGACCGTCCTTCCTCCCGGCGGCGTAAGAGAGATGCCCGGCACCAGGTTAGGCCGCAGGGTGCCGCTGTTCCCGTACGGCGAGATGTAGCTGCCCGGCAGGACCACGTCGATCGGAAAACCGGTGCGGGCCAATGCGGTCGTGGTCAGTTGCCAGTTGCCGGCCACCGCGCTCGCTACGCCGTGGTTGAGCATATTCTTGCCATGGCCAAAGGGAAGCTCGTAGACGGCATTGCCATTGACCACATGGCGCGCATCCCAAGCGCCGCTCGCCCATTCACAACGAAGACACGTGGGGTTCTGCGGCGCGAGCTCGTCGCCGTCACCGCTGCCGTTGGAGCCGTTGTCGAGCTCGTGCGCGTATTCGTAGTTGAAGGCAACCAGCAGACCGTGGGTAAATGGCCGCCGCAGTGAAACAGCAAGGCCGTTATAGGAGCTCGCTCCGATCGAGCCGCGCCAGCCGATCGCGGAAGAAAAGGCCGGGTACTGCGCGATCCCGGTCGCCGGGTTGTTCAGGTTCACGTAGCTCTGATCGAGCAGGTGTCTGCCGTTGCTTCCCAGGTAGGTGACTGTGCCCACGAAGCTAGCAGGCAGCTCTCCCTGAAGGGCAAAGTCCCACTGTTCGGTATACGAATCTTTGCGGTTCCGCTGCTCCGCATTTGGCGACATCGTGCCGGGTCCGGTGAAGTACGGCGTGACGGGGTAGGTCACATTGGTGACTTTATAGGAAGGAACCTCGTTCTTCGCGGGCAGGTTCTGATCGTCGAGTTGGCCATCCTCGTGGTACGTGCCGAAGCCGGCCCGAACGAGGAGTTTCCCGTGCCCGGCGGGCGACCAGATCACGCCGGCACGCGGATCGATGTCGCCATAGTTCTGTACGCCGAAGCTGGCCCCCACGCCGCAGTATCCCTGCGGTCCGCAGGTAGCAAAATCAAAGGGGTTCGCTCTTCCATGCGCCTCATGGAAGAGGTCAAAAACGGAGTAGCGCGCGCCAAGGTTGAAGGTGAGATTGGGCGTCGCCTTCAACTCGTCCTCGACGTAGCCGACAGAGTCGGTCTTGCGCAGGTCATTCACGGGCAGGGCGCCCGTCAACGTCGCCTGTCTCACGGTGTCGGTCGCCAGAGCCTGCAGGTTGGCAAAGGTGACGACGCCATGCTGGCCGTAGTTCTGGTTGAGCTGGATCTCGCGGATCTCCACGCCGGCCTTCAAGGTATGTATGCCATGCAGCCAGGTCAGATCGTCGATCTCCGAGAAACTATTTCCGACATAGATGGTGTTGTAGTTGTAATTCTGGGTGACAAACCCCTGTGAAACGGGCGCCGAGGCGATCACAACCTCGTACTGGGAGCCGTTCGCCCCGAGGTCAAACGTATTCGAACTGGAGCGATTGAAGCCGAATTTCGCTTCGTTGGTCAGGTAGGGGCTGAAGACGTGCAGTAGCTCGACGACGCCGTTGATCGGCGTGGTCACCCTTTGCGCCAAGTCCGTCGCAGCGGCCGAGACTGGCTGCGTATCGACCGATCGATCGTAGTTAAAACGCAGGAAGCCGGTGGTGGCGGCTGTAAAGTGCTGATCCAGCCGGAGCATCGCCGCGTTCTCATTGACCACCTGGGTGCAGGAGCAGGTCAGCAGGTCATAGTCTCCGGAGTTTGGAACGGTCGGGGACAAGGGCGTCAGACTCGATTTTGGGCCTGCCCCCGGGTAAGCGTTGACGATGGCATACACCGGCGATGTTGTCGGAATGCTCGCTTTAAAGGCCGCGCTCGGCACGACGCCAGTCGTCGGATAGCCCCACACCTGCCTGTAGGCCTCGGAGTCGAGATAGAAGAAGGTCTTGTCGCGGACAATGGGTCCGCCCAGCGACCCGCCGAACTGATTCAGGTGGAGCGGCTGCTGCGCTACGCCGGCCCACGCAGGCTCTGGCGCGTCAAAGGCGCTGTTCCGAAGGAACTCGAAGAGACGTCCGTGCAGCTGATTTGTCCCCGCGGGCGAAACCACGGCCAATTGCGCGCCGCCCGTCGCGCCTTCCTCTGCGGTTGCCAGTAGCGTGTCGACACGGAACTCCGCGATCGCGCCCAGCGGAATGGCGAGCCGCGCCCAGGCGCGCTGCGTCTGATTGATCACGTTGGTCGCGTCTACGCCGTCGTAGGTGAAGTTGCTGTCGTCGAGGCCACGTCCGGCAAATCGTATTGACCGCTGGTTGCTGCCGCCGGTGTCGATGGCCCCGGGGATGTACGCGGTCAGCGCCGACCAGTCGCGGCCGTTCAGGGGCAGTTCGTCGGCCTGCTTTTTCTCGATCAGACCCGTCACCGCGCTCGTGTTGCGATCCATCAGCTCCGAGCTCGCTGAAACCTCCACGCGTTCCTCGCCGCCCGAGACCTTCAAGCTTGCATCCAGGGTGCGCGTTCTTCCCACCACCTGCGCGACATCGGCGAACGTCAGAGTCTCGAAGCCTGGATGATCGACGGTGACCGTGTACCTCCCTACGGGAAGCTCAGCGATCTCGTACCTCCCCACGGCATCCGTGACCCCTTCACGCCGCAGTTGGGTCGAGTTCTCTACAGCAGCGATGTGCGCATGCCCCAGCAGCCTCCCAGAGGGATCTGTCACCGTCCCGGCCAAGGCGCTACGATCCACTTGCGCGATGGCTGGCATGGCATAAGAGAGAGCTGCGATTGCAGAAATGGCCAACACAGACGGATAAAAGAAAGAGCGGGTATTCTGCATCTTGACCTCGAGAAAGAAAACTGCGTTTTTTGTGTCAAAACAAGCCGGCTTGGCTTGAAGCTTGAACGAACTCGCGAAGGACTGCAGTCTAAATACAGCCCGAGCGGAGCAGCAGCATTGCAAAGTTGTAATGTTGGCCTTTCTACCGTGCCTTTGTTAAAGGTTTCGGACTGGATTGTTAATGCGAGATGTATTCGTCCGATCTGGACAAATCCCTGAACGGCTGCTGCAGTGAGGTATGTAACGGAAGATTCACGTCCGGTCATAACACGAAGGTTGTAGGGTGGTTGGGGAGTCCACCTCAGGAGTTATCCCCATGCGTTCCATCTCTCTCGTAGCTGCCGCGGCCTTACTTTCGGCCAGCCTTGCTGCCCGTGCTGACAGCTTCGGCTTTACCTTCGGCAACTCGTCCAGTCCGTTCAGTGGCTCCGGGGTCCTTACGACGGGCACTGCCCAAGCTCCGGGGGAGTACCTGATCGGCAGTGTGACTGGAACCGCTGCAACCGTTGCCAATGGCCCGAGCCTGGTCATCAGCTCCATTTTGGCTCCCGGCACCTTTCCCACTATTGCAAACGGCGACAGCTTCCCCGCAAATGACAATGTTCTCTTTGTGAACAACGGGGTCGGCAGCCTGGATGGGAACGGCCTCTCGTTTCTCCTGAGCAGCGGAGCGCAGATCAACCTCTACAATCCTGACGGTTCCGCTGATGATGCGCTGCTGGAACGAGCCGACGGAACAGAGGTCTTTGCCAATGTGTCGACTACGATCACAGCGGTCGCACCGACTCCCGAGCCTTCGAGCTTCGTTCTGCTCGGCACAGGTCTGCTGGGTATCGCCGGCGTGGTGAAGCGCCGTTTCGCATAGAGCTTGCCCGAACAGCAGAGGCCCCGCCTGCGATGGGCAGAACGGGGCTTGTTTACGCATGTGTGCCGTTGGAAGTGGAGCGCTCAACCCTAACGCTTCTGCACTCACGTCCCAAGCTGCACAACGCCCGGTTGCCGTCCAGGGGCACCCCACGACCCATCAAGGGAGCAACTTCCTGTAGGGGAGCTTAGAAGCGTAGGAATCCTCACTTAACTCATAGGCCTGCAACATAACGGAGATACACCATGGGCATGCCTCCTCGATTCTTGTGCCGAACCCGTGTCTTTGCGGCCTCTCTGGTCGTTGTGCCTCTTTTCAGCACCGGGCACGCCGGTGCACAGCAGACGCTCGGCAGCATCATAGGCACGATTACCGACGCTTCCGACAACGCGGTCAACGGTGCCCAGATCACTCTCATCGATCAGCAGACCGGCCTCAAGCGAACCAGTGTCTCAAGCAGCAAGGGCTCTTACTACTTTTACGACTTGCCTATTGATAACTACAGTCTCAGCGTCACCCAGACTGGTTATGAAAAGTCGATTTTTCCGAACATCCTCGTTCAGGCCGATCGCACTGTCACCCTGAATCCAAAGCTCAACATCGGTCGGGCGAGTGAAAGCATCACGGTGGAGTCATCGCCGCTGCTGAACGCCACAGACACTACGAATGGGTATGTTCTCGATAATGCACAGATCCAGAACGTGCCGCTCGCTACCGGCAGCTTCACCCAACTCGCCGTGCTCGCTCCGGGTGTATCCGCCGAGTTGCTCAGCGGCACCGGCACCCAGACCGGCCTCGGGAACCAGCCCATATGGGCCAACGGGCAGCGCGACACCTCCAACACCTTTCTCTTCAACGGCGTCGACACCTCGAACCTCTTCAACGGCAAGTCCACCTCGCAGGTCTCCAGCGGGCGCGTAGTGCCGAACACAGGGGAAGGCTTCGGCGCCGGCGGCTCCGTCCTTACTGGAACATCCGTCTACGACGCTATTGGCGAGGCCATTCCCACCCCTGCTCCCGAGATGATCGAAGAGATCCGGGTCAACACCTCCATGTATGACGCCCAGGGCGGCTCCACCTCCGGCGCGCATATCGATCTCAGTACCCAGGCCGGCACCAACGCCTTTCACGGACAGGCCTATTTGTATCGCGGCACCGATTGGATCAATGCCGCTCTCTTCTTCTACAAACAGTCGTTTCTGGCCGGCGATCTTCCTGCAAATCAAGTCGTACCCCAGCTTCATCGCTTCACCGCCGGCGGAACCATCGGCGGTCCGATCGTCAGAAATAGATTGTTCGGCTTCATCGGCTACAACGGCGTTCGCGTCTCGGATCAGTCTTCCGGCATCTCCAGCTTCGACACGCCGCTTGGGCTCACAAACGATCGTAGTGCCGGAACGCTGGCATCCATTGCCGGCGTGTCCACGACGCAGATCGATCCAGCCGCGCTTGCCCTGCTGAACTTCAAACTTCCGAACGGTGCCTACCTCATCCCATCGCAACAGACAGCCAGCACAATGTTCGGCGAAACCACCCTGCTCGGCAAGCCATACTTTTCCGCGGATCAAGCCGTCGCCGACCTCGATTGGAACATCTCTCCCAAAGATGTTCTCTCCGCCAAATACTTCTATCAACATGATCCCGCCATCGCGCCTTACGTGAACTCCTCCACCGATGGCTTTGCGCAGCACCTTGACTCCGGTGCCCACGTCGCTGCCCTTACCAACGCCTTCACGCCCACGCCGCGCATCAATTGGACGCAGGTCCTGGGCTTTGCCCGTGAAAAGGCCTACTCCACGGACGATCAGGCACTTACCCCACAGCAGGCGGGCATCAATCTCTTCGGTTCTACTTTTTCCCGGGTATATCCATTCGAGATTTCTCTTCTCACGGGAACACCCTTAGCCTTGGCAATACCAGCACCTTCAATCGCACCGGCGTCTTTCAAAATCGCCTCGCGCCGAACTCCGACGTCATCATCTCGTTAGGCAAAAACACCCTCACCGCTGGCGCCGGCTACACCTATACGCAACTGGATATTCGCAACCGGCGCACCGATTCCGCGGACATCTCTTTCAGCAACTTCCGAAGCTTTGTGGAAGGTGCACCGCGCGTTGGTACCAACACCGAACTCCTGCTTGGTGCCAGCAGCCGTTATTACCGCGCACAGCAGGTCGGCGGCTATGTCCAGGACAAATTCCAGGCTTCCCCGCATCTCTCCCTGACCGCCGGTTTGCGCTATGACTGGAACGGCCCGCTCACCGAAAAGTACGGCAATCTTTTCAACTTCGACCCTTCGCTTTACTCCTACAACGCTGCCGGCGACACCATCACCAACGATGGTTTCGTCGTCGCCGGGAACAACCGCTCCTTCGCAAGCCCCGGCGTCAGCAATTCCACTTTGCAGGGACGCCAGTGGGGCTTCGCGCCGCGCCTTGGCTTCGCCTACTCGCCTGAGCCGTTCCACGACAAAGTCGTCGTCCGTGGCGGCTTCGGCATCTACTACGACCGTGGCGAGTACTTCACATACCTCTCGCCCGGCGCCGGCTCTGGCATCTCAGGTCCTTTCGGTGTCACCCAGGAACCACCCTTTGTGATCCCTGTCCAGGCCGTCAAAGGCGCCACGTTATCGAACCCCTTCGGCACCGTCGCGCCCACACCGCCCACCGGCAACCCGGCGACCTTTATCAACTATCTTCCCAACGCCGCCGGTATTGAGAATGGCGCCCAGACCTTTCCCTTCGGCTCCTACGACATCCACAACAAGCTGCCCTACACCGAAAACTTCGCTTTTGACGTTCAGTACCAGCCTTTTAAGACTGTGGCCATTGACGTCGGCTACGTGGGCAATATCGGTCGTCATGGTGTTATCCCCGTCCCGTTCAATCAGCCCGGCGTCGCCACGGCCGCTAGTCCGATTCACGGACAGACCGCCAGCTACGGCCAGCAGGCCACCGACCTCGCCGGCAACCCGCTCACCACAGAGCCCTACAACACCTACGACGGTGGCAACACTGATCTTCGTACGCCCTACCTCGGCTATTCCATTAACTCAGTTGATTACCTTGCTGCCGGAGTGAGCTCTTATAACGCCCTTCAAATCCACGTGGAAAGCGGATGAGCCGCAACCTCCAGCTCGGTCTCTCCTACACTTGGTCACACACGCTTGATGAGCAGAGCGGTCTCGGCCTCTTCTACAACGGCAACAACCCGCTGAACCTGGGCAGCGGCTACGGCAACGCCGACTTCGACCGCACTCACATCACCAACTTCATCTACACCTACCAGCTTCCGCACCTCAACAGCTCCAACAAGCTCCTCGCCGGCTTCGTCAACGGCTGGCAGCTCAGCGGCCTGACCGTTTTCCAGTCCGGCCAGCCTTTTTCAGTCGAGGACTACTCTGGCACCATCGGGAGCCTGTACTACGGCTACGGCAACGACGGCATTACCAACCCCATCATTCCGCTCGCTCCTGGTTTTACTCCTAAAACCGCCCGCACTGGCCACTCCGGTGCATTCGTCGGCCAGGGAGGCAGCGGTCCTGCCTATAACCTCAACGACCTGTATTTCAACTACAACGCTTTTAATGTCTCCACGCTCGCCCCTGGAACCAACGGAGTTCCGGGCTGCGGTGTCTCCAGCGCCGGCGCTCCCGTCTGCGACGTTGTCGAAACCGGCTTTGCCACCGGCAACCGCAACATCTTCCGCCAGGCTTTTCAGAAGCGTGCCGACATCTCGCTCATCAAGGACATCCACTTTACCGAGCGTGTCCGCGCCCGCTACACCTTCGATGTCTTCAATCTCACGAACTCCAGCAGCTTTGATATTCCCGGCAACTCCATCGCACTCGGCGCCGGCAATGCCCAGGTATCTTATGATCCAACCCTGACCACAGCCGCCAACGTGTCCGCGCAATACCAACCCCTTAACAGCGCTGCTGCGGCCCAGAACCAAGGCCTGGGCGTGGTGACCAACACCATAGGCAGCCCCCGCCAAATCCAGATGTCGCTCCACATCCTGTACTGACGTCACGGAGCTGAACCGGAACGGGTATCCACACGTACATTCGGTTTCACGTATGCATGAAGGCTCTGCTTCCGAGGTCAGCCGACGGACAAGGTCCTGCAAACCCGACGAACGGCCGAGTTCGTCTCGCCAGCTCCAAGTGCCGTCGCCACAAGAGACGGCTCGGCAGTCACGAGCTTCGATCTTCCAGGACCGCGACCGAGTTGACTTCTATCGAGGTGTGATCGTTACGGTGAAGGTGGCGGACTGGGCGTTTCCGTGGGTATCAGTGGCAGTGATAGGAATCTGGTAGGAGCCGGGTGCCACGAGAGTTGCGGCCTCCCCGCTGTATCCGCATGCCGTTATCGCCTGCAGCGAGACAAGCAGAAGAGCGGCACCGAGGACGCGCCCGAATCTGTGCCGCCGCTTAAAGCTTAGCGGTGCAAGCAAAAGCAGAAGTGCACTGAAAAATACGGGACTCTCTTTTGACCTACGCTTTCCGTCGACGGCTTTAAGGGGGAACGACATGGTGCTGAAGGTAAGCGTGGATGATTGAGAGCCGCCCTTTGTGAGCGTAGGATTCGCCGAGTTCATAGCGATCGTCGCGTACGAGGGTAATTTGCCATAGGTGAGAACGAGTGGGCCGGTGAAGTCACCGAGGCTTGCAAGCTGGATAGCCGTGAGTCCGGTAGCTCCTTGCGTAAGCGTGATGCTGGGCGGCATGAGCGCAATCGTGAAGCCATTGTTGAGGACAACTTCGTTCACGATGGGCGAGGTCCCTGCAGAAAAACCAGCATCTCCAGGAAAGGTTGCCGTGATCGCATGGGTGCCAGGGGTGAGCCCGGAGGTGGAGAAGGTGGCCTGCCCGCTTGCGTTCAGGGATCCCGTCCCGAGAAAGGCGCCGCCGTCAAGGAACGTGATCGCGCCTGTCGGAAACACAGTACCGGAGCCGGTGGCCGTTGCCATTAAGGTCACGGTCTGCCCCGTGTAGGCGGGGTTGGGTGTCACGGCGAGCGAAACTGTAGTCGGGGCACCGGTGACCACCTGCGTATAGTTCGCGATGGAGGCGGTGTAATAGCCGGCACTGAAGATGGCCTCGGTAAACCACGTGCGGGCAAACAGCTGGCTGGTGCTGTAGGTGGCGTTCCCGCCGGCATCCGTGGTCAGTATGACATTGCCGGCGTTCAGAAAAACGCTGAAGGTAAGCGGTGTGCCGGCGGGGGCAGGCTTGCCGTTCAGCGTTAGATGGATGGTGAAGGTGACGGTCGTGTAGGCCTGTGACGGATTCTGGCTGGAGGTGATCGTAAGCGCGCTTGTCCCAGGCTGAATAGTGACCGATATAGCATTGCAGGTCGTGGGAGCGAAATTGCTGTCGCCAGAGTACGTGCAGGAGATGGTGTGGAGGCCTGCCGGCAGATTGCTGACCGGGTCGACTGCGATGGCACTGCTCAGCCCTACGGGCGGCTGGGAGTTGCCGTCGATCGTAAACGTGACTGTGCCCGTCGGAAGAGGCAGGCCGCCAGGTGTGGCCGGACTGGCCGCGCTGATCGTCGCAGTGAGGGTGACCACCGTTCCATAACTTGCAGCGGAAGGGCTGGCGGTCAGCATTGCGACCGAGGGCGCCCTTGCCACGGTTACCGTGTTGTCGGCCTGATTGAGCAAAACGGAGATGGAGTTGGAGCTGTAATTGAGCGGATGTGCATTGGAAAAGATAAGGTCGTTGCGGCCGTCGTGGTTGATGTCGGTGATCCAGAGCGCTGCGAGGCCTTCGCCTCCCGTATAGTCGACCTCCGGCCCCCAGGCGCGGTTGGGAAGGGCGTGCGCAACGAGTACACCGTTATCCTGGTAGACATCGTATGAGGTAAGAACGAGGTCGGCGAGACTGTCACCGTTCAGGTCGCCCGCACTCAGTGTCTGCGTATCGCGATTGAAGGTACCGGCGAGTACCGCCGTCGAAAACGTCCCGTCGCCGTTGCCATAGTAGATCCAGACGGCGGACGTGGGTGTGTCGGTGATGTTTGGGCCGTTCCCGTACTGGACCAGCACGGCAACATCAGGGTTCCCGTCCCCGTCGAAGTCGCCGCTGGCCAGGTCAAAGGAGCCGAGGTTTGTGAGATTGGGCAGGCCGGGAATCGCCAGAACGGCGCCAGTGGAGTCGAAGGTGCCGTCACCGTGGCTGCGCAGAACGTAGGCGTTGTTGATCGAGGCTACCGCCGCATCCAGGTGTCCGGAGTGGCGGAAATCCGCGAGTGCGGGACCGCTTGTTCTGGCTATGAAGCTGTGCGTTAACTCACTCGGCAGCTTCGTTGAAGCCGTGGTGAACGTCCCATCTCCACGTGAAATGCTTGCGGTGAGAACATTCCCGCTGGTGGCGTCATTCTGAACGGAGTACACGTCACTTAGGCCGTCCCCATTCAGATCGGCGACCTTACCGATCGAGATGCCGATTGGTTTGGGACTGTCGAAGCTGCCGTCGCCATGGCCGAGGAGAAGGTAAGTCTGGCTCGTGTTAACGGCGATACTTCCTGTGGCGAGCAGGTCCTGCTTACCGTCCCCGTTGAAATCTCCGTGAACAACTTGCGGATCTTCATAGTTCACCACTCCGAAATTGCCGCTCGTCGTGATCGGCTGAGGTGAAGTGAAGGTGCCATCGCCGCGTCCAAGACTCAACTTCAGGGCCGTGTCGCCAGCGGAGACGACATCGAGATTGCCATCGCCGTTGAAGTCTGCAAGCGTCGCCGAACTGGACACCTGCCCAACCTCCGGCGCAGGGGCCGAACTGAGAGTGCCGTCATGCTGCGCGTAGGTGATGTAGAGCCCATTCGGGCCAACGGCGACGATGTCCGGCAAACCATCACCGTTCATATCGGCAATCGAAACGCCATAGATGCCGGTCACGCCCCTTTGCGATTGCAGCGAGGCGGCGACGAATTGCTGAGGCTGTCCGTTCCAGGTCGTACTGGGGCCGCCCAGCAGCACGCAATACCCGTCGCCCGAGAGCGAAACGATGTCGTCGTAGCCGTCACCGTTCAGGTCCGTGATCAGGACGGGCGAGAGGATGGTAGGGATGCCGTCGTACTCGTGTTCACCGTTGCCGAAGGTGCGTGTGAACAGCGGTGTCTTATTGAAGGTTCCATCCGGGTTGCCATGGAGCACCGTCAGGTGGATGTAGCTGTCAATGTCTCTGACGTCATACCAGGTGCAGACGGCGTCAAGGTGACCGTCATGATCCACGTCACCGAACGCGCAGTTTGAAAGGTATCCGGGGTCATACTGCGAGATGGCTCCGAAGGTGCCGTCGCCCTTGCCGAGATTGACCCGCGGACCGGTTGGCCAAAGAACGTCGAGTTTGCCATCTCCATTGAGGTCGGCAATGGTCGGGATAGAAGAGTTGAAGCTGCCCTGGAAGTTTTCTCCTACCTGAAAGCCGCCGTGGCCGTCCGAGAGAAAGGGCAACACACCGGAGTAGTCCGCGTTCATCAGGACGATGTCCGGCAGACCGTCCCCGTTGAGGTCGCCTGAGCGCGCGAGGATGGGAGTCGTGTACGCGGGCTGAGCGGTCACGCTCGTCTGGATCGGCGTGGCGAAGGTGCCGTCGCCATGCCCGCTGTAGGTGAACAGCGTCACGTTGACATAATTGGAGACGCCGACGCAGATCACGTCGCTTTGCTTATCGCCGGTGACGTCCTCGACGATGCAGCCAAAGGCGTTGTAGCCGGAAGGTAGACTGACGTTAGCCGCGGGTGTGTATTGCCCGTTGGCGCCCGCCAAGAGCACGTGGAGCACGGAAGTCAGGGAATCCATCGGGTGCTCAACCCAGATGATGTCGTTGCGCCCGTCTCCGTTGAGGTCGCCGGTCGTCACGGCGTATGGGTCAACCGGTAGCGCAATCCGCTGCGGGTTGCGGAAGGTCTCGGCTTCTATACGGGGCATCGCGCCGCAAGCCAAGAGGGGTGCCAGGAGGCACAACGAAAGAAGCAGCTTGAAGCGTAGGGGCATGCGGGTTCCAACGCAAACAGGAGAATGGCCTCATCACTATAGCAAGCGTTCAAGCTACATGTCTGCCGATAAATCGAACACTTTAGTTAGAGGGTGTCGGTTACGCCGGCTCAGAAGGCTCGGGTCGTTCGGGGCCATGTGGGACGCCGACCTAGAGCTCCGTAATACGCGAGAGCAGTTGGTACGGTCGCCTACGCCCCTCGCTCCGGTCGTGCACATTCCTCCTTGTGCCACGCCTTAGCCTCCGTGAAGCTGCTGCGCCTGCAACGCAGCGGCGGCCGGGCCGCCCTGCACCTTGCGGACGATCCCTGTCGTGGAAAACCCTTCCACAATCGGCACAAGCTCCACACGCCCACCCGCAGCCAGCACAAGTTCATGCCCGACGACCGTTTCGACGACATAGTCGCCGCCTTTGACCAGCACATCCGGCGCCAACGCCCGGATCAGCTCCAGCGGCGTGTCCTCGTCGAAGAACGTGACCGCATCCACGGCACCGAGTGCGGCCATCACACGCGCCCGGTCGCGCTCACTGACGACAGGCCGGCCCGGTCCCTTCAAACGGCGCATACTGCTGTCCGTGTTCAAGCCAAGCACCACCTTGGAGCCGAAACGGCGGCAGTCCTCCATCAGGGTCACGTGGCCTACATGCAACAGATCGAAGCAGCCGTTGGTGAACACGATCGTCTCCCCCGCGGCACGCCAATCGGCAACACGCGCCAGCAGCTGCTCGCGGTCAACAATCTTTTCCGCGTCGCCCATCTGCTTGGAAGGGGTCAGCAGCGCCGTCAGTTCGTGGTGCGCGATGGGCGCGGTGCCCAGCTTGCCCACGACGACCCCTGCGGCCACGTTCGCCAGCTCCACCGCTGTCTGCACCTGCAGCCCCGCGGCGAGCCCCGCGGCCATCATCGCGATGACCGTGTCGCCCGCGCCGGACACATCGAATACCTCACGCGCACGGGCGGGGGAGCGAGAGCTTTGGCCCTCCGCAAGCAGGTGAATGCCCTTGCCGCTCATGGTCACAACGAGAAATCGCAGGTCGTGCTCACGACGTTGCGCCTCCCCGGCGGCGAGCAGGGCGGAGGTATCGTTGACAGGCACGCCGGTTGCCCTTGCAAGCTCCTGAAGATTGGGGCAAACGGCAGTGGCCCCGGAGTATTTGCTGAGATCGGGCGTTTTCGGATCGGCAAGCACCGGTACACCGAGCCGCCGGGCCCGGCGGATCATCCGCTCACACAACTCAGTCGGCAGAGCGCCCTTGGCGTAGTCAGACAGCACCACCGCATGCACTTTGTCCACCAGAGCCTCGGCGCGTTCGGATAAGCGCCGGAGATCCTCGGCGGATGGCGGTTCCGCACTCTCGATGTCGAGCCGCAGTAACTGCTGCGTGCGCCCGATGATGCGCGTCTTTGAGATCGTCGGCAACGGCGTGGTGACCGCGCCGACGCTATCCACCCCGGCCGCGTCCAACAGCGCTTCCATCTCGCGCCTCTCGGTATCGTCACCCCAAAGCCCCGCCAGCACGGTTTGGCAGCCAAGCCCGGCCAGATTCATCGCCACATTCGCGGCGCCGCCGGGTCGCTCAAAGCGGTGCGCATGCCGCAGCACCGGCACCGGGGCTTCCGGCGAGATCCGGTCGACCTCACCCACGATGTACCGATCCAGCATCAGATCGCCAACCACCAGCACATGCAAACGGCTAAACCCACCCGCCAGCAACCCCAGTACCGCATGCAACTCCGGAAATCCACCACGCATATCCGCTCCATCATCGCATCTCCTCGCGGCAGCTCACAGTGACCGGAGCAGGCTCATGTCACAGGCTGGCGAGTGGAGACCTTTGTCGCATTGAGTGCGTTCACCGCCTCCACCCCATTCCGCCTCAGCAGAAGCCGCACCTTTTCGAGTACCTCATCCACAGTGATCGACGTGATGCACTTTTTTTGCTGCTCCACACAGGTTTCGAGTCCACAACCCCAGCACTCCACCGCGTGATACGCCACCTCATACCGGGTTCCAGCCGGAAACCATTGTCGCGGGATATTTCGTGCCGCAAAGACCGCAACCAGGGGCGTGCCTACCGCTGCCGCCAGGTGCATCGGCCCGCTGTCGTGGCCCAGGAAAAGGCAGGCACGCGCGATAGCCGCTGCACTTTCTCGCGGGTTCAATTGCCCACACAGATTCACGGCCGGTCCGCCGCCCCCGGCGGTCCAGCCGGTGGCCGCAAACGCGCTCGCTTCGCTCTCCTCGGGCGCGCCTAGCAGCAGAAGCTGTCGTCCGGGCAGCTCGCCGGCCAACCCGTTTAACAGATCCCGCCAGTTCTCGCGTCCCCAGTCTTTGGCCTGCACCTTTGTACCCACGCTTACCGCCACCGGCAGTTCTCGAAGAGCCTCGGGTCCAATCGCTTCCGCTGCGCGCGCGTGCTCCTTCCCCGTCAGGTGCAACGACCAACTCGCCAGGTCCTCAAGCTGCGCATCCCCCAGTTCGCCCAGGTTCCGCGCCAGGCGTGCCGCTTCGGGCTCCAGATCGGCCCCAAGCAGCAGTGCTTTCGCTTGTAGGGTGCCCGGCTCTGCACCGAAGTAGTTTCCCTGCGCAGCCTCTGTCAAGGGCGCTCCGATGACCCTGCGGGTCCCACACAGATGGAAGAAGCGCACATCCCGCCGCGCCGCCGCAATGCCCCGTGCGGCAGCCAGATACACAACCACCTCCGGCCGAAAACGCACGATCTTCCACCATAGCCGAGCCAACTCGAGCAGGTTGCGCGTTCCCGTTCCATAGCTGAGGTAGCCCTGTACAAGCCCTGTATGTTCCAGCACCGCCGCGGCCGCGGGAGCCTTTGCATGCACAGGCACATTGGTCAGCATGCGCCGTTCCGCTCCCGGATATGCGCGGGCAACCAGATGCAATGCCGGCAAGGCAATCAGCGTGTCGCCCAGGCTGCCCAACCGATAGATCAAAACCCTGCGCACGCCGCTGTTCGTCATACCCGTTCAGTGTCGCCGCGCAGTCCTGTGCACGCAATGCCACCATCGCAGCAGAGACCACGGTCTGCGGCGGGGAATCTGTCCCGTTACGCTCCAGAAACTTCGATGCCGAGGGGCTGTCAATTATGCTGAGTGCTACCCCCGTATGCTTGACGCCCTTCAGGTCGCCGCGTTCCATCGATCGGCCACAGCCCGCTGGCACACGCCTGACGCCGCAGGTCTGCCGGCGGAATCCGCATTGCTGCAGCTCATATGCGAGCAACACCGCGCCAACTTCGATCTTTGGCACCACGAAGACGCTGCTCGCGATCCGCATGCCGCCGATACCGTGATCGCCGCCGTGAAACGCAGCATCGACAAGCTCAATCAGCGACGCAACGACCTCGTAGAGCGCGTCGACACCCTGCTGCTCGCCTCCGTGTTGCAGAATGAAGCAGCACCCCTGCACTCCGAGACCCCCGGATTGGTGATTGACCGGCTCTCCATCCTTGCTCTAAAGTCCTTTCACACGCAGGAGGAAATCTATCGGGGAGGAACGAGTGAAGACCAGCGCGTGCGTAATCAGCAGCGTTTCGTCGTGCTTGCGGAGCAGCTGTCTGACCTGACCGGCTGCCTGGCAGCGCTTTGGACAGATATTCTCGGCGGTCGACGCCGTTTTAAGCTCTACCGGCAATTGAAGATGTACAACGATCCCACCCTGAACCCCGTGCTCTACGGAGCCACAGAACGAGCCGGCTGAACGCGTCCCGGCATCGAGCTCACCACCTCCCATTGACCGGAAGGCCTCTCACCCCTTATAACTCCGGAAGCCTTCCCACATCCTGCACGCGAGCTGTATCGCTCCACGAGAGATCCATGGCCACTAAGACGGCACGTCCTGTTTCCCCTACCCTGTCTACCCCTTTGCCTCGCAGTGGCAAGCCGGAAGAGCGCTCGGGCAAGCTCCATCGCATGCCGCGCACCCTCGCCGGTACCCCCGTACCTGCTGAGGACGGCCACCGCCGGACGCTGCTGGAGCTGTATGAAAAAGCGATCCACCTGATGCAGTCCGGCCAGTATCCGGAGGCGCATGTTGCCTTCCAGGAAATGCTTCAGGGTGCGCCGCACGACCTCGCGGATCGTATCCGGATGTATATCGCCGCTTGTGTAGCGCAAATCCACAAGGGGACTACGGAGTTCCGGAGCCATGAGGAGCGTTACGACTACGCGATCTCTCTGCTAAACCACGGCCACTATGACGACGCCCGGGAGCACTTTCGCGACATCCTGCTTGAAAAGGACGACTGCGATTATGCCTTCTACGGGCTAGCCCTGCTGGCCAGCATGACCAATTCCAGCCATGAATGCCTCAATCATCTGGAAAAGGCAATTCGCCTGAATCCGCAGTACCGTATTCAGGCTAGGGCGGACTCGGATTTTTCCAACATGGCGGAGGATCCCCGCTTCACCGAGCTTCTCTATCCTGAGGCGTAACACCTTCGTTCGCTGCTAGCACAGCGCAACTCTCTACCCTGCGTCTAGACTAAGGCGAAGGATTGTCATGCCACAGGTTGAAACTCCGCTGCGTGTTGTTGCCATTGGCGGAGGAACCGGGCTTTCCACCCTGCTGCGCGGCTTGAAGCGCTTTGCGGCACCGCCGCAGGGCGCACAACCCGATCCCACCCTCGGCTTCGAAGATCGTCGCCGTCCCCGCCGTCCGCCCGCCCAGATCGCTGACCTTTCCGCCATTGTTACGGTCACCGACGACGGTGGCTCTTCCGGCCGGCTGCGCGAAGATCTCAACATCCTGCCGCCGGGCGATGTACGCAACTGCATGGTGGCGCTCAGCGAAGACGAAGCATTGCTCAGCCAGCTGTTCCAACACCGCTTTTCCACGGGCGGTCTACAGGGACACAGCTTTGGCAACCTTTTTCTGGCCGCCCTCACCGAAATGCGTGGTGACTTCGCCCAGGCGGTTCAAACCTCCTCGCAGATTCTGGCCACCCGTGGCCGGATCTACCCGGCCACCACAGCCAATGCGACCCTGGCCGCCCAAATGGAGGACGGTACGCTGGTGCGTGGCGAGACCCGCATCTCTGCCTCGCAAAGCCGCATCGTTGAACTGTTCCTTGAACCAGCCGTATGCGATCCGCTGCCGGAGACCCTTGCCGCGATCGCCGAAGCTGACCTCATCACCCTGGGACCGGGGTCACTCTATACCTCGGTGATCTCGAATCTGCTCGTACGCGGCATTCCGGAGGCACTGGCCGCCAGCCGCGCCACCCGCGTGTACATCTGCAATCTCATGACACAGGCCAACGAAAGCCTCGGACTGACCGCCTCACAGCATATTGAAAAGATTCAGCAGCACGCAGGTGGGCGTAAGATTCTGGACTTCGCCCTCATCAACACCGGCCGCATCGGCGCCGATACGGTAGCAAAGTATGCTGCAGAAGGCCAGGCGCCGATTGAGACCGATCTCCACCTCATTCGCGCACAGGGCATCGAGGCTATCACCGGCAACTACGTCCACGAAGGCGAGGTCCTGCGGCACAACTACGACATAGTCGCCGAAACGCTGCTCGACATCGCGGCATCGCGCGCCGGCCTGCTCGCCTCGCATCCTGTTTGAGATACAACCCTGAACCTTTTGTCATCCGCACCCTGAGCGAAGCCGAAGGGGAAGGATCTGCTGATTGCATCCCAAACCTGCCACCTCACGCGACAGCGGCTGCCCCGATCTCGACCAACCGAGGCCCCTGCTCCTCCGCCACGGTGCGCTTTAACTGGCCACAAGCGGCATAGATATCTCGCCCACGCGGCCGCCGGATGTAGGTCGCCATGCCACCATCCATCAGCAGGCGCTGAAACCGCTCGACACTTTCCGGTTTGGGCTGCGTGTACGCGATGCCCGGCCCTGGGTTCCAGACGATCAGGTTCACCTTGGCCCGCATGCCGTCGAGCAGCGCGAGCACCTCGCGCGCATGCTCCGGCTGATCATTCACGCCGCCCAGCAGCACATACTCAAAGGTCACCCACTCGCGCGTCCGCAGCGGGATCTGCCGGCAGGCCTCGAGCAATTGAGCGATCTTCCATTTGCGCGTGATTGGCATGATCGCTTCGCGCACGAGGTCATTGGAAGCATTGAGTGAAAGCGCCAGCTTCGGCCGGACCGGCTCCGCGGCAAAGCGTTCCATGCCCGACAGGATGCCTGAGGTCGACACGGTCATCCGCGACTCCGGAATCCCCACGCCGCCCGCCAGCAGCCGCACGGCCTCCATGAACTCGTCATAGTTCAGAAAGGGCTCGCCCATGCCCATGAAGACGAGGTTGATGCGGTCCTGCCCGATCTGAATACCATGCCGGTTCAGCACGGCCACCACCTGCCCGGCGATCTCCCCCGCGGTTAGATTCCGTCGAATCCCCAGCTTTGCCGTGAGGCAAAACTGACAGTTCACCGCACAACCCACCTGGCTCGACACACAAATCGTTGCCCGCCGATAGCCCCGCTCCGCCAAAGCCCCAAACCGCGGCTTCGTTTTAGCTAGATTTGTCATCCCGTAGCGCTGCTTTGTCATCCCGTAACGAAGCGAAGGGATCTGCTGTTTGTCCGCCGCGCCAATCACGTCCGTTCCCACTTCTGCCCCCGCTGCAACCTCGTCCGTCTCATCCTCCGCCGCCGCGCCATCCCCATCCGGCATCCAAACCGTCTCGACGGTCTCGCCATCGGCCATGCGCATCAGGTACCGCTCGGTCCCGTCGACCGAAACCGCCGTCTGCGCGATCTCCGGCAGTCCCACCGACCAACCCTCGCTCAGCAGCCGTGCCCGCAGCTCACCCGAGAGGGTTGTGATCTCCTCGATGGCCGTCGCCCGCTGCTTGTAAAGAGCGTCGAAGACCTGCCGGGCGCGATAGGGTTTTTGCCCAAAGCTCGCCATCAGCTCCGTCAATGCCTGCAGATCTATCCCGAAAAGCGCGCGGGTTTTCATCCCTCTAGGATACCGCTCGTATCGTCACGATGCTCGAACCACCTTAAGTCCGAGATACCGCTCGAATCCATCGAAATCATCATCGCGGTGTAGCAGCGAGTGGCCCTCACTCAGGCAGAATGTCGCAATCAAGCAGTCGATTGTTTTTCGAATGGTGAGCCCACGCGCTCGTAAACCGCGATAGTTCTGTGCTGAAGCAATGACCAAAGTCTCTCCACCCATCGCAAAAACATAGAAGTTGGTGAGTTCCCGGCGCACCTGGCGGAAGCTGGCTTCATCGCGAATCCCTTGCAGTACCTCACAAAGGATCAAGTCCGTAAGACCTATCGGGCTCTGCCCCAGCTCCCGGTCAAGCCAAGCCGTTTGCGCATTTTCCGTGCCCGCCAGGTAATCGATCCAGACCGTCGTGTCCACAATGGTCATGGCATCTTATTCCGATTCTCGGCCACTCCGTGATGCATTCAAATCACCTTCCCAAGCCACTTTGCCCCGCAGTTTGCGCATCCCGGCCTGCGCGTGGGTGCGCAAGAGCAGCTGCAAGCCGGCTTCCACGGCCGCACGCTTCGTCTTCGTTCCACTCCGTTGCATCGCTTCCCGAACGAGCTGCTCATCAATTTCGATATTGGTCCGCATAGGACTCCTATACACAAGAATGGCACACATGTGTGTATGGAATCCCTTCGCTTACGTTACCTGCTCGAGCCACAAACCTTCTGACGTTTCGAGCTGTCACGCAATCGTGAAACAATCATTGGAGATGCCCACCTCCGCTTCCTTGGCCGAAAACGCGACGCCCTCCACCCAAGACACCCAAGACACCCGCGACATCCGCACCACCACCCTTTCAAACGGGCTCCTGGTCGTTACGGAGCGCATTCCGCACGTACGCTCTGTCTCGATGGGCGTTTGGCTCGATACCGGCTCACGCGATGAAACCCCCACAACCAACGGCATCTCGCATTTCCTCGAGCACATGGTCTTCAAGGGCACCACGACCCGCTCCGCGCAGCAGTTCGCGCGTGAGGTCGATGCCATCGGCGGCAACCTTGACGCCTACACCTCGAAGGAAACCATCTGCTTCAGCATGAAGGTGCTGGACGGTAATGTGCCCGTGGCGATCGATCTGCTTTCCGATCTTGTGCTGCACCCGACGCTCGCCGCCGAAGACATCCTCCGCGAGCAGGGCGTCATTCTCGAAGAGATCAAGATGGATGAGGACAGTCCGGACTACCTTGTGCATGAGCTGTTCACTCAGAATTTCTGGAAGGGCGACGCGCTCGGGCGCCCCATCCTCGGCACCGCGAAGACCGTACCCACCTTTACGCAGACCATCGTGCTCGAGGAGTACGCCCGCCGTTTCACGCCCGCCAATATGCTCTTCACCGCTGCCGGGAACCTTGACCACGGTACCTTTGTGGCCCAGGTCGAACAAGCCTTCAGTTCGCTTGCGGCGAGTTCCGGCAGCAAGCTCCCCCGTACGGGTTCTCCTGCCGTGCACCCCCACATCACGCTGAAAAACAAGAAATCGCTCGAGCAAACCCAGTTCTGCCTGGCGGTGCCCGGGCTGCCCACCGCGCACCCGGACCGTTATGCGCTATACCTGCTGAACTCCGTGCTCGGCGGCGGCATGAGCTCACGGCTCTTCCAGTCTGTACGCGAAGAGCGTGGCCTGGCCTACTCCATCTACTCCGAGACCAGCCCCTTCCGCGACACGGGTTCGTTAGCCGTTTACGCCGGATGTGCGGTCGAAAACGCACGCGAAGTGCTCCATCTCACCCTTGCCGAGTTCACCCGCTTAAAACAGGAGCCTGTTCCGGCTGACGAGCTCAGCCGCGTCAAGGAGCAGCTTAAAACCAACATGGTCCTCGGCCTTGAATCTTCGGGCTCGCGCATGAGCTCCCTCGCTCGGCAGCAAATGTACTATGGCCGCTTTTTCTCCGTCGATGAAATCACCGCCGAGGTCGACCGGGTCACAGCCGCCGATCTCACCCGGCTAGCGAACGATCTGCTGCAAGCGGAACTGCTCACCCTGACTCTGCTCGGCAACCTCGGCGACCTCGCGGTGACCCGGAACGAGATGATCTGTTAGAGAAACCATCACGACTGTCCTCTTGATCGAAGCGTGCGAATATCCGAAAGTTTCACGACAAACTTTGGTTTAACAACCGTCTTCTTCCCCATTCGCGTCACAAATCTTCATACCCTTCCGCGCTCCGCTCCGTCTATACTTCGAACGACACCGCATTTGTTTTAACCCCAAGTGTCGGTCCCCATATCTGCTCCGCATGGCATTTCTAGGCCATGCGGGCCCCGAGGATGCCGCGCATGTCTCCCCTTTCCACGAACCGCACCCCGGCCACAACCAAGCACGACGCGGAGGCCGGCTTCACCCTCGTCGAGCTTCTGATCGTAATGTCGATCATCCTCATTCTGATCACGCTTGCCATCCCCGGCTTTGAGCACGTGCACATCAAGGCCGATCAAACCTCGGCGATTGCCTCGGTGCGCATGCTGAACTCGATGGAAGCCGAGTACAACTCAAACTACCCCGGCCATGGTTACGCTTGCGGCCTGGCACCGCTGGGTGGAAAGACCGGCGCCGGCACGCCCACCCCGGAGGCCGCGCAGTTGATCCCTGATGATCTCGCGAGCGGATCCAAGTCGGGCTACAACTTCGTAATTTCGAACTGCTCGAAAAATACGGTCAACAACCAGGATCAGTACAACTCCTATCAGATCACCGCAACGCCCATTTCCGTAAACAAGAGCGGCAACAACGGCTACTGTTCTGACGAGAGCGGCCAGATCCGCTTTGATCCCAAGGGCGGTTCCAACTGCACCGAAATTCTGCAGTAAAGGCTGAGCTCCGAAGTCCCGAGTGGTTCACTCACTGCTCAGATTCATCGTCCGGCAGGCGGGTTTGGCGCTCACTTCAGCAGGGATCCTCCCTCTTTCGCAGGTCTATCCTCCGAGTGGGTACTTTGCTCCTCTGCGTGCTTCCTGCCTGCGCACAAACCCCTTCTGCCACGCAACTCGCTCAGCGTGTCGACGCGCACTACAACCACCTGAAATCCTTTCAGGCCCGGTACACGGAACGCTACCAGGGCATGGGCACGGACCGCACCGAAAGCGGCACCCTGCTGCTGCGCAAACCCGGCCGCATGCGCTGGAGCTACGACGCGCCGGCAGGCAAGGTCTTCCTGCTCGATGGCAAGAACGCCATCAGTTACACCCCTGGGGATGCGCAAGCGAACCGTCTCGCGGCCAAGGAACTGGACGATCTGCGTTCGCCCCTGCGCTTTTTGCTTGGCCGCACTGAACTCGATAAAGAACTCGAACACCTGACCATCACGCCGGCAGAAAGCGGGTACACGCTCGCCGGCACTCCGAAGGGCATGGAGGAGCGTGTACGGTCCATATCTTTGACCGTAGATGCGACAGGGGCGATCCACGCATTGCGCCTCGAAGAAGCGGACGGCGCCCGCACCACGTTCACCTTCACTGACATCCGTGAAAACGTGCCGGCTCCTGACAGCGCCTTTGTGTTCACGCCGCCGCCAGGAGTGACGGTGGTCGATGGAGCCGCCCCGATCTAGAGGCAAAGGGAAAGTTGTTGGTTCTTAGTCGTCGGTTCCTACTTCGAAGACCAAGCGCCTAGAGGCACCAACGAACAACGAACAACCTAGACCGAACAACCTTCCCTTACACCGTCACATGCCCCGTCTCGCTTACCGCGACCGAACCGCCGGTCACCGTCGCGAGTGCGTATTTCGCGTATCGAACCAGTTTCATGCTCGAGGCATCCCAGTAGTCGCCGTCGCTGATATCCACCCGCAAGACGGCAATCTCCGGATCGTCCTCGCCTTTGGGGAACCAGGCCTTATACATGCTGTTCCAAAGCTCGTGGATCTTGCTGCGATCCTGGCTGACACTGCCCCTGCCCTTCAGCGTGACGAACTTCGAATCCGCAGGCTCGGCAAAGATCAAGGTCACATGGCGGTCCTGCTTCACCTCTTCGACTTTGCCGGAGGTGGAATGGGTCAAAAACCAGAGCGTGCCGTCAAACGGTGTATTCTGCACGGCCATGGGCCTTGAATCAATCGCTCCGTCAGTGGTGACTGTTGACATCATGCAGATGTGAATGCCCTTCACCAGCTCCGAAATCTTTGTGCGCGCTTCCGCTCCGTTTAGATCGTGTTGGTCCTGCCCTGGCTTTGTGCTTGCTTCGCTGCCGGGCTTGTCGTTCGTTCCGCTCATGGCATCTCCTTCCCGACGTAGGATGCGCGGAGTCGCGTCCAGATTGCATACACAGCTCTGGATAGCATTCGCCGTTTCTCCATCGGTTCCTCCTGCCATGCAACACAGCATCCGCGTGTACCGTAAGAGCATGCCGCCCCGCGCACGCTATCTCCTGCCTTTGTTGCTCGCCGCAACCCATGCACCCGCACAGACCGCGCCAATACACCTCATCCCCATGCCGCGCGAGGTCCAGGCGAAAGGCGACCAGCCCTTGACCGGTGGCGTCGAGGTAGTCTGCGCCGCCTGCGATGGGAATGACACCTTTGCCGCCGAAGACCTCCGTCAAACGCTGGCGGAGCGCGGTATCCCGGCTGCTTCCCGCAGCGGTCTGCGCATCGTGCTGCAGCGCGTGGCCCAGCACCCGAATCCTGCCTTCATCCCGGCCATGCAGGCCGAGGGCTACACCATTGCTTCCACCCCCGGCACGCTGACGCTCACCGGCGCGACCGCCGAAGGCGTCTTTTACGCAGCCCAAACGGCCAAGCAGCTCATTGGGGCAAACCCGCAGGGTCAACCCGTTCTCCATGCGGCCGACATCCGCGATTGGCCCGCGATGCGCTACCGCGGCCTGCAGGATGATCTTTCTCGCGGCCCGGTCAGCACGCTCGCCTTCCAGAAGAAGCTTGTCCGCACGCTGGCTGCCTACAAGGCCAACGTCTACTCGCCCTACTTCGAGCACACACAGCAATACGCCGCGAACCCCCTACCGGCCCCACCCGGCGGTTCCGTCTCTGCTGCGGACGCGCGTGATCTGGTCGCCTATGCGCAGCACTTTCACGTCACGATCATTCCCGAACAGGAAGCCTTTGGCCACCTCCACCATGCTCTCGTGTATGAGCAGAATGCTGACTTGGCAGAAACACCGCATGGCGCCGTTCTCGCACCTGGGCAGTCCGGCTCGTTACAGCTGATTCAGAAGGAGTTCACCGAACTTGCGCAGCTTTATCCAGGGCCTTTTTTGCACATCGGCGCGGACGAAACCGTGGATCTCGGCCTGGGGCGTACCAAGGCCGCCGTGGATGCGAAGGGACTCGCCCCCGTATACCTGGATTTTGTCCAACGTATCGACGCAGCCCTGCGGCCGCTGGGACGTCGCGTGCTGTTTTGGGGCGACATCGCTCAGGATGCCCCGGATCTGCTGAAAACCATGCCCACCGACTTCAAGCACAACACCATCGCGGTGCCTTGGTGGTACGAACCACGCCCGCAGGGGTTTTCCAAATACCTGAAGCCCTTCACCGACGCGGGCTTCGAAACCTGGGTCGCGCCCGGCATCAACAACTGGTCGCGTGTGTACCCGAACAACAATCTCGCCCTGGCAAATATCCAGCAGTTCACGCGCGACGGGCAGGCGGCGGGCTCCACCGGTCAGCTCAACACGATCTGGTACGACGACGGCGAAGCGCTCGCCAGCAACAACTGGTACGGCATCCTCTTCGGGGCCGCAACCGCCTGGCAAGCCGGTGAAAGCTCCATCAGCACCTTCGAAGGCAGCTACGGTCCCGTCTTCCATGGCGATGCAACCGGTAAGCTCGACCAGGCCCAGGCCGAGATCATGGCCGCCCATGCCCTCCTGCGCAACATCGCCAAGGTTGGCGACGGTTCCGACGGCCTGTTCTGGCTCGATCCATGGTCCAGGGATGGCCAAACGTACGCGCCCAAGCTCCGGCCTTACACGCACGAGCTGCGTTTGCACGCCGAAAAGGCGATGCAACTCATCGCCGAAGCCCGGGCCGCCTACCCCTACAGCCCTGTTCAAACGTCGGGAGGCCCAGCCTCCGGCGAAACCCAAACGTCCAACGATCCACCCTCGTACAACGTAGAACGTACAACATACAACCCCACCACGCTGCGGGAACCCGACGCCATCGATGCCCTCGATCTTGGCGCGCGCCGGCTTGACTTCATCGGTCTCAAGTTCCAGCTCGCCGACGAAATGGCCCAAAGCTACGCCCGCGCCCAGGTCGAAGCCGCCTCCAGCGACAAAAAGACCCGCGCCGAAGTGAGCCGCGACCTTTCCGACATCCGCGGTATCAACGGTCGCCTGGAAGACGTCGTGGACGCTTACTCGCTTACCCGCGACCTGTATGAGCAACTCTGGCGGCGCACCAACCGTCCCTACGCGTTGCGCCCTGTGCTTGAGCACTACGATTACACCATCGGCCTGTGGTGGGCTCGCATCGACGCCCTCCGCAGCGCTCAGCGGCAATGGGAAACCGGTAAAACGCTGCCGCCCGCCGCACAACTCGGCATCCCCGCCCCGTCGCAACCAGTGGCTCCTGCAGCGACAACGGGACCGGAGTAGGTCATGAGCGAGCGCCTCACGGCCACCTCTTTACTTGCTAACAACCTTCGCCTCGTCAATGCAGCACTCACAATTGACGGAAGCGGTGACATCCTCACGCTCGAAACCACTGCCGAATGCGAGGATGGTCCAGAAACAACCCTCACCCCAGCTTTTTTCGACATCCATACACATGGCGCCCTAGGACATGACGTAATGTCCGCCTCCCCTGCGGGACTTAGCGCCATGCAGCGTTTTCTCGCAACCCGCGGGGTCGCCCACTACCTCCCGACCACGGTCACCGCCGCCATCGATACAATCCTGCACGCGCTTGAGCGGCTCGCCGACGCCGTCGAGCGCGGCCCGCAGCCGCTTGAGGCGCAGCCTGTCGGCATTCATCTTGAAGGCCCCTTTCTTTCGCACACCAAACGCGGCGTTCACCCGGTAGCGCACCTTCTCGCGCCGTCAATCGCTCTCTTTGACCAGCTCCAGCAAGCCGCCCGTGGCCATATCGCCCTGCTTACGCTCGCCCCGGAGCTGCCCGGCGCCCTCGAGCTCATCGCCCATGCCACGGAGAGAGGTGTGCGCGTTTCGCTTGGCCACACCAATGCCACTGCCGCCGAGTCCCTCGCGGCCATCGAAGCAGGGGCCGTAAGCGCTACCCACACCTTCAACGCCATGCGCGCGCTCGATCACCGCGAACCGGGCGTCCTCGGTACCGTGCTCGATGACAGCCGCCTCTACGCCGAACTCATCTGCGACGGCGTCCACGTCCTACCGCCCCTGGTGCGCCTGTGGCTGCAGGCCAAAGGCTCCGCCCGAGCCATCCTGATCACCGACGCTATGCCCGCCACCGGTTGCGGCGACGGCCGATACACCCTTGGCGGGTTGCCCGTCACCGTCATTGGTGGCCGTCCCCTGCTCACCGACGATCTTGCCGAAGGCCGGGAGGTCCTCGCCGGTTCTGTCCTCACCATGGATGCCGCCGTCGCCCATCTGCGGCAGGTCACCGGCTGCAGCCTGGCTGAAGCCGTCGCAGCCGCCACGCAAACGCCAGCTACCATGCTCGGGCGCCCGGAACTCACCGCCATCACCCCTGGCCGTCCCGCGAACCTCAACCGCTTCGATGCAAAGGGCCATCTGCTTGCCACGTACCTGCGTGGCGAACAGGTCCCTCTTTAAGGCAGTTTCTCCATCCCCCTTTGCCCGTTATTTGACTCATACGGATCGCTCAACCGTTCGCGTAGTGAAGACCTGCACTTCGAGCTCACAGACCTAAGGTCCCGCCAAGGTGCCGCGGTGAACAGCTCAACCTACATCGGGCCCGCAGCCAGGCCCTATCATGCATGCAGCGAAACACCCTTGGAGATACACTTGCCCCACAGCCTCGCTCTGCTTGGTCTGGCCGCGCCGGGAACCGGTCACCTCCGCACGCCCGATCTCCTTTTAATTGCCGTTTACCTTCTCGCAATCACGCTCTTCGGTCTGCGTTTTCGCACCAAACCGACAGCAGGAACGGCGGTTCCTAAGTCGGACCGCTCGCTAAAAACCTACTTTCTCGCCGGGAATACGATCCCCTGGTGGGCGATCGCCCTTTCCGTCGTCTCCGCCGAAACCTCCACACTGACCATCATCTCCATCCCCGGCGTCGCCTTTGCCGGCAACTTCGGCTTTCTTCAGATCGTGTTGGGCTACCTGTGCGGACGGGTCGTTGTCGCCATACTGTTTCTGCCGCGCTACTTTGCCGGCGAGATGCTCACGGCCTACCAGCTCATCGATCGCCGTTTCGGTCCCTTCCTCCACAAAGTCACCGCCGGTCTCTTCCTGCTTACCCGCGCGGCCGCGGAAGGCGTGCGTGTGTTTGCCGTGTCCATCGTCGTCTCCATCGCCATCGGCACCGGCGACGTTCTATCCATTGGCATCATCTCCGCCCTCACCCTGCTGTACACCTTCGAAGGCGGCATGGCAGCCGTCATCTGGACCGATGTTGTACAAATGGCAATCTACGTCGGCGGCACCCTGGTCGCCCTCTTTACGCTCGGCCACCATGTGCCAGGCGGGTGGGGCGCCATCATCCACACGGCTTCCCTTGCGGGCAAGTTCCAGGTCTTCAACTTCGCCCTAAACCTCACGCAGAGCTACACGTTCTGGGCCGGCCTGCTCGGCGGCACCTTCCTCACCATGGCCTCACACGGCACCGATCAGCTGATGGTGCAGCGCCTGCTCGCCGCACGCAATCTGCGCGAATCGCAACTCGCCCTGCTCAGCTCCGGTGTCGTTATCCTCATGCAGTTTGCCTTCTTTCTGCTGATCGGCGCCGGCCTCTGGGTCTTCTACGGGCAGCGCATCGGCCCGCATGCTGCCGCAGCCTTCCGCACCAACGACTACATCTTTCCCACCTTCATCGTCCGCGAGATGCCCACCGGCATCGCCGGCCTGCTCGTCGCTGCCATTCTTGCCGCCGCCATGTCCAACCTTTCTGCTGCCCTCAACTCACTTTCCTCCACCACCGTCGTCGACTTCTACATCCGCGCCCGGCCCCTAGCCACCGATCGCGAACGCACGCTGATCGCCAAGTCTTCCACCGCGCTTTGGGCCATCGTTCTCTTCGCCATCGCCGTGTACGCGGTCGGCGTCGGCGGCAAGGGTCACGTCGTCGAGGTCGGCCTGTCCATCGCTTCAGTTGCCTACGGCTGCCTGCTCGGCGTTTTCCTGCTCGGCACCCTCACGCGCTTCGCCAACGAGTACGGTGCTGCGGTAGGCATGCTTTGCGGCTTCGCGCTCAATCTTTGGCTCTGGCAAGGAACCTTTCCCGTGCATCTTGGCTCGCTCACCATCCCACACATCGCCTTTACCTGGTTCGTCCTCATCGGTGCCGCCGTCACCTTCCTTATCGGCTCAGGCGCGAGTCTACTTCTCGAACGTCTCAATCTGAAACAGCCTACGCGTGTCGCTACAACTTCCGTGTTCGCCTTTGTACTGTTCTTTTGTCTGTCATCCCGTAGCCTAGCCGGGGTCCCCAGAGAGCATTCTTTGCTCGCTGGGGTGGAAGCGCAGGGATCTGCTGTTCCTCCTGGAGTGCCGAAGACGCCCAACTCCGCCAACCCGCAGACCTCCCCGCGCACCCCGGACGCCTCCACGAAAGCTCCTACCAGCTCCGACCTCAAAGTTGCCCCCAGCACCATTGATTTTTCGCGCACCTCCACCCTCATCAACGAGGCCATCACCGCCCACAAGCTGCCCGGCGCGGTCGTCATCATCGGCCACGCCGGCGAGGTCGTTTTCCACCAGGCCTACGGAAACCGCAAGCTCGCGGGGGAGCCCGGCCTTGACGGCCAACCGGCTCCTGCCGAACCCATGACCGAAGACACGGTCTTCGACATGGCCTCGCTCACCAAAGCCATCGTCACCACCACCGCGATCGGCCAGCTCTACGAGGCCAAGAAGCTAGACTTCGACACCCCGCTCGACCACTACCTGCCCGAGTTCAACCCCGCACACGACGCCCAGCGAGCGCAGGTCACGCTCCGCCTGCTGCTGACGCACTACTCCGGCGAACCACCCGATGTCGACCTGAAAGACCCCTGGGGCTTGGCTGCGCCCGACAAGGCCGAAGGACTGCGCCGTGCCCTTATCGCACCGCTCGCAGGTGTTCCTGGCGCAAAGTTCGTCTACTCCGACATCAACTTCATCCTGCTCGGCGCTTTGATCGAAAAGCTCAGCGGCCAAGATTTGGACATTTACGCACAAAGTCACATCTTCCAGCCATTAGGTATGACTCAAACTGCCTATCACTCGCTAGATCACGTTTGTGCACAGAGCTTCGAACGAATCGGTTCGGCGGCAGTCCCCAACATGAATCATGGGGAGCTTTCCCAACCTGGAGCAATTCTCCCCAAGCGATGTGACGGTTCTGTGTGGAAAGTCGGGACCTACTTCAACACCGCCCCTACCGCCCACGACGACGAAGGCACCCCCGCCACCAACCCCAACTACAACCACCTCCTCCGCGGCACCGTCCACGACCCCACCACCCGGCGCATGGGCGGCGTCGCCGGCCACGCCGGCGTCTTTTCCAACGCGCACGATATGAGCCTCTTCGCGCAGGCGCTGCTCGACCGACTTGCCGGTCGACCCAGTAAGTTCCCCCTCAAGCGCCTGACCCTCGAACGGATGACCGCTCCCGAACAGCCCGGCCACACTCCCTTGCAAGTGGGCCAGTCCTACCGCGCTGACCGCGCCACTATGCTGGGTGCCCTATCTTCGCGCCTCGCACCGACGGACGCTCAGGTGGGCGCCGGATCTTCCCAAGATCCACTCCTTGCCCCCAACTACCCCGCCATCAAGGGTCAGACCCTGCGCGGCTACGGCTGGGACATCGATTCCGGGTACTCCAAGCCTCGTGGCCGACTCCTCCCCATTGGCAGCTTCGGCCATACTGGCTTCACCGGCACCTCGCTTTGGCTGGATCCCTACTCCGACATCTACGTTCTTCTGCTCGCCAACGCCATCCACCCGCACGTCGGCGCACCCATCTCGAACCTGCGCGGCGAAGTCGCGACGGCTGCCGCGCAAGCACTGGGCCTCGGCAACGCCCGTCTTCCGCCCACAGCTTCGCCCTCAGCCCTCAAGCTGCCAGCCCTCGGAACTGCACGAAACCCGCCACCGCCGGTCGAATCGGAAGTCGAACAACACACCCCACCAAAGCCGGGAGACGCTCATCTCCTTCTCACAGCTTCCCGACCAAGCTCGACCGTGGATGCGTCAGGTGCTTCGCCCTTATCAAGCAATGACCTATCCGGCGTTGCCCCGCAGTTTCAGCCCACCCTCACGGGCATCGACGTCCTCCAAGCCTCAAAGTTTGAGCAGCTCGCTCTATTGATGAAGGGCCGCAACACCTTCCGGCTCGGCCTTCTCACCAACCAGACCGGCATAGATGTCCGCGGTCATCGCACGATCGACATCCTCGCCGCGGACCTTCCCAAAAGCGTTCCCGGCGCCCACCTCACCACCCTCTTTTCGCCGGAACACGGCATCTTCGGCCGCCAGGATACCGAACATCTTCACGCGGAGGTCGACGCCGCCACTGGCCTGCCCGTAACCAGCCTCTACGGTGCCCACGACCGCGATCGCCGTCCCTCGCACGAGCAGCTAGCTTCGCTGGACGCCGTCGTAATCGATCTCCAAGATGTCGGCGTGCGCTTCTTTACCTACGAGACCGTCGTCGGGTACTTCCTGGAGGCTGCGGCAGGGGAGCGGACGCAATATCACCACGATCTCGAACTCATCCTGCTCGACCGTCCAAACCCCCTTGGCGGCGACTCGATAGAAGGCCCCATGTCCGACGCCGGCATCGAGTCCTATACCAACTACATGCCGCTTCCTGTACGCCATGGCCTCACTTTGGGCGAACTCGCCCGCTACATCAACACGGCTAAGCACCTCGAAGCGCACTTGACGGTAGTTCCACTGCAGAACTGGCGACGCCGGGACTTTTTCGATGACACAGGCCTGCCTTGGGTTAATCCAAGCCCGAATTTGCACTCGCTCACAGCCGCGCTTCTCTACCCCGGCTTGGCGCTGCTCGAAATGACAAACATTTCCGTCGGCCGTGGCACCGCCACACCCTTTGAACTCTTTGGCGCAGGGGTTCCTTCCCCTACAACCCAGAGCTCATCCGCCCCCGGATGGTTTCGTGCCGCACCCGTGGCCGCTGCCCTGAACGCCCGGGCGATCCCGGGGATTCACTTCTCGCCGACCACGATCCCGGTCGGCGAGGACAGCAACCACTACCCTTTTCACGGCCAAACGATCGAAGCGGTTCACCTCACGATCACGGATCGCCGCGCGCTCAACTCCCCGGAGCTCGGGATCGAAATCCTGACCGTCCTGCACCGCCTTTATCCCACGCAATTTCAGCTTGAAAGAGCCATGCGGCTTGTCGCCAATCAGGCCACGATGGACGCCCTTTTACAAGAAGTTGACTCACGTGAAATTGCGGCAACCTGGCAGGCTGCGCTCGCACGTTTCCGCAGCGAGCGCCAAGCAAGTTTGCTGTACTGAAGCGCGAAGCTTTGTTCGTGTCATCCTGAGCGGAGTGAAGGACTTTGTATTCTGTCTGGATCACGTAGGTGCTGGAGGCGTACCATCAATCCTCTTTACCACCCGCGTACATCTTGTCGATCTGCTCCTTGTACTTTTCTGCGATCACGCGACGCTTGAGTTTCAGGCTCGGGGTCAACTCGCCTTCTTCCACGCTCCACTCCTCGGGAACGACTGCGACTCTTTTGATTGTTTCAAAATGCGCCAGGCTACCATTCACCTTGGCGATGATTCCCTCATAGAGCTTCTGCACTTTTGGATCCTGCGCAAGCTTGGCATGATCAGAGGCGTTCACCCCGTTCTGCTTTGCCCATCCTTCGAGTGCCTTGAAGTTCGGCGAGATCAGCACACTCACAAACTTGCGGTTATCGCCAATCAATGCCGCCTGTCCCACCAGTGCATCGACCTTCAGCTTGCTTTCGACCGGTTGCGGGGCCACGTACTTACCGCCGGAGGTCTTCAGCAATTCCTTCTTCCTGTCCGTTATCGACAGAAAGCCGTTCTCGATCTTGCCGATGTCGCCGGTCTTGAACCATCCATCCGAGGTGTATTCCTTGCGCGTCGCTTCCTCGTTCTGCCAGTACCCGGCAAAGACCGAAGTACCGCGCACTTCCAGTTCTCCGTCACCGGCGAGGCGCGTTTCGAGGTTGGGAATGACCTTGCCGACGCTGTTGGATTGGTACGCGTCGAAGGTATTGCGCGAGATCACGGGCGCAGTTTCCGTCATGCCGTAGCCCTCCATGATGCGGATACCGACGCCCAAAAACCAATCTGTCGTTTCTTTGCCAAGCGGCGCGCCGCCCGAGACGTACAGCTTCACTTTGCCGCCAAAAGCCTCCCGCACCTTGCCGAAGACCAATTTATTGGCTGCTGGCCATCCCAGTCCAGAGGGCGCCTTACCTGCGGCGACCTCGTCCTTGTGCTTTGCCCCCTGGCCGAGCGCCCAGTGCAGCACCTTTTGCTGCATGCCATGAGCCCTGCCTTCGACCGCCTGTCGCACCTTCTCGAACACCCGCGGCACGGCGAGGAAGATGGTCGGCTTTACAGCCTTCATCGCCGCCGGCAGATCGTCGAATTTAGGCAGGTAAGAGATCACCGCCCCATGCGCATACATCGCATAGTCCAAATGCCGTGCGAGCGCATGACTCAGCGGCAAGAACGAAATGGAGCTGTCCCCATGTTGAATACGCAGGCCATCGGTGGAAAAACGTAGGTTGGATGCCATGTTGTCATGCGTCAGCATCACGCCTTTTGGTTCGCCTGTGGTGCCGGAAGTGTAGATGATCGAGGCCAGCTCTTCGGGTTTGGCAGACTTAACCAAAGCGTCGAACACCGCGTCCGGTGCTTCCAGTTCAGGGGCGCGTTTCAGGATCTCTGATAAGTTCTCCGCGCCGGTGAAGGCGCCCTCATCCCAAACCACGACATGCTCTACGGACGTGATGCCCTCTGCCGCTTTGAGCAGCTTTTCGTACTGGCTCTTGGTGGAAACGAAGATTACCTTCGCGCCCGAGTCATTCAGGATATAGGTCATCTGTTCGGGCGTAAGTGTCTGGTATAGCGGCACATCCACCGCGCCGATGGCGAGCACGGCGAAATCGATCACCGGCCACTCCCACCGGTTCTCTCCCACCAACGCCACGCGGTCTCCGCGTTCGACGCCCCATCCTTGCAGCTTTTCGGCTACTGCCCGGACCCGCCCATACATCTGCTTGGCCGTGATTGGCTTCCATTCGCCGCCGCTTTGCCACTGGGCGACCGTTTCATCTCCACGTGCCGCGACTCGCAAGAAAACATCATTCAGCGTCGTCAGTTCCAGCATTCTTTTCCACCTTCCACTTATCTATAGATCTGCATTTATGTGTATCTGGGTTGGATGCAGACCGAATACCCGTTCGAACCCGCCCGTTGGCAGTGATGATGGAATTCAGTCAGCGGCCCGGCGACCCGGTCTGTCCACCGCCTGTGGACGCGAGGTGAGGAAAATACCCTGCACGGGTTCGTACCTGTAGACCGCGTATCCCTTTTTCTTTTGCTTCTACGTGGATTTGCCGATACCCGCCGACCGAGGGCGGTTTCGTGCTGCGATACGCGATCGTGTACTGCTGCCGTATATCCTGCGCCACCTCGCGTGCCAAACCGTCGACATCCTTCAACGAATGTGGGAAGTAAGCGGCGCCGCCCGTCTGCTCTGCGAGTTCGGACAGCACCTCACGAGAGTGCCGCGACTCACTGCGCGTGACGTCCTCACCGAAGAGCAGACCGATGCAATAAATCGCCGGACCATCGAGTTCCTGCACGCGGCGGATGGCCTGCTCCAGCGTCGCACTGGACGCGTTATCATCGCCATCGGTCACGATCAGCAGGACCTGCTTGGGCCTTTTTCCATTCTTCGCCAGATAATCCGCCGACGCAATCACGGCATCGTACAGCGCTGTTCCGCCGCTGGATTTTATGTAGCTCAGCCCTTGTTGCAGCTTGGAAATATTATCGGTAAAGTCCTGATCGATGTAGGCTTCCGAACTGAAGTCCACAAGGAACGCCTCATCCTGAGGGTTGGATAACCGAACGAGATCGAGCGAGGCGGCATCCACGGCCGCACGCTTGTCGTACATCGACCCGGAACTGTCGATGATGATGCCCAGCGACACGGGAAGGTCCTCATGCCGAAAGCCAAGAATCGTCTGCGAAACGCCATCCTCGTACACATGGAAAGCGCTTTCAGGCAGATCTCCGATCATGCGCCCTGCGTTATCGATCACGGATGCATTCAGCCGCACTTCATAAGCATCTGCCTTTAGGGTGAAACGCCCATTCTGCTCTGTCACCACGCCGGCTTGCCCGTTTTGACCCGACCCAGCCTTGCCAGCCGGCGATGTATTTGCCGTAGGCGCAGGCAGGACCGGATCCGGGGACGGCACAGGGTCGCTGTCTACCGATGGCGGAAGCTGCGGGTTCGTCGCAGCAGGCACGGCGGGGGCCTGTTGCGGTACGTTCTGCCCGAAGATGGTCCGCGGCAGCGCAAGAAACAGGAGAACTGCGGCGAGCGCTGTCCAACGCCAATCCGCTTTACTGCGATGGTGCATAGTACCCCTCGCGATTGTGTACCGTGAGATCCGGCAAACCCGGCGGCGGCAACAACCGCACATTCACTTTACGCCACACGCCGTTATGCCTGCGATCCGTCGGCGTGTATCCGATGACATACTCGTTTCGCAGCTCTTCGCTGATCCGCTCAGCGATGTCGGTAAGGTCCTGGATGTCGCGCACCTGGAAGAGCCGTCCACCGGTTGCATCAGACAGCGCATGAAGCAGTTGCGGCCCATTCTGCTCTTCCACCGTCGGTGCGTATGCGTCGAAGATACCGACTGAATAGATTTGCACCTCGCTTTCGCGAACCGCCCGGGTCAGTTCCCCTTCGGTGTAGCGGCTTCGGTTGTCTCCGCCATCGGAAACCACGAGCAGTGCCTTTCGTGTGTACTTGGCCACACGTAGCTTGTTTACCCCCAGGTAGATGGCATCGATCAGTGCGGTCCGGTTCTCCGGCTTCAGCATCACCATGCGCGCTTCCACGTCTTCGACGTCCGAGGTGTAATCGACCAACACCGCCGGACGATCGTTGAATCCGACCACAAAAAATTCATCCTGCGGATTGCAGGTTCGCAAGAATTCACTCAGCGCCTTGCGCGCACGCACAAACTTCGACTGCATGCTTCCGCTCAGGTCGAAGATAATGCCGATCGAGAGCGGTGCATCTTCAGTCGCAAAGCTCTTGATCGTCTGCTGCGTATTGTTATCAAAAAGCTGAAAATTCGTTCGCTCCAGTCCGGTCACGAGCCGGTTCTGCGGGTCTGTGACGGTCATGGGCACCAGCACCAGATCGGCGTTGACCAGAATCGACGAACCTCGATTCGAAGTCGCTTTTGTCGTAACGTCGTTTCCGGAGATGACGGGCGTCGCCGCCTTCGGCGTGGGTGGTGCCGGTGTGGCCGTGTGCACCGTATCGAGCGGACTTTCCTGCGCCTGGAGATGCGGGACCCCTGCGACGAGCAAGAGTACAGCGAGCACCTGGCAATGCTTAAACCCGGTGCGTAAGGCTCGGTCAAGAGGAAGAAGCTGCTGCTTACTGCACATGAGGGGGCCTCCGCGGGAAAGGCACAGCCGAACCGCCCATCGCGTGCGCATAGACTACCCCACCCGGCCTTCGCCGTCTATTCCCTGTTGGTTCTCTATCCACGTTGGCTGCGGTCCTCTCCGAAATCCGTCATCCCAGCTTCACCTCCATCCGTACAATAGGCACAATGGCCCGCCTGTATCCCTTCCGCGCTCTTCGTTACGACCCCGCCCGCGTCGACATGGCCGATGTAGTGACACAGCCCTACGACAAGATCTCGCTGGACATGCAGGAGCGCTACTACAACAAAAGCCCTTACAACCTGATCCGCCTCGTGCTGGGCAAGCGCGACGTGCAGGACACCGACGCGAACAACGTGTATACCCGTGCGGCCGAAACCCTTCAGGCATGGCGTGCCGAGGGCATCCTCCGCGAAGAATCCGAACCCGCGCTCTACGGCTATGCGCAAACCTACACTGTTCCCGGCACTGGAGAAACCGGTCCCGCCGAGATCCAGGAACGCCGCGGTTTTATCGCGCTTGGTCACCTCTATGACTATGCCGAGCAGGTCGTCTTCCGCCACGAGCAGACCTTTCCCAAGCACAAATCCGACCGCCTCGCGCTCTTCAAAGCCCTCCGTGCCTACCCCGAGCAAATCTACATGCTCTACGCCGACCCGACCTTCACCGCCGAGCACCTCCTTTTCGATACCGCCGACAACCAGCCACGCCTTGCCGATCTCGAAATCATCGACGAGTACGACGTCAAGCACCAGGTCTGGAAACTTACTGACCCTATCCTTATCGGCAAAATTCTCGAAAACATGAGCGACAAACAGCTGATAATCGCCGATGGACACCACCGATACGAGACCTCTGTCACCTACATGCACGAGCGGGCCGCAGAACTGGGCGTTGATCCCAACTCGCTCTCAGGTTTGTCATCACACACCCCGAGCTTGCCGAAGGCGGAGGGATCTGCTGTTCCGTCCAGAACAACGTCATCGCCCCTGCCCACACCCCCCTTCCCCGAAGCCGCCATGATGATGACCTTCGTCAACATGGACGCTCCCGGCATCACCATCCTGCCCACGCATCGCGTCCTCTCCGGCCTGCCGAACTTCAACGGCCGCACCTTCGCCACGCAGGCGGAGCGGCTCTTCACCGTGGAGGAAATCCCGCACACAACCGACGGCCACTACCCCGGCGCCACACTGCTGCTCAAGCGCCTGCACGACGCCCCCGGCGTCGCGTTCATCGCCGCTACCCGCGACGGCGACTTCCTGCTCACGCCCAAGCCCGAGCCGACCGCAGCGGCGCTCACCGGCCTGAGCCCGCGCCAGGCTGCGCTCGATGTCGTCCAGCTGCACACGCTTGTCTTGGAGCAACTTCTCGGGCTCGACGAGGATGCCGTCCGCACCGGCAACCACGTGCGCTACGTTCGCGAAGCCACCGATGCCCTGCAACAGGTCGGCTGCGGCAACGCCGAGATCGCCTTCCTCATCAAGCCCGTCAGTTTAAAGCAGATGAGGGACATCTCTTTCAACCTCGAAGTGATGCCGCAAAAATCAACAGACTTCTATCCCAAACTCCTCAGCGGCCTCGCCATGTACGCGCTAGATTAGTAGCCAAGCGGCTGATTTCGAACAACCAAAATGGAGTACCCATGGCGACTATCTCCACGTTGCTGTCTCTCGACGAGTATCTACATACGAATTACAAGCCTGATGCCGATTTCGTAGACGGTGTGATTCAAGAGCGAAACTTGGGTGAGATTGAGCACTCAACTTTTCAAATCGCCATCGGTAGCTGGTTCTGGTCCCGGCGTACTGAGTGGGGCATCCATCCTGTGACCAAGCAGCGCATCCGGGTCAACCCAACTCGCGTCCGCGTGTGTGACGTCGTGGTACTGCCGATCGCCGCACGACGCGAGAAGGTGACCTCGACGCCTCCGCTGGTGTGCATCGAGATCCTGTCGCCGGAAGACCGGCTTGCCCGCGCGAAGCTGGTGTTAACGGATTATCTCCAGATGGGCGTGCAGAACATCTGGCTCATCGACCCAATCCGCCGCGCTGCTTGGGTTTTCGACACCGCGGGACTCCACGAGGCCGACCCCACCCGCCTCAGTGTACTCAACACGCCCATTCACCTCGACCTCACCGAAGCCTTCGCCGCGATCGACTGATACCGGATAAGCCCATCTCTCGTCCATCAGGCTGATTGATCCGACAAGCCGACTTGTCGTTTCGAATCGAATATGATCGCTCGGCAGAATAGTTTTAGCTGATCCTTCCGGATGGCTGACGTTGCAACTTCTCTGGCTTATTGGAACGAAGAGTCATGTCGAGTCTGTTCCTCAAATTGGGTCAGCACAGACCGCACCACACTCAACCTGACACCATCTTAGCTGGAGGCTTTGCTCCACGCAGCCACTTATTCATTGGCTCTGAGAACCACCGCGCTACCGCCCACCCCAACGGTGCCGTTAACGCCGTGATCCCAACCACCCACAACCCCGGCCGGCTCCCACGACAACGCAGAAACGCCATCACACCGAGCAGCACAAGAAACTCATGTGTCAGGTACACCTCATAGCTGTGTCGTCCGAACCACCGAACCGGCCCTGTGAGCCAGCCCCCGCCGCGGGACTCGCGTACCACCGTGGCAACCATGACCAGGCACACTCCGAGCGGCAGGACCGTATCGTCCAGATCCGTCCGTCCCAGAAACCGGCTGACGCCATGTAGCCACGCCCATCGCGGCCAGGTCGCCATCCACGCAATCAGCACCCATCCCGTTGCCTCTGCAACCCATAACCAAAAGCCAGGTCGCCGTGCCGAACGTAGTAGCCGATCGCAAAGCAGTGCCGCCAGGCACCCCATCGCAATCGCATTCATGCCGCCCAGGTAACTTTTCTCCTGACCGATATCCGTCGTGATCCAGACCGATCGCGCCCACGGCCCCAACACCAACAGTGCCGCAGCGAGCAGAAACACCAGCGGCCACCCCACCCTACGCAGTGGTGACCTGTGTCCCACGAACATAACGCAGACAAGCGGGAAAAAGAGATAAAACATCTCTTCCACGCTCAAGGACCACATGACATCCCAATTTGCCGGCAGATACCCGGTCTTTGCCTCTAGCCAGTTAAGGTGAAACGTGAGCGCCGAGAACAACGCTCTCGGCAAGCCAACCGCCTCCTTGACGTGCCACGCATGAAACGCAGACGACTGCAGACTTCCCCAGTGCAGCAGACTCAGCACTGCAAGCACCAAGAGCTGCAGGGGTGCGATGCGCGCAAAACGCACGCGGTAAAACAGCCCCGGCCGCATCCCCGCCAAGCCCCCGAAACGCCGCACGCTGGTGAGCGTGATAAGGAAACCGGAGATCGCAAAGAACACCGTCACGCCATTGCCACCGTTACGCAGGAGCAGGTGCGACAGCCACTTCGGTAACCCTGTGCCCACCTGCACATCGTTCAAATAAAATCGCAGCCAAGAGTGCAACAGTACCACCGCCAGAATCGACAAGCCGCGCAGTAGTCTATCGTCTCAAAGCGCGGCACTGCCGCCAGCACTTCGCTGTGCTCTTCTCGAGTCATACCAGTGGTCCTCGTAGACGCGCTTTTTATTATCGAAAATCGGCCTTGTACACTTGCCGATAGTTGAGGACCGAGTCCACGTAGACGCGCTTGTACCGAACAGCAAGTCGCGAACCATCACCCAAGAGGCCGATCAAGTGCTCCTACCGCGAAATCCCTTCCAGCGGTGAACTCGCCGTCGCATACAGCTTCTTCGGCATTCTGCCCGCCAGAAACGCCTCCCGCCCCGCTTCCGTCCCCTTCCGCATCGCCGACGACATCAGCACCGGATCTTTCGCCCCCGCCATTGCCGTATTTAGCAGCACGGCATCGAAGCCCATTTCCATAGCCAGGGCCGCGTCGCTGGCCGTACCCAGACCGGCGTCGACCACCAACGGCACCTCAGTGATCAGCTCGCGCAGCATACGCAGCGTATAGGTATTTGCGATCCCCAATCCCGTGCCGATCGGGGCCCCCAAGGGCATCACCGCCGCGGCACCGGCATCGATCAGCCGCTTCGCAAAGACGATGTCATCGGTCGTGTACGGCAAAACCGTGAAGCCCTCCTTCACCAGCACACGGGTAGCTTCGACCGTCGCCTGCACGTCGGGGTACAACGTCGCCTGGTCGCCGATCACCTCGATCTTGACCCAATCCGAAAGCCCGACCTCCCGTGCGAGTCGGGCCGCGCGGATCGCTTCCTCTGCGGTGTAGCAACCGGCAGTGTTGGGCAGTAAGAAATAGCGGTTCGGATCGATGAAGTCGAGCAAACTTTCCTGCGACCGATCCAGATTGACCCGGCGCACCGCCACGGTCACCATCTCGGCCCCGGAGGCCTCGATAGCCGCCTTCGTCTCCGCGCCATCCTTATACTTGCCGGTGCCCACAATCAGCCGCGAACGAAAACGCCGTCCCGCGATCACGAAATCGTCCGTCCGCACGGCACTTTCCACCTCTGCTGCCCGATCCAACACAACTCCGCTCATACCTTTATCCTAACGCCGCCACGCCCGTAGATCACCCAAAACACAATCGGCCCGCTCCGGAGGGGAGCGAGCCGATATGCGGTGAACTGGTGGGATTGACTTGAGGGCATCCGTTCTCGGATGGGCCTCGACGGAGAAGTTCTCTGTACTGCGAACCACAGACAGACCGTCAGGTCTAGAGCAACGGAGCTCTAAGCCTCAGTCACCTCACGTACGTTGATGCAACAACTGGAACAATCAGATTTCATAGGCTGGACCATCCTCCTTTCCCGTGTATCTAGAAAATATCGCTTCCTGCGTCCCACGTCAAGCGCCGGCGGATCACCCTTGGAACACTCTTGGATCACTCTTGGAACCGGCTGTTCACATCCGCTCGGTATGCTGACGCAAGCCCTTGCTTATGGCGAACCAGTCTGGTCTTCTAACGCAAGTCACCATCTCGCCTATTGAAAGCCAGACCTACGTTGCGCCTTGCCTTTTGCCTCCTCCTTGCGCTCGTTTCCCCGTTCGGCAGCCCTGCCCAGCACACCGGCAACGCCACGGGGGCGCAGCAACCTGCCTCCAATCCTTCCGAGCCACAGCCCGCGAACGAGCCCGGCACCCCTCCCGTCGTGCCCACCACGGTCTTTCCCCACGCCGACGACACCCGCTGGCTGATTCTCGGCCAGGCCAACATCGTCTTCCAGGCCCACCCAGGCTTTCACTCCCCTTACGCCGGACAAAACTCCATGCTTGCCCGTGGCGAATATAAGACCTCGCTTGTCGGCACGCTGTTCACCGCCTTCCAGCTCAACCGCAATCCGCGCTACGCCACGGATGCCATCTTTAACCTGGAAGCCACCGGCGGACGCGGCGTCTCCGAGGCCCTCGGCCTTGCCGGTTTTACTAATCTTGATGTGGTCCGCAACCCTAGCCTCGGTTCGAAGCCCTACGTTGCCCGCGTGCAGCTTCACCAGTTGATCGGCTTCACGGACGAGCTCGTCGACAGCGCCCGGACCCCCTTCGCACTCAGCACGAAAGTTCCTGTCCGGCGCCTTGACCTCCGCTTCGGCCGCATGGGCCTCCCCGATTTCTTTGATCTCAACCAGGTCGGCACCGACTCCCACCTTCAGTTCCTCAATTGGACCGTCGACAACAATGGTGCCTACGACTACGCTGCCGACACCCGCGGCTACACTTACGCCTTCGTTACCGAGTATGACGACCGCCGCTGGTCCGCCCGCGCCGCCGTCGCTCTTATGCCAACTGTCGCCAATGGCATCAATCTTGACTGGAATCTGCACCGCGCCCGCGGCGAGAATCTTGAGATCGAACTTCGCCACTCGCCCCTTCAGCGCCTGCTCACCCACTTCGGCCAACCCAATCGCCCCGGAGCCATCCGCGTGCTCTCCTATGCCAATTACGGCGATATGGGCGTTTACCGCAACGCCAATCAAGCGGCGCTCCTCACTCGTGCATTTGACCTCCCCTCGGCAACCCCCAACATCGCCGCTCATTCCCCGGCCACGACTACGAAGTATGGCTTCGGCCTCAACACCGATCAACAAATCACCTCGGATATCCGCGCCTACGGCCGTTGGGGCTGGAACGAAGGCCAGCACGAGAGCTTCTGTTATACCGAGGTCGACGAAACCTTCCAGGCCGGCGCCGACATGGCCGGCTCGCGCTGGGGCCGTACCAACGATCGCTTCGGCGTCGCCGGTGTCACCAACGCCATCAAGCGCGACCACCAGCGCTACCTCGCGTTGGGCGGCTATGGCTTTCTGATCGGCGACGGCCGCCTCAACTACGCCCGCGAAGACATCCTCGAGACCTACTACACGGCCCACAACTGGCGTGGCCTGTTTACCGCTTTTGACGCCCAGCTCATCGCCCACCCCGGCTATAACCAGGACCGCGGTCCCGTTGCCGTTTTTACCGTCCGCACCCACGTCGACTTCTAACCTCGGCCAACCCGCCACCCAGCGCGTCGCGCTCATTTTGAGCGGGCAAACACCCTACCGCCGCGCCGACTCTATACTTTCCCTATGCCGGGTGCCCTTTCGATCGAGCTTGCCATCTTTCTGCTCGGCCTGCTCTTCGGCAGCTTTCTCAATGTATGCATCACCCGTCTGCCGCAGGGGCAAAGCATCGCCACCCCGCGCTCGCGGTGCCCGCAGTGTCTCCACACCATCCGCTGGTACGACAATGTACCGCTGCTGAGCTGGATTCTGCTCGCGCGCCGCTGCCGAGACTGCGGAGCAGCCATCCCCTGGCGCTATCCACTGGTGGAACTCGCCACCGGCCTCTGGTTCGCCCTGAGCTTCGCCATCCTGCAGCACGGGGTCGTGGTGGGCAGCGCCTTGGCCGCTCCCGGGGGCGTGCTACGCCTGACCCTCGACGGCATCGGCGTAACGCTGCTGGGTTTTTTTCTGATCGGCCTCAGCGTCATCGACTGGCAGACCCACACCCTGCCCGACGCCCTCACCTTCACCGGCGCCGCGCTCGGCTTTCTACTCGTCTGCGTGCAGGCAGCGCTGCTGGCCCCCGGCGAAGGCGACATCCACCTTACCCCCCGCAACAACATCCGCATGTCCAGCCCGGGATCGTTTGCCGCCAAGGGGGATGTGTTCCTGACGGGCACAGAGGCCCTTGTGCTCGGGCGCCTTGCGGCCATCCTCGCCGCCGCGGGCGTCTTGCTGCTCATTCGTGCGACCTATAAAGCCCTTCGCGGCCGCGACGGCATGGGTCTGGGCGACGCCAAGCTGCTGGCCATGATCGCCGGCTTTCTCGGCTTCGGCGATGCCATGCTCAGCTTTTTTCTCGGCATGATCGCCTGCGCCAGTTGGGCGATCTACCTCCTCGCCCGCGGCCGCGCCACCGCCATGACCAAACTTCCCCTGGGCAGCTTTCTGGCTGCCGGCGGCCTGGTCACCGCTCTGATCGGCGAGGCGATGCTTACCTGGTACAAGGGCCTGCTCTGAATCCAAGCCAATGCTCCACTTGCCCGTTGGCTTGCCATGCCCGCAGGGGGGTCTGCGTTCCCTTTGTTTGTCATTCCCGGAGGGAATCTGCGTTCCCTGGCGCTTGATTCAACCTCTTACCATCCCATAGCGCACAATCCCCAGGCACGTTCCCCTCCCAAACGACACCCCGTCTGTACCCTTGACACCTCTCGGCCCCACTTCTACCCTCGAGGGTAACGATGCGTGTTCCCTACATCTGGCAGTACCTTCCGCTCGCTTTGCAGATCCTGGTCGCCGTCGGCATGGCGGTCGGCATGGTGTCCGGCTCGTTCTTCATCGGCAAACATCGCCGCTCCAGCATCAAGCTGGGCGCTTATGAATGCGGTATGGACCCCATCGGCGACGCCCGCGGACGTTTCAGCGTTCGTTTCTATATGGTCGCGATGTTGTTCATCCTCTTCGACGTAGAAGCTGTCTTCATGCTTCCCTGGGCCGTAATCTATCGGCAGCTTCCAGGGATCACCGGATCCCGCTTCTTCGGCTTTTGGGAGATGCTCGTATATCTCGGCTTCGTTGCTGTCGGCCTCTTTTATGTCTGGAAAAAGGGCATCTTGAACTTCGTAAACGATAAGGCCGATCTGTAGGCCCAAGTTATTTACAGGATCCATAAAAGGTTTCCATTTATGCCAGACACAATCGATCCACCCGAAAACCGCCAAGCCATCTTCGGGAAAGAAGCCGTTACCGCTGCCCTTGCCACCCATGCCGCCATTCAGGGTCTTGCCAGCCTGATTGTCGACGCCAAGTGGGATCGTGGCGAGCTGACCCTCACGGTCGCTCCCGAGACCGTCGTGGCCGCCGCGGAAGCCGCCAAGCGCGCCGGCTATAACTTCATGGAAGATGTCACCTGCGTCGATTGGTACCCTTCCGAGCCGCGCTTTCAGGTCACCTACCACTTTCTTTCGCACCGCCTGAAGCAGCGTATCCGGGTCGTCGCCCGCGTCTCCGGCGATAACCCCACCATCGACTCCATTACGGGCGTTTGGCCATCCGCGAACTTCTACGAGCGCGAGGTCTTCGATCTTTTCGGCGTCACCTTTGCCGGCCACCCACGCCTCACCCGCATCATGATGCCCGACAATTGGAACGGTCACCCTCTCCGCAAGGACTACCCCGTGGAGGGGTATCGGTGAAAGTTGTTGGTTCTAAGTTGTTGGTTCTAAGTTGTCGTTTATAGCTTTTCGTTTTCAGCCGTTGCACCCGCTTTTCTTTCTGTCATTCCCGCAGGGAACCTGCTTTTCGCCCTGCCGCCACACCGTGTAAGGGCTGCCGCCTATTAGCCGCCCAGGAGAACCGCGATGAGCCCTGTAGCCGATCTCGAGAAGCCGACCCAGCCCGATACAGAGGCACCCCGCCACCAGCCCTTCCGTAACCCGGCCGCAGGCCCCGGTCAGTCGGGCGCCAACCTCGCCGGCATGCGCTCGGCCGAGGAATTTCTGCCGTCCGCGCCCGAGATGCCCATCCCCGGCGTCGAAGATGTCGTCGCCGATGCGGCACGCCGTCAGCGCAGCGCCGATCCGGTGGCCGACCAGACCATGATCCTCAACATGGGCCCGCAGCACCCGTCCACCCACGGCGTGCTCCGGCTCGTGCTCGAGGTCGATGGGGAGACCGTTGTCTCCATGGCGCCCGATATCGGCTACCTCCACACCGGCATCGAGAAGACCTGCGAAGCCAAGTTCTACGCCCAGGTCACCCCGCTCACCGATCGCATCGACTACCTCGCGCCCATGGCCAACAACCTGGCCTATGCGCTCGCGGTCGAAAAGCTGCTGCAGCTTGAGATTCCCGAGCGCGCCCAGTACCTGCGCGTTCTGTTCCAGGAGCTCACCCGCATTCAGTCGCACCTTGTTTGGCTTGGCACCCATGCGCTCGATATTGGCGCCATGACCGTCTTTCTATATTGCTTTCGCGAACGCGAAAAGCTGCTGCGCATTTTTGAAGCCGTCAGCGGCCAGCGCATGATGACCAGCTACATCCGCATTGGCGGCCTGTCCATGGAACCGCCACTCGACCTGTACAAGAGCATTCGCGAGTTCCTCTTGGAGTTCCCGTCCAAGGTCGACGAGTACGAAGGCCTGTTGACCGGCAATCCCATCTGGATGGGCCGCCTCAAAGGAGTCGGCTACCTGTCGCCCGAAGACGCGGTCGCTCTCGGCGTTACCGGCCCGCCCATGCGCGCCTCGGGCATCGACTTCGATGTACGCCGCGACATGCCTTACTCCGGCTACGAAAAGTTCGACTTCAAGGTGCCTGTCTCCACCGATTGCGACGTTTGGGCCCGCTACGTGCTACGCATGCAGGAATTCCGAGAGTCCGTAAAGATCGCCCAACAGGCTCTCGACGGCTTGCCCGAAGGTCGCATCACCGCCGATGCGCCCAAAATCATCCTGCCCGACCGTGAACAGATGAAGACCCAAATGGAATCTCTCATCCATCACTTCAAAATCGTCACGGAAGGCTTTGCGGTCCCCGCGGGTGAAGCCACAAGCTCTATCGAAGCCCCCCACGGCATGATGAACTACTACGTCGTCTCCGACGGCACCGCGAAACCCTACCGCGTCCACATGCGCAATCCGGATTTTGCGACATTGCAGGCGTTAGAGACGATGTGCAAAGGACGGCAGCTGGCGGATGTGGTGGCCGTAATCGGGTCGATCGACATCGTATTGGGAGAGATTGACCGGTAGTAGATCAGTCTCAGATCAGCTGAGGCCCCGGCTTCAAAATCGGTGTAGCTCAAACACTCAGTAGACCTAAAACAGGAAGGGCGCGGTTTCAGTCGTGCCCCTCCCATTCGTCCACAATAGATTGAGGTCACGTCATGGCCGCTATCAGCTCAGCCCAGCTCCACATCGAACTCTGGACCTCCTGGGCATCCCTGCTCCGCTCCTACGCCGCCGCCCACGGCCTCAATGCCCCACAGCACGCCGTTATCGAGGTCTCCCCCGAAGCGATTCTTTTGCGCGTCGGTTCCCGCTGGCTTCGCTTCACCCACACGATTGCAGAGGCTAGCGACAGCTCTCGTAGCCCCTTTCACCTGAATGAAAACGGTACCGTGACCCTCGCCGATGGGCGGGAAGAGGAGATGGATCTAACCGCCGAGCGCTTCGCCCGTGAACTGCTGCACGAAACGCCCTGACAAACATCCTCAACCCCCTCGCTGCGCCGTACCGCAAATTTCCTGAGTCTTTCTCTCCCTTGTGGTATCCATATACCAAAGCATGTGCGTCGCGACCCATCCCGTTCTTTGTCGACCCTTGCTGATGCGCTGTTGTTGTTGTGCTCTCTAAGTAGCGAACGCGCTCATAAAGCATCCCCCGCCCTGGCAGCCGAGTCTTCCGCGCATCCCGGGTTCCTCACAAAATTTCTCTCCCTACAAGGAGTTTCCATGCCGGCCTTTTCGCGCCGTCTTTCGCCTGACACCTGGGCCGTTCTGCTGGCCCTCGGACTGGCCGCACTCGTCCACACCCATCTGCTCAAGTCAATACCCTGGTAAACCGGAGACCGCGCCATGTCCGAAGTCAATTCCATCGCCCTGGCCGAGGAAGCCGTCGTCCTGCCGCAGGTTGGCACCTCTGGCCTACAGAATCTCCTTGGCTTTCTGCCAGGCATCGCCCTGTTGGCCGTCGTCGGCTACGCCGGCAAATTCATTGAGCAATCGATCGCCCGCTACGGCAAAGCGCACCACCTCATCCTGCCCAACATCGAATACGTCCTTTGGGCCATTCTGATCGGCCTGTTGATCTCGAACACCGTCGGCCTGCCGGCCATCTTTCGCCGTGGTGTGGCCACCTACGAGTTCTGGCTGAAGACCGGTATCGTTCTGCTCGGCGCGCGCTTCATCCTTGGCGATATCGCCAAGTTGGGCGGCCTTTCCTTGCTGCTGGTCTTTATCGAACTTGCCCTCGCCCTCACCTTTATGACCTACCTGGGCCGCGGCTTCAAGCTTTCTCCTAAGCTGGTCACATTATTGGCCGTTGGTTCATCCGTCTGCGGCGTTTCGGCCATCATCGCGACCCAGGGCGCCATCGAGGCTGATGAGGAAGATTCCTCCTACGCGATCGCCGCCATTCTTGCGCTCGGAGCCGTTTCGCTCGTCTTCTTTCCCCTGATCGGCCACGCCCTCCATATGACCGACCGCGCCTACGGCCTGTGGACCGGCCTGGCCGTCGACAACACCGCCGAAGCTACGGCCGCTGGCGCGCTCTTTTCCGATGCCGCCGGGAAGATGGCCGTTCTCGCCAAAACCTGCCGCAACGCCATGATCGGCTTCGTGGTGCTTGGCTACGCGCTGTACTGGGCGTCGAAGGGCCAAGCGGCCCGCATCGGCAACAAAGCCGAGTTTCTCTGGCGCAAGTTCCCGAAATTCATCCTTGGCTTCCTGCTGATCTCCGCCCTAGCCACGGCGGGCGTCTTCGCCAAACCCGAGCTGACGGCGCTCGGTAACCTGTCCCGCTGGGCGTTTCTGCTCACCTTCGCCGGCGTCGGGCTGCGTACCAACTTCAGGGACCTCAGCAAACAGGGCGTTCGGCCATTCCTGGTCGGTGCCATCGGCGAGGTCGTCATCGCCGCCATCACCCTGGGCCTCGTTTACGGGGCCGACCACCTCTACCATCTCTAGAACGGAGAAACCGGTGCACATCCAAGAATCCGATGACCCATCCTTTCGCGACCCCACCGCGAAAGGATGGGCTGTTGTCTGCGTCAGCAAACGACTTTCCAGTCCTTAGAATCTAAGCCACTCCGCGCCAACGCATCCCGCCCTTTGCCACAGAACGACAAAGAACAGGGCACCCGTTCTTCTCCCCAACAAGCGCCACACGTCTTCTGAGAAATAGGGCGACGCTTGCCGTAAGATTGAACCAACATGGCTGCAATCGCCAACACCCTCTTTTCGCCCGAGCTCGCCGCACGCTTCGACCACCTGCCGACGCTGTACCCCGTCAAGCGCTCCGCCCTCATCCCCATGCTGCTGTATGCGCAGGATGAGGTTGGATACGTGTCCGATCCGGTTGTCGCCGAAATCGCCCAACGGCTCGATCTGCTTGAGCTCGACGTCCGCAACGTACTCAGCTACTACTCCATGTTGCGCACGGTGCCGGCCGGCAAATACAACGTGCAAGTCTGCACCAACATCTCGTGCATGCTGCGGGGCGGCTACGAGCTGCTCGACCACTGCAAGCGAAAGCTCGGCATCGAGCACAAGGGCGTCACCCCCGACGGCCTGTTCTCACTCGAAGAGGTCGAATGCATCGGCGCCTGCTGCTGGGCCCCCGCCGTGCAGATCAACTACGACTTCCACGATGACCTCACTCCCGCCAAAATGGATGGGATCCTGGCCAGCTACGCTGAAGGCCGGCCCTTTAATGAACCTCCCGCGGCCCAGCTAAAGGACGTGCAGTAATGCCAACCCTCGTCTCCCATCCCGACGAAGTCAAGGTCGTCAGCCGCCGTTTCGGCCTGGGCGCGACCAATCTTGACCGCTACATGGAGCTTGACGGCTACAAAGCCGTGCAGATGGCGCTCGATAGGGGCCCCGAAGACGGCGCTGCCTGGATCATCACCGAAATGAAAGCTTCCGGGTTGCGCGGCCGCGGCGGCGCGGGCTTCCCCACCGGCATGAAGTGGTCATTCGTCCCCAAACAGTCCGAAAAGCCGAAATATGTTCTCGTCAACGGCGACGAATCCGAGCCCGGCACCTGCAAGGATCACACCATCTTTCTGCACGACCCCCACGCGGTCATCGAAGGGACCATGATCGCCGGCCTCGCTATTGGGGCCAAGATGGGGTTCATCTACCTGCGCGGCGAGTACCGTTACCTACTCCGCATCATCGAAAAAGCCGTTGCCGATTGCTACGAGCGCGGCATCCTGGGCAAAAACATCCTCGGCCACGAAGGCGTCGACTTTGACATCGTGACGCAAACCGGCGCCGGTGCGTATGAAGTCGGCGAAGAATCGGCACTGATGGAATCGCTCGAAGGCAAGCGCGGCGTTCCTCGGATCAAGCCACCCTTCCCTGCCGTTGTCGGCCTGTACGGCGGTCCCACGGTGATCAACAACGTCGAAACCATCGCCAATGCCCCGCATATCCTGCTCATGGGCGGCGAAGCTTACGCCAAGCTCGGTTCCGAGCGCAACGGCGGTACGCGCCTCTTCGGCATCTCCGGCCACGTGGAACGCCCCGGCGTGTACGAGCTGCCGATGGGCTATTCCATGCGCGACGCCATTTACAAGGTCGCAGGCGGCATTAAGGGCGGCAAAAATCTGAAGGCCGTGGTTCCCGGTGGCTCCTCCTGCCCCGTCCTGAAAGCCGACGAGATCGACGTCGGCCTCGACTTCGACCAGATGGCCAAGGCCGGCACCATGCTCGGGTCTGGCGGCATCGTCGTACTTGACGAATCCGTCTCCATCGTCGAATTCGCCCTCCGCACCATCAAGTTCTACCAGCACGAAAGCTGCGGCTGGTGCATCCCCTGCCGTGAAGGAACGGACTGGCTGAAGAAAACCTTGACACGCTTTCACGCGGGTGCCGGCACACGCAAGGACATCGACAACATTCAGTATCTCGCCGAAAACATGATGGGGCGTACGTTCTGCCCACTCGGCGACGCGGCTGCGATGCCAACGCTCGGCTTCATCAAGAAGTTCCGTGGCGAGTTCGAGGACTACCTGGCCGGTGTTCGCGTCGACAGCCCACTCATTTCGATCGAGCCAATGGGCGAAGTGAAGAATGAATTAGTAGGAGCCCACTAGGAGATGCGGCATCGGAACCAAGACGGACTATGACTGAGGTGCTGTCCAAATCTGCTGCAGAGAGGGTTATGCCGATGTACAGACAGCCACTCGCATCCTCGATCGCAATGGCCACAGCATCCCTTTTATGTTGTGGGATGTTAGGCTGCCATCCGCAGCCCAAGACCGCCGAGGGCAGTATGGCTTCACCCGGCTCTGCGTCCTCCGTCGACAACAGCTGGACCAACGCCGCCAAAAGCTGCTGGCCCGACCTCGCCAAAAGCGGCACCACCGCACAACAAATCCAGCAATACCTGGTCGACCCCGCCCACCTGCGATCCACCTTTCCCAGCTACGCCGGCCTGAGCGACGCCACCATCCGCACCGATCTCAGCGTGCCGCTCAGCACCATCCTGCAACCCGACGTCACCAGGCTCGCCAGCTCCACTACACCCGTACTCACGACAGGCCAGGCCGTCGCCGGTACCCCGCCGCAGGGCGCCATCGTGCAAAGCACCCACGGCAGCGCCCCACCCGACGCCCTCTGCTCCATCCAGACCGGCCTCCCCCAAGGTTTCCCTCAGTAAGGACAATCCTCATGCCAGACGTATCGTTCACCGTAGACGGCAAAATCCTCACCGCCCCCCTGGGCACCCTGCTCATTGACGCCTGCAAGGCTGCCGGGATCGAAATTCCTGCGTTTTGCTACTACCCCGGGCTTTCGCTCCAGGCCGCCTGCCGCATGTGCCTCGTGCGCATCGAAAAGCTGCCCAAGCTGCAAACCGCCTGCACCACGCCGGTCGTCGAAGGCATGGTCGTCACGACCGAGTCGGCCGACATTACCCAGGCGCGCAAGTCCACGCTCGAACTCCTGCTCGGCAATCATCCACTCGACTGCCCGGTTTGCGATGCCGGCGGTCAGTGCGAGCTGCAGGATATGACCTACAAGTACGGCGCAGGCGAGAGCCTCTACGCCGAAGCCAAAAATCACCGCGAGGAGCAGCAATGGTCGCCGGTCGTCTTTTTCGATCGCCCCCGCTGCATCCTCTGCTACCGCTGCGTGCGCATGTGCGGCGAAGGCATGGATGTCTTCGCGCTCGGCATCCAAAACCGTGGCTCCGCAGCCGTGATCGCCCCCAACGTGCCCGCCCAGCTCTCGCCCGACGACTTGCCCCGCGTCGATTGCGAGCAATGCGGCATGTGTATCGACATCTGCCCCGTCGGCGCGCTCACCTCCGGCACCTACCGCTACAAGACCCGCCCGTGGGAGATGAACCACGTCGCCACCATCTGCACCCATTGCGGGGACGGCTGCAAAACCACCCTCGGCGTGCGCTCCAGCAACGAGGGCGCCGAGATCATGCGCGGCGACAACCGCGACAAATCCGGCATCAACAACGACTTCCTTTGCAACAAAGGCCGCTACGCCTTCGATTTTGCCAACCAGCCCGAACGGCTCACCCAACCCATGATCCGCAAAAACGGCAAAGGCAGCCCGCTCACCGCCGTCACCTGGGATGAGGCCCTTGCCTTTGCCGGCAATCGCCTCCGCGAGCTGCGCGACACCCGCGGGCCGCAAGCGCTCGGCGTCATCGGCTCCAACCGCACCACCAACGAAGAGAGCTACCTGCTCCAGAAGTTCGCCCGTACGGTGCTGCGGACCAACAACATCGACCACCACCGCACGGCCGATTACGTCACCCTCGCCACTGCCCTGCAAGGCACAACCGGCCGTTTCGCCTCGCAGCGCGACATCAAGTCTGCTTCCGCTCTCTTTCTTATCGGCGGCGACCCCTCGCAGCGCGCCCCCCTCACCGCGTGGAACATCCGCACCGACGTCCGCCTCAACCGCGCCAAGCTCTTCGTCGCCAACACTGACGAGATCAAGCTCCGCCGCCAGGCCCAGGCCTTCGTACAGGTTGCGCCCTTTGGCTACGGCAGCTTCGTCGCCTACCTTGCCGGTGACGACGCCCAAGCCTCCGCGGCCTCCGTCCTCGCGCAGGCCGACCAGCTCTCCGCCTTCCGCGAAGCCATTCGCACGCAGGAGAATCTGATCGTCCTCGTCGGCAATGAGCTCCGCGATGGCGAACTCGCCAAGCTGATCGCCGCTCTGCCGAACGCCAGATTTGCCTGCAACGCCGACTACGTTAATTCCCGCGGCGCCTCCGACATGGGCCTGCTGCCGGACATGCTGCCCGGCTACCAGCCGCTCACCGGCTCCGCCATCGCCGCCGAATTTAGCACACCCGCTGAGTCCGGTCTTGACCTGCTCGCCATGTTCTCCGCCGCACAAGCCGGCCAACTCGCCGGTCTCTATGTCGTCGGCGCCAATCCGGTCGCCCGCTTCTCGGTCGACCCCTCCGCTCTGGCGAACACCTTCCTCGTCGTGCAGGACATGTTCCTCACCGAAACCGCACAGCTCGCCGACGTCGTCCTGCCTGCCGCCAATCTCTACGAAAAATCCGGCTCCGTCACCAACTCCTACGGCGATCTGCAGCTGGTCCAAAAGGCCGCGGACAAAGCCGGCACCCGCTCCGACTTCGAGCTCATTGTGCGCCTTGCCGACCGCATGGATCATCCCGTCAAGTCGCTCGTACCCTTCGGCAAGGGCCTCCGCGCCGACCTAGGCCAGACCCGCGGCGCCCAGTCCGGCGAGGCTGACCGCCACGCCATCTGGCTCACCTCCAACAACCTCGAACCCAAGCTCTCCCCCTTCGACCCCTTTGCCATCCTCGACGAAATCCAGCGCCTCGTCCCCGGCTACGACAAGCTCCTCCGCCTCCAACTCCTTTCCGGCAACGACCAGCACCTCACCCCCGCCAGCACGGGCCTAGTGCAAATCGACAACCGCAAAGACCTCATCCTCCCATCAGCCGACACCCTCTTCACCTCCGGCACCCTCACCAACTACTCCCCCATGCTCCAATCCATCACCCGCCACCAGGAGCGCGAGGTCGCCGACCACTTCGCAGAGGCTGCCGGAGATTGAAGGCGTATGAGAGATGCCAAAATGTATTGAGAGCACAAAGCAGCATACGATCAAGCGAAGGCCGTTGATCAGCCATGATGAAAGTTGCGCTGGGCCTTGCCTTCTTTACTGCCCTTATAAACGCCCGAAAACTACCCATGAGAACAGACGTTGCGCTTAGGAACGCTCCTTTTCAGAAGCAGGAGTTTTCCTTACCTGATCCTCCGGCCATCTTGACCGGACAGCAAATTGCAGGTTTCTCGCTCGTCGCAAAATACCTTCCAGGCTCTCAAGGTGAGGCGACCTTCGCCTTTCAATACGCTCACAACACCACATCCGTTGTAAGACTTCATGGCCTCTACAATCCAAACGGCTGGTTCACGGTAGCTCCCGATGGGAGAGACTTCACTCTTACCTGGAGTGATGGTGGGGCAATCGGTGGTTTTCACACGCGGGCCTTTCACGTGTCATCAAGAAACAAGCTCCGGGAAGAGGCAACCGCTCTAAGCAACATCAGGCACAACTTCGAGGCAAGACACTCCTGCAAGACTCGTGGCGACAATTTTCTTGCAGTGAAGTGGCTCAGCCCTAACACACTCCTGATGGAAGCAAGCGTCTATTCCACCGGCGACTGCGGGACGGACCTTGGCTACACAGAGCGGTATTCTGTACGGGTATCCACAGGTGAAATCACGCGACGCGTCATCGTCCCTCGCAAGTAGCAGACGTTATTACCCTGAGAAGTCTGCGAAGATATCCATGTCCTATTTTAGGAGACCTGAATGATTCAGATTGAGTTGCGGCCAGAACTGGAAGCCCAAATTGCTGCGCAAGCCCAGGCACGCGGACTCGCCTTGGAGCAATACATCGTCGAAAAGCTCGAAGCCTCCAGCACTATCGATGCCTCTGGACGGCAAGCGGTCGGTGACGCCATTGAACGTCTAACCGAGCTTCGCAAGGGCAATTTCCTTGGCGGTGCAAACATCAAAGACTTGATCAACGAAGGCCGTAAGTACTAATGAGCGCCTTCGTAGCGGACGCCTCGGTCACTTTGCCTTGGTGCTTCGAAGATGAGGCGGACTCCTGGACGAACTCGCTGCTCCAACGGCTGCGAGGCGGAGACACAATCTTTGTTCCGGCGCACTGGCCTACAGAAGTGACAAACGGCCTCCTCACTGCTCTGCGGACGGAGCGTGTCCAGCCCGGACGTGCCGAGCTCTTCTGGGACGAGCTGGCTTTGTTGCCCATTTCTCTCGAACCGGCGCTCACACCCAGACAGGCGCAGATCGTACTCGCTTTAGCCCAGCAACAGAAACTGACCATCTACGACGCTGCCTACCTCGAATTAGCAAAGCGTCTCGCTATACCGCTGGCGACTCTTGATAAAGAACTCATCCGAGCTGCACAAACGGAAAATGTAACGCTGGTGCCACGATTTTAGGTGAAGGCTTCTCGGCACCAAAGGACAAAAAAGCTCAGGCCCAAAAGCCCTGTACGATGAGTCTGTACCCCGAATCCCATGAGCCATCTCTCCGACTTCCAAGTCTTCTTCCTCCTCAGCGTCCTCAAGATCGCCGTCGTGCTGGTCATTACGCTGACCGCGGTCGCCTACACTGTGCTGCTCGAACGTAAAGTCCTCGGCCGCATGCAGAACCGCTGGGGCCCGTCGCGCACTGGCCCTTTTGGCCTGTTGCAGCCCCTTGCGGACGGCATCAAGCTCTTCCTCAAAGAAGACCTCATGCCCCTGGCCGTACAGCGCCCGCTCTTCATCCTGGCGCCGGTCATCGCGCTCGCGTGCGCGCTCATCTCGATCTCGGTTGTGCCGTTCGGCGCGCCGTTTTATGTGCGCGGCGTCAACCTGACGCAGATCTCCGATCTCAACATCGGCCTGCTCGTCATCCTCGGCGTCACCTCCATCGGCGTCTACGGCATTGCGCTCTCCGGCTGGAGCTCCAACAATAAATTCTCGCTCTTCGGCAGCCTGCGCGCCACAGCGCAGGTCATCAGCTATGAGCTTGCCCTCGGTCTATCGCTGGTGGGTGTTGTGCTACGCGCCGGTTCGCTGCGCCTGCGCGACATTGTTGCTTCGCAGTCCGCGCACGGCGCCATTAGCTGGAATATTTTCGGTGGCTTTCAGCTCATCGCCTTCTTCATCTATCTGATGGCCGCCTACGCCGAAACCAACCGCACGCCGTTCGACCTGCCCGAGGCCGAGTCCGAGCTCGTCGCCGGCTACCACACCGAGTACTCCTCCATGAAATTCGCGATGTTTTTCATGGCCGAATACGCCAACATGATCACCGTCGCCTGCGTCGCGACGCTGCTCTTTTTCGGCGGCGCGTCCACCCCTTTCGGGCACCTTTTCGACCATGTTCTCACCGGCCGCGTCTTTCTTCTGCTGCTGCCGATCCTTTGGTTCGTGATGAAGATCTTCGCGTTCCTTCTGCTCTACATCTGGGTGCGTGGCTCGCTCCCCCGCTTTCGCTACGACCAACTCATGGGCTTCGGCTGGAAGTTCCTGCTACCCGTTGCCATGCTCAACATCCTGGCAACCTCACTCGTTCTCGCCTTCCGCAGCTAATCAGATGGGTCTACTGCTGCAACTCCCTCTGTTGTCCTTCCCGGAAGGAATCTGCGTTTGCTCTTGCCTCCGCTTGTCATCCCGTAGCGCAGCGGAGATCTGCTGTTGCGGAAGCCGCTTTCCCCCGCACCCGCGGCCAAACGCTTTACAATAGAACAAACCGAACAGAAATCGCCAAGCACCGTTTGGACAAGCCCAGGTTTTACGCCACGATGGAACTTTTTCTCTTCATCCTGTTTGGTCTGCTCGCCGTCGGCGGCGCCCTCAACCTGCTGCTGCAGCGGCACCCAATTAACTCGGCGCTTTCGCTCATCGTTGTCATGATGTCCTTGGCGGTGCTGTATTTCTCGCTCGGGGCGGAGTTCCTTGCTGCCGCGCAGGTCATCGTTTACTCCGGCGCGATCATGGTGCTCTTCGTCTTCGTCATCATGTTGCTGAACGCCGGCGAAGAAGACCGCACGAAGCATTCAAAGATCGTCGCCATCGCGGGCTTTCCAGGCGTCACGGCTGTACTCTGCCTGCTCGCCTTCGTCTTTCTCTCGGAAAAGCAGCAGCTCGGCACGACACAGCTCGGCGGCTATCTTTCGAACGCAGCGAACAACATCGTCGAGATCTCGCACGTTCTCTTTACCTCACTCCTGTTGCCCTTTGAGGTGACCTCGATCCTCATCCTGGTCGCGATCCTCGGCGCCGTCGTACTCGCACGGAAGGAGCTTTAGGAACGTGGTTCCCATTGCCTACTACCTCGTCCTCGCCGCAATGCTCTTTTGCATCGGCATCGCCGCCTTCCTCATCAAGCGCAATATCATTACGATCTTCATGTCGATCGAGCTCATGCTCAACGCCGTCAACCTCACCTTTGTCGCCTTTGCGCACATGTGGCATCAGGTGTCCGGCCAGATCTTCGTCTTCTTTGTCATGGTCGTTGCCGCTGCCGAGGCAGCCGTCGGTCTCGCCATCATCATTGCGCTCTTCCGCGCCCGGAAAACCCTGAACGTCGATCAGGTCAATCTTATGAAAAACTGACCCATGCTCCTCCTTGTTGTCGTTCCTGAAGGGAATTTGCGTTTCACCATGCCGAGCAAGCCTACACACACGAGTCCCCGAACCGCATGAACCCCAATCTGCTCTGGCTTATCCCCGCGCTCCCCTTTGCCGGCTTCGTACTGAACGGCACCCTTGGCCGCCGCCTGCCCCGCGCCGGGGTCGCCGCCATCGCCCTTCTGTTCACCGCCTTCCCCGCGATCCTCGTGGCGCGCCTTTGGGCTTTCATGCTCGGGGCCAGTGCGCCGCTGGCACTCACCGTCGTCGGCCGCCCCTGGATCGCCGTTACCGGTTTTCAGGTGAACTTCAGCTTCGCCGCCGATCACCTCACCCTGATCATGCTCGCGATTATCACCGGCGTCGGCTTCCTCATCCACGTCTATTCCGTAGGCTACATGGCTCACGATGAGGGCTACTGGCGCTTCTTCGCCTACCTCAACCTGTTCATGTTCTTCATGCTGGTACTTGTGCTTTCCGCCAACTTCCTCCTGCTCTTCGTCGGTTGGGAGGGCGTTGGTCTCGCCTCGTATCTGCTCATCGGCTTCTACTTCCCGCGTGAGTCCGCCGCGAACGCCGGCAAGAAGGCCTTTATCGTCAACCGCATTGGCGACTTCGGCTTTCTGCTCGCCATGTTCCTCCTCATCGCCCACTTCGGCTCGCTCGACTTCGCCCAGGTCTTTGCCCGCGTCAATGCCCTGCCTCCGGCCATCACCGGTGGCTTCCTCACCACGATCTGCCTTCTGCTCGTTCTTGGGGCCACCGGTAAATCCGCACAGATCCCGCTCTACGTCTGGCTGCCGGACGCCATGGAAGGCCCGACGCCCGTCTCCGCGCTCATCCATGCGGCGACCATGGTTACCGCGGGTGTCTACCTCGTCGCCCGCTGCCACGCGTTATTCGAGCGCTCTCCCTATGCGCTCGGTGCCATCGCCCTCATCGGCGCACTGACCGCGCTGTTTGCCGCTACGATCGGCGCTGTCCAGCACGACATCAAGCGCGTCCTTGCCTATTCCACCGTGTCGCAGCTCGGGTACATGTTTCTCGGCTGCGGCGTGGCAGCTTATGGCGCCGGCGTCTTCCACCTCATGACGCACGCCTTCTTCAAGGCCTTGCTGTTCCTCGGTGCCGGTTCCGTCATCCATGCCATGTCCGGGGAACAAGACATGCGCGTCATGGGCGGCCTGCGCCGTCGCATCCCGGTGACCTTCTGGACGGTAACCGCCGGCGTCTTCGCCATCGCGGGCATCTGGCCGTTCTCGGGCTTCTTTTCAAAGGACGAGATCCTTTACCGCACCTTCTCCTCCATCAACCCGCTCGCCAAACTGCTTTGGTTCATCGGGCTTGTCACTGCCGGCCTCACCAGTTTTTACATGTTCCGGCTATGGTTCAAAACCTTCTTCGGCGCTGAGCGCTTCGATGAACGCACTCTCGCCCACGGCCAAAGCACGCATCCACTCCCCGACGCCACCGCGACCCACCCCACCTACAGCGAAGCCAACGCCGCCGAACATGATTCCGGACAGGTACCTGGCGCTCCAGCCGGCCGTCACGCCGGTGTGGAAGCGGAACACCCGCATGGCGTGCATGAGTCCCCTGCGGTGATGACCATACCGCTTGTCATTTTGGCTGTTCTAGCGGTTATTGGCGGTTGGATCGGCGTCCCCGCCGCGCTCGGTGGCTCCAACCACTTCGAGCACTTTCTTGAACCGGTCTTTCTCGCGTCCACGCGCACGGAAATCGCTCCCGACCAGGTCTCCCATACGGCCGAGCGGGTACTCGCAGCTGTTTCTCTACTCACCTCGCTCCTCGGTCTGTTTGTGGCGTACCTCTTCTACTATCGCCGCCCCGGCACAGCGACCAGGCTTGCCCAGGCCGTGCGGCCACTCTACGCTCTGCTCGACCATAAGTACTGGATCGACGAAGCCTATGGTGTGGGCATCGTGATGCCGCTACTGATGTCCGCCCGCGTGCTCCTTGGCGGGCTCGTTGAAGGCGCCGTCGTGCAGGGAACCGGCTCCGGTCTCGCGGCCGGCACGCAGGGTCTAAGCTGGCTTGCCCGCCGCATGCAATCGGGCAACATCCGCTCTTACGCTGGCTGGCTCGCTTTCGGTGCCGCTGTCATCATTGCCGTCGTCCTCTTTGGCGTTCATCCCGCAACGCGATAAATTGCATCTTTGCTTGTCATCCCCGCAGGGGATCTGCTGTTAGAGGCGCCACCGAACCCCATGGACCTGAACCACCTCATCCTCACGCTAATCCTGCTCACACCGCTCGCCGGTGCAGGCCTACTCGCACTCGTCCCTGAACGTGAAGGGGGCAAGACACATCACCTGCTGGCTTTGGCAGTAACGCTGCTCACCTTCGTGATGACGCTGCACCTGCCCTCCCACTTCAGCTACGGCCACCCCGGCTTTCAGTTCGAGCAAAACAGCTCCTGGATTACCTTCCCCGCCATCCGCTACCACCTCGGCGTCGATGGCCTGTCCATGTGGCTCATCGTGCTCACCGGCTTTCTCGCGCCCATCGGCGTACTGGCCAGCTGGAATACCGTCGCCGCGCGTACCAAGCTCTTCTTTACGCTTTTTCTGCTGCAACAGGTCGCCATGCTCGGCATTTTCATGGCTCTCGATCTATTCCTGTACTACGGCTTTTGGGAGCTCTCCCTTGTGCCGATGACGCTCCTCATCGCTACCTTCGGCAGGACCGAAAACCGCCGTCGCGCAGCGATCAAGTTCTTCCTGTACACCTTCATCCCCTCCGCCATGCTGCTCGTCGGCATGCTGTGGCTTTATGCCCACACCGGCAGCTTCGATCTCACCGTCTTGCAGCCGCTCGCCGCCGCACACCGCATCACCGCGAACAACGGTGCCCTGTGGCTCTGCTCGCTGGCCTTCCTCATCGCCTTTGCGGTCAAAGTGCCCATCTTTCCCCTGCACGGCTGGCTCTCAGACGCCATGCAGGAGGCCCCCACGGCGGCGGTTATGGTTCTCGCCGGCAAGCTTGGCCTCTACTCGATCCTGCGTTTTTCCTTTAGCCTCTTTCCCGACCAATCCCGCCATATCGCTCCGCTTCTCATTGCGCTCGGCGCCATCGGTATCGTGTATGGATCTCTGCTCGCCCTCGTGCAGAACGACTTGAAAAAACTAGCCGCCTTCTCCACCCTCGGCCATGTCTCGTTCATCGTTCTCGGGATCTTCAGCTTCTCAGTGGCGGGCATCGACGGCGGCATCTTTCAAATCCTCAACGAATCCCTCATTGGCGCTGCGCTCTTCGTGCTGCTCGGGCTTTTATACGAGCGCTATGGCACCTACGATATGCGCGACTATGGCGGCCTTGCCTCCAAACACGCCTGGATTGTGACCATGTTTGTCGTTACCGCGCTCGCGGCTGTCGGCCTGCCCATGCTGTCGAGCTTTGTCGGCGAGTTTCTTATTCTCTCCGGTACTATGGCCGCCGTCATCCACCAACACGCGCTCTGGACGGTGATCGGCACCACCGGCGTCATCTTCTCAGCTGCTTATATGCTCGTCATGCTGCAGCGCGTCTTCTACGGCCGCCTTGGCCTCCGCTCCGAAGAGGTTTCCGGCTGGGATCTGACCGGCCGCGAGCACGCCGAGCTATGGCCTTTTGCTGCCCTGTTTCTGCTGATGGGTGTCGCGTCCCCACTCTGGATGCGTTCCATCGATACCTTCGGCACCCTGACGGCCGATAAGCTCACGCACTTCGAGGCCAACCCGATCCGGCACGTAGAAACTGAAACCTACAGCACCGCTTCGATCGCATCAACACCTCACTCGTCAGTACCTCACCCTTCACACCCGAACAGCCCCCACTTTTCGTCCGCCCTAGCCCCTGCGGACCGCGTGCAGGAGAGCAAATAATGTCCGACAACCTCCTCGCGCTCCTCCCTGAGTTCATCATGACCCTCACCGGGGTGATCGTCATGATGGCCGAGCCCATGCTCCCGCCCACGCGCTCGCGCAAAGGCCTCGGTTGGCTGGCCATCTTCGGCACCGCCCTTGCCGCGGCAGCCACCTGGTACCAGCACCGCTGGATCGACGCCGAAGGTGGCGCTCCTTTAACCGCCTTCTACCGCACCGTCCAGATTGACGAGTTCTCCATCTTCTTCCATCTGCTCATTGCGGCAGTGGTGCTCGCCGTGCTGCTCGCCTCGCTCGACTACTTCGAAGGCCCCACGACCCACGCCGGCGAGTACTTTGCCCTGGTCGTCTTCGGCGCCACCGGCATGATGTTCATGACCTGCTCCGTTGAATTGCTCATGGTCTTCATCGGTCTCGAGATCTCCTCCATTTCGACCTATATCCTGGCCGGTTTCCGCAAAGGCCAGGCGACCGCCTCCGAATCCTCCATCAAGTACTTCCTGCTCGGCTCCTTTGCGACGGCCTTCTTCCTGTATGGCATCGCACTCTGCTTCGGTGCCACGGGCTCCACCTCCATCGGTGCCATCGCGACGGGTCTTGCCACAACGGCTACACCGCGTCTCGGCCTGCTCGCCGTAGCCATGGTGATCATCGGGCTGGGCTTTAAGGTCTCCGCGGCGCCTTTCCACGTTTGGACCCCGGACGTCTACCAAGGCGCGCCTGCCCCTGTCGTCGCCCTTATGTCTACCGCCCCGAAAGCGGCCGCGTTCGGTGTTCTGCTGCGCTTTCTCTTCAATGCCACACCCACGTTGCATCGCGAGTGGGTCGTCCTGATTTATCTCCTGGCCGTTGCCTCCATGACGATCGGCAACCTCGGGGCGCTGCTTCAGCGCGATATCAAACGCATGCTCGCCTACTCTTCCATCGCGCATGCGGGCTACCTGCTCGTCGCGTTCACCGCCACTGAACCGAACGCCGTCGCCGCCGCTCTCTTCTACACCGCCGCCTATGCGGCCATGAATGTCGGTGCCTTTCTTGTGCTCACAGAACTCTCGGGCTTCGCCGAGGGTGCCCGCACCCTCGACGATTTTACCGGCATCGCCCAGCGCAAGCCCGGCCTAGCCGCTCTGCTCAGCTTTTTTCTACTATCCCTTATCGGCATCCCGTTCACAGGCGGCTTTTTCGGCAAGTTCTACGCCTTTTCCGCAGCGATCAACCATGGCTATATCTGGCTCGCGGTCATCGGCCTCGCCAATTCCGGCGTCGCCTGCTTCTATTACCTGCGCCTGCTGGCGGGCATGTATGCTCGTCCGCTCGATGACTCACGCGGTTACGCTCCGACACGCAAGCTAACGATCCCGGCCCGCTTGGCCCTTGCCGGCACCGCCCTCTCCACACTCGCACTCGGCATCGCCCCCGGTCATATGCTCAACCTCGTGCAGCGCGCGAGCCCACCGGTCCTCCCCGCCTACAACACGCCCGCGCAGCACTCGACGCTACCCGCAACCATGCCCACGGCTCGCGTAGACCCTGCCCCGTAAAGGCCACAGCACGCAGTAGCGCAGCGTAAACTCCACCGGAGCGACTGCTACGAGCAAAGAGAAAGGCCTCCGAAGATCGGAGGCCTTTCCACGTGGTTGCTGCCGATGGAATCGTTACGCCTGTACCTTCAGGAAGATGATCACGAACGTGAACAGGGCCAGCGACTCAATAAATGCCAGACCCAAAATCAGGAAGATAAAAATACCCGGCCGGGCACCCGGATTGCGCGCCAATGCTTCTGCGGAGGAGGCTGTTGCACGCCCCTGCGCCAGACCGCAAAGACCGGCGGCGAGAGCCATCGAAAGGCCAGCGGCCAGTGGAACCCACTGCGCGGCGGGACTGGCATTTCCAGCGGCTTGGGCAAAGGCTGGCGATGCAAGCAGCAACGCAGCCAACGTGGCAAAGATGTACTTCATGGTGCCAAGGATACGCATAGGTAAAACTCCTGCCCCCGTAGATCTCGCCGCCAGTGGGTGGTTGAGGCTCACCGTGCTGGCCCCCTCACGCTGAAGCGGCGGCAGTGCGCACCGCGCGGAGGGGGCACCCCCGCACGGGAATGTTAAACTCTTGCCTTTGTTATCGTTCCCGGAAGAAATCTGCGTTTCGTCGACGATTGCGACAACAAGACATTAATGGTCATGCGCCACGGCCAAAGAAAGATAAATCGCCGCCAGCAGCATGAACACATACGCCTGCACCACCGCTACCCCCAGGTGCAGACCCAGAAATACCAACGGCACGCCGATCGGGATCAGCGAAAAAAACGCTAAAGTCAGTAGATCGCCCGCAAACATATTGGCGTACAGTCGCACGGTAAGTGACAGAACACGCGCCAAGTGCGAGATAATTTCGATCGGAAAGAGCAGTGGAGCAATCCACCACACAGGACCCAGGAACTGCTTGATATATCCCGGCCCGTTCACGCGAACACCGTGGTACTGGTAATACACGAACGTCAGCAATGCCAGCCCCAGCGGCACGGAAACATCCGCCGTCGGCGAGGAAAGCCCCGGGACCAGCCCCGCCAGATTACATAGCAGAATGAACAAAAACAGGGCGGTAAGGTAGCCGGTAAAGCGCTCAAACCCATGCCCAATGATCTGCTCGCCTTGATCAGAGACAAACTCGTGGGTCATCTCCGCCAGATGCTGCACGCCGCCCGGCGTTTCTACGCTCAACGATGCCCGCACCAGGAGGAAATAGCCCAGGAGCACGAGAAAGACCAGCAGCTCCATCGCATTCGCATTCGTGATCGGCGCTCGGGGATAGGCCGGCGCAATGTGCAACACACTCAGGAGCGCATCCACCGGACGCGCGAATAGGTGGTTCAGAAGTCGGGTAAATAGTAGCTGTGTCTGCATTGATCTTGTTCGAGCTTCGTTCCGTGACGCGTAACTCCGAGGGCCCCTTGTCAGTCAAATTCCGGCCAGCCCCTACACTGTCCATGCCTTCACAAGTCGTAGCCCTTCTACTGTGAGGGCAAACACACCCAGACCCAGGCCGACCGCAAGCGGGAGAACAAAGCCTCCGAGAAACCTCAGACTAACATAGAGCACCGCCACCACGACCGCCAGCCGTACGAAAAATCCCGTCAGCAGCATCGCCACCGGCCGCGGTTTCTCACCACCATCCATCCTCTCCATCAGCACCGTCAAAAGCCGCAGCCATTCCCATAGTCCCGACGCCGAAATCGCCGCCCCCACCAGCAACATCGCCCCGCTGCGCCACCCAGCCTTCCACCACAGCAGCGGCAACGCAAGCAGCGTCAGGATGAGCAGCAACCGGATCGCCCGCAAGATCGTCTCGCGAAAATCCCGGTCGCTAAAGCTTTCGAGCGCGCGCACTCAGTCGCCCCGCTTCAGGTACCGCGAGGCCATCAAGAAAATCTGCACAAACCCGCCCACCGCACCTAGCAAAATTCCCACCACGCCGATCCAGTGCTGGTGAAAGTGCTTATCGAGCGCCGCCCCAATCAGCCATCCAATAACGCAGCCCGCGGGCAAGGCAATCGCCAGCTGAATGAACGACTCCGCCTTCACCAGCTGTCCCAGGGCGCCGTTATCCTGCCTCGGGCCGCCACGGTTTCCACCCGGATTGTCATTCCCGATCGCCACTGCCCCACCGTACCATCGCTCTGTCGTTCAACACCAGTCCAACGCCCGCACGCCCAACCCTCCCTCGCTATACTGACCAAGCCGCGACCTCGCGTCTGTTCTCAGACCGCCGAGTCGTCCATCCCTTCCAAGTGAGTCTGCCTTGCCCCAGTTTGAAAGCCAGTTCGAACAATCTCTTTATCGGCAGCGCCAGGAAAAACTTGAGCAAATCAAGGCCATCGGCCAGCGCTTCGGTCTTTCCGCAGCCGAGGCGGTTTACCCTAACCGCTTCCCCTCCGCGGACGAACCCCTCGAACTCGCCCAGATCCCTGACCTGCTCGCCCGCTACGACGATGCTTCCGCCCCAGTCTCGGCCGAGCAGCTCGAAGCTGACCGTCCTGAGGTCGCCGTCGCCGGCCGCCTCATGAGTCATCGGCTGCAGGGCAAAGCCGGCTTCGCGCATCTGCAGGGTGGCGGCAAACGCCTGCAAATGTACGTTCGCAAGGACGATGTCGGCGAGGACGCCTTCGCTCTCTACAAGCTGCTCGACCTCGGCGACCACATCGGCATCCGCGGCGTGCTGATGCGCACCCGCACCGGCGAGCTCACGTTGAAGGCACTTCCTCTGCACAGCCAGCCCGCACTCAGCTTCCTCGCCAAAGCCATGCTCGCGCTGCCGGACAAATACCACGGTCTCGAAGACGTCGAATTGCGCTACCGTCAACGCTACGTCGACCTCATCATGAACTCCGGCACCCTCGCCAAAGCTGAGACACCGACATCCACTCCCAATGTCATCCTGAGCGCAGCGAAGGACCTTGGTATTTCCTTCGGAGCGCCGCAAATCCCGGGTGCCCCATCCTTATCGCCGGTGAGGGTGGGCTCCGAAGCGCCAACGAACTCCGACGTAAACCCTCTACCACCCGGCACCAGCCCCGTCACCGACCAATCCACCCCCAACGAACAAGGCAACGACGCCCCCCGCAACGTTCGCGAGGTCTTCGTCAGACGCGCCCAGATCCTCCGCGCCATCCGCAAATTCTTCGACGACCGCGGCTACCTCGAAGTCGAAACTCCCATGATGCACACGGTCGCGGGTGGCGCCACCGCGCGCCCCTTCCAAACCCACCACAACGCCCTCGACATCCCGCTTTCGCTCCGCATCGCCCCCGAGCTCTACCTCAAGCGCCTCGTCGTCGGCGGCCTCGACCGCGTCTACGAGATCAACCGCAACTTCCGCAACGAAGGCGTCAGCACCCAGCACAACCCCGAGTTCACCATGCTCGAGTTCTACCAGGCCTACGCGAACTACCACGACCTGATGGACCTCACCCAAGAGCTGATCGCCTTCGTCGCGATGGAGGTCAACGGCACCACGGAAACCTGGTTCAACTCAACCCTCATCGACCTCGCCCCTCAAGCCTGGACAAAACTCAGCATGCGCGAAGCAATCATAAGGTGGTTTCCTCCAGAGTTCGAGCCACTTGACCCAGCTGACCTTGCGACGCCCGGCCAGCTTAAATACAAACTCCTGAATATACTTGACACTGCTAAGAAAAAAGAAATAAGCCCCCGCGCTGTGCCCCTGCCCACACCGTCGAACGACAGGCAGTATCGTCTGAGTCTTATCGCGACAGGCCTTGCTAATGCTATTCACACACTTCAGAATGAAGGCCCGATTGGGAAGGCCATCGCTGAATTGTTCGAAGCTGTTGCGGAGCATGAACTTATTCAACCCACCATCATCTACGACTTCCCCCTAGCCGTCTCGCCCCTCTCCAAAGTCAAACCCGACGAACCCGACTGGGTCGAGCGCTTCGAGTTCTACATCGGCGGTTTCGAGGTCGGCAACGCCTTCTCCGAGCTCAATGACCCCATCGACCAGCGCCGGCGCTTTGAAGCCCAGCTCGAACAAAAGGCTCGCGGCGACGAAGAAGCCATGGCGGCCATGGACGAAGACTATGTCCGCGCCCTGGGCTACGGCCTGCCGCCCACCGCCGGCGAAGGCATCGGCATCGACCGCCTCACGATGCTGCTCACCGGCTCTCGCTCCATCCGCGACGTCATCCTCTTCCCCCTCCTGCGCCCAAGGGCAGACGCAACTGAGGTGCCGGCCGGCGATGAGGAGAGGCAGCCGTAACCATCCCGCCCGTCAGCATGCGTCGCCGGTTGTATAAGCGAAAAAGGCAGTCGTAGCAAAGAGCGCCGGCATTACGATGGCAGCTATGACGCTCGCCACCAGCAAACCGATCGGCTTCCTCCCGACCCAAAAACCGAAGGAGGCTCGGCACTTCTACGAGGAAGTGCTCGGCCTCACCTTCGAAACGGAGAACGATTTTGCTCTCGTCTTCCGCACCGGCCCTGCACCGGCCATGGTGCTTCGCCTCGTGCGTACGCCTGCCTTCACCCCGGCGCCCTACACAGCCTTTGGCTGGTACGTGCACCACCTCGAGGAAGCCATCAACGCACTCGCCGCCAAGGGCGTCACCTTTGAGCGTTACGGCTACTTCAAGCAGGATGAACGCGGCATTTGGAACGCACCTGACGGTACCCGCATTGCCTGGTTCAAAGACCCGGACGGCAACACCCTGTCGATCTCCCAAAGTCCGGCTTGACCACATTAGGAAGACGAAACGATGTCCCGCACCAGCGGCAAGCGCGCCGGCGGCACATCGTCAACAACGATTGTCTCCGCAAGCATGCGCATCGGCTCCGCCAGGAGCTCCTCGGCGTCGCTGAAGAGGGTCACAAGCGGCTGCCCGGCTTCCACCCTGTCGCCGATCTTCGCATGCATCTCGATCCCCGCGTGCGCACTGACCTGCTCGCCCGGACCCAGCCGTCCTGCCCCGAGCCGCTGCACCGCCCACCCCACCTGCTTGCAGTCCATGCGCGCCAGGTAGCCATCCTGTTTCGCTTGCAAAATACGCCTATGCCGCGGCCGGTGTTCCCCCGCCGGGTCAATGAACACTGAAACATCACCACCCTGCGCCGTCACCATGCTCATCCATGCCCTGTACGCCTTTCCGCTCCGTAGGATCGTCTCGGCGAGCAGCGCTCCGTCCCCAGCTGTCCGGCAGGCTCCCGCCAAGTGCAGCATCCATCCGGCCAGCACGCACGAAAGTTCAATCAGATCCGCCGATAATGGATGCGGCAGCCCTTTCAGGATGTCGACGCACTCCCGAACCTCCATCCAGTTGCCCGCGAAGCGACCCAGGGGCTGGTCCATGGCGGTCAGCAGCGCGACTGTACGTGTGCCCGCCTGCTCGCCGGTCGCGACCATCAGCTCCGCCAGTTGCCGCAAGGCTGCATCGCTGGGTAAAAACGCACCGGACCCAACCTTCACATCCAGCACGAGCGCGTCGAGGTCCGCCGCCAGCTTCTTGCTCATTATGCTCGCCGCGATCAGGTACGGCGATTCCACCGTACCCGTTTGGTCCCGCAGCGCATACAGGATGCGGTCCGCCGGCACCAGCTGCGGCGTTTGTCCCACGATGCAGGCACCGCAGGCGCGCACCACCTCGGCCATGCGCTCCAGCGACATCCTCGTTTGGAAGCCGGGGATCGTTTCCAGCTTGTCCAGGGTGCCGCCCGTATGCCCCAGGGCCCGCCCCGAAATCATCGGCACAAGGATCCGGCCTCCACGCTCAGGAACACCGGGCTGCCTCGGCAGCGCATGCCGTCGCATGGCTTGCGGCAAGGCATGCCCAGCCGCCTCGCCCGTCTGCCGTACAGGATCACTTCCAAGGGCAGAATCTGAGGCGTCACACGCCTCTGAGATGAATCCTGCCGCTGCCATGATCGGCGCCACCAGCAAGGAAGTTTTATCGCCAACACCACCCGTTGAGTGCTTGTCGACGAGGAAACCATCCAACCCTCGGCGATCGAAAACCTCGCCAGAGGAACGCATTGCCTCTGTCAGATCGGTCAATTCATTGACTGACAGGCCACGTTGGTACACCGCCATGAGGAATGCCGCAATTTGCGCCTCTGACACATACTGGCCTCCGACGTCGCCCAGCATTGCCGCCCGCGCAGGCCCGTCTGCCTGTTCGCTGCGCACGACCGCTTGCAAAAACAGGACGATTTCGCCGCGCGATAATTCCCCACCGTCCCGCTTTTTGATCAGAACGTCGAGCGGTCGCGGCAGCTCAGCCATGGTCGGACCGAGCAAAGGAATCTGGGTGCGCTTCCAGGTGTGCGGATGCGTCCAGGTGCGTTGACGGCGGCGCCTGAGTCAGCCGGAAAGCTTGCGGCAGCAACGCCCCCAAGGTTGTTTCCACCTCTTCCCCCTCCTCACCCGGACAAAGCACGATCACCTCGTCATCGCCAAATTCTGCGAGTGTTTGCCGGCAGGCTCCGCAGGGCATGGACGCCGCGCCATTGAGATTGGCTACAGCCACGGCCCGTAACCGCACCGCCGGTCCATACTCACTCACCGCTTGCACCATGGCGCTTTGCTCGGCGCAACACGTCAGCCGATAGGAGCAGATCTCTACATTGCATCCCGTAACGATGGTGCCGTCCGTCAAAAGCAGCGCCGCCCCGACCCGGAACTGGCTGTAGGGCGCGTAAGCCTGCGCGGCAGCCGTCGTCGCCAACGCACGTAGTTCCTTCCAGCGGCCTCGATTTGCAGTTTCGTCGGTTTCTGTATCGGTCATGGAGAGCTGCCTGCAAGCGTAGCTGGCCCGGACGGCATCGGCAAGTGGTCCAGGAGACAGAGATCGTCCTGATTCGAGACACCTCACGAACGTCGGTCACCTCAGCTTGAGTACAGGGGTGCGAGCTGGTTACCAGAGATGTACCTCGAAGGTACTTCGCAGACGTTAACCTTATCTCTCTGCACCACTTGGAGCTTTATGCGTCTTCCTTTGCTTCTTACGGCACTTGCCCTGTTTGCGCCCAGCTTTCAGGCGCATGCCGACACCCTCTCCACCTTTTCGATCGATGGCTCCAGTCTGTTCTACGGCATGGGCGGCGATTACAACATGATCACCGGAACCACAACCATCGACACCACGACCGGCGCCGTGAAAAGTATCTCGTTGCTTGCCGGCGGGCTCACCGAGTCCGGGGTTGACGCCCAGTACGGAACCGACGTGTTTGTCGGGACAGATGTAGCGCACTTCACCTTCACGGGCGCCAGCCTCATCAACTACACGGGCGAAACCTTCAACCTGAATGGTCCAAATGACCTTTATGTCGGTCACGTCACGTACACCGGCCCCTTCACGCCCGCGGCCGCCGCAGCGGTCACCCCTGAACCGGCAAGCCTCACGCTGCTCTGCACAGGTTTGCTCGGCGTTGCCGGTGTGCTGCGAAAACGGCTCGCGTAAGGCTCTGGCTAGCCGAAAACCTACGATGCAGGCCGGTTCGGGTCAAGGTCTTTCAAGACCTTTGTCGCGAGTTCGAGCTGGTTCTTCGTCGCGGTTAGAACTAACGCGTTCCTGCTGGTCACAAGGTAGACCTTCGCATTTGGGTCCAAGATGTTGCGCAATGCCACCAGCACTTGGACACTACTGCTCTGTGGTGTTGCCGCAGGTAAATACATCGTCTGCTCCAAGACCTGATCCGTGGGCGTGCTCGCTTGTTGGATCGGGTATACCGCGCTGACCGCGCTCGGCGACGTCGCCGACCAGCCCGGAATCAAGCGAGCGAGTGCCGTATACAGACTCTGCATCTGACCCGGTTCGGTACTCACAACGATGGAGTGGCGATCCTGAACAAAATAAAACTTGGTCCTCGGGCTCATGGCTGCACGCAAGTGAACGATTAACTCATTCTCGTCCGGCGCCGTCATGGTCCCCGGCAGATACAGTGTCTGCTCCGCCGTGTGGTCAGAGTCAGGACGCATCGTGGTTTGCGTGCCAGTCCCAAAAGTGGCACTGGCCGGCTGCGCAGGAATGCTCGGCTGAGCGTTCTCGATATCGTCGATCACCTTCTGCGCAAGACGAAGCTGATCGGGTGTGTCGTTCACCACAAGGGCGTTTTGATCCGCAAGAACATTGACCGTTGCACGTGTGTCAAGCACATTGCGCAAGGCGATGATCAGTTCCTTGGTCTCCACCGGCTGCGCGGTATTTTTGAGGGGGAAGACCTGATCGCGAAGCTTGGCTGATTCTGGTGCCATGCTGCTGCCGGCGTTTTGCGCGTGGATCGGCGACGCGAGCAGAATCGGAACGAGAAGGCTGGACAGCGCGTGACAAACGGCAAATTTTCGGTGGCAATGCATCGATCCCTCCACAACCTGAATTTCCATCAGCAAGGGTGCTGCTGGCAGTTGGACGGGCGCAACAGCGCTCCAGGAGCGCAACAGTCGCTTTTATTTGGTACGTCCCTAGCGTCTCCATTTAGCATTCAGCGCCGGATGACTCCTGTGCGGCAGTAGCATGGAAAGGATGGCCTCACCCAAAACACCCACGATGCAGCGCAAGCAAAAGACTGCTGCATCGAACGTAGCGGTAGCGGAACCAGCGCCCGGCATCGACGCTCTGGATCTCTTTCACCCGGTTACGGCCGCCTGGTTCCGTGCCGTGTTTGAAGGTGTGACCCCCCCGCAACGGGAGGGCTGGCCAGCCATCGCTCACGGCGACTCCACGCTCATCCTTGCCCCCACCGGTACCGGCAAAACGCTGACGGCTTTCCTTTGGTGCCTCGACCGGCTGATGCTTCAGCGCCCCGTGCACTACGATGAGCAGCCCGGCTGTCGCGTACTCTATCTGAGTCCGCTAAAGGCCCTGGCGGTGGATGTCGAACGCAATCTGCGTTCCCCGTTACAGGGCATCGCGAACATGGCCCAACGCGAGGGCATCCCCGTCCACCTTCCTGAAATCAGTGTGCGCACGGGGGACACCCCTCAAAAAGAGCGTGCTCGTTTCAAGCGCCATCCCGGTGAAATCCTCATTACGACCCCCGAGTCGCTGTACCTGCTGCTCACCTCCGATGCCGGCGAGGCCCTCCGTTCCGTCGAAACGGTCATCATCGATGAGATTCACGCGCTCGTGCCGACCAAGCGCGGCGCGCACATGGCCTTGTCACTCGAGCGCCTGGAGGCTCTCTGCGGTCACCCTCTCCAACGCATCGGCCTCAGTGCCACCCAGCGTCCACTTGAAGAGGTCGCGCGCTTCCTCGGCGGTGCCGAAGCACAGTCGTCAGATCAGGGTGGCCCATCTAAGCCGACAGCTCCATCCTCGGCTAAAGTGGGTTCCGCTGAGACCCGCGCCGCCGCAGCGATCACCGCCACCACCGGCCTCACGGCACCCGCGACCGAGGACTACACCTCCGCCGAGGCCGCCGAAACCGAACCCGACAACAAGTCCGCCACCGGTCCCCGTTTCCGCCCTGTCACGATCATCAACGCCGGGGCACGCAAACGACTCGAGATTCGCGTCGAAGTACCCGTCGAGGACATGGCCAAGCTCGGCGAAATCCAGGACCTTCCCAGCGGTCCTGCCTCGCAAGGCCCCAAGCGCGCCAGCATCTGGCAATCGATCCACCCGCGTCTGCTGGAGATCGTCCGCGAACGGACCTCCACGCTCATCTTCGTTAACGCACGACGGGTTGCCGAGCGGCTTGCGGGCGCCCTGAACGAACTCGCCGGCGAACAACTCGCACGCGCCCACCACGGCTCGTTGGCCTCTGCCCAGCGTTCTGAGATCGAAGAGCTACTCAAAGCCGGCCGCCTCAAAGCTCTCGTTTGTACCTCCTCGCTCGAGCTCGGCATCGACATGGGCGCCGTCGACCTCGTCATCCAAATTGAGGCCCCGCCTTCGGTCGCCAGCGGCTTGCAGCGCATCGGCCGAGCCGGCCACCAGGTGGGCGCGCCGTCGAACGGCATCATCTTCCCGAAATACCGCGCCGATCTCGTCGCGTGCGCCGCTGTGACCCAGGCCATGCACGAGGGCCACGTCGAGCACACCCGCTTCCTCCGCAACCCACTCGACATTCTCGCGCAGCAGATCGTCGCTCTCGTCGCGCAACCACCCCTGCCGCTTGCTGAGATCGCGTCCCGTGCGGCGCGCAAAAAGAAGACGATCAAAGCCCGCAACCGCCACGGCATCGCTACCGGCTATGAGGCCGAGCTCGAAGAAGACGACGCCCCGGGTCTCAGCTACGACGCCCTTTCCACCATCGTCCGCAGCGCCGCCCCCTTTGCCGCGCTCTCCACCGCAGTCTTCGACGGTGTGCTCGACATGCTCGCCGGTCGCTATCCCTCGGACGAGTTCGCGGAACTCCGCCCGCGCGTCACCTGGGATCGACAGCGCAACTGGATCACCCCCCGCGGCGGCGCCAAACGCCTCGCCATCCTCAACGGCGGCACCATCCCTGACCGCGGTACCTACGGCGTTTTCCTGTCTGGCGCCTCCAACAAGCCCATCCGGGTCGGCGAACTCGACGAGGAGATGGTCTTCGAGGCACGCTCCGGCGACACCTTCATCCTCGGCGCCTCCACCTGGCGCATCGACGAAATCACCCAGGACAAGGTGCTCGTCACCCCCGCGCCCGGCGAGCCCGGCAAGATGCCCTTCTGGCACGGCGACCAGGCCGGCCGGCCCATTGAGTTCGGCCGTCGCATCGGCGCGCTCGTCCGCACACTCCGCGATATGCCTCGCTCGGTCGCGATCACCAAGCTCACCCGCGAGCACGACCTCGACGAGAAAGCCGCCGAAAACGTCCTCCGTTACCTCACCGACCAGGCCCTCGCCACGGACCAGGTCCCCGACGATCGCACGGTCGTCATTGAGCGCGTCCGCGACGAGCTGGGCGACTGGCGCGTCTGCTGCCTCACCCCCTTCGGCTCGCGCGTGCACGCCCCCTGGGCGATGGCTGTCTCCGCCAAAATCAAGGCCGCCGGTCTCGACGTCGAAACGATGTGGAGCGAGGACGGCTTCGTCCTTCGCTTCCCCGAGACCGACCAACCCCCCGACGCCGACCTACTCCTGCTTGAACCTGCCGAGGCCGCCGAGCTCGTTCAGGCGCAACTCGGTGCCACGGCCCTCTTCGCCGCGAAGTTCCGCGAAGCCGCCAGCCGCGCCCTGCTGCTCCCCCGCCGCCGCGCCGACGGTCGCACCCCGCTTTGGCAGCAACGGAAACGCGCCTACGATCTCCTCTCCGTTGCCTCCCGCTACGCCAGCTTTCCCATGCTCCTCGAGGCCTATCGCGAGTGCCTGCGTGATGTCTTCGACATGCCCGCCCTTGCCGAAACCCTGCGCGCCATCGGCAACCGTTCCATCCGCGTCCACACCGTCAACTCCCGCACACCCTCACCTTTCGCCGGCGCCCTGCTCTTCAGCTACGTCGCCAATTACATCTACGACGGCGACGCCCCGCTCGCCGAACGCCGCGCCCAAGCGCTTTCAATCGACCAAGACCAGCTGCGCGAACTGCTCGGCGATGCCGACCTCCGCGAGCTCCTCGACCTCAACGCCATCGAGGAGACCGAAGAGCAGCTCCAATCTCTCGCCGACACCTACAAGGTCCGCTCCCTTGACGGCATCCACGATCTCCTTCTCCGCCTGGGCGATCTCACCCGCCAGGAAATCGCCCAACGCTCCAATTTCCCCACAGAGCTCACCTCCGACAACCGTCATCCTGAGCGCAGCGAAGGACCTCCGCATCTCCCCGCCGACGTCGCATCGGGAAATTCACCCGTCGACCGCGCCATCGACCGCCTCGTCCGCGCCCGCCGGGCTTTGGAGCTGAGAGTCGGCGGCGAGAAGCGCGTAGTCGCCGTTGAAGACGCCGCCCGCCTCCGCGACGCTCTTGGTGTTCCCCTTCCTCCCGGCCTCCCCGGCGCCTTCCTCGAACCCGTCCCCGACGCCCTACTCGACGTCGTCCGCCGTTACGCCCGCACCCACGGCCCCTTCACCACCCCCGACCTTGCGTCCCGCTACGGCCTCCCAAAAGAAAGCGTCGAAGCCGCCCTGCAACGGCTGGTCGGCACCGGCCGTGTCATCGAAGGCGCCTTCCTCCCCGGCGGCACCAACCGCGAGTGGATCGACGCCGAAGTCCTGCGCACCATCCGCCGCAAGTCCCTCGCCCGGCTACGGAAAGAGGTCGAACCGGTTGCCCAGGCCACCCTCGCCCGGCTTTTCACGCGTTGGCAGGGCGTCATCCAACCCCGTCGTGGCCTCGACGCTTTGCTCGACGTGATCGAAAATCTACAGGGCGCCCCGCTGCCCGCTTCCCTGCTCGAAACCGAGATTCTGCCCGCCCGAATCTCCGGCTACAAGCCCGCCGATCTCGACACCCTCATCGCCGCCGGCGAGGTCACCTGGATCGGGCTCTCGCCCTTGGGCGAACGCGACGGCCGTCTCGCGCTGTTCCTCTCCGAAAAGCTCCCTTCTCTTTGGCCGCCGGATCGCGTGCAGACCTTAGGCAAGCCCAACACTCCCCGCTTCCAGCTCTCCAGCGTCTCCACAGAGCCTCTCAGCGAGCGCGAACAACAAATCCTCGACCACCTCAAGCGCTCCGGCGCCACCTTCTTCCAACCACTCCACGACGCCCTTGGCGGCGGCTACCCCGGTGAAACGATCGATGCCCTTTGGTCGCTCGTCTGGCGCGGCTTGCTCACCAACGACGCCCTTCACTGTCTGCGCGCCTACTGCGAGCGCAACGGCTCCTCATCCAGCCGCGGGGGCAGCAAGCCTGTGCGCCGCGTCCACAACCAGGCCGGTTTCCGCAGCCGCCGCACCACTCCGCCCACCGCGCAGGGCCGCTGGTCGCTCAACGACATCGCCTTCGACGAAACCCGCGCCACCCCCGCCGGCCAGACCGCCTGGTCCCACGCCGTCGCCGGCCAGCTCCTCACCCGCTACGGCGTCGTCTTCCGCGAAACCGCCCATGCCGAAGATCTCCCCGGCGGCTTTTCCGCAGTCTATGACGTGCTCAAACTGCTTGAAGAAAGCGGCAAAATCCGTCGCGGCTACTTCGCCGCCGACCTCGGCGCCACCCAGTTCGCCCAGCCCGCCGCCGTCGACCTCCTGCGCTCCCTCCGCCCGGGCGAACACAACGGCAGCGCCGAAGAAGGCCGTGAAGCCGTGATCCTTGCCGCCACCGATCCGGCTAACCCCTACGGCTCCCTCCTCCGCTGGCCGGGCAACGCCCCAAAAGCCGCTTCACCAGTCACGCAGCCTCTTACCTCTGATTTGTCGTCCCGCAGCGCAGCAGAGGGATCTGTTGTTCCGACCACCGGGGTTCCGAGTCCCACGGGTTCCCTCACCCGCTCCGTAGGCGCCCGCGTTATTCTCATCGACGGCGCGCTCACCGCCTACCTCCGCCGCGGCAACCCCGACCTCCAGGTCCTTCTCCCTGAAGAAGAACCCGCCCGCTCCAACACCATGCGCGCCCTGGCCGAGTTCCTCGTCCACGCTGTTCAACGAGCCGAAGCCGAAAGCGCAGACCGCAACCGCACCGGCATGCTCATCACGGCCATCAACGGCACCCCGGTAGCCGAACACCCCATCGCCCGCGCCCTCCTGGACGCCGGCTTCCAAGCCGCCCCCATGGGCTTCAACGTCCGCCGCCACCTGCCGCCGGTGCCCGGACGAGGCATGCCTCTGCCAGAACGAACCTCGTAAGCCCGGCATCCAATCTCCCATGCCTGAAGGCGACACAATCTACCGCGCCGCCCGCGCTCTCCAAAAAGCGATCGGCGGCAAACCCGTCACAGCCTTCCAGGCCAACGTGGCCAAGCTCGCCTCCGTCGCCGACGACAAAGGCATCGTCGGCCGAACGGTCGAGAAGGTCGAAGCCCGCGGCAAGTGGTGCCTCATCCACTTCAGCGCGCCTCCTGGCGCAGCCGCTTCTTCTGCTCCCAGCGGCGGCGAGCCCCTCATCCTCGTCACCCACATGCTGATGTCCGGCTCCTGGCACATCTACCGCGTCGGCGAACGGTGGTTCTCGCCCCGCAGCAGCATGCGCTGTTCCATCACCACCGGTGACTTCATTGCTGTCGCGTTTAATGTTCCTGTCACGGAGTTCCACACCGAACGCTCCCTCGAACGCTACTCGCAAGTCCCCAAGCTCGGCGTCGACATCCTGAGCGAGGGCTACAGCACGGCAGGCGGTGTCGAAGCCCTGCGGAACTACGGGATCCAGAACCCCGATGCCGAGATCGGCGTTGTGCTCCTGAACCAGCGCGTGATGGCCGGCCTCGGGAACGTGTACAAAAGCGAGGTCCCCTTCGCCGCCGGCGTCAACCCCTTCCGCCAAATGCGCACTCTCGCCGAACGCGAGCTGGGGATCATGGCCGAAGTCTCCGGCCGCTACATGCGCGCCAACATCAACGACGGCTCGGGCTCGGACAACACCGACGGCATCGTTACGTACTCCGGCAATCGACGGACGACACACTCGATGAACGCCGGCGAGCGCCTTTGGGTCTACGGCCGGCAGGGCCAGGAATGCCGCCGCTGTGGCGCTCTCGTGATGATGCGCAAGCAGGGCGAGCAGGTCCGCTCCACCTACTGGTGCCCGCAATGTCAGCCGTGGATCGCTTCAGAGCAGCAAGCCGCAGCGGGCCAGGGAGCCGAAGCCCCGGTAGGCCGCATGATCAAAGTGCTTGGTGGACGCCGGCGCGGCAGCTGCTGAAATCGGCTGTGGCATCACTGCGGCACCGGTGCTCCCCCATCCGGCTGCTTGTCCTTCCCCAGTCCAAGCATCTTTTGAAGAGGGTTACGACGCCGACTCTCACCACCCGGCTGATTCATCTCTTGCTGCCCCGGCGGTCCGGGCTGCGGAGCTCGGGGTGACGCCGGTGCTATCGGTGTTGTCACGATGCCGCCATCGGTGCCTTCGCCATACAGCTGCGTCCCCAGTGTTTGCGCGTCAGTGCCCATGTGCGAGCAGGTGCTTTGCGGTACGGTGCCGGCAAGGAATGCAACGCCAAAGCTGTCGCTCGGGCAACTTTCATCCGCAGGTAGATTGCTTGCCCGGTCCACCCGCACCAGCTGAACCCCATCCGGCGGCGCAGCAAAGGCCTTCATATCCGAGTACTGCGGCAGCCGGATCGCGCGGTTCATGAACTCAGCCCAGATGGGCGCCGCCGCTTTGGCGCCTTCCAGATTTAAATTCGTGTAGTCATCGTTTCCGACCCAGATAATGCAAAGCAGATTGGAAGAGTAGCCGGCGAACCAAACATCGTGAGAGGTTCCGGTCTTTCCCGCGGCCGGCGCAGTAAACCCACGCGCGCGCACGGCGGCAGCAGTTCCAAAATTCATCACATTCTCAAGCATTGACTGCGTCAGGTAGGCGGAGCGGGGATCGAGCACCTGCCTGGCTTCGGGTGTGTAGTCGGCGACGATGTCGCCATTGGTGTTGCGCACGCTGGCGAGCATCCAGGGCTTCAGATGGATCCCATTGTTCGAAAAAACCGTGTACGCACCGGCCATATCGATCGGCGTCGCGTTATACGTACCGATGGCGACCGAAGGTGTGCCGCGAGCATTGGTGATCCCCGCGGATCGAGCGAGAGCCGCGACGTTCTCGAACCCTACCTTCTGCGCAAGGTTAATGGTCGCAATATTCAGCGAGTGGGCGAGGGCCTGTACGGCGGTGACCATGCCGGGAAACTCCCCTCGCTTGAAGTTGCCGGGCGTGTAGTCCTTGCCGTCGTAGGAGAATGTAGTCGGATCGTCATTGAGGCGTGTAAGGGCAGTAAATACCCCACTGCCATCGAGCTCCGTGCCGTTCAACGAAGTATTGAAGGCAGCGGCATAGGCGAAGGGCTTGAAGATCGAGCCGGTGGGCCGTTCCGCAGTCGCGTGGTTGAGCTGTGATGCGGCGTAGTTGCGCCCTCCCACCAGCGCCAACACCTGGCCGGTATGCGGGTTCAACGCAATTAATGAAACCTGCGGCATGACTGTAGACGCGTCGCTCTTGCCACGTTGCGCGCGCACCAGCATGTCCACATGTTGCATGCCCTGCTGTACCGCGTCCTGCGCCGCTCGCTGCAGATCCGGATCAAGCGAGGTATAGATGCGCAGCGACGAATGCCCGGAGTCGTAGTCGCCGATGCGCTGCACAATTTGGTCGTGCACCAGATCGACGAAGTACGGCGCCTCGCTTGCGTCCACCTCTGCCGGCGCGAGCCGGATTGGCTCCCCCTTGGCGGCTTGCGCCTGTGCCGGCGTAATCGCTCCCGTTTCCACCATGGTGTCGAGCACAATGTTCCGGCGCTCGGCCGCGCGGTCTGCATGACGGTAGGGCGAGAAGTAGTTCGGCCGTTGAATCATGCCTGCGAGCAAAGCACACTCTGCCAGGTCGAGCTGCTTCAGGTTCTTGCCGAAATAGGTCTGCGCCGCCTCGCCAAAGCCGTTGATCGCGAACGATCCACGCTGGCCGAGGTTGATTTGATTGGCATACATCTCAAAGATCTGCTGCTTGTTGAAGCGGTCTTCGAGCTGGTACGTGATCATGATTTCGGCAATCTTGCGCGCGTAGGTTTTTTCCGGCGAAAGGAAGAAACCGCGCGCCAGCTGTTGCGTCAACGTGGAACCGCCGCAGCCCTTATGGTGCGAAATTACATCCTGCACCGCGCACTTCACCGTGCGAACGTAATTGATGCCGCCGTGCTCAAAAAAGCGACGGTCTTCAATGCCGAGTACCGCCTCCACCATGCGTGGCGGGATCTGGTCATAGGTCACCATCCGGCGCTTGGTGCGATTCTTGTCCTCGCTGAGCGCGGTAATCAGCTGCGGCTCCAGCTTGTAGGAACTCAGTTCCGCGCCGTTTTCCGCGGTGATCGTATCCACCGCACCGTCGCTTGTATGGATCGTCGCGCCATCTGTGGCGAGATAACTTTGCGCGCCCGGCTTGATCGAGATGGACTCGTCACCGCGCTGATATGTGCCCATCGCGCTCGCCTGCCCAGCGCTGCTGTAGCCTGCTTTGCGCAGAGCAGCAGCGATGCTTTCCGCCGATAGGTGCTGCCCTGGCCGCACCTCCTGCGGCGCGGCATAGATCTGCGCCGTCGAAGAGAACAGTGGTCCCTGTGCGAGCCGCTGGTCCACCAATCCCTGGTACTGGTGATATTCATAGGCGAAGGTGAGTCCGCCGACCACGGCCAGCAGCAATACAAGCAAGAGCACAGCCTGCAGCGCCCGCCACACCAGCGAGTGGCGCGGCCGGGCGAGTCTTACGCGAACGGGTGTACGAAGGGTCGTGGGCAATCAGCCTCCCAGCTTTCCAAACACAAGCACTTACGGTACTGGCTACGACAACACATTCTGTTTCAACGCGGCAAGCAGCGTTTGCACACGCGCGGTCAGTTGCTCCAAAGGGACATCCGCCGTGGCGCCGCTGAGCCGGTCCACCAGCTCCACTGCCCCTTCGGCCAGCTTTTTGCCGATGTTGACCCGAAACGGCACGCCAATCAGCTCGGCATCCTTGAACTTCACACCTGCGCGTTCGTCGCGGTCGTCGAGCAGCACATCAACCCCCGCGGCATCGAGCTCCTGCGCGATGCGCTCGCCCGCCTGCAACAGCTCCGTCTCGCGCACGTTGGTAATCGTCACGACGACCTCGTACGGCGCGATCGCGGGCGAAAGCGTGTACTGCTCTGTAAGCGAAGCTGCAGGTCTCTCCATTACGCTTCGCTCCGGTCGAGATAACACCGTGTCTGTGGATTGACGTGCAAAGTACGCGGCACTGGACTCAATGGCAGCCGTCAAAATACGTTCAATCCCGATCCCGTAGCTGCCCATAATCGGCGTCACCTCTTTACCATCACGGTCGAGCACCCGCGCGCCCATGGCTTCGGAGTACTTATAGCCCAACTTGAAGATATGACCGATCTCCACAGCCTTTCCCAACCGCAATGGCTGTCCACCGATCGGGTCAAGCTCACCCTCGTTTACGTTGCGGATGTCGGTGATGAGCGTCGGCGTAAAGTCGCGGCCGGGCGTGACATTGCGGTAGTGGTAGTCGAGCTTATTGGCACCGCAGATCAGGTTCTTGCGGCCATCCAGCGCGGGGTCGAGCACCACAATCGTCTTCAAGCCTTCTGACGGTTTCTCGCGCAAAACGCCTTTCAGCCTATCAAGCGCCTTGCCGCTCTTCAGCCCGTTCAAGGAACCCGAGGTCATTACCTCGGCCATCCCCACAGGCCCCAGAAAACCCGCTGGACCGCCGATGTGCAGCGCCAGTTCCTCGGGCGTCATGGGCCGTAGATCCGTCGTGCCGCCAACCGCGTTCAGCTTGGTCTCATTCACCTGGTGATCGCCGCGCAGAAACGCCACCACCGGCCGCCACGTGCTCTCGCCTGCACTGTTTACGTGCTCTCCCATGAACGCAACGCACTTGATGTCCTGCGTCGGCGCGATCCCCAAAAACTCACAGATGTCCGCAATAGCACCTTTACCCGGGGTAGAGATCAACTCTGGCAAACCGTCACCGGTAGCTGCAAGATCCTCGACCGACGCCAGCCTGCTCGTCGCCTTCTCCAGATTCGCCGCATACCCCGAAGCCGAGCTGGCGATCAGATCCTCACCCGCTTCGGTGTACACCATAAACTCCTGCGACTGCGATCCGCCCATCGCGCCCGAGTCTGCATCCACAGCCACAAACTGCAGCCCGCAGCGCCTAAAGATGCGTCGGTACGCCTCATCATGCTTGCGATAGCTTTCGTCCAAACCCGCCGCATCCAGATCGAACGAATACGAATCCTTCATCAGGAACTGGCGCACCCGCAGCAGCCCCGACTTCGGCCGCGGTTCATCGCGAAACTTTGTTTGGATCTGGTACCAGATCTGCGGCAGCTGCTTGTAGCTGCGCAGCTCGTTGCGCGCGATGGAGGTCATCACCTCCTCATGCGTCATCGCCAGCGCCAGCTCCGCGCCCTTGCGATCGGTGAGCCGGAACATGTTGTCGCCCATGCCCGTCCAGCGGCCGGATGCCTCCCAAACCTCGCGCGGGTTCAGCGCCGGCAGGTGAAACTCCTGCCCGATCCGGTCCATTTCTTCGCGCACGATGCGCACGATCTTGTTCAGCGACCGCTGCCCCAGCGGCAGATAGCTGTAAATACCCGCGCCCAACTGGCGCACATAGCCGGCGCGCAGCAGCAGCTTGTGGCTGGCGACCTCCGCGTCGGCGGGCGCCTCGCGCAGGGTGGGAATGAAGAGTTGAGACCAACGATGCATGTCGGGTTCGATTGTATCGCTGTCGCTGATCTAAGAACGACTGTTCGCCAGTGCCTGCACAAGGTCATGCAGATGCACGATACCTTCGACCGCGGTGCTCGCGGTGCCGTCGGCGGTCAGGATCAACGCGGTGATTCTGTGAGCTTCTACGAGCTCAAGAGCGGCTGACGCGAACAAATCAGGAGCAACCGTCCGTGGCGTCGGATTCATCAACTCCCGGGCGGTACGGTTGAAGGCATTGGGGCCTTCCCGCTCAAAGAGCCTGCGCAGATCGCCGTCGGAAAGCACGCCCAGCAAATTGCCGTCCCGCTGCACCGTCGTCATGCCCAGCCGCTTCGCGCTCATCTCATGGATGATGGCGGGCAGGGCGGCATCAGGCGTCACCACCGGCACAGCCTCGCCTGTGTGCATCAGCTCACGAATCCGGGTAAGGCGCTTGCCCAGCTGGCCGCCCGGATGCAGGTCGGCAAAGGTTTGCGGTTCGAAGCCCATGCGCCGGCTCAGTTCCACTGCCAATGCGTCGCCCAGGGCCAGCATCGCGGTGGTCGAGGCGGTGGGCGCGAGCTGGTGCGTGCAGGCCTCGCGCGCCACGCTGACGTCGAGCACCACCGCACTTGCACGCGCCAAGGCCGACTCCGCGCAACCGCAAAAGCTCACAACGGCCACCTGCATCTTCCGCAACATCGGCAGCAAGCGCAGCAACTCCTCGGTCTCGCCTGAGTACGACAGAGCCAATACGGCATCGCCTGGAGCCAGCAGCCCCAGGTCACCGTGCAGCGCCTCCGCCGGATGCAGAAACAAGGCAGGCACGCCCAGGGAGACCAAAGTCGATGCAATCTTGCGTGCGATGAGGCCACTTTTCCCCATGCCGGAGAGCACAATCTTGCGCCCACGCTCCAGCACCGCGGTCAGTGTGCTCAGCACCTGCGCGAATGCTTCGCTTTGCTCATCTTCCAACCGCAGCGCCAAGCCTTCAAGCGCCGCTGCTTCGATACGCACCAGCGTGGCCGCACGTACACCCGCCCCCGCTTGCGATCCGTTCGAAGTCATCGATCAGCATGCTAGCAGAGCCCGGGCGGAGGGGAGCTACACTAAGGGGGGCCCGCGCGTCGGTGACCCCGGTAGAAAGGTGGCGTGTGTTGCGTAGATTCGGTGTTCTCGGGGGCATGCTCGTCGTCATCGCCCTTCTTTTCTGGGCTGGCGTAACCAATCTGCGCGCACGGCGTGCGGCCATGGAAGCCAATCATGTGCAGCTCTTACCTGCCACAGCCAACCCCAATGGGGCCGAACCCGACGCGGCACAGCCCGATGCGCAGGGAGCCGGCCTGCGCGGCAAGGCGGCCCCCAGCTTTACCCTCACCGGCATCGATGGAGAAAAAGTTTCGCTCGCTGACCTGAAAGGACATCCAGTCATCGTGAACTTCTGGGCGACCTGGTGCGGTCCCTGCAAGCTGGAGATGCCCTGGTTTCAGGAATTCTCTACAAAGTACAAACCGCAAGGCCTCATCGTGCTTGGGCTTTCGCAGGATGACGGCGCCTCACGCGACGACGTCGCCAGCGCGGCCAAGAAGATCGGTGTGAACTACCCGGTGCTCATGCCTGACAGCGATGAAAAAGTCGCCAAGGCCTACGGCGGCGTCGATTACCTGCCCGAAACCTTTTACGTCGATAAACAAGGCAAGGTCGCCTCGGTAACCGCAGGCGCACCGACCAAGGACCAGATGGAAGCAGAGATCCGCCAGATCGTCGGAGCCGGTGTTTAGGCGATGTGTGCGCAGCGCCAAATGCCAAATCCCGCCTCTCTGCAGCGAATCATCGTTACTGCTCTGATCGCCTCTGTTCCAGCCCTGGGGACGGCGTCCGCACAACGCATCACATTGCCCGACAGCCCTGACGCAAACACCGCGCGTCCGCAGCGGGTGAGCCTGGATCCCAACAGCTTAAACGTCGTCGCGGGCGAGCGCAGCTGGGTCGAACTCCGCTTCCACGTCGCCCCGGGTCTCCACATCAACTCCCACGCGCCGCACGACGAACTGCTGATTGCTACGGCGTTGAAGATCGATCCTTCAGACCACTACCAGGTGCTTAAAGCGGAGTACCCGGCAGGGGAGCCGCTTCGCCTGAACATCGGCGGGGGTGAAATGCTGAGCGCCTATCAAGGCGAGTTCCGCATCCGGTTGGCGATCGACGCAAAAAAGGGCGATGCCCTGCTAACCGGGGCGTTGCACTACCAGGCCTGCGACGGCGCCTCCTGTTTTCCGCCGCGCGATCTGCCAGTACGCCTCACGCTGAACGCGCGTTAAAGCTCCTGGAACGATGGCGAGCACACTCCATTGCGCGTTCCCGCCCACTTGGATCGATCTCCGGTACACTCGCGGTAGTCCTTCCTCCGGAGCACCCGCCCTTGGCTCGCTTTACCGGTCTGCTCGGCTTGTTTGTCCTGCTCGGCATTGCGTATGCCCTTTCGGCAAACCGGCGCGCCATTCGCTGGCGCACCGTGCTTTGGGGTCTCGGCCTGCAAATCCTCTTCGCTTTCCTTGTCTTGAAGTGGACATACGGTCAAACCCTGCTGCGTGTCGGCGCATCCGCGGTCACCTCGCTGCTGGGGCACTCGGTCGACGGCTCCTCCCTTGTCTTCGGCAAACTCGGCAACCCCGCCAGTCCGCTACAGGTGTTCGCCTTTGCCGTTCTGCCCACCATCATCTTTGTTTCCGCGCTGTTTGCCATGCTCTACCACCTCGGCATCATGCAGATCGTCATCCGCGCCGTCGCCTGGATCATGCAGCGCACGATGGGCACGTCGGGTGCTGAATCTACCAATGTCGCCGCGTCCATCTTTATGGGTCAGACTGAGGCGCCGCTCACCATCCGGCCCTTTTTAGATGGCGCCACACGCTCGGAGCTCATGACGATCATGACCTCCGGCATGGCGCATGTTTCCGGCGGCATCATGGCGGCCTACATCTCCTTCGGCATCCGTGCCCAGGACCTGCTTTCCGCGGTCATCATGACTGCACCGGGCACCATTCTGATCGCCAAAATGCTCGTGCCCGAGACCGAAGTGCCTGCCACGCTCGGCACGGTGCACATGACTCCCGACGAGGAGCACAAAAATGAAAATCTCATCGGCGCCATCGCCCGCGGCACCATCGATGGAGGCTCGTTAGCCTTTAACGTCGCCATCATGTTGATCAGTTTCCTTGCCATCGTTGGCTTACTCAACGCCATCATGCTGGGCATCTCTGACGCACTTTGGGCGCATGGTCACATCCCCTTTCCGCACTCCCTGGGCACGGCACTCGGCACATTGTGCGCCCCGATAGCCTGGCTCATCGGCATTCCCTGGTCCGAGGCGAGCAAAGTCGGCAACCTCATCGGCACCCGTGCCGTGCTCAATGAATTCATCGCCTTCACCCAACTCGGCGAGATGGCCCACACCGGCCAGGTCTCTCCCCGCACACTAGCCATCGCCACCTTTGCCTTGTGCGGCTTTGCCAATCTCGGCTCGGTCGGTATGCAGATCGGCGGCATCGGTGCGCTCATCCCCGCACGTCGCAATGAACTCGCCAAACTGGGTCTCCGCGCGATGCTCGCCGGCACCATGGCGAACCTCATGAGCGCCAGTATCGTCAGCATGCTGCTGCCGCGGTGACGAGCTATACAAGCTTGGTCACGTATGCGACGCTCGCACGAAGCCAATGTATTCGCGCTCGCCCTGCTTTCGTCTAAACTCTTCGACAAAGAGCGCTAACCGATGCAAGATCAATACGCCCTCGCCCAAACCGCCGCGCACCACATCCGCAGGCGCCATCCCGCCGGCACCGCTTTCCACCCCGCCCTCGGCATCGTCCTCGGCTCTGGCCTCGGCAACTTTGCCGCACAGGTAGAAACCCCTACCGTTATCGCTTACGCCGACATCCCTCACTGGCCGGTGTCCACGGTCGAAGGCCACGCCGGCCAACTCATCCTGGGCACCATCGCCGGGGTGGAGATTGCCGTGATGGCCGGCCGTGTTCATGCCTATGAGGGGTACTCGATGGCGGAGGTGACGTTTCCTACCCGCGTCCTCGGCCTGCTTGGCTGCCAGGCGCTCATCCTTACCAACGCCGCCGGCGGCATCAACACCAGCTATGCCGAAGGGACGCTGGTCGCCCTCAGCGACCACATCAACGTGACAGGCACCAATGCCGCACTGGGCCCGAATGAGTCCCGCTTTGCCACCCGCCCCGGCGCCGGGCAACGCTTCTTTGACATGACCGCTGCCTACTCCCCGCGCCTGCGCCAACTTGCCCAGGCTGAGGCCGCAAGTCAGGGCATGGCGCTTCCTGAAGGGGTCTACCTCGCCGTCCTTGGCCCGAGCTTTGAAACACCCGCGGAAATACGAGCCTTTCGCACGCTGGGCGCGGATCTCGTCGGCATGAGCACCGTGCACGAAACCATCGTCGCCCGCCACATGGGGCTCGAGGTTCTTGGCCTTTCGCTGGTCACCAACATGGCAGCCGGCGTGCTCGATCGCCCCATCGATCACGAAGATGTCATGAAAATCGGCGTCCGCACAGAGAAGCAGTTCACCGCGTTGGTGAAAGCACTCATCCCACAGATCGCGTCACTTCTGACGGGAGAAGCTCATAACGCATAAGGCTTTACAGCGGTCGCGCGTATAAGGCACATACCACGTTTCTACCGACAGCAACGTTGGCGTCAAAACGGAGCGGCACCTCATCCCGGTACACTGGTGCATGCTGATGCCTGACACGCCCTTGCTTCCATACGACAGTGCAAAGCCCATCGTGCTCGGCATCGCAGGCTGTTCCGGCTCCGGCAAAACAACACTGGCCCGCAAAGTTGCCGGACAGCTCAATGCCACCCTGTTTCCCCTCGACCTGTACTACCGCGATCTGTCCCAATTTCCGTTCGATGCACGGGAGAAGCGCAACTTCGATCACCCGGACTCACTGGAAAGCGAACTCTTTACAGAGCACATACGCCTGCTCGCCCAGGGGCAGCCGATCCAGCGGCCGGTCTATGATTTTGCTACCCACACGCGCGTCACGGATGCCTTCGAGACCGTTACCCCCACGCGCTTTGTTCTTGTTGAAGGAATTCTCGCGCTGCACTATCCCGCGCTTCGGCCGTTCTATAGCTTCAGCGTCTATGTCGATGCGCCCCAGGAGCTTTGCCTCACCCGGCGCGTCCGGCGCGACATGCGCGAACGCGGCCGAACAGAAACTTCCGTCCGCGAACAGTTCGAAGCGGCGGTTCGTCCTATGGCGGAACGGTATGTCATTCCTTCACGGACGCACGCTACCCTGCAGGTTTCCGGCAGCGGCTCACTAGGCATCGCGATCGGACAGGTCCTGCGCGCACTGAAGGAGCGCCGTTTCCTTTCGTGAGGCGGAAACGTGCCGCTTCCTCCAGAAATCTCGCTTCGCTGTCAGCTGGAACCCGCATCGGATCTGCAAGCAAACGGCAGAGCAAAAGCCCTGCCGTTCCCTATCGACCGATCCCCTACGCCGTCACCGGCTCCAGCTTTTCTGCAAAGTTCTTGCCGGTCCGCGCAGCCGCCGCACCCTTGTGCAAGGCATAACCGGCGATCAGCGGAAATGTAATCGTGGCCTCGGAAAAGACCATCTGCTCGTGCGTCAAATCCACCTTGCCCCAGCTCGAGGCTTCTTTCAGCGTTGAGCCTGAAAGCGCGCCGTCCCGAGCATCGGCCACCGTGATCTGAATGGCATACTTGTGCATGGAGGCTTCCACGCCGAGAATGTCCGCCGCGACGACGATGTCCTGCGCGAAGTTCTTCGGCACCCCGCCGCCGATCATCAGCAGACCCGTGGTTGGGTTCTGAATTTTGAACTGGGTCAGCTCATAGAAATCCTTGGCCGAATCGATGGAGACCATCGGTTTGCCCTGCCGCGCATGCTGGTGCGCAACCATGCCAAAGCCGAACGAGCAATCCGAGAAAGCCGGCACAAAGATAGGCACATTCTTTTCGTATGCCGCGAAGGTGATTGAGTCCGGATTGCCGTTCTTGGGCGTGCGCCCGGCGCGCTCGAGATAAGCGCCCATCTCGCGAATCAACTCACGCGAGGAGTACGGCCGCGGCGAAAGCGAGTTGATGATCTTTTCCGTCGTCTCGTCGCAGATGCGCAACTCTTCTTCGTCGATAAAGGTGTCATAGATGCGATCGATCATCAGCTCGCGAAGCTCGGCGTCATTTGCGCCATACTTGTATTCATCGGTCGCGATGTAGTGCCGGAAACCCAGTGCTTCAAAAAAGTCCTGATCGACAATATTGGCGCCCGTCGACACAATCGCGTCCACCATATTCTTGCGGATCAGATCGACGATGACCTTTTGCAACCCTGCCGAAATCAGCGAGCCCGCCAGGCACAAAATCACCCCGCACTCGGTATCGCGCAGCATCATGTCATAAATGCTCGCCGCTCGCGCCAGATCACGCGAACTGTAGGCCATGGACGCCATCGCATCCACCAGCGGCACTACGTTGTGCGCGGTGATGTCGATATGCTGTACCTGATTGTTGAGAAGTTCCTGTTTTGTCGCCATAACATCACCAGTTTATCGCGTCTGAGCGGGTAAAAGCCTGCGTACAGATGAAGATTTGACATCCCCGGTTCTATCGACCGAATAAGCACGAACGCAGGCGTTGGCTCCTCCGCGCACATGCAGAGAAAGTATAGAGAGCTCTCATCCCATAGCGCAGCAAAGGGATTTACTTTTCTTCTGGGTGACATCAGCCCTTAAAGAGCGAAATCCTTCGACTGCGCTACAGGATGAGGAGACCTGATAGCAATCTGCTACCGCAGAAATGTTCCCCGTGCCGCATCAGATTCCCTGGCGGCTCACCCATGATGAAGTGCCGGATATCGTTTACGCGCAATTCGCTTTGAGCATGGGGCCGTAAACTGCCTGCTTTGTCTCCTCCTCGCTGGCGTATCCGGCTGTAAAAATCAGCCTACGCCAGCGAGCATCACAATGATCGAAGGGCCGGCAGCGCAGAACAGGACATCGCTGGCAAAGACGCTTGTCATGGCAGGACCATTGCACAAACATGCAACCTCCTTGCCCAATCTCGACTACCCTTCTACTCAGTCATGAACGTCAACTTCGCCGAGCGCGCCCACAATCACAACTGGAAGCTCGATCCGATCGTGCGTTCGCTGCTCGACACGGATTTTTACAAGCTGCTGATGCTGCAGTTCATCTGGAAGAACTTTCCGCGTACGGCGGTCACGAGCGAGGTGCACAATCGCACCGTGAAAGTCCGGCTTGCGGAGCGCATCTCGGCAGGCGCCCTGCGGGAACAGCTGGAGCATGTCCGCGGGCTGCGCTTCTTGCGTTCGGAGTTGGTGTGGCTGGCGGGCAACACTTTTTATGGTTATCGGCAGATCTTTGAGCCGGCCTTTCTGGAGTGGCTGGAGCGTGACTTTCGCCTGTCATCCTATGAGGTTCGCGAGGACAATGGCCAGATTGCTTTGTGCTTTCACGGGCTCTGGGCCGAAGTCACGATGTGGGAGGTGTATGCCCTGGCCATTGTGAGCGAGATGAAGACCCGCGCGGCCCTTGCAGAGTTGAGCGAGCTTGAACTGGACGTGCTCTACGCCCGCGCCAAAACGCGGCTGTGGGACAAGATTGAAATGCTACGCGGCGTTGAAGGTCTGCGGCTCTCGGATTTCGGCACCCGTCGCCGCCACAGCTTTTTGTGGCAGGAGTACGCCGTTGAGGCGCTGGCCTCAGCGCTGGGCGATCGGTTGACCGGCACCTCCAACACGGCGCTCGCCTATAAGCACAGTTTGGAGGCCATCGGCACCAACGCACATGAACTGCCGATGGTGTTGGCGGCGCTTGCCTCCCATAGCCCCACAAACGCCGATGAGGCACTGCGCCAGTCGCAATACGACGTGCTCGAGCTTTGGCAGCGGAGCTACGGCGGCGAACTGTTGATCCTGCTTCCCGACACCTTCGGGTCCAGCCAGTTTCTCGAGCATGCCCCGGCCTGGGTCGCCCGCTGGACCGGCGAACGCATCGACTCCAAGGACCCCTTCGAAGCCGGTGACGAGTACATCGCCTGGCTCACCGCGCGTGGCGAAGATCCCCGCACCAAACGGCTCATCGCCTCCGACGGCCTGGACGCCGCGGACATTGTGCGTCTACACCGTTATTTCAACCACCGCATCCGCTTCTCGGCGGGTTGGGGCACGCTGCTCACCAATGATTTCCGCGGCTGCCATCCACGCGGCGAGCCCACCTTCGAGCCCGTCTCGCTCGTTTGCAAAATTACCGCGGCGGACGGCATTCCCACGGTGAAGTTAAGCGATAACCCAAGCAAAGCCACCGGCCCGGCGGCAGAGGTCGCGCGCTATCGACGGGTCTTTGGTTCGCCGGTGCTCGCCGAGCAACCGGTGCTGGTATAGCCACGCGCCAAGCACCCGGCGAGCCGTACCCTTCGTCGGCGCTGTGGCGTACCTTAGGTCCTAGGTATACCGGAGGTATCTGATGTCCGCCGCAGCCGTTCAATCTCTCATGTCGATCGATGCGTACCTCAGCGCCGATTTCGAACCGGATGCCGAGTACGTGGACGGAGTGATCGAGGAGCGCGCCTTAGGAGAGTTCGATCATGCAAGCTGGCAGGAGGTCCTGCAAGCCTGGTTTCGGAACCATGCCACCGACTGGAACCTGCGGGCCCGTCCGGAGTACCGTGTCAGAGTTTCGCCGACACGGTATCGCGTCCCCGATGTCACGGTCATGGACCGGGCTTTGCCGAGCGAGCCGATCTTGACGACACCGCCCGTGGCCGTCTTTGAGGTGCTGGCGCCGGAGGACCGCATGCCGCGGGTATTGCGTAAGCTCGCTGACTACCAAATCATGGGCATCGCGAACATCTTCGTCATCGATCCCGAAACACCGCTCTTCTACCAATTTTACAATGGCGCTCTCAAACGCTGTACAGAGCCTCGTACCGAGCTGGCCAACGCTCCCGGTTTCCTGGACTCGCAGGCGCTCGAAGCCTTATTGTACTGAGCCGAAGGTCGTGCTTTACCGGCTTGCAACGAGCCAACCGTATACTCTCGCAAATGTCACGGTTTCGTCTTGCTGTTGCCTCCACCATGCTCCCGCTTTTCCTCGTCACGCCTTCTACCTACGCCTGGGGGCCGGACGGCCACAGGATGATCAGCCGACTGGCCGCTCAGTACCTGCCCACCGACGTCCCCGCCTTTCTCCGCGATGCCCGTGCGCTTGCCACGATGGAATACATGGGCCCGGAGCCGGACCGCTGGCGCAGCCGTGCTGAGCCTGAACTGTCCGCCGAACAGGCACCCGATCACTTCCTCGACGAGGAATACGCCGACCTTGCCGGTGCTCCTTGCGCGAAAGGCGCCGCCGGCTGCAGCCCCACGGGCACGCTTCTGCCCAAGGGCCGTTACGACTACATTCGTGCCCTTCAGGCCGCGCAGAAGGCTCATCCGGAACTGCCCCTCGCGCCCGACAAGGTCGGCATGCAGCCCTGGCAGGTGGAGGAGGTCTGGGAGCGGCTGAAGTCCGATATGCGCGACTACCGCCAGCTCGCCGCCACGCACAGCGACACCGGTCCGGTCGAGACCATCATCCTGTTTGAAGCCGGTTGGCTGAGCCACTATGTCGCCGATGGCTCGCAACCCCTCCACGCCACCATCCACTACAACGGCTGGGTCGGCAAGGAAAACCCGAACGGCTACACAACCGAACACGGCATCCATTCCCAGTTCGAGTCGGTCTTTGTTGCCGCCAATATCAAACCGGCGGAGGTGGCGCCTCTCGTGGCGGAAAGCCGGCCGCAGGTGATCGGCGACGAATGGACGCAGTACCTCGATTATTTGCACCGTTCCAACGCGCTTGTGGAAAAAACCTATCAACTCGAAAAAGTGGGTGGGTTTAAGGATGCCGGCACGCCCGAGGCCAAAACCTTTACGGAGGAGCGGCTTGCGGCCGGTGCCGTGGAACTGCGCGACCTGCTCTATTCAGCCTGGGTGCACTCCGCAGATTCGGTGCCGGATTTTCACACACACCCCTAGACTTTCGTAAATCCAGGAGGTCACATGTGACGTACACATGAGTAATGCCCTTTTTCTACAAAGCGTACCGAGGCACCAGAATTGTTTGGGCCTTTGCCACCTCTCTCACCGAACTGGTGGTGCGTCGTCCACCCACGCGTCGCGCGCGCGCTGCCTGGCTCACGAAGTTCTGTCGCCGCGTGCTGGCCGCGGTCGATATTACCTGGCGCGTCACCGGGCCGATTCCGCAGGCCGGGGCGGTCATCACCAACCACCTCACCTACATCGACATCATCGTGCATGCCGCGTTGCGGCCCTGCGTCTTCGTTTCGGCCATTGAGATCCGCCGGATGCCCCTGATCGGCTGGATCAGCGAAATGGCCGGCACCGTGTTCGTCACCCGCGGAGCCGGTGGGAGCGCCGCCAAAGCGGCGGGCGGCATGGCGGAAGGCTTCCACGATGGCCTGCCCGTAGTCTTCTTTCCCGAAGGTGGAACCGGTATTGGCGATGTTGCCCTGATGCCTCTCCGCAGCGGTTTGCTCGCCACCGCCATAGAGGCTGGAGCCCCGGTTACGCCAGGATTTCTGCGCTACCAGTTGACTGCCGGGGATCGCGCCGCGGGCCGCACCACGCGCGAAGACGTCCATTGGGGCGCACAAAGCATGCCCGCGCACATCTGGAATCTGCTTGGCCTGCGTCCTTTTGGGGCCGAGATTCGATTTGCCGCGCACCCAATCGCCTTTTCACCCGCAGCTGTAGCCGATCGCAAGGTGGCGGTCGAAGAAGCACGGGAGGCCATCCTGCAGGTCAGTCTACCCCCGGATCGAGCACTCCAGCCCTCATCCGGTACATCGAGCAACCCCGGCCTTAACGCACTCGGCTCTTAACGACAAAAGTAACAAAAAGTAACTTACTTTCGGGCCCTACTTCGATTACCCTAAGTACTCCTTATGAGTCTGGCCCTCGCTGCCGTTGCTTTGCTGACCATCGCTCTCGTTGGTACCGCCACAGCGTATGTGCGGCAGCGCCGGGTTGGGCTCATGCTTCAGGCGGAGCTCGATCGCTTACAGCACGAAGCGACTCAAAAAGAAGCCGAACTTCGCCAGAGAACGGAACTGGACTCCGTGAAAGATGAGTTCATTTCGACAGCCTCCCACGAATTGCGCACCCCGCTCACCAGCATCCGCGGCGCGCTCGGACTGCTGTCCGCAGGACTCATGGGCAAGGTGGATGAGCGCGCCGCCAACCTCTTGCGCATTGCCAGCACCAATACGGACCGTCTTGTGCGCTTGATCAATGACATTCTCGATTTGGAGCGGATGAGTTCCGGCAGTGCGCCGTTGCAGGTTCGTTTGTGTTCCGTGCGCGATCTGATCTTGCAATCTGCGGACACGATGAGCGCAATGGCGACCCAAGCGCAGGTACGGCTGGAAATCGTTGCCGAACCGGGCAATCCCAGCCTCCAGTGCGCGGTCGACCCGGACCGTTTGCAACAGGTGCTTACGAATCTGCTCTCGAACGCAATTAAGTTTTCACCGCCGGGCGCTGCAGTTCGGGTTGGGGCGGAAACCCGGCCCGGGGAGCTCCTTCTTTCCGTGCAGGACCGCGGACGGGGTGTGCCGCCCGGCAAGCTGGAAAGCATCTTCGAACGCTTCCACCAGGTTGACCCTGGCGATTCTCGACAAAAGGGAGGCACCGGCCTGGGTCTGGCCATCTGCCGCAGCATCGTGCACCAGCACGGCGGCCACATCTGGGCAGAGCGCAATGACGCACGGTTGCCGGGTAAAGCTGCGTGGGAGCGCAGCATGGACGTCGGCGCCGAACCCGGTACCACTTTTTTTGTCCGCTTGCGGTACGAAGAAGCGGCTTTGCCCGCACCACATTCAGTTCCGGCCATGGCCGGCACCGGTGTTTCTGCCGAAAGCAGCTTTCATCCTTCCGGCCGTCTTGTTCCGGACCGGGATAGCTCTTGACCGGAGAAGCCGAAGAACCAAAACGGAACCAGGGTCTTTTCTTTGCTCTGATTCTTCACCGCATCTGGCGTTTTCCGCTTTACACTTGTGGAAACCTTCGCTTCACCTTTGTACGTCCTTGAAGACCTGACACCCTTATGCGTCGCATTTTGATCATTGATGATGAAGATGATATCCGTGAAGTCGCCGCGCTCTCGCTCGAAACTGTTGCCGGCTGGAATGTTCTCACAGCCAACTCGGGGACGGCGGGGATCCGCGCAGCCGTGGTGGAGCAACCGGACGCCATTCTGATGGACGTGATGATGCCTGCGATGGACGGCCCGACCACTTTTCGCGAGATGCAGAGAACGCCCGGCATCGCGCATATCCCTGTGCTTCTGCTCACTGCCAAGGTGCAGGGCGTAGATCAACGCCGCTTCGCCGGTCTGGGTGTCAGCGGCATCCTGTTCAAACCGTTCGATCCGCTGACGTTGGCGGAACAAATGTGCGCCGTGTTGGGTTGGAACTGAACCGTTTCGCTACACAGTGGTTTGGTTCCATACTCAGAAAGTTTTATCGCAGTTTCAACCAGGCTCGGCTAGGCTATGCCCATGTCCGCCATTGTTCGAGCGGTGCCCACCGCGAATCCGCAGCAGATGCTCGCTTCCGTGTGGCAGCGGAACTTGCCATTGGTGCGCCAGCGTTTGCAGTGCTTGCGCGACGCGGCACGGCAAGCAGGCACCGATCAGATGAGCCCTTCTACCCGCCGCGAAGCCGGCGACGTCGCGCACAAATTGGCAGGCTCCTTAGGCATGTTCGGCTATCTGCACGGCACGGAGATCGCGCGAGCACTCGAGTTGCTGTTGGATGGCGAGGAACCCTTTTCGGCCCCGCACTTCCAGGAGCTCACAAGGCAATTAGATCAAGAGCTCGCCCTCTGATGCTTTCCCGGCGGGTGACGGGGCGGTTGAGGTCACACGCTCGCCCGGGATGCCAGAGAAAGCAAATCCCCTGCCACTGCAAGATCTTCGACGGGGTCATCCTGATTGCAGCCGGGGTCCCCGAGCGAGCGCTTCTTGCTCATTGGGGTGGAAGCGAAACACCTTTGTATTCCGTTCAGGCGCTTCTGCGATCCGGGCAGAACACGTAGGTCCTTCGCTGCGCTCAGGATGACAGCAATCAACTGAACGCCTCAAGATGGCGCTACAGGACATGTTTGGCCAGTAGTCTGACTTGCGCCAGGAGCCGCCTAGGGGAGCACATCGCATTCCACCGCGGTCCAGACGCCGGCTGCGGTCCCTGAGGCTCCTGTGATCTGCAGGTCCAGAAACTCTCCGGCAGCGATGGTGCCGGCTCCGGTGACAGAGCAGCTGCCCCCGCTCGAAGCCGAGCAACTGAGGGCAGTTCCGGTCATGCTCCCGGAGGTGCCGGCGCGCACCGTCACCGTAATGAGCGCAGACTGCTGCGAAAGCACATCCAGCCGCGAAAGCGTGCAATGGCGCGGGATCCATGACAGCACCGAGGCCGCCTCTGAGGCACTTGCGTTGGGTGTATTGACCGAGTAGTAATTCGTGTTGAAGCTGACCGCGTGATATACCGCAGTGGGCATGGGATTACCGCTGCCGCTCGTGCCACCGCTGCCTCCGCCCGTGCCTGCGGCGCCTTGCGGAATGCCGAAATTCAGCACAGCTGCAGCAGCCGTTCCGGAGTTGGTCACCGTCGCCTGGCTGCCCGCTGCAAGCGTGGTGACGGTACCCACATTGACGCTGGCCGCGCTGCCGGTTGCTCCGGTAGCCCCAGCAGCACCGGTCCCACCCGCCTGCGCCAGCACGGCCCAGGTACTGGGCGCGAGGTCCGGCTCCTGGTTCCGATTCGACGCGTTGGCCAGGTAGCTTGAGCCCCCAAAGGTCACACCGTCATTCACCGCATAGTTCGCGGCGGCGGCCCAGGCGCCGCGAAAGTTGATGCCCGGTGCACCGGCAGCGCCGGTGGCGCCTGCGGCTCCAGTGCCGCCTGTGGCCCCCTGGATGCCCTGAAGGCCCGGCGCACCGGTCGCACCCTGTGCGCCGGTGCCGCCCATAGCGCCAACCTGGGCGAGCAGCTGCCAGAAGGAGGGCGAGGCCCCTGGGGTCTGCCCCTGATTGCTCGCGGCTACCGAGATATAGCTTGATCCGTTATAAGAAACCGCCCCGCCGACGCCGTAATTCGTAGACGCGCTGTAAGCGCCGGTGAACACCAGGCCCGTTGCGCCGGTCGCACCCACGGGTCCCTGCGGCCCGGCGGCTCCCGTTGCGCCGGCTGGCCCCACGGCCCCTTGCACACCCTGCGGCCCTTGCACGCCGGTGGCCCCTTGCGAGCCGGAAGGTCCGGGATAGCCCGTCGGCCCCTGGAAGCCGGTTGCGCCTGTGGCACCGGTCGCGCCGGGGGAGCCCGCGGGAACGAGAAGTCCCCAATACACCGGACTGACCATCGGTTCACGCCCGGTATTCCCGGTGAGCGCAATGTAACTCGCGCCTCCATCGCTGACGACATCGCCCAGCTTGTACGTGTTTCCGGTCGACCAGGCACCCGCAAAGCTGATCGGCGGTCCCTGCGCGCCGGTTGCGCCTGCTGCCCCGGAGGGGCCCACAGCTCCTGTAGCCCCAGCGGCTCCCGCCAGGCCGGTCGCGCCCTGATTGCCCTGTGCAGCCAGTACCGCCCAATTCGAGGACTGATCCGGCGCTTGCCCATGATTATTACTCACCAACGAAACGTAACTCGAGCCCGCGTAACTAACAGCATCCCCAACGCCGTACGAAGTCCCGGAGGTGTAAGTGCCTTGAAAGTTCAGCCCTGCAGCGCCCGTAGCACCGGTCGCGCCCGTAGCTCCGGAGGCTCCTGCGGCGCCCGGAGCCCCCGTACTTCCTGTGGCGCCGGTGAGACCTACGCCCGTCGCTCCCGTGGCGCCGGTTGCTCCCTGCGCGGCGAACATGGCCCATGCCGCCGGGCTTGCATCGGGCGCGTTGCCGTGATTTCCATTGATCAACGAAACCCAACCAGCGCCTTGCCAGAGCACCCCTTGCCCGACGCTGTAGTTGTTGATGGGACTGTACGTGCCCTGAAAGCTGAGCCCTACAGGGCCAGCCGGACCGATAGGGCCCATCGGGCCCTGCAGCCCTGTAGTGCCGGTAGCACCGGGAATACCCTGCGCCCCGGCTTGTCCGGCAATGCCCTGGTTTCCCTGATCGCCCTTCTCACCTGGGGGACCCACCGGACCCAGTGATCCGGTCGCGCCTGTTGGACCGGCGGCTCCGGTCGCACCCGTGAAGCCGGTCGGTCCTTGCGCCGTAAGCAGACCCCACGTGCCCGGAACCAGCCCCGGCGTGTTGCCGTGATTTCCGGTAATCAGCGATGCATAACTGGCGCCGTCCCAAAGCACGACATCGCCGTTGCCGTAGTTCGTCGTCGCGCTGTAGGCCCCCTGATACACGAGTCCCGGGGTGCCGGTCGCACCCGTGGCTCCCATCGCGCCGGTGGCTCCCGTCAGCCCCTGGAGCCCGAAGCCGGGTGGTCCCTGTTGCCCGACCGGCCCTATTTCACCCACTGCTCCTGTAGCTCCGATCGCACCCACCGAAGCCAATAAACCCCACGAACTCGCAAATCCAGGCGTATTGCCGTGGTTGGAGGCAATCTGCGAGATGTACGTTGAGCCCGCAAAGGTGACGACGTCGCCGTTGCTGTAATTCGTCGTCGCGCTGTAGCTTCCCTGGTAGTTGACCAGTCCTGCCCCAGCCGGCCCCTGCGCGCCGGCCGCGCCCGTGGCTCCGGGCAGACCCCTCATGCCTGCAGGGCCGGCCGGTCCCATCGGCCCCGCTGCTCCCGTGGCTCCGGTAGCACCTGCAGCGCCGGTCGCGCCGGTCGCGCCAGTCGCGCCAGTCGCGCCAGTCGCGCCGACGCTTCCCGAACCACCGCCGGAAGAGCTGCCCGCTGCCAGCGCGATCTCTAGCTGCGGCAGATGGGAGGTTTCGTCATTTTCTTTGCTATCGAACTGCACGGCGGCGGCCGCGCTGCTCAGCGCCAGCCCGAAATTCGCTCCCGGCACCGCCACCCAGCTTTGCACGATCGAAGTCACGTCAAAGGTGACGAACGCACCGGCGATGCCCACCGTCGAGGAGCTCGAAACAGAACCGAGGGCCGGCAGCGAGGCATAAGTTATGCCCGACTCAGTCCACGCGGCCTGCACGGGCGCAAGCGCGACCGATCCCGCTACATCGACGCGATTACAAAAAAGACGCAGCGTCGCTTTGGTGATTTGTACGGGTGCTGTACCTGCCGGCAAGACCCCTAGATCAAACTGAACAAGCGTCGTATAGCCGTTGCCGACATTCAGGTTGCTGAGGCTCCCGGCATTGACCGTGGGCTGCGCCGCGGATACATGCGCATCGGCGGTCAGCGTCGCTTGCACGGCCCAGCCGTTCACGCCGGGCCAACACAGCAGCAAGAGCCAAAGCGCGTGCGCCAGCCGGCCATGGGGAAGGCGCCCCTTCACGTCCGTTCCCTCCCGGAACCGTCGCGGCCTGCTTGGATTTTCGGCAGCCTGCGTTGAGGCGCAGCTACCGGCTCGGCCTGTCCAACACCCGTTCTACCGGGCATGCCGCAGGGAGAGCAATCACCCGAGAGAGGCAGCTCGCCTACTCCAGTGCTACTTAGTCACTGCCGCTCCCGGCACCTCCCCCGAAGGTGTTACAGGCGGCAGGATCCCCACTTTGAAAGCCCCGCTCAAACCAGCTCTGCCGCTGCTGTGACGACCCGTGGGTCCATGTTTCCGGGCTCACCGCGCGTCCACTCATCTTCTCCAGATTGTCATCGCCTACCGCAGCCACCGCCTTCAGCGCCGCTGGAACGTCACCCGGATCCACAATGTGTTCCGCCTGCGCGTGGTGTGCCCAAACACCGCCATAGCAATCAGCTTGAAGCTCGAGATCCACCGAAAGATGGTTGCGCTCGCCTGGTTCCGTCTCCATCAGGCGCTGCACCTTGGGCTCGATGCCGAGCATGTTCTGCACATGGTGGCCGAGCTCATGTGCCAGCACAAAGGCTTGCGCAAAGTCCGCCGTCGATCCACCGAACTGGCGCAATTGATTCCAAAAGCTCAGGTCGATATACACCTTCATATCCGCCGGGCAGTAGAACGGCCCGGTCGAGGACTCCGCCGTGCCGCAACCCGCATCGGTCTCGCCCCGATACAGCACCACGTGCGCTTCATGCCAGGGCTTGCCCTCCTCAGTGAGGGTTTGCCGCCAAAACTTTTGGGCATCGGTGTTTACAAACGAGATCAGCTGCGCATCGCGGTCTTCCCCGGCGGGGTGCGGTTGACCTGGGCCGGACTCTTGCTGACTCTGCTGTACCGCTTGTGTGTTCCCACCGCCCCCGCCGCCGAGAAAGCCACCAAGGAAGTTGTGCCCGGTCACCAGGCTGATGACCAGCAGCACTAAGAAGCCGACGATGCCGATACCACCCCCGCCGAAGCCAAAACCGCCCCCGCCACCACCGCTGGAGTCTCTGCGGTCTTCAATGTCACTGCTCAGGCCACCCGGCTGCCATTCCATCGTGCTTTCCTCACCTTTCAAACTTCTGATGCAATAATGTCAACGAAAATGCCCTTTTTGCCGTACTCTGAGCCACAAGCCCATGGACAGCCAAGCCGAGCATGCCAGCCAAGCCGCCGCTATCCTTCCCCTAAGCCGCCGTAAAGAGGCGTTGCGATTAGCCCTTGGCTTCGCCTCTATCAAGCTGCTGCTGCACTTTGCCCTTACCCTATGGACTCTTCATCTAGGCTACGGCTACTTTCGCGACGAGTTCTATTATGTCGCTTGCGGCCGCCATCTCGCCTGGGGCTACGTCGACCATGGGCCGCTGGTGGCGGTCCAAGCCCGCCTCGCCGAGCTGCTCTTCGGCGACTCCGTCTTTGCCCTCCGTGTCTTCCCCGCTCTTGCCGGGGCCCTGGAGGTTGGTCTCTGTGGCGTGCTCGCCTGGGCGCTCGGCGGCCGCCGCCCGGCGCAGGCGCTTGCCATGCTCGGGCTTATCGTGGCACCCGAATACCTCGGCACGGACGGCTACCTGTCGATGAACTGCCTCGAACCGGCATTCTGGATGGGCTGCGTCCTCCTGCTCCTTCTGTTCGAGCGCGGCCTGCTCCGTTCCAGAGTGTGGATCGGCATCGGTTTGCTTTCCGGGGTCGGCCTGCTGAACAAGCCATCGATGCTCTTCTTTCTCGTGGCACTCCTGCCGGCGCTGCTCTGCACGCCCGAGCGCCGCCTGCTTCGCACCCCGTGGTTGGCCGCCGGCGTCATGCTCGCCCTGCTGCTGGTCGCACCCTTTCTGGCGTGGCAGATCCATCACGGCTGGCCCACATGGGAGTTCCTGCGCAACGGCAAGCTCCAGGGCAAGAATAAGCTCCTCAGCCCGCTCGCCTTTCTCTGGGCACAGGTCGGCCAAATGCAGCCCGTCAACCTCCTGCTTTGGCTCCCGGGCCTCACAGCCCCCTTCTTGATCAAGCAGCTACGCCCGTTCCGTTGGATCGGCCTTAACTTCAGCCTCTTTTTTCTCCTGATGCTGGCCTTGCATGCCAAGGACTACTACCTTGCCCCGGCCTACCCGATGCTGTTTGCTGCCGGCGGCGTGGCCTGGCAACATTGGTTTTTCCGCTCGCCCCGCCCTTCAAGAACACGGGACCGGCTCTTCGCCTTTCCAGTCTTCGAGGGGGCGCTGGTCCTCACCGGCCTGCTGATCCTGCCCATGGCTTCGCCCGTGCTGCCGCCACAGACCTGGGCCCGCTACACGCACACCCTGCACCTCGCGCCCAATGAGACCGAAAACTCCCGAACCAGCATTCTGCCGCAGTTCTTTGCCGACCGCTTCGGCTGGGACCAGCTGACAAACATTGTCGTTGACGGCTACCGTGCCCTGCCCGCCGCCGAACAGCAGCACACCTGCATTATCGCCAGCAACTACGGCGAGGCTGCCGCACTCGAGTTCCTGGGCCGTCGCCTTGAGCCTGCGCTGCCGCCCGTGCTCTCGGGCCACAACAACTATTGGCTCTGGGGCACCCACGGGTGCAGTGGCGACGAACTCATTGCCGTGGTCCACGACACGCCGGAAGAGCTCCGCACCCGCTATCGCTCGGTAACCATCCTCGGCCACACCTCCGACCCGCTCGCCATGCCGTTCGAGCACAAAAACATCTATCTCCTCAGCGACCCCAAAACGCCCAACCCCATTCACTGGAAGGACGAGAAAGATTACATATGATTCGCACTTGATCAAGAGGACGCCTGCTTTCCGGGAACCCAGGCACATCCGGATCCGCTGTCATCTTTTTGGGATCGTCGTTAGGACAAGTCGAGTCCGGTCAATTGATTTGAGGGCGGAAGTGCGGAGAAACGCTTCGAAAGACGCGTGCATACGATCAGCCACACGTAGAACCCCGTAAAGATCAAGGCGCGGTATCCTCCGTGGACGGCTTGGGATAACGTCAAGAACGAACAGGAGCTGACAAGCATGAGAACCCAATGCAGAGAGCTCTGCTTCACCGCAAAATCCTGGGGCCGGGCTGGGAACAGCCGCGTGCCTACCTTGTAGTGATTCAGGGCGTCACTCTGCTGTTCCGGTGAGGTCTGATCGAAGAGAAGACCGTACTGGTAAAGCGTCCACTCATCCAGGCTCCGAACGAGAACCTTATCCTTACCAAACATCGGCAAGCGATTCAGTTTCGGTCGCACGTTGAAGCCGTATGCCCCTGAGGCGAGAAATGCAGCAATGGTTGAGAGAACAATCGCCGGCCAATCTCGATCGGAGATGAAGATGGCGCAACCCCAAGCGGAAATCAGCAGGACCGATGCGGTCGTAGTCGCAAGCCGCATAACTTGCAATCGGGACGGCACATCGGCAGTGTACGCAATGGACATAGCACGGTCTCCGATTTAGGGACGTTGTAAATCATGCAAGAGACTGCAGCTTGCCGATGCATTTATTCTTTAAGAAAACATTGGCTGCACTCAGATCGGCGAAGCAAGATGTCGGATAGAGTGCGCTCACTGATCCATGAAACGTTGCGCCCTGAGCTCGGCGCTAGACAAATCTCATCAGCATTGAAACAAAAAGGTACCAAACTCGGCCAGAACTTCCTCATCGACGAGGCCGCCTGCGTGCGCATCGCCGACGCCCTCGGTGACGCCCGCGAGCGTACGGTCATCGAGATCGGTCCGGGCCACGGCGCCATTACGGCCCTGCTTGCGCCGCGCTGCCGGCGGCTGCACTGCATCGAGTTCGACCCGGCCCTCGCGCGGGAGCTCGCCTTTCGCTTTCGCAACCAACCGCAGGTCACGGTCCACCATGCGGACATTCTGCAAACCAACCTGCCCGCCCTGCTCGCCGACGACACCCAAGTTGAGGGGACAGCCGATGTGGTCGGTAACCTGCCGTACTACATCACGTCAGAGATCCTGCTTCACCTGTTCGCGGCGGCGCGCCCGGGCCTGCTGCACCGGGCGATCGTCATGGTGCAGCGCGAAGTCGCCGAGCGCATGGCCGCGGGACCCGGGTCCAGCGAGTACGGTGCGCTTTCCGCCCTTGTGCAGCTGCACGCGCAGGCCGCGACGCTGTTTACCCTGCCGCCTTCGTCCTTTTCACCGCCACCCGACGTATTTTCCACCGTCGTGCGGCTGGACTTCGCACCACGTTTCGCCGCTCTTGGGATTGCCTTCGAGCCCTTCAACCGCTTTTTGCGTTCCACCTTTGCGCAAAAGCGCAAAACCCTGGCCAACAACCTGAAGACTGCGGGTTACACGGCAGCGCAACTCGAAGCCGCCTGGCCCGCAGGCATCCCCATGCAGGTCCGCTCGGAGGCCGTACCGCTCGACGAGCTTGCCGCGCTCTACCGTGCGCTCGAAGCGCGGTCGCCGTTGCCCTGAGCCTCGCCCGCGTCCGTCTTCTCCAGCAGATGCGAAGCCTTGCGTCGCACCCGCTCCATCACGCGATCGTCATTCTGGATCGATGCGAGCACCGGAGCAATGTTGCCGACCTCCAGCGCCCGTCCCTGCGTCAGCGCCGTTTGCAGGTTATCCATCTCCACATCTAAGCCCAGCCGATCGAAACGCAGCTTCGATGAGAGTTTTTCGCCGTATTGCATCGTCTCCGCCAGGGCTTCAAAGATTGCGGTCGCGGCGTTCACGCGGTCATCCGCCGCATAGTTGTAAGTGCATTCGCTTACGATGCCGCCTTGCATGTAGCGCAGGGTCTTGAGCCCGGTTTGTGCGATGTTCTTATTGTGCCCGTCGCACCGTTGCGACTTCACCAGCGGCACAGCGGCGAACACCTTTCTTACGAGCGGCGCACTGACCGTAATCGGAAGCTCCACCTTCGTAGCATCGCCCACTGCAGGGGTAGCAGCGCCTGGGGGAAGGGTCCCGGTGTGAAAAAATCCCCGCCCAGAGCTTTCTTCCACTCGGATGCTGTACTGGGTCAGCGGCGGCCCGGGGCGATCCATCGAAAACGTGAGCAAACTGCCGGCGGCACCCTGCGCTGCGGCGGCGGCAGAGCCGATCAGCCACGCGCAAATCAGCGAAAAGCAAACCAGTACAGGAAAAGAGGATCGTTTCAACGTCGAAGCCCTTCCGCGGTTTGAGCATGGTGGATATGGCAGATCGCAATCGCCAAGGCATCGGCGGCATCGGCCGGCTGCGGCACCGTTTCGAGCTCCAGCAGGCGTGCCACCATGAAGCCCACCTGATCCTTGGCCGCGAGCCCATAACCCACAACCGCGCTCTTTACCGAAAGCGGCGCATATTCGGCAACCGGCAGACCCCCATTGGCTGCCGCCAGCAGGGCCACACCACGGACCTGCCCGAGTTTTAAGGCGCTTTTCGCGTTGGCGGCGAAGAACACCTCTTCGATCGCCACGCAATCGGGCTGCCACAAGGAAATCAGAGCGGTCAGCTCGGCATACACCTGCGCCAGCCGCACCGCGGTCTGGTCCTTTTTGCGCAATCGCACAGCCCCCGCGCACAGGTGGCGCAGCCGCGGCGTCCGCGCGACATGGTCGGTCTCAACGACCCCATAGCCTGTGAACTCCGTCCCGCAATCGATCCCGAACACCCGCATGGGCTGAGTGTACCGTGCGCGGGATGGAGGGGGAGGCCGGACCCGGTACAATCGGTGGGGCCATGCCTCCATCTCCGTGCAACCGCGCTTCAGGAAGACTCAACTTGTGACGCTGATCCGATCTTCTGTGCTCCTGCCTTCAAACAAGTTGACCGCTCGGGGGAGGTCCATCGGTTGCGCGTCGCTGCTGCTTGTCGTACCCCTCCTCGCACAGGCGCGACAAGAGTCCCCACCCGCGCAAACGCAACGGCCTGCGCCGGTCGTGCGCATCTCGCCGCAAGCCCTGTCGGGCACGCTACCCCGTGCGCAAACCGGAACGGCGCCCATACCCCTGGGCGCGCGCACTCCGTCCGGGATGGCTGCGTCAGCTCCTTCAACCCATCGCGCACGGCCATCCGGTCAATCGTCTTCGCAAACAACCGCGCCCACGGCAACACGCGCCACGGCCACCCAAACCGGGGGCACGGGCACTCCGACCACCTCACCCACGGTCAGACAGCCGAGATCCCCATCAACTAGCAGCTCAGCAACGAACAGCTCGGGTGGAGTACAAGGATCAACCGCAAATCAATCTCCTGCGGCGCACAAAGTGCCCCCTCTGTCGACGACCGGCGTCAATCGCAACGTCATCGTGCTGGACCCTTCGCACGGCGGAGCGGACTCCGGCGCGCGCATCGGGGATACGAGCCTCGAAAAGAACGTGACACTTTCCCTGGCCTTCCGGCTGCGGTCGCTGCTGCTCGCGCGCGGCTTCACCGTTGTGCTCACACGCGATAGCGATCTCGCAACCGGCCCCACCCCGGCAAACGCGCCCAACGCCCCCGCCCCGCCACTCACGCTGGACGCCCGCGCCGGTATTGCCAACCATCCGCGGGCCGCTGCCTGTCTGCTGTTGCACGCCACGGGTCGCGGCACCGGCATTCACCTGTACAGCTCCGAGCTGGAATCCGCACCCGCGGAGGCCGCGCTTCTGCCCTGGCTCACCGCGCAAGCCGCCTGGATTCCTGCGAGCCACGCCTTGGAACAGCAGCTGGGCACCGCCCTCGGCCGCTCGCGCATTTCCCTTGTCAGCAGCACGGCCTCGGTGCGCCCGGTCGACTCGCTGACCTGCCCTGCCGTCGTCCTCGAACTCGCACCGGAGACTGACGTTCCCGGCAGCATCAACGACGCAGGCTATCAGGAGCGGGTCGCGTCCGCCATCGCCGGCGCCCTGGTCTTCTGGCAGAACGCCGTGCAGGCTCCGGTACGTCTCGCCGCGCCGCCCTCTACCCACACGGCAACTCACCATGCCGCGGCACAGCCTCCCGCCGCCGCCGCGACGCCCGCGCCGGAGGTACAGCCATGAGCAAGCTCCCCATCACGGGCAAACCTCCACTGCCCGATCCAGCGCCCCCGACAGGCAACGCACTCCTGCCAGGTAAGCCGCCTCTGGTCAGCGTCCGCCGTTTGCGCATCCTCTTCTGGTGCCTCTTCGCGTGCATCCTGGCGCTCGGCGCCGTCCTGGTCGTGGAGCGGCAACGCATGCGCGACCGCGTGCGCGACCTTGCCGATCAGACCCCCATCGACGCACCCTACACCGACACCGAGCCCGTCACGCTCGACCTCGCCAACGATGACGAGGGCTCCATCTCCGCCGAAGAGCGGCAGATCGCCCTGCCGACCGAGGTCACCGCCCGTGCCCGCGCCCTGCTCGACCACCTTGCCGGCGAATACGCCCTGCCCGGCTCGCCGCACGCGCTACCGTCGGGTGCCATGGTGAACGAGATCTTTCTGCTGCCCCTGCCCGTGGTCGGCCACACCGTCGACACCCACGCCCCCGCGACCGCCGACGGCCATGTGCCGACGGTTCTCGTGGCACCTACCGACCCCAACGCAGCCCAACCCAAAACACTCGGAGGGGAACTGGCGATCATCGATCTACGCGGCAGCTTCGTCAACAGCCATCCCTCGGGCGTGGAGGTCGAGTCCCTCACCATCGCCTCCATCATCGGCACGCTGCACGCCAACCTGCCGCAGATCGAGCAGATCCGCTTCCTCGTCGACGGCCAGCCCCGCGAAACCCTCGCCGGCCACGCCGACCTGCTCCGCACCTACGCCACGCGCGACACCACGGCCAACGGCAACGGCGGAACGCAATAATGGCCGACGGAACCACAATCGTGAACGGATCAGATGCCCTATCCTTTCCGGCCGTGGCGGAAAAGACGGCTTCCCCCTCAACGAACCCGACGATCTCTCCGCGAAGGCCCATAGCTTCACCCAGACCCACGATCGGCGTGTTCGATTCCGGCTTCGGCGGCCTCACTGTGCTGCGCGCCCTCTTGCCGAAACTTCCCGGTGCGCACTTCGTCTACCTGGGCGACACCGCCCGCCTGCCCTATGGGGCAAAATCGCAAACCACCGTCGCTCGCTATGCGGTGGAGGCTGCCCGCTTTCTCGTGGAGGGTGGCGCACAGCTGCTGGTCATCGCCTGCAACACCGCCACGGCCCTCGCCCTGCCGGAGATCCGCGCGGCCGTCAAGGTGCCCGTCATCGGCGTGGTCGAGCCCGGAGCGCGCGCCGCCCTCAACGCTGTCCAATCCGCTCCCCGCACCGGGGATGCCGCCGCCGAGGTGCTTGTCCTCGCCACTGCCGCCACCGTGCAATCGCATGCCTATCGCGACACCTGCGCCACCCTTGGCCTGCAGGTACAAGAAATGCCCTGTCCACTCCTGGTGCCGCTGATTGAAGAAGGCTGGATCGACCACCCTGTCACGCGCGACGTCCTACGCATCTACCTCGCCGACGCACTCCAGACCGCGTCGCCTCGCGCGGTCCTTCTCGGCTGCACCCACTATCCGCTGCTTGCCCCGGCCATTGCGGAAAGCCTGCGCGAGCTCGGCTCCGAGGCCATCGTCGTCGACGCCGCCGAGGCCACCGCCCAAGCTGTGCACCATGCCCTTCTCGGGCTTTCCTTCGGCGGCCAGGCCTCTACCTTCGAGTGCTTCGCGACAGATTCCGTCGAGAAATTCGCACATCTGGGCAGCCGCTTTCTCGGCCAGACGATCGATGAGGTGTATCTGCTCGATCTCGGCGGCTAAGGGACGTTGTAGGTGGTAAGTGATACGGTGTACGTACCAGCTTCTGCCGCTTCACGTACATCGTGGAACGTACAACGCCTATGCACTATCTCCTGAAATCCGAACCCGAGAAATACTCTTTCGACCATCTCGTCCGCGATGGCGAAACCATCTGGGACGGCATCAAGAATCCGCAGGCGCTCATCACCCTGCGCGGTATGAAACCTGGCGAGCAATGCGTTCTCTATCACTCCAACACGGGGAAAGCCGCCGTCGGTCTGGCGAAAGTCGATTCCGTGACGATGGACGCTGACGGCAAAACACCGCTGGTGCGATTGAAGGCCGGCAAGCCGCTCAAGCGTGAAAAGACCCTCGCCGAGATGCGCGAAACTCCTGTTTTCGCAGGTTCGCTGCTCTTTCGTCAGTTCCGGCTTTCCGTCGTGCCGCTCACGGATGAGCAGTTCGACTGGCTCGTCCACGGCTGACCTCACACCCAATCGCCTCGCACCTCTTCGCCCCGCACTTCAAACCTGAACAAACCCGCCGGAGAAGCATCTCAACGGGCATGATCACTTCCTCGACTGCCTTAAAGACCGCCCCCAGCGCCGCCTCGGCTGGCACCTTCATGCTCGGGGGCGACCTTCCCGTCCGGCGGCTCGGGTACGGCACCATGCGTCTTGTCGGCGAAGGCGCCTGGGGCGAGCCGCCCGATCGCGAAGACGCCCGTAACGTCCTTCGTCGCGCGGTCGAACTGGGCATCAATCTCCTCGACACCGCCGACGCCTATGGCCCCGGCATCGCCGAAGAACTTATTGCCGAGGCCCTCTATCCTTACCCCGCCGACCTCGTCATCGCCACCAAAGGCGGCCTCACCCGCCAAGGGCCGGCAAAGTCCGTTCCCTGCGGCCGCCCCGACTACCTCCAGCAGCAAATCGAATTGAGCCTTCGCCGTCTTCGTGTCGAGCGCATCGACCTTTACCAGCTCCACCGCATCGACCCCACGGTCCCGCTCGCCGACACCCTAGGTGCACTCGGGGCCGCACAACAGGCCGGCAAGATCCGCCACATCGGCCTCTCCGAAGTCACCCCCGAGCAGATCGAACAGGCGCAGGCCATCGTGCCGGTCGTCAGCGTGCAGAACCGCTACAACCTCGGCGAACGCAAAAGCGAAGCCACGCTCCGCTTCTGCGAGGGGCATGATTTGGCCTTTCTACCGTGGTACCCGATCGACGCAGGCAAATTTGCCAAAGCAGCGGCTGACGGCGTCGAAGGCAATCACCCCATCGCCGAATTCGCTGCCCAGCACAACGCGTCAGTCACACAGATCGCCCTCGCCTGGCTGCTGCAACACAGCCCGGCAATCCTTCCCATTCCCGGCACGTCCAGCATCGCCCACCTCCAGGAGAATGTTGCCGCAGCCGCTCTGAATCTTTCAAAAATCTCCGAAGATGAGTGGGACGCCTTCGATCTGGTGGTCGACACGCAGGCAAGCTAGCGCAATTACCCTAAGAAAGTACACACCTGCTAGCCGTCGACACAACACGTATCGAGCTAGAGACCATTTGCCTTAACGCCATGAAAACACCACGCCTCCTCGCGATCTCCCTACTCGCCATCCTCGCGGTCATCGCGATCCTGTGGGCACTCGTCCTTCGCCAGAGGCCACCGCAAAGCGACATGGACATCAACCGCGGCTTTCCGCAAACATCCTCCGCAAGCCCGCTGCCTCCTGAACCGGCTGTGCCCGCAACAACATTCCCCGTGACGCCTCCGGTGACGCTTCCCGCAGCAACCAGCCCCCGTTCGCCCAGTGCCGCTAGCCGAACCGCGACCGGCTCGTCGCAAACGCTCTACATTCTGCCCGACGCGGGCCTGAACTGGCTGTACACGCTCATCGGCCGCGCCCACAGCACCATCGACATGACCATGTACGAGTTAGTCGATGCCACCTTCTCCGCCGATCTCGTCGCCGCCTGCGGCCGTGGCGTGACCGTGCGCGTCATCCTCGACCAAAACCTCGAGCGAGCCCACAATCTGCCTGCCTACACGCAGCTCAACAGTGCCGGACCCAACTGCACAGCCGCGTGGGCCAACCCGCAATTCAGCGCAACGCACGAGAAGTCCCTCGTTCTCGATAGCGCGATTGCCGTCATCCAATCGCTCAATCTCACCACGCGCTACTACGCTTCCAGTCGCGAGTTCGCCATCGTCGAGCACGACCCGGCCGATATCGCGGCGATCGAGGCGACCTTCAACACCGACTTCAACTCCAACGCCGACCTCAACTACCAGCCGCCGTCAGGCGATGCGCTCATCTGGAGCCCCACCACCGCGCAACCCGACCTGCTCAGCATCCTGAACGGCGCCGAGCGCACGCTTCTGGTTGAAAATGAGGAGATGGCCGCACCCGGCATCGTCGCCGCACTCGAAGCGGCCTGCCGTCGCGGCGTGGCCGTCGAGATCGCCATGACGGACACCAGCGTCGCCTACCACGCCAACTACACCGCGCTCGAGGCAGCCGGCTGCGGCGTCCACATTGGCGCCAACAACGCGTCTACCCTGTACATCCACGCGAAGGCCATCATCGCCGACCTCGGCACCGCAAAGCAGATCGGCTATGTGGGCTCCATCAATTTCTCAAACGCCTCACTCACTCGCAACCGCGAGCTCGGCCTCTACCTGCATGATGCGGCCATCCTCAACCAGATCGGAACCACAATCGGCAAAGACTACGCACAGTTCCCTGCTTTTTAGTGCGAACACCGATTGTTCTTGATTTACCTATTGTCATACAGTGTCATCTCGACCGTAGCGGACTGCTTTATCGTTCGCGAAGTGGAGAGACCTGCAGGGACCAACCAGAAGCGACACATTTCAGAGAACATTCACAGCGCCATCCCACGTACGTGCTATCGTCACCTCATACGCAAGCAAATAGCTTTCCAAGGCCATCCCGTGCGCTCCTGTGTCGCTCTTTCCGCTCTAGCCGGCCTTCTCCTTAGCGCTCCGGCCGCGCTCGCCGATTCGTTTGCCACCGTGCCGCCAGGGATCTCAGTAGTCAATTTCACAGAGCACATCACCTCCACCACAGGTTCATACAACAGTCTTTGCTCAAGCGCGGGGCATTGTGATCTTGTGACTGGTGTTGCCCGCTATGACGCTTCTGAGCTCTCCCCAAGCGGGACCGGAACCGCCTCCATGTACACCGACGATTACCTCGATATACCCGATGCGTTCCGCATCTTTGTAAACGGCACAGAATTTGCAGAAACCGGGTTCCAAGAGCAGTTTGGTACGCTCAGCTTTGTCAATGGAGAGCTGACAGGAATCGATGACCAATACGGATACGCTCAGAATGGAAGCGAGTACGTCCAGATCGGCGCAACGTTCACCGAGACGGCGTTCAGCGAGGAGAACGGAACCGTAACCGGCTCCTTTACAGGTACCCTCGACGTGCCGACCACTACCTCCGTCACACCTGAGCCCTCCAGCTTGCTTCTGCTCGGCACAGGCCTCCTCGGCGCCCTGCCCGGCCTGGCCCGCCTTCGTACGAAGCGGGCAAACGCCGCCGCATAGCTGGTATCCTGAGGGGCGTTTGCCACCACAGGAGTCCGTTGCACCATGATTGACATGCAGGGCCAGACCGCCGTCGTCTTCGGCGTCGCCAACAAACGCAGCATCGCCTACAGCATCGCCGAGTCGCTCGCCAAAGCCGGCGCTACCCTTGTGCTCTGCTACCAGAGCGAGCGGCTCAAGCGCGAAGCCGAACAGCTGCTTGCCGATCTCGGCCAGACCGGGCGAGCCCGCGCCATCCAGTGCGATGTATCGAACGATGCCGAGATCGACTCCGCCTTTGCGCGGATCAAGGAAGCCTTTCCGGTCATTCACACCGTCGTGCACTCGGTTGCCTTTGCGCCCGCCGACGCCATCAAGAACGACTTCCTCCAAACCAAGCGCGACGACTTCCGCATCGCGCACGATATCAGCGTGTACTCGCTAATTGCGATTGCGAGAGCCGCCGCGCCGCTGATGACCGAAGGCGGATCGCTGCTGACGCTTACCTACTACGGCTCGGAAAAAGTCTTTCCCAACTACAACGTCATGGGGGTCGCCAAAGCCGCGCTCGAGGCCACGGTACGCTACCTCGCTGCCTCGCTCGGACCCCAAAACATCCGTGTCAACGCCATCTCGGCAGGCCCCATTAAGACGCTCGCCGCCCGCGGCATCGGCGACTTCAACACCATCCTCGACAGAGTGACCGAACGCGCCCCGCTGCATCGCAACGTCGAACAGGCGGATGTCGCCGGTGCCGCACTCTTCCTCGCCAGCAAGCTCGCCAGCGGCATCACTGGCGAAATCACCTATGTTGATTGCGGCTTCAACATCACCGGCATCTAGCGTTCGCGGCATGCTCAATGTCACTCCCTCAGCCGTCATCCTGACCCTGAGCATGCCGAAGGGGGAAGGACCCTGTATTCTGCTCGGATTAGAGATGCCTCCTGGGAGTACTAAGGCCCTTCGCTGCGCTCAGGATGACGAAGCTCGACTTCCGTCACGGACGCTGATACCGCCGCAGCACATCCTCAAGGGACACCACACCCTCCAGCGCGCCGCGTTGCGCACGGTTTGCAATCGGCAACAACGGCCAGCGGCGAAAGTGCGGCAAAGCACTCGATAAAAGCTGGTCAGGAAACAGCATCGGCGTGCGCTCCGGACCAAGCCGCTTCTCCAGAAGATCTTCCGTACCGGCACCCTCTTCGTTCGCAGGGGCATGGACCAACGCCTGCAGTTCAGCCTGCGTTGCGGCGTACCAAAGTCCATCGCCGCAGTGCACCAGCAGCACGGGCGCGGTGTTGGCTGCGGCATCCGTGTCGAACAGGGCCTTCACGCTCGATACGGTCTGCCCCGCATCCAGAGTTGGGATAAGAACAGGCTGCAGAGCATCCTCGAAACGCAGCTCCGTTTCTTCGCGCTGTTCTTCCATCGACGGCAGATAGAGCCCATCCTGGTGCGTGAACAGCTCAAAGATCGACACCGGCTGCAAGGTGCGTGACAGCAGGTATGCGACCGTGTTCGCCAGGATCACCGGCAGCACAATGGAATAGTTCTGGCTGACCTCGAGCACCATGAACACCGAAGTCAACGGCGCCCGCAAAAACGCGGCAAACAGCACTCCCATGCCCACCAGTGCATACGAGCCGATGGAGCCGGTCAGCGACGGGAAAAAGATCTTCTCAAACGAGCCGACCGCCGCGCCCAGCATCGCACCGATGAACAGAGTCGGCGCAAACATGCCGCCCGGTGTGCCGCTCGCAAACGAGACCGTGGTGGCCACAATTTTGAATACCGCCAGCAAGAGCAACATCTTGAACGCAAACTGCCCGTGCATCGCAAGATCGATGGCACCGTAGCCCGCGCCCATGACCTCCGGCAGACCGAAAAACCCGATCGCGCCCACCAGCAGGCCGGCCAGCGCTGGCTGTAGCAGTTGCAACCACGCCGGCTGCCGTCGCAGCAGCGGTCGCAGAAAACCCAGCGCCTTGGCAAATACCAGCGAAGCTGTCCCGCCCACCAGGCCCAGCGCAGCATAGGCCAGCAGTTCACGCGGGTCGCGCAGATTCACCGCCGGGATGCGAAACATCGGCTGCGCTCCCCAGAACCAGCGGGCCACCACCACCGCCGAAACCGCCGAAAGCACAATCGAGCCCAACACCGCCGAGGTCCACTGCCCGATCACCTCTTCGATCACAAACAGAATCGCCGAGATCGGCGCATTGAATGCCGCCGCCAAACCCGCCGCCGCGCCCACAGGCGCAAAGATCCGCAGTCGTTCGCGGGACAATCCCACCTGGCGGCTGATCAGCGAAGCCACCCCTGCGCCAATCTGCAAGGAGGGGTCCTCGGGGCCGAGCGAGAAGCCACTGCCGATCGCCAGCGATGCCAGCAGAAATTTGCCCACCATCGTGCGGATCGAGATAAATCCGTTGTGGATGTACAGCGCCGCCTTGGTTTGGTTCACGCCCGATCCTCGGACCTGCGGAAACACAAAGCGCGTCAACAGTGCAGTCAGTACACCGGCCAGCGCCGGTGCCAGCAGCAGCCGCACCTGGTGCGGTGCCGGCCCAGAGCCCTGCAGCAACACCGTCAGCCATTCGATCGCCACGCGAAACGACACCACGAGCAGGCCGGAGAGGATGCCGATAAAAATGGACAGCAAGAGAAAGAGGCGATTCTCCCGCGTCGGTGCCAGGGTTGCCGTGTCCATGGGTGTCGAGGTGTGCTCGCCGCCGCTGCTCTTAACTCGGCTGCTCCCTCCGTCTTCGGCTCCCCTCACGGCCTTCTCCCCTGCGGCTTGAGCGGCGCAGAGGATGCTGCTGCCTGCCGTGCGTCTACCGCCATCGTCTTCAAAGCCTGGTCCTCGGCCTTCGTAGCCGCACCGCTATCACCCGGCTGGGCTCCGGCCGATGGCGCTGCAACAGCCTCAGTCAAATACTTCACTGCCTGTGGGTACGCGCCCAAAGCGAACGCCGTGCGCCCCGCCCCTGCGAGCGCCATACGATTGTGCGGGGCACGCGCCACCACGGCCTCGTACAGAGGCAACGCATCATTTGAAACTCCAATCGCCTGAAGCCGGTCTGCAATCAGCAGTTGGACCCCGTCCTGCTCCGGGGCGTTGCCGGCGGCAATCAGCAGCTCCCTGCGCGCAGCGGCCACCTCGCCACGCCCCGCCAAATAGTCGGCGAGCTCCAAGCGAATCGAACGGCGCCGCTCCACGCCATCACCTTGCCAGGTGCCGAAGATCGCCGCGCGGTAATAGTTCTCTGCTTCGGGCGCAATACCGCGTCCCCGCGCGAGCCGTGCGAGTTGCAGGTTCACGAAGCCATCTCCGGGACGCGCTTCCCACAGGTTCAAGAAATAATTCGTCGCCGCTTCGGTCTCGCCCGCACCCGCCAAAGCCTGTGCCAACAAGAGCTGGTTGTTGCGATCGTCCGGTTCGTAGGAGAGCGCTGTACGCAGCATCTCTGCTGCCTGTGCAGGATGCCCCGCGGCCAACTGCACACGACCGCGATCAGACCACTGCTGTCCCAGCGCCTCGCGATGTGCCTCAAAGGACTTGAACAAAAACAGCGTTACCCCGAACAAGAACAGCGTCACCGCCATCAGAACCAGCAGCACGGTCCCATCGCGCAGCAGCAAACCGCGCTTGGTCGTGCTACGCATTGGCGCTGAGGTCGCCATGAAAGACAATGCCGTCACCTCGCAAAGAATATGGGAGCTTCCTCGAAGTGTCGCTATAGGCATGTCGCCAAGCGACAAAATACCATCCTTGCACTTCTACTCTTCACCAACCTTCAGTACCGCCAAGAAAGCTTCCTGCGGGATGTCGACCTTGCCGATGCGCTTCATCCGCTTCTTGCCTTCTTTCTGCTTGTCCAGCAGCTTGCGCTTGCGGCTGATATCCCCGCCATAGCACTTGGCGATCACGTTTTTGCGGATCGCAGTCACCGTCTCCCGTGCCACGATCTTTGAGCCGATCGCCGCTTGAATCGCGACCTCGAACATCTGCCGTGGGATCAGTTCCCGCATCTTCGACACGAGCGCTTTGCCGCGGTCATAGGCTAAATCGCGGTGCACAATAATGGAAAGTGCATCGACTGGCTCGCCGGAGACGAGGATATCCATCTTCACCATCGGCGAAACCCATGTGCCCGCCAGCGCATAATCGAGCGACGCATACCCGCGCGAAACGCTCTTCAGGCGATCGTAAAAATCGAGCACGATCTCATTCAACGGCAGTTCATAGGTGATCATCACCCGTGTTTCCGAAACATATTCCAGATTCTGCTGGCGGCCGCGTTTGTCCTCCACCAGCTTCAAGATGCCACCGACATATTCTTCGTTGGTAAGGATTTTTGCCGTGATCACAGGCTCTTCGATGGTTCCGATCTCCGTCGGATCGGGCCAGCGCGAAGGGTTGTCGACCTCCAACACAGAACCATCGGTCATCGTGATCTTATAACGCACGCCAGGCGCGGTGATGATCAGATCGAGATCATATTCCCGCTCCAACCGCTCCTGGATAATCTCCAGATGCAGCAGGCCGAGAAAGCCGCAGCGAAACCCGAAGCCCAGCGCTACGGAACTTTCCGGCTCAAAGTTGAAGGAGCTGTCGTTGAGCCGCAGCTTCTCAAGCGCATCGCGCAACATGCCGTGCTCATGCGAATCAACCGTGTATAGCCCTGCAAAGACCATGCTCTTGATATCTTCAAAGCCCGGCAATGCGTCGGCACAGGGGCGGTCGACATGCGTGATGGTGTCGCCCACCTTGGTATCGGCGACATTCTTGATCGTGGCAACAAAAAATCCTACCTCGCCCGCACTCAGCACATCGAGCGCCACGGGCTTGGGCGTCATCACGCCCATGCTGTCGACATCAAAGGTGCGGCCGTTCGACATGATCTTGATCTTGTCGCCCCGGCGCATGCGTCCGTTGATAACACGCGCCAGCACAATCACGCCACGGTACGCATCGAACCACGAATCAAAGATCAGCGCCTGCAACGGCGCATCGGCATCGCCCTTGGGCGGCGGCAGCAGGTGCACCACCGCTTCCAGAATCTGTTCGACGTTCAGCCCGGTCTTCGCACTCACGGCGACGGCATCATCGGCAGGCAGCCCGACCGACTTCTCGATCATCGCCTTCGTGCGCTCGATATCGGCAGACGGCAAATCAATCTTGTTGATGATCGGAATGATCTCGAGCCCGTTCGAGATCGCCAGATACGCGTTCGCGAGCGTCTGCGCCTCCACACCCTGCGACGCGTCGACAACCAGCAGCGCGCCCTCGCAGCTGGCCAGTGAGCGCGACACCTCATAGCTGAAATCCACGTGGCCGGGCGTGTCAATCAGGTTCAGCTGATAATCATGCCCGTCGGAGGCGCGGTACATCATGCGCACCGTATGGGCTTTTATGGTGATCCCGCGCTCACGCTCAAGGTCCATCGCATCGAGCACCTGCTCCTGCATCTCGCGCGCCGTCAACGAGCCGGTCAGCTCCAGCAAACGGTCGGAAAGGGTGGACTTACCATGATCGATGTGCGCGATGATCGCGAAGTTGCGGATGTACTTGGGGTCCATTGAGATCCTGCGGAGTCCGGCGTCTCGCAACAAGCGAGGAACGCCCGAAACTCTAGGATAACAGTGCCGCGCTGAACCCCAGTACGCCCGGTTCTTTGTCTTGGCCTATGGCATACGTTCCACGGTGACCTCGATGTCGAGGTGCCGCGTGCTGTCCGGTATGTCCAGCGACCCAAGCGTTACGGGCGTCCCCACCCTGGCCATGGCTACCGTTTCGAGTACAGTTTGCCGCACGCCTGGGTCCTTCAGCAACTGCGGATTCACCTGGTCGACGATGCTCGATAGCTCCACCTTGGCCCTCACCTGCACGCCACCGGCTACCTCGCGCAGCGCTGCATCGAGATTGAGGCCCACATCGAGGTAGGTGAACTGGTACTGCGTCGTCTCCGGCGTGCCCTCGTGCGAATAGCCGCCCGTCAGCACCGGTACCTTGTTGCCCTGCTTGAAGGTCGCGCGCTCACCGGCAACGATCGTCATCGCATAGTGCTGCGTGGCGGTTCGCTTGCCCCCATCCGATTCGATGATGGCGTAGGTGAGGCGATAGGTATGCGCTTCGCGCTCGCTAACTCCAGCGGCGTTGCTTGCAGCAGCGTTGCTTTGGGACGCCGGACGATCTTGCCCGTGCGCGCAGGTGGACAAACCGGGGAGTGCGAAGGCGAGTACAAGGCCTGCAACGGTAAGGTAGTTCGGGGGGCGGCGAGCGTGGCGGCGGGGGCAAAAGACAGGCATCATGGGCGATCTCCGGTGTTGGTGGCTTGGGCAAAGGTGGGCAGTGGTGTTCCCGGTACAACAGCACCGGTGAACTGCGGAAGAACGTGACCGGGAACGCCCCCGTTCTCGATTTTGGGCAGAGGCTGACCGGGAATCATCGCCTGTTCAAAGGCCGGCAGGGGCGTTCCAGGCACGCTCGCGTCTGTATTCGTCAAGGGCTGTTCGTCGGCGGTTTGAAACGACAGGAGCGGCTCCACAGGCGCATGCGCTATGGCAAGGCGAGGCTTTACGCCTCGACGCGCTGTCACTGTGGCACTCGTGCGCGTTGATCCCGTTTCAGATGATGTCGAAGCGGGTGAGCGAACCACCAGTTCGCCCCTGGGGCGGTTGGTATCGCCGGCGACCCGGGACCCTGGCGCTACAGTGACATGCTTCGGCAGAGAGATTGCGACGACGATCCCTGCGAGCACAGAGAATGCAAATACCATTGCCCATCGCGGCCTCCAGGAAGTCCGGTATCGCGCTGGCGATCCAGACGAAGCCCGCGGCGGCGCCACCGGTCCCCGCTCCACTTCCGCCAATCGGCGCAGCACACGATCTTCCAGCCCTGGGGGCGGGTGCGCCGAGAGCATATGGTGCAATAAGCGCTCCCCCTCACTCGGCCTCTGTTCGCTCTCGCTCATCGCGACCGCCTTTCTCCCACCTTCATGACCCGCTGCCTTTTTAGGCGCTCTTCCAAGTGTGCGCGCGCACGAAAGGTCAGCGAGCGCACACTCGACTCCGACCTGCCCAGCGATGCTGCGATCTCCGCCACACTCAACTCTTCTACCGCACCCAGCAGCAACACCGCGCGCTCCTTGGGCGGCAGACTTTCAAGCACCGTCAGGACACGGCGTAACTCCGAGGAGGCAATGAGCTGCCGGTCGGCCGGCAGCTCGGCGGAAGCCACGAGTGCCTCGGCATTGTCATCCCATTGCGCCGGCGTGATCCGGCGCTTGCGGTCGAGCGCCAGATTCCAGGTCACGCGCACGAGCCACGCCCGCACCTCGTGCACTTGAGCCAGCTTCTCCCGCTGTTCCAGCGCGCGCACAAAGGTTTCCTGCACGATGTCCTCCGCCTCCGCCTGTTGGCGCACCACCGAAAATGCGACGCGATAGAGCAGGCCGGCATGAGGCGCCACCAAGGCCGTGACGTCAACTTCGTCACGCGTTCTCTCCCCAGCCAACCAACCCAAACGTCCATCCCCGAGTGCCAGCGCCATGTGTGCCTGCTGCTGGAAAGACGTCCGGCCCCACGTTCCGCTCGGAAATTTCTACACACCCGATGCCGGGCAACCGAACCGGGCGACCCTCAGCGACTCTTCTTCCGCGAAAGGCGCATCCGCCGCACACAAAGGCAAACCCGTACAATCGGAGGTGATGGTGTCTGCCCCAAACAAGCTCTCTGCTCGTCCGCGGTCCGTCTTTTTGCCGTGCTTTCAAGTGGCGCTCGGCGTGGCACTCTCGGTGCTTCCGTCGTATGCGGCCGACGCCTCTCCAACGCGCTTGGCCGACGAGCCCGCACCGCAGGTACAGCGCGCCCCGGCCGCACAGGCCCGCCCGACTGCAGGGCAAGCGTCACCCGCGCAGAATCCCGCTCTCACAGCAGCGCAACAGGAGCACACGCTCAAGGTGCAGGAGCTTATCCACCGCGCCGAGGCCAGCTATAACTCTGGCGTGAACAACTACAACGGCCAGCGGCTTGACGCCGCGCGTACCGACTTCGATACCGCCGTCGATCTCATGCTTGCCTCCGGCATGGACCTGAAAAATGATCCGGAGCTTGCCGAGGAGTTCGAGCATCTGCTCGATCGCATCAACTCGCTTGAAAATCTCGCGCTCAAGCAGGGCAACGGCTTCAGCCCGAAGATCGAAGAAGCGCCGATCGACAATGCCACCGACATCACCTTCGCACCCAACCCCGAACTGGTCGCCCGCCTCAACAGCGAACTCAGCACGGCTTCGGATTTGCCGCTCGTCATCAACGACCAGGTTGCCGGCTACATCGGCGTCTTCTCGACCTCCAACAGCTTTCGCGCGCACATGTCCGCTTCGATGCAACGGCTAGGCCGATATCGCACGCTTATCCAAAATGTGCTGAAGGAAGAAGGCGTTCCACAGGATCTGATTTATCTCGCTGTCGCGGAATCCGGTTTTCAGCCGCAGGCGGTGAACTACCGCAGCGGTGCCGGCGGCATGTGGCAGTTCATGACCTACACGGGACCCGAGTACGGCCTCACGCGCAACGGCTACTTCGACTACCGCTTCGATCCGGAAAAAAGCTCGCGGGCCTATGCGCGCTACATGAAGAAGCTTTACTCGCTCTTCAACGACTGGAATCTTGCGATGGCGGCCTACGACTGGGGCCCCGGCAACATCCAACGCGTCGTCAGCCGCTCCGGCTACGCTGATTATTGGGAGCTCTACCGCCGCAACATGATGCCGGCGGAGACCCGCGCCTATGTACCCAAGATTCTCGCCGCGGTCATCATGGCGAAAAACCCTGAGAAGTACGGCCTGAACCGGCTTCCGCCCAGCCCACCTGTCATCTATGACACCGTCACGGTCAGCAATGCCGTGAGTCTGAATCTTGTCGCCGATCTGACCGATTCGAGTGTGTCGGAACTCACGGTGCTCAACCCCGCGCTGCTCCGCCTTGCCACACCGCGCGACATCGACTTCGATCTTCATCTGCCGCCGGGCACCAAGGACACCTTCACGACACGCTTGAAGGACATCCCTGCAGAAGATCGGAACACTTGGCGCTTCCATGTGGTCAAGACCGGCGAAACGGTGGAGGGCATCGCAAGCTCTTTCCATGCCAGCGCTGAGTCCGTCGCGGCCTATAACGACGTAACGGCAAGCAAGCCGATCGAGGTCGGCGATGAGCTCGTTGTTCCTATTACCGCAACCGGCGTTCGGCAAGGGCAACAGCGGTATACCGTCCACCGCGGCGACACGCTCGTCACGGTAGCTGACCGCTTTGGAATCACCGTCGAACAGTTGCATGAATGGAACGCGGCAGGGGCCAACAGGCTCACCCCGGGCCGTTCTCTTTATGTTGCAGAGCCCGTGCGTTTCGCGCCTTCCACACGGGGCGCCAGGGGCCGCACATCGCGTGGTGGTGCACGGGGACATGCAATGGCTGCGGGCAGGGTGTCCCGCACGTCGGCATCACGTCACACAGGCAAGGCCACTGCGGCTTCGAAAGTCTCCAAGCATAGCGTCGGCTCTCCTTCGCATAAGCGCCATCGTTAGCGAACGCGCGATGCTGCGTGGAGTGCTTGGCTTGCCTCAGGCACGCGTAATCGTTGTTCTTGCAACTCGACTTCACGCTCCTGGATGAGCAGGTGGTTCCCTCGCGCATACCTCTTTCTGCACCAAAATAAGTTGCACCAAAAAGAGTGCTTGCTATTTGCTCCCTTGCAGCGTACATCTGTTCCTAATTCATTGCGCGCAAAGGTGTGCTTGCGCCCCAACCTATGCCGGCAGATACACAGTGCCGAACCACAACGCAACCGCGGGCAAACACACACGGGTCACTGGAGACAACCATGATGTTCGACGACGAAATGCTGAAGCTGCACGCACTGGCCGCGGACGGAGCGGAAGAGGATGACGACGACGACGAGGAAGAACTCGATCTCGATGCCGAAGATGAAGAAGATGAGGAAGAGGAAGAAGAGTTCAGCCCGGAGGAAGAACCCTCGCCCGCCGTTGACTCCCGCGACGAGATGACGCCCTCACGGGCAAGCACACATCCGGAGGATGCCGAGGTGTATGCCATGCCTTCCAGTCCCGTTGACATGTACGACCCACCCGACCAGCTTTCCGAACTGCCCGAGAGGGATGAAGCATCGCCGGACGCAGGAAGCTCCTTGCAAAGCGCCCTCGATGCCGATGCGGACGATGAAGAGGAAGACGGCGAGGAAGACGAAGAGTTTGACGATGATGAACTCTTCGGAAGAGGTTCCGCCTCTGAAAAGATCCCTTCGAAGAAGACGCCGGGCAAGAAGGCCCCAGGGAAAAAGATCTCCGCAAAAAAGACGCCGGGCAAGAAAGCCCCCGCAAAGAAAGAGCCTGCCAAGAAAACGCCCGGCAAGAAGGCTCCAGGGAAAAAGACTCCCGGAACGAAAATTTCAGCAAAGAAAGTTGCGGCAAGAGCGACGGCTGCAACGCCTGCCAAGACTGCCGGAAAGGGTTCCCGCGCCACCCCCACAAAGGCCTTGGCCCCCGTGCGCGGCAAGGGCGTTGTCTCCAGCAAGGCAGCAAGCAAGAAGGGCACTGGCAGCAAAAACTCCACCACGAGAGGTAAGACTTTGGCAACGAAGAAGGTAGCCGCAACCAAGACTCCAGCGAAGAAGACCGCTGCGAAGACCACATCCGCGAAGACACCGGCAAAGAAGGCGACGGCTTCCAAAACCACCGCGAAAAAGACCGCAGCGAAGAAAACAGCTGCACCGAAAAAGGCGGCCACCAAAACCACCGCAAAATCCGCGAGCAAAACAACAACCAAGACCGCCGCAAAGAAAACAGCTGTCACCAAAACCGCAACCAAGAAAGCTGCAAACAAAGCCCCAGCAAAAACGACTGCGAAGAAGGCCACCAAGTAAGTCGCAGGGACACACAAGAAAGCCCCACCGTACAGGTGGGGCTTTCTTGTGTGTCGTTTGTGTCGCCGCGCCGCATCAACTCACTTACTTCATCGATTGAATTGCGGTCAAGACTTCAGCGCTGTGATTTGCGATGTCCTTCACCTGCCACACCTTCATAATCTTGCCCTCAGGCGAAATGAGAAAGGTGTCGCGTGTGGCGTAGTTTGCGCCCGCGTGGCTCATCAGCGGCACGCCATACTCATCCACTACCTTGTGGTCAGGATCGGCAAGCATCTTGAAGGTGAAGGAGTCCTTGGTGCACCAGACCTTATGGCTGTCGACCGTATCGAGCGACACCCCCAACACCACGGCATGGAGTGCGTCATACTTCGGCAGGTCGCGCTGGAAGTTATGCGCCTCCATCGAGCAGCCAGAAGTCTGATCCTTAGGGTAGAAATAAAGCACTACCCACTTGCCTTTATAGGTGCTCAGGTTCACGGGTGACCCATCCTGCGAGGGCAACGTGAAGTTGGGTGCGGATGCGCCCACCGGGGGCATATCCGCCGCAATGGCCGTCACGGGTAGGGCAAGCGACAAAGCCGAGAAGGCGGCGAGGGTGAGGGAAAGCGCGCGTTGTGCCAACATCGAGAGAATCTCCTTGAAAGCGCGGGCTGCAAAACTCCGTGCGCTGTGCGTGTTCTTCATCCTACGCTGTACGAGCCTGGAGAGAGATTGCTTAAATTGCTCTGCGATTACCTGCTCATCCACAGATCTCTACAGATCTACATATTGATAAGAACTACACATCTACAGCTTCTGCGGGTTCAGCGACGATCGCGATCCCTGCCGCATCGGCGGCGCGCACCATGCCGTTCCGGTCGAACAGCAATGTGCGACCCGCCTCAACACATAAGCAAGTCGCTCCCGCGGCTTGCATGGCAAAGATCGTTGGTACACCCACAACGGGCACATCGAAGCGCACATCCTGTTTTGGCTTCGCAACCTTCACTACCGTAAGCCTCCGTGCCAAGGTCGTCGCCGATTCATCCGGGTCGTCGTCCAAAGACCGCAGTAACGCGCCGGCGCGGGCGATGGTCGCATCGGTGCCCTCCATGGCCTCCACGGCCACACAGGCGCTCGCGGCGATCACCACGGTCTGCCCAAGATCAAAGCCTGCGATACCCCGTGCCACGCGCAGCCCATACGCCAGGTCCTCCCGTTCGACGGCATCGGGCGCCCGTGCAGTCAGCACCCCCGCCGGCGCGAGCATCGGCTCCAAAAACGCCGTGGAGGAAAGCAGGGTGATGCCTTCATCCTCCAGCACCTTGGCGACCGCGCCCAGCAGCATGTCTGTGTTTCGTGTACGCAGATGCAGCAGCAGCTTCGCCAATCGCCAGTCGGGCCGGATGCTTGAGAAAATCTGCTTATGCCGCACCTGCCCCGCCATGACAGCCTCGGATACACCTTCGCGATGAAAGGTCTCAATCAGCCGCGATAACTCGCCCAGCGACAGCCAGTGCACGCGGACGCCCTCCGGATCATGCCGCGCCCGCTCATCGATCTCCGGGTCCGTCTCTTCCTTGATCGCGGCAACGATCACCCGCAGGCCTTGCGCCCGTGCGGCGTCAAGAAGAAGAAAGGGAAAACGGCCGTTGCCGGCAATGAGTCCGAGGGTCTTACGCAACTTCGGGGAGGTCCGCAGGTGTTGTTGACGTGGCTAGGCGAATCAGACCGCTCACAGTGATGTCCTCATCCACGTCCGGCCAAGGAATACCGTAACCACGGCCGTTCAGTTGCCACCGCTCGCGCGATGCTGGGGCGGCCTCAGCCAATCGGGGAAAAAGGCTCACGGGCGTTGTAATCTCAAGGCCTTTATTGAACCGCACTTCCATAAAGTGCTCATCAACCCTCACCGCTACAGGAATCAGATCGTTAACGACCTTCGAAGAATGCACGCCGCGTCTCCAGCAGCAAGTCTAGGTGAAGAACGATCAGTCGTTCAATCTCTTTCAAGTCACCTGAACGAAACTCCTCATTCCAGACAAGCGCAATCGGTTCTAACCAAAACTTCGCTTGATTTCTGCTGCGATCACGTGAATACGCGGAGGTCTTGTCTCTCATCTGCGTAGAAGAAAAACCGGTACGGTCCGACCCGAAGCGCAGTCGGCGTTACTTAATCACACCCCGCTCGCTTTTTGCGAGAAATTCCGCCAAGTACGCGACCCGCTCCCCAAATTCACCGCTGGCCACCTTGGCCCGAATCGCTTCGAGCGCCTGCGTCGTGTTCAGGTGTGAAACCTGCAGCAGGCGGTACGCCGCGCGCAGCTGCTGCAGCTCCGCGGGTGTGAATCCTCGGCGCTCCAGCCCCACTTTGTTGAGCCCAAAGGCGCGGTTCTCACGCCGCACACTGGTCAAGGAATAGGGCAGCACATCCTGTGTGATCGTCGTTCCACCGCCGATATAGGCATAACGCCCAATCGTGCAATGCTGGTGCACCGGATTGAGCGCGCCGACCACGGCATAGTCTTCCACGGTGACATGCCCGGCCAGCGTTGCGCCGTTCGCCAGAATGACGCCGTCGCCAATCTGCGAGTCATGGCCAATATGCGTGTACGCCATCAGCAGGCAATCGCGGCCAATCCGCGTCACGCCGCCACCCCCCACGGTTCCGCGCGACACGGTCACAGACTCGCGGATGACCGTGCCCGCGCCGATCTCACAGGCAGTCGGCTCGCCCATGTACTTCAGGTCCTGCGGGCTGATGCCCAGCGCCGCAAACGGATGCACCACCACCCCTGCGCCCAGCCGCAGATGCCCATCCAGCACCGCGTGCGAGATCAGCGAGCATCCTTCCTCCAGCACCACATGCGGCCCCACCGTGCAAAATGGGCCGATGCGGCAACTGGCCGGCACCACCGCGCCTTCCGCAATGACCGCCAGCGGATGAAGCTTGAGGTTGGCTGGAACGGCGGCTGTGCCCGGCACATTCTCCATGCTTCCTGCAAGCCCTCGTTATTGCCCTGCCGGCATGCCGGCTGCCGGGACGTTGCCTTGCCCTGCTTTGCGCGGACGCGGCACCAGCATGCAGGTAATCACGGCCTCGGCGGCGGCCTCGCCTTCCACGGTACACATGCCCTGCATCTTGACGATCCGCGAGCGCCAGTTCAGCACAGTAACCTCAATGCGCAACTGATCGCCCGGCACGATCGGCCTGCGAAAGCTCGCTTTATCAATCCCCGTGAAAACCATCAGCTTGTTTTCGCGATCGGGCACCTCGGTCAGCAGCAACGCTCCACCCGCCTGCGCCATCGCCTCGATCGTCATCACACCGGGCAGGATCGGGTAATCCGGAAAATGCCCGGTAAATTGCGGTTCATTCGCGGTGACATTCTTGATGGCAACGATCCGTTTCTTGCGTTCCATCTCCAACACACGGTCAATCAGGAGAAACGGATAGCGATGCGGCAGGATCGCCATGATCTCCGTGATATCCAGCGTCTGTTTTACCGTCACGGCAGCTTCGGCCGCGGGAGACGCCTCGCTTGTGGCGCCGTTTGCAGAATCACTCATAGCGTCGCCTAGGATACCATCGCCTTTGACAAACACCGACCGCTCGTTAAGGCTTGGCAGCGGCTGCCAGCGGCTGCCACAACTCGACACGGTTTCCATCGCAATCCTGTATCCAGGCAAAGCGTCCAAAATCGCCGTTGTCACGCTTCGGGTCGATCCAGACCCCCGCGGCGGACAGCGTCGCCAATAACAGCTCCAGATCGTCGACGCGATAGTTGATCATGACTTTCTGAGCGCCTTCGCCAAGATAGTCACTCTGCTCCGGAAATACGGACCAGGCTGTTACTCCTGCATCGGCCGCAACCTCATCCTTCCATGGAAATTTGGCGCCTCCCCATGCATTCAGCCGCACACCCAGGTGCTCGGCGTACCAAGCGGCCAACCGTTTTGGATCGCCTGATCGAAGGAACACGCCGCCGATGCCTGTGACTTTTGCCATGCTTACGACACCCCCCAAGCTAACTTTTACTTCTTCGTCAACGGCCGGTCCGGATCAAAAAGATCCGCAGCCATCGGCAGGTGGTACTGCACCTTGGTTAAAAATCGCTGCCCCACCATATCGCCGTTTCGGTACCGCGTGATGGTCAAAGCGGTCATCACGCCTTCTACCCGCTGCCAATCATCGTAGCGCTCCACGTCCAGGTCCAGATCCTTGTAGAGCGGATCTCGCCATTGAAACGTGCGGCTGCGGGGCAGGTGCGAGGTTTGATCGAGCCCAAGGGTGATCCCATCATTGTCCGCAGTCAAGATGCTGACCTTGTCAACCAGGTGGCGATCGTCCATCTCCGTTCCCTCATAAGTGATGAGCGTTCCTGGACGCTTCATCCAGTCGCGTACCACGATGTCCAGGGAATGCCGCCGGCGCCGCTCGAACTCCTCCACATCAATCTTCGGCAATTCCTTGCGCCCATGGTAGTTCACTTCGTACCCGTCTTCCAGCGTCCACACCTCAGCCACATCGCGCTTTGTCGTGGGGATGAATACGCCCTGCTTGGAGACGATGATCACGCGCTCTCCAAAGGGTTCTAACCGCAGGTACTCCTCAAACTGCGACTCGTAGGGATTTGGTAGACCCTTGTAAAAGGTGGCCCCGCGGCCTTCCAGCCGCTCCGTGTCACGGGTCAGCCAGGCATTGCCTCCAAGCGCGGCGACCATGGCATCGATCAGCTTGCGCCCACGCGCCGTTTCATCGCCGGACGGCACTGTTTGTGCGCTGGGCAGCGCGGAGGCCTGCGCGCCCAGCTTTGGCGCTGCACCCAGGACGATGGCAAACACAAGCCACACCGCGCTCCACTGCCCAACCCGTCCAGCTCCGCTGCTTTTTTTCATCACACTCTCATCTTGATTCCCTTACGACGGAATCGGCTTTCCCAAACTTCGCACCGCTGAGCTTCCACCTACCCGACCAACACTGCACCGCCATTTACATTCAAGATTTCGCCGGAAATGAACCCGGCCCACGGAGAGCAAAGAAACACAATGGGACCGGCAATCTCGTCCGGGTCCGCCGCGCGACCCATCGGGATAAGGCTCAACGCCTTCTTCGACGCAACCGGGTCCGCGAGCGTACTTTCAGCCATCTCCGTGCTCACCCATCCCGGGGCAACACAGTTGCACAGGATGCCTTGCGGTCCAAGTTCACTCGATAGACTCTTCGTCAGGCTAAGCAGTGCTCCCTTGCTGGCCGCGTAGTCTGCATGGAAGGCCTCCCCTCGTTGGGCCGCCGTTGAAGCTATCAGGACAATATGCCCCTTGATCTGCTTTCGCGGCGGGAATACTTGAGATTCGGTCGTCTCCGCATTGGCTTCATTTGCGGCGTTTTCCAGCAGGCATCGTGTTCCGGCGCGTACCAGACCGAAGACACTATCCAGGTTCACTCCAGTGGTTTCGTGCCATTGCGTGTCGCTCATCGTGGCAATCGGCTGGTCATGGGCCGGCCAGATACCATGGTTGACGATCAGGATGTCCAATCGCCCAAAAACCGCAATTGCCGCCGCAATCAGCATCTCTCCTTGCGCCGCGGAACTCAGATCCTGCTTGATGGCGCGGCAAAATACCTCACCGCCGCACGCGTCCACCAGGGCCTGCGCCCGGTCTGCCGCAGACTTATAACTAAACACCACCCGAGCGCCCGATGCACGCAGCACACGGACGGTCGCGGCACCAATGCCGCGCGAACCACCCGTCACAAGCGCCACCTTCCCCTCGAGGGAAATCTTCATCTCCTCATCCTAAAGGGTCTGGCGATCAAAACGCGGAAGGCGCAGGCTCATTGAACAACCCCAACCCTCCGCGTTCTTCACTTCCGACTAACCTTCCGGCTACCGGCGTCCGCCGCCACCATGCGAAGCCTCATACCCGCCATGAAATCCCTCGTGACGGCCTTCGCCATTCACTCCATGGAAATCATTGCCGTGGAAGCTCTGAAAGTGATCATCCGGTTCACGGTAGCCACCGTGCCCTGGGTAATCGCCGTGATACCCATAGCGTGGATCGAAATCGTGGTTTACCGGGCCGTAATAACCGCGGTCCCCATGAAACCACGGGCCCGCTCCAACGAACAAACCACCGTTGAACCATTGCGGTCCATAGTAGCCGTAGGGAGCGCAATTGTAGGGTGCGTAGCCGTAGTAACCATAGGGGCATGCCGGTGCCGGGCCTCCGACGTTTACCCCGAACGAAACCTGCGCCCTGGCATGCATCGGCGCGACCAGCATAAATCCAACAACGGCCACCGTCCCAACAAGAGCTTTCTTTAAGCCAATATGCATTGCAAACACCTCACTTCTTAAGAAGGCGGTTCTTAGCTGAAAGTTGCGTACTTCCCCTGCGACCAATGGGTCATTACGGCCGTGACCGGTTTGCTGGTAACCGCCGGGCGCGCTTGGGCGGCACCGGTTTCTTCAGCTGTGCAGCCTCCGGACGTTCCCGCTTCCGTTCCACCTTCTTGCCGGCCGCCGCCCGGTTGAGCGCCTGCACCTCACCGGTGGTGAGCTCCCGAAATGCACCCGGCGGCACATCCAAGGTGAGCGCTCCATAGGCGATACGCCGAATCTTCTCGACATGGTGCCCAATCTCCTCGAACATCTTGCGTAGCTGGCGGTTGCGGCCCTCCGTGAGCGTCAGTTCAAACCACGGATTCTCGCCGCCGCGCACCTGCTCCACCTTTGCCGGCTGCGTCAAAACGCGGTCGCGGCGGCCGGACCTCACCTCATCCAGTCGCCCGCGGTCGATCATCACCCCGCGCCGCAGCTGGTCGAGCGCTTCCTCGGTCGGCTTGCCGGAAATCTTGACCAGATAAGTTTTCTCTACGCCGGCACTGGCTTTCGAGAGCCGGTTGGCGAGTTCTCCATCGTTGGTCATGAGCAGCAAACCCTCGCTCAGGTAGTCGAGGCGGCCCATCGGGTACAGGCGTGGCAAGCGCTTGTGCTCGCCCGTGACCTTCTTTTGCGACTCCTGACCCAGCAGCTGCGATACCGTCGGCCGGCCCTCAGGATCGTCGAGCGTGGTCACATAGCCGCGCGGCTTGTTCAGCATGTAGTACCGCTGCGGCTCCGGCCCTTGCAGCAGCTTACCGTCCACGCGAATGTGGTCGCGATGCGGGTCGACGCGCGTGCCCAACTCAGTCACCACCTCGCCGTTCACCTGAACGCGGCCCTCGGTAATGATGCCCTCAGCAGCCCGGCGGCTCGCAATTCCCGCCTGCGCGAGGATTTTCTGCAAGCGCTCGCCACGAGGCGGCTCCTGGTCGTCCCGGGAAGCCTGCGTCTTTTGCGGAATCGTCATACCCAAGCTTCGCATGAGATGCTCCTCTTGCCTTCACGAAGAGCCGGCGCGCCCATGGGCAATCTCCGCAGGGACCAAGTTTTCGCTCATAAAGCGAAAACACCTCGGGGTGACAGCCCCGAGGTGATCTCGACGTGAAGGAGGTGAGGCTTGATGCGACCCTTGTAGGTTCGCTACAAGCGTTTTCACTACAGGTACCAGGAGAAGTCATCCTGTTGTTGCTATTGAAGGCTTGTGAGGTGCTACTGCATTTAGAGCACTTCTAACCACAGGGCCTCCGCGCGGCTCCAGCCCGTGCAAGGGTTCTAACACATGTACGGCGACCGGTTCGCCCATACACATTCTCAAGCTTGTTCGAACCGCCTCTAAAAGTCAACGGTACGATAGTGCACCCTTGGCTATCCACATGCCCCGGACTCACCAGCTAGATTGACATCAAGCCAGTCGACTGCGCCTGTTCCTGCGCATGGTAGCTGGACCGCACCAACGGCCCAGACTCCACGTGGCGAAACCCCATCCCGAGCGCTTCGTGTTTCAAGAACGCAAACTCGTCCGGTGTGTAGAAACGCGACATCGGAAGATGATCCCGCGAAGGCCGTAGATACTGCCCCACTGTGAGAATATCGACCCTCCGGTCGGCCAGGTCGCGAAATACCGCGAGCAGCTCATGCATCTCCTCGCCCATGCCGACAATGATGCCAGTTTTGGTCACCAGCGGCCCATTTGCATGCGCAACGGAATCTTCCTTTGCGGCTTCCAAAAAGCGCAACGAGCGCTGATACCGCCCCCCGGACTTCGCCACCCGGTACAGGCGCGGCACCGTTTCGATGTTGTGGTTCAGGATCTCCGGCCGTGCATCCACCACCATCTGCCGCGCGACGTCCACGCCCTGAAAGTCCGGGGTCAACACCTCTACCTGGCATCCGGGCGCCTGCCGGCGTATCTCGCGGATCACCTGGACAAAGGCCGTCGCCGCACCCAGATTGTCATCGTCGCGGTTCACACTGGTGATGACGGCGTGCTTCAACCCCAGCGAAGCCACCGCAAAAGCCACACGCGCGGGCTCACCCTGATCGATGGGCTCCGGCCGACCTTTGGGCACGGCACAAAATCCGCAGCGCCGCGTGCACAGGTTGCCAAGCATCATGAACGTGGCCGTCTTGCCGTTCCAGCACTCGCCGATGTTGGGACAATGCGCACTTTCGCATACCGTGTGCAGCTTCAGATCGCGCGCAAGCTTCTTCAGGGCATGAAAGCTTTCGCCCCCCGGCGCTCGCGCCTTTAGCCACGCCGGTTTCGCGACCGGCTTGCGCGGGGAAAGGTCGATCTGCACGAGAGCCTCGGTTGCAAGGAGCGGTGCCATGGCTTCCATTGTAGCGTTCCCCCCAGGCGACGCTACCGCAGCCGCTCGCGCACCTCGGGCCGGCTCAGGTACAGAAAAAAACACAGAGCGAAAAGACCCTGGATAACATAGGGTGCGTGATGCACACGGTGGAAGCCGTAAAAATACCCGGCGGCCATCAGGAGACAGCCGGCCGTGGCGACCGCCCAACCCCAGCGACGCAGGCTCAACAAGCCAAAGACGCCCACCGTCATCAGCGTGCAGATGCCGAGGATGGAGTACTTCGCCGGACCCGCGCCGAAGGTGTTGCGCAAGGCCGCAAAGACGTTCATCAGGGCCAGCAGCAAAAGGTACATCCCGATCATCGCCATGCCGGGCAGCATGCCGCGCGCTTCGCCTCCCGGAGTGCCGGGCAGGCGGCGGCCGCCAAACCCGGTGTCCGCGGCGGGGGCGGCGTTCGGGTCAACAAAGCGACTCGGATTGTTCGATTCTTCCGTCATATTTTTTGCCACGTGGACCCAATCCCGCGCCTTGCACCCAACAACAGCCGAGGCTGATTTCCTACCTGCGCTTTTCTCAATTCCGGCGCTTACACCGTGTGCAGGTAGGCGAGCAGCGCCGCCAGACCTTCCGGATCGAGGTTGCCCTGCGCCGGCATCAGGCCGCGACCGTGCAGGATTGTTGCCGTGACTCGCTCATCATTGGCCGGCGCGCCCGAAGGCAGGTACGGCTTCTGAAACAAGCCCACGAGCGCCGGACCGTTCTTCGCCTGATCGACCCGCTCATAATGACAGACGGCGCAGTGTGCCTGGAACACCGCCTGACCCGCGCTCTGTTGTGCGTTCAGCTGCTCCAACGGGGTGGGCGGCGTGAGGTGATGACAGCCGGTGCTCGGCACCAATGCCGCGAGGCTGAGCAATGCAACCAACGATCGCAGAAAGCTCATTTCGCCGCGTCCTTGAAGGTCTGCTCGGCAAGGAAGTTTTGCACCTTGGCCTGATCGCGCAGTATTTCGAAGTAAGCGCTCTTCAACAGCTGCGACCGGCTGTCGTGAATCTGCTGCCGGATGGCCTGCTGCACGCGCGGATCATTCAGATCGCGCTGTCCGGCCTGCGCTCGTTCGAGCAGCCGAAAGATCGCATAACCGCCGACTTTTTTAGGATCCGTCGGGTCGGGAAACGGAATGATGTCCGTATCACTGCCTACTTTCAAGATGTAAATAGCCGCAAACAGAGCCGCATTCGAGCGCAGCTGCGACTCCGCGATCGAGCCCATGTCGCCGCCGTTGGAGGCCGTTTGCGGGTTTTCCGAGTAATTCATGGCCACCGTGCCGAAGTCGTCCCCCGCGTCCAGACGATTTTTCAGTGCCTGGATCTTCTTGCGGGCATCGGCGTCGGAAGCAGCCTTGGAGTTCTGCAGATTGCCGGCGCTCGGGCCCGGGCTGGTCGTCACGACGATCTGGCCCAGACTGTAACGAGTCTCGGGAAGATTGAACTCGGCCTTGTGGGCGTTGTAGTACGCACTCACATCCGCGTCGGTCACCGTGATCTTGGAGTTGATCTCCTTGTTCAGCAATTTATTGAACGTGAGCGAGCGGCGCAGGTCATGGCGCACATCTTCGAGCGTGTGGTTGGAGGCCTTCAGGCGTGCGTTGAACTGCTCCTCCGTGAACGGCGCCTTCATCTCCTGCAGCTTGGCGTCGACCTCGGCATCGGTTGCGGTCAGATTCAGCTTTGCGGCGCGCTGTTCGGCGATCTCTTCATCGATCAGTTCGCGCAGGATGTTCAGCTTCAAGGAACGCGACTGTTCCACGGTCGGCTGACCCTGCGGATTGCTTTGCAGCTGTGCGGCATAGCCCTTATCCACCTCGGCCTGCGCGATGGCTTTGCCGTTCACGGTGGCAAGCACGCCGCTTCGCGCAGTCTTCTGACAACCGGCGAGCGCCAGCGTGGCAGTGAGCAAAAGAGCGGAGACGAAAACGGCCTTATGCATGAGTGGTCCCTGAAGTGACGCTTGGAATCGAGCTTGTCGGTTTCGCGTGCCCGGACTTGGCCGGTGGCTGCGCGCCCCTGTGCACGCGTGCCCAACCTTTAGTCTAACGAAAAGTGCCGCAGGCCGCAGCGTCGGCTTGCCGCGCCCAGGCTTGCGGCGCGGCGAGCACTCCGAGGTCAGGCGTCAGCTGCCTTCGCCTGCCCCGGTGCCTGCAGCGCGAAGCACAACCCGGCACCCACCACCGCCAACGCTGCGATGGTGTACAAACCGCCCGCGAAACCATGGGTGACATCGCGCAGCCGCCCCGTGAGAAAAGGGCCGAGAAAGCCGCCGATTCCGCCGACCATGGTGATGATCGCCACACCGCCCGCCGCTGCCTGGCCGCCCAGCACCCGGGTCGGCAGGGTCCAGAACGGCCCCATGATGCTCCAATACCCCATGGCCGCGAGCGACAGGGCCGCGAGCGACATCCCAAAACTGTGCGTCATGCCTGCCCAGGTAAACCCAATCGCGCTCAGGATCAGACAGCCCGCGATGTGCCCTCGCCGCTCCCCGGTGCGATCGCTCGACCAGCCGATCACCACGGTGAAAAGCGCCGCCGCGACATAGGGCAGCGTCGCATAACGGGCAATCTGGCTGGCGGCACCCGCCGACAGCGCACTGCCGGCCGCTCCCGCCCCGCCTCCCTGCACGCTATGGAGAATCAAGGGCATCCACAGGTTTACGGTATACACCCCGATCTGGTCGAGGAAGAAGATGCCCGCCAAGACCCACACCATCGGTGTCCGAAACGCGTCACCGAGCGAATGCCGTTCCGTCGCGCCACCCGCCTGGCGATCCTTTTCGAGCTCCGCATCCAGCCAAACCTTTTCGTCGGCAGTCAGCCAATTTGCATCGTCCGGTTTGTCTTTAAGTACAAACAACACGGAGATCCCCATGAGAAAGGTGGGAATGCCCTCCACTAAAAACAACCATTGCCAGCCGTGCAAACCACTGCGGCCTTCGAGCTTCAAAAGCGCACTGGAGACCGGCGCCCCGACCACCCCTGCGATGGCGGTGGCAGTCATGAACTTCGCCACGGCGCGTGCCCGTTCCCGCGATGGAAACCAGTACGTCAGGTACAGGATCATGCCTGGGAAAAAGCCGGCTTCGGCAACGCCGAGCAGGAAGCGCATCACCTCAAACGAGTGCGCGCCGCGCACAAACATCATCGACGTCGCAACCACACCCCAGGAGATCATGATGCGCGCAATCCAATGCCGTGGACCGAACTTGGTCAATGCCAAATTGCTCGGCAGATCGAACGACGATGAGCCAAGAAAGAACAGCCCCGCCCCCAGGCCATACACCGTGTCGGTCAGATGAAGGTCGTGTTTCATCTCCAACGCGGCGAAGCCCACATTGACGCGATCAAGGTAGGCGAGGATATACAGGATAAAGATGTACGGGATCAGCCGCCAGGCGATCTTTGAGAACACCTTGGCGCCGTCAACCGCCGCGGCGTTGGCTTGTGCGGGCATGGGAGATGGATGCGCACGAAGTCGAAGGGATGGAGAAAGTTTGCAGCTCGCGCGATGTGGCTTTTCGGGCGGGTTTACAACGCGCCCAGCTCCACCACACGCACGGATGTAATGGCGTCCACTGCGCGCAACTGCGCGAGTGCATCGGCCAAGGCCGTCTGCGAGGCACTCTCGGCCCCATCCACCTGAACCACGGCCACCGCCCGCATACCCCGCTTGCTTCCCTTCGCATCTTCCGCGGCAAGCTTGCGCCCCAGTGCGAAATTTGCGATGTTCAGCCCCGCCTCGCCCAGCACCGTACCGATTCGCCCAATCACGCCGGGCACATCGTTGTTGCGCACCACGACCAGCGTGCCCGCCAGTTCGGCCTCAATGTCGATGCCGTCGTACCGCATCAGGCGTGGCGAAGTTCCGTGCATCACTGTTCCCGTGACGGCCGAATCCCCCGCAGCCGTGTGTGCGATCAGACGCAGGGTGGCGCCGGTGCCGCCGGGCACATGCGCGCGCTTATTTTCGTGCAATCGGATGCCGCGTTCGCCCGCAGCGGCAGCGGCGTTGATGCGGTTCACGCCCTCCGACCCAGCCAGCAGCCCGGCTATGGCCGCGTTGCGCACCAGATCGGTCTTCAGTTGCGCCAGCCTCCCATGGAAGTTCAGCGTCAAGCTTTCAATATTGCCCAGCCCTTCGGCGCCCATTGCATGCGCTAGAAACTGCCCCAAACGCGCCGCCATCTCGATATAAGGCGAGACTTCGGCGTACTCTTCTTCACTCAGCGAAGCGACATTGACCGCGTTCTGCACCACGCCCAGCTTCAGATAGTCGCGCACCTGATTCGCCAGCTGAATGCCGATGGCTTCCTGCGCCTCATCGGTTGCACCGGCGATGTGTGGGCTCAGCAGCACGTTGGGAATCTCAAGGTAGGGCGAATTCTCCAGCGGCTCTTCACGGAAGACATCCAGCGCCGCGCCCGCCACCTGTCCGCTGCCGAGCGCCTCCACCAGTGCTTCATCCACAATCAGCTCACCCCGCGCGCAGTTCACGATGCGGATGCCGGGCTTCATGATGGCGAGCGACATGCGATTGATCAGGCCCTCGGTTTGCGGCGTCAAACCCACATGCAGCGAAAGGTAATCACTTTCGCCGAAGATCTCCTCGATGGGCACCAGGGCCACATCGTTTTCTCGCGCAATCATCGGTGCAACAAAGGGATCGTAGCCGAGCAGCGTCATACCGAAGGCACGGGCACGCCGCGCGACCTCGAGCCCGATGCGCCCCAAACCGACGATGCCCAATGTCTTCCCGCGCAGCTCCGTTCCCTGCAGCGTTTTCTTGTCCCATTTGCCCTCATGCATGCCGGCGTTGGCGCGGGGAAGGGCCCGTGCCATGGCGATCATCAGCCCCAGCGTTAATTCGGCCACAGCAACAGCGTTTGCTCCAGGCGTGTTCATCACAACGATGCCGCGCCGCGTGGCCTCGGCCGTATCGATGTTGTCGACGCCCACACCCGCACGGCCGATCAGCCGCAGCTTGGGCGCCTGCGCCAGCAAGGGGGCGTCGGCCTGTACGGCGGAGCGCACGATCAGTGCATCGGCGTCCGCCAACGCGGCCGGTAAACCGCCTGCGGGTACCATATCGGCCGTGATGACCTCCCATCCGGGCTCCCCTTTGAGGATGGCCAGCGTGGCAGGCGAGACTTTCTCAGCAATCACGATCTTCACAGCGAATCTCCAGGTGCAAGCATGCAGGTTCTTCAGTGTAGCCGGAAGCCCCTTCCTGGCCGCAGGCACCACCCTCCCCGTTTCGCGTTTAGGGGTAGAGGCGCTGCTTGCTCCAGCCGCCCTCTTCGCACGTGAAGAGAAAGCGGTCATGCAGCCGATCGGGGCCATCGATCCAGAACTCGATCTCCTGAACATGCAGCAGGTAGCCCCGCCAAAAGGACGGCCGTGGAACCTCGCCCTCCGGGTGCTCCGCGGTGAAGGCAGCGACCTCGCTCTCAAGCACCGCACGGCTCGCCAACGGCCGGCTTTGCACAGACACCGCGGCTCCGATCTGGCTGCGGCGCGATCGGCTATGAAAGTATGTGTCGGTTTCATCACCCGGCAGCTCGCTCACCGGACCGGACACGCGCACCTGGCGTCGCAGCGACTTCCAGTGCATGCAAAGTGCCGCGTTTGGGTTCTCACCCAGATCATTGCCTTTCCGGCTTTCCGCATTCGTAAAGAAACGAAAACCGTGCGGGTCCACGCCCTTTACCAGCACCATCCGCACACTGGGAATGCCCCCTGGGGTTGCAGTCGCCAATGCCGCTGCGTTTGGATCATTCGGCTCTGTACGTTCGGCTTCGCTCATCCAGCTTTGAAAGAGAGCAAAAGGGTCGTCGCCTTGCAGTTCGGGTCGTTCTTCCATATCAATCTTGATGTCGCTGGGGGGTCCGGCGTTGAAGGCGGACGATAAGCGTTTTGCTCACAGCAAAACCCGTCGTTGCTGCCGGCCGGAGCACTGCGGCCATCGCGAGACCATTTTCCGCGAGGGAAATGTTCTTAGCGGCTGCATAAACCCCGACAGAGGGCGAGGGACCACGGAACCCATTGCGGACTTACTGCGCTGCAGGGGCCGCCCCCGTGCCCGCTGCAGGCGTGGCAACCGGCGCAGGCGCCACATAGGGCGGAGGCGGTTGGACGCCCGCAACCTTCAGGGCCTGATCGATGATGCCGAAAAGGAAGGCGGGCGAAACCGCCCCATCGATCTTGTCGCCATTGATGAACAACACCGGCGCCGAGGTCAGCTCGAGCTTGGAAGCCTGTTCACGCGAGGCATGGATGACCGTCGCATCCTGCTTCGTGAGGCAGGCGTTCAGCTGTGTCATGTCGATCTTGCGCCCTTGCGCCTGTTCGCGAGCAATGGCATCAAGCTGCTCGCCGGCGCGGGCCAGGGTCTTCTCAGCTTTGGCGTCCTTTGGATCGGCTCCGATCTCGCCCGCATGCGCGTGCACGTAATCCACAGCAGACCAGTAAGCCGGGGTGGACTGCGCGCCCAGGCAGTTCACATCCACCGCCGCCCGTAGCGCCCAGGGATGAATCTCTTCCAACGGATCGTCCTTGTATACAAACCGAACCTTGTCCCCATAACGCTCGGTGAGCGCCGGAAACACAGACGCATGCAGACGGGCACAGTACGGGCACTCCAGATCGTCGAAGCCGACGATCTCCACAGGGGCCCCTTCCGGTCCACCGCGCGCGGGCCGGCCTGCACCGGAGACCAGCGTCTTCGGATCGGCAGAGATGTCGAACTTGCTCAACTGCGCCAGCGTTTTGCCGTCGCGCGAAAGCAGAAACAGGATCGGCCGCGAGGTGCGGCCCTCGTTGACGACGGTCACGGTCACCGTGTCATAGCCGCCAAACTCCGACGGCGTCCGGCCGCCGACGTTGACGGTCGATTCCGGCGGCAGATTTGCCTTTTGCCGCAGGGTCACCTCCACGCGACGCGCGAGGTCCGGGGAAAGGGGCGTTCCGGCCGGCACCGCAACAGCGGCAGCCGTGCCGGGCGCGGGCTGCTGGGCGTGGCAGCCGAACGGGGTGAGGGCGGAGGCGAGGAGAACGAACGAGGCGAAACGTGTAAAAACCACAACCGTATTATCGCAGAGCCTACGCCGCGCCGTTCACGGCTTCGATCACACGTTGCGAAGTTCTAGAATAGCCGTTCCGCGCGCCGGATGTTCCCCGCGCTGCCGATATTGGCCAGCGTGAAGTTGAAGCGATAGGAGTTCTCGTTGCGCACGGTGCCGAGATTGAACTTGCGATACTCGACCGCCAGCCCGCAGCAGTTCCAGTTGTAGCTCGTCTGCAACGCCCCATACTGCACCGTGCCCGCCAGCGCATCGAGCCCTACATTGGCCGCTGTTGAAAGCCCCGGACGCGAAGGCACACCATACCCCAGCAGCACACGCACCTGCGAAAAGTTCGAAACCGGCGACGTCACCAGCGAGGCGTTCGCGTTGGTGTCCAGCACCTCCGTCGCAAAACGACCCGGGGCATTCAGTCGCGCATACGACAGGCCGCCGAAGACCGGTCCCTCATGCGCGTCCAAAAAGACGTTGGAGCTGGTGAACTTTTTCGCGCCGGTATCTAGATCGAAATCCCATTCCACATCCGTGTGCCCGGAGGTGCGGACGCGCAGGCGAGAGATGAGCGGTGAGATGTTGCGCGGCTCGGTAAGGAACGCGATCCCCGAAAGGGACAGCGTCGATTCGAAGAGGTTGCGGCGGCCGGTCAGCACCGCATGGCCGAAGGTTGGGTCGAAGAAGTAGCGCTGGGTCAGCCGCCAGCTCAGCAATGGCTGTTGCGCTATTTGCGCTGGCGCATTGCAGCGCTGCGCACGACGCGCATGCGTGCCCAACGGGACATCCGGCGCGGCAGCAGACGCTAGCGGGATGCCGTTTGCATCGGTGGAGTCGGCCGGCCCGGGAGTCAGGACATCCGGCACAGCCTCGTCCGCCACGGCAGAGGCCCCTTCCCTGGTGGCCGGGGCGCCCGCGGCAGCGTCCGTCTCGGCTTCAACACCAGGTTCAGCATCCGATTTGGTACTCGGTTCGGTATTTGGTTCGGCAACCGGCCCAGCACTCCGCACACCCGATCCCTCCTCAAAGGTTGAGCAGCCGGGCGGCACCGTGACCGGTTTTGCAGGCTTCGGCCGGAAGTACAGGTGCTGCGTCAGGCCGTACTCCAGCTCATTGGTATCGCTGACGAGATCGTTCTCGTCGAAGCGCAGGACGTTGAGGAAGTTATTGACCCCGCGTACGTCGCGATACGTCAACTCGGGCTCAACCGTGTGGCGTACCTCGGTGCCGAAGAGCGTTTGGAGCCGTGCCGGCACGGCGAAAGTGCGCTGGAGCACCGGCGGCCGAATCGCAGCCTCCAGCTCCAGATCGGCGCGGTTCAGCGACTGCGACAGTTCGGTGGGAGGCGTTCCCGGGACTGCCTGCACGCTGCGCGATCGCGAGTACACCGTTTCCCGTGCGGCGATGCTGCCCCGCAAACTCCAGCCGTCAAAGTGCAAAGGCAGGGTAAGCTCAGGCCGCAGATCGAAGCGCTCGGTGATGCCGGAACTCGTAAAGTTCGGCTGCGCCCGCTTCAACCCCGCGGCAGACGCGTTCAACGTCCAACGGAAGGGCGTTCCCGCCAGCGGACGATCCACGCCGTCCAGGTCGAGCGAGGGCACATGCAGGATATGTACCTGCTGCCCCGGGGCAGTATCGCTGATAGCCACACGTTTTAGCCCTTGGTAGCGATCTACGCGGCCATCGGCCGACCAGCCGTCGCTTTGGTGTGTGATGAAGGCGATCGAGGTGATATCTGACGACACCGCCTGATTGAAGTTCTCTGTAAATGCCTCGCGAAAGATGTAGGAGCTAAGGTATTCACCATCACCCACCAGACGCGTGTTAGCCGTGAGCTGCCGCCGAAACGCTGCCGTCAGGTCTTCGCCACCCTGGTTGACGTAGACGCCGTTGTTGGCCGTGTAGCCGCGATCCTGCAATGCGGACACGTGGCCGGTGATGAAGTCCAGACCGGCCCCGCGATAGCGAAAGGTGCCGGACTCCGAATAGCCCCGCAGCGAGTAGTAAATCAGCCCCGCCGCCAGATCCGCCGACCGGCCCAAGGCGAAGTAGGCCTGCTCCCCCACAGTGATGCCTTTGGTGCTCGAATCGCCCAGCACTGGAATCAGCAGCCCGGACTCCCGCTGCCCGGCGGTCACCGGCGCGGTCAGGTAGGGTAGGAAAATCACCGGCGCCCCAAGCAGGCGAAAGGTCGAAAGGGTCGCATGCACACGGCCGCCATCCACGGCCAACTGATGCGAGGTGAAGAGCCAGTCCGGTCGCGGCAGCAGGCATGAGGTCACCGTCCCATCGACGATCGTGTAATTGCTGGGACCGGTCTTTTCCACAATGCGACCGGTGAATAAGAACGGGTTGCTGCTTTCCAGGCCCATGCGCCCGGCTCCCCCGCCGGAGCCTGGGCCTGCCCCAGGCGCACCCGACACCATGCTTTGCGCGTTGTGCAGCCCGACGGAACCGCTTGCATCGAAGAAGCGCCCCGTGCCCGTGCGCAGGTTGTAGGTGCCGTGTGACGCTTCGAGGTATTCGTCGTTGTCCCCCCCGGTTAAGCGCAAATGCCCGGTCGCCGTCACCTCCTGCGTGTCCCGGTTCAACTCGATGGAATCGGCACGGAGTTCATGGTTACGAAAGTGGAGTTCGACATCGCCCGAAAGCAGATCCAGTGGCCCATGCTGCGAAAGCAGATCGCTGTCCTCGGAAATGTGTTCGGCGTTGGGCGCGGGGAGCGGAACGGCGAAGGGAATGGTGCTTAAATCGGGAAACGGGGCCTGCTTCTCGCCGGAATCTGGAATCGGTCTACCGCCTGGGGACGGCGGGGGTGTCGGCGTCGTTACTCCCTGTGCAACCAGTGGTGGATGCATCGCGAGAAAGGGAATGGTACTTATGGACCACAGGAGAAATCCGATCAGGGACGATCGCCGCTTGGGGGGGGAATACCCTTGTGGGTGAGAATGTGTTGATACGCCGCCGTTCACAGATGCAAGCACAGATGCAAGCTTAGACGAAGGAACCCTGCGAAGTACTTTCCCCCAGGCAAGCCGGCAGGGAGACTACAGTCTCGGTATTCAAAACTGCACCAGCGGTACGCAAAAGCAGCATTGAGACGCAAAAGGAGTTACGGGTGAGCACGAGTGTTGCCGTTGCAATGGAAGAGCACGAAAGCGTCGCCTGGCAGGCGACCGGAACTGACGGTGGGGCGAATCTGAAGCAGGTTGCGGCCGAGCGGCTGGCCGCGCACCGGCACCGTCGCGCCTCCGTCGCTGCCCGGGAAGCGGAGCAGGAGACCCGCAGCCGGCAAATGCGCGAAGCAGCCCGCCAGGCCCAGCGGGACGACCAGCGCCGCGGCGCCTCCGCCGTGCGCGACACCGTAAAGGCCCGCTACGAGCGCCGTGAGAGCTACCGCGAGTTCCTTGCCGCCGAGGCCGAGCGCGCCATCGAACAGGCGCAGGCCGAGGCGGAGGTCGCTGCAAGGAGCGCCCGCGCTGTCACCGAGTCGCAGATGCAGCTGCTCGAGGAGCTTGAACAACTCAACCGGCCCGACCCTGGTCCACGCGAGGTCGCCTTTGCGCACATGGCGGCGGAGGCGCGCGGCGAACTGGCCCACGCGCTGGCCGATATCGTCCTCGGCGCCAAGGAACTCATGGCCGAGCCGTCGCTGCGGGTGGTCGAAAACCGCGGGTTTGAAAAGGCCGCAGAGCCTGAAGCGTCCTATCCGCTGTCCGAGCCGGAAGCGGCCCTGCGCGAGATCTCCTCAGGCGGCCTCACCGTTCGTCTCTTCGAGGACATGCCGGCGACTCCGCCGCGCCCTGACGAGCTAAACGCGCACCATGGCGCCCAAACTGGCCGCTCGGCACGCTTTATCGACTTTGCCGACACCGAGGTCGCTGACACGCTCCATGCTCTCGAGCAGGAGATCGACTTCCGCCGCGATCCCGAGTTTCCGGAGACGGCCGCCGTTGAAACGCGCGGGATTCCCGGCAACCTGATCGAATTTCCTCGCGAGCTGGTCGCCCCACGCCGTGCCCGGCCGCGTTTGGCGGAAGGCCCTCTGCGTGAGGAAGGCGAGCCGCAGTTGCGCATCTTTGAGGTTGACGCCCTCCAGGAAAGCGCGGAGCCGGAAGCCATCGATGTACGGATTGTCCCCGACTGGCAGAATATGATGCTGGAAAGCGCCACCGTCGAGGAGGTGCTGCCCCCGGTGGGGGCGCAGTTGCAGATCACCGTTCCGCCGCAAACCGCCTCGCTGGAGCGTCGCTTCATGTCGGCAGCGGTCGATGCTTCGCTGATCGTGGCGGGCTGGTTCTGCGCCCTGGGCGCGGTCGCCGAAGTCTGCGGGCCGGCCCTGCGTTCGCTTTCGCTGCCGGTGCTGGTAGGCTCCGCCCTGGTCTCGCTGGGTCTGTGCGCGGTGCTCTTCCAGGTGCTCTTCTTCTCGCTCTCAGAAAGCACGCCGGGCATGCGCTGGGCGCGCATCGGGCTATGCACCTTTGGCGACGGCAACCCCAGCCGCCGCGCGATGCGCCGCCGCATTTTTTCCACCCTGCTGGCAGCCTGCCCGCTTGGGCTCGGCCTTGCTTGGGTGTGGATGGACAACGACCGTATGGGTTGGCATGACCGCATGAGCCGCATGTACCAGCGCGCGTACTAACGCAAAAGTATTGCCCGGCATGCTCATGCCTGCGTGCAAAAGCAAAAAGCTGTGCGGGCCTTCACAGGGCCAACGAAGGCCGCACTGCCAACGCCATCCTCCCCGCGGCTGCGGTAAACTGGACGGGGAGGAGAGATGATGCCTGCACGTTCCCGGCTTGTGGGTTTCGCTCTTGGCAGCACCGCTCTCGCTCTTTTCCTGGCGGCAACAACAGCCAAAAAGTCTGTGCTTGCAGCGCCGCAAGTGGCGGCTGCCCCAAATAGTCCTGAGTTCTACACCGCTCGCGTCGAGCCTATCTTCCAAGCCAACTGTAATCGCTGTCACGCGGGGTTGAATCATCGTGGCGGCTTGCAGATGGACACGCAAGCGGGGCTGCTGCACGGCGGCCATCACGGCTTGGCGCTTGTGCCCGGTCACCCCGAGCAGTCGCTGCTGGTCAAGCTCATCCGGCACGAAGGTCCAGCCGACGACCCCATGCCCATGCCTCCGAAAAACAAGCTTTCCGACGCCGATATCGCCACCATCGAACAATGGGTGCGCGCCGGTGCCGTCATGCCGCCGGACAACCTGGCGAATCGCTAAGCACCTTTGCCAAGCCACTGAATGAACATTGCGCAGAGCAAAGCGCCCGTGAACCCCGTGCGCCACTTCTGTTTCCCATCCGGGTTCAGTACTCTGAAGGGGCTCCGGCGGCTTCCCGGCCTCCACATACATCCATGACCGATCGTCAGCGCCACTGCGAGCGCCCTTGCCGGCCCAGACCCCTGCGCGCCCCCCATCGCCGGCTCCCCGCCTCCGCGCGTGCGCTTTGTGCGTTGTGGGCTTTGTCGTTGCTGTGTCTCGCGACGAGCGCGGTCGCTTCAACAGGCTCGCATACGCACCGGGGCGCCGCTGCCTCCATGCCGCCCATGAGCTTCGTCGCCACTGGCAACACCCGTGCGGTAAAGCACCGTAAACCGGGTGCGCATGCGGCAACGTCCCACTCCGCCAAGGCCGCCACCGGCACGGCGGATCAGCACCACAGGGAACCCGGACACAGCAATGCCGGGCACAGCGATACGGGGCACAGCGGGAAGGCTGGCAAAGGCCGACGCAGCCGCGCCCGCGAGCCGGAAGCGGACGATCTGGTTCCCATGCTGCGCACCGGGCACCACACTCGCTCCGGCCTCATGCGCCGCGGCGACCGAACCGCGACAAACACCATCCCTCAGCACGATCTGCCTGTCCATGTGCACCGGGGCGTGCATGGACAGCAGGAGTTTGCGATCGCCTCGTCCTTTCCTGCGCCGCACCCTGCGTCGCACAGCCCCTTGGCCCGCGACCGCTCCCATTTTGCCTCGCAACGCCCGCTGCGGGATTCGGACGACACGGTGCGTCCGGCAATCGTCGCCGGCAACGCAGCCGCCCCTGTCGCCCCCTATGCCGAGGGTGTTGCCCACCCAGACGATGACGAACGCTCCCCGTACCCGCCGTCATCCCCAGCCGTTGCCATCGGCACGGCCGAGGCGATGGCTGCGCCTACCATCCGGCCACGTTCCGCGAGCGCGGGAGCGCAGCCGCAAGTCGTTTCAGGCTTCGGCGGTGAACTCGCCCTGGCGCCTGCCGGTAGCAATGATCGGAACGCTGACCATGGCGATGCCCGCGCCGGAGGCACCCGCCGGCGCAATCATCCCATCGCCGCCTCGGCGGTGGCTGCCTCCGCCTTCGCGGAAAGCGCCTCGCTCGAAGAGCGCGACGCGATCACCGAAGCTGCCGTCAGCCCAGCCGTTCTGCCGGAGATCTACGACCGCAACGGCCGCTTGCTGATGCCCGCTCCGCTCAAAGGATCGCGCGAGGTGCTGTTGCACCAGAACACCATGGCGAACAGTGATGGGCTTGAGCGTTTACAGGATGATGCCGATCTCGATCGCCTCCGCACGGCGCGTTTGCTCATCAACTTTCCCGTTGGCCCCAGCCTGCACCTCAACGAAGACCTGCCCTACAACCGGCGCTGTGCGCGACCCTGGACCGTGCTTTTTGCCACTGATATCGGCCGCGACTTCTTTGCACGCTTCCATGAACCCATCTATGTGACCTCTGCCGTACGCACGGTGAATTATCAAATGAGATTGCAGCGCGTGAACGGCAACGCGGCGGCAACGGAGGGCGACCTGGCCTCGCCCCACCTCACCGGCCAAGCCCTCGACCTCGCCAAGCGGGGCATGAGTGCCTCCCAACTTGCCTGGATGCGCGCCTATCTTTTGCCGCTCATGCAGGCCGGCAAGATCGACGTCGAAGAGGAGTTCCACCAGGCCTGCTTCCACATCAGCGTGTACCGCCAATATGCCGGCCCCCGGCGGATCGCGCATGAGGTTGCCCAGTTGGGCGGCACCGGCACGCGCACCGCGATTCCGACAACCGGTACCATCGAAACGCCAACAGCGCCGTAGTCCCGCAACGGCAGGTTAGGTTTTGATCTCTAACAAGCATTGCCGGTCGCAAGCGATCCACTAGGCGTGTAAGAACCACCGTAGGGCTTACCCGCAATTTGGCCGCATCCTGCGGCCGGTTGCCTCCGCAGAATCAGTCCCGCCTCTGTGCCTCTTACCTGCGCTCGCGGCTGGTCTACTTCCCTTCAGGTTTGCAACTGCCCTTCGTGCCGGCTTCTTTCCCGGGCACACGCTCAAAGCCCGGCCAGCACGCCGGTCCCGAACCTGTAGACCGTTTCTGCTGAAGCAGGGACTCCTTCTTCTGCTGCGCCTGCTTGGGGGCCATCTTCTTGCGTGCCGTCTTGCCGCCAGCCGTCTTCTTCTGCTCATACTGGGTCACGTTGGTGCGTTTCACCCCCGTTTTTTTCGCGGTTGCCGGCGAGGTCTTCACAGCCTTTTTGACACTGCTGCTACTGCCCTTCGCCCCCGCCTTCTTGGCAGCTGTCTTCTTCACCGAGGTCTTGCCCGCGGTCTTCTTGACAGGGGCCTTCTTCGCAGCAGACTTCTTGCTGGCTGCCTTCGTGTTGGCGGATTTCTTCGTCACTGTTTTCTTTGCTGTAGCCATGCATCGTTAGAAGCCATTGCACACAAAGAGGTGCACCACGATGAAAAGAAATTTCGCATATCGCTAGGCCCTTCTAGACGCTGCGCCAGCTCTCGTTCGGCAAAAAATCGACTTCATCGCAAGCGTAGACGGATCGGCCCCTTCGCCGTTGATGCATCCACCACCTGTCCGCCTTGGGTGATGGCGATCCGCTCCTGCGCCACCAGGCGGCGGGCCGCAGCCCGCGCCGGTTCCATCAGCGGCTCCCACGCGGCCCGCTCGTCCGTGCCGGCTACGGCGCGCGCTGCCTCACTTGGGCAGATCGTCTTGCCTGCGCCACGTCCGCCGAGAAGCTCCAGGATCTTCGCCTCCAGCTGGGCATCCACCGCACCCACGCGCCGCTTGCGGCAGCCGTCTGAACAGAACTTCACCGACTCCCAGTTTTTTGCCCAACTCTTTCGCCATTCCATCGTGCGCCCGCACACGGTGCAGGTCTTTGCGGCGTGCGGCCCGTGTTCCGCTTCGTGCTTCGGCTTGCGATCCGGCATCGACTCTTCCCTTCTCCCTTCTATACTGCAACTGCCGCCATGTTCCCAGAAACTACCAAAATCTCTGCCTCTTCCCTTGCTCCAAGCGCCGCGTCCATTGCCTTTCCGGAGATCGACGCCCAGCTTGACCTCATCACCAAAGGCGCTGCCGAGATCATTCCCGCCGCAGAGAACAATGCTTCCGATGCCCTGCGCGCACGGCTCGAGGCCTCACGCCGCACCGGTGTGCCGCTACGCATTAAAGCCGGCTTCGATCCCACCGCGCCCGACCTGCACCTCGGCCATACGGTGCTCATGCGCAAGCTCAAGCATTTTCAGGACCTCGGCCATCAGGTCATCTTCCTTGTGGGTGATTCCACGGCCCTCATTGGCGACCCGACCGGCAAGAACATAACGCGCAAGCCGCTTTCGCGCGAAGAGATCAGCGCCAATGCGCAAACGTATCAAGACCAGGTCTTCAAAATTCTCGATAGGGAAAAGACTGAGGTCCGCTTCAACTCCGAGTGGCTCGACAAACTCGGCTACTACGATTTGGTCAAGCTGCTGGCACAGTTTACGGTTTCGCAGATGCTGGAGCGTGAGGACTTCAGCAAACGGTTCAACAATGAACAGCCCATCGCGCTGCATGAGCTGATGTATCCCATTGCCCAGGGCTACGACTCTGTCGCACTTGAGTGTGATGTGGAGCTCGGCGGCACGGACCAGAAGTTCAATCTCATGCGTGGCCGTGACTTACAAAAGCACTTCGAGCAAAAGCCGCAGGTCGTACTGATGACGCCCATCCTCGAAGGCCTCGACGGCGTGCAAAAGATGTCCAAGTCGCTCGGCAATGCCATCGGCATCAACGAGCCCGCGCCGAGCATGTACGGCAAGCTGATGTCGATCAGCGATGAGCTGATGTGGCGCTACTGGATCTTCCTCACCGACCTCTCGCAGCGCGAGATCGACCGCATGCAGACGGAGGTCGCCGGCGGCGCGCTGCACCCCATGCAGGCAAAAAAAACTCTCGCGCACACCATCACCACCAGCTTCCATTCCGCGGCCGAAGCCGATGCAGCGGCCGAGGGTTGGGCGACGCACTTTCAACAGAAAGGGGTTGCGGAGGACGTGCCCGAGGTGGTTGTTCCTAAGAGCGCGGAAGGTTTACTTGCAGAGGGCATGATTCGCTTGCCGAAGCTGCTGGTGCTCGCAGGCTTGGCAGCCTCGACAGGCGAAGCGCAACGCAAACTCAAAGAGAACGCGGTGAGTGTAAACGGAGGTAAATCCAGCGCGCACACACTTACCCGCGACGCCTTGGGCGCATCGCCCACGCTGCGACTTGGCAAGAAAGCTGTCCGCATTCGCTGGACGGAATAGACTTTCTATCGCGACGAACCGGGTGCCCGCATTCTCCGCGCTTCCCTCGTTGAGGGTGGGATCGTCCCTTGCGCCGCATTGCGGCTATCGCGATGTCGAACTGTACGGTGCTCCAAAGAAAGCACACGTTCTTTGTCCAATCGACAAAGAACGTGACACCCGGTCGTTACTATGCCTACGCCGGCACCGGCACTTCAAAGGCATTCAACATCACCGCGGTCGTCATATACAAGCCCACCAGATGCAGCATGTCGACCAATCCTTTGTGGCCGAAGGCCGTCTTCGCCTCGGCATACAACTCCGGCGAAACCCGATGGTCCACCGCCATCGCCCGCGCAAAACGGTAGGCCGTGAGCTCCTCGGGTCGCAGCAACGCAGGCTCCGCACCCCCCACCAGCGCGTCGATATCCGCTGCGGCAAGACCGGTTTTTGTGGCGACCGCCCGGTGCGCATAAAGCTCATACTTCGAGTCGAACGCCGCGCCCACGGTCAAAATGACGACCTCCCGCACGCGCGCATCGAGCGCTGTAGCATCGCGTTCCGTCTTCAAGTAATTCAGCTGCGCCGCGCCCAACTCCGGGCTGTACAGCAGGGCGTTGAACGGCCCAAGCAGTGTTCCTTCCGGCCCTTCCGCGGCGAAGCCCGAAGCTTTTGCCCACGCGAGCATGCCGCTTTCAAGGCGTTCATACAACTCACGCTGGTCCGGGTTCAGAGCCGATGCTTCCAGCAACGGCAACCGCTCATTCTGCTCACTCAAAGCCTGATCCATGAAGCAACCTCACCACTTCTGACACTCGCGCTAAACGCGTCGAACCTGAGGTTGGATGCGCCTCCCACGCGTACAGCAGCGCGGCCGCATCGAACACGGTATGCCCCTTCGCACAGCCAACATTATCGGCTCCGGTCCCAACGGGCTTGCCGCCGCCATCACGCTGGCGCAGCGCGGCGTTGCTGTCTCCGTCTTCGAGCGCAATGACGGCATCGGCGGTGCTTGTTCGACGGCTGAGCTCACCCTGCCCGGCTTCCGTCATGATGTGGGCTCGTCCTGCTACCCCCTTGGCATCGCCTCGCCCTTCTTCAAGACTCTGCCGCTAGCCCACTACGGCCTGCGCTGGATTGAGCCCGATGCCCCTTTGGCTCATCCGCTCGACGACGGCACCGCGGTGATGCTCGAACACTCGCTCGACCGCACCGCGGCGCAGTTTGCCGAAGCCGGCAGCGCCCACGACGCCCACGCCTGGCGCACGCTCTTTGCCAGCTCCGTCCGCGACTGGGAAGCCCTTGTCGCCGACTTCACGCAGCCCCTCCTCCGCATCCCATCCAATCCTGTGGCCATGGCCACCTTCGGGGCCGCTGCTGTTTGGCCGGCGAAAGGGCTTGCGGAAGCCGTCTTCCAGGGCGAGCCTGCCCGCGCGTTGTTCGCCGGCTGTGCGGCGCATTCGGTGTTGCCGCTCACGCGCATTGTTTCTTCCGCAACCGGGCTGGTGCTCGCCGCGGCCGGCCACACCACGGGTTGGCCCATTGTCGCGGGCGGCGCGCAGGCGCTCGTCGATGCCCTTGCCGCTTACCTGCACGACCTTGGCGGCAAGATCATCACAGGGGTTCCCATCCATCACCTGCGCGACCTCGCCGATGCTGACGCCACGCTCTTCGACACCTCCGCCCGCGCGCTCGGCACCATCGCCGGCGATGCACTCACGCCCGCCTTTCATACCCGGTTGGCCCACTTTCGCCGCGGCCCCGGCATGTTCAAGGTCGACTACGCGCTTGCCGAGCCCATTCCGTGGCGCGCCGCCGACTGCAAGCGTGCCGCCACGGTCCATCTCGGGGGCACGCTCGCCGAGATCGCTCTTTCCGAGCACGACGCGTTTTACGGGCACATTCCTAACCCGGAAGACGACCGCCCCTTCGTTCTGCTCGTCCAGCCCAGCCTCTTCGACCCCACCCGCGCCCCGCTGAACGCCGAGGGCAAACCGCAGCACACCGCCTGGGCCTATTGCCACGTGCCCTCGGGGTCAAACGTCGACCGCACCGCCGCTATCGATGCGCAGATCGAGCGCTTCGCTCCCGGCTTCCGCGACACGGTGCTCGCCCGCCGCGGCTGGAACGCCACCGCCCTCAACTCCCAGAACCCCAATCTGCTCGGTGGTGACGTGTCCGGGGGCGCCATGACGCTCACGGGCCTGCTCGCCCGCCCCACGCTGCGCACCTACCGCACCTCCGCGCCGAACCTCTACCTTTGCAGTGCCTCCACCCCGCCGGGCGGCGGCGTGCATGGCATGGCCGGTCACCTGGCAGCCATGGCCGCGCTAGAGGACCATCTGTCCAACTAGGCGCAGCGTGCGCCTCGTACTTGTCATCTCGACCGCGGCGCAGCGTAGCGGAGAGACCTGCAGTTCGTGAACCTCTCACAGCGGAAGGCGTATCGTAAAGCGCAAGGAGTTTGCCCCATGCTCAGAAGAGAGTTTCTCAGCCGCACATCCCGCACACTTGGCGCGGCCCTGCTGACCCATTCGCTCGCGCATTCTGCTGTAGCCCGCGCCGCGCTGCTCGAGCCCGCCCCGCTACCGACCAAGTTTCAGGCAAGCGACGACGTCGTGCTCGGCCGCACGGGCATCCGCACCAGCCGGCTGGCCATGGGTACGGGCACGATTGGGGGCGGCGGCCGATCCAATCAGACGCGGCTTGGCGACTCTCCTGTCACGCGGCTGCTGCGCGACGGCTACAACGACAACGGCCTGCGCTTTTTTGATGCCGCCGACTCTTACGGCAGCCATCCCTACGTCGCCGAGGCCATCAAGGGCCTGCCGCGTGACAAGGTCACCGTGCTCACCAAGACCGACACCCGCGACCCTGCCGGCGTGCGCGCGGACCTCGACCGCTTTCGCCGTGAGCTCGGCGTGGACATGATCGACATCGTGCTCATCCACTGCGTGACTGAAGCGGATTGGACTACACGCTACCGCGGTGCGATGGACGTGCTGTCCGAGGCGAAAGCCAAGGGCATCATCCGCGCCCACGGTGTCTCATGCCATAGCCTTTCCGCGCTCAAAGCCGCGGCCGCCTCGCCCTGGGTCGAGGTCGATCTCGTGCGCTTGAACCCTATCGGCTCCCACATGGACGCCGACCCGGCCACGGTTATTCCGGTGATCCAACAGATGCGCGCCAAGGGCGTGGGCATCGTCGGCATGAAGATCCTCGGCCAGGGCGACCTGCGCGAAAAACCATCCCAGGCGATTCGCTATGCGCTCGGCACGGGTGTCCTCGACGCCATGACCATTGGCGCAGAATCGCGTATGGAGCAGAACAATCTGGTGCAACGGGTGGCGGCCGCGTAAGCGGAGTCACCGTGTTCTGCACTCCCTCAGCGCTTGGGTGCCGGGAGATCAACTGTACGTAGGCCGCACGAACTGTCCTCTCGACCGAAGCGGGACAGCACACCGTCCCGCGCAGTGGAGAGACCTGCAGTCTGTGCGGCGCGTTTTCACGCACTCGCCGGGGCCCGCACCACTTTCCTGACAATCGTCATAGCGGTTCGTCCCATCTCCGGCGTAGGCTGAAAACACCTTCGCAGGAGACTCATCGTGTCGAGTTCAACCTATCCCGCTCTGGACGCTGCACTCCCTTCCACGGTCACCCGCGCCTCCATAAACACAGCCAGCACTCGCGTGCCCTGGTACATCTGGACCGGTGTGGCGGCCGTCACCTCGGCCACCATCGGCGGTTCGTGGGATGTCGCCTGGCACCGTTCCATCGGTCGCGACAGTTTCTGGACGCCCGCGCACATGATGATCTATCTGTGCGGCGTGCTGGCCGGCATCGTCGGGCTGTGGCTGGTCACGCAAGCCACAACGAGCCGCGATCCCGCCCTGCGCGCCGCCTCGGTTTCGGTCTTCGGTTTGCGTGCACCGCTGGGCGTCTTTCTCGCCGGGTGGGGCGGGGTGGCCATGCTGACCTCCGCGCCCTTTGACAACTGGTGGCACAACGCCTACGGGCTTGATGTCAAAATCGTCTCGCCGCCACACACGCTGCTCATCCTGGGCATTCGCGCTGTCAGCTTCGGCATGCTGTTTCTCATCCTGGCTGCGATGAACCGCGCGGCCGAAGCCGGTGCCTCAAACTTCAGCACGCTGCAGCGGCTCTTTCTCTATCTTGGCGGTCTAGCCATCGGCGGGCAGATGTTCTTCCTGCAGGAGTACACCTGGGACGTGGTGCTGCACCAGGCGCTCGCCTACATCGCCATGGCCATTGCGCTGCCCGTGCTGTTTGCAACCTTTTCGCAGGCATCGCGCTACCGCTGGGCGGCGACGACGACCGCCGCTGTCTATACCCTTACGCTCATCCTTGAAATCCTCATCTTTCCGCTCTTTCCGGCGCAGCCCAAACTCGGTCCCGTGTTCAATCCGCTCACCCATCTGGTTCCGGCCAAATTTCCGCCACTGATTATTGTGCCGGCCCTTGCGCTGGACCTGCTCTGGCAGCGCACACGCCACTGGAAGCCATGGAAGATCGCGCTCGCTTCCGGGCTCGTCTTCGTCGCCGTGTTGTTTGCGGTGGAGTGGCCCTTCGCTACATTTCTTCTCTCGAAGGCAAGCGAAAACCGCTTCTTCGGCACCATGTACTTCGACTACAACGCCACGGCTAACGGTTACGACCGCGCGCGGCTATGGTTCCGCCCCGACCACGGCCTCCCGCTTGCATTCGGCCTGCTTCGCGCTGCGCTCTACGCCGCAATCTCCACCTGGATCGGCCTTGGCTTTGGTCGCTGGATGCGGAAGGTGCAACGATGACCATTGCATCTGCTCATCTTTCTTCCGGCAAGAACCCGTCATCTCGACCGAAGCGCACAGCGCGTAGTGGAGAGACCTGCAGTTCCCCCATGCCGCTGACGCCGAACCCTCCATTTGTTCACGACTCCGTCGTGCATGGGTGGGGTCCTCGTCCACGCAGTAGACGACTCTTTTCCCGCACGGCAACACTCCTTTTCCTCCTCATCGCTGTCATCAACACCCCGGCCCACGCCCACGTGGGCTCCAAAGACGTCTTCGAGCAGATCACCGCGGGGCCCTACAAATTCTTCATCACCGTGCGCCCGCCCACCGTCGTTCCCGGGGTCGCCACGGTCGAGGTACGCTCCGTCGGGGCGCCCGTAAGTTCTCTAGATCTCACCCCGATACCGCTCACCGGCGAAGCCTCCAAACATCCACCCACGCCGGACGTCATGAAGCCGGCCCCTGGCGACTCTACCTTCTTTACCGGTTCGGTCTGGTTGATGGCGTCGGGTTCCTGGCAGGTCCGCCTGCATGCCGAGGGCGCCGGCGGTCCAGCGACCGCGAGCGTCCCTGTCCCGGCACTGGCGCTCACGGTTTTGCGTATGCAGCGGCCCTTGGGACTCATCCTGGCAATGCTTGGTCTTGTGCTGGTCTTCGGCATGACGGGCATCATCTACGGCGCGGTTCGCGAGGCCCGCCTGGCCCCGGGGGTCGTGCCTGGCACTGACCGCCGCCGCCGTGCCCTTCTCGCCAGCGCCGCCACGCTTGGCGTTCTTGCCCTGGCCGTTTGGGGTGGCGATCATTGGTGGAATGTGGAAGCAGCCGATTACGGCGCCGACATCTACCAACCGCTCGCCCTGCATCCCTTGCTGACCGGGGACACGCTCACCCTGCACATCGACCGCGGCCTGCCCGACGAGGCAGGCCACAGCCGCTCCAATGCCGATCTCCTGCCCGACCACGGCCACCTCATGCACCTGTACGCGATCCGCTGGCCGGAGATGGATGCCGCCTTCCATCTGCATCCTGCGCTCACCGGTCCCGGCGAGTTGCGCTCCACCCTGCCCACCATGCCGCCCGGCACCTATCGCCTTTACGGCGACATTGTCCATCGCAGCGGCTTCCCCGAGACCCTCACCGCCACGCTGAACGTACCCGCTAACGCCTCCGGTGCCGCGCTCGATGCCGAAGATGCCGCAGCCTCGCCGGCCCCCCTCAGCCGCGGCGCGCTCGGCACCACATACAAGCTACCCGACGGGTACACCATGGTTTGGGACCGTCCCGGCTCCCTCACCGCGAACACCGCCGAGCTCTTCCGCTTTCGCCTGCTCGATCCAGCCGGCGAGCCTGCCACTGGCATGCAGCCCTATCTCGGCATGGCAGGCCATGCCGCCTTTGTGAAGACGGACGGCACCGTCTTCGCGCACACCCACCCGGACGGCTCCGCGGCGATGCCTGCCATGATGCTCGCCAACGCCGGCACCGATGCAGGCGGCATAATGGCCATGTCCGACACGAATAGCTCCCCGGCTACGAAGACAGGTCCGGCCGAGGGTCGCATGCCGGCTGAAACTTCAGAACCGCTCGATCCGATCGTCGAGTTTCCGTATGGCTTTCCGTCTCGTGGCCGTTACCGGATCTTCATTCAAATGAAGCACGACAAGACGGTGGAAACGGGCGTGTTCGATGCGGAGGTGAGGTAATCTCCCCCAAGACGACAAGAGGATCCCACGTGTCTCGCAAAAACATATATTCCACCCCATGGCGTGGTCTGCTTCCCTTTGTGCTTCCATTTACCCTCGCCGGCTTTGCCCTACAGGCTCCCGCGCAACAAGCCGCGCCGAAACTCACCGTCTTGCATGCCGCGCACCTGCTCGATGTCGCTGCGGGCCGGCTCATCACCCCGGGCGAAATCCTCATCGAGGGCACGCACATCCGCGAGGTGGGTCCGCAGGTAAGCCACCCTGCAGGCGCGCAGCAGATCGATCTCGGCCAGACCACCGTGATGCCCGGCCTGATCGACGCGCACGTCCATCTCTTTCTTCATGTCGGCGATGAGGCTTTCCAGACGGTCAACGAATCCGTCCCGGAGCGCACGCTTATCGCTGCCGATGCCGCAAAAACCGATCTACTCGCCGGCTTCACTGCCGAGCGCGATATGGGCACCGAAGGCGCCGGTTGCGCCGATGTCGCGGTCCGCAATGCAATTAATAAGGGGCTCATCCCCGGCCCGCGCCTGCGCGTCAGCTGCAATGCCATCGACATCAATGGCGGTCACGAAGACAATAACGGCCGCAACCCAGAGCAGCACCTGCTTTCCAATGCCGATCGCGCCAACTCCGCCGACGAACTCGTCGCTGCCATGCGCGAGCAGCACAAGGAGGGCGCCGACTTCACCAAAATCTACGAAACCGGCCGCGATCATCTCACGGGCAACACCTTTACCACGCCGTATCAGTACACCGAAGCGCAACTGGCCGCTGCCGTCACCGAAGCCAAGCGGATCGGCTCTCGCGTGGCCGTCCATTGCACAGGCGAACCCGGCGCAGCCTACGCGGTCGCAGCCGGCGTTGTCAGCATCGACCACGGTTATGCGCTTTCGCAGGAAACGATGCGGATGATGCGCGAGAAGCAGATTTATGCGGTGCCCACCTTTGCCATCGCCGAATACTTCGCCGCCCACGCTGCCGGGCAGGCCGGCGCCGAAAACGAACACACGATGCAGGCCTTCCACGCCGCCGAGTTCAAGAAGCAGATGGCCGCCGGCGTTCCGTTCGCGGTTGGCTCCGACGTGGGTCCCTTCCCGCACGGCACCCAGGCTCGCGAATACGAACTCATGGTGCAGTACGGTATGAGCCCCGCCGACACGCTCCGCGCCGGCTTGCTCAACGGCGCCAAACTGCTCGATTGGCCTGACGAAATCGGGCAACTCAAGCCGGGTTTTAACGCCGACGTCATCGCCGTTCCCGGCAATCCCCTCGAAAAGATCTCCGTACTGAAAGATCCAAGCTTTGTGATGAAGGATGGCAAGGTCATCCGCAAGGATTAGCCCTTAAGGCTTGACGACAAGCGCCTATCGCCAAGAGCCTCATCCGGACGGCATATAGCGTTGTCATCCTGAGCGCAGCGAAGGACCTCTGTATTCCTTCAAGGTCAGGGTGCTTAGGATGAACACCGAGGTCCTTCGTTTCGCTCAGGAGAACGACATGCACTGCGACTTTATGTACTGCGCTTTGGCAGTGTGGGCCTTGCTGCATGAAAAAGGCACTCCCAATAGGAGTGCCTTTTCCATCTTTCACTTGAAGCAACCTCGTCGGCAAACTTACGCTTCAGGGTTCGGCTCGCCGGCCCCTTCACTTGCGTTCTGCTCTTCCAGTTGCTTCTGCAACTCTTCACGACGCTTCTCGCGAATCTCTGCACGCTTCTGCGCCTTTTCGCTCAACGCCTGCTCTGCCCCGAGCAACTCGATATACGCCATCTCGGCGCTGTCGCCCTGCCGTTGACCGATACGCACAATGCGCGTGTAGCCGCCATTGCGCTCAGCGTAACGAGGAGCCACTGTGGTGAACAGACGATCCACCGACTCCGGGGTCATCAGGTATGCCAGCGCCTGGCGACGCGCATGCACGCTGCCATTTTTGCCCAGCGTCACCATCTTTTCAACGAGCGGACGGGATGCCTTGCATTTGGTGATGGTCGTCTGAATGCGATCGTTCAAAATAACGCTGGTGACAAGGTTGCGAAGCAGCGCCCTTCTGTGACTTGTGTTTCTACCGAGTTTAAATCCGCCCTTGCGATGGCGCATGCTTCGTCTCCTTCGGTCCAGGCTCAGCCTGTCAACCGGTGTACTTCGGGGAATTGATAGATGCAGCAGCGGAGGGACACAGATCCCTCCGCTGCGCTGCAGGAAGATAAGCAAGAAACAGCACGCCTACTTTGGCCACAATCGCCAACAATTGCTACTCCCTGCCGTTAAAAGGTTTCTTGCTCCGACACGAGGTCCAAGTCCTCGTCGTCGAGATCATCCTCGTCGTCGTCGTCATCAAAGGCGCCGTAACTTTGCGAGAGCGCTGCTGCCGGCAGAACTGAGGTTGGACCCGGGACAGGGTTGCCGTTTTCGTCAATCTTCATCCCGAGCGAGAGGCCCATCTGTGCCAGCATCTCTTTGATCTCGTTCAGGCTCTTGCGTCCGAAGTTCTTGGTCTTCAACATCTCGGCTTCGGTCTTCTGAATTAATTCGCCGATGGTCGCGATATTGGCATTCTTCAGGCAGTTGTAGCTGCGCACGGAGAGCTCAAGCTCTTCGACCGAGCGGTTGAGATTTTCGTTGCGGATCGCCGGCCCATCATGGTCCCCGTGCCCACCGGCCTCCATCTCCTCCTCGAAGTTGATGAAGATGGTCATGTGATCTTTGAGCAGCTTCGCCGAGAGACCGAGAGCATCTGCCGGCAGTACCGTCCCGTTGGTCCAAATCTCCAATGTCAGCTTGTCATAGTCGGTAATCTGACCGAGACGCGCAGCTTCCACGATGAAGTTCACCTTGCGTACCGGCGAATGAACCGAGTCGATCGGAATGAAGCCAAGGCCGAGATCGCCATCGAAATTCTTGTCCGCCGAAACATAGCCACGGCCGCGTTTGAGGCGCATCTCCATGTCGATGCGTCCGCCTTCAGAGACCGTGCAGATGTACACGTTCGGATCGAGGATCTCAACATCGCCATCGGCTTCGATCATGCCCGAGGTCACCGTTCCGGGTTGGTCCACATGCAGATACAGCGCCTTGGGGCCATCCCCATGCAGCTTGAAGGGGATCTGCTTCAGATTGAGGATGATGTCGGTGGCATCCTCGACCACACCGGTGATCGACTGAAACTCATGGAGCACACCTTCGACTTTTACCGCGGTAACAGCTGCGCCTTCGATGGAGCTCAGCAACGTGCGGCGCAGAGCGTTCCCGATGGTGGTACCGAAGCCGCGCTCAAATGGCTGCGCAGAGAACTTGCCGAAGTTGTTGGTAAGAGACTCCTGCTCGACAGCAAGACGCTTGGGTTTTTGAAAACCTCTCCAAAGCATGGGTGTTCCTTTCTTCGTCGCCGGCACGAAGCATTTTGCGCAGGCTAAACGGTGGTGCGGTTAGGTGTTCGCTTGTGAAGAGCAGCTTTTAGCTGCTGGCTTTTAGCTCCTAGCATCAGAAAGGCCAACCCACACATGGGCAACCAGGCCTGACTAGAAGCTAAAAGCCACCGGCTAAAAGCTTTCCTTTTACTTCGAGTACAGTTCGACGATCTGCTGCTCGTTGACCGGCAACTGGATATCTTCGCGCTGCGGTAAAGCAATGAGCTTGCCGGACAGCTGGTCAGGGTTGGCATCGATCCAGCGCACGCGGCTTTGACCGGAGATGAAGTCTTTCGCGGACTCCAGCAGCGTGAGCGACTTCGAGCCTTCGCGAATCGCAACCACATCGCCAATCTTGCACTGGTAGCTGGGGATGTTGACCTTGCGGCCGTTTACCTGCACGTGGCCGTGACGCACCACCTGCCGTGCCTGCCGCCGCGAGATGGCAAAGCCGAGCCGGTAGCACACGTTGTCGAGACGCGTTTCCAGCTGCTGCAAGAGCAGATCGCCAGTGACGCCGGTTTTGTTGGCCGCAACCTCGTAGTAGGCGCGGAACTGCGTTTCCAGGGTGAAATAAATGCGCTTGGCCTTCTGCTTCTCGCGCAGTTGCAGGCCGTAGCCCACAACCTTTTTCACCTTTTTAGACTGCCCATGCTGACCTGGGGGAAAGTTCCGCTTTTCGACGGGGCATTTGTCGGTGAAGCACTTGGGGCCTTTAAGAAAAAGCTTGACACCATCTCTGCGGCACATGCGGCAGACGGGTCCTGTATAACGAGCCATTACCTTCTCCAAACTTCGGTTGTCGATCGGTTTACACGCGGGCAGCGCTTCGGTTCCCGATCCAAAACTAGGAATGAGAGCACAGGGATCAGGAAAGAGACCAGCACCTAAACCACCAATCCCTTTTCCTTAACCACTGTTCCCTGCTTCTTATACCCTGCGGCGTTTCGGCGGGCGGCAGCCGTTGTGCGGCATTGGCGTGACGTCCCGGATCGAACGCACATCGATGCCCGCGGCGGCTAGCGCACGGATGGCGCTTTCACGGCCTGAACCGGGACCGGAGACGCGCACGTCGACGGAGCGGACCCCATTGTCACGGGCGGCGTTGGCAGCGTTGACGGCCGCCTGCTGCGCCGCAAAGGGAGTGCCTTTGCGCGAGCCGCGGAAGCCAAGTGAGCCCGAACTCTTCCAGCTGAGCGTATTGCCGCTCGGGTCCGTGATGGTCACGATGGTGTTGTTGAAGCTGGCCTGAATGAAAACCAACCCAAATGGAACATTCTTCCGTTCCCGCTTCTTGAACTTCTTGCCCTTGCCGGACTTGGCGCCGGCCGTTTTCTGTGCGGTCTTTGCCATGGTCTACTTAGTCACTTTCTTTTTGCCGGCAACGGTACCCTTGCGGGGGCCTTTGCGGGTACGGGCGTTGGTATGCGTGCGCTGGCCGCGAACGGGCAGGTTGCGGCGATGGCGCAAACCGCGGAAGCTCTGGATCTCAATCAGGCGCTTGATGTTCAGCGAGACTTCCTTGCGAAGGTCGCCTTCAATGCCGCCTTCCTGCTCGATCACGCCACGAATTTTGTTGAGCTGATCCTCATCCAGGGTCGCCAGCTTGACATACGGATCGATGCCGGCCTTGGTGAGAATGGACATCGCCCGGGGGTTTCCGATGCCATAGATGTAGGTAAGGGCGATGCGAGCCTGCTTGTTGCCAGGGATGTCGACGCCAGCGATACGGGCCATAGAAGATGCCTTTCGGTTAGGCTCTGCCGGTCTTTGCCGGAAAGCGGGGCGGTGGGTGGAGCGGCTGACCTGGCCATCGCCGTTGCAAATGGCTCTTGTCTCCTCCGGGTTCATCGCACGCCTAAAATTCGGCGAACTCGCCCGGTGGGGCCGCATAGAGGCAGGATTCAGGCATCAGGGGTTCGCAGCGCAGCGAAAATGCTGCTTCCCGAATCCCTGTGGCCTTACCCCTGTCTTTGCTTGTGCTTGGCGCTCGCCGAGCAGATGACGCGCACGACACCTTTGCGGTGAATCACCTTGCACTTATCGCAAATCGGTTTTACAGAAGCACGAACCTTCATAGAAACTCCAAAAACGTGTTGTCAGTTCTTAGTTGAGAGTTGTCAGACCTAACCGCATTTCCGGACAACGGACAACTGCTTTACTACTTGTAGCGATACACAATGCGCCCGCGGTTGAGATCGTACGGGCTTAGTTCAATGGCAACGCGATCGCCGGTGAGAATGCGAATGAAGTTCTTGCGCATGCGGCCGGAAACATGAGCGAGCACCTGGTGCTTGTTCTCAAGCTCCACCTTGAATAACGCATTCGGCAGGATCTCGACGACCGTTGCCATCACCTCAATTGCATCTTCCTTCGACAAACGCTCTCCTTGGAAGCCGTGCATTCTGCTCGGCTTTTGTTGTGTTAATCCTTACCCGTTGAGGCCTACGTTCTACTATTACGGACGGGCACGCATCCCTGACTCCGCTGCCTATGTATGGGCGCACAGAAGCTGCGGAAGGATCACGCACCATCTGCAAGTGTATCCGAAGGCCGCCGGTTTGGGAAGGCGTCCCGGCCCGCGGCGGCGACAGGAGTATGCGGTAGGCTTCCGCTTCATTTCGCCTCGCTCCTTCGTACTCATGTACAAACATAGAAAATTTGCGGGAGAGCTCGCAGCACCCAAACAGTCGGCTATGCTTGTCCCATCCCAGCAGCCCTAAGAGGTACCCTTTGGCCCGGATTCGCCGCCCTTCCGCCTTGGCCCTGTTCTTTGTGCCCATCCTCGCTGCGCAGCAGTGCGGTGCCCAGCAAGCTGTGCCGCAAAGCACTGCCCAAAAATCGCTCGCCTCCCGCTACCGCGGCACGGCGGACCGGCTGATTGCCGCCGCCGAGGCCGACACCGAAGGGTACGGCCGCCTCCAATACCTTTGCGACCACATCGGCAAACGGCTGTCCGGGTCGGAACCCCTCACCCGCGCCACCGCCTGGGCGGCGGAAGCCATGCGGCAAGCGGGCCTCGAGAACGTTACCATGCAGCCCGTGATGGTGCCACACTGGGTACGCGGGGCGGAGTCAGCCGCTCTTGTGGCTCCCGTTGCCAAGCCGCTGCACATGCTGGGGCTGGGCATGAGCGTTGGTACCGCGCCGGGTGGCCTCACGGCCGAGATCGTCGTTGTGCCCGATTTTGCGACACTCGATACGCTCGGGCGCGCCGGTGTAGAGGGTAAAATCGTCGTATTCAACGAGGTGTACAAAGGTTACGGGCAAACGGTGATGTACCGCACGGCGGGTCCTTCGCGCGCTGCCGCGCTCGGAGCCGTGGCCGTCCTCGTGCGTTCTGTGACGCCGCTGGCGATGCAAACACCGCACACCGGCACGACGGTCTATGACCCGAAGCAGCCCGATCTGCCGAAGATACCGGCGGCGGCGGTGTCGATTGAGGACGCCTTGCTGCTGAAACGCCTGGCCGCGCAGGGGCCGGTGCGCGTTCACCTGGAGATGGCGGCGCACCAGGAGCCCGATGCGCCCAGCTTCAACATCTATGGCGATATCCCCGGCTCGGAACATCCTGAGCAGATCGTCGAGGTGGGCGGACACATCGATTCCTGGGATGTCGGCCAGGGAGCGCAGGACGATGGCTCCGGCATCACGGCCGCGCTTGCGGCGGTTTCGCTAATTCATAAGATCGGCTTAAAACCGCAACGCACAATCCGTGTCGTGTTTTGGGTCAACGAAGAGAATGGCGGTGCGGGCGGAAAGGCGTACCTCGCCGGGCTCGGATCGAAGGTTGGGGATCACGTGGCCGCAATCGAGATGGACGGCGGCGCGGAGCAGCCGGTCGGCTATGGGTATGGCGCCGGTGGCCGTTCGCGGCGGGCAACGCCGAACGGGTCGGCTCCTGCTCCAGAACTCAGCGCGGCCGAGCAGCACTCCCTCGTCCTGCTGCAGCAGATTGGGACATTGCTGACACCCGTGGGCGCTGCCACGATGCGTGCCGGCGGTGGCGGCTCCGATATCGCACCGCTGATGGGTGCGGGCGTTCCCGGACTGGGGGAGATGACCACCGGCGCACACTATTTCGACTGGCACCACACGGAAGCGGACACGCTCGACAAGGTCGATCCGGAGATGTTCCGCAAAAACGTGGCGTCACTGGCCGTAATGACCTATGTGCTTGCGGATATGCCGGAACGGCTGGCCGGACATCCCGGGGCCGGCGAGGAGTAGGCACCTCGGCGTAGGCGACTCATGGACCGGGCTCGTTATCGTCGTGGTGTGGCAGCTCGCCTTGCTGCGTGCCCGCGCCATGGCACCTGAGTGTGAGGCACTCTCGACCAAGACCAGAAGTGGGATGGCGGACCCACGAAAGGGCTATCGGCTGCACGGCGCGCCGCTGCTACTGTCGGCGCATGGGCTATCTTCGATCTGCGGTAGTGCTGTTGCTCTTCGCGTGTGCCGCGCTGTGGCCAACGCCTGTTTCCGCAGCCAAGATGCACTTTGTCACGCTGGGCCCCTATCGCAAGGTGCCGTACACACCTCCGGAAGCCACACCGGACAACAAGAGCGAGGAGGCCACCACCCTGCGCATTCGTCCCCTCGTGGTCGACGACAAACCACGCGAATGGACGGTCGGGGAACTGCACGAGGTCACGGATCGCACCTTTGTCATTCGGCGAGCCATCCACATTAACGATTCCCTGCCGAGCGAACCCTCGCGCTGGACGTGGCAGCCGGGACCGTGGCTGCAGGTCGATCGTACCAGCGGTCACATCAGCCCGTTGCACCTGCCCGCGTTCGACGCCCAGGTTTCCGAGGTCGCCTGGTTCCGCGACTACGCCGCCTATTGCGGCCTGGTGCCGACGTTAAAAGGCGGCGTGATGGCCGTCGTCGCGGAGCTTGGCAACCACAAGGCGGTCGCGCAGCATGTGCTTGCCAATTGGCCTCTGGATAAGCCCACCCACCCTGTTTGCACGCCCGTCCAGTGGCAACGGACGCCGATGCGCGCGACCCTTGCGCTCACCGGTGGACCCTCGGTAACCTTTGATGTCACTGGAACCAGTTCGTTGATTGAGGAGGGTGAAAGCGAAGAGGAGTGACGGGGAGTAGCAGCCGGATAAACACAAAAAGGCCCCGGAACGTGTTACCAACTCGGTGCGTATCCGCGACGAACTTCACAGGACCGCAGATGTTGACAAAGTAGTATCGTGAACAGAGCGCGGACAGACGAGTCGTGATAACACGCAACGCGTGGCGGCCGGGTTCGGCGGCAGATCCTCCGATGAGGAAGGGAGCAACAAGATATGTGGAAACCGAATCAAGCTGGCAATCAAACACCCTCAACCCCCGAGCCCGTACGGCCGAGCACCCCGGCAACCAGCACCGGTGCAGCTTTTGAAACGCCGCGGCCAACAGCGGCAGGCGCTCCGGGTGCGATTGCCTCCGGGGAGCAGGCCACCATTGGCAAAAGCCTGGTAGTCAAAGGTGAGCTTTCCGGCTCAGAGTCTCTATACATCGACGGCAAGGTCGAGGGTGCGATCACCCTGCCCGGCAACCGTGTGACGATTGGGCGCAACGGCCAGGTGGCGGCGAACATCTCAGCACGCGAGATCGTGGTCCTAGGTAAGGTGCGCGGCAACTGCCAGGCATCGGACCGTGTAGACATCCGCAGCGAAGGTTCGTTGACCGGCGATGTCATCGCGGCGCGCATCTCGATCGAAGACGGCGCGTTCTTCAAGGGCGGCATCGACATTCGCAAGCCCGGCGCCGAGGGCGGCCCGAAGGGTGCCCCCGCCGCCAATGGCGCGCAAACACCCGAGCCGGTTGGCGTAGGCAGCTAGGCTTTGTTGGAACGAGAAGTCCCCGGCCATGGCTGGGGACTTCTCATTTCTGATAAATACAAACCATCAGCGTCCCGAGCGCAGCCCATGCCGCCCTTACTCCTCGCTGGGAACGAGATCGCCGGAACAAAGGTATTGGGATATGTCCGCGTCTGTTTAGGGCCCAAGGTTTGTCCGTCCCATGTGATGCGGCAGGTCACGGTGTTCATGCGTCCAGTACGCATTCACTACGCTACGGCGGAAGCGTTGGTTCCTTCGTCCGCCGAATCCAGCGTGATCAGCAGGCCTTCGCCGGCCTCGACCGTCGTGTTTCCGGCGATTGCAGCGCCTTCGCCATCAAGCAACGTAGTCAGCACGATATGTCCTGGCGGGCAGTAGGTTTGGACGGGTTCGGTGCCGAGATTCAGCAAGATCAAGAACTGCGCGTGCCCGTCATCGCGCCGAAAACGCAGCAGATCGCCTTCCGCCCTCACATCCTCAAGGCGCCCGCTGTACAGGGCGGGATGCGCGCGGCGCAGGCGAATTAGCTGCCGGTGCAGGTTCAGCATGGACCGTGGGCGGGCATGCTGCGCGGCGGCATTTTCCGTCGGCCAGTCGGCTTCAAGCGGCAACCACGGTTTCGCTCCTGGCGGGGCGAAGCCGGCATTGGGCGCATCGACCCAGAGCATGGGCGAGCGCTCCGGGTCGCGGCCGCGGCCTTTGCCGGGCTCATTCTTCTCGGCGGGGTCCTGCACCTGATCAGGCGCAATGAGCACATCCCGCATGCCGAGCTCATCGCCGTAATACAGCGTCGGCGTCCCACGCAAGGTCAGCAGCAGCATGGCCGCAGCGCGCGCCTGCAAAGACCCGATGCGCGTGGCCAATCGCGATTGATCATGGTTCCCGAGTACGTAATTCGGCCACGCACCCGGAGGCAGCAGCGCCTCATAGGTGCGGACGATATCGGCGATGGCGCTCGCGTTCCATGCGGTCTGGATCAGATGGAAGTTAAAGGGCAGGTTCGCCCCTCGCAAAGCGGCAGTTTCCGACGCGCCGCCCCCGATGCCACCAGTCTGCGGTGCGACACCCAGGTAGTAGCGCACCAGGTCCGGCAGGGGCAGATAGATTTCGCCGATCAGCACACGATGCGAGACCGGACCGGTGCCCTGCCCCTTGCCACCCTCGGGCAGCGTCGGCCCGTAGCTGTCCAGGAGCGCGCGCATTTCGCCAACAATGGCGTGGGTTTCCGGTTGATCGGCGTTGTAGAGGTGCAGCGTCCCCGCGTGGTCGTGCATGCCGGCGTTGTACTCGGGATTCGGCGGATTGTCGCGGAATTGCTCGTCTTTGACCAGCAGCCAAAGCACATCCATACGGAAGCCATCAACGCCGCGATCTAGCCAAAAACGCATCGCAGCGAACATGGCGGCGCGCAGATCGGGGTTGCGCCAGTTTAGGTCGGGCTGCTGCTTCAGGAACGAGTGCAGGTAGAACTGCTGCGTGGCCTCATCCCACGCCCAGCTGGGGCCACCGAAGTGCGAAGTCCAGTTGTTGGGATACCGCTCGCTCGCAGGCCGTGGGTCAGTGGGACCGGTCGGCGACCCAGGATCGCGCCACAGGTACCAATCGCGCTTTGCGTTCGTGCGCGAGCCGCGTGACTCCAAAAACCACGGGTGCCGGTCGGAGCTGTGATTGGGCACAAAATCCAGGATCACCCGCATGCCCCTTCCATGCGCCGCCGCAACGACGGCGTCGAAGTCGGCAAGCGTGCCGAAGAGCGGATCGATGCCGGTGTAATCGGCCACATCATAGCCGAAGTCGGCCATCGGTGAAGAATAGATCGGCGAGATCCAGATGGCGTCAATCCCGAGCGAAACGAGGTAATCAAGCCGGGCAATAATCCCCTCGAGGTCGCCGATGCCGTCGCCATTCGTGTCCTGAAACGAGCGTGGATAAATCTGGTAGATGACGCCGGTTTGCCACCATTGCCGTCCGGCGAATGCGCTATCGGCCATGCCGGTTTGGATGCAGGCGCGTAGCATCAGGGCATGGTCATCGCAGAGCACGTGATATCCGAGCCGGAAGTGGAAAGCCCGGCGACGGAGCAAGCAAGGGCGACACAGCTACAGGAAGCGCGGCAGGCGGAGCCAAGCGCCCCAGATGCGGAACTGAACGATCTGCTCGGGGAGGCCGAGCGGGCGCACGGTCATCTGTGTGCCGGCCAAATTTTGGGTGTACGCATGGCCATGCTCGCGTTGCGGCGGTTGGGCATCCACGAACCCCGCAAGAAGCTGCTCCCGAATGGCGAGCCCAATCCCGATCGCAAGCGTCCGGTGGTGTTTGTAGAGATCGACCGTTGTGCAACCGACGCCATCGGTGTGGTTACCGGCGCCCGCGTGGGCAAACGCGCCCTGAAGCTGCGCGATTGGGGCAAGATGGCGGCCACCTTTGTCGATCTGGACGCGAAGCTGGGCGAAGATGCCTACCGCGGCCTGCGGGTGGCGGCACTCGAGAGCTCCAAGGAGCGCGCCCGCGAGTGCTACCCCGATTTGCCGAAGAACGAGCAACAGATGCGCGCCTACCGCGAGCTGCCCGATGCGGAGCTCTTCGGGGAACAATGGGTGCGCGTGCCCCTTGCGCCGAGCGAGTTTCCCGGGTATAAGGGCGTACGTACCCTGTGTGCGCGGTGCGGCGAGGGCATCAATTTCGATCGCTTCCTGGAGCGCGAAGGCGAGCGGCTTTGCCTGGCCTGTGCGACGCCGGAAGCCATGTACTACACGCCACTGTAGGTTGAGATAGGGGACGGAGGCCCGTTCTTTGTCGGCCTTATCGACGAAGGCCGGAATGCCCTTTCCTCGAGTCCGCACGAACCTGTGGAACTCATCTTATAAGGTAGAACCGTTGCTCATCGCAAAAGACGACCCCACCCTTCCACGATAGAGCCGTGAAAGGATGGGGCACCCTGGCACCTGCCGAGTCCTTAGTATGGGCGGTCGTAGGGCCGGCCGTAGAACTCGTGGCGGCGCTCCCACTCCTCATGCTCACGGAACTCATGCTCGCGATACTCCTGTGCGCGCCATTGCTGCACCCGCCAGGCTTCGGCGCGGCGCTCCTCCCAGGGATCGGGACGGTAGCCGTAGCCGGGCTCGACATAGGCAGGGGCATAGGTTTGATAGACCGGTGCCGGAGCAACATAGCGTGGTCCGCCAAACTGCACCTCCACCCCAAACTGTTGCGCCTGTGCGGCTGGAGTGCCCATGGCCAGAGCGGCACCGGCGAGTGCCAGACCGCCGAGCACGTTGAGCCCCGCCACGTCTCTAAAAGCGAGCTTCGCGAAAACATTGGATAGCTTCATGGTATTGCCTCCGCCGGCGTCTAACCCTTTGCCGTGCATTTAGATAAACGCCATGCCGGCGCAGGTGTTGCGCGCAACATGAGGCGGGAAGCCGGGTTCATCGCCGCGCGCTCTGCGACAACTCCATACCCGCAAGCCCCCGCATGGCGACTTCACCGGTGTGGTGCAGGACGAACTTTACTGCCCGAAGCGGTACCGGAGTCCGCCCTGCACCAGCCGCGGCGCAGCCAGCGTAAGCACGGGTGTCCGGCCGGCCTCGATGGTGCGGTTCGCGACATTTTGCACGCCGGCATACACGGAGACTCCACGGAACGCACGGCCAAAGAGGGCACGATCGACCGAGAGGTCAAATCGAGGGTACGCGTGGAGCAGGAACTGGTTGGCGGCATCGTCGTACGCACGGCCGGTGTAGCTGGCGATGGCGTGGAAGGCTGCCACACGCGGCACGTCGTAGTTGGCCGTGGCCGTGAGCAACTCGCGCGGCACCTCGGGAATCCACTTGCCGGTGAGATTGGCCTGCGCGAGGGAGGAGGTGTTGAAGGCCGTCACCGTCGCAAAAGCCAGCTGGTAGCCGAGGCCCAAGTCCAGGTTCCGCCAACGCGCGGTGCCGGCTTCCAGGCTCAAACCACGACTGCGAATCTGGCCCAGGTTCTGCCGCTGCAGGGTCTGCGCCGTCGCCGTTTGCGTTAGGACCACGGCGGCGATCGGCCGATTGACCTCTGTCCAGAAGTAACTCGCCCGCAGATGCCCCACTGCCCGGCTGCCAAGATGAAGCTGGGCAAACTCGCCGCCGAGTTCGAAGCCTGTGGCACGTTCGGCCAGCAAACTTGGATTAGCCATGGTGGTTTGTTGGCCCACCTGCCCGGTGCGATAGAGCTCATTCATGGTGGGCCCGCGAAAAGCCCGAAAGCCGCTGGCCGTGAGCGCCAGGCCGTGCGGCAACTCGCGTACCACCCCCGCGTGCGGGCTGGCCACGAGCTCATTGACCTCCGGCTCCCTTAGGCTTGTCGTGGTGTTCGTGCTGCTCTGCTGCCCGTCAAAGGTACGAAAGCTGTCCACACGGACCGACGCCGCCAGGGACCAGTGCCGAGGCTGCCAGATACCCTCGGCATAGCCCCCCAACTCGCGCTGGTGCGCGCTGATGTCGATCGTGGACGTGGCTACGCCCGCGCTGACCGGGCTTTCCGCATCGGTCGCCCGCACGTCGCGCAGATCCAAACCCACCGCTACGGCGAGGGCATGCGGAAAGGCGCGCGAGCCGCTTAGCGAAAAGCCGAACTCATCGGTCGGTACACGTTGCAGACGGGTGAGGGTTTCCGTATTTCTGCTGGCGGCAATGCCGGAAAAGCTCTGCCGGTATACCTCGCGGTCGCCGAAGACGCGCAGGGCGCCATGGCCGAAGGCAGAGTTCACGTCGCCGCCGCCAAGGTAACGCCAAAGCCGCGTGCCGTTGGTCTGGAGCGGCGTTCCGTTGCCGCGCGCTTCGTTCAGCACATTGCCACGCAGGAAGAACCCGTCCCCATCCGGCCGCACCGGCGAACGGAGCTCCACCCGTCCGCTTTCTTCTGCGACATCTGCCGGGATGTCGACTGCACCCCGCGCAGACGGCGCCGTGGGGGTGTACCCGCCCGTGTTCACGCCGCTGCCCGCCAGTAGCAATCCAGCGAACGGCGTCGCGGCGGTGAGCAGGAAGTCGCCGTTCGCTGAATTTTCCGTGGCGCCAAAGACATCGGCACTCACGTGCACATTGTTCGCGATGGAAGATCCAGCCGAGGGAATTACAGGCTCGATGTCGATCACACCACCCACCGCGCTTGAGCCGTACAGGTCCGCCGCGCCGCCGCGGACCACCTGCACGTCGGCGATGGCTAGCGCCGGAATCTCATCCCAGTGGATCCAGCCCCCAAAGGGGTCGTTCAGCGGCACCTCGTCAGAGACCACCAGCGTACGGCTGGCGGCGGTCGATCCGAGACCGCGGAGGCTGACGCCCTCCGTGGTCGGGTTGGCCGTGGAGGAACTCGTGCGGCGGTAGAGCTGAAAGCCTGCAACCTGGTGCAGGCGGTCGTCGAGTGCAAGCGCCGGCGGCGCCGCCAGGGCCGTGCGGTCGAGCACCGCGATGTCGTTTGCCCGGTCGTCAATGCCCGGCAAACCGCGATCCGCCGTGACCGTGACACTGCCCTGCACCTCTTCCGCATGCAGCGCCACCTGCACCGTCGTCCCGGGCTCAGGCTCGGGGATCGTCGCTTGCGCAAAGTGCTCCCGGACCGCGCTCATCACGCCCCGGGCGTAGCCGGCGCGCGCGACACCGATCGTCGCGCAGCCGTTGTCGCCCGTCTGCACCTCGATCGGCTCTGTCGTCCCAGCCTCGGGCGGCGACGCGCCTCGGGAGATGCGCGCCTTCGGCAAGGCTCTGCCCTGTTCATCGGTCACGCAGACCGCTGCTGTTGCCTGCGCGACAGCCACCGACGGCAGCAACGCAGCCGTTCCCAACAACCCGGAACACACCAGCCTCGACACCGTTAGCGGCGCAAAACGGATCGACTTCACCTACTCAGGGTCTCATGGCCGGGCAGCTCCGAAACGTCCCAGACATGCTCTGCAGGCCAGTTTGCATCCGAGTTTGTAACGCACCTGTGACTTGGCGCGGACACAAGGGAGTCCCCATGGCACAACCGGCAGTACAGGAGAGCGAGCCGCACGCCGATCCGACAAAGCTGCAGCCCCTCGCACGCAGACCCAGGAACAGCTCCAGCGGCCCCGCCGCGCCCGAGGACGAACTGCTGCCCGTGGTGATCGAAACCTCGCGCGGCAGCCGTCAAAAGTACAGCTTCGACGAGGAGGACCGCATCTTTCGCCCCAAAGCCGCGTTGCCGGCAGGCATGGCTTTTCCTCAAAATTTCGGCTTTGTCCCCCGGGTTTTGATCGAAGAAGCCCTTTCTGTGGCGAAGGGGGTCTGACCGATGGATCTCCTTCTTCGCTGCCTCATCGGAGGCGTTGTGGTCAGCCTGTTCTCCGTCCTTGGGGACGTGATCAAGCCCAAGAGCCTGGCCGGCATCACGGCAGCCGCACCCGCGGTAGCCCTGGCCACACTTGTGCTTACCTTGCATAGCAAGGGTGCAGGCTACACAGCGCTGGAGTGCCGCTCGATGGTCGCGGGTTCCATCGCTTACCTGATCTTTGCCGTGGCGGTCAGTTTCACCGAGATGCGCCTGAAACCCAAGGTGTTGACAGCCACGGCGGCGCTGCTCCCTCTGTGGGCCGTGGTGGCCGTCGTCCTTTGGGCGATGTGGTTGAGGAAATAACAATGGTCCGTATCGGGTGTGACTTCAGCAAGCTGGCTAAGACGAAACCAACCGAATACCTGACCCGATTTCTATTCGGCTGCGCCATCACTCTGCTTTTTTCACTGATAACGAAATGGGCCGGGCCGGTTATTGGCGGCCTGTTTCTTGCTTTTCCAGGTATTTTTCCGCCGGGCAGCAGCTTCGTGGAAAAGAAAGAAGAAGAACGCAAGCAGGCGGTCGGCATGCACGGCACCCAACGCGCGCGTGCCCTGGCGAGCGCACACGCGGTCGGTGCTTCCGCAGGCACGTTCGGCTTGATGGGGTTTGCGGCGATCGTTTGGCTCGGCCTGCCACGTTATGGTTTGGCGCCCTCGCTCGCGGTGGGCACGGCGGCATGGATCGGGCTTTCCATCGGTGCGTGGAGGCTGCGGGAGCAAATGTAAGGGCCAACCTTTGCTGCCCTCCAAGCGAAGACGATGACGACTAAGGCCTTTGCGCGGCCTCGATAGCCGCCCCGACCCGCAAGACTGTCGTCTCATCGAAGTGCTTGCCCAGTACCTGCACGCCGATCGGCAGCCCGGCTTTCGTGGTGCCGCCCGGCACACTCATACCGCAGATACCCGCCAACGACGCCGCCACGGAATAAATGTCCTCGAGATACATCTGCAGCGGATCCTCGGTCTTCTCACCCAGCTTGAAGGCGGGCGTCGGCGTCACGGGGCACACCAGAACGTCTACCTCGGCAAAGGCCTGCAGGAAATCGCGCGTCAGCAGCGTGCGTACCTGCTGCGCCTTGCGATAGTACGCGTCGTAATACCCGGCCGAAAGCACATAAGTCCCCAGCAGGATGCGCCGCTTCACCTCCGGGCCGAAGCCCTCGTCGCGGGTGCGACGGTACATCGCCGCAAGCGTGTTGGCGTCCTCGGCCCGCAGCCCAAACCGCACGCCGTCGAAGCGGGAGAGATTGGAGCTGGCCTCCGCCGTGGCCAGCACATAATAGGCCGGCACAGCGTACCTTGTGTGCGCGAGCGACACCGGGTGCACGGTGCAGCCGGCTGCACGCAGGCCATCCAGCGCCCGCTCCACCGCGGCGCGGATCTCCGGGTCCAATCCCTCGCCTAGGTACTCCGCCGGCACCCCGATCCGCAGCCCGGCGACCGGCTTGGCCAGCTCAGCGGGGTACGACGGTACCGGCGTGTCCGAGGTCGTCGCATCCAGTGGATCGGGGCCGGCCAGCACCTCCAGAACGGTCGCGGCATCGGCCACCGAGCGCGTCAAGGGACCCACGCGGTCGAGCGAAGAAGCAAACGCGATCAGCCCGAAACGCGAGACGCGGCCATAGGTCGGCAGCACGCCCACGACCCCACAAAAGGCCGCAGGCTGGCGAATCGACCCACCCGTATCCGTGCCCAGCGAGGCGACGCACAGTCCTGCGGCCACTGCGGCCGCCGAGCCACCTGACGAGCCGCCCGGAACACGGTCGAGCGCACGTGGGTTGCGCACCGGCTTGTACGCCGAGTTCTCGTTCGAAGAACCCATCGCAAACTCATCGCAATTCAGCTTGCCCAACACCACCGCGCCCGCGGCCTCCAGCCTCGCGACAGCCGTTGCGTCATAGGGCGGGTGCCAGCCGCGTAGGATCAGCGATCCCGCGGTGGTTTCGACGCCTTTGGTGGCAAGCACATCCTTAATACCAACCGGCACACCGGCCAAGGGCCCCAGCGGCCGGCCCGCGCGCGCATCGGCGTCAACCCGCTCGGCCTGGGCCATGGCGCGCTCCCGGCTGAGCGCAAGAAAACTGCCGATGCCCTCGCCCTCCGGCCCATCCCGGTGATCGAGAGCCGCGATGCGCTCGAAATGCTCGGTGGCGAGCGCCACCGCCGAGGTGCGGCCCTCCACTACGGCGGAGCGGGCATCAGCGAGGGTAAGGGCTTCGAGGCTGGCGTGCGGAACGGCGGTCATGCAGTCCATTGTAGGGGGCTGGACGGGTGCTTTGCAGTCCTGCAGCACGTCGTCGGCATCGTCGATCTTCAAATACGAATCCACCTCGCTCCGGCGGTAGCATGGGAGCATGGCAAGGATCTTTATTACCGGATCATCGGACGGCCTGGGCCGAATGGCCGGGGAGCGACTCATCGCGGAAGGACACCGCGTCGTTTTACACGCTCGCAACGCAGCGCGGGCTGCGGAAACGCGCCGTCGCGTCCCCGGGGCCGAGTCCGTCGTCGTCGGCGACTTCGCCAGCCTTGCGCAGACTCGGGGCATTGCTGACCAGGTCAATGCCTTGGGCGAGTTCGATGCTGTCATTCACAATGCGGCGGTCGGCTATCGCGAAAAGCATCGGATCGCCACCGAGGACGGGCTCGCGCATGTCTTTGCCGTGAATACCTTGGCGCCCTACGTGCTCACCGCCCTGATCCGCAAGCCGAAACGCCTCGTGTACGTCAGTTCCGAGCTGCATGCGCGGGGCGATGGCAGCCTGAAGGACCTGAACTGGGAGCAGCGGCCCTGGCGCGGCAACCAGGCCTACTCCGACACCAAGCTGCACGATGCCATCCTCGCCTTTGCCGTGGCACGCCTGTGGCCCGAGGTTCTGTCGAATGCGCTCGAACCAGGCTGGGTGCCGACCAAAATGGGCGGACCCAATGCAAAAGATGATCTCGGGGCCGGCTGCGAAACTCAGGCGTGGCTCGCGATAGCGGAGGACGCTTCGGCACAGGTCACCGGTAAATATTTCTTTCACCAGCGGCTTCGTCCGCCCCTGGCCTTGACGCATGACGTCGCGCGACAGGACCAACTGCTCGAGGCATGCGCCGGCTTTTCCGGAATCTCGCTGCCACTACCAGTTGGCTCTGAGCACCTGTAGAATCTGCCTCGTCTACAGGCAGATTGCCTCCGTTCGTCATTCCCGAGACAAATCCGCTCCAGCCGCAAAGCAAAGACGAATGATCTGGAGGGTGCAGCTATTTTGCCTGTCATCCTGAGCGCAGCGAAGAACCTCGGTACTCTGCCCGGGTCGCATAGCCGCTTCGGCGGAATACAGAGGTCCTTCGCTGCGCTCAGGATCACGCCTAGAGTGGTATCGCTCCAGGTGAGTTGCTACAGGATCAGGCTTTACCGCTCAATCACCTTCGGCACTTTGAAAAAACGTCCATCCGTCTCCGGCGCTTCGTTCATGACCGGCGTGCGATCGATCGAAGGCCGTACCGCATCCAGGCGCAGCCGTTCCCCTTCCGAAGCAGGCGCACGTCCCAACACCTCGGCCACCTGCGCCATGGGCGTAAGATCGGCGGTTTTCAGCTCATTCAGCTGCGCAACGTAACCCAACACAGCCCCGAGATCACGCGCCATGCGCGGCACTTCCTCTGCGGTTAGCTCGAGGTTGGCCAACGCAGCCACATGACGGACTTCCTCCAGCGATACACCGGCAGCGTTTCCGATGTTTTCGTTTGTTCTTCCGATATTTTCGGTTGAAAGATCGCTCATGAACGATTGCCTCTCCTTGGTGTTCCGTGCGGACGATCAGCGGCGGGTGCGCCTGGCTTCACGGTATAGGCCTTCGCAGCCGAAAGATTTCCATGCTCGTACCCGTGTTGCGGGTACGGTTTGCGGGGGCTTGCCGCCTCAAAGATGATCCCATGGAGCGGTACGCCCGCGGTGCGCGCCAGGTCGCGCTGGAGCACGTCGCGCATGCCGAGCAGGGCCGAAAGCCACTCACCCTTATCGACTCTCAGTCGCAGCGTACGCGTTTCATCGAGGCCTTCCACCACGCAATGCGACGCTAACGCCGAACCGCACACCACCGGCAGCGCCGCCGCCAACCGGTCCTCCTCAGTGAGCGTCCGCAGGCTGCGCGCCAGGGAGGACCGTAATAGCTCGCGCATGTCTTGCATCTTCGCCTCAAACTTCATTATCACGCGAGGCGTGCCGCAGCCTCTTCTGCAGAGACGGTACTGCCAGCCGCTTGCGGCACGAGCGCCAGCACAAGCGCACGATAGCGCTCCAGAAACAAGGGTGTCGCGAACTGTGCCGCCCACGACCGGGCGTCTTCAGAGCGGAACCAGGCCTCCCCGGAACGCTCCCACTCCGCGATGGCTTTCGCCGCGGACGCGGGGGTTTGCTCGGTGAAATAGGCTCCTGTTGCATTCGGCCCTGTGCCCTTTACCGTCTCGAGCGAACCGCCCGCACCGAAGGCGATCACGGGCCGCCCACACGCCTGCGCCTCCAGCGGCACCATGCCGAAATCCTCATCGGCCGCAAAGAGCAGCGCGCGGCAGCGGGCGTACTCCGCCCAAAGCGCTTCATCTGTTAGTTCGCCGAGAAAAGTCACTGCAGCCCCACTCGCCGCGGCGATGCGTCGCAAATCCGCCTCTTCAGGCCCGGTGCCCGCAATCCGCAGCGGCCGCCCCAACTGGGCGCAGGCTTCGATCAGCAGATCGGTGCGCTTGTACGCCACCAGCCGGCCCGCGCACAGGTAATGGTCCTCAGGCGCCAGCCCGGTGACCACCGCCGCACGGTGCAGGTCGATCGGCGGGTGCAGAACGGTTGCTTCCCGGCCGTAGGCACGCTGAATCCGGTCGGCAACATAGTGGGAATTTGCAATGAATTGCGTCACGCCGGCCGCGGCGCGGGCGTCCCAGCGCCGCACCCGGCCGGCCGTTGCGGTAAACACGGCCCGGGTGACGGTGCCCATGGCCTCCCGGTAGACTTCAAAGCCATCCCAGAGATAGCGCATGGGCGAATGGCAGTAACAGATGTGCACCGCTCCGGGTGAAAGCTGCACACCCTTCACGGGGCCGCTGTCAGAGGACAGCACAAGGTCGAACCCGCGTAGATCCAACGACGCGACCGCCTCCGGATAGAACGGCAGCAGATGGCGGTGAAACCGGCTTGCCCCCGGCACTCGCTGCAAACATGAGGTGTGCAGGCTTCTGCTTCCCAACGACCGTGGAATTCCCTCCGGCCGTGCAAGCAGGGTGAACATCTCTGCTTCGGGGAAAAGAGCCGCGATGCATTCGGCAACGCGTTCCCCACCGCCGCGGGTCACAAACCAGTGGTGCACCACCGCTACGCGCATGGGTGCCGCAACGCGCACGGATACCGCAACGTGCATGGATACCGGCATGCCCCGACGCACGTCCAGTTGCTAATATGCGCCATCCTGGTTGGCAACCGAACTCAACGTACGGCACAGGATACGGGCATCGATGGAAAGGCTCCACTCATGCGCATAGCGGCGATCCAGTTGCACCCGCTCCGGGTAGCTCACGCGGCTGCGCCCGGAAACCTGCCATAGCCCGGTGACCCCGGGCTTCACCAGGCAGTAATCCGCAAAGTATGGTCCATATTTTTCAACCTCTGCGGCCACAATGGGCCGGGGGCCTACGAGGCTCATGTTGCCCAGGGCTACGTTCCAGATTTGCGGCAGCTCATCCAGGCTGGTGCGCCGTAGAAACTCACCCACGCGCGTGACCCGTGGGTCCTCTTTCAGCTTGTGGTCCTTGCGCCATTCCGCCCGAGCGTCCGGATTGGCAGCCAGATAATCCTCCAGCACCTCCGCCGAGTTCACGCACATCGTCCGGAACTTCCACATGGAAAAGAAGCGGCCGTGGCCACGGATGCGGCGGTGCGAAAAGAAGATCGGACCCGGCGACGTGGCACGTATCGCCAAAGCGATCGTCGCAATCAGCAGCAGAACCGCCGGCGCACACAAGGCGATCAACAAAAGGTCCAGACCACGTTTTACAACACGGTACCGAAACAGCTGTCCAGGACCGGGAGGATGCGTCACTTGCGCAACGGGCAGGTAGCTTGCTGCCTGGGGGCTATCCGGAAGGAAGAAAGGTTGTGGAACCGTACCAATTTCTTCGGAGTTCCCTGATTCAAACATGCCGGCGCATCATCTCCCCGTCACCAGCCGGCACGTTCTCCGTCGGCAACGACGTATAGTTGAGGCAGAGTCCAGATGCACGAAAAAGGCCCTTTGCGCTCTGCCGGTACGGTGAGGTAGCCATACTGCATCCGTAATGCTGACGTACGGAGGGCACCCTTCGTTCAGGCTCGCTCGGAAATCAATAACGATATAGACGTCATGTTCTTCGCTTTAGTGTACCTCCGGTGTCAATCAGCGGGATGCGCGGCTAAACTCTTCGCCAGAGCACCCCGGTGAGGGCTGATGTCCCACACCGGTCCGCCTCTTCCTTATCGGCAAAGATGACGAAAGCATGAGTTCTTTTTACTATGCAGGCCGGAGCTCTCATGACAACGGTTATCTCTCTGCCCCGTGACGCGTTTGTCATGACGACATCATCTTTTGACTGCCGTCGCGCATGGCGCATCGCGTATGAAGTTCTCCACTTCGGCAAGGGACGTGATAACCAGGGCCTGCCCCGCACAGGGCGCGGCCTCGGTGCCGCGTAAAAGAAACGCCTGGCGCAGTCCGGCGGCGTTGGCCGCTGCGATATCCGAGCACCGGTCGCCCACCAGAAGCGACCGGCGAAGGTCCAGCCCATGCTCGCGGGCTGCGCGCAACAGCATCCCGGGGCCGGGCTTGCGATCCTCATGTTCGCGCCGCCACGCGCCCAACCCATGCACAGGGTGGTAGGGGCAGTGGTACACCGCATCGAGCGGCGCACCTTCGATCCGGAACTCAGCCGCGATCCAGCTCATCAGCGCTTGAAACTCGGCCGTGGTATACAGCCCACGCGCAATTCCTGACTGATTAGTGACAATCACCAGCCGGTAGCCGTTCCGCCGGGCGGTGCGCGCCAGCGGGAAAATGCTCTCCACCCAGCGCACATCCTCGGGGCGGTACAGATAGCCCATTTCTTGATTGACCACGCCATCCCGGTCGAGAAAAAGAGCAGGCGAGCCCCAAACTTCTTCTGACGTATTCACTTCGCTCCTGTCTCCCCGGCACGTGTGCTGATCGCAAGCAGCGCCGCGTGGCTCGGCGTCAAGACCCGCGGCGGCAGAAAGCGTCCCTCTGCTCGCGCCGCCAATAGCGCTTGCACCTGCGCAAGAACAAGCGCCGGCGTCACCTGCGCCATGCAGCCGTTGTGCGTGCAGGGCGCGTAGTCGCGACCGTCATAACAGGGCCGGCAGGCGAAACCTTCGCCACCCCACAACGCCACACAGTTGGCCCGCTGCGGCAGCCGGCCGTGTGGATCGGTCGGTCCGAAGATCGTCACGATCGCCGTCGACGTGAGACCGGCCAGGTGCAAGGGGCCGGTATCGTGCGTGACCGTCACCGCGGCGGAGTTCAGCAAGGACAACGTCTCCACCAGCGACAGGGCGCCGATCAGGTCGGTAAAGCGGTCCGGCGCCCCCGCTTCCCGCAAAGGGGAGAATGCTTGCGACGCCCACCGATCCTCGACACCGCCGACAAGCACGACCTCGCAGCCCGCCGCCAGCAGCGTTCCCGCCAGTGCGACATAGTTGTCGAGCGGCCAGCGACGCAGCGCATCCTCACGCAACAGATTGCGCGCGCCCGCCGGCACCAGCACCACTCGTGGCTGCTTCGGCGAACGAGCCCTGGGCGCTTCAGGCAACGCCGTTACCGGCACCGGCACCGGGGGGAGCTGGTTCGGCGTTTCCCCATCCGGAGCGCCGGTGAGGATGCGGGCATACTCATCCGTATGGTGCCGCCCGGGCAGCAGGCGGGTGGCGCGATCCCCCCACGAAAGGCTGACACGCCGGCGGGCACGCACCGGCAGGGTCAACAGCCGGTAGCGGCGGTCGTAGTACAGGGTGGCACAAAGCGCATACGGCTCGCGGCCCACCGAGATGGCGCGCAAACTTCGCCACAAAGCCGATAGATGATGGAAGCGTTCAGCGCTGCCCCCACGCAGCAGTTTCGCCTCATTCACCGCAAGGACGTTGATCCATGGGTATAGCCGCAGCACCGGCGCGATCGCCTCACCGGCGACCCAATCCACGGTGTATCCCGCTGCATGCAGCAGCGCAGCCGCGGGAATGGCCATAACGACATCGCCGATGGCCCCAAGCTTCACCAGCAGCAGGCGCTTCTGCCCGACCTCGGTGCGTGGGCGAGCAACCGGCAGGGGCCGGGCGCTCGGCTCGCATGGGGTCCCGCCTCCTTCGCAGGCTCCGACAGAGGGAGAAAGATCCTCGGTCACTTCCCAGCCTCTTCGTTTCGCCCGGCAGGCCATCGAGGGTCCCGCAGAAACACCGCCTGGTGCCGCAAAACGGTGATGTGTGCCAGGTATCGCATCAGTAACTCATAGCGGTGGGGGCCCAACGCCCGCAACGCCCAGCGCAGCATCCGATGTACCGCACGTACCCGGCGATCCCCTGGATCGAACTGCTTCCAGGTCGACTTTTGCGGGCCGGCCTTTCCCCGCACCAGCCCCTGCGCGCGCGCGAATCGGGCAAAGGCCCCAGAGGCGGCAAAAGGATCGGGGCTGTTGCCCTCCCGCCGCGTGAAGTGCGTCGCATGCGCTGCAAACAGCCGTCGCGCAAGCCGATTCACCGCCGTTCCATCCGAAAAGCGGTCCCATCCATACGGCAGGGCTTCCGCGGAAGGAACACGGTTTGCGCGCACTGCGGCTCGGTACGCCGCAAAAATCGGGACAAGGTCCGCTCGACTCTCCAGCGTAAAGCGATCGGTGTTGCGCGACAGCGTCATATCTTTGGCATTGGCCGCAGCTGTGGCATCGGCCGCCGTGTCTGTTTCCACAAGCTCGATTCCCGAAAAATGAAAGAAGCGCAGCGGCACGCGTCCGCTCACGGGACTTTCCACGACATAAGTGTCTTCCGTCCCCCGCAGCACGCGCTCATGCAGGTTCCAATAGGCCATATTCAGCCCCGCATCGCGCGAGATCGCGACGCCGGCAAACAACCCGGGCATCAGATTGGCCCATTTCTGGTCGACAAACAGCCCGGTGCGCCCTTCGCTAAAGCCGAGTGCGAGGCAACGCGCCTCCCACCAGTCGAGCAGGCGCCGGCCCTCATCGGAGGCACGGATCGCAATAAAACCAAGATTATAGGTTCCGTTGTACAGCAGATCCTGCTCACCCGGTGAGCAGCCATCGAAGACCGGAGTCGTCATATGGGGGGTCAGCACAGCGGTAGCTCCCGCATCAAGCGCTTCGAACACTGGATCGAGCGGCGCGTAAACGAAGATGTCAGGATCGAGGTATACCACCGCATCGAGCGCATAACGCGTGAGCAGATGCTTCAGGAAGGTCGGCTTGACGTTGGTATTCAGCTCGAGAATGTCATACTTCATCGCTTCGGCGCGCACATCCCGCAAGCCGATTTCGTGAAGCAGCACCGGCGTACATGTTCCCCCAAGGCGGAACGGCGCAAAATCGGCTGGATCGGCTGGATCGGCTAGATCGGCCAGGTCAGCGACAATCAGCACGAAAAACGGCTGGTCCGGATGCTGCGCCACATAGGAGGCAGCGACCGTCCGCGCAAAATGAAGGTAGTTCGGTGAGACGATGGTACAGGCGGCGGCACGGCTCACGGATAGACCGTCGGCGAAATACAGTTCAGCATCCGGGCTAGGATAACAAGTGCCTGCCCAGTCTGCAGGGGAGCCGGCCAACCGGGGCTGCCGTCCTCATACCTCAACCCAGATGGGGTCTGGCGGGACACTCACACCCTCCATCCCTCACACCTCAACCCTGAACGTCATCCACTGCAAGCCCACAGCAATCAGGCAAGCTCCTCAGCCGCAATGTCCGCAGTAGAAAACGGCAACCATGCGCGCTCAGTTTCATTCCATCGCCGGATCGGACGCGCCGGAGCACCTACCGCGACTGTGTACGGCGGAATTATGCCGGTGACCACCGCATGGGCCCCAATCACGCAGCCATCCCCGATCTCGGCGCCGGCCAGTACAGCGACCCCATCGCCCAGCCATACATTGTTGCCGATTCTCACCGGAGCCGTCGAAACCAGCGGGCGTTGCTCCGGTGGCACGGCCGGGTCGCTGCCGCCGGAACTTCGCTCAGGGCCGCGGTAATCGCCATGCGTGTGATCGCTGATCAGCACGTGACTACCACACAGCAGGTGGTCGCCGATTGTGACCTCGCGAAGGCAAGCGATGTGGACGTTGTCGGAAAGCCGGGCGGCGGCACCGACTTTCAGTTGCGGCCGAGATGTCCCTCCTCCGCCAGGTGCGCTTGCCTGTCCGTTGTAGCGGGTCACAGCCTCTAGCCAAAGAAAATCGCGTGCATGAAAGTTCGGCCCGAGCTCAATAAAACCGGCACCCAGCAGGCGCGGCGCACGCGCGGCACGAAAGCCGGGCGCTCCGAGACGGCGGGCGATCAGGTGATCCCGTACCCGCCAACGCAAGCGGCCACCAGCGTACGGCAGCAGCCCCAACGAGCCATGATCCTGTAGTAAGTCCCTCAACCGGCTCAGCATATGCCGCACTCGGGACGAAACTGGATCGGTACCGAAGAGCTCTTGGACAACACGAGTCAGTGTAGCTCCGGAACAGGTTCGAACATAAAGTTTGACGACAGGTTTAGCTGTTCGCCGCCCTTGGCGCGAAGCCCTGCGTCAAAGGCAGTTGCGGTGCCGTGCCGCCATTGGCTGGAGGCGCTGGGCGGCGTCCCGGCCATCCAGACAGGAAAACCGCGTAAACAAACCAGTAAAAAGCCATCACAGGGATGAAGTCGAGAGCGCCATCACCCCCCGCCATCACAACGTAAATCAGCAGTCCTTTGAAGGCTGCGCGTTGCAAGGGGGAGCGCAACACGCTTGGGTCCCACAGGTACACGACGACCGGGCTGAGCATGATAAGCGTAAACGCGATCAGGCCGCTCCAGCCCCAGTACTGTGCCGCGGAGGCATACAGCACCTCTTGGAAGCCGTAGAGGGCGTGTTCCGGCAAAAAGCTCGTGCCTTGCGCGGCGTTCACCTCGCCCAGGCGGTTTCCCAGCGTGCGGTCGAGCAGAAACGCCAGCTTGCCCCCTTGCCAGGTGGTAAACGTGACGGACGCAAAGGCAAACGCGATCGTCGTCAGGACGACAAGAAATCGCCGGCGCGCCTGCCCAAGGTACAACATCGGAAAGGTGTTCACCTGTTGTACAAGGTGCGGCAAAAGCGAAAGCACCTCATTCAGAATGAGCCCTATCCAGACGGTGCGGGATAGCGTGAGCAGAAGTGCGATGCGGAGGGTGAGGCGGCGCGCCCGATTGGGTTCAAGCCGCAGATACAGCGGCAACAGGAGCAAGGTCGAAACGCCGTACAGATTTCCATTGTTATAAGTGGAAATCAACTTGAAAAACAGTCCGCGGGAGATACTTTTGGTCGATTCAAGCTCCCCAAAATCCGAGGCGTTCACCGTCAGATACGGGATCTCGATGAAGTGGCCCCATAGCGGGTGCAGAAAGAAAAGAAAAATGCCCCACGCCGCCGCAAAGAAGACACAATTGCGGAACCAGCGCGCCAGGCGCTCGCCGTTGAGCATCGGGAAAAATGGCGAAAACAACAGCAGAAAAATCCATGGCAGCGCGAACAACCCAACAAACGTACTGAAGGTAAACTGCGGATTGGCGACCCCATAATATTTTCCGGCGTATAGGAAGAGCAGTTGCATCGGCAGAAGCATGAGCGTGACTGCCAAAATCCGGCGCGGAAACCGTAGCGGCATTGCTAGAAACCGGACGGCGATCGCGATTGGGGTCACAAGTACCAACAGCAGGTAGCCCCACGTGAGCGGCAGCCCGCCCAGCCGAAACCCACCCTTCGGGAACAGCACCAAAAAGACGATCAGGAGACATCCGATAAACGTCGCCCAGGGAGCCTCCGGTCCCGCAGACGAGCGGCGCGCTCCGTAACTGGCTTGAGGGAAAGCGGCCATCGAATCGTCCTCTAGAACGCGCGCCGCAGGCGACGGAGACTCACGCGCCGTATCGGATTTTCCACGATGCGTCGTATCACCAGCTTCAGGACGACTGCCAGAAGCGCGGCAACAAAGGCGAAACCCACAGCCGCCGCGTTGTAAGAATCGCGCGGCGGCCATGCCCGCGCCTCCGGTGCATACGCCCGGTCGATGACCTGGATTGCCGGATGAGAGAAATCCTCATCCAAGCGTGCCGCTTGGAATTGCGAACCCAAAGAGGTCACGAGACCCGTATGCCCCGCAACATCGCGTTCCGCACGATTGAGTTCGAGATTCACTGAAGGGATGCGCGCCGCAGATGGCGACGCGCCCACCGGCGTCGTTTGGACACTGGCTTCTTGGACGCGTTCCTGGGCCCTTAACTCGGCTATCTGCGAACGCAGCCGCTGTACGTCGGGGTTCTGCTCTGTTTCACTTTCCTTCAAGGTCGCAAGTTGCACCTCAAGCCCCTTAACCTGGTTGCGCAGGTTGGCGATATCGCCGATCGCAATGGCCGCCTGGGTTCCTGGCGCAACCTCCCCGGTGCGCTCCTGCAGCTGCGCGTACGCGTCCTCAGCCTTGTTCAATTGCACACGCTGCTCTTCAAGCTGCTTGTCATAGAACCGGCGCGTTTGCGCGGCTTGCGCCTGCGCCATGCGGTCGCTCAAATCCTGCAATCCCTGAAGGTACGCATTGGCGATCAAGGCTGCATTGGCGGCGCTGACGTCGCGCACGGTAATGGTGATAATCGAGTCAGGACCTTCAGAGAAGCCGCTTTTATAGGCGAGCATTCCCCTTGCCGCCTCATAGCTTGTGGTGTGAAACAGCTGTAGAAGGTGCGCGTGGTCGATGATATCGTCTTGCACGGTGCGGCTTCGCAAAAGACCGACGTACAAGGTCCCAGGACCGCGCGCCGAGAAGATGGATGCCAGAGAATCCGCTTCCGTTCGTCCCTGCGACGGCAAAAAGGTCGCTGAAGCAACGTATTGCGGCTTCAAAGTGGACACATATGCAAAGCCGCCGAGAGCGACCAGCGCAAAGATGGCCAGGGCGATGCGCCACTCCGACAGGAGCGCCGAAAAGACGGCGACCAGGTCGATGCCTTCCTCAGGAATCGGCTCGGTGTCGTAGGGCAGTCGCTCGGTTTGAATTTCTTCGTTTACCATGGCTCGATTGGGCGGCTTACCCGGTAGGTTTATTGCAAAGATCCCGGAGACCACGCGTGCAGGGTAGCAGGCTTGCGGAAAAGATTGCCATCATGCCTCGATTCGTTAACGCGTGAACAGGTAAAGAGTGGCGGCGCTCAGCCCGAAGCCGTTCACGATGCCGGCAACGTCGACGACCCGTTGAAAGAGGCCGCGGCGATCGATGACCGGCGGAATTACCAAGGTGTCGCCGGGAAACACGGCCGCGCGTTTGATGTCGGTGTACTGTTGGCTGATGACGGAGCCATCCGCACGCAAAATGAACTCTCGTTTCTTGTCCGCTTCACGATCCGGTCCACCCGCTCGCCGAAGGTACTCCGCCATGCGTTGGTGCGGTGTATAGACGAAAGCATTGGCGTTATAAACCTGCCCCTGCACGGTGATATTGGAAGGAACACGCGGTACAACGAAGCGATCCCCATCTTCAAGCGCGAGATCCGGCAAGGTGTCGACAGTGAAACTATTGGGCCGCAGGTCAAGCACGATGCGGCCGCTCGGGGTCACACGGCGAAGCCGGGACACGGCATTCCGTGCATCCGCTTCCGACGCGGCGGCTGCGGTTTGATCTGAAGAGGAAATCGCCCGTGCTGTGGTATTGGCCGTCACAGCGGATATTTGCGCGTCCAGCTGATCGGCGTATTCCTGCAATCGCTGGGCCTCGACCCGGCGGGTAGATTCGCGGGTGAACTCCGAAGCATACAGGTACGCCTCTGACGTAAAGCCGCCGGCACGCCGCAGCAAACTGCGCAAGGTTTCGCCCGGCAAAACGCTGTACACTCCTGCGGCGACAAATTCACCCTCCAGTCGCACGTACCGCGTTTGCTGCAGTGTCGGAACGCGAATATCGGCGGTTGAAAAGATGGTTACAACATCGTTCGGCAGCAATTCCAAATTTTGTGAAGCGTCGCCGTCCAGTACCAACTTGCCCAGGTCAAAAGAAATCAGCGTGGTTCGGAGATTGTCGGATCCGAGCCGCTGGATCACGGCATAGCTCCAATCGATGTCCGGAGCACTCAGGATGACGTCGTTTTGCGCGGGAAAATTGCTGCTGTTTTCCGTGAGCGCCGTCCCGACAGAGTTGCCGCCCGCCTCGGCACCGCCGTTATTGCGAGAGGTGGTGGCAATGGTTTCGCGTTGCGTATCCCCGGTACCGGTGCCGCTGTTATTGCCGGTGGTCGCCGTGCCGCTCGCACCGGCCTGCTGGGGAGCGGGCGTATTTTCCTGTGCCCGTGCAGCGCTACGCAATTGCAAAGCGCCTTGACCGGCCTGCGGCAAGATATTGCTGTTGGGCAGGTAGTCCTGCACAAATGCGCCGAGCTGGTTCTGCTTGTTCCAGTAGTTCCGCGTGATCAACGATGCCTTGTTCGGGATCAAATCGCTGACCCGCATGCCCGGATGCCAAACGAATCGTCCCGGACTGGCAACATTGCCACGCAATGTGACCGCATTGCGAAAACGATCCACGATGGAAAGTACCGAGAGGATGTCGCCGTTTTGTACCCTTTGCGCGCCTCCCGTTGCCAGGTTCACATCTTCGACGCTGCGCATGCTGTGTTCATACACGCGCTCCAATCGAAGTCCGCCCTCACCGGCAACAGCCGTTTCACCGCCTGCCAGCTGGATCAGATCTCTGATTGATGTCGAACCTTTCAGCTCATAAATGGCTGGCGTGTTCACACTGCCGCTGATGGCAGCCTGTGGGCCGACAAACGGAATGAAGATGACATCGCCGGAAACAAGACGGACGTCGTTGCTTTTGTCTCCACGCAGCAACAGGTCGTACAGATCGAAGTGCACCAGGGTCTTGCCGTCGCGTTTGACCTGGATATCGCGCAGCGATCCATCCGGCAGCGGCCCACCGGAGGCGAAAATCGCGTTTAACAGGGTACTCAGCGAGGAGACGGAGTAGCTGCCCGGACGACGCGCTTCCCCAACGACGAAGACCTGGATTGTGCGCAGCGACCCAAGGTTGGCGTTCAGCGTGAAGTTTCGATAGAGGCGCGAGAACTGGTTGTGCAGAAACGTGTTTAGCTCACGGGCCGGAACCCCGGCGATATGCACCGCCCCAAGTCCAGGCACGCTGATGGCGCCCGTACGGTCCACGGTCAGATCGAACTGCTGGTTGACTTGGCCGGAGAGTTGGATGGCGATCTCATCCCCGGGGCCGATCACATAATTGGACCCCACCGGGATGTCGGTTACGGGCGCGAAAGTGCTTGGAACATTGGCGAAGAGCGAAGCCCCGAAGATAGGGAGGATGCGGCCGGCCGTTACCGACACAAGCTGCTGAAATTCGGTGACCTGATCCGGCAGGGTGTTGTTCTGCTGATTGACGGCGGCAGCGGAGTTGGCGGCAGCGCGCGCAGCCTGATCTTGCGCCCCCGAGCGGTTTGTGTCTGAACCGGCAGCGTCGGCCTGGGTGCCGCCGGCACGTACCGCTGCCGGCGCTGTCGTCTGTACCGGCGGAGCGACGATCTGTGTCGGGGCAGGAGCTGCGGTCGCCGGAGCGACGACCGGTGCCTGGGCCAAACCAGGCAAAGAACAGACCCACCCGGCGGACATGCCGAGCAGAAAGAGGATGGCGCCCGGCCATCTCACGTGGCGCCGGCGGGACCAACCCCTGGACCACAAAACATCGAAAAAAGGTGCATTCACGCCGACATAATCCTGATGGAGAGCACAGCCACGCGGGCATCGCGAGCCGCAGGGAGTTTATCGGCAGTTTACCTCAGAACTTTAGCCCGCCGTATCTTCTGCCCCTTTTGCGTCACCGAACAGCCGCGCGCCGGAGCCTGCGCCGAAGATCCTCGGTGACCTCACGATGACAAAGCAGGCAGAGCGTGCGCAGGTTGTCCAAATCGCACTGACCGCCGCCTTCGGCGACAGGAAGGACGTGATCGGCGTCCCAAAGGGAGCGCCGGGCGTTGATTGACGCGAGCCCCCACATCGTCAACATCTCCCCCCGCAACCGGCCGCGGCTGCGGCGCAGCGCCTTGTAGGCCGCGAGGGTGTCTAGGGCGCATAAAGCGCAGACGCCGCGGTCGCGCACGAACACCTGTTCGCGGAGGTAGCCCGGATCGGAACGGAGCCGCCACTGGTGCACACAATGGGCGGAACAAAATGTGCGCCGGCGCGATGCCAGAATCTCCAGCCGGCACCAGCGGCAAAGCGGACGCCCATGAGCGCCACACTGCAAGCCGTGATCCAGGATAGCGGCTTTGCCGAGACGTCCGGCTTCGGGCAAGGTGCGTGGGAGCTTGGGGTTGGGTAGCTTGAAGTTCACCGCGTACGTATCTCGTGACCGTCTTGTGACTATGATGATCGAGGAGCCAAGCATGTCACGTACTGAATCGACGATGGTGCAGCTGGGTACGGTCGCCCCGGCGTTTGAGCTGATGGATATCGTTAGCGGCCGGTTGCTCAGTCGCGATGCGGTGTTCGCCTTCCATGGAAACGAGTCATCGCGGCCTGCTACGACGGCTGCCGAGGAACGTACAGCGCGGCGCGGTCTGCTGATCATGTTCGTTTGCGTGCACTGCCCGTATGTGAAGCATGTGGAGGAGGAGATCGCGAGGCTGGGGCGGGATTATTTTGGAGGCGGGCAGGGCCCGATTGCAATGGCGGCGATCCAATCCAACGATCTCGAGGCGTACCCGCAGGACGGTCCCGAGGCCATGCGTGCGCAGGCTGCGCGGCTCGGCTGGGAGTTCCCCTACCTTCTCGACGAGTCGCAGGAGACCGCGCGCCGCTACGAGGCCGCCTGCACGCCGGACTTCTTTCTTTTCGACGCAGAAATGCGTCTGGTATACCGTGGCCAGCTGGACGGCAGTCGCCCTCGACGCGGCGACTACGGCAACAACGACCCGGTCACCGGCACGGATCTACGCCGAGCGATGGATGCCGTGATCGAAGGCAGACAGCCCGATCCGGATCAGCGTGGCTCGATCGGCTGCAATATCAAGTGGAAGGCTTCGTAAGCGGGATGCCGAGCACCGCCGATGCCCGATGCGTCACAGTACATGCACATCGAGGAGCGTCTATGGACCAAACACCGGACGAAATGCCGGATCAGACCTTAACGCGCTTGAAGCAGGGGATCCGTCATTTTCAGGGAGAAACATACCCGCTCCACGCCGATCTCTACCAGCAGGCTGTCGCCGAACCACAGCGCCCACATACATTGATGATTACCTGTGCGGATTCGCGCATCGACATCGAAACAGTCACGCATGCGCGGCCAGGCGAACTGTTCATCATGCGTAATATCGGCAACATCGTTCCCGGCTACGGCGAGATGATGAGTGGCGTCAGTGCGGTGATTGAGTACGCGGTTTCGGCTTTGAAAGTACAGCACGTGGTGATTTGTGGGCACTCCGATTGCGGCGCAATGAAAGCGTTACAGCACCCTCAGTCACTTGAGACCCTGCCGGCGGTGGAAAGCTGGCTGCGCAATGCACAGGAAGCGTTCCCTATAGCGGCAGGTTCAGCCGCCACGGACGAGTCCCCCGGCGCCATTCTCCAGCGGCTGACCGAACGCAATGTTCTGCTGCAGTTGCAGCACCTGAGGACCCATCCCTCCGTCGCAGAAGCGATGGCCCGCGGTGGGTTAACCGTCTCCGGCTGGGTATATGACATCGGCAGCGGCGAGGTACGTATCGCGGAAGACGGGAACGAGACTTTTCTCCCGGTACTGCGCACGGCCTGACGCATGTGGGAGAGTTGAAATAGGGAGAGTTGAAGGACCCTCTGTCGTCGCGAAGGTCCTCCCGTGAGTTAGCCGCGCGTTGCGGCGTCCGAGCCGTGCTGTTTCACCATTTTGTTGTAGTTGCCAAGGATCAGGAACGGCGCAACCCACTGGCCGACGAAAAGGGCCTCATCACTCTTCTTCGCGATCTTGAAGGAGACCGACGCCAGGATGGACGCGATCGCCATGCCAAGGAAGACGCTCGAAGGGATCTTCGCGGTGTACTGTTCGATGGCCGCCGTAAATTGATCTTCATGGGCCTGTCCGGCCGTTACACGATAATCCGACATTGCTTATCTCTCTCCGGCCAGTTGCCGTGTTGAGGAAGATGCGCTTTTGAGGCACACGGGCAGTCTGATCTTTTTTGAATTTCAGCAGACCAACGAATGAACGTCTCCCTTAAGCAAGCGCTCAAGAAGACCTTCCGCTTTGCTCATCCTTCTGCAAAGCTCTGGCGGCGGTTCGGGCACCCTTGCTGCATGCCCAGCAAACGATGTCAGGGGTATGACGGCTTTCGCCTTGAGTTTTGCAGGCCATCGGGCGTGGGTTTGCGGATCGATGATGGCCCGGTGGATGCCGTTGACTTTCCCCTGTGCCGCGCATAGCGTAGGAAGGATGAACGATTTTCTTCACCATCGGCGGCATGGGCATCGCGCGTGTGGCGTGTGGATGCCGGCGTCCGATGCAGCGCTCTAAGACGAGCGCCATCACCCGGACCTACGGCCCGCCAACGCGCCCTTCGCGAGCGGGCTTTTCTACGTTTGACAGCCCGACAGGCTCGACAGGCATCCACGAAGCTTGAGGCACTCTTGAACAGCAAGCCGGGCATCGACTCGGATGAGGAGAACGACAGGCATGACCGAGCTGGATACAGTCATGGGAAGGCACATAAGTGGGCAAGTAGCCGGGCAAACAGCTGGGCAAACAGCGACCGATCCCGCCATCGACTTTGCCAAAGACAACGGCCTCGTCGCCGGCATCGTGCAGGACGCACATACGGGCGAGGTGCTGATGCTGGGTTTCCTGAATGAAGAAAGCTGGGCAAAAACACGGGAAACCGGTTTTGTCACTTTTTGGAGCCGCACGCGGAGCAAGCTTTGGATGAAAGGCGAAACCAGCGGCAACCGGTTGCGCCTCATCTCCGCCACCACCGACTGCGACAACGACGCCCTGCTCTTCCGTGTGGAGGTGGAAGGCGACGGCCTGGTCTGTCATGAGGGCTCCGTGAGCTGTTTCACGAAGTTGTTGGTTGGCGGTTCTTAGTTGTTCGCAGGGGAGATCAGCTGCGTCGTGCAAAAACACGAAAATCAAGAACGAACAATTTAGAACTAAGAACCAAAACCTGAGTTCCCGATCCATAGAAACCGAAAATCATGAACCAGAAATTAAAACTCGGCATTCCCAAGGGCAGCCTGCAGGACGCTACGCTGGCGCTATTTGCCCGCGCCGGCTGGAACATCTACGCCAGCGGCCGCAGCTACTTTCCCACAATCGACGATCCCGAAATCGAGTGCATGCTCGTGCGCGCGCAGGAGATGGCGCGCTACGTCGAGCATGGTGCGCTTGATGCAGGACTCACGGGCAACGATTGGGTGCTGGAAAACGAGAGCGACGTCGAACGCGTCACCTCGCTTACCTATTCGAAACAAAGCCGTGTTCCGGTGAAGTGGGTTTTGGCGGTCCCGGAGGACTCACCGTTTCAAACGCCGGAGGACCTTGCTGGCAAAGTGATCGCCACGGAGTTGGTCGAATACACCAAACGCTATTTTGCCGGTAAGAACATTCCAGTGAAAGTCGAGTTCAGCTGGGGTGCGACGGAAGTAAAACCGCCTACACTCGCCGACGCTATCGTCGAGGTCACGGAAACGGGCTCCAGCCTGCGCGCAAATCGTTTGCGCATTCTTGAAACTTTGATGGAATCGGAAACACAGCTTATTGCCAATCGAACTGCCTGGAACGACGAGTGGAAGCGCACGAAGATCCGCACGCTGAGCCTGATGCTGAACGGCGCGATGGCCGCGCAGACCCAAGTGGGCCTTATGCTGAATGTGCAGAAGGCAAACCTTGACCAGGTGCTGGGCGTTTTACCCGCGCTGAACTCGCCCACCGTGTCGGAGCTGCGGGATAGGGAATGGGTGGCGGTGAACACCATTCTGGAACAGTCCGTGGTGCGCGATGTCATTCCGCGATTGAAGGCAGTCGGCGGCACGGGCATTGTGGAGTATCCGTTGAGCAAAGTGGTTCTTTGACATGGCTTTCAGACAGGGACGGAACATGGTGGCATCGGTATGAAGATCTTCTGGATTGTGCTTGCCGTTCTCGTGGTGGCGCTGGCGACCTTTTCGCTGGTGAACTACCTGCTGCAACGCCGCAAGCTGACCCGCGCGGAGAAGGACGGCGTCGCGGTATATGCCACCGTGCTTTCAATCGAGCCCGTTGGCGGCTGGGCGAAATACCTGGAGATGCACAAGATCGTTATGCGGGTGCAGGAGCCAGGAGAAACGGTGGCCCGTGAGGTCACGCTGCGTACGCGCCTCGCCCCGGGGCAGAAGATTGTTCCCGGCGTGAAACTCGCAGTCACGGTCGACCCCACGAACCCGAAGCGGGTGTACCCCGCCGGCCCGGAGGCGTCCAAGCGTGTCGTGCTGACAGGCTCACGGCAGGAGCGCCGCCAGATGAAGGCACAAAGGTTTGAACGCCAGGTTGCGTCGTCGCGAGAAGCGCGGCGTGCTGAAAACCGACGCACGCCCCGGCGCACACGGGGAGTGTAGAACCACACGCAAGGGTGCCTACACATCACGGGAGTTCTGGAAGCGCAATGAAGATTCTGAAAACATTCGGCGAGAATGCCGGCAATGCCGAAGCGGCGATCCGCCAGATCGAGCAGCGTGGCGCCGTCAACACGGCCAAAGTGGATGCCGTCGTTCACAAGATTCTGGCCGAGGTGCGGCAGGGCGGGGATGAAGGGGTGCGGGAGTATGCTGTGCGCTTTGATGGGCTTGGCCCTGATCAGCCCCTGCAGGTAACCCGCGCGGAGATGCAAAGCGCCTGGGAGGCGACCGACGAAGGTCTGCGCGCGGCCATGCGGCTCGCTCAAGCCAACATTCGCGCTTTTGCCGAGCGGCAGCTGCCGAAAGCGTGGAGCTTCCGCCCGCAGGACGGCATGGAGGTCGGCCAGATTGTGCGGCCCCTCGATTCTGTGGGTTGTTATGTGCCGGGCGGCCGCTATCCCCTGCCCTCCACCCTGCTGATGACCGCCACGCCGGCTCAAGTTGCCGGTGTGGAACGCATTGTGGTCTGCAGCCCCAAACCGGCCCGTGAGACCATGGCCGCGGCCTACCTTGCCGGCGTGACGGAGTTTTACCGCATCGGCGGCGCGCAGGCTGTGGCGGCGATGGCCTATGGCACGGTGCAGCACGGCGGCGCCATCGCCCCCGTCGCCAAGATCGTCGGCCCGGGCAACCTGTATGTGACTGCGGCCAAGGTCGCCGTTTCCCACGAAACCGGCATCGACATGCCCGCCGGGCCGACTGAAATCATCGTCACCAGCGAGGAGGGCGACGCAAACGGCATCGCGGCGGACCTGGTCGCGCAGGCCGAACACGATCCGGAGGCGTTGCCGATCTTCATCACCAGCCGGCCGGAGCTGGCCGAAGAGGTTGCCCTCGAAGCCAAGCGCCAGGCACGCGGCAATGCGATCGCCGAGCAATCGCTGGCCGAACAGGGCTTTGTGTTTGTCACCGCTTCGGTCGCCGAGGCGCGTGCCTTGACCAATCGACTTGCCCCGGAACACCTCACTGTCGACGCGGGCAGCGATCTGCGCTGGGTGCAGAATGCGGGTTCGGTCTTTATCGGCCACCACACGCCGCAGTCGATGGGCGACTACATCTCCGGGCCCAATCATGTGCTGCCCACGGGCCGCCATGGGCGTGTGCGCGGCGGCTTGAGCGTGCTGGATTTTGTGAAGGTCATCACCGTACAGCAGTACACGCGCGACGCCCTGCGCGAGGTCGGCCCGCACACCATCGCGCTGGCGGAGGCCGAAGGCTTAACCGGCCACGCGGAAAGTGTGCGTGTGCGGATGCGCTAGGGAGTTCTCAGTTATCAGTTCTGACTATTCGCTCAAAACGAATTACGCCAGATCGAGACACCCTCGCTGAACTGCATTTGTCTTCTTTCTGTCATTCCCGAAGGGACCTGCTGTTTGCATTCGCGAACAGGTTTACGAGGCATAAGGCCCATGCTCACCGAAGCCGAATCACAACCCGCAGCCACGGCCGCGACCGTCCCCCAACCCCGCCCGCGCGTGCTCGCCATGCCGGAGTACCATCCGCCGCTGGCCGGGCGTGATGCGTTACGGCTTGACTTCAATGAAAACACTCTGGCACCCAGCCCGCGCGTGCTCGCGAGGATGCGCGAGCTCACTGCCGAAGGCCTAACCATCTACCCCGAGCGCGAACCCGTGGAGCGTCTTGTCGCCGCGCATCTCGGCCTCAGCGGCGACCAGGTGATCCTGACCAATGGCGTCGATGAAGCCATCCACCTTGTCGCCTGCGCCTTTCTTGATGAGGGTGACGAAGCGCTTATCTGCACGCCCACGTTTTTCATGTACGACGTGTCGATCAGCATGATGACGGCGAACCTGGTGCGGGTGCAGACCGACGATTCGCTGGCCTTTCCGTTTGAGCGCTTTCTGGCCGCCATCACGCCGCGGACAAGGCTGATCATCGTCGCCTCGCCCAATAACCCCACCGGCTCCGTCGTCAGCCGCGAACATCTGCTGGCCATCGCCCAGGCAGCCCCGGAAGCGGTGCTCATGGTCGATGAGGCGTACTTCCATTTCTTTGGCGACACCTTGTTGGGCGACGTCGCCACGGTCCCGAACCTGATCGTCGCGCGTACCTTTTCAAAGGCATACGGCCTCGCCAGCCTGCGGATCGGCATGCTCGCCGCAAACCCGCAGTTGATCGGGTACCTGCGCAAGGTGAGTTCGCCCTACAACGTGAATGGCGTCGCACTGGCTGTGTTGCCTGAAGCACTTGCTGATGGGGCGTACCTCGATTGGTATGCGACCGAGGTGCACGGGGGGCGCGAACGCGTTTTCGGCGCCTTGCGCCAGCTCGGCGTACCCACCTGGCCCTCAGCGGCCAACTTCGTCCTGATGGACATCGGCCCTCGCCACAAAGAGTTTTGCGCGGCCATGCGCGATCGCGGTGTGCTGCTGCGCGATCGTTCCTCCGATCCCGGCTGTGAGGGGTACGTGCGCATCACCATCGGCCCGGAGGAGCATGTCACCCGCGGCATCGAAGCCTTGCAGGCTGTGCTTGCCGGAATGGGGTGGACACCCGGGGAAAGCCGGCACGCACGGCGCACCGGTCCCGAGCCGCGCGAGTTTGAGTAGGCGCGATGGCTGAATACGATGAGCGCCTTCCCTCATCTAATTTCTGTGGGTAGGAGTTAGACATGAATGCGATAGAACGTCGTTCGGTGCAGCAAAAGGGTTGGTTGGGTCTTACAGTGCTGGCGGCCTTACCCGTCATGGGAGTGCTGATGCTCAGCACTTCGCTGAGCCTGTTCCTCGTTGTTTTGCTGGTAGTGCTCTTGTGTAGCGCGTTTGCGGTTGGCTTTGCCCTGCTCTCCGCAAAGCTACGGGTACGGCAGCAGAACCCTTTGTCCTAGAATAGGTGCATGGCCAAGCGTAGCAAGCCGTTGCTGGTTGCTCCACTCATCCCCTTTCTGGCGCTCGCGGGCATTTTCGGCATTGAGCGTCTGCATGGGAGTCGCCACTTCTCGGCATTTGTGATGGTCTGGTGCGTGCTGTTTGCGGGGCTGTTTGCGTATGTTTTGCAGCAAGCCCTGGAGGCACGCCGCCGCCGTGCACGACCGTAGATTGTGTGTGTGGCGAAAGGATCTCGGCGGTAGCGAGCGACGAAAAGGAGTGCACGATGCAGACGACATCCACTATCACTTCGCCGGGGGTAGTAGCTGATCCGTTGCGGGTCGGAACCGTCGAACGCAATACCCTGGAAACGAAGATTGCTTTGCGGCTGAACGTGGATGGCACAGGACGATATCGGGTGTCCACGGGCATTCGGTTCTTCGACCACATGCTCGAAAGCTTTGCCAAGCATGGCGGCTTCGATCTCGATCTGGCCTGCACCGGCGACCTGGATGTGGACCAGCACCACACGGTCGAAGATGTCGGCATCGCGCTTGGCGAGGCCTTTCAGGAAAGTTTAGGGGACAAGCGCGGCATCCTGCGCGCCGGCTACTTCGTCATGGCGATGGACGAAACGCTGGCTGTGGCCGCGGTCGATCTATCCGGGCGCGTCGCGTGTGTGGTCACCGACGAGCTTACCCAGCCGCTGGTCGGCGATTTCCAAACCGAACTGGTACCGGACTTCTTCGACGGCTTCGCCCGCGGCGCCAAGGCCAACGTGCATGTGAAGACGATGTACGGCCGCTCGAATCATCACAAGATCGAAGCGATCTTTAAGGCGTTCGCGCGAGCGATGCGCGGCGCGTGTTCGCGCGATGAGCGTATGCGGGAGCTGTTGCCGAGTACGAAAGGCTTGCTGTGACGATCGAGCTCTCAAAAGAGAAACGCGAAGGAGCCATTGCTTCGATCCAGCGATACTTTATCGAAAATTTGTCAGAGGCAGTTGGTGATCTGGCTGCCGGTTCGCTCTTAAACTTCTTTCTCGAAGAAATCGGGCCAGTAATCTACAACAAGGCTATTGCGGACGCGCAAACACGCCTGGGTCAGAGCGTCTCTGATCTCGATAGTGAGCTGTTCGTTGATGAATTTCAGTATTGGAGCAGAGCGGCAGCCAAGCGGAACCGGTTGCGATGATCGCCGTTATCGACTACAAAGCCGGCAACCTCACCAGCGTCGTCAAGGCGCTGCGCTACCTTGGCGCGGATGACATCCTGGTCACCCAGGAGCCAAGCCAGGTGCGGCGCGCGGGAAAGATCGTGCTGCCGGGTGTGGGTCACTTCCGGTCGACACAACTTTTGCATGATCTCGGCCTGACTGCCGCAATACGGGAGGCGGTTGCAGGAGGCACACCGTTTTTGGGGATTTGTGTGGGTCTGCAATGGCTGTACGAGGGCTCGACCGAGGCACCGGAAACCGCAGGCCTTGCTCACTTCAATGGGCAATGCGAGCGTTTCCCTCCTTCCTTTGACGGAACCGACCTGAAGGCACCGCATGTGGGCTGGAACTCGTTGGAGCCGGTCCAACCCGGTTCGAAGCTGCTGGCCGGCGTGGAGCCGGGCAGCTTTGTCTACTACACGCACTCCTGGCGCGCGCCCGTCTCCCCGGACACGGCGGCAACGACCAGCTACGGCGGGGCGTTCACGGGTGCGGTCGAACGAGGCAACGTGATGGGGGTGCAGTTCCACCCGGAAAAATCCGGCGACACGGGCCTCCGGGTTCTGAAGAACTTTCTTGGGTTTCAGCATCGAAGCTGAAGGTCCACGGTTCGTTAGCCGAGGCGAAAAGCAGATTCTCTACCCTTCGGCTTCGCTCAGGGTGCGGGATGACAAGCCAGAAGATAGGGGAAGCCGAAAGATGAGCACAGCAACCGACCTGAACAGCACTGAGCAGACGGATCTCGATGACCAAACATTCGTTAGTGGGTCGCACGTGGTGACCTCGGCGGTAAAGCTCGACATCACCAATAACTGGACCGGCCACAATGAACTGCCCTTCGACCTTATCGCCGAGCGCATGCTGGAGATTGAGGCGCATGACGAGCAGGGGCTGCTCCAGAAGGGACCCATGACGGTTCGCTTCGGCAAGCCCGTCTTGATCGACGGCCAGGGCTGGGCCTGCGTCTTCACAATGAGCGCCATGGGACGGGATCACGCCTCGCCGGCGCGCGGCATCGACGCCGTCGATGCCCTGCAGGCAGCCTTCACCATGGTGGGTAAGCAGCTTACCGGCATGGGCCGTAGGCACCGCATCACCTTCAACGGAAGTGAGGAGCTCGGCTTTGCCCCGGCAGGCGTCCCGGCGGACGCAAAGGCCGCAGGCTGCCCGGTGATGGGCGGGTCGAACGGGTAGTGCGCAAACGCAGATCCCCTTCGGGGATGACAACCAAAGAGCAAACGGGGAAGCTGTGCTGACGAAACGTGTGATCGCCTGCCTGGATGTGCGGGACGGGCGGGTGGTGAAGGGTGTGCAGTTCGTCGACATCGTCGATGCGGGGGATCCGGCGGCGCTCGCGCACCGGCACGCCGCGCTCGGCGCCGATGAGATTGTGCTGCTCGACATCACTGCTACGCACGAAGGCCGCGGCACGCTGCTCGACACGGTCAAACGCACGGCCGAGGCCCTGTTTGTGCCCTTCACCGTCGGAGGCGGCATTCGCTCAGCGGAAGATGCGGCGGCGGTCTTTGAAGCCGGTGCCGACAAGGTCTCGATCAACTCCTCTGCGCTGGCGCGGCCGGAGTTGATCGGTGAGATCGGCGCCAGCTTCGGTGCGCAGGCGGTCATCGTGGCGATCGACGCACGGCGTGCGGCAAACGCTGCCGATCCGGTCGGCGCGGCGGAGGTCTACGTCTCGGGTGGACGCAAAGCCACCGGCCGCCGCGTGGTGGAATGGGCACGCGAGGCCGAGCAGCGGGGCGCGGGTGAGATTCTGCTCACCTCCATGGACACAGACGGCATGCGCCGCGGCTTCGATTGCGAGCTGACCGCACGGGTCTCCGAGGCGGTGCAGATCCCGGTCATTGCTTCGGGCGGCGCCGGCTCGGCAGAGCATTTCGCCACGGTCTTCAGCCATGGGCCGGGTGGCGGCAAGGCCGATGCGGCGCTCGCGGCCAGTATCTTCCACTTCGGCATCACCGATTCTCGGGCGCTCAAAGCCGAGGTCGCCAAAAGCGGCATCCCGATGCGTTTGCCTTGCTGAGCAGCTTTTTTGGTTTTTATCCCATTACGTCCTGTTTTTCACCGCTCCTCACACGCATTCAGCATCTCAGGTTGAGACGAGGGCAGAAATGAAAAAATCGGTGGGCAAAAAAGCGGTGGCGTCCGTACCAGGCAATCAACCGCCGGTCTTTTACCGGGTGAACTCGCTTCTGCACACGGTACGCCACATCGCGCGGTATGAGGATCAGGTCTGCACCCTGTTGCACGAGATTCAGACATCGGGTCAACTTAACCCCACCACGCATGAGGAACTGACGGTCCTGCTCGAAGAAATCCCGTCGGCTGAGTATTTTGACGATTTGCAGGCATTGGAACAGGCATTACGTTCGCCCGCAATCGACGGCACGGTTCGCCCAAAGCGTAGCGCCTAGATCGTGATGCCTAGACCGTGATGCTAGACCGTAGCGCTTGGCCGACTTCAGTCTTTGAAGCGGAATCTCCGAATATCCTGCGAAAATAGCCTGATGTTGATTCCCTCGATTGACCTGATGGGCGGCCGGATTGTGCAGCTGGTGCAGGGCGAAACGCTGAAGCTCTCTTTTAACGACTTCGATTACTGGATCGAGCGTTTTTCAAACTACCCCCTCGTACAGCTAATCGATCTTGACGCGGCGATGCGGCAGGGTGAGAACCAGGCTCTGATCGAGATGATTGCCAAGCGCCTGCCCTGCCAGGTTGGCGGAGGCCTGCGTTCCGCCGCGGACGGCCTGCGTTTGCTGCAAGCAGGAGCAAAGCGAGTCATTTATGGTTCGAGCCTCTTCGGGCCACCGGAAGGGGAAACGGCGTCCCTACGACATAAGCTTATCCGGCTCGAGTTCGCGGAAGAACTGCATCGGACGCTTGGCGAAGAGGCGCTGTGCTTTTCCGTCGACACCAGGCACGGGCGGGTCGCGGTGCGCGGCTGGAAGGACTCCGTCGATCTGACGCCGGAGGAGGCGGTGACCTGGCTGGAGGATTACTGCGGGGCCTTCCTGTACACCCATGTGGATACGGAAGGCACAATGCAGGGCTTTCCGATCGGCGTGGCCGCAGCGCTGCGTTCGACGACCGCCAAACAATTGATCGTAGCCGGGGGCATTCGGGCACAGAGCGAAGTCGATGAGCTCGCCGGCATGGGTGTGGATGCCGTGGCAGGTATGGCGGTGTACTCGGGGGCGATGGCGGGCTAGCGGCTACAAAGGCTCGCAGATTAAAGCCGTAGAAGACGTCATCCTGAGCGCAGCGAAGGACCTCAGTATCCCTCTGAGGCGTCCAGTAGCTTCGGGCAGAATGCTGAGGTCCTTCGCTTCGTCCAGGATGACATTCCAATCATTCCATGCCGGAAATACGGATCGCGGGGCTTACTCTGTACCCTCATCCCCGTTTACGGCATAGTAGCCCTTCCGTGCCTGGACCTGGCTTCCCTTGCCACAGTCCATCTCAATGCGACGATATTTCCCGTCCGTTGCCTTGTTGGTTGAGGTGTAACTGAGCAGGTACTGTGTGCGCAGTTCGTCCTGGATCTGATCGAAGGCATCTTCCAATCGGCGACCATTGTTCCCGACGTTGATGACACGACCGCCGGTTTGGGTGGCGAGCTGTTGCATGTCACGGTCACCGGTATACATGCCGCCATACCCGCCGAAGCCGCGATCCGCAATCAGGATGACGTAGAGGATGGTGTTGGCTTTCTGGGCGGCCTCTGCCGCGGTTTTCAGGGTCTCCTGCGAGCCCTGATCGCCCCCGTCGGTCAGCATCACGATCACCTTGCGCCCTGTTTGCGACTGCAGCTTGTCATGGGCGGCCAGGTAGACCGCATCGTAAAGCAGCGTGCCGCGAGGGTTCGAGGTCGGAAAAGGTCCACCGCCAATGCCGGGTACGCCACCGGACGAACTCGCGCTATTGATCGTGGCTTTATCCATGGCGCGGCGCAGTTCATGCGCATTGTTGGTGTAATCGGCCATCAGGTCGACGTTCACATCGAAGGAGATCAGAAATGCCTCATCCTTGGGGGTGAGCACCTCGCTCAGAAAGCGCGCACCGGACTCCTTCTCAAGCGGCAGCACATTCTGCTGGCTGCCGCTGGTGTCCAGCAGGATGCCGATGGTTAGCGGCAGATTTTTCTCCTGCGTTAGCCGCTTGATCGTTTGCGGGGTCTTATCTTCGGCGATCTGGCAGCTGTTTTTATCCAGGCCGGTGACGAAACCGTTCTTATCGCGGACGGAAAAGTATACGTTTACCAGGTTGACGTTGACTTTCAGGGTGCTGGCGGCGTCACCGTGCTGCTCCTGCGGCGGCGGGGCGCTGCTCATCGGCGGCGGCCCATCGGGCGTTGGCGCCTCCTGCGCGTGCAAGGAGGACGTAGTGCACAGCAGTGTGATCGGAAGAAGCGCCGGAATGAGGGCGGAGCGGCAAAGCGAGGCAAATCGCATATCGCTCTATTAGACGAGACTCAAGGCCTTTTTGGATGAGCGGCCCGCAGCACAACGAACTACATGCCTCGTGCGTCTGATGTATATGGCTTCGATTAGGGTACGCTGGTAGTTCCGGCGGGCACGCGGGAACAAACTTGCGGCAAAAGCCGGGAGAGACAGAACATGCAGTCGGTAGCAAAGGCAATGGGAGCAGGGTTATTCGGGCTTGGGCTGATGTGTACCCCGCTGCGCGCGCAAAACAACATCCCGGATGCACCAAAGCCGCAAGCCCTGCCGCAGATCAATAGCATTACGCCGGCAGCCCCGGCCACGCCGAACGCGGCTCTACCCAATGCACCGGCGGCGGCGGCCGGCAATCACAGTGTTTCCCCCAGTAACGATCCCGGATCAACCCTCGATTCTGGAAACAGTGCAACGACCGGGACGATAACGGATACGGCCCTGCCCTCAGCCACATCGCCGGTCGATTCAGGTAGTGGACCCGCGCCCTCCTCCCATCGGTCTGACATTCAGGTTCAGGTCAACTTTGTCGAAATCCCCTTCACGGTGAAGGACTCCAAGGGCAGCCTGGTCCCGGGGATCACCCCCCGCGATGTGCGCGTCTATGAAAACGGTTCGCGACAGGCGATACGCCTTTTTACGGTTGATCCCATTCCGCTTTCAGTCGCGCTGGTCATCGACCAAAGCGTCACCTTCGACACCATGAAGAAGATCAACTCGTCCCTGAACGCGCTGCAGGGTGCGTTCACACCCTACGATGAGGTCTCGGTCTACACCTATAACAGCGGGGTTCATCAGCAGACGGGCTTCAGTGGGGCGCAGAGCACCCGCGTCACCTATGCCCTTGAGCGCTCCAAGAGCGAAGGCCGTGATCCGGTCATGGGACTGACCGGTCCGATTGCGCAAACCACCGTAAAGAACAATCTGCCCGTGGACCCGAACACGAATGGTGTGGATCATGCCGGCGTGCTGATGCAGAACGTGCCGCGCGAGTACCACACGCTGAACGACGCGATTCTGACCGCTGCCGTCGAGGTCGCCAAAGCCGGCCGCGGCCGGCGCCGCGTGGTGTATGTCATCTCCGATGGCAAGGAATATGGTTCGCAGGCAAAGGAAAAGGAAGTGATCCGCTTCCTCCAGACCAACAACATCGCCGTGTATGCCACCCTGGTGGGGGATACCTCGATTCCAGGTGTCGGCTTTTTAGACAAATTCCACCTGCCGCTCACCATGCGTGACGACGTGCTGCCTCGCTACACCGACGCGACCGGCGGCGAGTGCGACCCGGAGTTTCGGCCGCGGTCCATCGAAAATAATTTCGCTCGGCTTACAGAGCAGGTCCGCACGCAGTACGCGGTCGGATACTACAGCCATGAACCATTTATCGACGCCAAGTACCGTCCCATTGATGTTCGCGTCATGCGCCCCAACCTGAATGTGATCGCGAAGAAGGGGTACTACCCTTCAGGCAGTTCTACCTCCGGTTTACCCGGTCCCGCGCGGTCCGGTTCCACCAGTAACGCCCCGGGCGGAGCCGCGAATACACCCACGGGCAGCGGCCCCACAACGCGGTAGTCATGCCATTCTCCTGGTTCCCGATCCCGGGCGCGGGGGGAGCGGCCGGTGCGGGTCTCGCCCTTTTAGGTGCGATTTCCTGGGGTGGAGGCGATTTCTCGGGTGGTATGGGTGTCAAAGCCACCGGAGGCTCGACTCGCGGGGCTGTGCGCCTCGTCGTTACAGCGCATGGGCTTAGCCTGTTCGTGCTGCTGGCAATCTTGTTCCTGCAGCATGCCCAGTGGCCCGCGCGCGCGCCGATCCTCTGGGGTGTGGGCTCGGGCGTGGCCGCCGGGCTGTCCTTGGTCGCGTTTTACATTGCCCTCGCCCGTGGCGGAATGGGCGCCTCTGCGGCGGTCAGCGGTTTGCTCGCCGCTGCCATTCCGGCAAGCGTTTCCATCTGGCTTGAGGGCGTACCCGGTCCATGGCGGCTTCTCGGCTTCTTCTGTGCGGCCGCCGCCATTTGGATGATCGCGGTCACACCCGGGAGCAGCGATGCCCCTTCCACGTCTTCCCGCAGCACAACCGCCCTGGCAGTTACTGGCGGTGTAGGCTTCGGAATTTACTTTGTAGGGCTCCGCTTTGCCAACACAGCCGGCGTCATGGAACCGATCGCTTTAGCACGTGCAGGTAGTTTCCTCAGCTGCCTGTTGCTCTTAGCGTGTCTTAAGGGGCCGGCAAGCACTCCGGCCATCGATCAACGCGGCATGTCCGCGTCCGGGTCCACAGCCGGGTCTGCAAGTCGATCCGCGGCTGGGTCCGCATGGCTCAGCCGCCAGGCTTGGTTGTGGGCTCTTGGCGTGGCCGTGCTGGACACCGGGGGCAACCTGCTGTTCATCGCCGCTACCCGCGCCGGCCGGCTGGATGTCGCCGCCGTGCTGGCTTCGCTCTACCCGGCTTCCACGATCCTGCTTGCGGCTTTTCTCTTGCACGAGCGGCCTGGGCGTCGGCAGCTCATAGGGATGGCGGTCGCCCTGGTCGCCGTCGTTCTAATCACGGTTTGAGCGTGGAACAGTGTTTGCAGGAATTGTTTGCCGCCTTACGCGACCTAGGTGTCCCGCTTGCTACCTTGCTTGGCGCGCGCTGTCACCTTCTTCGCTACGGACTTCGCATCATCCTTGCTGAGATCGATTCCGCTCGGATCAAAGCTCGGCGAGGGGTACTTGAGTTTCAGGCTGTCAAGCGCTTCTACGAGAACGGTCGAAAGAGCCACATCGCGATACCACTTGTGATCCGATGGAATGACAAACCACGGTGCGTGCTTATGGCTGGTCGCCTCGAAGATCTCCTCATAGGCATCCATGTACTGGGGCCAGAAGCGTCGCTCCGCGAAGTCGGAGGCGGACAGCTTCCAGTGCTTATCAGGTGTGTCAATTCGCGCCTGTAAACGCCGGGTTTGCTCTTCGTGCGAAATGTGCAGGAAAAACTTCAGCACCACGACGTTGTTGTCCGTGAGCGTCTTTTCCCAAGCGTTGATGTCTTCCAGATGACGCTTCGCCTCCTTGCCGGAGAGCGTTCCGTGCACCCGCGGCGACAGCACATCCTCGTAGTGCGATCGGTTGAAGATGCCCATCATCCCACGCGGGGGAACCTGCGCCTGGCAACGCCACAGGAAGTCATGCCGCGCTTCCAACGCTGTCGGCACTTTGAAGGCCGCCACTTGGCAGCCCTGTGGGTTGATGCCGGAAAAGATGTGCCGGATCGTGCCATCCTTGCCGGCCGTGTCCATGCCCTGCAGCACGATGAGCAAGGCTTTGCTTCCATCGGCGAAGAAGACTTCCTGCAGCGCATCCAGATGTTTGCGATGCTTTTCCAGAGCCGGCTCCGCCGACTCGCTACCGTCAAAGACGCCAGTGCTGTCAGTGGGCAGGTCTCCCAGTTTCACCTTCGATCCCGGCTTGATCAGATACGACGATTTCACCTTCATGCAGGGGCAGTCCTCAGGATCGGGCACGCCGAGGCAGAGGACGCACCTCAGCTTCGGTCTCGATTGAAGTAAAAGCAGCTAGAGGGGCTAAAGAATTGTCGTTTTCGTCGGCTCTTCGACGGGCTTGGGGGTCACGATGTGCGCGGTCTCGCCGGGTTTCGTGGAAGCATTTGGCTCGTCACTGATGCCCTTCATGCCTTCCTTGAAGCCGCGCAAGCCCTCGCCCAGCCCTTTGCCGAGCTCCGGAAGTTTCTTTCCTCCAAACAAAACAATCGCGACAACGGCAAGCACGATCATGTGGGTCGGTGTGAAAAGTTCACCCATGGATTTTCTCCTGCTGCGGAAGCAGACGTTTCCGGACAGCACCATCTATCTTCGCACGCGCAGCCAGTTCCTGCCGGACACCTTTGTGCTCTTACCTCGCACAAAGAGAACGTTTCGCCGGCCGGACCATCGCCTCCATGCACGGCGGGTCCAATGTTGGACAGCACACTCACTCCAAAGTGGTACCCGAAGGGGAGCGGCGTTATATCCTGAACAGGTTGCCTGCCGCCACGGCAGCCGATCGAGCGATGCCGGCCCGCCGGCGCTCCGCTTTCAAAGAGGACGATGTTGCACAAGAACTGCCGAATGCCCTCCCGCGTGTTGCGCCATAGCCTGGTTGCCTGCACCTTTTCTTTCTCCTGCGCCCTGGCCTTGGGGCAAACTTCCAGCTCGGCCTCCAGCCAAACAGGGACGACCGCCGCGCCGGGTACCGCGCCCATCCAGTCGCGCAGCACGGCCGCGCAGATTACGCCGCAGTTAATCACCAAATACAACGAGCGATACGACATCTTCGGCGGGCTCAGCTTCATGAACGGCCAGGCCGGCCAGAATCTGCCCCAACGGTACAACATGGGTGGCGGCGAGGTGACCGGGATCTACTGGCTAGGCTCCCGGCCCGTGGCGCGGCTGGGCGTTGTCGCGGATTACCGGCTGGAAGCGGGCACAACCCCTGTCCTGCCGACACCGCAGTTTGGCCGCAACCACGTTCTTGTGTATCAAAACATCATCTCCGGAGGCGTGGAATACCGCGGCCTCAAGAACCGTTATGCCGCGGTCGATTACCACGCGCTCGTCGGCGCCTCGCACGGCACCTTCAGTTCGGCCATCACCGGCTACCCTGCCAATAGCACGCCTCTTCCAACTGCCTCCGAAGCCGGCCTGTATCAGAACAGCACAACGCCCTGGGGTGCGGTCGGTGGCTCCATCGACTTCAATCAAAGTCCCCATCTCGCGATACGGCTTTCACCCGACCTAATCTTCGAGCACTTCGGCACAGAGACGCGCGAGTTCTTTTCGGTAGGCGGTGGAGTGATGTACCGGTTCGGCAAGCGCCAAAGGTAAGGGATGATCGGTGGAGGAGGACGGCTTTCCCGGCCGCTCTCGTATTTCCTGTTTCAAAAGTTCTGAGCCAGAAATTCAGGTGAGACCGGATTCTCATAAACCGAGTAATCTCGCGTTACTACCGTGAGGCCGCTCGGGGAGACAAAGTATCGCTTCCGATCCTCATTCGGGTCGAAGCCGATCACCGTGTTATCCGGAATATTCACATTGCGATCGATGATGGCATGGCGGATACGGCAGTGGCGCCCCACATTGACGTGTGAAAAAACGATGCTTGAATCAACATCGGCATAGCTGTTCACACGCACGTCATGGGACAGCACGGAGTTGCGCACAGCCGCACCTGAAACGATGCAGCCGCCGGAGACGATGGAGTTGATCGCCGTGCCGGTGCGGCCGGGCTCCCCAAAGACGAACTTCGCCGGAGGGTACTGGTAGGAACGGGTGCGCATGGGCCAGCTCTTATCGTAAAGATTGAACGTGGGCACGAAGCCGGCAACGTCCATGTTGGCCTCGTAGTACGCGTCGAGGGTGCCCACATCGCGCCAATACAGCGCATGCTGCTTATTTTCATCGACAAAGTTGTAGGCGTGCATGCGGCGGCGGCCAAGCAGCTTGGGTAGAATATCGTGGCCGAAATCATGCTTCGAGTCGGGGTCTTCGGCGTCCCGCATTAGTTCGGGCAGCAGCACGTCAGTGTTGAAGAGATAGATACCCATCGACACATCGACCATCTCCGGATTGAAGGGCGACCGGAGATCCGTCTGCTTGGGTTTTTCCACAAAGCCGGTGACCTCCCCGTTTTTCGCTACTTCGACAACGCCGAATGCAGACACCTCGCTGGGCTGGACAGGAAGCGTTGCAATGGTTACATCAGCGCCGGATTCGCAGTGTTGCGACATCATCAACGCGTAATTCATCTTGTAAATATGATCGCCGGACAGAATGAGGCAGTGTTTGGGTTCCTCCGCGCCGATTGAGTAGATGTTCTGGAATACCGCGTCGGCGGTTCCCTGATACCAACTTTTGGATACGCGCTGCATGGGCGGCAGGATCTCGATAAATTCGCCGAGTTCGCTGGCGACCACGCCGCCCCAGCCTTCACGAATGTGGCGATTCAAACTGAGCGCTTTGTACTGCGTCAGGATGTACACCTTGCGCAGATCGCTGTTGATGCAGTTGGAGAGGGTGATGTCAATGATGCGATATTGCCCGGCAAACGGCACCGCCGGCTTGGCCCGGTCGCGCGTCAAGGGAAACAAGCGCTCGCCGGCGCCCCCAGCAAGCAAAATGCCCAGCGTATCTTTCATGCTTGTGCTACCTCGAAAGCCACTCCCCTGTGACGCAAATTGCGTGGAGAAGGACGCCCGACTGTACCACGCACAGACGTAAACTTCCAGCCAACCTGCGAGGTCGAACTAAGACCGGGTATCCCCGTCAGCCTCCCCAGGGCCTTCAGCATCGTCGACGCCGAACTCTTCCGTGGTGATCCGGAGACTCTTTAAGAAGCTAAGGTCGTGACGCGTGAAGGGCCCTTCGACCGTGTCTTCCGTCGTAGCGCCTTCTTCTTCGTTTTCCACCTGGTTGAGGCCGATCGTCGCTTCCAGCATCAACAAAACATCGAAGCCTTGCTCGCGGATCTCCCGCACCACATCGGCGATCTGCTCTGATTCGCTGACGGACTCGTGAATGGCCTCGCCCAGTTTTTGAATAAGATTCTTGACCTGTTGATTCAACGCCACCTCCGGCTGAGGACGAATCGCCATGTTCACGCCCCTGGCTTCCCAAAGCACTTCGCAATACGCCGAAGCACTTTTGAGCAGACAGCGGCGGGTGTACAGATCCGTTGTACACGTCTGTTGGACCTACCTAAGGGTACGCCCTCCGTTGGGATGTGCCAATGCCCCGATCGGGTCGGCACATCCACAACAGTGCGCCAGATTTATACACGGGTGTGGTGGTCAGCCCACGCCTCCTCGAGGCGGTGCGCCAGATCTTCCACCGGCTTTGCCTGTTGCTTGCGTCCAAGGACCAGGAAACCAGCCGCTGCTGCGCAGAGGCCACCAATCGTCCAGATCACCTTCTTCATCGTCTGCGTACCCTCACCTTGTGCGTGCACGCAGCTTCGCTGCCGCTGCGCATCACGCGTTGGATGCAGGTGCGCGCTCGAAGGACACCCTTTTTACCCGGTTTGCTCCAGGAAGCTCCGCTTTGCTCCAGGAGGCTCCGCCACGGATGCTTTAAGCCCTTGCCGAGCGCCGTTTCTGAGAAGTTCTACCCATGGACGTACACTGGGAGGCATGGACAGGGTCCGTTTCGGTCGCGCGCTAGGCTATGGGACTCGCCATGCCGCGAAAACCCTTGTGGCTGCCGTGGACGCGGCGAAGACTCCATCCTCGGCAGCGGGAGCACAGCCCCGTTACGCTCAGGCCCCACCCTCCCAGCCCTTCGTAAACTCCTCAACGGCTTCATCGCAAACTGCGTCCCCGCCCTCGCCGAACCACCAAGCCGTTCATTGTGCCGATGCCGGAAGGGTGAACGGCCCCGCCGTTCGTAAGGGTGTGCATCATCTCAAACATTCCTTCTGGCAGCCCCTTGCTGTATTTACCGGTGCTTTGTGGTTGCGGGTCACGGGTGTGTTCTTCGCCCTCATCGCCACCACCATGGGCGGTAGCGCATGGCACACGCGTGGGGCCTTACAATTCGGCGCGGTCGGTTCCGCGGTCGGTCATTTCTGGCTTTTCTTCTTCTTTACGTTGCTTTTCGGATATTTCGCGGTCAGCAGCTTTGTACGCGCCAACCTGAGAGAACGTCGCGGCGCCGCATCCTACGCGCCTCGTGCGGTCGGCAAAGGTTCCACACGCTAAGAGGTGCCTCAAAACAGGACAACCGGGAAACCCCACTCTTTGCTACCCTGAGCGAGAACGTAAGACCCTTTTCGTTTCCCCATCCTCTGCTTGGAAGCTGTACGCATGGCCATCATGGAACAAACTTCGATTGGGCGAGAGCTTGCACTCCGCCGCACCGCTTTGCACTCGACCCACCACAGCCACAAGGCCCGGATGGTCGACTTCGGCGGTTGGGATATGCCCGTCCAATACCGCGGTTTGATAGAAGAGCATATGGCGGTGCGCACCGGTGTTGGTGTCTTTGACGTCAGCCACATGGGCGATATTCAGCTGCGAGGACCAAACTCGCTGGCTGCCGTGCAGAAACTGCTGATGAACGATGCGAGCAAGCTGCAGACCGGCCAGGCGCACTATTCGGCGATGTTGTACCCGAATGGAACCTTTGTGGACGATGTTGTGCTGCACAAACTCGGTGAAAACGACTACCTGATCGTCATCAACGCCGGAACCCGCACCAAGGATGTGCAGTGGGTGCGGGAGGTGATCGGCGGCATGGGTGGTGTGCACATCATGGATGTGTCGGATTACTACACGCAGCTGGCCATCCAGGGACCTAAGGCCCAGGCCACCCTGCAAAAGCTCACAGGGACCGACCTTGCACCGATCAAAAACTATTGGTTCACCTGGGGGCAGGTGGCCGGCTGCCACAATGTGCTCATCGCGCGCACCGGCTACACCGGGGAGGACGGGTTCGAAATCTATATTCCAGCCGACGAGCCGACCAGTTCGCGCGTGTGGGGCGAGGTGCTCGCGGCCGGTGCAGAGTTCGACATTCAGCCGTGCGGGCTGGGTTCGCGCAACACCTTACGGCTGGAAGCGGCCATGGCCCTCTATGGGCATGAGATTTCGGAGGGACTGAACGTCTTCGAGGCCAATCTTGGGCGCTATTGCAAGCTAGGCCGTGAGCCCGAAGGGGGTGCCGATTTTGTCGGCCGCGGAGCGCTGCAGGCGATAAGCGACGCTGGTGGGCCGGCAAAGCGGCTGGTCGGGGTCGAAATGCTTGAGCGCGGTATTGGACGGGATGGCTACCCGGTGCTCTCGCTGGAGGGCGAGCAGATTGGGTATGTCACTTCGGGTTCTCCGGGTCCGTTCATTAAGAAGAACATCGCCTTGGCCTACCTGCCGATGGCCTACACCGAACCGGGCACGGCCGTTGCCGTTGAAATTCGCGGACTGCCGGTACGGGCAAAGGTGGTATCGACACCATTTTATAAGCGGCCGCGCGTAACAACCCCGGTCATTACAGCGCCATTGTCCTAGTTGAGCTTCGAGGTTGAGCTTCGAGCGCGCCTCAGGGGCGCTTTCACCGTATCCAAGCCGGATCGCTCACGCGCTTTGTCCTCTTCTACAATAACGAAGGAGAACTCACTCAGATGGCCTACCCCGAAGAATACCGCTACGCCAAATCTCACGAATGGTTGGCGCTGCAAGGCGAGACTGGCACAGTCGGCATCACGGATTATGCACAACATTCTCTCGGCGACATCGTCTTTGTGGAGCTGCCCAAGGTAGGCCAGGCGATTGAAGCGGGCTCGACCTTTGGCTCGGTTGAAAGTGTCAAGGCTGTGAGTGACTTGTATGCGCCGATCTCGGGTGTGGTGACCGAAGTGAACGAAGGGCTGACGGGTGCCCCGGAAACCCTGAACACCGACGCGAACGGCACCTGGATCTTGAAACTGGAAGTGCGGAATACCGACGAAGCCGACGCGCTGCTTTCGGTTGCCGATTACGAAAAATTCGTCGCAGAAGAAACCGGCCACTAAGCTTTTCAGCTGTTCTCGTCCGTGATCCGGACCTGAGTGTACCGATCTCCAAAATGGCCCGGGATGTGTTTCGAAGTACCGACATGGAGTGTGCATGCGCTATCTACCCAAATCTCCGCAAGACCGCACCGAGATGCTCGCCGCCATCGGCGTGTCGTCCATTGAAGAGCTGTTTACCACGGTGCCTGAAGAGTACCGCCTCACTCGCGACCTCGCCATCCCGCGCCAGCATGCGGAGAGCGAGGTTTTGGAGCGCTTCAAGGCCTATGCTGCCAATCTGGCCTCGGGCGACGCAGACGAATTGGCCAAACTACCCAGTTCGCTGAAGTACACAAGCTTCCTCGGGGCGGGCGCCTACCGCCACTATCGTCCGGTCATCATCGATTCGCTTGTGCAGCGGGGGGAGTTTTTGACCAGCTACACGCCCTATCAGGCAGAGATTGCGCAAGGCACGCTGATGGCGATGTTTGAGTTCCAAACGATGATTTGTGAACTCACAGGCATGGAAATCGCAAATGCGAGCATGTATGACGGCTCGACGGGCGCGGCGGAAAGCATATTGATGGCCTGTCGCGTGACGGGCAAAAGCGGCTGCGTTGTCGCGCGCACCATGCATCCGGAGTACCGCGAGGTGCTCAAAACCGCAACCCAGCACCAGGGCATCGATATTGTTGAATTTGGGTACGACCGCAGGACCGGACGCGTGGACATGGCCGCGCTTGAGGCCTCGCTCACACCCGACACGGCCGCCGTGCTCATCCAATCGCCTAATTTTTTCGGAACGATTGAAGATATTGCGGCAATTGCCGATATAGCCCATAGCAAAGGCGCGCTTTTGATCGTGTCCGTTGCCGAGGCAGTGTCGCTCGGAGTCGTGAAGCCGCCCAGGGAGGCCGATATCGTTTCACTCGAGGCGCAGAGCTTTGGTGTGCCGGTAGGCTTTGGAGGACCATATTGTGGGGTGATCGCGTGCAAAGAGAAGTTCCTGCGTCAGATGCCCGGTCGACTGGTCGGTGAAACCAAGGACGTGAATGGCAAGCGTGGCTTCGTACTTACGCTTTCCACGCGCGAGCAGCACATCCGGCGGGAAAAAGCGACCTCGAATATTTGTACCAATCAGGCATTGGTGGCGTTGATGGTGACCATCTTCATGACCGTGTACGGTAAGCAGGGTTTACGGGAACTCGCCGAGCAGAATCTTGCCAAGGCGGAGTACCTGCGCCGGAGTCTCCTCGATACCGGCGCGACATCGCTGTTCGACGGCACTCCGCGCTTTCACGAGTTCGTCATCGACGCCGGTGCACCTGCAGCTGAGGTGAATGAGGATTTGCTCGAACAGGGCATCATCGGCGGGCTCGCGCTGGCGAAATGGTATCCGGAGCTGGGCAAAAACGCCGCACTCTGGTGCGCAACGGAGCTCACAACAAGGGCGCAGATCGACGCGGCGGCCGAGGTGCTCGCGCTGACGGGGCAGATGTCTTCCATGCAAGGTGAACTGGTCAGCGCTGATTGACAGTTCGAGGTCAGGACAAAAGAACGGCTGTACGCGTAGACAGGTTTCATTCAGAAGAGGAGCAAGCGATGCAGGATCTTCACGAGTACGCAGTGACCGTTACCTGGACTGGCAACAAGGGCACAGGCACCACCGGGTACAAGGACTACAGCCGCAGCTTCGAACTGGAAGCCGAGGGCAAGCATGGCATCGCCGGCTCCTCCGACCCGGCCTTTCGCGGGGATGACGGACGTTGGAACCCGGAGCAGCTTTTGGTGGGCTCCCTTGCCGCATGCCACAAGCTTTGGTTCCTGCACCTGGCAGCGGTCGCAGGTGTTGTCGTTACTGACTATGTGGATTATGCCGAAGGCACGATGCGCACAACGCCCGGTGCCGAAACAGGGCATTTTGAATCCGTAACGCTGCGGCCACACGTAACCATAACAGCGGCTTCCGACGCGAGCAGGATTGCCGCTTTGCATCAAGACGCCCATCGTCGCTGCTTTATCGCAAACTCGGTAAACTTTCCCATACGATGCGAGCCGGTGACCAGGCATGAAACCGAGACCGAGATGGAGCTGGCGGCCCCGGAATCCGAAAGCGTTCATGGACGTTAGCGCGCTCGAGGGTCAGGAATTAAGCGCGGTCGAGTTCGTCGCAGATTATCTGCGCTTACGCTTCGACGGCCCCCTGCTGACCTTTTATGCCTGGCCTCACGTTCTACTGGCGGATTTTTCGATCGCCTTCGGTGAGCCGGAGTACCGGAATGCGCTGTGTGCGCAGATTGGGGAGATGATCGCCACAGCATCTCTTGAGGAGCTGGATGCACTGACCATTGAGTTCGAGTCAGGAACTGTCATTGCCTTAAGCTTGCGGGAAGAGGATCTCGACGGGCCGGAGTCGGGCAGCTACTCGGCAGATGGCAGCGGCGAGAATGAAGAGGAGTTTTGAATTGGCGGCCCTTCCCTTGCAGATCCAAGTGCAGCATTTCCTTGACCGCGCTCAGGACTTCCTGCAGGGTATGCAACTGTTGCGGGACGACGAAAACTATCGTAACTCTTCGGCTCTCTTGGGGATACATGCCGCGATGTCATACACGGATGCCTTGCGGACTGGCCTAGGAGAAGAGACTCTAGCTGCTGAGGATCATCAAGCCGCCGAGAGCGCTGAAGCTGCTGCTTTCTGCCAGAAACAAGGAATCAGAGAGTGGATTACGTCACTTACAGTCTCTTGTTGGGAAGAAGAGTGCAATTGCTTACGGCAGACGCCGTCTAGACGCAACAGACTACAAACTGATCTTTACGCAAGCGGAGCGCTTCGCGAAATGGGCGAACACGATTGCCGTTCAACTAGACATCGAGGGCTGGGCCTATGGCGATAGATGAGCACACACAGTTGGGACGTGCAAAGAATGCCCTCCTCTCTTTGCTGGAACGCCGCCTATCGGTACCCAAGATCTATTTCGACGCGAACTGGGCCGGAACAAACGTGGAGGTACTCGCCATTGATCGCGATGGCGTGGGTGACGTACATGCCATCCTTTTGTTCGCGAGACCTGCGTTGCAGGCTCCAACACCTGACCTGGCACAAGAAGCTCAGCAGATCAGCCATCTACTCGGCCATTGCGCAGAACTTCCAGCTCAATACAAGTACATCGCAGCCGTAGACGTCACAGAGCTCGGATCCATGTTTCCTTTCCAGCTACCTGAAGGCATGAGGGACCACTCCTTCTCTCCGGACGGCCTCGGACGGGTGGGGTTTATCGCAGTCGAGGTGCCGAGGGAATACGAGCCTAAGGCGACTGTGATAGTCAGGCCTGAACGTTTCCGGGCACTCGTCGCCTCGCTTGCCGACGAATACATCCATCAACATTCAGCGGATTGGGAGATCCGAGCCTGATCTCCAAGAAAGCACATCATGGCAGACACAAAGTTCATCGGTTTACCCAAGAAGGCAACCACGCACGTCAATCAGAACGAGGACCTGATCTTCGAAAAGTCATCGCCCGGGAAGAAGGCCTATCGGCTGGCCGAACTGGACGTGCCCGCAGTCAACCTCGCTTCCCTGCTCGGCGACGTGCTTCGTACGGATGACCTTGGTGTCATGCCGGAGCTCAGTGAGATCGAGATCATTCGCCACTTCACACGGCTTTCGACGTGGAACTATGCGATCGATCTGGGCATGTACCCCTTGGGTTCCTGCACGATGAAGTACAACTCCCGCATCAATGAGGCTGTCGCTCGTCTTGAAGGGCTCGCGGAAGCGCATCCCTATCAGCCGGAGTCGCTGAGCCAGGGCGCGCTCGGCATCATGAAACTTCTGAGTGAATGTTTGATCGAAATCACCGGCATGGACGCGATTACCTTGCAGCCGGCGGCCGGGGCCCAGGGTGAGTTCACAGGCATTCTGCTGGCGCGAGCGTATCACCAAAGCCACGGCAACCCGCGCAAGAAGATCATCGTGCCGGACTCCGCACACGGAACGAACCCGGCGACAGCGGCCATCTGCGGCTATCAGGTAGCGAACCTGAAGTCCAATGAGTTGGGCATGGTCGATCTCCTCGCTCTCGAAAAGCTTGTGGATGAAGATACGGCTGCCCTGATGCTGACAAACCCTTCCACCATCGGCGTTTTTGAGTCGGACATTCACAAGATTGCCGACATCCTGCACGCCAAAGGCGCTCTGCTCTACATGGACGGTGCAAACATGAATGCCCTGGTCGCGAAAACGAGGCCGGGCGATTTCGGCGCCGATGTGATGCACCTCAATCTCCACAAAACGTTCTCCACGCCGCATGGGGGCGGCGGACCAGGCTCCGGTCCCGTGGCCTGTAAAAAGATCCTGGAGCCCTTTCTACCCACACCCGTGGTGAAGACCAACCCGGACGGCACACTTGGGCTCGACTACAACCGCCCACAGACGGTGGGCCGGGTACGCGCCTGGTACGGTAATTTCGGCATGTTCATTCGCGCCCTGGCATACATTCTCGCGAATGGGCCCGATGGTCTACGCCAAACAACGGAAGATGCCGTGCTGAACGCGAATTATCTACGCGCGAAGCTTGAGGGAACCTTTGAGCTGCCCTACAAGACGCGTTCTCTGCATGAGGTCGTCTTTTCGGACAAGCTGCAAGCTAAAAACGGGGTAAAGACCGGCGATATGGGCAAACGACTCATTGACTACGGCTTTCACGCATACACGACCTCCTTCCCACTGGTGGTGCAGGGCGCAATGATGCTAGAGCCAACGGAATCGGAGTCGAAAGAGGAGCTGGATCTGCTTGTTGATGCATTGCAGCAGATTGCACGGGAAGCAGTCGAAAATCCTGAACTCGTCACCACGGCTCCGCACAACACCCGCTTGCAACGACTGGATGAGACGAGCGCGGCGCGCAAGCCTATCCTCCGATGGAAGGCGCCACCCGCAAGCTCCCCGGTGCAGGCCGACACAGCAGCGAAGGAGTGGTGATGACAGATGAAGGTACGTTTGGTCCGGGAATCTAATTTACCGGGCCAAGCGAACTTCAACCCACTCATCCGTTTTCTCCCAGCGCACATGCAGCTGCGTTGACGATCCTGTGCTTTTCTCGAAGGAAAGGCTCATCACTTCTTGCGGGGAAGTGAGGTCATCGCTGCGCATCGGGGTACGACCGAGATCTTGGGCTGCGTCATATTGCGTCCCCCACTGACCCGTCTGTTTATTCACGATCAGCATCCATGGCTTGCTTGCGGCGGCAGGCAGCGTGTACAGCGTGTACTCGCCAGCCGGCACACGCAGCGTGCCGATGGTCAGGTCCGCCTTCGTTGTGAAGCTGGTCGCGGGATTGGCGCCGGTTCGCCACACCTTGCCGTAGGGCACCAGATCCCCCATGATTGTGCGACAGCGCACAGACGGCGCGTTGTAGTGGATGGTGAGAGCTTTGCCCTCCAACTGCACGGTAGCAACGGCGGCAGGGGAAGCCAGGGCCTTGCCGTCCACGGCCTGCCCATGATCCTTCACCGCCGCGGAGGCGCACGGACCGGACGTTGTCCCGGCGTGCGCAAGGGGCAGAGTGGCGCAGAGAAGAGCGACGAGGACCGAGGGCAAAGACAGGCGTTTCATGTGCTTCCATGCTACGCTAAAGTAGTCCCGTAGAGGGCGCCCGTAGCTCAGCTGGATAGAGCAACAGCCTCCGAAGCTGTAGGTCAGACGTTCGAATCGTCTCGGGCGCACCATGCTTTCATGGTGCGGTGTGTTGCCCGACGCCAAGGCGCGGTGCCTCTGGAGTATGATGCGCACACCAGCGGTCGACGGTCACGATCTTTCGACCTTCGGTGTGAGCCATTCGCAAAAGCAGCTCCGTCACACACACGGTGTGGGAGCGATCCGCTCCCATCGCCTTGTCAAAGCCGTCATGCAGCAGAATGTTGGCCCCTCGTCCGTTGCGCTTGACACGATGTAGACCGCGCTCCAGCCGCTGCATCATGCCATCCACACCGATTGGTTCCCAGTCGTTGCCTTGTACATTCCACTGCACGACCTCAAGCCCAAGGGCGCGCGCGCGACGCAGAACGGCAGGCCGACGCGCACCGAAGGGTGCTCGAAAGAAGCGGATCGGCTCACCCAGGGTGTCTTCCAGCAAGCGATTGCAGCGCTCGATCTCGTCTTGGATGACGTCTTCCGGTTTGTTCGCAAGAAAGGGATGCGTCATCGTGTGATTGCCGATAAGGTGACCCCCTGCTTGCAATTCGCGAACGATGTCAGGCCTTTGCCGGACGAACTTTCCAATGAGAAAAAAGGTCGCGCGAGCCTCGAAGCGATTGAGGACCTCAAGCAGATCCCGGGTGGAACGATCGTTGGGTCCATCGTCAAAGGTGAGTGCAACTTCATTCGGATCGTCACCCGCGATCAACGTACGGCCAAATAGCTGCGACTCAGGCCGCATACCGAGACCAGCAATCGCTGCAAAGATGCCCGCAGCCGCCGTACTCCCGAGAAGGGCCTTTCCAGAGATGTTAGCCGGCATGTTGCTTCCCATTCTTCTTCCAAGTCACACGTGAGCGTATTGTTCTCAGGACCGGGTCGCAATACCTCTCGCGTGCAGCCGCATGGCACCTATGGTGTCTTCCTACACTGATGTGCTTCAGAGACGAATGGCAGCGTTGAGCGATTCAGCTCTGCTGTCCGCTGTGCAAGCGAGCCAGCACCTCTTGAGCGTGTCCTTGGGGTTTTACGTTTGCAAAGACATGCAAGAGGCGACCGTCGGAACCGATGAGATAGGTCGTGCGCTCCACACCGGTAACGGGCTTGCCGTACATCGTTTTCTGCTTAAGAAGGTCGAAGCGCTTGACGATCTCCTGATCGCTATCGGCGAGTAACGTGTACGGCAGATCGAATTTGTCCTTGAACTTTTTCTGGGCCTTGACGGTGTCGCGCGAGATGCCGAAGACAACGGCACCCGCGCCGGCGATCTCCGCAAACTGATCCCGAAAGCCGCAGGCCTCCACCGTACAACCCGGGGTATCCGCCTTTGGGAAGAAGAAAAGAACGACAGGCTTTCCTAGAAAGTTTGAGAGCGTGACCGGAAGACCGTCCTGGTCCGGGAGGGCAAAGTCCTCAATGAAATCGCCGACTTGCGGTGCGGGCATGCTGCTCCTTTGTGTTTCGGACCATGGGCGTTGTAGCCATATCTTGCAGTCCGGGTCCTGGCTCGCGGCCAGATGAGCTTGTCATCACATGCAGCTCATCATCTGGCCGGAAGCGTGCAGGTTCGAACCATCAAGCGAGTACTGCTTCAGAGACTTCCTCGTCCGCAATCTCCTGGTCGGTGGAGGCGATCGAGCTTGCGAGGGGGAAGTAGGCATTCGCGATGTATTGGCCCAGCATGCGATGCGTGTTGAAAAAAGTGCCGTTCATCGCAATGCAGTGCTGACGGAGGCGGGCCCATGCCGTTGCGTCCGCAAAGAGCGGGGCCACGGCATTTTCCAATTTGCTGTAGAGAGCGTCAGCCTCCCGCGCTTCGTCATCGAAATCTTCCACGGCCCAACCGGTGATATTTTCAGCGCACCCCTCAATCCACCAGCCATCGAGCACGCTGAGGGAAGGAACGCCGTTCAGGGCGGCCTTCATGCCGCTGGTGCCGGAAGCCTCGTAGGGCCGCAGAGGGGTGTTGAGCCAGACATCGACTCCGCCGGTGAGTTGCTCACCCAGATCCCAGTCATAATTCTCGAGGTACAGGATGCGCAGCTTCGAATCCTGCAGGCGGCCCGCAGCGGCGAAGACCTCACGAATTAGAGCTTTGCCGGCGTTATCGGCAGGGTGGGCTTTGCCGGCGTAAAGGATTTGCAGGCCGCCGAGTTTATCGGCCAGTGCCAACAGCCGCTTCGGGTCTTGAAAAAGGAGAGTGGCGCGCTTGTAGGTGGCGACGCGCCTCGCGAAGCCGAGCGTCAGCACGGCCGGGTCGAGTTCCACGCCGGTGCGCTCCTTCACTGTGGCAAACAGGCGCTCTTGACCGAGCTTGTGCGCTGCCTCAATCCGCTGCGGGTCGATGCCATACACATTGCGGAGGTATTGATTATCGTGGCGCCAGGATGGGGTCTTCTCATCCAGAAGCGCCTGAAAAGCCGGCGAAACCCAGGTGCCCGCGTGCACCCCGTTGGTGATGGAGTGCACCTTGTGATTTGGGAACATGCGCTGCGAAACGGCCCCATGCTGCATGGCAACGCCATTGACATAGCGCGAGAAACGCAAGGCAAGATACGTCATGTTCAGCAGGCCGTTGTGCAGCGCGCCGAAGCGCTCGATCGCGGAAGCGCGTTCGTGGCCGAGCACACGGTACATCTGATCGGGCCCGAACTGGTCGTGACCGGCGGGCACAGGGGTATGTGTAGTGAAGACGCAGTGCTCGGCGACAAAGGCCGCGTCGGCCTCGGTGGCACCGTGCAGCGGGATGCCGCGAAGGCGATCTTCCAGGAGGCCGATCGTCAGCAGCGCGGCGTGGCCCTCGTTCATGTGCAGAACCTGCGGACGGCAACCGAGGGCGTGCAGGAGGTGGATACCAGCCAAGCCGAGTACAGCCTCCTGGCAAAGCCGATAGTAGGTATCCCCGCCGTAGAGGTGGTCGGTAAGGGTGCGGTCCCAGGGATCGTTGCCGTCGACATCGGTATCGAGCAGAAAGACAGGCAGGATGTGGCCGGTGACTCCGACGACATCGAAGCGCCAGGCGCGCACCGTGAGCTGACGTCCCTGCAGCATCAATGTGACAGTAGCGGGCGCCGCGGGCAGTGTGTCTTCGGGGTGCCAGACGACATCCGACTCGCTTTGCTGCCCGATCGCGTCAAGATGCTGCCGAAAGTAGCCACGGCGATGCGCCAGCGAAACAGCCACCATAGGAGCACCCGTGTCAGCACCCGAACGCAAGGTGTCGCCGGCGAGCATGCCCAGGCCACCGGAGTAGGTCGGCAGTTCCTTCGCCAGCGCGATTTCCATGGAGAAGTACGCGACGGAACGCTGCGAAAGATCAATATGAGGAGCTTTAAGAGAGGGCGCAAAAGCCATACGAAAACATTCCTTTGGTGCCCCACGCGACAGACCTGGGGATAGTTCCTCAAACAAATCGCCTGGACGGAGTGCACATGGGCGGCAACTGGCTCACGTCTTCTATGGGCAGTTTACCAAAGAGACAAGACAGAACCCGTTCTGTAATCAGGCGACGACATAACCGTACCCTACTCGGCAGTACGAAAGATGTCTGTGTGCCTTCCGTGTTATGAAGTTCCGCTCCGGTTTGCCGATAAAGGTTCAGGCGCTTTTAAAGCCGAACCGCATGGCGAGACCGAGCGCGAGCGCCAGGAAGAAGGCCAAAGTCGTGAGTGCTCCTCCGCCGCGCGATCGCTTGCGGACGAGCTCAGTGAGAAGAATCACGAGATACACCACGACGGTCAGGACAAGACCGTCCATCACAAAAAAACGGCTTGGCCCGGTTTGCACCTGCCAGGTTGGGACAGGGCTGAAGACAGGTAGAAAGGAGCCAACACCGAAGAGCAGCAGAAATAGTAGGGTCTGCAGCACCACCAGTATCGCCTTCACCATAGCGTGATCCTCATTCGTTTCGTGAGGGCAGTGTATCGCGAACCCTTTTCGGGGAGGTTGGAGAATCGCGCATTCGTCCTCCGTACGTCATCAGCGCGCGGCTGCTTCAAACGCACTGAAACGGCGCTCAAGTTCCCATTGCTGCGCGGCACGCGGATTCTTTACCAGAAATGCCCGACAAGCGGTGGACGGCTGAGTGGTGGGGGCTGCCGGTTCGGTGCAGGGCGAGACCATCCGCGTGAAGGCATCCGGTGCAGCCCAAAGGCTGTTTCCGGGCAGGAAACTGTGCTCAAGCGCGGTACGTGCGGAGCGTTTCAGGTCGGAGTAACCAAGGTTTTGCTCTTCGGCAGCCTTGACGTATTCATGGGTGAGATCAATGCGGCTGACGCCTTCGTCATCGGTGGAAAGTGCGACCGGCACATGCACGGCGCGATAGGCGGCAAATGGGTGATCGGTACGGGTCTTGCCCAGGATGACGTCGTTCGAGGTGAGGTTGACTTCGACCATGATGTGTTTCACGACCATTTGCTGCAGCAAGGCGTTTGGATCGGTTTCGTAGAGAATATCCATGCCGTGACCGATGCGCTCAGCATGGCCGAGTTCGATGGCTTCGCGAATATGGAAGCTGAGCCCGGCAGGGGGCACCATGCCGAAGGCGAGCTCGCCGGCGTGAAGCGAGATATGTACGTCCGGGTAGACGGAGTGGAGGTAGTCCAGCATGAGCATTTGCAGGTGGTAGTCCTGCATGGAAACGCGGCCATCTTCTGGCATCACGAAATTGATGCCGACGACGAGCGGATTGCCGGAAGCGGATTCGGCTTGCGCGACCTCGAAGCCGAGCAGGGCTTGGGCGAAGACCTGTTGTGGTGGAAAGCCACGCAGGACTTGGTAGAGGAAGCGGATCTGAACGCTGCAGGGTGAATCGGTGAGGTCTTCTGTACTTTTCACATGGCTTTGATCCTGCTTGTGTGCAGCGGCCGGCCCTTCCTTGCGATTGAAAGCAGCGCGTTCTTCGGAGCATGCCTCGATATCTTTACGCTTTGCTGCTGCTTCTGTAAATTCCGTACGGTCCGTACTAATTTCTTCCCGCAAGCCAGCCGCCAATAGCCCATCCCGCAGCTTAGCGAACGACTCCATGTGCGTGTCGTGATCTACGTCGTAGTGCCAGCCGAGCTTGTAGCCGAGCGCCGCCGCATGGCTAAACGTCGGTGTCTGCATGATCTCCAGGTACTGCTCATTCTGCGCGGCGGCGCGCGTAGCGACCTCGGCGAGCCACGCACCGGCGTAGTTTTTCAAGCCACCATAACGGTCAAAGGTCGCGAAGAACTGGTCGTGGCCGCTGATGCCCTCCCTTGGCACAAAGGTGCGCATGGAAAAGCTGTCGACGAGGTCGTCATACAGGGGCTGCCGTTTGAGAGCCTCTGCGGCGGCGACTTCACCGGGCGCACAGTGGCCCGGTTGACCGTCCTGCGGACGCACGAGATGGAGGGCACTCTGCCCTTCGGCTACGGCGGGTGTCCCAGCATCGACCGGCGCCACGCAAAGGCCCTCCTGCGCGGCTTCCCCGATCAGCGTTTCCGCATAGACAGCACCTGAAAGATGCATGTGGAGGTCGGCACCCTTCGGCATCGGCTTCAAAAATGCATACAGCTCAGCCGATCCGAGCGCTTTGGCAGCATTGAAGGCGCGGGTGGCTTGCACTTCACCAGGACTGAGCACATTCGGATGGGATGTGCGTCCGTCATCGGGCACACGCGCCTGCGCGGCCGTGCGCGACGCTTGCATTGATAGAACGGCGAATACGGCAATCGTGTAGAGAAAGCCTGAGAATACGGGCATGCGGGAACCTTATCAGAGGCATGGGATCGGTGCCGGCACGTTCTCGGAGCATCCATTGTTTCGCGTCGGCATGCGTCGCGTTGGCGAGCCGGGGCGATCTATTGCTATACTGGCGCAGTCGTTCTCGAAGGTCCTGCAACTCAAGCAGTGTGCCTCTTCCCTTCCCCCGCAGGCAGGTGAAATCGGAAAGGCAGCTGCACGCGATGCGTGAAGCTTCTTCCCTCGCGGAAGGCCAGATAGCTCAGTGGTAGAGCGCGGCCCTGAAAAGGCCGGCGTCGGCGGTTCGATCCCGTCTCTGGCCACCACCTTGTAAAGGTAATGACAAGAACAAACCTGGTGTTTCGTCGCGCGAGTCACAGCGATCATCCATCAAGCGATCTTCGCTCTTTGCCTACTCCCTGCAAGTGTTCGGTTAAGGTCACGCCGACGAAGGATGGCCTGTACAAGCCTCCAACAAACTTCATTTATCCCGGTGCCTGCGTGCGTTGCGGCGCATCCGACCCTCATATGCACTCCGCAAACTTTCAATGTGCCGGTTGCTTTGAATGGATCGAGACGACCATCGACGAATCCGGCGGATCGCGGCAACAGTATGTGGAGGACTGCCAGGTCTGCTGCAAGCCAAATGTGCTCACGATCCGATGGGACGCGGCCGAGCGGGAGTTCACAGTCTCTGCGGAGTTGGAAAGCTGATCGCTTCCTGCCGTGCGATGGCTCAAGCCGCTCGCGCGCTTCGGGCGGAGAGGCCAAGAGGCCTCACGATGCGAGGCGTTTCAACAGCTCCGCTTCGTCGATCACCTCAATCCCCAGCTGCTGTGCTTTCTCAAGCTTGGAGCCGGCGTCTTCGCCAGCGACGACAAAGCTGGTCTTCTTCGACACCGACCCGGCGACCTTGCCGCCTGCGGCTTCGATGCGTTCCTTGGCCCCCTCGCGGGAAAGCGTGGGAAAGCTGCCGGTAAGCACAACGACCTTGCCTTCGAACACGCCGCCCACCGGCCGTTGCGGGGCGGGCATGGTGAAGCCGAGCTGTTGCAGATCGAGCACAAGGGCGCGGTTTTTTTCTTCCGCAAAAAATTCGGCAATGGCCTGAGCCACACGCGGGCCGACCTCATTGACGGCTTCAAGCTGGTCCGATGAGGCCTCCATGAGGGCGTTCAAGGAGCCGAAGTGCGTGGCGAGCAGCCCGGCGGTGCGTTCGCCGACAAAGCGAATGCCCAGGCCAAAGAGTACGCGGGCAAGTGGCGCTGCTTTCGAGCGGGCAATCTGAGCAAGCAGGGCGTCCGCGGTCTTTGCACCCACGCGTTCCAACGAGATGAGCTGCTCGCGCGTGACCCGGTACAGGTCGGCGACCGAGCGCACCAGCGGTTCGCGCACCTCCACCGGTGCACCATCTTCAAGGTCGGCGCCCTCGGGTGTTTGACCGAGCAGCTGCGTGACCATGGCCTCCCCGAGGCCTTCGATGTTCATGACGCCGCGGGCGGCCCAGTGCAGCAATTCTTCGCGCACGCGGGCCGGGCATTGCGCATTCACACAACGGAAATCCACCTCATCTTCGAGCTTCACCAGCTCGCTCGCACAGACAGGGCAATGCGCCGGGAAGACGATCTCGCGGGTGCCGCGGGCGTGGTTGGCGTCGTCCACCACTTCCGTGATCTTCGGAATCACATCGCCGCCTCGCTCCACGGCCACGAAATCGCCGATGCGTACACCCAGCCGCGCGATCTCGTCGGGATTGTGCAGGGTGGCACGGGTGACGGTGATGCCGCCGATCGAGACCGGGGCAAGTGAGGCTACGGGCGTCACCTTGCCCGTGCGTCCGACCTGGAAGAGCACATCGACGAGCTGCGTGGTGGCGCCGCGGGCGGCGAATTTGTAGGCGATCGCCCAGCGTGGGGCTTTGCCGGTGAAGCCGAGTTTGCGCTGCTGCGGGACGGCGTCCACTTTGAGCACAACACCGTCAATTTCGTAGGGGAGGGTGTCGCGCAAGGCTTCCATCTCGCGAATGAAAAGAAGTGCGTCATCGATGCTGAGGACGGTACGCGTGTTCTTATTCACCAGAAAGCCGGTACGGCGCAGCGCTTCCAGGGCGGCGGATTGTTCAGCCAGCAGCATCTCGCCATCGCGCAGCAGAAAGTAGGCGAAGAGTTCCAGACGGCGCGTGGCGACAATGTTTGGATCAACGGTGCGCAGTGTGCCGGCGGCGGCGTTGCGCGGGTTGGCGGCCGGGGCCTGGCCGGCGGCTTCGCGCTCGATGTTCATCTTTTCGAATGCCTTGCGCGGCAACACCACTTCCCCGCGTACCTCAAAGGCCTGCGGCAGACCGGCGTCCGCAAGCTTCTCCGCCGCGATATGTAACGGCACGGTGCGGATGGTGCGGACGTTGACGGTCACATCTTCGCCAACCGTTCCGTCGCCGCGCGTGATCCCCGTATGCAGAACGGCCTCGCCGCGCCGGCCCGGTTTGTACTGCAGCGCCAGCGAAAGACCGTCCAGCTTGAGCTCGCAGACGTAGTGGATCGATTCGCCCTCGCCGAGGGTGCCGGCGACGCGTTCGGCCCAGGTGCGCAGCTCGGTTTCGTTGTAGGCGTTGTCGAGCGAAAGCATGGGGCGCGAGTGCGCCACCTTGCCGAAGCCGTCCTTCACCTTGCCGCCGACACGCTGGGTGGGTGAATCCGGCGTGAGGAGATCGGGGTGCTCGGCTTCCAGCTGCCGCAACGCGTTCATGCGCGCGTCATATTGCGCATCCGTCCACTCCGGTGCATCGAGGACGTAGTACAGGTATTCGTGGTGGCGCAACTCTTCGCGAAGGGCGTCAATTTGCTGATCGGGGGTGAGGGGTTCAGGGTTCAGCGCGGCCATCGTGAGCATTATAGGGAGTCCTACAGGGTGGCATCGCAACGGCTGCGCGGGATGTCGGTGCACGGCAAGATCGCAGTCAAGGTAGGTGTATGGCGTCGCGTAGGCGGAACGCTCCGCGCGCGGAGAGGGCAACACCGCACTTCCTTTATGCTGGAAGGGATGGATGTACGAAAAGGAGCTTGAAAAACAATGCCGCACATGGTGTTTTGCACAAAATACAAGGCCGAAATGGAAGGTCTGGACGAACCGCCCTTTGATTCCGACTTTGGACAGAAGATTTACAAGAACGTTTCGCAGCGGGCCTGGAACGAGTGGCTGGAGCGGCAAAAAATGCTGCTGAACGAATATCGTCTGCAGCCCTGGACGCGTGAGGCGCAGGAGTTTTTGGTTGAGCAGATGAATGACTTCTTTTTCGGCACCGGCGGTGAGTTGCCGAAGGAATTTGTCGCCCCGGCACACTGAAAAGAGTCATAGGAGATCAGAATGGCAGCTGCGGCCGTTGTTCCCTTCATCTCGGTAGAGGAGTACCTCCATTCCAGCTACGAGCCCGATATGGACTATGTGGATGGGGTGCTCGAGGAGAGAAACTTGGGTGAGCTTGATCATAGTGCACTACAACGAAGACTGATCCTGGCGCTTTGTCAAATAAGCGAGCCGTTCGCGGAAAGGGTTTTCCCTGAAGCGCGCGTACAGGTCTCCCCAACACGCTTCCGCGTTCCCGACGTGTGCGTGATGCCGGCGGGCTGGCAGGGCGACCGCATCATCCAGCAGGCTCCGTTGCTTTGCCTTGAGGTGCTTTCCCCCGAAGACCGCATGAGTCGCGTGCTGAAGCGCGCCAAAGATTTTCTTGCCATGGGTGTTCCCGAGGTGTGGATCTTCGATCCCACCGAGCGGCAGGCGTACAGGCTGTTGCCGGATGGCGTGCTCCAGGAGGTGTACGAGCGTTTGGAGCTTCGAGAGACGGAGATTGCCCTCGACCTCAAGCGTTTGTTTCGTACCATCTGATCGTCGCGGCGGCGGCATCGAGCGATCGCAGGCAATCGCTGGCAATCGGAAGACACGCCGCCGCTGGTGTACACTGACGCTACCCTGCGCGGGCTTTGGCCTGCGCTTTATGCAGCAAGTCGGGACGTGGCTCAGCCTGGTAGAGCGCACCCTTGGGGTGGGTGAGGTCGCTAGTTCGAATCTAGTCGTCCCGACCATTTATCGCCGTTGCAGTTCACCCTGCTTTTGCGCCTGTGCCCACGCCAGATTGTTCTTTGCCAGCTGAAAGTCCGGCTTGAGGGCTACTGCGTTTTGAGCAGCGGTGATGGCCTCGTCCCAGCGGTGCAGGGCCTCCGCATTCGCGGCAATGTTGTTCCAGGCTTCAGGTGAGCGTGCGTCGAGCGCGAGCGCCTTCCGGGCTGCCGCATCGCTCTCCGTGTACCGTCCTCCTTGGTTGAGCGAGAGCGACAGATTGACGTAGTCGGCGACGGTTGTGGGTGGGTTTGGCGCAGGTTGGGCCCCGTTCAGCTTCCCTGCAGCGTCCGGCGTTTGTGCCTGCTGACGTTGGAACCAGCGCAGATTGTTTCCGGCAATTTGCAGCTTAGGATTGCGCAGCAGCGCTTGCTGTTCGGCGGCGATGCCGCGGTCCCACTGCCCGAGCGCGCCGTACCCTGCCCCGAGATTGTTCCAGGCCTCGGCAGAATTTGCATCCACGGCCAGCGCCTGCTTTGCCGCGTCGATGGACTGTTCGTATCGCCCCGCCTGGTAGGCCGCCAGCGACGCATTGATGAACGGCGCAGCGGGGTTGTTGGCGGGGCCGTGCCAGGCGCCTGCTAAGACAGCGGTCGCGGAGGCGTCGCCGGGCATGAGTGCGAGCGTTTGCTCCGCAAGCTGCTTCGCTAGAACGGCATCGCCAGCCTGCTCATAGGCATCCAGCAGCAGGTCACGTTGCATGGCGCGCTGTCCATTGAGAGCCACCGCGGTTTGCAGCTGCGCCGTCGCTTCGGGGAGACGGCCCTGGGCGAGCAACCAGCGGCCGAAGAACGCATGCGTGGTGTCGTCCCGGGGAGCCAAGGCGATTGCACGCAGGAAGTGCTGCTCGGCCATCGCGGCCAGCTCCGGTTTCCCCCCGGCCGCGAGGGCACCATTCGCGACGCCCAGATTAATCTCCAATGTGGCGTAGTTGGGTGTGTACATGAGGGCGCGATTGAAGAGTGCCAGGGCGCCCGCGGTATCGCCGGCGTTCATACGGGTGAGTCCGTAGATCATCAGACCGCGGCCATTGCCTGGTGATTTTGCGACATCATCGGCCCAAAGGGTAGCCTCGGAGCGCCAAACGGCGTCCCGCCGGTGCGCGCCATAAGCATAGGCGCTGAGCAGGAGGAGAGCCGAGGTCAGAGCCACTCGATCCAACCATGCTCGCACCTGTGTACGAAACTTTGCGTTAGCGCCCAGCCGCGCGCAGAGGCGTTGGTAGCCAAGGTAAAAGCCCCAGACCACGGCCAGCATCAGCCCTGGAAAGGAGAAGAACATCCGATGGTCGTTTTCGACCTCGCTCAGGGGATAAAGCGACGTGGGTAGCTGTGTGAGGACAAACCACAGCAGACCATACGCGATGGGGTACAAATGCCGTCGCCGCGCTGTATACGCGATGACACCGACAAGGCCGAGCACAAAGAGCAGACCGGCGACGGCTTCTGCGTTCACCGCCGGGAAGGGCTGCAGATCGGTGTCGACGTTCAAGTGCAGCGGCAAAAACAAGGCAAAGGTGTAGCGCAACCAGACGTAACCCTCCGTCAAGCGATACGCCGCAGGAGACAAGGTAGAGGGCAGAAAACTTTTCGGCGTCATCCGGGACTGGAGGCCAAGCAGCAGCGCCGCGGTCGCCAGCGACGGGAGGGTAGCGGCAAAGCTTCTGCGCCATCGTCCGAGCGGCGGGAGTGTGCTGCCCTCGAAGAAGAAGCAATACAGCAGCAAAAGGAAGGGAAAGACCGCGGCAGGCGGCTTGGAAAGCATGGCGAATGCGAACGGGAGAAGGTAGAGACCGGAACGGCGCAGCGATGGCCAGCGGGTGAAGGTGAACAGGGCGGCGACGCAGCCGAGCGTGCAGTAAAGATCGCCGCGCTGGATGACGTAGTTCACCGTTTCAGCCATCGCGGGATGCAGGCCGAACCAGGCGGCGGTACCCAGAGCCAGCCAGCAATTTGCCGCCGAGGCTTGCACGCGATCCAGCAGACATTCGAAGAAGAACGAAAGCAGGGCGACCAGCACGAGAAACCAGAGCAGGGTGCTGAGGTGGAACCAGAAAGGGGCATAGCCGCGCCCCAAGGCGTAGTCCAGGGCAAGCGACGCGGTCACCACCGGGCGGTAGGTCTGGTTGGCCGGAAGGACGCTGAAGGCGGTCGCGTCCATGAAGATGCGCGGTAGATTGCCCAGTGAACGCACCGCGGGGTTGTCGGTGATCGTGTGGAAGTCGTCGAAGTGAAAGCTGTTGTTGAGGGAGTTCGCGTACACGAGGCAGACTGCAAGCAGCAGCAGGGCCAAAGGGAGATGGCGTTTACTCGGCATCGGACGACCACTGAGAACTTTCCAAAAGATAGCTGGGCCGGGTGACGTGCCAATCACGAGGCTCGTCCCTTTTTTATCGATCCCCGGCATTTTTTCACTCCGCGTTCATCCAGAACAAAGACACCGAGCTTAGCGTGAAGGCAGTCCCAAGTCCATCCCACTTCCGAGTGATCCCGCATGGCTTCCACCGCGACCAATCCCGCTCCCCCCGCGTCCAGACAGCCCGACAAGCAACCGGACAACTTTCTCGATCAAAAAATGGCGAACAACCCCGCCGGGCGGTGGGGGGTGCTGGTCTTTGGCGCGCTGCTGGTGGGCGGATTGGTGTACATCGCCACAAGGCTCACGAAGGACCTTTCGGTCGTTCACAACGCGTCGATCTTTCCGTATGTGCTGCTGGGGGTCGCGCTGCTGATTGCGCTCTCCTTTGAATTTGTGAACGGATTTCACGATACGGCCAACGCGGTAGCAACGGTAATCTACACGCACTCGCTTGAGCCCCACCTGGCGGTGGCCTGGTCGGGCATCTGGAACTTCATCGGCGTGCTCACCAGTTCGGGGGCCGTCGCGTACACGATTGTGTCGCTACTGCCGGTGGAACTGATCCTGAAGGTCAGCTCGGGATCGGGATTCTCGATGATCTTCGCGCTGCTGATCGCAGCCATCATCTGGAATCTGGGGACATGGTGGATGGGGCTGCCGGCCTCCAGTTCGCACACGATGATCGGCTCCATCATCGGCGTCGGGGTGGCGAATCAACTCATGCAGGGCCGCTCGGGGGTGAGCGGCGTGGATTGGGAACAGGTCACCAAGGTCTTCAAGGCGCTGATCTTTTCGCCGATCATCGGCTTTTTCGGTGCCGCGCTGCTCTTCTGGCTGTTTCGTGCGGTACTCAAGGATCCCCGGTTGTACAAGGCTCCTGAAGGGACGGAGCCGCCCCCGTTCTACATTCGCTGCCTGCTCGTGCTGACCTGCACAGGCGTCAGCTTCGCGCACGGCTCCAACGATGGGCAAAAGGGCATGGGCCTGATCATGCTCATTCTTGTGGGTACGGTGCCGACCGCCTATGCGCTCAACCATGCCGTCGACAAGGGCTCGGTCGATACTTTTGCGGCGGTTTCCACGCAGGTGGCGGGGACACTGCAAAAATACGAAACGCCAGGTGCGGTGGTCGGCGACCCCGGGCCGGAGCTTGAGCGCTTTGTGTCGGATCACAAGTACCAGCCGTCGACGATGCTCGCCTTGGAGCAGATGGTGAACGAGATTCGCAACGAGGCCGTGGGTTACGGTTCGCTCGGAAACGTGCCCCAGGAGATGCAGTCCAACGTGCGCAACCAGATGTACCTGGTGAGCGAAAGCTTTCGCCTGATGCCGAAGTTCGGGCCGAAGATCCCTGCCGCCGACTCCAAAATCATCGCCAACTATAAGGGCTTCCTGGACAAATCCACGAAATACATCCCAACCTGGGTGAAGGTCGCAGTGGCTTTGGCGTTGGGATTGGGAACGATGATCGGCTGGAAGCGCATCGTGATCACGGTGGGTGAAAAGATCGGCAAAACGCACATGACCTATGCGCAGGGCGCGTCCGCTGAGTTAATCGCCATGTGTACCATCTATGGGTTCGACAAGATCGGGCTCCCGGTCAGCACGACTCATGTGCTGAGCTCCGGTGTTGCCGGCACCATGATGGCAGGCGGCAGCGGTCTGCAGATGTCGACGGTGCGCAACATCGCGATGGCCTGGGTGTTCACCTTGCCCGCGGCGGCGCTGCTCTCTGGGTGCCTGTATTGGCTGTTCAGCACGATCGTTCGCTAATTTCCTTCTCAGTAAAGTACGACGAGCATCTTACCCCGCGCCGCACATGGCGCGGGGTAAGATGTGTCTACGCTTCAATGCCCTTCTCATCCCTACGGTCCCTTTTTCGCTCCTTCTTCGCAGCCACGGCTCCGCTGTTGCCCCTCGCAATAGCGGCCGCGTCCCTGTTTGCGGGTTCCCGTGCCTCTTCGGCACAGAAGCCGGACGAAGAGCCGCAGGTGGTACGCTCCGCGGGCGCCACGACCGAGGTCGGCGTCCTGAACGGGGCTGAGTACCGCATCGATGTGCCGGCGGAGTGGAATGGATCCCTCGTCGTGTACTTTCACGGCTATGCCGAGCACGGCGCGACCTTCCACATCGCCGAGCACCTGCACCCGGACCTCCAATCCTTCACTGACCGGCATTATGCCGTGGTGCAAAGTGCGTACTCCGAGGCGGGCTGGGCGGTGCAACAGGCCTACCCGGAGACGGAGGCGTTACGGCACTACTTCGACCACAAGTTCAGCCATCCCAAGGAGACCTACGTTGCCGGTGGCTCCATGGGCGGCGCGCTGGTGATGATCACGTTGGAGCTGAATCCGAAGCCTTACCTGGGTGGCCTGGATCTGTGCGGTGCCGTGGGGCCGACCTTTGTCTCGTTCGATCGGCGTTTTGCTTTGCGAGCAGCTTTTGATGTCTATTTCCCGGGCGTGATGGGCCCCTTGGTGCCGGTGCCTGCGGATTTCGACGACACCGCCGCCATGCGCGAACGCATCACCAATGCACTGCGGGCCAACCCGGTCAATGCCGCGGTGGTGCGCAATCTGATGGCGCTGCACACGGATGCCAATGTCGCGCGCGACATCTCCTACTTCACCTTTGTGGTCGCGGATCTGCAGCGCCGCTCCCACGGCAATCCGTTTGACAACCGGAACTGGATCTATACCGGAACCAACCCAACGGCTTCGGCGAGCGATGTGGAGTTGAACGAAAGTGTGCGCCGTTTTCCCGCGGACCGGAAGGCACGTGAATACCTGGTGCACCATTACACACCCACCGGCCGACTGGGACGGCCCATGTTGGCCGTGCACACGATCTACGACCCGTTCATTCCGCCGGGCCAGCTCGCGCTATACAACGAGATGGTGGAGGGCGAAGGTCTTGGGGATCGGCTGGTACAGCAGTTTGTGCCGCACGATGGCCACTGCTCCATCACACCGGAAGAGATCGGGCACGCCTTTGATGAACTGGTGAGCTGGACGCACAACGGCACGCGGCCGGTGCCTGGTTTGTTGCACTAAGCGGGTTTGGTTGCCCAAGACGGTCTGTGCAGGGACGCCGCTCGGATTAAAGTTTCGCCAAATCCTGCCGATATAATGAACTATGGCGATAGAACGGCTTGATCTGCCTGTGTCCAATGCACCCGAGAGCGGAAAGCCGGCGTTGCGCGTCGATCCGGCGAAGGAAAATTTGGAGTCCGGGATGGGCATGGAGTCGGCACTCCCCGATCTGTCGGCAGCCCTTGCGACCTCTTCCGCAGGTGCGCAATATTCGCAAGACATGCGAAGCTCCCAAAACTCACAGAGCTCACGGAATTCACTAGACGAGCCGACAGGGGCCTTCCCGGCAGCTACGGCGGTCGCGCATATTGATCAGCAGGCGCTGGCAGCTGCCGTAGCGCGCGCGCATCGCGGGGAAGGGCAGCAGTTGCCGGAGGGTACAGGGGGTCGAAACGAGACGGGTGACGCAACAGCAGCGGCCGATCCCTTTCAGCTGGTGGAACGGTTTGAGTACATGCTGGCGACCCTACATGCGAATCGGCCACATGACGATCCGGCGCTGGTACGTGCTGCGTGGGCGTTCACGCAAAGTCAGCATGATGGTCAAAAACGTGCCTCAGGCGAGCCGTACATCATTCATCCGCTCGAGGTCGCGCAGGTGCTGGCTGAGCTGAAGATGGATGCGACGGCGATCGCCGCCGGGCTGCTGCATGACGCGGTGGAAGATACACCCGTCACGACGCCCGAGATTGCAAAGCGCTTCGGCGAGCAGGTCGCGCACATCGTCGACGGCGTGACGAAGCTCGACAAAATCAAGTTTGCCAATCGCGAAGACGCCCAGGCGGAGAACATCCGCAAAATGCTGTTGGCGATGGTCGACGATGTGCGCGTGGTGATCATTAAACTCGCGGACCGGCTGCACAATATGCGCACGCTGGAGCACCTCAGGCCGGACAAACAGGCGCGCATCGCGAGGGAAACGCTGGATGTGTATGCGCCATTGGCTCACCGGCTGGGCATGGGCAAGCTGCGCGGTGAGTTGGAGGACCTTGCTTTCCGGTATGTGGACCCACTCGCCTACCACAAGCTCACCGATGAAGTGGAGGCGATGCGCGGCGAAGGTGAAGCATTCCTTGACCGCATTGTGGCGATGCTGGATGCCAAGCTGCGCGAAGCCAATGTGCGGGCGCGCGTGGAATCACGTATCAAGCGGCTCTACTCCATTCAGCAAAAGTTGAATTTACATTCAATTCCCGTCGAGCAGGTATACGACCTGTTTGCGGTCCGCGTGATCACGGAAACAGAGCCTGACTGCTATGCCGTTCTGGGTCTGTTGCATGCAACGTGGCGACCGGTGCCGGGGCGGTTCAAAGACTTCATCGCCATGCCGCGGCCCAATCTGTACCAATCGCTGCACACAACGCTGATCGCCGAGGGCGGGCACCAGTTCGAGGTGCAGATTCGGACGGCAGACATGCACCGGGTCGCCGAAGAAGGTATCGCGGCACATTGGAAATACAAGGCGTCCGATGCCGTAAGTGCGAAAGATGAGCAGCGGCTTGCGTGGGTGCGGCAGCTGATCGAGTGGCAGCGCGAAATGACCGACCCCAACGAGTTCATGTCCACGCTCAAGATGGATATGTACCCGGAGGAGGTGTACACCTTTACGCCCAAGGGCAAGGTGATTGTGCTGCCCAAGGACGCCAGTCCGGTGGATTTTGCGTATGCGATCCATACAGATGTGGGCCATGCCACAACGGGCGCAAAGGTGAATGGACGCATCGTGCCGCTGCGCTCGCGGCTGCGCAACGGGGACATCGTCGAAATTCAAACGCAGGTGGGCCATGCACCATCGCGTGATTGGCTGAGCTTTGCGAAGAGTTCGCGGGCGCGCAACAAGATTAAGCATTGGCTGAACGAGAACCAGCGTGCCCGCGCGATCGAGATAGGCAAGAAGCTGTTGGACCGCGAAGCCCGCAAAGTCAAGCTTGGTCTGAGCAAGTTCGGTACAGCGGACTTCATGCGCGTGGCCAATGAGTATGGCTTGGGTGGCGAGCAGGATTTGCTGGCTGGCATCGGCTTCGGCAAATTCTCGACGCGGCAGGTGTTGAACAAGTTGGAACCGGCGCTGCTGCAGGCGAACGCACCGGAGGCGGCCTCAGAGGAAGCGTCCACGGCGACCAATACGCTTTCGCACATGAGCGAGGCGGTGAAACGGGTTTTCTTCGGCAAAGGTTCGGAGAGCCTGCAGGTGGAGGGCCAGGACGATCTGCTGGTCTACCGTGCGCGCTGTTGCAACCCGATCAAGGGTGAGGAGATCATCGGCTACGTGACACGCGGCAAGGGCGTGGCCGTGCACGCGCGCAGCTGCCCAAACGTGCAGAATCTGCTGTACGAGGCCGACCGGCGCATCGAGGTGGAGTGGTCTCACGGAGCAGCACCGGCCGCCACCGCGGGGCATGCCGGCAATGTGGCCAGGCCGACGACCTATCCGGTGAAGCTGACGGTGCTAGTGGACGATCGCTCCGGATTGCTGAAGGAATTTGCCGCGATCATCTCCGAGGACGGTACGAACATCAAAAGCGTAGACACCCGGCCCACGGACGATGGCGGCGTGCATGTTGATTTTGTGATTGAAACCGTCGATTTGCGCCACCTTACGCGGTTGCAGCAGAATCTGCGCAAGGTACCAGGCGTGCGCGACGTGCATCGCGTGCAAAAGGTGTAATGCCAGTTCGGATCGCAGGATTTGAATGTTTCCTGGACTGCAGCCGTGGACAATCAGCCCAGCGGCGGCACGTTGATCTGTTGTCCCGCCTGGATATGGTCAGGGTTGGAGATGCCGTTGTGCTGCGCGATGGTCTCGTACTTGTTGGGCGTGCCGTAGAAGAGAGCTGATACCTTGCTGAGATTGTCGCCGGCCTTGATGGTGTAGGGCTGGTCGTCGCCGCCGGTCACGGTCATTTGGATTTCGAAGTCGCCATAGGTCGGGTCGCACTGTTTGATGGCGTCCCACACGCGATTCGAAACCACCTTGGAGGGCACTTCGCATTTGAGCACGAGTTTGTCGCCGCTCATGAAGATGCCGTCGAACTTGCTGCCGTACTCGCTGAAGTCAGCAATGACTTGGCCCACAGGGGCGTACTTCTGCTGCAATGCGGCTTGATCTGCCATAGTTTGTCTCCTTAGACCCGGGCTTCACCTGCTCCGGGCGTCCCGGCAATGAGATGCAGGTGGCCCGCCTCGCGAAGTACGTGTTTCGCTCTAAGATCAAGCCGACTAGAGAAGGCTTAGTTGCCTGGCGGTGGCGGTAATGGTCTCGAGGGCGACATCGATCTGCGCCCGGGTATGTTCGCTGGTCATAATGCAACGGATGCGCGCTTTACCTTCGGGTACGGTCGGGAAAGCAATCCCGGTCGCCATCACGCCCTTCTCGAACAGCGCCCGACTGAACTCCATGGTCTTGCGGCCATCACCGATCAGAATAGGCGTAATGGGCGTTTCGCTGGCTGGAGTCGTGCGGCCGCCGACATCGAAGCCAACCGAGCGGAGTTGTTCCTGAAAATATTTCGTATTAGCCCAGAGACGCTCGATGCGCTCGGGTTCGGCTTGCAATATGTCGAAGGCAGCGATGCACGCGGCGGCGACCGAGGGTGGATGCGAGGTGGAAAATAGAAACGGCCGGGCCCGGTGGTAGAGGAAGTCGATTAGATCGCGCGAGCCGCAGACATAGCCCCCCAGCGAGCCAATCGCTTTCGACAGCGTGCCCACCTGCACATCGACACGGTCGGTGCAGCCGAAATGATCGGCACTGCCACGGCCGTTGCGGCCCAGCACGCCCGAGGCATGCGCGTCGTCGACCATCATGATGGCGCCGTAACGCTGACAAAGGTCCGCGAGTTCACCGACGGGACCGATGTCGCCGTCCATGGAAAACACGCCGTCGGTGATGACGAGTTTGCGGCCGGGTTCGTGCTGCACCTCTTGCAACAGCTCCTCGGCATGAGCGACATCTTTGTGATGAAAAACCTTGATCTTGGCTTTCGAGAGCCGCGCGCCGTCGATGATGGAGGCATGATTCAGCTCGTCGGAAAGGATGAAATCGTCTTTGCCGAGAATGCTTGAAACCGTGCCCGCGTTGGCGGTAAAGCCGGATTGAAAAACGACGCAGGCCTCTACTCCTTTGAACGCGGCGATCTTCTCTTCCAATTCGATGTGAATGCGCATGGTGCCCGCGATCGTACGGACCGCGCCTGAACCGACGCCGAATTTAGCGATGGCTGCCGTGGCGGCCTCGCGCAATTTGGGGTGATTGCATAGGCCCAGGTAGTTGTTGCTCGCCAGGTTGATGACCTCGCGGCCGTCGTAGTGGCACACGGGCCCTTGCTCATCGTCCAGCACGCGCAGGCGGAAGTACGTTCCCTTGTCCCGCAAATCATTTAAAGCAGCGGTAAGGTGTGCGAGTTGCGGGCGGGGGGACGCAGGCCTGGCCTTTTCGGCGAGAGAGGGCGGGGTGAGGGTGGCGGCGCTCATGTCAATCTTGATGGTAACCCCAGCAAGCCATGGACGGCATCTGACGGTGGAGGTGAGCATTGATGAGAGAGACAGGGTGCGGTAACGGAAGATACCTAGGCAGCTTCGTAACGGCGCTTGTGTTGCTTTTCGGTATGACTGGCTGCCACGGCGATACAGACCAGGGCGGCGGCACGGATAGGGGTGGGGCGACCAAGCCCGCCGCCCGGCAGCAGCCGCCGTCGACATCCATGCCACCGACAGCCGATCAGGTGGATCCAAGTTCGCCGCGCGCGGTGCTGGGCGGGACGTCGACGACGCAGCCGGCGACCGGCAGCGGCCAGGGGCAGGCAAACTCGCCGCACTAAGCGACGCAGCCTCACGACGAATCGGCCACAAGTCGAGCTTCCCTTGTTGTAGCTTCATCGGTATGCGCCAAGCTTTTTGGATAGCATTTTTGGCGGCCTGGGCCACGGCCTGTTTTTCCCAGTCGGGAGCCGTCCCGCGTGGGTCGAATGACGAAGCCACCACGCTGAAGGTGCACTCTTCCCTTGTCCTGGTGCCTGCCCTGATCAAGACAAAGCGGGGCGAGCTGGTGTTTTCGCTCACCGCCGACGATTTTGTTTTGACCGATGACGGCGTGCCGCAACCGCTGCGGCTGGAAACGGACACGGATGCACAACCGCTCGCCCTGGTCGTCATCGCGCAGACTGGCGGCGCGGGTGCGCGACATTTACGAGATTACGGCGGACTGGACGCGATCCTGGACGCCATGATCGGCGCTGTCCCGCATCGCGTCGCCGTGGTCAGCTTTGACAGCGCACCCCACCTGGAACAGCCGTTTACAGGCAACACGGCCCTGGTCGCGGCGGTGCTGGGGGAGCTGGACGCAGGCGACGACGGGGCAGCGATCCTGGATGGGCTGGGCTTTGGGATCGATCTGCTGCGCGGGGAGCCAGCGCAGTATCGCCGGGCGGTGCTCTTGCTCAGCGAAACCGTGGACGGCGGCAGTGCCACCGATCTTGATGCTGCCCTGCGGGCGGTCGGAGACACCAACACCTCGATCTATAGTTTCAGTTTTTCCAGTACAAAAACAGCGCTGAAGCATGAGGCGGCAAAACTGCCACGACCGTTCAAGGGCACTGTTTACTCCTCGACGCCTTACCCTCGCGGTGGTTGCATGAGCCGCGAGCCGGGTGCCGACCCCGACGCTCACGGCAGCCGGGGCCTGCAGGCCCTGGATTGTGCGAGCGATCTGATACCACCGCTACGGTTGGCGCGACTGGCCTTGATTGCCGCCAAGGGCAGCATGGAACGCAACGTCCCTGAAACGGTGGCCCGCCTCACCGGAGGCGAATCATTCGAGTTCAACGATAGGCGCTCGTTAACCCGCAACCTTGTGACGATCTCGAATGATGTGCCGAACCATTATGTGTTGAGTTTTGAGCCACAGCGGCCGCACAAGGGCTTGCACGCGCTGCAACTGCGGCTGAAAGATCGACCTGAGCTTGAGGTCAAAGCTCGTAGTGCGTACTGGGTGGATGAGGGAGGGAACACAGATTCCCTTCCCACCCCATCGAACAAGAGCGTTCGATAGGGACCCGGCCTCAGGAATGACAAACAGGATGGTACCTGCGCTCCGTGAACAGTTAATTCCGCTTGTCACCCATCAACGCCGTACCTGGAGCAGGATCTTGCTGGCCTCGCCGGACGCGAGCAGGTGCATGGCTTCGTCGAACTGCGCGAGGGGCAGGCGGTGCGTAATGACGGGAGAAAGGTCGATCTGCCCGCCGCGCAGCAGCGCTTCGGCTTGAAGCCAGGTTTCGTACATACGGCGGCCGTTGATGCCGTGAACGGTGGCGCCCTTGAAAATGATGGCCTCCGCGAGATCGAGTTCCAGCGGTTTGGCGGGAATGCCGAGAAGTGAGGCGCGCCCCCCGTTGCGCAGCAGACGGAAGCCCTGACGAATAGCGGATGCGTGACCGGACATTTCCAGCAGCACATCGACGCCGTTGTTGCCCGTAGCCGCGTTCACTTCGGCTTCCATGGCCGGATCGGCCGGATCGAGCAGCCTGTAGGCGCCCATACGCTCCGCGAGTGCCCGTCGGCCGGCGTTGGGTTCCACGGCGAAGATGTGCGCCGCACCGCAGGCCCTTGCCACAGCGATCGCAAAGAGGCCGATCGGCCCACAGCCGGTGACGAGCACGGTTTGCGCGGCGATTGGGCCGGAAAGCACGGTGTGGACCGCATTGCCGAAGGGATCAAACAGTGATCCCCAATCGCGAGGGATGGCCGGATCGAGCCTCCACACATTGCTGGCCGGGATGCGCACGTAATCGGCAAAGGCGCCATCGCCATCCACACCGAGGATCTTGACGAACTGGCAAACATGCGCCTCCCCGGTGCGGCACTGGAGACAATGTCCGCAGGCGACGTGCATTTCGGCAGAAACAAAGTCCCCAGGGCTCATGTTTTTCACATTTTCGCCGATAAGGACCACGGTGCCGGAAAACTCGTGGCCGGGGATGTAGGGAGGTTTGATACGGTTCTGGGCCCAAGGGTCCCACTCAAAGATGTGCAGGTCCGTGCCGCAGACGGAAGCTGTTTCGACAGCGATGAGGACATCATCCGGGCCCAAGGTGGGAACCGGCACCTCACGCATCTCCATGCCGGGGGCGGCGGCAGGTTTCACGAGGGCTTGCATGGTACGAGGAATCGGGGAGGGTGCGAATCGGGTCGGCATGGATGCGCGGAAGACTCCTTCGCGCCTTCGTATAGAGGGCACGAAGGCAAACATCCCATGGTAACGCGTTCAGCCTTAGCCGCGACCGCGAAGCCGGGTGAGTTGGCGCCGATCTTTACCGGTCGGCTTGAGCGCGGGCAGACGTTCGAAGCTCAGCAGGCTCTTGCGCTGCTCCTGCGCGAGCGCGCGGGCAGCCTGGCTTTCATCGGATTCGAAGTAGAGCAACTGCGCCTCGCTGGCAGGACCGCGTGTTTCGCTCAGCTTTAGGATCTCGATGCGGAACAGGCCGCTGTCGGTCGTAATTTCGAGCTTGTCGCCGGATTTCACCTCCCGGGCGGGCTTGGCGACCTGACCGTTGGAGACGACCCGTCCCAACTCGCAGGCTTTGACAGCGATAGCCCGCGTCTTGAAAAAGCGCGCCGCCCACAACCATTTGTCCATGCGAACACTCATCAGCATTCCTTTCTGTTCTCAATGGAGTGGGCCCATGCCGTGAGTCCGTTTCCTTCCGCCGCCTGCAAGCTGAGATGCCGGAGGACAAGATGGTGGGCCTGCGCCTGGGTGTCGGGTTCGTCCCCGAATCCGGGAAGCCACTGCATGGCCGGTTCGCGGCGGAACCAGGTCAGCTGACGTTTGGCGTAATGCCGATGAGCGGCCTGTGCGGCGGCGATGGCCTCCGCCAAGCTTTGTTCCCCCCGTAAGGCAGCGGCGGCTTGGGCATAGCCGGGAAAGGTGAGAACGCGCGCTTCCCCACCATATTGCTTGAGGAGACTTGCCGTTTCCTCGAGCAGGCCCTGGGTAAACATCCCGGCGGCACGGGCATTGATGCGTTGATACAGCGCGGCGCGGGTTGGATTGAGGCCAAGTTGCAACGTGTGGAAACCCTGAAGGGGATCGCGTCCGGCAGTCCACTGCTCGGTCTGCGGCCGGCGTGCCAATGCGGTAACTTCGAGGCTGCGGATGAGCTTGGGCAGATCGTTGGGATGGATGAGATCGGCGGCACGAGGATCGAGACGGCGCAAGACCCGATGCAGCGCATTGCTGCCCCGTCTATCCGCAAAGCCGCGGAGCCGTTCCCGCAGCCCCTCGTCGCGTGGCGGGGCAGGCGCTAGACCGTGAAGGAAGGCACGCAGATAAAGCCCCGTGCCTCCGGCAACGATTGGCAGCTTGCCGCGCCCCTGGATTCGTAGAACCGCCCCGCGGGCGAGACGCGCGTAGTCCCCCGCAGTCGATGGCTGATCCGGCTGCAGTAGATCCAACAGATAGTGCGGTACCCGGGCGCGTTCGGCCGCGGAAGGCTTGGCGGACCCGATGTCCAGCCCGCGGTAGATCGCCACCGAATCACAGGAGACAATTTCGCCGTTGAAGGCTTCCGCAAGAAAAAGGGCGAGAGCCGTCTTGCCGCTCGCCGTAGGACCGGTTACGACAATCAACGGTGAGGTTGCCCCGCCGGGCAGATGCGGACGCGCCCCTTCCACTGCCGAGGCGAAACCAGCGGCTACCATTGCCGCCACCAGCCCGGAGGAAAGGCGCGACTCCAGCCCCCATGGAGCAGTCCTGTCATGAGCGCGAGCAAAGCCAACAGAATCAATCCGCGAAACATGCTGCGACGTTCCAGAGCCTCACGGCCGCGGCGGTATTTTAGGCGCTCGACCTGCTTTTCGAGGATCGCGGGCGGCAAAGCAGGCGTGCGTGGTGGTGCGGCGCGAACGGTGTGGGCGGCGGTCGCCGAAGCAGCGTCACCAAAGGTGGTAGGAGATCGCCTGGGCTCTTGATCCGCGACCGTTTCGAAGCTCTCAGGGTTCGAGGAGCGCACGACGTTTTTACTCCGTCTGCCGGTTGACTAGATAGTGAATACGTAGTTCGAGATTGGGACCATGAAACTGCGGGGGTAAGGGCGGAAACTGGCCGACGCCGGTTACGGAACCCCAGGCAGCCTTGTTCAGCGCATCATCGTGCGTCGACCCGTCCATCTGCAGGTTGCCCAGTGTGCCATCCGGCTGAATGGTGATGCGGAGCATGGTGGTGCCGGATTTCCGCAAGGGAGGCCGCGCTTCTTCGGGGATTCGCTGGATCCATTGACCGTAAATTTCGCGCAAGATGCGCGTGATGTACGGGCCGAAGTCGACACCCTGCGTGTCGGAAAGCACCTCGTAGCCCGCCCCCAGATCGCTGCCGCCGCGACCGCCGTTGCTGATGCTGCTGCTGCCCCCAGAGGCTGTGCCGCCGCCACGCGTGGCATTTTTGACAGCCTGCTGAATGGAATCGCCCGCGGATTGGGCGCCAGAGTTGAAGTTCGGCCGGCTGGATGGCTGGGGACGGGGTGCATCGGCCACCGCGGGGGGCGCGGTGCGCGGCGTGGGCTGCGGAGCCGGTGCGGCCGGCAGGTTTGGCGGATTATTGGACGGCCGCAGATTGGGTGTAGGCGCGGAAGGCAGGGACGAGCGGGGCTGTGTGCGCGCGGGCGGGGCGGGCTTCACTGCCGCCGGGGGCGCAGGGGCAGGCGGCGCGGGGGTTGCGGTTTTCGGCGTGCTGGGGGCGGCTTTGGTTGCGTTCGATCGCAGATGCTCCAGTGTGCGTGCATCCATCGCCTGAGGAACCGAATGACGGAGGTTGCTGGGCGCTGTCAGCGTCGTCATCTCCCGAGCACGGAGCACCTCGGACGGCAGCACAACCCGGGGCGCATGCCAAAGGTATTTCGGCCCGAAGAAGACAAAACCGGCGATGGCCAGCCAGACGAAGATAGACAGGTAGATCGATTCGCGGAACCGTGAACGGGCACGCTCATCTTCGATCGAATCGAGCAGGCGGACCAGTTCATGTTCTTCGAGCTCACCAAAGCGGCCGGTGCGGATCCGCAGTGGTCGCGGCTTTACCGTGTCGTTGAGAGGCAGATGCGGAACGAACGAGATGGGCGCATCGGGATCGAGAGGCACGACAGCTTCGTCCGCCATCTGGATGGGATCTTCGATCACGCTGACGGCGTTTTCGTCTCCCGTCTCCAGGAGATCTCGCGGTGGAGACGGGCGGAGCGCGGGTTCGTCAGTGGGGGTCGGCGTTGGCAGCGGCATCTTGCTTTGGTTGTGACGAAAGAGACATTCCGAAGGTTGCGCTCCGCTCCCGGCAGACATGCCTTTCGTTGTCCTATTCTCTCATCTCAAGCAAATGTGGAGATGGTCTGTGGAGTTGCCGGCGGTCACTCTGACGAGCGGGCCGCTCCCCTGCGCGGACGGGCTTCCTCCTTTATGCTGGCGTAAATGGCTTTACCCTCTCTTCGTGGTCGAACGGCCATCGTTCTCACAGCAAGCGATCGCTGCCACGCCGGCGCACAGATCGACAAATCCGGACCTGCAGTGGCGGCCCTGCTCGCGGAGGTTGAGGCCGTGGTGCTCGAAGTGGTGGTCTCATCCGACGATGTGTCAATGCTGATCGAGTACCTCCGCGCGGCGACCGCGCGCGCAGCCCTGGTTGTGACAACGGGCGGTACCGGCCTTTCTGCTCGCGATAACACTCCGGAAGCTACCCTGGCCGTTTGCCCCCGACTGGTTCCCGGCCTCGCGGAGACGATGCGGCAACATGGTGCAACAGAAACGCCCTATGCGGCCCTGGGACGCGGTGTTTGCGGCATCGCAGGGAGGGCTCTGGTGCTGAATTTGCCGGGTAGTCCCGGGGGTGCGGTGAGCTCACTGCGGACCATTCTACCCCTTCTACCCCATGCCCTCGATCTGCTTGCGGGCCAGACCGATCACGCGGGTACGCCAGGTGTAGGTGAAGTTTCATAAGCGTCGTGCCCCACAAAAATCGGTAGCCGACACGCCCGGCCCAGCCGATTCCTGGTGGCGGAGGCTGTCAGTAGACGCGTGACGTCGTAAAATCGACCCTTGTGAAGATCGGTCCCATCGCCCTTGTGCATAAGCTTTCCGCCGTTCTACTGGCTGTCATGAAGCCGCTCGGCATTTGGGGGGTGGGCGGCCTGGCGTTGATCGACTCCGCCCTGATTCCGATCCCGGTTTCGATGGACGGCATCGTGATCGGCTACGTCGCGAGTAACCATCAGCGCTTCCTGGCGTATAGCATCATCGCGGCCGCGGCGTCGGCTTTGGGAGCGCTGGTGCCCTTCTTCGTCGGGCGTGCCGGCGGCGAGTTGTTCTTACTCAAGCGCATTAATCGGCAGCGCTATGAACGCATGCGCGACCGGTTCGAGCGACAGGAGTTCTTTGCCATCCTCATTCCTGCCATGCTCCCTCCGCCAACGCCGTTGAAGCTATTTGAGTTTGCCGCAGGCGTGTTCGAGATGAGGGTGGCACCGTTCGCTTTTGCAATTTTTTGCGGAAAATTGATTCAGTTCCTGGTGTGTTCTCTATTGACCATCTGGTTTGGCCCAACGATCGTGCACAGCGCACGACAGGCGATGCACGAGCATCTGAGCCTGGTCATTGGCACGGCGCTATTCGCGCTCCTGGCGATCGTCTTCTACATCATCCGCCGCATCTTCGACCGGCGTCGTGGTTTACCGCTTCCCTTGGAAGAAGCGGAAGAGGTGGAAGAGGCCAAGGCGGATCGCACCTAGGCGAGCGGCTGTCCTTGATCCGTCACCCTTCGCCAGGTTTGAACGATCTGCGCGGCAACGACGGGTAGACCGAAAAGCACAGTCGCCGTTAGCCCGGTCGAGACCAGGTCATTTGCGTAAAACGGTAACGCCAGGGTATAGCAGGCCGCCAAGCCGGCCAAGGTGTGCGCATATAAGGCACTCTCGCACCAGACGACGAAGTTGCTCAAGATAAAAAAACTGGTCGCCGAGCAAAGAACCGCTGTCGCCACCCGCACGGGGCTAACCCGCCGTAAAAAGCCGCTTGCAACGAGACAAACGCCTGCATACCAGAACCATGTCACCACGTAGCTGGTGAGATGGAATGGATAGCCGTACACGAAACGGGTGAGGAGTACGTCGGTGAGTGCCATCACTCCCAGGCCCGCCAGCGCCTCCGGACGTGACCGGCGCGCCCCGAAAAAGAGCAAACCCCCGCCAACCGCGGTAAAATTCAGCCCGATTCCCTGGAAAGCATGCGGCACAAAGCGGCTGAGAGCGGCCAGGAGAAGGACAAGGTACGGGAGCATGGTCAGCCTCGGCGGACGTGCTTTGGGACCTGGAGTCCCTTCTTCGCCCTTGGACGAGCCGCTCCCTTATTGTAAGCGAGACTCGGCCCGGCTTGACGCTCGTCTTGATGCCAGGTCATGGCTCCTCATACCGCCCGTCCATCGCCTGGGCGATCACTTGGTCTCGAGCATCCAGAAGGATCAGCGCTGAAAGTGGGGGTGCGCTGCCTCTCCGAAGCCAGGGAAGACCACCCATGAAGCGCAGATCGCTGCAACGAACGACAGTGGCGATGTGCGTTCCAGCATTATGCGTTCCAGCGGCATCCGGCACGGATTCTCCGAAATTATCCGAGACGTCGTGCGACGAGGTGCAGAGTGGCATCGCGGACCAATCCTGGTAGATCTTCCCTAGACGACTTTGTTGGCCCGCGAGGAGAGCGCTGCCGGCAGACGTTTTGTTCAGGATCTGCCCCCCTGTCCATGTGCCGAAGCGCGTATCGGCGACTCCGAGCCGGTATGCCGGACCGAAATCCGTCGCGGTGTACCAGCGGAACATGCTGAGCGGGTCCGGGCTGGCGAGTGAGCGGAGGGGCATCAGAAGCGCGCGTGGCGCTTCTGCGAGAGGCAGCGCGAGTCCAGTCGCCTGACTCGTGAGAGTGGCCGACGCGTTAGTGGGCAAAGCTGTAGGAGCCTCGGCTGCTTCGATCCTGCCCGGGGCACGGAGCGTTTGATTTTGCGCGGAAAGGACCGCCCGCCGGTGCTCAAACCAGCGCACCGACCAAAGCAGGCAGGCTGCGACCAGCGCGGCCCGCGCCCATCCACGACCGCGGAAACGCTCCTCCGTGGCCCCAAGTTCCCGGCCGATCAGGCCAAAGAGCCAAGGCAGGCAAAGCCCCGCCAGAAGGAAGAGGAACAGCAGAGGATCGAAGATGAAGACGAACGATCCTGCGTACCAGCGGTCGTTGAATGGAAAGAACGGCCGCAGGCCGTAGTTATTGGTGTAGTCAAGCAGGAGATGACTGAGAAGACCTAAGAGGAGAAAAGCGTAGAGCAGGCCCCAACGTGCCGGGGCAGGCTGTACGCCTCTTGAAGATCTTTGAAGGCGGTCTAAGTCTCCCTCTGTCCCGGGAGTGCGCTGGCTGGCTCGAAAACGATGAAAGAGGAAGAAGCCAAGCAGAAGGAGAGCTGCTTCGAACGGTATACCGAGAAGGGTGTGAGTAAGGCCCCGGTGATGCTCGAAATCCGAAACCGAACCCCGCAACCCCCAGACTGTATCGATATCCGGGAACTCCGCCGCAATCGCCATGGCGACCGTGGTGTACGCGGCACGACGATTAAGACCGGTCCGAGCGAGGCAAGCGCCCGTTAAAACGTGGGTGACGGGCTCCACGCGCCGTTAGCGGGTCAGGGCGATGGAGCGACGGGACGACCCCGCAGCTGCAGCGTAGCGTGTGTCCAGGTTCCCCACCGCATGCAAGCCTGCTTGCTCGCGCTCGCGCGCAGAGGCAGCCTCACGGGAGGTGGCCGCGGTGAGCATCTGGATCTCGGCAGGAGCCAGCATGTCAGGGTGAAAACCCGCGACTGCGACCTGGCCAGGCTCATCACCAAGAATTTCGGAGATGCGGTTCCACAGAAAGAAGGGCGAGGTCGTCGGCAGGAGAATCATGCGGCGTTTTGGTTCAGGCAAGCCGAAGTAGATGCCCCAAATGCAAAGCGCCAGACACCCACCGACGCTTCCGAGCACGTAAACGCCGGAGTACAAGGATGCACGACCCATGGTCGCGAGCCACGCGGATTGCACCAGTTGGACAGTTGAATAGATCCCCAATCCCAGAACGACGCCGAAGATATGGCTGCGGAAAGTGAGTCCAAGGGGACGGATGGCGAAGCAAACAAAAATTAGAAGACAGAGGATCAGGACGTTAATACCCTGCTGAAACCGCGGGGCGAGCTCGGTGTAAATACCTACGAGACTCGAGCCTCTTGCGAAAAGATCAGGGCCGATGGAAAGCGCAATGGCGACCAAGAATGACACTGCGCCAACCCATCTAAAAATTATCTTCCCAATTCTTTGTAGACCCGGAAAGGGACGCATCGCTTCGGAGAACAAACCATAAATGATGAGCACGAGAAGGCAAAGAACGAGCAGCTGTGAGGACCAGCCTGAAATGAAATACGCCTGATAGGCGGTTTTGATCGGGATGCCCATTCGCTGCCTAAAAAACAGAAGGGGGAGCTGCACGAGGTCTTCAACGACCGTTATACCAATAAACCCAACTAATGCGGGGAAGATCAAAGTCGTACGGCGGGCTATCATCACTGACAGCACCGCCATCGACAGCGCGATCTGCGCAAACCTCGTGTATTCGAGCACGTGCTCAGTTGACATGATTGCGATCCCCTGAAAGATGGTGATATCACATCTGACAGTTGAATGCCACTAATGCACTAAATAATTGTTTAGTGCATTCCACAGTAAGAGGGTTCGCTCGGCAAGCACATAGGAACAGTAGCTACGACAGCTGAGTGGGCACTGGATGAAGTGAGGGAATCCTGAGAGTGCGATACAATCGAGGAAGCGGAGAAACCTACGGCGGCCAAGGCGAGGACAGAAACACGAACAACAAAGGTCTTCATTTTGTACTCCTATTGTTTGTCCGGCTACCACTTTAGTGGTATTGGTTACCGGCTGAGTTCAAACTAAAGTCGATGTTGGTAAAACACCAGCCTGGATTTTTTCATCATCACAAAATTAGCCGGTACTGTTACTAAGGTAACAAGCTGGACGCCTTTCTTGTGACGGCATGAAATGCAACTGGAAACTAAGTGCGCTCGGCCTGCACATCTTCTATGAACTCTCTTTCATCAGCCCACCCCGGGCCGCAACGCTTCAGAGCAGCGTCCGGCGGTTCCAGCGTATGCTCGACCTGTGTCGCGTTCCCCTTATCCGCATTCTGATCGTGAGCTCCTGACACGCATCGGTCGCGCTGCCGGCGGCAAAGCTGGGTATAAGCAGTTGATCCGTGAGCTTGGCCTGGGTGGCGGGCGCGAACGCCGGCTGTTATTAGAGCAATTGACGCGCATGGTGGCCCGTGGCGATCTGCGGCGACTGGAGGATGAGCTTTGGGCCATCCCCAAGCCGCCGGTGCAGGATATTTCCGATCAAAGACAGCAGAGAGCAAGCGCCGCACGGTCCGGTAACGGTTCGGGGCGCGGGTGGGACCAGACGGACGCATCCGCACGCAGCGGAAGGGACCGCTTGCAAAGCGGGCGTCTGGATCTGCATCGGGACGGCTTCGGTTTCGTCCGCCCCCAAGCGGCTGCCGCGCCGGGAGGGACGCGCGGAGCTAAATCTGAAATGTTTGCCGCCAAAACGGCAGAGATCGCGCAGGATATTTTCATTCCGCCCAATGCCCTGCATGGGGCCATGCACGGAGACATCGTTCTCGTGGAGGAGGACCCGTCAGCCCGGGACGGTCGACGTTCCGGCCGCATCGCTCGCGTGCTGACGCGGCGCAATCCCACCATTGTTGGCATCTTTCACTACGCCCGATCGGCCGGCCGCCGACGCAGCTTCGGCTTCACCGAACACGAAGAGGATCGCGCAGGCGATCTGCAGGGCAATACGGTGCAACCGCTGGACGAGCGTCTAGGCGGCGCGATCTCCATTCCGGATGGAGCCGAGGTACCCGCCAATGGCTTGCTGTTACACCGAACCCTCGGAGCCCTCGGAACTCTCGGAATCTTCGGACCGGAGGCGCAGGCGGCAGGCGACACGACACAAAGGCAACCCGGATTGAGGGCGGAGGCCACGGGCAGAACGATCTCGGAACCGAAAGGACTATTAGAGCCAAGGCGATCCATGAACGATCGCTGGCCTCTGCAGGGCTTGGCGGTCGAGGTGGAAGTGACCAGCTTTCCGCAGCCTGGACGACCGGCGCAGGGGCGGGTCATCGAGGTGTTGGGGCCGCCGGATGCGTTCGGGGTCGACGTCGAAATCGTCATCCGGAAGCATGCGATTCCGCACACCTTCCCTGCCCATGTCCTCGCCGAAGCGGAGGCACGTGCAAAGGAGACGGTGGAGGCGCTGCCCGAAGATGAACTGGCGCAGCGTGAGGACTTTCGCCATCTGCCCATAGTCACCATCGACGGCGAAACGGCGCGTGATTTCGATGATGCCGTACTGGTGCGCTCCTTGCCGAACGGACACACCGAGCTGCAGGTCCACATCGCGGATGTGGGCTGGTATGTGCGCGCCGGCTCGGCGCTGGACACCGAAGCACGGGTGCGCGGGACGAGTGTGTACTTCCCGGATCGCGCCGTGCCGATGCTGCCGCATGCGCTTTCAAGCGGGATATGTTCTCTGCTGCCGCATGAGGATCGCCTGGTGCTCAGTTGCATCATGGAAGTCGACGCGCAGGGTGAGATCACTGGGTACCGGGTTGCGGAGGGGCTTATCCGCAGTACGCGGCGCATGACCTACACGGGCGTGCAGCACTGCCTGAACGCGTCGCCCCGGGCTGCCGAGTGGAATGGCGGGGTGGCTGGGGAGCGGGGCGAGACGGGGGGTGGCGACCCCGCGGGGAGCAAAAAGAAGAGGACCGTGACCCCGGAGGCGACGGCGGAGGATCGGCTCGAGCGCGAACGGGTGGGGTTGGAACAGCCGGAGTTGCCCGAGGCCTTCGACCGCATGCTGGAGCTGGCGTTGGGGCTGAACCGGAAGCGGGTGCGGCGTGGCTCCATTGATTTCGATCTGCCGGAACCCGTGGTGGAGTTCGATCCGGACGGCAACATGAAGGCGATCGTGCGGTCGGAACGCGGATGGGCGCATCGCCTCATCGAAGAATTCATGTTGAGCGCAAATGAATGCGTCGCGACCTGGATTACCGCGCAAGGCATTCCGTCCCTGTACCGCATCCATGAGATGCCCGACCCCAAGCGCATTGTGGAGTTTGAAGAGACCGCCGCCGGCTTTGGGCAGACCCTCGGCATTGGGACGCTGCCGGTGCGGCGCGTCACGATGAAGGGCGACCGTCGCGAGGCACAGCGCCAGGCAGCCAAGGGGCGTGACGCGCGTGCACCTCAGAGCCACGAGATCCCGGCCAGCATCCCGGTGACGCCACAGATGTACCAGCGACTCGTGCGGCGCATCCAGGGGCAGCCGGAGGAGCGCATCCTGGCTTACCTGATGCTGCGGTCGTTGAAGCAGGCCCGGTATGCGGAGAAGAATGAGGGGCACTTTGCCCTGGCAAGCCCCTGCTACACGCACTTCACCTCACCGATCCGGCGTTATCCGGATTTGATTGTGCACCGGCTGCTGCGGACGATGTTGCGCCGCGGCGCCGACGCCCGTGGCGGTGCGTTGCACTCGGGTGACCCGCAACCCTGGGCGGTGGCCTTGGCACGCGCCCAGGGCACTCACGCCGCAGCGGCGTTGGGCAGGACGGCGGAGGGTGTACAGCCTTCGGCACCAATGCGGGAGGCGCGGCAAAGAGCGGGCGACGAGCCTGTTCCCTTCATGCGTAAGCGGGCGAAGGAGGGTCATGCCGGGCGCATTGGTTGGAGTGGTGGCGAGGTGCGTACTTTCACCACGGAGCAGAAAAACAGCGGACCCGCTACCGGGGGAACACAGGAGCTAGCGGGCGACGAGCCAGGTATGCGGGAACCGGCTTTGCAGGAGTCTGAAACTGAGCTTCGTGGTGTAGCCACGAAATCACGAGCGGCCGAGCCAATTGCCGCAGAGGAGTTGGCCGACATCGCCGTGGAGAGCTCCCAGGCGGAGCGGCGGGCGGCCGATGCCGAACGCGAGCTGATCGAGTGGAAAAAGATGAAGTTTATGGCCGATAAGGTCGGCGACGACTTCCGCGGCATCATTCTTTCCGTTACAAAATTCGGATTTTTCGTCGAGCTGGACGAGATGTTTATCGAAGGGTTGGTGCCCCTGGGCTCACTTGTGGGCGATCTCTACAGTTTTCGCGATGGCGACCGCTCGATTTGCGGCATGCATACCGGCCATTGTTTTCGCGCGGGCGACCGCGTCGCGGTGCTGCTCGACCGCATCGACCGGCAGCAGCGCCGTTTGCAGTTCGCGCTGCTACCAGGCACGGAGCCCACGGCGGTTACGGGCACAAGTTCTTCGCGTGGCGGAAAGAGTGAGGCAAAGAAGGCGCGCGCGGAGGAAAAACGCAAGGCGAAGCCTGCCGGCAAGGCAAAAGCCCGCAAGCGGAAGAAGGGTTAGGGAGCTATCCGGATAGGTGAGCTGCTGAAAGGGAGTACTCGGCAAAAACTGTCATCCTGAGCGGAGCGAAGGACCTCTGTAATCCCCTGGAGCGCTGATGGGTCCGGGGAGAAGACTGAGCGCGTTTGCTTCCACCCCAACGACCAAAGACGCTCGCTAGGGAACCCGGCGGCGCTCAGGATGACCAACAGGTAGCTGCCCTTCACGTAACTTGCCCTTTAGTCGCTGCCGGGCAGGCTAGGCGGCAGCGGCAGCGTGGGGGAGGGTGGCAGCTTCCACAGGCTCATCGGTGCCGAGGTGCGGTAGCTCTGCGGATCGAGCGAAAAGCGGGTGCTGGGCACCGCGCGCGACCACAGAAGCGTGCTGCCGGGCTCGGGCGCGTGGTCGAGCACAAGGAAACGCGCGCCTTGCTCGTGCGCCCACCAGAGGCGGCGGTTGTCTGGAACATCCCACAGGAACGAGATGACGCCGGGCCGGGTAACGCCGCTCATATCGACGATGGGACGCTCGGCGAAGAAGGTGACCTCATTGGCCGGCCGGAGGGCGACGGCTTCGCCCGCGGGCAACGCGCGGAGGAACTGCGCGAGCGCCTGCCCGTCCTGGTTGGCGATGGTCTGGTTGCGAAGCAACGGCCAGCTCGCCAGGACACTGGTGCCGATGCCCGCGATCAGACCGAAAGCCAGCCCCGCCCCGCCCAGCCGCGGTGATACTCGGCGAGCCACCGCGAGGATCGCTACGGTGAGCACAGGCGCCGTGACGAGCAGGTCATCCAGAATCAGACTCCGATGGATCGCAGGGTAGAACAGCCATTCAAACGCGGTAAGCGCGAGGAGGAGCCAGCCCCCCGTGCCCAGAGCACCCGCGATCACTTCTGCCGTGGGACCGGATTTGCTTCTAAACCGCCGCAAGGTCCAGACGGCGAGAGCGACGGCACCCGCCAGGACCAGCGGAAAGGCTGTGGCATACAGGCGAAGTAGACGGTTGCTGACGGAGGCGTGCGGCGCGGCCCCATAGGCGGCCATGCTATCGGGCAGCAGGTTGCCGAAGAGGCGGATGGTATAGAAGATCCAGCCGATGAAGGGTCCCGCCACCAGGCCGAAGGTCGCGAGAAACAGCAGCAATTTGGGGCGCCGCCGCTGGGGCGTATTCACCCAGCGAAGAAACAGAACCACCCCCAGCAGCGCGGTGAAGACCGCCAGTTCCGGACGAAGCAATGGTGCCAGTCCGGCGCACACACCACCCCACAGCAAACGCCTGGGTGCAATGGGTTGTTTTAGCGAGCCTGCCACAGCAACCAGGCCCCAGCAGATGAGGCTTGCCGCCAACAGTGATTCCGTCCCGGTGAAGGCACCGGCGCAGAATGCAGGGTTGCTCACCGTAAGCAGCAGCATCGTGGCCGCAAATACGCGGCTGCGCGCTACGCCAAGCGATGCGGTAAGGCTGCGGGCAAAAGCGAACAGGCCGGTGAGAAAGCAACCGGCAGCGAGGGCGGCAAGAACTTTTCCGGCAAGCAACCAGCGCGGAAGAACGGCGTGGATGACTACCAGCAGCCAGAGCCAGAGCGGCGCGGTGTCCGCGTAAACAGCACGGCCACCGAGCAGAAAGCCCCTGTGCTGCGCGAGTGAACGCGCGAAGATAAGGTGCAGAAAAGCCGCGTCATCCCAGGCGCCGAGCGCGTGCAAAAACCATACGGCAACCCACGCTGTCGACAGCAGAAGCAAGCCGAGGACAAGCGGCGTGGCTCTTTGCGTTTCGGCACTGCTGTGGGGTGGAACGACATCCATGCGTTCCTTCAGCATACGGGCAGCTGCAGGTCTTTGCGGCATACGATGGCATTGCACTCACGACCACACGCTTCGCATCACGCGCAACGTATACCTGACTGCATCGGCTCCTTCCCCCAGCCATCACCGCTGCAATTGCATCGTTGCCAGTTGCTGTCCCAGCTGCGACCGCACGTGTTTCGGTACGTGATGCTTCGCCTCGCGATGAAGTGCAACGGTCGGAACCGGGTTGAGGCGGTACAGGATGAGTAGATTGCGATCGGGATCGTCCATGGCAGGAAATGCCGCGACACGTACCGGACGGTATAGAGATTGCAAGGCATCCATCTTGTCATCGTCAATCTGGTTCCAGGCGACAAACCAGCCTGGCCTGTAGAGCTGCACCCGATCGTCGAGATCCAAGGTGCCGAAGTCGTCGTTGATAGAAGGCAGCCCGGTCATCAAGGTCAGGTCCGAACCGGAAACGGAAAGCAGCAACGGAGGTTGCGTTCGATCAGCACGCACGATCCTGGCAATGGCCGCCGCCGCGTTCACATAGGTGTACTCGGGGTGTCGAATGAATTGCAGCTGACGGGCAACGTCCGGAACGACGATGGCGATGACACACGCCGCAACAAACAGGACCGACCCTTCGCCTAAAGGTGGGGACGATCCGAACCGGCGCCTAAGCTGCTGCGAAGACGCTTGCCTCGCACCATGCAAAATGGCGTCGAGTTCCAAAGCAACGAGGATGGTGACAGGCACGGCCAGCACAAGGTAATACCGCGGCTGCAGGTTGTTGTGGTACGCCAAAAACGCGAAGTATCCGACGATCCAGAGCAGCAAAGCCGGCACCAGCGGATTGCGAAGAAAGCGCGATCGCGTAAACAGGAGCCAGGGCAGGAGAAGAAAGCACAGCGGATACAGGGCAATCCCCATCCAGAGGCCGCCCCGCAGGGTGTTGCCGAGCACCTCCGTCAGGGGTTGCAGCTGAAAGCCGGTGTAGGCATTGGCGGCGAAAAGGTAGGTATAGTCTTCACGGAACTGCGGGCGAACGAGCAGCAGATAATAGCCGGCCCACAGCAGCGCACCAAGGCACAAAGGCGGCAGGATGAGCTGCAGGGCGGGCCGCACGCGATAGCCTGCCTGATGCCAAAGCAGGAATCCGATCGCCGGTAGAAGCGCGACCGCGGTGGGTTTGGTGAGGACCATCGCGGTGCAAAGAATGCCCAGCGCGGCGCTTTGCCCCCCCGTCGCCAATGGTGCGCGCCCGGGCCGTTGGTATGAGGCTGTCAGTAACGCAAGCACGGCCATCGTCCCTACCAGCGGCTCAAGAATCGCTATGCGGTCGAAGGCGTAAAAAAACGGACTCGCACAGAAGAACAGCAGCGCCAGAGGAGCCGCGAAGCGTTGTCGGCCGAAGGACCCGTCGTCTGGTTCATAGCGATCGATCAACTTGGCTACGGCTGGCAGCATGATGCCGAAGACCGCTACGGCAAGGCCGCGCGCGGCCATCAGTGAGACGCCGGTACACCGGAAAACCAGGGCCTCCAACAACGGCCAAACCGGCATCACGATTCCAGGGTTGAAGTCCCCCGGCAGAAACCAGTGGCCGAGCAGGAAGTGCCGGATGGCGGCGTCGCCGTACCAGCCCTCATCGGTGTACTTCGACCAGTCATTCCATGGAGAGTTGTTGGGGAAGTCAGCCGTAAGATGCACAAAATGGAAGGCAAAAAGGGCCGTGCTGAGGAACAACAGGCTCCAGAGCACTACTTTTTGCACGGTCCTCGACGAGTTAGACAATGGCTGCGGGGGGAAAGGTGGGGTGCATCGAAGACGTGTGGGTCCTATTTGGGTCCTAGCCCGATTCAACGCCACGGGAGCGACCTCAACGCAGAACCTATTCGTAAGCCAAGGCGTCGATCGGGTCTTTGCGGGCGGCCTTCAGCGCCGGGTACGTTGCTCCCAGCAGCGCGCCGACAAGAGTGATGGCCGTGGCAATCCCCACCCAGCCGAGGGTGAAGTGAAAGGGCAACGCCGGATTGCGTGCAAGCAGCACGGCCCGCAGCAGATAGGTGAGCACAATGCCCAGCACCACACCCGCCACCGCCAGCAGACCCGTTTCCCGCAGGACGACAGAGACGATGGTTCCCTGCCCTGCGCCCATGCTCTTTAAAATGCCGATCTCGCGGGTACGCTCCATCACCGCGGTATACATGGACTGAAAGATCACCAGAAATCCGATGACCGCGGCGATACCAATTACCACCCGAATGCCGATGTTGAAGGCCGGGATGTGTTCGGGTGTGAGCTGGGATAGCAATTCGTCGAGCGTTTGCACGCTCCAGTCATTCAGACCTTCCGTGGCGAGGATCTCCTTGCGCACGGCATCCTGGTACTTGGGCGAGTCTTCGGTGCGCAGCAGAAACGACGAGGCTTTGCCGGGACTGCCTTCGAGTGTGTCCAGCGTGTCGAGTTGGATGTAGCGGCGACTGCCTTTCCCGTGCTCCACGATGCCACAGATGCGGAATTGGTGACCGAGCAGAGGAATTTGCTGGCCCACATGCATCCCTTTGTTGTTGGCCGCTTCGATGTCATCCACGAGGATGTCGTAGGGGCCCTGCATAGGGCCGCCGGCTTTATACACAAAGGGACGAAGGGCATTGTAGCTTGGGTAATCGATGCCGAAGAGGTTTTGCACCGAAGCACCGATGGTGATCTTGATGGCAACAGGAGCCACCACCGCAACATGCGGCAAGGTGCGCAGCACCTCGGCGATACGCACACTGGCTGAAGCGCTGCTCGTCGCCAGAATTGCACTGCCCTGCGCAGGCCTCGCAATCATATCGTAGCCCGTGCCCACCTGCTGCTCGCGATTTCCATTGAGCATGCCGTACATGATGCCGACGACGGAAAGGATCATGATGACTTCAATCGCCACGGCAAGCGCACTGATCACGGAGCGCAGGGGTCGATACACGAGATTGCCTAAAATCAGCTTGTTCAAAGAAGACCCTTTGACATAGAAAACGGGATCGGACGGGATCAGTTTACCTTGCCTGATCCCGAGCGTCGCCACGGATCCCACGCTGGACTACGAGGGTTGAAGAGCGCCTGAGGACAAACGGCGAACCATCATGGGACGCACAGGGGCGTCGCGGCTGGTATTGCTTCCGCTCAGAAGCATCCCAAGCACAGGAGTGATGTACCCACAGACAAAGATTGCCAACAGAACGGAGAGATTGCCGTACCAAGTTGCCGTGATCGCGCCGCCGAGCAACGCTTCAGGCGCGAGATGGGCGAAGGCAAGCAGCGGAAACAAACCCCACGGTTGCCGGCGGACATCCCCGCACATAGCATCGGTGCTGATGAAGAGCAGCAGGAAGATGGCGGGTTGCAATAAAAGAATGCCGCGCCAACCGTCGATGTGGAAGGCCTCCGCGGTGGGACTGAAGGAGATGCCTGTTGTCGTATCGGCGTCCGCAAGACCACCCATCTCATGCGAATAGGCGTTGCCGCCAACAGAAATCCCCTCGAGTTTGTGCGGATCGATGATATGCGGAACCCAATTTTCGAAATAGAACTGCATGGCCTTGTACCCAAAATAATGGCCCTGGTCGGAAAACGAGATCAGCATGGAATCATTGGGCATCATGGTGAGCCGGTCCCATAAACCCTGCGGCTGGCCGTAATACAAGGTGCGCCACTCGAAATCAGACGGCGGCGTCCACTCATGGGTGCGGCGCTCCAACTCCGCAGGGTGGGTCACGTAGTGTTCCACAATCCCGTAACGCTCGGCCTGCGTGCCCTGCACCACATCATTGCGCAGGGATGAAAGCGGAAAAAACACCTTTTGCGCCAGCACGGCAAAAACCCCGATCAGCGCGATGTGCACAAAACGGAGCCGAAAGCGCGCCCAGGCTGCCCCAACGAGCCAGCACACAAAAGGGGTAAACATACCCTGCTTGCTGAAGCTGAGCAGACCGGCATATTGGCTGTAGCCGAGTGCGACAAGACTGATCGCGTTGGTGCTGCGTGCGCCGCCGCTGTTGCGCACGGCCGCGATGGTCGCCAACAGCAAGCTAAGCGGCAAAAAGGGATTGATGATCGCAATGGCGTGCAACACCTGGCCACCGCCCCCGGGAAGCACCTGTGGGGCGACCGTGAGCAGGGCGTAGATGATCAAACACCCAAGGGAGGATTCGGTAAAATTAATCCGTCGTACATTGAGAATGGCTGCCATGCCATCCTCGGTTGTGGCAATCTTCCGCGTGCCGAAGGCCGCCAGCAGCATGGCAGCCATGGTCCCCACATAGGCGCCCATCGTTAGAAAGGGCTGCTGCAGGCCGGTCTGTGCCGGTTGGCCGAGAAGTGCTTTGTACACCGTGCCAACATCAACCACCAGTACGGAGAAGAAGAAGATGTATGCTCCGGAAGGCCGCGAGAAACCCTTCGCGGTGTTGAAAGCAAAGGTGCTTAGCATGAAAAACGCGAACGTGAGGGCGCTATACCTGGGATCGGTTCCTTCCAACAATTGGACCAACACCAGCAGGCTGGTGCAAATCACCGCATAGAAGAGCGGTATGCGCGTTGGAAACGGCAGAATCACGTTTCCAGTGTAGCGTTTTCGTCATTCCCGATGACTACGACCTCTGTATACCCGACACAGCGTATCTGTCCGGATACGCCACACATTTGCAGAAGACCGAACCTCATTTAAGGGTGCTGGGATCAATACTGTGGTTTGTAGCTTGGATCCCGCGGCACCCAAGGTTTGTGGCGCAGGCTTAGTACCTGGGGCAGTTCACGAATAAACGGAAAAGGCCGCACCACGCGTCCATCCATCAGCAGGTCGCCGCTGGCCATGTTCAGCAGCATGATCAGGATCACGGCGTGCCGCAAACGCGGCGAGAGCGGGACGGGGGGACCGGCTGTATAACGGCATGCCGTAAGCAGAACAAGGAAGCTGGTCAGGATAACCATGGCGTTGAAACGCGCGACATCGAACCCAAGCAGGTGCATCCCCAACGGCGATAGACCGGCCCCGATCGCCGCCCAATGCAGCCACCGGGGCGCTCCACGCCCGGCGCGCAGCACGAGTCCGGTTGTCATGAGCAGCAGGACGATCGTGGGTCCCATCGTGATGAGGCTGACGAGTTGCTGCCGCCACCAGGGCGCGTGCGTGACAGCGTCCCGCATGATCACCAGATTGTCCGCCGTGGACCGGACCAGAACCAGGTACATGGCCTCATCGGTGGGAAAATCAGCAAGCTGAGAGGTAGCCGAGCGCATCGCGTCCAGTTGAACTCCCGTCAGGGGTGGTCGCAGTGCAAGCCGCACGGTGACCGCCAGGCTCACCGTGAGCAAGAGGGCACAAGCAGCCCATCCCCTGCCCCTGCCGAGTGCGGCGGTGCTGCCGTTTCCCCTGGGTTCAACAGGTTCTTGCGGCAGCCCGGCGGTCTGTGCGAGGAAGCTGAACAGGAGCACAGGCACAAAGACAATCAGAAAAAGCTCATGGATCGCGAGAGCGAAGATCGCTACCGGAATGCTGAACAGCAAGCGGATCCAGAATGGCTTGATCATCAACAGGCCAAGCGTGAGGGCAAGCAGAACGACTTCGAAATAACCAACCATGTGCGCCATGTAGGTCAGCGCGTAGCTGGTAAAGAACAAAACGGCGGACTCCCCGGTGAGCACTCGCTGCCGCAGCCCGCTTTTCCAGGTGTAGAGCAGCAGCAGCAAGAGGGTGACCAGCAAAGCAAGCCAGGAAAACACAGCGTATCGCTCGTAGTGTTCCAGGTGCAGAGGCCGGGCGAAAATCGTGCCGAACATGCCCCGCTTGATCAAACCCAGGCGGTAGTCAATCTGGGCCTGCGTCGCTGATTTGTAATTGGGAAGGCGGATGGCTTTCCCCACCGAGATCGCCATGAATAAGGGGATCGTCGCCCACCAGAAGCGTTGTTCCCTGTCAGTCGCCGCGGCCATTTATCCCTCGCTAGCGGCTCACGGCGAGCAGACCGCCGGCGGGTACGGGCTGCTCATACGCAAACAACCGTTTCAGCCGAAGAAAATGGCGCTCGTAGTACTTGAAACAAAGATAGGCGAAGAGGCAAGAACACGCGAAGGCGACAGCACCGACAAACAAGACAGCGACTCCTTTCGACGCACCGATATCTGCTGCCCGGTGTTTGAGTGGATCCTGTACATATGCGAATAAGATCACGTGAACGACATATAGACCGTAGCTATATCTCCCAAGCCACCGTAAAGATGCTGAACCTAGCAACTTTTGCATGAAGGAGTGATGCAGAGCCATCGCGAGCAGTCCCACTGAAGCTACAGCCAGGGCGGTGTAGCTCCATCCCATGGAGAGCGCGTAGGGGAGAGAAGCTGTGCTTTGAACAAAGTTGCCGGAGCGCAAGGTAAGTGCGGCTAGCAGGCCACCAAGAAAAAGACGAGGTCCCCAGCGCAGAACGAGGTAATGTCGTGGTCCGCGCAGTAAGAGGGCTAAGAGTCCTCCAGCAAGCAAAGAATCCGCGCGGCAAAAGGTGTTTGTGTGAATGGCGAAATACCCGACACTGTGCAGCGCCAGGCCGAAGCGCAGCAAAGGACACAAGACAAGGCTAGCCAAGCAGCAGACAAGGATGCGCTCGCGTTCATAAAGCCAGAAAACAAGCAGTGGCCACACGAGATAGAACTGTTCCTCCACAGCCAAAGACCAAAAATGCGCAAGGGGGAGACGTGGCCCGAGATAAGCATAAATTGGCCGGGCAATGAGGTGGGTGTTCTGAAGATACAACGCGAGAGAAAGAAGCTCCCGGTTGTAATTGAATCCAAAAAACAAAGTGAGCAGGAAGAAGCAGGCGAGCACACCGTAATACAAGGGAAAGATACGCAGCGCACGGCGTGCATAGAACTTTTTGAAGAAGTGAGGATCGGCGCGAGAATCGTATAAGATGCCGGTGATCAGGAACCCTGAAAGAACGAAGAAAAGATCCACGCCCGTGGAACCGAAGGAAAGAACGGAGGCGATCAACCTCGCCGCGTCCGAGCGAGGCGTTCCTGGAAACAGATGGGAGCCGGCCACGCCACAAATCGCTATGCCTCGCAGGCCGTCCAGGGCTGGAATATGGCGACCGTAGGGACTGCCTTCAACGTGCGCCAAGGGGTCTCTGGGACGGCTGAACATCGGTGCGTTCACAGTAGCATGGCCGTGGCTCAGGTCGAAATACACCTGATAGGTGAGCAAACGTCATTTCCAGGTCATGGCCATCTTCAATGCGACAAGGATTCACGTTCGTTCTGGCGTCTCAGATGAGAGGCATCATGCCGTCATCGCACCCTGATAGCATGAGCCAGATTGCACGATGCGGGTGATTTGACGTGGCGGTAGAGGGTGCGGGCTGGCGCACAGGCGAGGCGCGTGCCGCCGTTGCGCTTGCCTTCGTTGTTGCCGCCGTGCGTACCCTGCTTGCCCGACCGCTTACCTTCTGCGGTACGCCGGACGCCTGTTACTACCTGGGCATGGCACAAACCCTGGGTGCCGGGGGCGGGTTTCACGCACGGTTTCTGTACGATTTCCAGCAGACCCACCTGACCTTGCCCAACACCGGCATCGAGTACTGGCGACCCGGCGTTAGCCTGCTCTTGCTGATCTTGAAGCCGTTTGGGGGCGTCACGCTGCACAGCAGCATCGGTTTCACCATTCTGATTGGCACCGTGTACGCGGCGGCAGCATGGCACATTGCCATGCGCGCGTACGCCGACCGGCGGATAGCCCTCGGCAGCTTTGCCCTGTGCCTGCTTTCCTCCCCGGCGTGGGTCGGATCGCTCTCGCCCGACTCCGGCCTATACTACGGTGCCGCGGTGGGCTGGTTTTTGGCCCTTTTCACGGTCCGGCGCCAGGGATGGCTCGCGGACGGCATCGCTCTCGGCTGTGTTTCGCTCGCGTACCTCATCCGCAACGATGCCGCGCTGCTGCTTGTGCCGCTGGGCGTTGTGCTTTGGCGCCGGCGCCGGGAGGCTTCGGTGCCAGCGGCCAGTCCCCCATCGTCGCCCGCCGGCAGCTCGCCGGTGTACAGCTCTGCCATGCTTGTCGGGTTCTTCATCGCACTCCTGCCCATGCATCTGCTATACCGCGGCGTGCTCGGCACGGCGTTGCCTTCGGGCACCGCTCAGGCCCTCTTTCTCAGTGACTTGAGCGATTTCGGGCGGTACGGTGAACCCGTCACCCTTCACACGCTTCTAGCACATGGATGGAAGCATCTCCTGCTTCTGCGTGTCGCCACCCTTGCGGGAGCCACGTACCGAATCGCTGTTCTGATGGTCGGCTATGCGGCTCTCGTATTCTTGCCTGGCCTGTTTCTCGATGGAAAACGAGGTACTCCAGACGACGGCCAACGCACGCCGGATCGCTTTGCCGCCCTAGGGCAACGACTTCCGGAACTCACCGGGAGCCTAGCCTTTTTTGCGACAATCCTTTTTGTTTACTCGATGATCTTGCCGGCGGTCGGCGCTTTCTCTGTCTTGCGATCGGCGACGGCGGTGCTTCCGCTCGTAGCGGTACTGACGATGGTGGCGATCCGGCGCGTGGCTCGGACGGCACAGACGGCAGCGGTGCTGACGATTGCCCTTATTGCCGCAAATACTTTGAGCGGCTTCATGGACGATAGCCGTGCTGTGGCGGCGGCCAATCGCATCGGCGATGCGGATCGCGCCGAAGCTCGGCAATTGAGCGCTTTGGGAGCCCGTCCGCAGTCTGCCGTCGTTCTTACAGGCGATCCGGTGCAATTTTCCGTGACGACCGGGTTTGCCGCGGTTGCCCTGCCCAGTAACGGCCTGGATGCGGTAGCACAAGCTGCTCATGATTTCAAAGCGACCGATGTCATTCTGGACAGCGAAGACCTGTCGGTGGACCCGGAGATGCTGGAGCGGCGGCTGGGAGCGGTTCGCTCCGTCGCGCTGCCGGCCGAGCACACCCTTATTCTGGTATTGCCGGCGGCGGAAGACCGCACCGATCATCGTTCGTTTGACTATCGCTAGATGGTGGTTTTGGAAGGAAGTACTGGCAGCGGCACAACCCGGAGGGTCGGCAAGCGGTGCAGATTTCTGCAGAAGATCAAGTCCGAATCGGGAGAGAGCTTCGACAGGAGCGCGAACGGCGAGGAGCCACCGTCGAGGAGGTTGCCCGGGCGACACGGGTGTCCGTGCGTTATCTGCAGTCGCTCGAAGCCGACCTCTTTGACGAGCTTCCCGGGGGAATTATCCGCAAGGGGATCGTGCGGAGCTATTGCCAGCACCTTGGCTTGAATGAAGAGGCGTGGCTGAAACGCATCGCCGATCATGGCGGTTTTGAGGAACCGGAGCAGGACCTGGCGAAGTTCGCCGAAAATGTGCATCGTGCTCGCCTGGAATCCATGGCTCCTGTCCGGCGGCGGTGGTGGGGCGTTGCCGTTCTTCTCGGCGCGCTTGCTGTCCTCGGTTACCTGCTGTGGCAGTATGTCGTGCAGCCGCGCGTGGGCGTTGGGCACCTACGCCCCAGCACGCCTGCGACGACCACGCTGCTCGTCTCATCAATCTTCGGCTCGGCAAGATGTCTCCCCTTGGTAGATTTCTTCCGCGAACGGTAGAATACGGATGCGCCTGGCACAAGGAACGTCTGTCGCATTGCGCCGCGGCTGGCTTGCGGGCATGCACACGACGCATCCCGGAAGATGCGCAAGAATTGACTTCGCTGCACGACTTTGCCGCAATACGACTCTGCCGCAACCCCTTGGAGGACTCCCGCTTTGCCTACCGCTCCTGATCGCTACCTGTTTACCAGCGAAAGCGTCACCGAAGGCCATCCTGATAAGATCGCCGACCAGATTTCCGATGCCATTCTTGATGCTTGTCTGGCGGAAGACCCGCTGAGCCGTGTTGCGTGTGAGACGCTCACCTGCACCGGGCTGGTTGTGGTCGCCGGCGAGATCACCAGTAAGGCGCATCTTGATGTACAAAAGCTGGTTCGTGAGACGATCCGCGAGATTGGGTATGACGACGCGCTGAAGGGCTTCGATTGCAATACCTGCTCCGTGATCTCGGCCATCAACAAACAATCGCCCGATATCGCCCAGGGTGTGGACACGGGAGGCGCCGGCGATCAGGGCATGATGTTCGGCTACGCGACCAATGAGACGCCGCAGTTTATGCCGACACCGATTTCGTTGGCGCACCGGTTGAGCGAGAAGCTGACCGAGGTACGCAAAAACGGCAAGCTCCCGTATCTGCGTCCCGATGGAAAGACCCAGGTGACCGTGGAGTATACGGCGGAAGGCAAGCCCGTGCGGGTCGACGCGGTTGTGATCTCAAGCCAGCATGCGGATGAGGTCGGCAACGATCAGCTGCGCGCCGAAATCCAGGAACACGTGATCGAGGCCGTCATTCCGGCTGACCTGCTGGATGAAAACACCAAATATCACATCAATCCAACGGGACGTTTTGTAATTGGCGGCCCCATGGGCGATACCGGCCTTACCGGCCGCAAAATCATTGTGGACACCTACGGCGGCATGGGACGGCATGGTGGCGGCGCGTTTTCCGGCAAGGATGCGACAAAGGTCGACCGGTCGGCGGCTTACATGGCCCGCTATGTCGCGAAAAACATCGTGGCCGCAGGCCTCGCGGAGCGGTGCGAGGTCCAGTTGGCCTACGCGATTGGCGTGGCCGAACCCGTGAGCGTACGCGTGGACACGTTCGGTACAGGAATCATTCCAGAATCACGGCTGATCGAGCTTGTGCGCGAGAACTTCAAGCTCACACCCAAGGGCATCATCGAAAGCCTGGATCTGCGCCGCCCGGTATTTCAGAAGACAGCCGCGCATGGTCACTTTGGCCGTACCGGCGACACCTTCACGTGGGAGCAGACGGACAAGGCGGAAGCCTTGAAGGCCGGTGCTCAAGCGGAGCTCACTGCGAAGTAGTTCCTCGCCGCGTCATTGAAGAACCTGTACATCGGAGTTGAAAGGAGCCAAAGGGCTCCTTTCGCTTTTGGACTGCTCTCTCACCTTTAATTTGGTGTTCGGAGCACCTTGCTCCTCAGCGAGTTACCGTACGACGGCAGTCATCTACCGTCATCGCGAAGACCGCGTAGCGATGGATGGAGCCGAAAGCAACAGGCTCTGCCTTGCTTTCCTTAGTGGCGGAAGTCATTGTTCCTCCTTCATAGCGCCGGTGTGGTCGGAGCGGAATACAGAGTGCCTTCGCTGCAATCAGGATCAGGATGAACAAGCATTTTTCCTTAAGCGTAGTGCCGACGCTACATGACTGCAGGTCTCTCCACTACGCAGACGATAAGGCGGTCTGCTTCGGGCGAGATGAAAAACCTATAGCGCAAACGACTTTTGCCTGAAGGGTGTTGGAGTGTTCTGAGTCAGATCGTCACTAAGAAGCAACGAGTACACGGTTCCTTCCTGCTCTTTTGGCGCTGTAGAGAGCTCTATCGGCACGTTGCAGCATCGCTGTGAGGCCGTCATCAAGATCGCGGTAGGTGGCTGTACCGATGCTGACACTCAGGGAAAAGGCCTCTGTGACCTGTGCCGTGGTGCGAGCGGCGGAAAGCGTTACTTTCTGGATGTTTTCGCGTATACGTTCAGCCACGATGAGCGTGGCTTCGGGCGGGGCTGACGGCAACAGGACTGCAAACTCCTCCCCGCCCCAACGGCAGAGAACGTCGATACCACGGACCGAGTCTTGCATCTGCTCAACGGCGGCACAGAGCACCTCATCGCCGGTCTGATGTCCGAAATTGTCGTTGACCCGTTTGAAGTGATCGAGATCGACCATGAGCAGTGAAAACGGTACACCGGAGCGCTGACTGCGCAAAAGCTCCTTTTCACACCATTTCAGGAAGACCCGGCGGTTGTATAAGCGAGTCAAAGGATCGGTACTGGCCATGTGCTCAAGTTCGTCGGTGATCATGGCGGTGGTCATCCAGAAGAAGCCGAAAGCCAAGGCTAAGGCAACGCCGACGAAGAGCAGGAAAGTCAGTACACTCAGCTGTCGGTTCAAGACGCGATGGTCGAAAGCGAAGATCATCGCCCCGCTACGAAAGAGATTGAAGCAGCCAAAGGCTAGCAGCAGAACTGCGCTGAAGACGGACGGGGCGCGAATTTGCCGGCGGGCCAAGCGGCAGAGAACCAGGGCAGTGGCAAAGCTTTGAACGGCGACGAGCAGGCCGAGGACGGCGACGCGTGGACGCAAACTGATGGCGCCACTCAAACGCAGCACATCGACCACCGCCTGCATGCCCAGCAGAAGGCCGCCGTGCCAGAACGGAACGGATTTGTTCTGGATCAGCTCTAACACCCCGACATGGAGCAGAACAAAAGACGAGAGCAGAAAAAGATCGGCAAAGAAAATGGAGAACAGCCAGTGGTTCTGCACCATAAGAAGACTGGCACCAAGAGCACCGACGGCAAACGCGCCGCTGAGCCACGCCGTTCCACGCAGTTTCGGGCTGGCCATTCGCAGAATGCCGAAGGACAAGCTCCCGCAAGCGAGAACAACGGTTCCAAGGATCAAGATGATGCGTGCGTCGTCCATGATGTTCTTTCACGTGCGGGGTCGGCCAACAGCTTCACGGAGAAGCTGCAGGCCGGCTGATGGTTCTATCGGCATAAACCCGAAACTCTTGAGTTAATTTCGCCGAATGTTTGCTTTCCCGCAAGACCCACCGGTAACACCCAACAGTGTAGTGAGGGCGCAGGAGCGGCGAATCGTGTCAAAATAGGGCAAATCTCGAGTTTTGCGAACAAAAGCGGTATTCTACGCCCACCGCTACGCTCTGCCGGTACGCCCTTATGCTGATTCAATCTGAATACGACATCCGCTTCCAGCTCCCCTTCGCAACGCCGATGGTGGCCCTGCTACATGTGCATCCATCCTTGGAGGACCGTCTCACGACAGCCGATCGCCTGAATGTGGAACAGACAACATCAACCATGGAGGGTGGAAGCGGGGGACCGCTTGAGACAGAGGAGTACATTGACAGCTTCGGTAACCGTTGCGCGCGCTTCCTGGCGCCGAGCGGGACCATTCAGCTTTCCGGAAAGCACGTGCTCCGAGTGCCGGATGTGCCTGATTGGCAGGGCTTTGGGCTGGGGCAGACGCCGGTGGAGCGTTTACCGTCAGAAACGCTGCAGTTCCTGCTCGCGAGCCGCTATTGCCCTGTCGATCAATTTGTCGGCGTCTCACAAGACCTTTTTGGCACCGTTGCCCCGGGATGGGAGCGGGCAGCGGCGATTCGCGATTGGGTGCATCAAAAAGTGACCTTCAATTACCAGGCGGCACGGCCTACCAAAACGGCCATGGATGTGTTTACCGAACGTGTGGGCGTTTGCCGGGATTTTCAGCATTTAGCCATCACGATGACCCGATGCATGAACATCCCGGCACGGTATGTGACCGGGTATCTAGGCGATATACGCGTGCCGTTTGGCGGTCCCGGCGATTTTTCCGCATGGTACCAGGTTTGGCTGGATGGCCGGTGGCTGGATATGGACGCGCGCCACAACACGCCGCGTTTCGGACGCGTCTTGATGGCGACCGGTCGGGATGCGGCGGATGTTGCCATCACTACCAGCTTCGGGATAGCGAACCTGACGCACTTTCGGGTGGACTCACACGAGGTGGGAGCGGATGGGGAGGCGGTTCCTCTGCCGGTGGGCCTGGTGGGGGCGCCTTCGGGCAGGTAGCTGTAGGCATTGCACAGCGCCGAGCAAACAGCAGATCCCTTCGGCTTCGTTCAGGGTACGGGATGACAAGAGGTAGGGTCACTTCGTTTGCTTTAGAAGCTGAAGTTGCTGCGCAGGGTGAGGATGCGGTTAGCCGCTGTGATGCCAGAGTAGGTTTCGGCCAGGGAAAGCGACTTGCCGAAAAAAGGCGAGTTAAGAATCCCGACCGGCACGCTCGCGTTGGTGTGGTTGGTTACGTTCTGGGCTTCGAGCGAGAAGCGCAGGTTATAGCGAGGGTCGGGTTTGTGCGACGGGGCGGGTTGGCCCGGGGGCGGCGCTTCCGCCGCGGGCCGGGGACCGAAACGGAACTCCTTCGCGAGAAAAAGATTGAGCGTCGCAAACGCGGGCGAACTGCCGTAATTGATGGGGATGATGGTCTGCCCGGCGATAGGGACGGTGTCGAAGGTCCCGTACCGCGTGCGAACGACGGAGGCGCGTGTGAGGTCGGTGGCAAAGGCGGGGCGATCGTTGAAGATGGTGTCGCCGTTCAGGTCGGTGCCTGTAGTGATATTGAAGGGAATCGCGGAGTGGCTGCGGAGGAAGAGACCCCCGTTAAAGCCTTTCGGGCCGTTGTACCAGGCACCGGTAACGAAAAAGATGTTGTTGTTCGCGGAGCGCCCGTAGTCCTGCCCGAGGTTGTATTGATTGAACGGAAAGGAGCCGGAGCCGGAGGTGTCCCCTTCCCGCTGCTGCAGGTTGCTGAAGCCCCAAACCGAGAGGCGTTTGGTCGGGTTCAGGTCCACGTTGATCCAAAGGGCCTGGGAGCGGCGGGTACCGTCGGAGGAGAACTGGTAGATGTTCTGCGTGCCGCCAAGGGGGCGCGTGCCGCTGGTGGGGTCAGCCGGATTGTAGGTGCCGGGCAGGGGCGCATTGATATTGCGGGAAAGGTACTGGTGCACGCCGCGCGCCCCGATGTAGGAGACCCCAAGGTTGCCTTTGCTGCCGAAGCTGTGTTCGACGGAGAAGCTGGCCATCATGTTGTAGGGCGTCCGCAGGTTCGGGCTGACGTGGTAGGTCGTAGGTTCCACGGACGGCAGGCCTGCCGGTGCTGGAATGTTGGGATAGAAGTCAGGATTTTGCAGGTAATACGCGCTTTGGGAGAAGCCGCTTTGGCGCACGGCAGTGAGGAGATTGCCGACGTCGAAGCGGTAGTAAAAGAGGCCAAAGCCGGAACGCAGCACCACCAGCGGTTCTTTGCGTTTGCCCGGCGTGACCGCGTAGGCGAGGGAGATGCGCGGCGCGGGATCGAAGTGGTCCGGAACGGCGGTTTGGCTTTCGAAACGTAGGCCATAGTTAAAGGTGAGATCTTTGCGGAGCTTCCACTCGTCCTCGGCGTAGGCGTCGAGCTCGTCGGTGCTGACCTCGGCCGAGGGAATGCCGGCCGTTAGATTGAATTGCGAAGCCCCGCCCCCGGCAGCGCGGATTGCGGCCGGGCTGAGGCCCTGGGCGAGCCCCTGTTGGGTAATCTGATAGGCCTGCAGCGCGGAGAGCTGCTGGCCGCTGACGGTGGTGGGGCTGAAGGTGAAGGCGCCGTTGTAGCCGCCGCTGGAGGTGTTGGCTTCGCGGTCGACACGAAAGCGACCACCGGCTCGCAGAAAGTGCGGCCCGAAGACGCGGGAGATGTATTCCTGCAGCTCGTAGTGGTCGCGGCCATCGGTCGCCGTTTGGGAGGGGCTGCCGCCGCCGGAGAACGATCCCTGCACGACGAGGGTGGGCGCGGTGCTGTTGGGCGTTTGCCGGGTGCGCGTGCGGACATATTCAAAGCGCGTTTCGATGACGGTGGACGCGCCGCGCGTTTCAGTGTCGCCGAGCTGCAGCGTTTGCGTGGTGGCGTTGGAGGTGATGCCCTCGGAGGGAAGCACGAGTAGACCGACGCCGCTGTTGGACTGACTGGCATTGTTCCACTCGTAGCGGCCGGTGAGGACGTTGTTGGATGTGAACTGGCGGTCGAGGCGAGCGGAAACGGTGTTGTTGTTCTGCGGGTTGGGAATGGCTTCCGAGAGTGGCGTGCCGTCCGGGTTGAAGGCGTTAATGACGGCGTTATTCTGCTGATCGGTGCGGTTGCCGGCGAGGAAGAAGGAGGTCTTGTGGCCGATGGGACCGTTGAGATCGGCGTCGAAGTAGAGGTTGTGGTACGGCGGCTGTGGGCCGGTAAACGGGTTGCGCGCGTTGAAGCTCTGGTTGTTACCGGCGACGCTGAAGTTGCCGTGGTAGGTATCGGCACCGGGCTTGGTAAATACCTCGATGCGGCCGAAGCCAAGCCACTCATATTGGGCTGAGAAGGGGTTGGAGTTGATGCGGATCTCGCGGATGGCGGTTTTGGGCGGAAAGCGGCCGCCGGAAAAGCCATCCACCATGAGCTGATTGCCGCCGGAGTCGCCGTCGCCGCCACCGCCGGCGATGCCCTGGATCTGCTGCTGAAAGGTCGCGTCGTCGTCAGAGAAGGTGGCGAGTTTATCGCCGCTGAGGCTGATGGCGGTGTTGTTGTTGCCGGCAGCGGTGCGGTCGCTATCGGCGGAGTTCACGTTGACTTCGGTCATCTCCGCGTTGATGGATAGGGTGAGCGGCAGATCGGTGCGGCCCCTGGCCGGCACCTGGACGGCGTCGCGGTGCAGGGTGTCGAAGCCCGTCGCGACGACGCTGAGGGTGTACTTCCCCGCCGGCACGCGGAGGCTGAAGTGTCCGACGGCATCGGTGGTGGCATCATGCCGGCCGCCCTTGCCCTCAAGGTGCAGGGTGGCTCCCGGGACGCGGGCACCGGTGGGGTCGGTGAGGACCCCTGTGAGCACGCCCTGCTTTGCATTGTCGGCCAGGTCCTTTGCCGCGTCCTCTTGAGGGGGATTCGGAGCGGCTGGCTGGCCTACCGCTTGCGCCAAGGCGCGATTTGGGAGCGGTGCGCTGAGTAGACACACAACCACGGTGGCGATGCAATGCATGCGCTGCATGAAGAAGCCTCTATACGTCTTGCGGGAGCCCGATGCCGCTTGGACGGCTGCCTGCGTGTGGAGGTCAACCGCTGAAATCTTCAATTGGAAGGAAAAGATGATTTCGATTGAACGATTGCTTGCGGACCCAGCCGAAGCGCAGATTCCCTCTGGGAATGACAAAAAGAAAGGAGATACGCCTGCGCACCCGTGGGTCTTCGCTAGAACGTAAAAAAGCTTTGCAGCAGGATGGTGCGGTTGGAAGCGGTGAGCGGGCTGAAGTCGTTCGCGAGCGACAGCGAGTGGCCGAAGTAGGGCGAGCTGAGCACGCCGATGGGCAGGCCGGGGTTGTTGCGGTTCAGGACGTTTTGCGCTTCCACCTGAAACTTCAGATCCCAGGGGCGTTCGGCCTTCTTGGAAGCCGATGCGGGTTTCCCGCCCGTCGTCGTCGCAGCGGCGGCGGTGTCAGTGTGGGAACGCGGACCGATGTGGAAGTCTTTGCCGGCCTGTATGTCAAGCCAGGCGAAGCCAGGCGCGTGACCATAATTGCGCGGGATGATGCGCTGGTTCGGCAGAGGCGCTGTGTCGAAGTTGCCGAACGGGGTGCGCACCACCGAGCCGCGGGTCATGTCCGTGGCAAACGCGGGCCGGTCGTTGTAGAGGGTGTCGCCGTTCAGGTCGGTTCCGGTGGTGATATCGAATGGCGCGCCCGAGTGCGCGCTGAAGAAGGGCTGCAGTTGGAAGCCGTGGGGGAGAGACCAGATGAGACCGGCGAAGATGGTCTGCAGATGGTTGCCGGAGGCACGGGCATAGTCCGCAGCGACGTTGTACTGGTTGGACGGAAAGGCCGTGGAGCCGGCGCTTTCATTGCGCTCGTGGTCGATCGCGTAGAAGCTGAAAAAATAGACTTTCTTGGTGAGCTGCAGGTTTGTTGTATTGAAGAAGATCTGTTCGTTGCTGTTGCTGTCGGAGTTGAATTGGTAGATGTTTTGCGCGGTGCCGAGCGGGCGTACGCCGCTGCCGGCCATGGCGGTATTGTAGGTGCCGGGCAAGGGGGCGTTCACGTTTTGCGAAAGGAAGTTGTGGCTGCCGTGCTTCACGTAAAGGCCTGTAGAGGTGGTTCCGCGATTGCCAATGGCGCGGTCTACGGAGAGCTCGCCGACCTGCTGGTAGCTGGAGCGTAGATGGGGATCGACACGATAGATCGTGGGCTCGGTAGCGGTGAGCGCGGCGGTGGGTGGAATCTTCGGATAGAAACTTGGATCTTGGACGAAGTAGCCGATCTCGGAGGTGCCGTTCTGTCGTATGGCCTGGAGCAGATTGGCAGCGGGAAAGCGGTCGTAGAAGATGCCATAGCCGCCCCGCAGGGTGACGAACGGGTTTGCCGCCTGGCCGCGGTGCACAGCCCAGGCGATGCCGAGGCGCGGCGCGGGATCGACGTGATCGGGGATGGCGGACTCGCTTTCAAAGCGCAGACCGTAATCGAAGGTGACATTCTTCGTGAGCTTCCAAACGTCTTCCGCATAGAGGCCGATATCGTCTGAAAATAGCCGGGCGTTGGGTTGGCCGGCGGTGATGTTGAACTGGGAAGCCCCGGGCACCCCCATGCCATTTGAGGGTGCGGCCTGCGTGGCTTGCAGCGCAGCTTGGGCGGCGTTGTAGTCGGCTAGCGACGCAAAGGTGTATTGGCCGTTAAAGTTGGCGGTAGATACGTTCGCGTCGCGGAGCTCACGAAACCGGAAGCCGGCGCGGAGAGAATGCTTGCCGTGGTCGAACTCAAAGAGGTTCTGCAGCTCATACCGGTCCTGATTGTCGCGCAGCGCCTGGGCGGGGTTGCCGCCGGCTTGAAACGAGCCTTCCACCACCAACGACGGCGCGGTGCTGTTGGGATCCTGACGGTTACGCGTGCGGATGTACTGAAAACGGGTTTCGTCAACGGCGTGGGGACCGATGACCTCCGTGTCTGACCCCTGCAGCGTGTTCGTGAGGATGTCCGAGCTGAAAGCCGCATCGGGCAGAACCAACGGCGCGATGCCGCTGTTGATGATGTGGGTGCGGCTCCACTCGTTGCGCAGGTAAGCGAAATTGTTGGGGCTGAACTGGCGATCGATGCGGAGAGAGTAGGTATCGGTGCGCTGCGGTGCGGGCAGGGCTTGGGAAAGGGTCACGCCGGTATTGGCTGGGTCGACCGCGTTCACGACAGCGTTATTGGCGAGCAGCTGGAGGTACTCGGAGGCGAAGAAGGAAGTTTTCCTGCCGATGGGTCCGTTCAGATTGCCGTCCGTCTGGAACTGGTGGTACGGCGGCTGCAGGGTCGTGTAGGGGTTGCCGGCGTTGAAGGGCTGATCGGTGCCCGAAAAGTTGAGCGCCCCGTGCAGCTTGTCGGTGCCGGGCTCCGTCTGGATTTCCACGCGGCCAGAACCAAGCGAGTCATAGGAGGCTGTGAACGGGTTGGCGTTGATGCGGATGGAACGGATGGAGGACTTGGGCGGTAGTTTGCCGCCGGAAAAGCCATTGATGTAGAACTGCGGGCCGCTGCCGCCGAGCCCCGACCCGGCAAGCGCGCTGAGCTGCTGTTGCAGGGTGGCATTGTCGTCAGAAAGTAAATTGAGCCGGTCGCCTTCGAACACGAGCGCGCTGCCGTTGTCAGCAGGGTCTGTGGAGTTGCCGTTCGGATCGACGCTGATCTCCTCCGCTCGCCCGGCGACGGCCAGCCGCACGGGCAAGCGCACGGCTGTGTTCGGCTTCAGCGTGACGGGCCGGCTTTCGAAGATGACAAAATTAGGGGCCTCCACCTGCACGGTGTAGGTGCCGGGCGGCGCCTGGAGGGTGAAACTCCCGGAGTCGTCCGTTGTTTTGGATTGGGGTTTGGCCTGGGCCCCGCGTGGCGGAATGAGGCGCACATGTGCGCCCGGAATCAGGGCACCGGTCGCGTCGGCAACCGTCCCGCTCAGGGTCGCAGACAGGGGGTCCTGTGCACCCGCGAGACCCAAGGACGACAGAAAAATCGTCAAGAGCCCGATAGCGCCGAACCAACTCAAAAGACGCGTACAACCAATCAACCTAGGCAGACGGAAACCCTCGTTCCGGGGAAAGCCAAGAGAACAGGTGATTCAATGTGACGGGTACGTACTTAATTTCGCATGAATTTAAGAGTCTGGAAGAAGAATTTCGCAAATGCCTGGTTCCGACAGCGACGGGCGGTTGCGAAAGAGGAGTGCGCCGGGAAATACCCGTGAACCGGACTCGGAGATCGTTGAGGGATCCACAGCCAAGTATTCACATCCACTCCGGGTCTTTCCGGCACCCGCGCGCTTCGTCGCGCCCCCGAAAGGCAGCGCGGCAAACGCAGAGCATCCCCTTGCAGATAAAATGACGGGAGAGCATCGCGACTTTGGCGCCGGCAAGGCGTCCAGGTACCTGGGCTTCAACGTACCGTGCTGCAAAAATCTCTAAAGCACCTCCATTTCGAGCTCTTGAGCGCCGTCCCAATCCCATGAAACTCCGCCCCGTCGTTCTTGTGCTGCTTCTTCTGTTCGGTTTCTATTACCTTTCGAGCCGCATGTTCCCTGCCGGCGCGATTGCCGGCCTCCTGCACCCTTCCGCCGATGCGGCGACCGCGGACGAGACCAAAGACGTGCGCGGTCCGCTGGGCAACTTCAGCTTGACCGTGGCTTCGGCCGCCCCGGCTTTCGATACCGAAGAGCAGCAAAACATCGCCGTCTACAAACGTGCCATTCCGAGCGTCGTCAACATCACCTCGACACAGGTGGCGTATGACTTTTTCTACCGCGCGGTGCCGCAGCAGGGTCAGGGGTCGGGGTTCATCCTCGACAAGCAGGGCCATATCCTCACCAATCACCATGTGGTCGAGGGCGCGCAGCTGGTGGAAGTGACGCTGCATGACAAGCACAAGTACAAGGCGGCGGTAGTGGGCGACGACCCCAATCACGATCTCGCGCTGCTGCAGATTCAGAATGTGCCCAACCTACAGCCCGCCACGCTTGCCGAAAGCTCCAGCCTCATCGTGGGGCAGCAGGTGTATGCGATCGGCAATCCGTTCGGCTTTTCCGGCACGATGACGCGCGGCATCATCTCCGCAATTCGCTCGATCGCCATGCCGTCAGGCAACAAGATCGAGGACGCCATTCAAACCGACGCCTCGGTGAACCCGGGCAACTCCGGCGGTCCGCTGCTGAACTCACGTGGTGAGGTCATCGGCATCACGACGCTGATTGCCTCCAATCCGAACGGCGGCGCAGATCAGTCTGCGGGCATCGGCTTTGCCATTCCCATTTCCACCGCCAAGGCCGTGCTCGATGATTTTGCGCGCTACGGCCGGGTGCGGCGGCCGTCGCTCGATGTGGTCACCTTGCCCATCGGGCCCGATGTCGCCCAGCAGATTGGGTTGCCGGCGGACTACGGCATCCTCATCGAACGCGTGTTGCCGGACGGCGCCGCGCAGCATGCCGGCCTACGCGGCGGCACGGAACGGGCGTACATGGGCAATACGCCGGTGATGCTCGGCGGAGATCTCATTGTCGGCATCGATGGCCAGGAAATCACGACGCCGCAGGATTTATCCGGAGCGCTCAATGCGCATCGCGCCGGCGACACGATTACCCTCACGATTTACCGCGGCCAGCACCGGTTGACCGTGCACGTCACGCTTTCCGATGCCAAGCAGGTGACGAGCGGCGGCAATCAGGCTTAAGCGGGCTCACAGAAGCGTCCGAGCTGCAGGTCTCACCACGCCTCGCAATAACGCTGCGAAGCTTGGGTCGAAATGACAGGTTGAAGTGAGATAGGGAGACCATTGGAAGAGCAGGCAGACCGACGGCTCATTCTCGGCATCGAGAGCTCGTGCGACGAAACCTCGGCGGCGGTGGTCGCGAATGGGCGTACCGTGCTTTCCAATGTTGTCGCCTCGCAGCTGGTGCATGCCGATTACGGCGGCGTGGTGCCGGAGCTTGCCAGCCGTGAACACCTGCGCGCCATTGTGCCGGTCGTGCGCGAAGCAATGCAGGCAGCGGGCCTGACGGCCGATCCGGCGGGGTACCGGGCTTTGAGCGCCGTGGCCGTGACGGAAGGCCCGGGGCTTGCTGGAGCGCTTCTGGTAGGGATCACGTTCGCGAAAGCGCTGGCCTTCGGTGCAAATCTGCCGCTCATCGCAGTCAATCACCTCGAAGGCCATATCCAGGCCGTTCTGCTTGAAGCCGAGCAGCGGTTTGCGGAGCGCTCACCCTTACTGGCGGCGGTGATCTCAGGCGGGCACTCCCACCTGTACCTGGCTTCGCGCGATGACACCGGCCTTTGGCGGTACCGCAATGTGGGCCGCACGGTCGATGATGCCGCCGGTGAGGCCTTCGACAAGGTAGCCAAGCTGCTCGGTCTTCCCTTCCCCGGCGGCCCATGGATCGAAGGCTTGGCCGCACATGGCGACAGGGCTGCGGTGCCGTTCCGCTTCCACCCGATCAAGCCAAAGGGCTCTGGTCGATCTGCGCCGGAGCCAAATGCATTCGAGGCGGAGCGACGCTTTGATTTTTCCTTCAGCGGCATCAAGACCGCAGTACGCCGCTACGTCGAATCACACGGCATGCGGGAAGCCATCGCGAGGCGGGAGACAGGGATTCGTGCCGCGCAGCTTCTCACGGCGAAAGCGACCAACCCCGCCGCGCTCGCGCAGACGCTGACATTGTTGGATCGCCAAACAATGGATCTGATCGCCAGTTTTCACAGCGCGATGATCGCAAATCTGGTGGGAACCACCATCAAAGCCGCGGAACATTTCGGAGCGCAGGGGGTGCTTGTCAGCGGTGGTGTTTCGGCGAACCAGGTCTTGCGTGATCGCATGTCCGCACTCGCTGGCTGGAAAAACATTTCAGTCGCCTTTCCCCGCGTGAGCCTTTCCACGGACAACGCCGCCATGATCGCAGCCGCCGCCTGGTCCAAGCTGCTGAACGGCCGCTTCGCCGACGACACGCTCGAAGCGGCCCCGGGCTTACGGCTAGGCTGAAACAAGACAAGCCCGATCGCCCAAATTCTTGGATAAAAAATGCGTTTCTCGTCATTATTCCAGCGGTCACTCCGGCATTGCCTGTCGTCCGCCCAGACGGACCGAACTCGACATCTACAGAAACCGAATTGTTAAATACAGTGGTGCTTAAGGCACAGTTGGCGTTTAGCTTGCACATGGATGAAAAGGCATTACCCCTGATTAATATCGAGGATCTAGCGAACAGACATTACGGCCTTACAACGAGCGTTGCGGGCAGTTACGTCGAGGCGGCCCGTGTCTGCTTAGACCGACACCACCAATCTCCGGCTCACGTGAGGATCACGAAACTTTCCGGCGACAAAATTGCGGTCCTCACATGGGAACCGGCGGATGATCGCACTCGAGACGCTTGGGCGAACCGGGATGACGCCACCCGAGATGGCGCATATGGATGCTTGATCGCGAGTGTCGAAGTCTCGGAAGGTCTGTTTGCGGTGAAGCGTGCGGAAACCAAAACAGGTGCCGACTACTACGTCGCCCCTGCGGGAAAGACTGTCGAGGATCTCGAGGATTGCTGGCGGTTGGAAGTCTCCGGCCTTGATAAGGGGAATGAGTCTGCGGTTGCGCGTCGTCTTCGGGAGAAAGTTCAACAGACGAAACAGGGATCGAGCAACTTGCCGGCCATTGCCGGGGTGATTGGCTTTGAGATTTTAAGGGTCTTGATCGAATACGTGAACGACAAATGAGTTGGGCGGATCTGCACCAGAAGAGCGAGCAGTTGGCGTCGGAAGCGCAAGTGGCTTTGGCGCGATCAGATGATCGCGCGCATGAGCTCTACAGAGAGGCGGCAAGATTCGAAGCAGCTGCACTCGCCGAACTTGCGCCAACAAAACTAAGAACTATGGGAATAACGGCGGTCAGCGCGGTTGCTCTTTGGTTCAAGGCACGCGAGTTTGCCCAAGCCCAGAAATTCGCGCATCAAGTGTTATCTAATGACGCGCTTCCGCCATTCGCGGTGGAGCAACTTCAGGGACTGCTTCAGTCGATCTGGAGTGAGGAAGTGAGGCAAGCCGCGAGTGTGAAGTTTTCGGAAGGCGAACTGCTGATCTCAGTTTCGGGGGGGCAGAGCGTGACTGGAGGAGCACCCTTGGACCTTGTCTTGTCAAAGGTCGAGAACATCAAGTCGCTTTTCTTCCGCACGGTGGAATTTTTGGAGCACCTTCCCCATCGCAAACGCGGGGCGGCCCCAATTGAAGTACAGAACGTCTGCCGCCCGTGGCTCTTCCAAACGGTTCCGGGCAGTTACCAGTTCGCAGTTGCTATCGAAGATGTTGCACAAAGGACGCTCTTCGGGCCAGGGCTTCCTACTGTAGACGAGATCAAGAAAACGTTTGTCTCTCTCGTTCGAGAATCGGTGCAAGACCCGGAAGCAGCACTTGTTGAACGGGTTCCAGACAAGGACTACCGAGGAACATTCTTAAAGCTGACGAGATCACTCGCGCCTAATGGGAAGGACTTCGCCGTGTTGACGATACGTCAGAGTTCTGTCGACAGCGATCCAATCATTTTGACGGAAGACTCACGCAAAGACTTAAACACCATCATTCGGCAGAAATTCATGAAACAACGTCAGAGCGGAGAAATGTCAGGCGAACTACGTGGCGTTTTGCGTGCCGTGCACCTAGATGAGGACTGGCTAGAGGTGACCGTTGATGAACAGCATAAGCGAGTTTTCGAGGTCGGTGAAGCCGTCGATGACGTTCTTGGACCCTTGGTCAATCGTGAGGTGATCGTCCAAGTCGTCACCAATTCAAGAGGGCAAATGTTGTTCCGAGATGTCGAAGCCGCACCGTGACTCCGAATCGTCGCATTTGCCACGGAGCAGTAAATCACGAAAGCAGATAAGTCCTTTCCTGCTACTGGCCGGAGGCGACGGCTTCCTTTCGCCTTGGACGGCCACCCTTTTTGCCGTTTTCACGGGCAGCCATCGTCTTCGCTGCACTCCTGGAACTGCCTCCAAGCCTTCCCATGCGGCTCGCCATCCAGCGCTCGGAACCGAAAACGCCTTCCAGAAACGACGGCAAATACAGGTCTGCATCGAGCTTCGGGAAGTGGAGCCCGTAGCCGGAAGACGAGATCTCGATCTCGGTTAGTTGCTCCGGCGTGGCATGCCGCGCCGGGCCTGCGGCTCGGCTGATCGTAGGTACAGCGTGGCTTCTGACGAACAGGAGAGCTTCGCAGGGGCGCATCCTCGCCAGTTATCCGGAGACATAGCAGCGCCGCGCCCCTCAGCAAGCCCGGCAGCATGAATGGTCGCGCTACGCTTGGTGAGACGGGTCTGCGAGCTCGTGCAGGTAGTCCTGTAAACGACGAGGAGCGCGGCCGAGAATGGTGCGGAGCGCGAGATCATTGCCGCCGGGAAAACCGAACTGGTCATAGTCGCTATACATGCGCTCGAACCCGTCGCGCTGTACGCCTGGCGGGATGTGCGCCTTTTCGGCCCAATCGTCGAAGGAGACGTTGACAGCACGGACGGTGCGGCCGAGGACCTCACTCATCAGAACGGCGACCTCGGTGCGGGTGAGCATGCCGGGCGCGCATAGTTCAAAGGTGCCGAAGTCGAGCCTGTCCGTGGTGAAAGCGAGCGCAGCGGCTTCGGCCACGTCGCGATAATCGACATAGCAGGCTTTCTTCTCCGTGGAGTAAGGAAGGGCGAAGCTGCCCCCCTCTGCAATTTCCTTCCAGCCGGCGGCGAAGTCCTGAAAGAACATGGCCGGTTGCAGCACCGTGAAGATGAGGCCGGACTCGCAGAGGGCCTGTTCCACGGGGCGCTTGGAGACATGGTTGGTCAAAGAAAGGGTGGGATGAATCACCCCGGAGAAGACGAACTTGCGTACGCCTGCGCTGGCCGCCGCCTGGACGAGATGCACGCCCATGTCGGCCTCGTTCGGCGCAAAGCCCGGGCCGGTATGGAAGACGCCATCCACCCCGGCGACGGCAGCTCGCAGACTCTCCGGGTCGTTCAGGTCGCCGACGGCGATTTCGGCGGCACCATGACGATAGGCCTCCTCCGATTTCGATTCGTCGTGCAAGAGAGCCCGCACAACGGCGCCTCGCTGAATGAGTTCCGGTACAACGAGCCCGGCGAACTGACCGGTAGCTCCAACGACTAAGACCTTCATAGTATGTCTCCAGGGGTGCGCTGTCGTGCGCGCTGAGTAAAGCGCTTCGCCTTACAACATGAGCAGCGTCGGTCGTTTAGATGCTCAGCAAGATGAGTCACGACTTGTCGCGTCGCGTGTACTCGTGAACCTGAGATGGATAGCCTTGACCCGACATCACTTCTTCGAGCTGGCGCGACGCCAAATCCCATCAAAAGTGACGTTGAAACCGCCACATTGCTGATTGTCGACGGCACGAAACGTTCCGCTGGGGACGTCGTACTTCAGATCAAGGGCGCAACCGGACTGTTCGCCTGTATCGAGGACATGGAGAAACGGCCCCATGGCCAGGGCGTCGCCGCTTACGTCTCCGGAAGCTGTGTTGTGAGCGATGTTTGTGTAATATGCCCTGCCCTCGACGTGGATCTTGCCGTTGCCTTCGGCGCTGCGCGTGAGAACCAGTCGGTCATGGCCGACGACACGACCGGTGACCCAGGTGCCGAGCCACTGTTGCGTGGTGATGGCGGGTGTGGGGGGAACGGGCGCGAGGCGATCGGTTGGAATCCAACCGGACCATCCGCCGACGGCGGCGCAGCTCCAACGGCCCTGTGTGGCGCCTGGAGCGCCAGGAGGAGGAAGCGCGATCAGATCGCCTTGGTACTGCTCAGGCTTAGCCAGATCGAGGTATTCGGTATGGCACGCGGTGGCTTGGCTGCCTTTCTCCCCACAATGAAAAGCCATAAGGACCGGCGCTGTGCCGTTGAAGACGCGCAGACTATCGAAGTCGGATGCGACAGGAGACTTGCATTCGACCATAGGTACGTCCGGGGGAAAGGGAGCGTCCTTCTTCTGAGCTTCGTTCTGAGCTTCCGCGATGTTGAACGCGAGAAAGAGGGGAGTTAATAGGCGGATAGATTTGTGCAAAATGCATAAAAGCATGTGAGGCCACCTTCCCATTTGCAATCCCTTTGAGGAACCGTGCAAGTCGTCTGCGCTCAGAGTAGCGCATGGCATCTCCATCGCCGAGCCTGTCTACGGAGGACACTGCCATGATCGCCGCTGCTTGGCCCAAGCGCTCCTGGGATGTATTTACCCCTCTTGCAGCAATCTCTACGGTGTATCCCCATCTATAACGGCCGGGGTAAAAGCTGCATCTCAATTTTGAGGAGGCTTTCGTGAGCAAAGAAGAGAACATCAGCACACAGAAGAAGATGGGTGAGATCGTCAACAGCTATCAGTTTGACAAGCTGCCCGAGGTTTTTGCACTCGACGTAAAGGATCATGATCCCGCTGATGACCAGGGTTCCGGCCCGCAAGGGTTCGTCAAATGGTTTACACAATTCCACTCGGCCTTTCCCGACTTCAGAATTGCCGTTGAGCATATGGTCGCGGATGAGGACAACGTGGCCTTCGCCTATACGATCACTGGAACCCAGGGTGGCCCCTTCAACGGCATGCCGGCAACCGGGAAGAAGATCAAGGTCCGTGGCATGCAGATTTCGAAGTTCAATTCGGATGCAAAGATCGTCGAGCGCTGGGGGGCGTCGCACGAGGTCGGCATCTTGCAGCAAATTGGCGCTATGAAGCCGGTCGCCCATCTCGACGAGCCGCCCGTCCTTTCGGCTCCAAACTTAACGGGGATCATCTAATGCCATACGGGAAGTAATGTACAAATAGCCGTTACTTCCGGACCCTTATCGAACTACATCGCTGTGCGGGGAGCGTGGCTGCCCCGCCCCGGCCAGCATTTGCGGCGAGGGCTGTTCGCAGACATGCACACACCATACCTGCAAACGCGTACTGTGGATAGTGAGCCGACCTGAGCCTGAGTCAAGTACCGCTAAAGGCAATTTCGTCTACGGCGCCCGGAAGTCCAGATCTAAATTCCTTCGTGGCAGGACTTTATCTGAAAAGTACCCGGGGAGGGGTACCCTCCGGCGGGTGTCAACGCGCGGTTCGCTAGAATCAACACAGAACCTTAAACGGAAGGCAGTCGCGAAGGTCGAAGGTTCCAGACCCGGCCCGCTGGCAACGGTTACTGTAGAACGCGTGGCAGAAACACTTCAGCTGTACAACACTCTCTCCGGGGACGTCGAACCGCTCTATGCCGCTGATGGCGAGAGCCTTCGCTTTTACTGCTGCGGCCCGACGGTTTACGACTATGGCCACATCGGCAACTTTCGCACCTTTCTGCATGTCGACGCCCTGCGTCGTGTCGCGCGGCTTTTCGGTCTCAAGCTGAAGCATGTGATGAATATCACCGATGTCGATGACAAAATCATCCGCAACGCAAGCGCGGCCGGGCTATCCATCGGCACGTACAGCGCGAAGTACGAGCAAGCCTTCTTCGAAGACATGGACGCGCTCGGCGTGGAGCGGCCGGAGATCATTGCACGCGCGACCGAAAACATCGATGGCATGGTGGCTCTGATCCAGCGGCTGGCAGCTGAAGATATCGCCTACAAAGCCGAGGACGGCAGTTGGTACTTCCGCATCGCCCGCGACCCGGGCTACGGCAAGCTTTCGAAGAAAGACCTTGAAGGCATCGAGGACGGCGCGCGCATCGCCGCCGATGAGTACGAAAAAGATGCCGTGCGCGATTTTGCCTTGTGGAAGGCCACCAAACCTGGTGAAACGAGCTGGGAGACGCCGCTCGGCGCGGGTCGCCCGGGCTGGCACATTGAGTGCTCCGCCATGGCGATGAAGCATCTCGGCGAGAGCTTCGATCTGCATGCCGGCGGCGAAGACCTGATGTTTCCCCACCATGAGAACGAGATCGCCCAGTCGGAATCGGCAACGCACCAGACCTTTGCCCGGCACTGGTTTCATGTGCGTTTTTTGCTCGTGGAAGGCCGCAAGATGTCGAAGTCCGAAGGCAACTTCTACACACTGCGCGACCTGCTGCTGCAGGGCTATAAGGCTTCGGCGATCCGCTTTCTGCTGCTCAGCGTGCCTTATCGGCACCAACTGAATTTCACCTTCGACGGCCTGCGCGAGTCGACCCACGCCATTGAGCGGCTACGCACCTTCGCGCAACGGATACGCGAAGGTAAGGGCCTGGCCGCAGGTTGTGACGAGGCGCTTTCCGCTTTGATCCGTAAGGGTAATGAGGCCTTTACCGCTGCGCTTGCCAATGACTTGAATACCGCCGAGGCGCGCGCGGCAGTCTTTGAGGTCATCCGTGCGGTTAACACGGCCGCCGACCACGGCAAGCTCTGCGGAACTGATGCAGAGGCCATCCTGGTTTTGCTGGACCGCTTTGATGCAATCTTCGCCGTGCTCCAGGATAACGACGCCGCGCTGACAAAAGCAGCACTGGGGTGGGCGGCGGCGGAGGGCCGTCTCGGCGAGGCCGATCCCGAGGTCGTTGCCAAATACGCCGACGAGGGCCCGAGCGAAGCGGAGATCGAGGCACTCGTTGCCGAACGCACCCAGGCCAAGCAGCGGCGCAACTTTGCGCGGGCGGATGCGATTCGAAATGAATTGATGGCGAAGAATATCCTGATCGAGGATGCAAAGGATGGCGTGCGCTGGCGCAGGAAGTAGCCGCCCCCATCCACGAAACCCATGAAAGCAACGGCGCAGCAGACAAACTCCCCGGCCGGCGATCCAGCGGCGGTCGCCCGAGCTCACCACCGGCACTACCCTGCCCTTGACGGTCTGCGTGGTGTCGCCTTTCTTGCCGTGTTCATCTCCCATTTTTATGGCATGGTCGACCGAGGTTCGGCACTGGGGTGGGGCGGCTGGCTTGGGGTCGATCTGTTCTTTGTCTTGTCGGGATTTCTGATCACCGGCATTCTTTATGATTCGCTGGAACAGCCCCGTTACTTCCAAAACTTCTATATTCGGCGTGCCTTACGCATTTTCCCGCTGTACTACCTGCCCTGGATTACGTTTCTGTTGCTTACGCCATGGCTTCACCCGCTATGGACGCGGTTTGATATTGCCCGTGTCTTTTATTACGGCAACCTGATGGATTTCTCCGCGATGCACCACCCGGAGATCCAATCCGGCGGTTTCATGTTTTATTTCCCCAAGGGCCATTTCACCGGCTTCAACACCGGGGCGCTCTGGTCGCTTTGCCTGGAAGAGCAGTTTTATCTCCTGTGGCCGCTGCTCGTCTATCGTGTGCGCAGCCGCGGCGGCATCATGAAAATTTGCGTGATCGGCATCGTTTGCAGCCTGTTTCTAAACACGCTGCTCACGTTTTGGGCGTGGCGCGCGCACGTGGACCCAAACTTCATCTACACCTCCACCTACACGCACTTCAGCCCCATGCTCTTTGGCGCATGGCTTGCTTTATGGCTGCGCGGGCGGGCGGCAGGCGAGGCGGTCGCGCCTCGGGTCTATTGGACCCTCATCCTGGTGCCGGCCTGTGTGCTTTTCGGCTCGCTGGCCAAATTCGCACAGCTCCCGAACACCTCCCACCCCATCGTCACGAGCTACGGGTACAGCTGTTCGGGGCTGATGAGCACCGGCATCGTGCTCGCGACGATTCAACGTGAGGGTTGGCTCACCCGCGTTCTGTCCATTCGCTGGCTCACGTGGATTGGCACACTCAGTTATGGCCTGTACATCTTCCACGGGTACCTGATGGGAACGATGAATCATCATCTGGAATTCTTCGTACGTCATCGCATCACGATGTTGTTCCCGATTACCGCGTTCGTTATGACGTACGTGCTGGCGTCCCTCAGCTATCGCTTTCTGGAACAACCATTCCTTCGTTTGAAAGACCGCTTCGCGCCGACGGAACGGAAGCCGGACACGGCTCTGGCCTCCGCCTAGCCGCTGCGCTCCGTTGTGCCTGCAACGGCGACGACGTCGCGGTCTAAGATGCGCTTCGAAGCGGTCCCGCCGACCCGGCTCAGCACCACCATCGCTACGGCGCACACGATGATTCCCATGCCGGCGAGTTCGGTCGCGTCCAGCCGTTCGCCGAGCAGCATCACGCCGAGCAGCACGGCAATTACCGGGTTCACAAAGGCGTACGTGGCGACCTTGCTTACCGCCACGTTTTGCAGCAGATAGGTAAAGGCCACCAAGCCCACCAGCGAACCGAAGATGGCCAGGTATACCATCGCCAGAGAGCCGCGCCACGTCCATACTGCCCGATGGAAACTGCCCGCCGCAAGGGCAATGGCAGTGTTTAGAAGAGCAGCAGCGCCGATCTGCCACCCGGTGGCGATGAAGGTGTCGGCACGAAAGCGGAAACGTCGGGAGAGCACAGAACCAGCGGCAAAGCAGAGTGCCGATACAAGACAGATCAACGTGCCCAAGGCAGGGTTGCTGGGCATAACATTTCCGCGTTTCGTAGTGTGTAGCGTCTGCAGACCTGTGCTGCGTAGGGACGGCCATATCAGAACGGCAATGCCGGCCGTGCCGAGCAGCGTGCCGGCCCAGCCACGCTTGTTGAGCGGTTCACCGTCGGGTAGAAAACATGCGATCAGTGCGATCATGATCGGTGTCGTTGAAATAAGAAGCGAGGCAAAGCCCGAGGGCACCATTGTTTCGCCCCAGGTGAGCAACATGTTATTGCCGCTCATAAAAAGAATGCCCACCAGCGCCAGTTTGGGGCCTTCGCCCTTGGGCACACGCAGACTCTTGCCGCTGAGCAGCGCAATGACCAGCATCACCGCGGTCGTGATAAGGCAGCGCGTGGCTGAGACCACCGGGGGCGGCACGTGCTCGCCTGCGATCCGAATTGCCGTGTATGTTGAGCCCCAGAATAGGTAGACCGCTGCAAAGGCGATTAGTACCAGGGCGCGGGGTGACGAACGAGTGAGCATCGCCTGAGGATAGCCTGGCCGCCTCCACGCTTCCATCGCGGCGGGTCTTGATTGTGCCATTTTCGAAGAATCAGATCATTGGAAGTTCAGAAAGCGCGGATGCCGGCACCGAGGTGCGGGTCTCAGGATGCCGGGCCGAGCCGCTGAAGATCGCTGGCCTGCTCTGGTGCTAGCATCCGCATATGCGTGTTTGCTCCGCCATCGTTCTCGTGTTCTCCGCTCTGCCTGTCGCTTGTCGGGCGCAGAGTGCGCCGGTGCTTACCTACCGCAATGAAGCGTTGCACCTGAATTACAGCTACCCCGCGAGCTACACGGACGCGAGCGCGGTGGTGGGACCGGCGTTCCAGGCCAGCCTCAGCCAAGCGCCGGGCGAGGCAGCTGCCAAGAAAGGAAAAGACGCGACCCGCTGCGTAACGCTGCCTTTTTCCGTGATGAACAGCAGCAATGGCTTGGCGATTGTGCTGCTGGTGCGAGCCGATGCCGGTTGCCTGAAAAAGACCTTCACCGCGGCAGAACTGCCTGCGTTCACCCAGGGTGAGGTGCAGGGGCTCACCGCTTCGGGGGCGCGGACGCAGTTCGGCGAACCGGTCGCGTTCACCACCGAAGGCCATGCGGCGGAGCTGCTACGGGGCACCTTTCAACTACCGGCCGGCGAAAGCCTGCAGGCCATGGTGGCCTGTGTGCTGCTGAAGCCGGATGTAGTGTGCTGGCAGTTCCTGGCCAGTACAGAGTCAAACTTGCGCGCCATGGGAGCCTTTCCCGTCAGTCTGGACGGCGCGGCTCCCATGCCGGTTGTACCCGCTATGCTGTTTCCAAAGCCGTAGCGGATGATTGAGTGACACTCTGCTTCCGCTTCTGGTAAATGCGTCGCAACTTATTTGCAACGAACACAACTGCGGCAGAAGGTGTGATTTTTGCGATGAGCAACAATCAAACAGCAACTGCCTGCGAAGGTGACGAGCACTTCCATCCAATGCGCAGGCAGCGAGTCTCCAAAGAAGGCTCCCGTGCAGATACAAAGCAGGCCTGTGCCCATGAAGAGAAGCACGGAAGGCTTTCTATGCCTTCGGTAGCCGGTAAGAATCGCAATGGCTCCAAGCAGCGTTACGGAAACAGCCAGAACGCGATGTGTGTGCTCTTCGGACGGCAGAAAATGCGCGTATACGGCGAGCAAGGAAAAGAGTATCGGGGTCACTAAACAATGAATAAAGCAGACCGTCGAGGCAATGATGCCAAGCCGGTCGATGGCGCCCGTCCATGTGAAGGGGCGTTGAGAAAGAGCGGGCATACTTTCCTTTCAGCTGCGCAGACTACAGCCACCTCGCCTTACCGGCGCAAAGAGACGCCGCAACACGCGAGCTGCAAGGATGCGGCCGGCGTGTTGCCTGCAAGGGGTTAGAAGCGGAAGGCGATCTCTCCCGTGATGGATCTGGGAGAAACGTAGTGCGTACCCGAAAAAGTAGAGAGGAAGTTATACAGCGCGTATTTGTTGGTTACGTTGACCGCCGTAACGCGAGCACCGAACTTGTAGCGCTCGCTTGCTCCGAAATGCACGACGTTGTCATCGCCGAACTCCATATCGAAGAGGTTGCGGGGTTGAATGCGTTGTGGGTTCTTGTCATCGTCTTCAGTGCCTGGCGCTGGAACTTTGACGAGGTTCGAGGTAAGGCCGGCGGCGTCGCAGATGTTAAAGCCCTGCGTTTGCGTCGCTTTTACGCCATCGCAGGTCAGGCCTGCCTGGAACTCTTCGTCCGCGGTCAAACTGCTCAAATTGATCGCAGGCTGACCGCTGGCAGTGGTGAGTGGCGTTACCCCGTCGGGCTGAAATGAGTAGGCCCCGCAGGCGCTGTTCGGATCGGAGATGTTGTAGCAGGGGGTCGAGCCTGCCACGAGTCCGGAATCAAACTTCCAGTTCATCGAGTAGTACATGCTCTTGCGGAAGGGCATCTTGTACTCGAGATGCGTGGTTTGATTGAAGCGCTCATCATGATCGATGCGGAACGGGAAGCCGCCTGCCGAGGCAACGGTTGCGCCCACACCGCCGATCTGCGGGTTGAAGAAGCGTGCTGCGACTGACGAGAAGGTAACGCGGGCGGTTAGGCCTTTCACCTCGGTGAGTGTCCCGCTCAAGGCATAACCGGGAATCTTGGAGTTGTGCCACTCGATGGGAAAGGTGATGGGCGTGGCACCGAGCACGCTGAAATCATAACCATTGTGGGTGTACTTGGTGATCCATTCCGCGCTTACAACGAAATGCTTACTAACACCCTGCTCGAAACCAGCATGAAACTCATTGCGGAATCCCGGATTGAACGGTGCCGGCGTGCAGTAACCAAAGCTGGAAGTAAAGATCGCATTCAGGATTGGATCAAGACAGCCATTGGCGGAAAGCACAAGGTTTTCATTGAATGGTGTTTCCTGCGTTCGTGCATAGGAGACGCGCAAGACGGTTTGAGTTTTTTTGATGTTGTAGCTGATGCCGACGCGCGGCTCGGCCTGCCGCTGGATGGCAAGACCGTTGTAAAAGTCACCGCGAATGCCCAGGTTGAAGAGCCAGTTCCCGGCTTTCAATGCATCTTCCCCATACAGTGCCAACTGCTTCACATCGGTCTGGCCGTGATAGGTGTACTCGGTGCCGCCGCGAGTTAGATCGTAGGGCGCAAGAACAGAGTTGAACAATGGATTGGTAACATTCCCACCAGCAGAGGAACCGGCACACTGCCCGGCACCGCCGCTAAGCGGATTGCCGTTCAGGTCGTTGCATGGCGCATTCAGGTTCGAATCCACAACGCCGAGCGTATCGTTCTCACGCAGAAAGGTCTGCTCATACACCCCGCCCAGCTTGAAGGTATTCTGGCCGCGCGTGTAGGTCACGTCGGAGTGGATGCCGGCGTTGGTCAGGGAACGGTCCTGTGTGACACTCTCCTGCTGAATAGGTCCAAGATCATTCAGCAGATTCGCCGAAGGGATGTAGTGATACGAATCCCGGCGGATGTAGGGTGCAAAGTTAAAGACGGCACTTGGGCCCAGGATGCGCGTGTAGGTGGGTGCAACGATGAAGGTCTCGATCTTGGAGCGTTGATCGGTAAACCCAGTGGTCAGGCCCTGCGACTGGAAGCCGTACTGCGTGTCGTAGCTGTTGGGCGTGGCGAAGATGGAGCGGGTGTACTGGAGGTCGATGTGCATCGAGCCCACATTGCTCAGTTGGCCGTCGATGCGGTCGAACAGATTCTCCTCGTTGCCGCGATCGTGGTAAACCGCGAACTCGGGCGTATCGAGAAAGCGGCCCGACTGCAGCGCACTGGCAGAGATGAAGTTGCCCCAGTTCTGTCCGCCGTAGGCCATGTCAGCCAACACTCTGCTCGTCCCGAAGGTCCCATACGAGGCCGAGACGACGCCCGTGGGTGTGGTGACACCCTGGCCCGAACGCGTCGTGGCAACGATGACCAGGCTTGTCTTATCGCCGTACTCCGCCGGGGGCGCACCCGCGATGACTTCGAAGGATTGCACGGCGTCGGCAGGCAGCTGATTGGAAAAGACTTTGCTCTGCTGATCGGTGATGGGCTCACCGTCCACCACAAAGGACACTTCATTGTGGTCGCCAAGTCCATGAAGAAGGCCGTTGGAATCCGCGGCGACGCCAGGCGTAAGTTCCGTCACGATGGAACTCAGCTCGGAGGTCGGCGTTTCCACTGGCAGGCGCGCGATCATCGAGCGGTCTACATCGGTGTGGAAGGTGGGGTCGGTTTCAGTAAGGTCCGCCGGCGCTTCTACCTCCACCACGGCGCCCTGTGCGCCGACCCGCAGAACGGCGGAAGCAACAATGGGCACAGCAGAAGAGATCTGTACCTGCTGGGTGGCAGGCGCGAAACCCGCGTCCGTAATGGAGACCCGATACGGATTGAACGGGAGATTACGGAAGGAATACGATCCCGTCGCGTCCGTTGTTTGCGTGCGCGTGTAGCCGCTGACTGGATTGCTGAGAACCACCGTGGCTCCGGGGATCACAGCGCCGCTGGGGTCGGTAATGGTTCCGGTAACTGTACCGGAGGTGCTCTGCGCAGACGCCGGCAGGGCCAAGAACGGGAATAGGACAGAGGTGGCGGAAAGGGCGCGAAGACGCCGGACGTACTTGGGGAGCATGGAAATCCTTGTCTGGATGCGTTGCCCTCGTAAAGGGACAAATGGCATCCTTCCGAGCCAAGATGCTGAAGCGCAGTCAACGCTCTTGCAGAAGATGGCTCACTGCTGTCGGCGACAGCCAATACCGGCTATCGCAGGACTGCTCAGGCGTACAAGGACATAGGTGGAGGTCGACTCAATCGAGCGAAATGCCAGGGATCGCTAGGCTTGCGATGAATCCCGGCGCAAACGATTGAGCGAAACAGGGCGACCTGCTCTACCAGAAGGGTTTGGGTCGCCGGCAGTACCGACTGCGCCGCGCTACACAGCGGGCAATGGGCTTCATCGGCGTCTGCGGAACTGTTACCCGGAGCGTGGAGCTGAGTTTTTTGCCGGAGATCCGGCTCGCGATGAATGTGCGCGGCCTGAGCCGTGCTGAAGAAGGTAAACAACAACCCGCAGCACAGCGCGATCCACCTGTGGGTCAGGGATCGCGTCGCAAGCGACCGGTCGGGTTTATTTCGGCTCGTCAATAGGGTATAGGCGATTGAGTTCGCGGATACGAAGTACTGGCGTTAGAGTGAGTGCAAAGCCGATGAATCCCGGAGCGCAATCGCCAAGTGCAGGTTCATCATCTGGTGAGAAAGGGCCATCAGTAGCTGAAGAATTCGTTCAACCCACGGCGCAACTGAAGGCCTACAACGAGGCAAAGCAGCGAGATGAAGCCGACGATGGCATTCCAGTACAGCATGGGATGTGCCCAGCCCGGCGAGTATTGCAGGTCCTGCCCGGTCCAAAGCGTCATCAGGGTAGCCACAATCCCAAACTGAAAGCCCAGCACAATGAGGAGTTGCCCGCGCCGGCGGCGGCGGTCCAGCCGCTCCACCTCGTTCGGGGTGAGGACGCGCTCTTCGGGCGGCAAAAGCGTGTTGGCCATGAAAACTCCTTGTACCGTTCTGACATTCTTATTAAAACATAGCTTTTTACGTTGAGCGCGTGAGGCATGGTGATGCCGTAAGCCTGGCCGGAGCTTCAACCCTAAACCAACACTTGAGCAGGGTGTTAATGACTTTGGTTCACTCCTTTGCGGAGCCCGCTCAATCGCGGATGCGGCCGTTGAAGGCCGCGCGTACGCGGGCGGCACGGTCTTCGACAGAACCGGCGGCGGCATCCTGTAGGAACGCGACCGATTGCAGGCCGGCAATCTCAAAACGCTTGCGACAACGCACGTTGGTGCAGGCAACCTGATCGTCGCGGCGCACCATATAGCTCCGCGCCTTTTCGAAGCGCGCCAGCGCGGCGTCATCGGCAAAGCCGGCCGGATGTTCGCGTTTGCGGCGTACGAGCCAGGTGAGCGCATAATCGGCTGCCTGATTGCAATTCGGGCAAGTGAGGGTGTGCGACTTCACCTCGGAGCGCTCTTCAAAGAAGTTGCGCTCATCGTCGTTCTTGGGAGCGGTGGTCTCCTTGGGAGCGCGTTCAAAGATGGCATCCAGCTCATCCGACCACCGGCCACCACTCTTCGCCGCCGACGTGTTGTTCGCCGGAACCGCCCCGCGGCCGCCGTTGCGGTTCCCATTCGACCCAAAGCCGCGATCGTCTCCGCGGCCGTTGCGGCCGGCGCCGTTGCCTCGATTATGTCCGCCCCATTCCCCTGGCATTCCTGCTCTCCATATCCAAAATACGCCGGGTGGCGCCCCTACCAGCATAGACCTTAGCCTCGGCGAACGCAGCAGAGGCGTGGCAGTTTGCAAGCGGAACAAGCTCCCTTTCTGCTTGACGCCGACGGTATGACGCCTGAGGCAAAAAGAGCGCTACAACAGAGGACGGGTATGGCGAGAGAAAAGCGCAGGTGTTTGCCGCGGTCAGGGCGGTAAGGCGAACGGGCGAACCGGGTGGGCATGCCTTCGCCGAACGCGCCGATTCCGGATCGCAAGCACACGGAGAAGCATGGGTCGGTCAAGCTGCAGGGCGCTGGCGCATGCACGGGAGATTGCCGCAAGCATGGCACAGAGGCTCGGGACGAAGCTGGGAGCCTTGGTGTATGTCAGTAATCAAAATGGCATCGCGCATCCTGTTCATCAATCATGGCGAGGCGCGGGTGCGGCTGGTAGCACGTGTCGGTGCAGGAAAGCCTCAGCTATGGCAATTTGCCCGAAGCGCATCTCGACACCCGACAATCTATGCGGCATTTGGCCCTTGAGTAACACCCCATAGTGACGCGCGTAAGCCCCGGTTCCTTCGGTACTCTAGAACCATGCCGATGACTTTGGCTTTAGTGATCTTCGAACTCGTAGTCATGCTGCTGGCGATCTCGCTGCATGACTGTGCGCAGGCCTGGATGGCCAACCGGCTTGGCGATCCGACGGCCCGGATGGTCGGGCGTATGACGATAAATCCCGTGTCGCATTTTGATTTTTTCGGCACAGCGCTTTGGCCGCTGCTCTATATCTGGCGTTCGCCCCTGGTGCTGGGCTGGGGCAAGCCGGTGCCGATGACCACGCGCAACTTTCGCAAATCAAAAGACGAGATCACCGCGGTGCTGGCCGGCCCTGCCGCGCAGTTGGGCGCCGCCTTGCTCTGTCTTGTGGCGCTGGTCGTTGTAAAACACGCCCTGCCCGCGGCAGCACCCACCTTCGGCGTGGCCGAAGCGCTCAGCCTTCGCGATCTGGATGTACCGACGGGTGCGCTGCCATCCATCTTTCCGTTGCTGCTGTTCTTCTACTTCGGCATCCTGGTCAATCTCCTGCTGTGCATCTTTAACCTGATGCCTTTGCCATTTCTGGATGGCGGCAAGGTGCTGGTCTACTACCTGCCCTATAACGCCGCGCGGGCATACGAGCGTTGGGGGCTTTGGCTCATGTTCGGCTTTATGTTCTTCGGCTTCGGTATCATGCTGGCGATCTTTGCGCCCATCCTGGCATACTTCAACCACCTGCTGTATGCGTTATAACGACATGCAGCTGATAGAAGGATCGTATCTTCACTTGATCTCTCCTCGTGAGCCCACTTACATCTATCTCAGGGCCACGTAGAGCTGAACTCGCGGGATCTCTGAACGTTGGTCTGCCGGTACGGGGTATTCCCGCGCACCTGTGGGTTGGTCGATTGCCGTCAGTGTTTTGTTGATCATCTTAGACTGATCGCTTAAGCGGCTCCCTTGCTTGCCGGCATGCTGGTGGAAACGGGGATCGCCTGGATGCTCATCTTCGGCGGGGCAGTCATTCCGTGCCGGCATGGCATGTGCGTGGTGTGGGCGCTCACCTGTGGGAGCGCTGGTTGGCATTGCCTATGTCGTTGCGGGTGTCTTCCTCTTGCTGCATCCTCTCGCCGGCCTGGTCTCCCTGACCCGTTTCCAGGCGCGTATCTGCTGGGCTCATACGAGAGACTAAGCAGGGGACTTCCCGGCACGTTTCGGCATGAATTTGTCCACAGGGCGCCTTCAATCCAGCATGGTGAACTTCCAGCTGATCGCGAAGTGATTCGTCGGGACGCGCATATGACAAAAACAGAGTCGGAGGCGGCATCAGGATCCTCCACGAGCCCAGGTTGCAGCGTCCGCTACAGAGACGATACTTTCCCCCATGCCTCCTCCCTAGCTAGATCGAACTGAATTCAGCAACGACGCGCCCACCTCTTTGAGGCAATACCGACAACTACGACGAACAACGGAGCAGCAATCGAGGTTCGAAACGTTGCATGTCGGGGAAAGTGCAGTATTCGGGAATGCCGAATTCCAGCTCGGTAGCGGCAGCGGCAATGCGGGGCACGTATTCATTCAGCAGACGCCGGTATGCGCTTTGCTGCTGAGGGGAGAAGGGCTGTATCTGGTAAGACAATGTCATGTGGAAGGCGTACGCATCATGCGACTTCGTGCGAAATCCGTAGACCTCTGCGAGCTGATCGCGAAGAGAGCGCAGCTTCCTCTCCTCCTTGTCATCCGCAGGGCTCATGCGCAATGTCGCGGCAGTGGGGTAAACCAGGGTATTTGGCTGGTCTACCCGGACGCGAATGGGCAGCTCGCAACGCAGACGGGTACTGGCCATGCGTTCAAGCACCGCCTGGTTGCAAACCGCGATCGAGTCATCTTTGGCCACATACGAGGGCCATCCGGTTATGGAGCGATCCTGATCGTTTGCGCCCGGGAAGATCGTCATGTGGTAACTGGCGCTCGCGGTCAGCCCCAAGGCCTCGTGGAACGGCGAAACCGCGAGTGCATCGTGCAGTAGGATCATCTGGTCCCGCATGGCACATTGCACCGGCAGATGGCAGATCACCGTGTTCCCGGCAAACGGTCTGACGTTGCCGCGAGCATCGAACTTCAGCAGGGTGTCACGTGACGGAATGGCAAAGGAAGACGCCGGTTGTTCCTGCGCGCGGAGGCCGTGTGTGGCAAGCAGAACGGCCGAAGCGGCGGCACCCCTCTGGATAAAATCGCGACGTGAGCTAGCGAATTTGGAAGACATCGAATTGGCCTCTCCTTTGGATCAACGCGGTTTCCTGGCGTTTAAGCGGAGCAACAGATCTGTAGCGCGAAGGACAGCCCCGTGAAGCCGCTGCCCGCACCTCCCGAACAGGGGGAATCTAGAACGCGAGCCGAAGCGCGACCTGCACCTGACGTGAGGGATAAACGCTCGTGGCACCGCTAAAGCTACCGAACCCCGCGTTGTATGCTGGAGCCCCTGAGGTGCTGTTTACCGAGCCTATGTTTGAGGTAGGGATGATATAGTTCGTTGCATTGAGCACGTTGAAGGCCTCTAGCCGAAACTCGGCGGAGTAGCGGTCAGTCACGGTGAACCGTTTGTGCGCTGCCAGATCGAACTGTCCGAACGAAGGCCCGCGCAGCAGGTTTCTGCCCGCGGTCCCAAACAGCTGCGTTCCCGAGGGAATCGCGACACCGACTGGAGGTGTCGTCCCTGTGCCAGCCGTAAAGAAGCCATTGAGCGAACTGTTCGTTTTACCAAGTTATGCCCATAAACCGCCGAGGCGGGGCCGGTAAGATTCGGTCGTAAGGAGTAGGCGACGCTGGTCGTGGGACTACTTGATTGCTGCTTGCGGTGTAAGTCAAGTTGATGGGAACGCCGCTAGTCACGACGTTAATCCCGGTGAGCTGCCAGCCTCCCAGAAGTTGCTGCTGCCACGCCGGTGCACTGCTCCCAAACCTTTGGCCTCTGCCGAAGGGCAAGGTGAGGATTGCTGAGGTGGTGTCGTTCAGCGGCTGGTTATAGCCAGACGGCCCTCGATCGCCGTTAGGATTGGCGATGTTGATCAACTGGCTGTCGCCATTTTGCGCTTCGAGATCAGCGGAGTTGAGGTCGATCCCCCGCGAGTAGGTAAAGGAATTGATGAGAAAAAGACCCTTGCTGAAGCGCCGTTGGAACTTCGTCTGCAGAGAGTTGTAGACGAGGAAGCCGTCGTTGGTTTCGGTCAGAATATCGGTAAAGTTGGCGATGGGACGGCGGTTCAACAGCGAGGTTGCACACCGGCCCGGTGCTGTTGCTGAAATCTCCTGGGGCAGGCAGGTGCGGGCCTGATTAGTGTCGGCCAACGAGGGGATGTGCACGGTGTGGTTGCCCACATAAGAGACTTCGAGCGTCGTTTCAAACGGAAGCTCCTGCTGCACGCCAACATGAAAGGCCTGGACGTACGCTGGTTTGAAGTCCTGCGGTGTGTAGCGTGTTTGTGCTTTGGTGGTCGAGAAGTTGGTTGGCCCGGCGAAGTCGGTCTGATAGCCGTCCTGGGTACGCCGGAAGCAGGTAGTCGGGTCCTGGGTGAGCGATGTGCAGATCCCCTGGCTGGGATTCTGATTTGACGGCAACGTAGCGGTGTAATTATTAGGACCGTTATAGGCCAGCAACCCTTCGCCGCCGAAGCGGAAAAGATACGCATAACTGATACCGTAGCCACCGCGAAAGACGGTGTGCGGGTTTACCTGTTCAGCGAATCCGATCCGGGGTCCGAAGTTTTTGTAATTGGGATCGACTAGAGCACGGGCCGCCAAGGAATTTCCGCCCACGTAGTGGATGTTGTAGATGTGGCCTGGCGCCGTACTGTTGATGTCAGTCCCGTTTCCTGCCGCAAGCAGACGCACATTCACTGGATCGAAGTTATAGAACTTGTTGTCCTGCTCGTAATTAGGCGACATGAATTCATAACGCAGGCCGAGGTTCAGCGTGAGTGATGGCAGTGCTTTCCAATCGTCCTGGATGTACCCCATATGCCAGTAACGCTCATAATTCACTTCGTTCGGGGCATTCAGTTGATAGTTGCTGCGTGCCCCAAATAAAAAGTCTGCGAGATTCGCCGCCTGGGCTGTCGTCGACGGCCCTGCGGAGCTGAACGAACCGGCATAGGTATCGGCACCGAACTTGGGATGAAAATCCGAAATGGCCTGATTCAGCCAGCCGTACTCATAGCCGATCTTGAGACTGTGGCGGCCCTTGACCCACGTGTAGTTCACCTTTGGGTTGGCCTGGGTGGGGTTGTTGAACTGGGGATTGGTGGCCTGTTCGCCAAACTGGGTGAAACCGGAAACAATCTGAGCATTTAGGCCTCCGGTATAGGAAGGGTCCTGCGGCACATTCGGAATGGCTGCGAGGAAGTTGGGCGCACCCAAAAAGACCGGCTGCTTGCCGCTCTGCGTCCAGGTCTCACCGAATCGCAACTCAAGGATGGAGGTCGGCGTGATCGTCCAGTTGTAGCCTGCGGCGATCTGCCGTGTGCGCGCATAAAGCGTACCGTTGTTGTTACCGCCTGCCGACCCCGGGAAGGATGCCGGTTGGAAGTAGGTCACGGCTCTCTGGCTATATCGTGCAAACCCATTCTGGCGTTCGTTGAGGGTGAAGTCGACCCGCGCATCGCCTTTGTCGTCGACCGTGGATGCGGCGGGCAGGTACTGGAAGTTCGCTGCCGTGAGGCCCGCACCTGCGATGTTGGGGGTGGGCAGCTGCTTAAAGGTGGCTAGCGCGACGGGATCGATGTTCGGATCGTTCAGCGGTACCTGGCCATTGGCATAGACCACACCGGTGTACGGATTGTTTATGGGAATCGGCGTGCCGCCGGCCTGACCGTTTGTGGTGAAGAGACCGGTGAGCTCAGCCGCGGAGGGAAGGATCGCGGTGGTGAGGGAGTGAGACACGGCGCGAAGGCCTTCATAGTCGACGAAGAAGAAAAGCTTGTCTTTCCGAATGGGGCCACCGACACGAGCGCCGAACTGGTTCTGCACCAGCGTCGCTTTCACCCCGGTGCCGTAGAAGGGACCAAACGCGTTGAGCACCGTGTTGCGCAGATAGTCATACACGACGCCATGCAGGTCGTTGGTGCCGCTGCGTATGGTGGCGTTGATGATCGCACCACCGGCACGGCCATACTCGGCGGAGTAGTTATCGGTCTGCACCTTGAACTCGGACAAGGCATCGGGCGACGGGATGACCGCTTCATTCGAGTATCCCTGATTGGCTTCCTGGTAGGCGTTGTTGTCGATACCATCCAGTTCGAAGTTGTTATCCTGCGAAGTGAGGCCGTTCACATTGTAGGAAGCATCGCGGGGCGGATTGGAGGCGACCGTATCGATCAGCGACCGGCGAACGCCTGGCACCAGTTGAGCGAGGTCCGCGTAGGAACGGCCGTTCAACGGCAAAGCGATGGCCTCGGCGCCTTGCACTGTCTCACCACGGTCACTGGTATCGGTTTCGAGCCGGCTCGCTGCGCCGGAAACCGTCACCGTTTCCGCTGCGGTTCCCAGACTCAACGCCAGGTCCACACGCTGTCGAGCGCCGACGTTCACTCGAAACACATCTGTTTTCGAGACTTGGAAGCCCTGCGGTGACGGACAGCACGTAGTCTCCTGGCTGCACACTGTCAAACTCATAGCCTCCGCTCGAGTCCGTCTGGTGGGCGACGTGGACCCCTTGGCTACGTCGATCAGCTCGACATTTGCGGTCGAAATCGTGGCACCCGAAGGGTCCTTGATGTTGCCAAGCACCGCGCCTGAATCGAACTGCGCATGTGCGATACCGATGCTCATCAAAGTCGCAGTAGGCATCGATCCCAGAAGGACCAGCTTTCGACGGGCTAGCTTGGTCCGGCTAAAGACATTCGCACTTAGATTTAGCCATGTACCGGTTATCGCGTTCATCGGCGTCGCTCCTGAAAGGGTAGGTGTCCTTGGTCGACAGCCGCGCCTTTCAGTGCATCCTTGCGCCGACCTGTCTCTCGATCCAAAGAACTAACAGAGGGCTCATGACTTGGCCGCGCAATTCACGGCCACCGTCACCGACACAGGCGGTAAGCCCATTCCTTTGCGCGGTTTACCACGCATTCATGTATCGGGACACATCGCGTGCTCGTGAAGCTGTAATGGTGGATTCACAAGGATTTGTTGTACTTCTTGGAGAGGACGCTTCAGCATGAGTGGTCTTTTAGAGGCAAAACCTGAAGCTACTGGAGCGGCGTCCGCAACGGCAACCGACTGGTCACAGATCGAATACCGCCCGAATGATCAGCAAGGTTGTCGCTTCGGCTACCTTCATCAAGAGCGAGCGACTCTGTTCTCTGCTTACGTACGTTTGCGATATGACCCTCAAGGGCCATGCCTCCGAAATCCACGAACAAAAGATCGGCCATGCCGTTTTCGGTCGCACGAAGGATTACGACTCGTCGGTCGATGGAATCGTGCGAACGCAGGCAAGCCGACTGCGACAGCGGCTTGAGGTCTATTACCAGGGAGAAGGAGCGCAGGATACTATCCGCATCACAATCCCCCGGGGATCGTATGTGCCGCAGTTCGAGCTACATGTTTCGCAACATGAGATGGCTACAGATGCGTTGACGATAGAGCTTCCTTCGGTCGAGCCTATAGGCACTGCGCCTATGGCCAAATCGAAAGCAGATAGCCTATGGCATCTCTTGCTCGCTCTTCTTTCGGTGGCTCTCGCATCAGCTCTCGTGGCACTGTACCACATCGATCGCAGGCACCCTGCCACACATGAACCCGAGCTCCGCAACCCGCTGTGGAGCAGCATGTTCATACCGGGCCATGCGACATTAGAGGTGCCGGGCGATTCGGCGCTGGTGCTCTTCCACGGTTTCGAGCATCGCACCATCCCTCTCAATGAATACGTGGCCGGAGCTTACCGGCAGACAGCACCTTACGATCCAAGCTCCCCCTGGCCGCTCAGGAATCTTCCCTCGGAGACAGCCAGCCGCCGATACACCAGTATCGTGGACCTTGAGGCGGCAGCTACCCTGACCCGCATCGCGGCCGCCGCCCATAGCTCACTCCAGATACGATACGCACGCGACATTCGGCCAAATGATTTGAAGGCCGGTAACGTGATCCTGTTCGGTGCAGCTGAAGCCAATCCCTGGGTCGAACTCTTTGAACGCAACATGTTTTCCGTTGGTCATCGATCAGCCGACCCGCATCTTCACAGTGCACAATCGATCGCCAAGACCAGGTGAGCCGGCGCAGTGGATGTCAGCGCCAAATGACCCAGAGCACCGAGTGTATGGAGTCATCTCCTATATGCCGAGCCTCACGGGAAATGGACAGGTGCTCATCGTAGAGGGAACCAGCATGGCTGATGCGAGAGCGCCATGGACTTCCTGTCGGACGATGGGCAACTTCTCTCCTTCCTGAATAAGATCCGCCGTCCTGATGGTGAACTACCGCACTTTGAGGTACTACTCGAAACACAAAATACAGGGGCGAGTGCAGTGCATAGCAACGTTATCGCCTGGCGTGTCAGAGATAGATAGCCGGCTTGGAACCTTGCCGGACAATCATCGCGCTTGTAGCACCACGCTTAGCACAAGCTTTTTCCGATTATCACCAGAAGCATGGAAGCGCTACCGGGTGGGATCCGCTCCACGAAATCCGGCCGAATGCGTCAACCGCCGAGAAGTAGAGGCCGAACCACCGTGACTGAATCAGGTTGAGCCCCACTACTTCCCTGCCCTCGATCTTCACCACGCGACCGGAGGCGCGGACCAGGAGGCGCGGACCAAGATGCGCGACTTCTTCAGCTCGCACATTCACAATCCCAACCCACCGTGCTTACATGCAGGCGGTCCGGCAATTCCCAACCTTGCCGACCTGAAGCGCGATCACGTCCCGACACCGGCCTGGTCTAGCGGTTTTGCCCCTGTAACGCGAGCGGGGCTCACGTAGCGCTCAGCCCTTCTAGCTCTTGCTGTTCCGCACGCAACGCCACAATGACCGGCGTGTGGTCTGACGGTCTCTCTTGCAGGCGCGGGTGCCTGTCGATTTCACAGGCCGTGAGACGGTCGGCGAGGGTCGGCGATAGTAGGAAATGATCGATGCGGATACCGCGGTTTTTTTCAAAGGCACCGCGGAAGTAATCCCAATAGGTGTACTGGTCGCCCTGATCGGGATACAGGGCGCGGAAGGCATCGGTATAGCCCAGGCCGAGCAGGGCGCGATAGCGGGCGCGAGACTCCGGCTGAAAGAGCGCGTCATGAAGGTACGCCGAGGGCTTGTAGCAGTCGAGATCCTCCGGGATCACGTTGAAATCGCCCGCAATCAGTGTCGGTATGGGCGATCGTAGCCAGAGGGCCATCTGCTCGCGGAGACGATCCATCCAGCGAAGTTTGTATTCGAACTTATTGGTGCCGACAGGATTGCCGTTGGGCAGATAGATATTAACGATGCGCATGCCGGCGATCATGGTTTCGAGGTAACGAGCATGGCTGTCTTCCTCGTCGCCGGGAAGTGTGGTGATGCTGGCTTCAATCGGGTGCCGCGTGAGCGTGGCAACGCCGTTATAGGTCTTCTGCGTCACAGCCACGCTGCGATAGCCGAGCGACTCGAATGCCTCGGCTGGAAATTCGAGGCCCTTCAGCTCCTGCAACAGGAGTACATCGGGTTGCCGCTGTTGGAGCCAGGCGGTGACCAGAGGCAACCGTGCTCGGATCGAGTTGACGTTCCAGGTGGCGATGCGGAAAGGTGTGTCCAAGTCCATGCACGGTATACGATGCTCGCTTTCGTGTGAAGCGTTTGTGCATGGGCGAGAGAACCCGGCGCATGGCGAACAGCATGCGGTCGTCGGTATTCACGGTGGTTCTTCCCCTTTCGTCGAACCGTATGCCACCCCCGGTCGGTCGCGTTTCGTGTGGGATTGACCTATGAGTTACGTAACGAATCCATCAACAACAGAAGCAGTCCGGACGCGCTTAGAGATTTTGCGCAACTACCATGAGACCGTTGTATGCAGCGGCGATGAACGATTGCGCGCAGCCATGGCCGAGTATGCACAACACTTCCGCTTATCTCAGGAGCGAGACCGGGAGCCGATTTAAGCGGATCGATTTGGATGTATCGTTTAAGCGTACCAAAAGTTGCTTGCCGGGGCCTTGCAACCGTTAGCGAAATAACCCTAAAGCTCCGGCGTACACTGAGACGCAGCGACCTTGGGTACCACCGCTGGAGGAACTCTTTCTATGCCCGTTGATCCGAACAACGCCGCAGATCCGCTACAACCAGGAGATCCTTTCAAGAAAGAGAACTTCAATAGATTCGCTTTTGGCATGATGGCGTTCATGGTGCTATTCGGCGCGATGGTGCTGCTGTATTTTCTCTTTGGCCACCGGCCTGCGCCGCACGCATCAACTCCATCTATCCATGGCGAATCTTCTCAGCATTAGATCTCAGCATTAGATCGATGTAGTGTTTGGGGGAAGAGTTTCCCATTGCTCTAATGAGCTTTAAGCGTAGAAATACGGAAGCGCGTTCAACAAATGTGGCACATCCCGTGTTGCCCATCCCGCAGCTCACTCAGAAATCGTTTGTCCTTGTTCCGTAAGGACGCTAGGGATGTGCCTTGATCCAGCGATGGGCGCCGAGGTCCATGGCGATGCTGAGGCCCAGTAGCGCGACCGAGATAACCAGGGCGCCGGCACTCCAAAGAGGCTCGATGTGCCCTTTCATCATGAAGTAGTCCAGTAAACCGAAGACTAGGACCAATACGGCAGCTTCGGCGCAAAAGGCGGAGCATCGGCGCACAGTAATGAGGAATAGGTCCGGCGAGGACACGGCAGAACGGGTTTCTTGCGGATGGGCAAGGTGAAGGCGATGTTCGTTCTGGATGGGAGATGGAAGGCTCGTTGCGGAGCGGGCAGATAGTTTGTGCAGCATAAAACACCTTTGTCTAGCTCTTAGTAGTCTGCCTGAGCGATCGGTGCTCTGTCGAATGAATTTACGGTTAACCTTTGCTGTTTCGATATGTTCGTATAAGTATGTACGTAACGAATAGATATTCAGTTAAAGCTTTCGAGTCTTGAAGGGGTTATGCTTTCTGCGTTTCTCTTGGGCTATTTCACAGTATGTCACGGTGTTCCCTGCCACGTAGCGAGAGGCTGTTTCCTGGTCTGGTGGAGGTACCCCTCCCCCGTACTTTGGGAGCCAAAGTCTTCGAACGACGGGACTTAGGTCCGGACTTTCGTTTTGGGTACGTTTGGGAGGAGAGACGAGTCAGGGTGGCTTGCCCTTCACACTCGTTTGCTCATTTCCAGTGTAGCGAGACATGCGAATTGGTGTGCACGCGCGAAGGTTTGCCATGCGACCATGAGTTGGCCACTCTACGCCCGGCGACCTGTCATGATTGAGCCATGGTCGAAGACATAGAAGAGACGAACCTACAGTCATTCATACGCGCACTCTATGAGGCATACGACGCTTCAAGAAGCGTAGATTATTACGACCTGCGGAGCGACAATCCTGCCTCCGTCCAGAAATGGAAGAGTCTGCTCGCGTCGCAGCGGATTGCATTTCGCGCGTTGCATGGAGTATGCCGACGTGTGCCGGTGGAAGCCCTCACGGACAGCCATGAGTAGTTCTCCCGTGCGCTTCATCCCGAGCCCCGCTTCGAGCGCAACGGCTTGAGGCCCTTTCAAGTCTAGCGGCAAGTGGGTGAGAGCTAACGCAGGGCCGGGTGCCCTCATTGGACTGCTAAGACACCCTCTTTGTAGCCTGTGTTGCAGTAGGGATGAACCATCTGAGTATTCTCAATGTCTCCATTGCCACCAAGTCGGATTGGATTTATGTGATCAAAGCTTACGGACTTTCCCGGATCAAGAAGTCCGTAGCAGATTGGGCATGTCAAAGCGTTTCTTATCGCCTGCCGCACATAGATCGTGGATTTGGTGTCGTCTGAGATAGTGCTAGTTTGCGTTATCGCATTGACATCTACTATGCGCCCCCGTAAACCCAAATGAGCTATGGCTCCTTCTACTGTAAGCGAGGTATCCGCTGGCTCGCTGATGAGGAAGGAGAACAGATCCCGCATCCTTGGAATTCGCTGGTACTTTCCCAAGTTTTGGAGAACGATGCCGATCAGCGATTTGTGCTCAACTAGAAATTTTTCCAGCCTTACCCGATTAGCAGTGAACCTGCTGAAAAAATTCTTGTCGTTGTTTACTATAGCTTCCTGTATGAGAAGGATCATGCCCAAAAACAGGAATCTGCTGTACTTGCCTTTTTCATTGTAAAAGTACACAGCCGGATGAAGCCCAAGACTGCCTGCCGAGGTTCCTGTGATCCGATTCAACACGGCCAAAGCATGCTTGAGAAGCGTAACGGTTTCAGATCCCGACGCGTCGTTGACGTATTGATCTATGTCTCTGCCACCTTTTATTCTTGTACCCGCAATAGACAGGAACTCGATTAATAATGAGAGCGCATCCACCGGCGACACCGAACCACCTAATGGGAGATCAAGGGTCTTAAGAGGGGCAAGGGCTTCAGGTTTGAAAATCTTCTCGTGAAATTCTTCTGTAATCTTCTCTACTTCTGAAGCGTACGAAGAGTTGAAGGCTGACCAGTACTTGTGTCCCGTACCCGCGCGAACAATCGCCCGCGCGCCGATTGCAATCGGCTTGCTGCGGTTCTTTATGAGCATACCTTCTGTCACATCCAGCGGAGTGCCCTGTGTATTTATCTTAAAGAATGACGTTTCAGCAACGGAGGCATTTCCTTGTATCCACTGAAGCGCTAACGCTCTGGTGAATAGCACCTGAGCACGACGGCGCACGAGGTCGGGCGCTTCTTCAAGGTCCACTTGGTCTCTGAAAGTAGAGTACCGTCCCACACTCTTTTCAACTAAGCTACGGGTGCGCTTCGCAACACGGCGTTGCGCCGTCAGTGATGTCACCTTTGTAAAAAGCTAAGGAGATCGCGCCGTCCCCGTAGTCGTCCTCCATCCAAGCGCGCAGCGCGCTTAAACGGTGTCCACCGTCTATAACGAATATGTAACGCTCGGCCTTCCAAAGTATCAGCGAAGGTATTACTTCGCTATCTAGGAAACTAGAGACAAAGGTCACCAACTGCTCTGGTGTCCAATGATTCGTTTCACGTTGGAAGTCCGGCTTCCGCAGAAGTCTCAATATCGGCGACGTCGAATTTAAACTCGTGATTGGGAAATCACGAATTAAATCCATGACATAGGGCTCTTCTGAGACGGCAAAGTCTTCCCGAGGAATCATTGCGTCCAAATCTACTTTCTGCGCCATTGGTACCCGTTCAATAGGAGTTAAGCTCAGCCTATTCGACGGTGACCGATTTAGCCAAATTCCTCGGCTGGTCGACGTCGCCAGCCCCGGCGGATGGCTATGTGGTAGGCGAGTAGTTGTAGGGGGACTACTCCGAGGATGGGAGCAGGAGTTCGGGGGCCGGCTGGAACTTCCCTTATGAATTAACCGATGTGCACGATCGCCTTCGGTAACTATGGCGATCAGGCAGCTTCTTTGTGCTTGCGGGCCTGTTTGGGGCGGCTGCCTGTGCGAGGGTCGAAGGCGATCTCGGGGGCTGGGGGCAGATCGAGTTTCTTGCGGGGGCGCGTGGATGGGGTTGCCGTGTCCAGGCTGGCTTTGATCTCGAGAAAGGCTCGCAGGGCCTTGTTGACCGAGGCGGAGTCGGGGAAGAAGGGCATGAGGGCGGGGTCGAGGATGACCAGGTTGGTGCCCTGCTGCAATTGATTGAAGTATTTGCCGCGTACCCCTTTGCTGAAATCGAGGGAGGGGCGCTCTGCGAGAGGATCAGCCTTCGTATTCTTCTTCATATTGTCTTCGCTCGGTCGCATTGGCGACGCGTGCGCTAATGAGCCGCACGCTGGAATCACGCTCAGTGTAAACGACAAAGAGCAGACGGCCGTGAGAGGACGTGCCGAGACGGATCCATCTCTGTTCGTCGTAGGAATGTTCATCATCAGGCAATGTCGAGGCGAGTGGGTCATAGAAGATGCTGATTGCTTCTTCGAAGCTGATTTTATGATCGAGGAGGTTTGAGGCGGCTTTGGGATGGTGGTACTCGAAGGTCAGCTTATCCATACTCACAACCTACCCACGCCAAATTTTTGTGTGGAGTCACGGAGCAAGATTTGTGCGGCGGCGATAAACGCAGATTCCCTTTGGGAATGACAACAAAGAGAGGCAAAGACGAAAAGCAGATTCCCTTCGGGAAGGACAACGAAGAGAGGCAAAGGCGAAGAGCAGATTCCCTTCGGGAATGACAACAAAGAGAGGCAAAGCGAAAAGCAGATCCCTTCGGGGATGACAAGAGAAAAAGCAGATCCCTCCGCTGCGCTGCGGGATGACAAACAAAGATGAAGCAGTGGAAGATGTTACTCCACGGTCACGCTTTTGGCCAGGTTCCGAGGTTGGTCGACGTCGCAGCCGCGGCGGACGGCTATGTGGTAGGCGAGGAGTTGTAGCGGGACTACTTCCAGGAGGGGGAGGAGGAGTTCGGGGGCGGCGGGGACTTCTATTACGTGCTCGACGAGCTGGCGGATGTGGGTGTCGCCTTCGGTGGCGACCGCGATGACGCGGCCGCTGCGGGCGGTGACTTCCTGGATGTTCGAGAGGGTTTTTTCGTATTTGAGGACGCTGGCGGGGTCGGTGGGGTCTTGCGTCGCAATACACACCACCGGAAGATGCTCGTCGATGAGGGCGTTGGGGCCGTGCTTCATTTCGCCGGCGGGGTAGCCTTCGGCGTGGATGTAGCTGATTTCTTTGAGCTTGAGGGCGCCTTCGAGGGCGATGGGGTAGTGGATGCCGCGGCCGAGGAAGAGAAAGTCGTTGACGCCGGAGAACTCTTTGGCGAGGTGGGCGCAGAGGTCGTCGGCGGTGCGGAGGACCTGTTCGAGCTTGGCAGGGATGGTTGTGAGTTCAGCGATGAGCTTCAAGGATTCGAGGGGGGAAATTTTCTCGCGGACCTGAGCCAGGTGGAGGGCGAGGAGAAAGAGGGCGGTGAGCTGGGCGGTGAAGGCCTTGGTGGAGGCGACGCCGATTTCGGGGCCGGCATTGGTGGTGATGGTGCCCTGAGCCAGGCGGGTGACGGCGGCGCCGACGACGTTGCAGATGGCGAGGGTTTTGCTGCCGTTGCGGATGAGCTCCTGCTGGGCGGCGATGGTGTCGGCGGTTTCGCCGGACTGGGTGATGAGGAGGCCGAGGTCGGTGGGGTTGGGGATGGGGTTGCGGTAACGGTACTCGCTGGCGTAGTCGACGTCGACGGGGAGGCGGGCGAGACGTTCGATCATGAACTTGCCGGCGAGGCCGGCGTGCCATGACGTCCCGCAGGCGGCGATGGTGATGCCGGTAGCGGCGCGGAGGTCGTCGGCGGAGATGGCCATGTCGGGGAGGAAGACCTGGCCGGTTTCGAGCGAGACGCGGCCGAGGGTGGTGTCGCGGATGGCGCGGGGCTGCTCGTTGATTTCCTTGAGCATGAAGTGCTTGTAGCCGGCCTTTTCGGCCTGGATGGGGTCCCAGGTGATGCGCTGCGGCTTGAGGGTTTTGAGGTGGTTGTCGAAGTCGGTGAGGACGACGCCGGCGGTGGTGAGGGTGGCGACTTCGTTGTCGGCGAGGAAGTAGATGGTGCGGGTGTGGTGGAGGATGCCGGGGACGTCGGAGGCGAGGAAGAACTCGCCGTCGCCGAGGCCGAGGACGATGGGGGGGCCGAGGCGGGCGGCGACCATTTTGTCGGGCTCGTGGGCGGAGAGGACGCCGATGGCGAAGGCGCCGGTGAGGCGCTTGACGGCTCTTCTTACCGCCTCCTCTAGAGGGATGGTGTGGGGAGAGCGTTCGCGGGTGACGGCTTCGGCGGCGTTGGCTTCGATGGTGTGGGGGAGAATGGTGGAACCCGAAGCTGCAGGTCTCTCCACTTCGCTGCGCTCCGGTCGAGATGACACATTTTTAGAGGACAGGGGGGCCGTGGTAGATCCCACCTCAAACGACTGTGAGGCTGTCGTTGACAATGGGGCATCCGGGGTTGTGGTGCTTGTGACGGAATACGGGGGTCCTTCGCTGCGCTCAGGATGACGGTCGTTTGTGTTGGAGGCGGCGGTGGCTAGTTCGAACTCGTCCTGGATGACGTGGGCGATGATTTCGGTGTCGGTTTCGGAGAGGAACTTGTGGCCATTGGCGACCAGGGCGCTTTTGAGCTGCAGGTAGTTTTCGACGATGCCGTTGTGCACGACGACGAGGGTGCCGGTGCCGTCGCGGTGGGGGTGGGCGTTTTCTTCGGTGGGGCGGCCGTGGGTGGCCCAGCGGGTGTGGCCGATGCCGTAGGTGCCGTGGACGGGGTTTTCGCGGAGGATGGCGTCGAGGTTGCGGAGCTTGCCGGGGGCGCGGCGGAGCTGGAGCGGATTTGGGGTGCCGGCGTTCGGGAGTCCTGCGGGGATGGTGCCGCCGGCGACGGCGATGCCAGCGGAGTCATAGCCGCGGTACTCGAGGCGGGCGAGGCCTTCCATGATGACGGGGA
>CAXSZS010000004.1:0-282828 GCA_964242495.1 uncultured Acidobacteriaceae bacterium
CTTCATCAAAGCTGACCTCCCCGCAAAAGTGAATATGTCGATACACCCTAGGCTGTTCTGTGTCGGGCCTTTGGCCCTTGATTTGCTTCGTGGCTGCGTAGCCAGGCTGTGATGTTGTGGGCCTTTGGCCGCCGATACTGCGATGTACCTAGACCGTTGGCCCATGACGGTGATGTTGCGGGCCTCTGGCCCTTTTCACACTTGATGGGCGGTTGCTAGAAGGGTGAATGGTGGACGCGTGAATTGTTGTTCGGCGGCTGCGCTGCGGTGAGCGAAGCGAAGTCTGCTACGAGTTTGGCCACGGTCTCGTCGAGATTCTTGTTGCGATTGGATTGAAAGAGGGCGTAGTTGGTGTGCTCTGTCAGCGACCATAGCACCGTACGCGAGCGAGGATCGACGAGTACGACGCGGAACTGACGAGCGGAGCGCCGCCCATCGTTGCTGGCGACAGACGCGCCGAGATCGATCTCGTAGTGCAGTTCAAGCACCAAGTCTGCATCTTTGGGATCGAACACCATTCCGTAGTGTCCCAGCGCCGCAAGGCCTTGGTAGAAATCGTTATAGGCGCGCAGACAATCGGCGTTCTCTTCCGTACCCGCATTGCCGAGAAAAAGCTTGGAGGCTTTGGTGATCGCGCTGGGCAGCGGTGCCGCAGGCGGATCGGGAGCTTGTGCGTGGGCTGACACAGTCAGGCCACCACAGAACAGAATCCATAGCAAATGAGGAGTGCGTCGCTTCATGCAGTCGCTCCCTTGGGTGCGAGCCAGAACTCGTTGTTATGTTTGGATTCGTAGCGGGTGAGGGCGTCGAGGTGGCGGAGGGTGAGGCCGATGTCGTCTAGGCCTTGAAGGAGGCAGTCTTTGCGGAAGGGGTCGATGTCGAAGTGCGCTCCGAAGCCGAGCTCGTCGGTGACGGTTTGGGCTTCGAGGCTGATGGTGATCTTGTGTTGGGGATTGGCGGTGGAGCGGGCTAGAAGGGTTTGCACGTCTTCTTCGGAGAGGCGGACGAGGACGATGCCGTTCTTGCCGGCGTTTGAGTAGAAAATGTCGGCGAAGGAGGGCGCGATGACGGCCCGGAAGCCGTACTGGAATATGGCCCAGGCGGCGTGCTCGCGGGAGGAGCCGCAGCCGAAGTTTTTCTCGGCGATGAGGATTTCGGCACCCTTGTAGGCGGGATTGTTGAGGACGAAGTTGGGATTGGGAGCGCCGGTGTGTGGGCCTTCCTGGAGGCGGCGCCAGTCGTAGAAGAGGAAGTCGCCGTAGCCGGTGCGTTCGATGCGTTTGAGGAATTGTTTCGGGATGATCTGGTCGGTGTCGATGTTGGGCATCGGGAGCGGGGCGGCGGTGGCGGTGAGGAGGTTGATCGGGGTCAAAGGATAGCTCCTAGCTATTAGCTTCTAGCCTTTAGCGTCAGTTGTCAGTTGTCAGTTGTTAGCTAAGAGCAAGAGGCTAAGAGCCAGAAGCTGCTTCCTTCCACTTGCGGACGTCGGTGAGGTGGCCGGTGATGGCGGCGGCGGCGGCCATTACGGGCGAGAGCAGATGGGTGCGGCCGCCGCGGCCCTGGCGGCCTTCGAAGTTGCGGTTCGAGGTGCTGGCGCAGCGTTCGCCAGGGGCGAGGATGTCGGGGTTCATGCCGAGGCACATGCTGCAGCCAGGCTCGCGCCACTCGAAGCCGGCGGTTTTGAAGATTTCGTCGAGACCCTCATCTTCGGCCTGGCGCTTGACGACCTGCGAGCCGGGGACGACCATGGCGCGGACCGTGGTGGCGACGTGGTGGCCGCGGACGATGCCGGCGGCGGCGCGGAGATCTTCGATGCGGGCGTTGGTGCAGGAACCGAGAAAGACGGCGTCGACCGGGATACCTTCGAGCTTTGTTCCGGCTTCGAGGTCCATGTACTCGAGCGCGCGGGTGAAGCTCTTGCGATCGGCCTCAGTGAGGGCTTGTTCAGGCGAGGGGACAGTGCCTTCGATGCCCGTGACCATGCCGGGGGAGGTGCCCCAGGTGACGTGCGGAGTGAGTTCCGTGGCGTCGATGGTGAGTTCGCGGTCGAAGGTGGCGGCTTCGTCGGTGACGAGGGCGCTCCAGTTTTGGACGGCTAGGGTCCAGGCGGCTTCGTCTGTGCAGTGGTACGTTGTACGTTCTACGTCGTACGTGGTGCCGGGGCTGAAGCGGCGGCCGCGGAGGTAGGCGAAGGTGGTGTCGTCGGGGGCGATCATGCCGGCGCGGGCACCGGCTTCGATGCTCATGTTGCAGACCGTCATGCGGCCTTCCATGGAGAGCGCGCGGATGGCGGAGCCGGCATATTCAATGACGTAGCCGGTAGCGCCATCGGTGCCGATGCGCCCGATGATGTCGAGGATGATGTCTTTGGCGGTAACGCCGAAGGGCAGCGCGCCTTCGACGTTGATGCGGAAGGTTTTGGGCTTGTCCTGCGGCAGGGTCTGGGTGGCCATCACGTGTTCGACTTCGCTGGTGCCGATGCCGAAGGCCAGGGCCCCGAAGGCGCCGTGGGTGGAGGTGTGGGAGTCGCCGCAGACGACCGTCATGCCGGGCTTGGTGGCGCCCAGTTCGGGGCCGATCATGTGCACGATGCCCTGCGCGGCGTCCTGCACGTCGAAGAACTCGATACCGAACTCAGCGCAGTTGCGGCGCAGCGCGTTGACCTGCGCGGCGGAGATGTCGTCGGCGATGACGAGGCGGGCTGCAGCGCTGGTAGTGGGCACGTTGTGGTCGACGGTGGCGAGGTGGCGCGCTGGGTTTCGCAGAGGACGACCGGCCAGGCGGAGGCCGTCAAAGGCCTGGGGGCTGGTGACTTCATGCACGAGCTGCAGGTCGATGTAGAGCAGCGTGGGTTCGCCGGCGGGTTCGGCGACGATGTGTTGCTGCCAGACCTTTTCGAACAGGGTGCGGGGTTGGTTCACTGGTGTGCTCCGGGTTTTGTTATGTCGGGCGAGACCGATTGGTTCAGGAGATCGCTCCAGAAATAGTCGTGGCTGCGGCCGTTCGGCCAAACAACGGTGGCTAGCACAACCTTGTCCGTGTCGTACTTGGAGGTGCCGGCGTTGTGCCAGCGCGCAAGACTGCGCAGGAAGTCAGCAGGAAAGACGCTGATATCGCGCTTGCCGGCGTTGTAGGTCGCAAGTGCACGGCTGGTGTACAGGTAAAGGTGATAGCCGGCCGGTTCTTTGCCTCCTACCACGAGGTCTTCCCCGACGAATACCACGGTGGCCGGTTGTGCGCCCGTGTCGACCCAAAGCATGCCCGTCGTGGTGCAGCTATGCGGCACGCAGCCCGTGACGGTCACGTACCGATCTTCATTCACGAAGAAGGCACCTGGAATACCGAGGAATTGCTGGACGGTGCTGCTGACCGGTGCGGACCCACCATAGCCATTCACCCACCAGGATTCGCGTTGTGGCAAGGACGTTTTCAACAACGGTATGAAGCGCGGATCCCCGAAGAACTCACCGGCATAGCCGTTCGTCGACGGGGGGCAGGGATGCTTCACGGCGCTTCCACAATCGGTGGCGTAGCGCTTGGCCCACGACGCGTTTGAAGCGTCGAAAGCACTTGCTGCAGTTGCCATCTGCGCATGAAGTACGCGCACCAGTGCGCAGCATGCCACCGCATTCAAGATCAGGCGAGGCCTGATCACTCGTCTGCAATGGGGCATCACTCACTCTCCGGCGTCTTGGGGGTTACGGTGTCGGCTTGCGGTGGCACAGTGTTGGCGCCCGCGAGGGTGGGATTGAGGGGATAGGGCTGGCCGTCGGGCTCGACCAGGATGGCATGGGCGATGTGCGGCACGCCGCGATGGGCGGCGGCGAGGCGGGTGTCCCAGTCGGCGAGGCTTTCACGCAGCGTGAGCGGCAGGGCATCGGCGCTCACGTGCCGCGAGGCGAAGAGCCAAAGATCGTAGTCTGCGCTGGCTTCGTCGATGGTGTGGCTTTCGGTCGTCCAATTAACGGCGGCGAAGATGAGCAGCGGTTCCGGCGTGCCGAGATCGGCCCACAGCATGCCGTGCGCGGCGCAAAAGCTGGGCACGCAGCCGTCAACCATGAAGTAACGATTCGCTTTAGTGTGGACCTCGCTGTAGCGCGCGAGAAAACGCGGGATGAGGTCCGGGAGCGGCGTGCGGTCACCCCAAAAGGCTTGCGGCTGGCGGAAGTTTTCGAGTAGCGCCCCAAAGCGCTCATCGGTACGCAGGGTGACACCGTTGCCGTTGGGTTCGGGCTGTGCGTACTGCCAGAGCCATTGCAGGTTGCCGGTGCGCGCCGTGCGGGATTCGTGGCGCGTGTGGGGCGGCTTGGGCGGGCCCGAGACGAGGATGTTGGGGTCGGTGATCTGAGTGTGCGCTGGGGACGCTGCGGCGAGGAGCAGCAGGGCAAGCGCGGCGAGTTGGAGGCAGTGTGGCATCGGTCTGGAAGGTGGTGCGTCTTATGTGTCGGGCCTTCAGCCCTCGGTTCGGGTTGGGTCTGTAGACCTAGGCCTGCGGCCTAGGCTGTTATGGAACGCGCCTTCAGCGCTGGGGGCGCGGCGTTCGTGTCCCCTGAGACGACGTGGCGAGACTGGGTGTGGTCGAGCTGGGAATCGAGTTGGGAGGTGAGCGCCTCGCGGATGAGCGTGCCCATGCGCTCTGTGGTGACCAGGGTCGCTGATGTGCCGGACGCGAGGTCGGCGGTGCGGTGGCCGGCGTCGAGTACGTGAGTGACGGCGGCTTCGATGGCGTCGGCTTCGGCGGCAAGACCGGCGGAGTGGCGCAGCACCATGGCAGCGGTCAAGATGGCGCCGATGGGGTTGGCCTTGCCGGTGCCGGCGATGTCGGGCGCGGAGCCGTGCACGGGCTCGTAGAGATTGACCTTGCCGCCGATGGTGGCCGAGGGCAGCATGCCGAGCGAGCCGGTGATGACGCCGGCTTCATCGGAAAGGATGTCGCCGAAGAGGTTTTCGGTGAGCACAACGTCGAAGTCGCGCGGACGGTTCATGAGGTGCATGGCCATGGAATCGACGAGCTGGTGCTCGACGGTGACGGTGGGGAACTCGGGCTTGAGACCGTCGACGGCTGCGCGCCAGAGCTGGGAGCATTCGAGGACGTTGGCTTTATCGACGGAGGTGAGCTTGCCGCGGCGCCCGCCGGCGAGCGTGAAGGCGATGCGGGCGACGCGCTCCACTTCGGCCCGGGTGTAGCGCATGGTGTTGACGGCTTCGTTCGTCGTTTTGTCCCAGGAACGCGGCTGGCCGAAGTACAGGCCGCCGAGCAGCTCGCGGACGAAGAGGATGTTTGCGCCCTGTGCGACTTCGGGCCGTAAGGGAGAGGTGGCCGCGAGCGCGGGGTAGGCGACCGCGGGGCGCAGGTTGGCGAAGCCGCCCAGGATCTGCCGGATCTGCAGCAGACCCGCTTCGGGGCGCTTGTCGGGTGCGAGGTGGTTAAAGCGGTTATCGCCGACAGCGCCTAGCAGGACGGCATCGCTCGCGAGGCAGAGGTCGATTGTGGACTGAGGCAGCGGCGTGCCGGGGGCGTCCGGCGTACCAGAAACGTCGATGGCCACGCCCCCGATGAGGGCTTCGGTGAAGGTGAAGTCATGTTCCCCGGCTGCGGCCACGGCGCGCAGGATGCGAACGGCTTCAGCGGTGACCTCAGGGCCGATACCGTCTCCGGGGAGTAGGGCGATGTGAAGCTTCATGGATTCCTTGCGGGTTGGGCGGGGGCGAAAACGGATCCCTTCGCTGCGCTACGGGATGACAAACAGAAAGCTACGGGATGGCAAACAGAAACGCCGGGCTAACGACCAAGATGTCTAGGCAACTGCGACGGCGTGTTGCAACAGCGCGATCAGGTCCTGATCGTAGATGGATTTTTTGCGATCGGCCAATTGGGTGAAGCGGCCGTAGACCTGATCGAGATCGTCGCCGGAAAGGGCATGGCCGAGCTCGTGCATCCGGTGCTGCAACGCTTTGCGGCCCGAATGTTTGCCGAGCACGATGCTGGTTGCGGTGACGCCGACCGAGGCGGGCGTCATGATCTCGTACGTTAGCGGATTGGCGAGCACGCCGTGTTGGTGAATGCCGGATTCGTGCGCGAAGGCATTTTTGCCGACGACGGCCTTGTTGCCAGGAACGGTTTGCCCGGTGAGTTCTGCGAGCAGCATGCTGGTTGGGTAGAGTTCGGTGTTTTTCAGACGGGAGGAAAAGGGAAAGACGTCAGGGCGCACCAGCAGCGCTGCTGCGACTTCTTCAAGCGCTGCATTTCCCGCACGCTCACCAATACCGTTAATCGTCACCTCTACCTGTCGTGCGCCGGCTTGGAGCCCTGCCAATGTATTGGCCACTGCAAGCCCAAGGTCGTCGTGGCAGTGCGTGGACAGCACAATTCCTTGCATGCAGGGTAGCTCACGCAGGGCTTCGAAGATCGCAGCATACTCCGAGGGCGCGCTGTATCCGACAGTATCGGGAATGTTGATTGTTTGCGCCCCAGCCTGCACAGCAACTTCCACCATCTTTCTGAGGAAGGAAAGGTCGGTGCGCGTGGCGTCCATCGGGGAAAATTCCACGTCGTTCACCACAGATCTCGCGAGGCGAACCGATTCACCTGCTAGGTCCAACGCCTGCTGGCGCGACATTTTCATTTGGTGCTCAAGATGAATGTCGGAAGAGGAGAGAAATGTATGTATGCGTCCCTGATGCGCGCCTTCAATCGCGCGGGCGGCGGTCTCGATGTCGTCCCGTTTGGCGCGTGCCAGCGCGGCGATACAGGGCGCGTGCGGCGAGGCGCCGACCTCGCGTGCAATGGAACGCACGGAGGCGAAGTCGCCCTCGGACGCGATGGGAAAGCCTGCCTCGATGATATCGACGCCAAGTTTGGCGAGGCCGTGCGCCATGCGCAGCTTTTCGTGATGATGCATGGTGCAGCCGGGGGACTGCTCGCCGTCGCGCAGGGTGGTGTCGAAGAAGAGGACTGTCTCTGTTTGGCTCATACGAATATTCGGCTCATAGCCAGAATGCCTTCCTATCCTCTCGAGTATAACGATGGCTTATGGTGGTGAGAACTGATATAGGCATTTCTAATGCATGCATCAGCAATTCGCATCGGGGAAGGTCATTTTTCGCGCACTGCGGGCCAGGGCCAAAGCACCTGCCAAGTTCTCAATGATCAACGTGCGGACTGAAGCCCATACCTGCGCCGGAGCGCCTAACTTATCAGAGCATCCTGGGATGGAGAGTATGGAGCTAGTGCAGCTAGAAACGTTTCTGGCCGTTGCGGAGGAGCGCAGCTTTTCGCGCGCTGCGGCGCGATTGCATCGAACGCAGCCGGCCGTGAGCCAAATCGTAGCCAAATTGGAGGCGGAACTGGGGGAGACGCTGCTGGAGCGGACCTCGCGCGACGGCACGTTAACCGATGCCGGCGAGGTGTTGCAGGAGTATGCACGCAAGATGCTGAATCTGCGCACGGAGGCCGCTTCGGCCCTCACCGAGTTGCGTTCCTTGCACCAGGGCTGTTTGCGCCTCGCGGCCAATGAGTACACCTGCCTGTATCTGTTGCCGCTGCTTGATGCGTTTCGGCGGCGGCACAGCCGGATCAAGGTGGCGGTGCAACGCTCACTGGCGAGTCGCATTGCGGATGAGGTGCTGGATCACTCGGTGGAACTGGGGGTGCTCAGCTTTCGGCCGGATGATCCGCAGGTGCGCTCCGCCGTCGTGTACCGGGACGAACTGGTGTGCATCGTGAGCCCGCAGCATGCGTTGGCCGGGGCGGGAAAGGCTTCGATCCGGCGCTTGGGGCAGGAGACCTTTGTGGCTCATAATGTGCCTTCCCCGCTACGGATGAAGGTGATTGCGGCCTTTGCGCGGCATCGCACGCCGTTGCGCATGGAGGTGGAGCTGCCGAGTCTGGAGGCGATCAAGCGCTTTGTGGAAAGGGGGAACGGCGTGGCGTTGGCGCCGCGGCTTACAGTGGAACGCGAGTTGGCCACGGGCGCCCTGGTCGCGGTGGAGGTGCCGGAGGTGCATATTGAGCGCAAATTGCGACTGGTTTGGCGTACGCGTGCCGCGCTTTCCCATGCCGCACGGGCATTTTTGGAGATTGTGGAAGCGCACGCGGCACAACATGGGCCTCCGTTTTTCTTTGAAGCGGAACGTACCCGTTGAGGAATGGTTGGATCACCCTCAGCTTTGCATCGGCGCTCGATGGTTTGCGTCCGTGTTTCTTGCTGTGGATGTTCGCTGTCCATTTTCTTTGGCGTGGGTCTAACGATCATGCTCGACCGCCTTGCCCTGCCGAGATCTTCGGTGCAGGTACAATAACGGAGGTCGTCGGTTTCGGAGCACTCTGCAGAAGCAGGGCACGAAACGGCAGGGCGGATCGCGAAGGGATTTCTGGAAGGCATGAAGAAGATTGTGTTGCTGGGTGCCCTGCTAGCGGGCGCCGCCACCGCGGGTTACGCGCAAGAAAGCCGGCAGGATTTCAGCATCAGTGGATTCGGTGTTTTTGCACCGCAGGTGAACGGCGGGGTCGTATTTCCCATGACCACGACCAAAACCGCGGGTGTGTTGGGAAGTTATCGGTACCTGCTCACGCCGCGGAGCGGCCTGGAGTTGAACTACGGTTTCGCACAGAATTCCATCAAGTACAACGCTTCTTCCGTAACGCATCCCAATGACCGTGTCCACACGCGGCAACAGGAACTTTCGGCGGCGTATGTGTACTCGAGAAACTATAAGAATTTTAATCCGTTCGCCGAAGGTGGTATTGGCGGCATGATTTTTACGCCGATCCTAGACAGCGGCACGGTGCAACAGGGTGTGGTGAAGCAGACGACGAGTTTCGGGGGACTGTTTGGGGCCGGCGTGGCTTATGAAATCAGCCCCAGCTTCGACATTCGTGCAGAATATCGCGGCATGGTGTTGAAGGCGCCGACGTTTGGCATTTCCTACCTGACCATTAATAAGTACTATGTGATCTCAACGCCTTCGATCGGGATCGCATACCATTTCTAAGAGCAACACATGCAGCCGTTGTAAACAGAAAGGCCTCACCCCAAGGTGAGGCCTTTCCTTTTGTCGACCTCAGGTTTACTGAAAGCGGTACGCGGCGCCGAAGGAGAAGATGCTTGGCGTCAAGCCATGGGGGTGGTAGCCGAGCCAGTGCTGCTGCTCGTAATCGAGGGCGCGTACGGTGATGTGATGCTCGAGCCGCACTTCGAGGCCGGCACCGAAGGCCGCGGCGCCGTAGCTTCCCGGCGCATTGAGCAAGCCGGGATTGTTGGTGTTGTTGGAGGAGCTTGCGCCGCCGACGAGCACTTTGCCGTACCCCAAGTAGCGGTTGTGGTGGTATTCGCCGCGAGCGCCGACCATGTAGGTCTTTTCTAGAAAGACGACTGATGAAAACGCTGTCTGCAGATTGACCTCAGCGGTCACGCCGACGTAACGCGCGAAATCGTAGTTGGCGAAGATGCCGACACCGGAGGCACGGACCGGACCATAATCCGGATCGATGTTCTGGTAGCTGAGGCCGACTGCTAACGCATTGCCGGTGGCGGTCGCGGAGGCCTGCGCTGCGGCGTGCGATGCCGCAAAGCCAGCAAAGAGAGCCAACGCCAAGGCAGAAAAGCCGTACTTCATCATGAGGTCTCCTGAAACGGGGGCGCTCCGTGGATGAGTCGAAGGATCAGTGTAACGATCAATCGAGCTTGTCGTCGGAGCGCCCACGTGGGTCGAGCGCAGGGTTGGCCCTTTGCCTGTGGTGGAGCGGCTGTTATTGCTGTGGAGTGGCCGGTGCTGCGGCGGGTGCGGCTCCCGGTGCAACGGCGGTGTCGGTGGGTGCGGGAGCCGCCGGGGTGTTCGTCCCGGTGGGCGCAGGGGCGGCAGCAGCTCCGGTAGCGGCCGGCGCAGGTGCCGGAGCTGCCGGCGGTGCGGGCGGCTGCCAGTAGGCAAGTTTCAGGTAAACAGGTGTGATCTCGAAGGGCAGTTTATCACGCGAGCTGAGCAGGGGAGCATAGGCGGAATGCAGTTGGATAACCTTATCCGTCCAGGGATCGAAGCGGAGAAGTTGTGACAAGGGCATCGCTGCCTGTTGCTGCAAATCAGTGTTATTCAGCTTGGGGCTCTTGGAAACCAGGGCCTGCATCCAGAAGGTGCCGTCCGTTTTGGTGAGTCCATCGCCGATCTGCGGTTCGGTCAAGGCCTTCAGACCCTTTTCGCGCGCCTGCAACTGCTGCAGGTAAAGCCCGAAGTACTTTTGTCCGTCCGACAGGTCCGAGACGGCCATCAGTTCCATTGCCTTTTTCGCTGCGTCCTCATTTTCCTTGTCGGTGTGGTGCATGGGGATCCGCTGGAAGGCGGATTCCTGCGGGAACATGAGGTGATCGCTGAAAGCGTATTTGGTGTCGATGTGGTGCCCGAGCAGGATATGGGCAATCTGGAAGGCTAGGAGTGCGTTCAGATCGCCCTGCTGCTCGGCCTGTTTCCCATCGGCGGAAGGCACGGCAGTGGTGTCGAGCAGGCTCTTGGAGACGAGGATGGTGTCGCCGACCGACAGCGTTTCCAGCGGCGCGGTGAGCAGGGTGCGGACCTTGATGGGGCGATCCGTGGCAATTTTGTTATAAGCGAGGATGTTGTTGGCCAGCAGTTCAAGGGTCTGGTCGAACTCGCTGGGAGCGTCGATCAGGCCCGCCTGGTAGAGACGGTCGATGACGTTGTCTTCGGCCTGCTGCACCCACTCACGCTGCGCCTGAAGCGGGCTGACATCTGGGGCATTTTGGGAGGCATCGGTGGCTCCTTCAACCTCGAGGGTGGCCTGATCGGCTTCCTTCGGCGGCACCTTGAGCGAGTAACCCCAGATGTAGTTCACGGCCTTGAACTTGAGGGTGTGATTCGGGCTTTTGGAGTCAGTTTCCTCGATGTAGATCGAGGTCGGCATCCAGAGGCCTTCCTGCACGTTGGTGCGCCACGAATCGAAGTGGTAGAACTCGGCGATGTCCTTCTCCGAGCCGGCGAAATCGCCGTTGAAGCGAACGATATTGCCGCTGTTGCGCTCGATCCAGATGCGGCCCGAGAAGCGCCCGGTGGCGTTCTTCTTGATCGGGGCTACATCGAAGACAACGGTTGGGATGGTTCCGAGAAAATCATTGCGCACAAAGGCGAACTGGTAGCTTTGGCGGTTGTAGCTGTTGCTATCGACGAGCAGCATCTGGACGAAGCCGGCCTCATGGTACGTGAGGTGAAGGCTGCCGGAAAGGCTGCTGAGATAGCCGAGGGAATGCTTGAAGAGACCGAGTTTGCTGCCTTTGGCTTCAGGTTGCTGACCGGCGGAGAAGGTCGTGTCGCCGATGATGTGACCGAAGTTGACGCGGCCGAGGAAGTGAACGTCCGATTCGGGCGTGGCACCCATGACGGTGTCGGGCCGCATGTTCTGGATATAGGTTTCGACGATGGGCGTGCGTTCTTTCAGCGTCTTGACGATAACAGCTTCGCGAACGATCGACTTGTCAATCAAAGCGTTCTGCGCGGCGTTGGGTTTACGGTAATCGGCGGTGACTTCCACCTTCTTCTTGCCCAAAGGGAAGGCCACAGCAGGCAACGCCGGAGCGGCAAGAAGGGCGAGTATCACAGCAGCGGTGAGTTTCGTCCGGTTGATCATGAGGGTGAGGCTCCTTGAGTACGGCGTGCGGTCAGGCCTTGAGACAGGTGAAGTTGGTTGAACTTTGTGAAGGAAGCCGCTCGCCTGGCGCTCTGGTGCGGGGCGGCCCTCGCGGGTCGTGCGTTGGCTTAGCTCGTTTGGCTTAGCTCATTTGAAATTTGACGGTGACGACGCCTTCCCAAACCGTGGGACTGCCTGAGGCGTCCAGGGCCGGTTTGAAGCGTGTGCCCTGAGCGGCGGCGATGGCGGCCTGATCGAGACCGTGGCCGAGGCCATGCTCCACGCGGAGGACCTCCACGTTCCCCTCCGGACTGACCCGGATGCGGACCGAAACATTGCCCTCGAGGTGCATGGACTTCGCTTCCTCGGTGTAGACGGGCTCGGGCTTGTAGACCAGAGTCGGCGTCGACTTGACGACAGTGGCCTGGACGCGGGTCTGCTGCACAGGCATAGCTACCGGGGCGGTGTTCATAGCGACACGCTGGATTTGCGTGCTCTTGGAAGAGAGCGGACCGGTGCAACCGACGCAACCCATGGCAACACCCTGCACCGGGCGGGGCGAGGTGGCGGCAAGGTTTTGGCCGTTGGGCGAGCCGGAGCCCATGCTGACGTTCACCGCACGCGGGCCGCTGCCGGTGTTGCTGCCGGGCATGCCCGGCATGCCGGCGACGCCCATATTGACACGTGCCACGGCGGGACCGGTCATCGGCTTCAACGGGTTATCAGGCGAGCCGAGGCGAACCGCGCTAGGGTGCATATCGGCATTGGGCACATGTGCCGCGCTTCCCATGAGATTGACAGGCTTCGGCGCGGGCGGTGCCGGCTGGAGCTTCGGCGGCGGCGGCGGCATCACCGGCTTGGGTTGCGGCGGGGCCGGAGTGGGGGGCGGCGGTACGGGTGGCGGCGGCACAGGCGGCGTGGGCACGGGCGGCGGCGGTACCGGCGGGAGTTTCGGCGGCGGCGGCGGCGGCGGAGGGGGCGGCAGCTTCGGCTTGGGCGGCGGCGGCGGCTCCGGCTTGGCCGCATGGATGGGGTCGATCAGCGCGGCATGCTGCAGTTTGGGCTTCACGACCGCAGCCTTTACCAGGAACAACAGGGCTAGGGCGATAAGAATATTGACCGTGATGGAAGTCATGGCCGCGCCCTTGCTGCGCGTTCCGTCGTTGAGCACGCCGAAGTCGCGGAATTGCACGCTTGGCGGGTTGGGCTCGTTGGTGCGAAGTGGCTCGGGCATTGCGGTCAGACCTCGTGAGGGATGTTTTAGGACGGAAAGCGGCGGGTTACCGGAGATAGGTACCAGAACGATAGCAGATGCCTGGGACGTATCTAGTGGCGTCCGGCGTACCTTCCGCGGGGTGAAGAGACTCTTCGCCAAAGGCTGTGGACGGGGCCACGCGGCGGCGGACGGGAAGTGAAGTCGAAGAGCGAAAAGGGATTGTCGAGAGAAGACGACCCATCGTGGGCACCTTCTCAGGGGCGCGGCTGCGCGGTGAACGTGCCTGGGCGGAGTCGGAGAGTTGGGGCGAGCAAAAGGCAAGGGTCAAACCGCGGGGGGCATCTGATCGGGCCACATCTGATATAGATGCCTCGAGTGCATGCGGAACCGTACACGTCACCTCTCCCTTGATTCGACGCGCCAGGCCGGGGTATCGGTAGATAAAAGTACCGAGAAACGCTCCCGGATGCGAGTCCGGCAGCAGGTGCATGGGAGCCGGGTCAAAAGAAGCAACCCGCTTTCCTCGCCGATGTTGCGCCGTACCCCGGGCGTGAACCTTCGGAGTACCGGGGCAGGTGAGCGTCCGGACGGTCGCGTCCGTCGCAATTACGATCTTGAACGAGGTTTGCTGCTTCGGGGTTCGCATTCGGCTCCTCTCCACTGGTTGGCGTGATTGAAGTGTCGCGGATTTGTTCCCCGCATTCCATAACACTTCCGGGCAAGCCCGTGCCTTCCGGACGGAGGGTAACGTAACCCCTTTTGGGGAGAGGTTGCCGACGGGGCAGCCAATGCCGTACCTTCGAGGGGCGAATCGGCGGGAACCGCTGCCCTGCGTGGCCCCGATCTGGCCGGAAAGAAGAGATATGGCTGCCCAAGTGTCCCTACCTGAAGAGGCTCGCGAACAAATACCTGGTGCTCTCCCTGCTCAGGACGCGGTATTTCATTCAACCATGCGGGAAACGCGGCTTTTTCCGCCGCCGGCGGGCTTTGCCGAGCGTGCCTGGATCAAGAGCGAAGCTGAATATGACCGGATGTACCGCTGGAGTGTGGACGATCCAGAGGCTTTCTGGGCGGAACAGGCAAAAGCGCTGGAATGGGTGGCCGCGCCGACGAAGGTGATGGAGGGTGCGGGCGCGGAAGCGCGGTGGTTCACCGGCGGTCGCCTGAACCTGGCCAGCAACTGCGTGGACCGGCACGCGACCGGGGAACGCGGCGACAAGGTGGCGCTGCTTTGGGAGGGCGAGCCCGGTGAGAACGGTACCGAGGGTGCGCCGGAGGTGCGCCGGCTGACATATCGCGAGTTGCATGGGGAGGTGCAGCGGTTTGCCAATGTGTTGAAGGGCCTGGGTGTGCACAAGGGCGATCGGGTGGCGCTGTACATGGGGATGGTGCCGGAGCTGGCGATCGCGGTGCTGGCCTGCGCGCGCATCGGGGCCGTGCATACGGTGGTGTTTGGGGGATTTGCGGCCCATGCGTTGGCGGACCGGATTCAAAATTGCCAGTGTCGCGTGGTGGTGACGCAGGATGTGAGTTATCGCCGCGGGGTGCCGTTGCGGCTGAAGGCGATTGCCGATGAAGCGCTCACCCGGTGTTCCGGGGTGGAAGCGGTGGTGGTGTACCAGCGTGAGCCGAAGGAGACAACCGTCCTCGTAGCTGGGCGGGATGTTTGGTGGCATGAGGCGATGGCAGCCGCGGACCCGGTGTGCCCGGCGGAGCCCATGGAGGCGGAAGATCCGCTGTTTATTCTTTACACCAGCGGGACGACGGGCAAGCCCAAGGGCCTGGTGCACAGCACGGCGGGCTATGCCCTAGGAACGTACCTGACGACAAAGATTAATTTCGATATGCGGGATGAGGATGTGTATTTTTGCACGGCCGACATCGGGTGGATCACCGGGCACAGCTATGTGGTGTATGGGCCGCTGGCGAACGGGGCGACGGTGTTGCTGTATGAGGGCGCGCCGAACTGGCCTGAGCCGGACCGCTATTGGCAGCTGATCGATCGTCACAAAGTATCGATTTTCTACACGGCGCCGACGGCCATCCGGGCTTTTATCAAGTGGGGCGCGGATTGGGTACACAAACATTCACTGGCAAGCCTGCGGTTGTTGGGCACGGTGGGCGAACCCATCAATCCCGAGGCCTGGATGTGGTACCACCGCGAGATCGGCCACGAGCGCTGCCCGATCGTCGATACCTGGTGGCAGACGGAGACCGGGGCGCACATGATTGCGCCGGTACCAGGGGCGGTGGCGACGAAGCCGGGGTCGGCGACGAAGCCGTTTTTTGGGATTGTTCCGAAGATTGTGAGCAAGTCAGGGAACGAGGTGCCGGCGGGGCAGGGTGGCCTGCTGGTGATCGCGAAGCCGTGGCCGTCGATGGCACGCACGATCTGGGGCGACCATCAGCGCTTCGTGGATACCTACTTTTCCGAGGTGCCGGGGGTGTATTTCACCGGGGACGGCGCGCGTTGCGACGAGGATGGTTATTTCTGGCTGATGGGACGCGTGGACGACGTGATCAACGTGAGTGGGCACCGGTTGGGCACGGCGGAGATCGAGTCGGCGCTGGCAGCGCACCCGAAGGTGGCGGAGGCCGCGGTTGTGGGCCGGCCATGCGAGATGAAGGGTCAGGCGATCGCGGCGTTTGTGTCGCTTGAGGGCGGGTGCGCGCCAAGCGAGGCGCTGAAGCAGGAGCTGCGGCAATGGGTCGGCAAGGAGATCGGCGGGCTGGCGCGGCCGGATGACCTGCGCTTCACGCCGGCGCTGCCGAAGACGCGCTCAGGCAAGATTATGCGGCGGCTGCTGCGGGAGTTGGCGACGACCGGCGATGTGCAGGGAGACACGACGACGTTGGAGGATTTTAGTGTGATTGCCAGCTTGCGGGCGGAGGAGTAGGTTTTCACAAACCTTTAACGATTTTTTGAGAGCTCATCCAGGCGTCCTTCGAGCTTCCCGGTGTGGCCAGGAAAGAAGCGAAGTTCTGCATCCACGGCATCAAATCGCCCCCGCATTTCGGACCGTACCGCATCGAGTTCAGCCCGAAGCTTGTCAAAACGGCCGTCCATATAAGCCCGCAGCTCTTTTGTGTCGGAGCGATCTAGCAAGATGCCTGCGAGAATGGCAATCAGCGGAACACCGACGGTGAAGATGTCGTGCATTGGTTTCCTTTCGCAAACATCGCCGTTAGCGGTTTTATCTTAAATCAGAGCTTTGCAGAATCGATGGACTACCTCAGATCACTCGCGCCACACACGCGTCAACTGAACCGAAGGCCCGCCCGCACCGTCCGTTGATACGATGGATGGTTGAGTTGCTGTGTGTCGGCATCCAATGCTTTTGGGGTGCTGTTCGCTGGCCGGTGGGTTTGGGATGAGTGAGTATTTAAGCAAGATCAAGTCGCCGGCGGATGTGAAACGGCTCAGCCCGGTGGAGCTGGAGCGGCTGGCGGAGGAGATTCGCGAGCGGTTGATCCGCGGCGTGGCCAAAACGGGCGGGCATATCGGGCCCAATCTGGGCGTCGTGGAGCTGACCCTGGCGATGCACTATGTGTTCGATACGCCGCGCGACAGCTTTGTCTTCGACGTGAGCCACCAGAGCTATGTGCACAAGCTGCTGACCGGGCGCGAACACCTGTTCGATACGATTCGGCAGCCGGGCGGGCTGAACGGCTTCATGCTGCGGACGGAAAGCGAGCATGACAGCTTTGGCGCGGGGCATGCGGGCACGGCGCTGAGCGCGGCGCTGGGCATGGCCGTGGCGCGCGATATGAGCGGCGGCGATGAGAACGTCGTGGTGCTGGCCGGGGATGCGGCGTTTACGAATGGCATCAGCTATGAGGCACTAAATAACGTGGCCGCACAGACGAAACGGCTGATCATTATCTTGAACGATAACGAGTGGTCGATCGACAAGAATGTGGGCGCGATTGCTGAGTATTTCCATAAGATTGCGACCAATCCGACCTATGTCAACCTCCATGAGCGCGTGACGGGGCTGGTGGAGAAGTTCGGCGGCAAGGCGGCGCGGCATATCGCGCGCAAGGCGGAGGAGGCGGCGAAGGGCATCGTCGGCCGGGGCATGATCTTTGAGGAGTTTGGGCTGAATTACTATGGCCCGGTCGATGGGCACAACCTGCCGTTGCTGGTTGAGACGTTGAAGTTTTTGAAGACGCAAAATCGTCCGGTGGTGCTGCATGCGTTGACGCAGAAGGGGCGCGGGTTTGGACCGGCGCTTGAGAAGCAGAAGAAGTTTCACGGGCTGGGGCCATATGATCCGGAGACGGGTGAGACCAAAGCGGTGGGGCAGAAGACTTACTCGGAGATCTTTGCGGAAAGCCTGACGCGGCTGGCGGACAATGACCGCAAAGTAGTGGCGATTACCGCGGCAATGCCGAATGGCACGGCGCTTGATCTGTTCCGGCCACAGCATCCGGATCGCTACTTCGATGTAGGCATCGCGGAAGAACATGCGGTGCTGTTTGCGGCGGGCATGGCGACGAAGGGGTATCGGCCATTCTGTGCGATTTACTCGACGTTTTTGCAACGGGCGTTCGATCAGATTGTGCACGATGTGGCATTGCAGAATCTGCCGGTGGTCTTCTGCATGGATCGCGGTGGGTTGAGCGGCGATGATGGGCCGACGCACCATGGGTTGTTCGATATCAGCTATCTGCGGGGCGTGCCGAACCTGATCCACATGGACCCGAAGGACGAAGACGAGCTGCAGGACATGATGTATACGGCGCTGGTGCATGAGGGACCGAGTGCGATCCGCTATCCGCGCGGAACGGGGCCTGGAGCGGTGCTGAAGGCGCAACCGGAGGCGTTGGCGATTGGCCGGGCCGAGGTCATCCAGGATGGCGGCGATGTGGCTGTATTTTCGCTTGGAGCGATGCTGCCGGAGGCGGAACGACTGGCGCGCGAGCTGGAGGCTGAGGGATATAGCGTCGCGGTGATCAACGCGCGTTTTGCGAAGCCGGTGGACGCGGCGTGTCTCTGTGCGTACGCGCGGCGGTGCGAGCTGCTGGTGACGATGGAAGACCATGTGCTCGCCGGCGGGTTTGGCTCGGCGGTGCTGGAAGCGCTGAATGAGGCGGAACTCGACACGCCGGTAGTGCGTGTGGGCTGGCCTGACCAGTTTATCGAGCATGGCAAGGTGGAGGATCTGCGGGTGCGGTATGGCATGACGGCGGAAGCAGCTTTGGAGCGGGTACGGCCATTGTTGCGCAAGCCGGTCGTTGCGTAAGAGAGTCGTAGTTGATTCGATAGTTCCTGTGCTTCTTGGTAGGCGTGAAGCCTACCTATCGGGCGGCGGAAGTGTGCGGTGGTTCGGGTATCCGACTCCCGGCTAGACGACGCTTTGAGCAAATTGCGGTAGCAGTGCAGCGGCGCGGGCTTGGCGGTAGCGGAAGAGGGCGCGCAGGGCGGCGCGTGCTACTGGCAGGCCGAGGCGGCTTAGGGGCTCCAAAGGCAGGGCGTAGGTGACGTGATCCCGCACGAGGGTGCCGGGTTTGCCCTGATTTCCGGCTGTGGCAGAGCGGGCGTCGGCCACGGAGTGGCAGTGGTGCCAGTAGGCGAAGGGACCTTTGACCTGCAGGTCGCAAAAGCCCTGGTTCCACCGGAAGTCGCCGATGAGGGCTTCCCAGGGCTGGCGTAAGGGTAAGAATGGGATGCCACGGGCGGTGATCAGGAGCTTTGTGCCGCTGCCGGCGGCGGTGCCGGGGAACTCCCGGGTGCCTGCTGGGCGGGGCGGCGGGGGTACCAGGGTCATCTCGTCGATGCGCGCCTTTTGCCATTGCGGCATGAGGGGCGGCAGGTTGGCGGGGTTGGCGAAGAAGGCGAAGACCAGGTCGCGGGGGAAGGGGAGCCACTGTTCGGTTTGGAACTCATGGGGCATGTCGAGTTGGATGCGGGTGTGTAGGACTTGCTGGAGCAGTTACGCCTTTGGTATTAGCCATGATGCGGCAAACCTGCAGGTCTCTCCACTACGCGAACGATAAAGCCGTTCGCTTCGGTCGAGATGACACGTTGTGGAACGCTGAACTGCGGGTCTCTCCACTACGCAGGACGGTGAAGCTGTCCTGCTTCGGTCGAGTTGACAAAGCTGTAAGCCATGTGGGAACAGTTCTAGCACTACCCAGAAGTGTCATCTCGACCGGAGTGGAACAAGCAGTATCGTTCCACGTAGTGGAGAGACCTGCATTTCTGGTTCGACTGCAATGGACGGCATGCGCGAGAAGACCTTTATGTGTACATCATCGCGAGCCGCAGCCGTACGCTTTATATCGGCTTCACGTCAGCCATAGAGAGTCGTGTCTGGAAGCACAAGAACGATGTGTACGACGGCTTTTCTCGTCAGTACCAATGTCACAGGCTTGTTCACTTTGAGCGGTATGCTACGCCTGAGGTGGCGATTGCACGCGAGAAGCAGCTAAAGCGCTGGTCGCGCAGTAAGAAGATCACGCTGATTTTGCGCGAAAACCCGGCTTGGGTTGATTTGAGTGAAGACTGGGGTAAGCCGCTGGAGGCAGTAGCAGCTCCAGCTGCAGGTCTCTCCACTGCGCAGGACGGTGGAGCTGTCCTGCTTCGGTCGAGATGACACGTTTTAGGGTTAGGCGCTTTAGTGAATGGCGGCGTCGACTTCGCTGAAGTAGCTTGGTGGTTTGAGGAGTTCGCGGGGTTTCGAGCCGTCGGCGGGGCCTACCAGGCCGTCGCGTTCCATCATGTCGATGAGGTGGGCGGCGCGGCCGTAGCCGATGCGTAGGCGGCGTTGCAAAAGACTCGTTGACGCTTTGCCGAACTCGAAGACCAGACGAACGGCGTCGTCGAACATGGCGTCGGCCTCTTCGCCCTGGTTGGCGGAGCCGGAACCGTCGTCAGATTTTTCGTCTTTGGGGCCTTCGAGGAAGCCTTCGACGTACTCGGCCTCGCCCTGGGCCTTCCAAAAGGCGGTGACGGCAGCGATCTCTTTTTCGGTGACGAACGGGGCGTGGACGCGCTGCAGGCGGCTGGTGCCGGGGGGAAGGAACAGCATGTCACCGCGGCCCAAGAGCGACTCGGCGCCGTTGGTGTCGATGATGGTGCGTGAGTCGATTTTGGTGGCGAGGCGGAAGCTCATGCGCGTGGGGACGTTGGCTTTGAGCAGGCCGGTGATGACATCAACGGACGGCCGCTGGGTGGCGAGCACGAGGTGAATGCCGACGGCGCGGGCCATCTGGGCAAGGCGCGTGATGGCCTCCTCGACGTTGGCGCGGTCGAGCATCATGAGATCGGCGAGTTCGTCGATGACGATGATGATGTAGGGCAGCGGTTCCTGGTTGCGGTCCTCGAAGAGGTACTCGGAGCCGACTTCAAAGAGCTTGTTGAATTGGTCGATGTTGCGAACGTGGTTGGCGGCGAGCAGCTTCAGGCGGCGTTCCATTTCGCGGACGGCGTTCTTCAGCGCGTTCGCGGCGAGTTTGGCTTCCGTGATGATGGGCGTGAAGAGGTGCGGGATGCCCTCGTACATGCCGAGTTCGACACGTTTGGGGTCGACGAGGATCATGCGCACCTGTTCGGGGGTGGAACGGAAGAGCACGCTCATGATCATGGCGTTGATAGCGACCGATTTACCCGAACCGGTAGAGCCGGCGATGAGGACGTGGGGCATGGACGCGAGGTCGGCGGTGACGATGCGGCCGTCGATGTCTTTGCCGAGCGCGATGGGCAGCTTGGATTTGGTGGCGGCGAAGCCTTCACTTTCGACGACGTCGCGAAGCCAGATGGTTTCGCGTTCGATGTTGGGCACCTGAATGCCGACGGTGGATTTGCCCGCCATGCGCTCGATGAGGATGGATTCGGCGGCCATGGCGAGGCAAAGGTCATCGGCCAGGCCTGTGACGCGGGAGTATTTGACGCCGGCATCGGGGCGGAACTCGAAGGTGGTGACGACAGGGCCGGGATTGATCTGTTCGACACGGCCGGCGACGCCGAATTCACCGCATTTTTCGACGAGCACCTGGGCTTCGGCGCGCAGGGCGTCCTCGCGGACAACGGTTTGGCCCTCGCTGGCGTGAAGCAGCGTGGAGGGCGGCAGCTCGTAGCCCTTGATGGACTTGACGGGCTGGAAGCCACGCAGCTGGTGGGCGTCGGCGCGCTCGCCGAAGGCGATGTTTTGGGCGCGGATGTCGGCGGTGGGTGAGGGGAAGGGAGCGCCGGCAGCGGTCGCCGGGCGTGAGGAGGGGGCGGCGCGCTCCCGCGTGGCTGCAAGCGCTACCGGCGGGGCGACGGGTACTTCAGGGGACGAAGGGACGGGCTGGGGGGCGGGGTCTGGAAAGGGTGAAGGCATCGGGAAGGGCGAGGGTTCGGGCACGGGCACCGCCGACGCACGCTTGACGAGCTGTGGGCCGCCGACCGCAGCTGCTGCCATGGACGGGGCAAGGATGGGCGTGAAGGAGCGGCGCTCGGGAGCATCGAGCCAGCCGTCGTCTTCCCCGCGATTGGCGGGCGAAGGGCTTTCCACGAATAGGGGCTGCGTTGCGGCCGGGCCAGGTGCGGGGTCAACCGGCTTGGCACGGGCATCCGGGTGAGCGCCGGATTCCATGTGTTGGAAGGGGCGTTCGGATTCGAACTCCCCGGTGCGCAGGGGGGCAGCCGCTGCGGCGAGTTGCGCGGCGAAAGGGGCGGCGGCGGCGTTGGCGGCGGCCAGACCGGTGAGCGTGTGGGCGTCGACGCGGGTGCGCGGCATGCCGCCCCAAACGGATTCCTCCCCGGGTGCGGGGTGGCCGTGGGAGGCGGTGGCCTCGAGGAGGGGCGTTTCTTTGCGGCGGGTGAAGAGGCGCAGCAGACTGGCGAGAAGGGAGTTGCTGGGGGTCCCCTCGGCTCCAGCAGCCTCGGTGGCGGGGCGGTCGCGGGTGGAGGTGAACTCGCTCGCGGGAGGCTCCGCGGTGTCGGCGCGTCCGTGGCGCCAGGCGACCAACTGTTCACGGCCGGTACGCAGAAATGCGAAGTGGCCGGTGAACCACTCGGGTGCAGTTCCCATGGTGAAGCTGGTGGCCAGATACAACGACAGGGCCACCATGAGCCCGGTCAGCACGGCGGCTCCCGGGGCGTTGAAGAGGTGTATGAGCGTATCGGCAAGCACGCGGCCTTCGACGCCGGCGAGGGGCAAGGCGCCCTTCCAATTGAAGCGCAGCGGCAAAAGCGCCAGCCCAGCCGGTGCGAAGAGCAGCCAAAGTAGCAGGCCGGCAGCTTTCGTCCAGCCGGCGCCCACCTTGCGCGAACGCATCCAGGAGACGCCGACGCGGCCCAGGGCAAAGGGCATCAGCAGTGTGGCGGCGCCCATCGTCTGCAAGACCAGGTCGGCGAGGTAGGCACCCAGCAGACCGGTCCAGTTGTGCGCGGGATGGGCGGGATTGAGGCCGCCACCCACGGTGTCAAACGACGGGTCGGCGGGGTTGTAGGTAGCCAGGGCGAGGAGAAGAAGGACAGCGGCGGCCAGGACGGCGAGGCCAACGACCTCATTCAGCCGGCGACTGGGCGTGGGCGCATACACAAGGCGTTGCGACTTCATGGATGGGATACGCGAAGGGGCTGGCGCGCGGAAGACGCGGCGACGCAGCGAGGGCAAACACCAGAGCACCTCCATTTTGCCACACCGGGCTTTGCCGGCGGTTGTCTTCTTGACTGTTCTAGCCAAGCTGCCGGAGGGGGAACCCTCTTGAACCACGGCCATGGCTTCCGTTCCACCGAGACCGTGCTGAAGTTCTTACCGGAAGGCAAACGCCCGATGGCCTCCGCGCATCCTTTCAGGAGAACACTGCTGCCGTTTGTGCGGCTGGGCCGGATTGACCGAGTGGGGCTCTTTAGCGGCGGTTTGTCAGCTTTTGATGCGCGACTCGCTGGCCGGCTTGGTTTTCAGAGACAAATTTCAGGATGGACAGAGACAGGAGACGACGATGGCAAACGAGTTGGATGGATCGGATAAGAACAAAGACACCGAGCAGGTCTTGCTGGGTGTGATCAAGGTGTTGATCGATGGACAGAAGGGCTTTGCCGATATCGGCGAGCATTTGAAAGATGAAACCCTGAAGCGCTATTTTCTTGCGGAAAGCTTGAAGCGCGCGAACTTCCGGGCGGAGCTGGAAAATGAGCTGCATCGTGCGGGGATGGCCGATGTGAAGGAGTCCGGCACGACGACCGGTACCGTGCACCGCGTGTGGGGTGACCTGAAAGCCCAGCTCGGACTGGGGAACGATCACCAGCTGCTGGCAACTTCGGAGCAGGGTGAGGATGTGGCGAAGAAGGCCTATAAGGAAGCGTTGGAGAAAGACCTGCCGCTGCCGGTTCGCCAGTTGCTTACCGAACAGCAGGCGCACATCAACAACTCGCATGATTATGTAAGGAATCACCGGGATGCGCTGGCCAGCAAGTAACAAATAACTTTTGAGCGGAAAGGGGGCGGCTTTGGCTGCCCTTTCTGCTGCGCGGTGTTGAGGACAGAATGACCGCAGGCCGATTTGCGATGGGTTGCCTTTATGTCGTTGCCGGGGCGGGGCACTTCGTCGCCACGCGCGTGTACCTGGGCATCATGCCGGAGTACCTGCCTGCGCCTCGCGCCCTGGTGCTGCTTTCGGGTGCCACGGAGATGGCCGGTGGCCTGGGCCTTCTGCTGCCGCCGACCCGTCGCCTTGCGGCATGGGGACTGGTTGTACTGCTGATTGCGGTGATGCCGGCGAATGTGTGGATGGTGCAGCATGCGGCGCGGTATCGGCCAGTGCCGCTGTGGGCCTTGTGGGCGCGTTTGCCGCTGCAGGTGCCGTTAGTGTGGTGGGCCTGGCGCTATACGCGGGCTTGATGCTGGTCCAGTCGATGATGAGATAGAGCCTTTTTAGGCCGATGCGAGGTCGGTAGCCCAGTTTTGCAGTCCGGCTAGATCGGGCACGTGCTGAAATGCTCGGTCATTGCTCACAAGGACCGCTCCTAGGGCAACAGCATGAGCCGCAATCTGCATATCCAGAGAGCTCAAGGTCTTTCCTATAGCCTCCTGCTTTGCGCGAAGCGAACCATAAGAAGCCGCGGCATCCCGTCCCCAAGGCTGTACCTTGACGCGGCTTAGAAGCAATTCCAAAGAACTTCGACGTAAAGCAGTACTGCCCGACTTAGCGAGACCATACAGAAGCTCACCCTCCGTAATGGCGGAAATGCAAGCTGTTTGCTCAAGCGAGAGCTCTGCTAAGCGTCCACGGGCAAGCGTCGAGCGGCCTTTGACGATGTAGCTGATCATGTTTGTATCGAGCATGTAAAGCTGGATCACAGCTCTTCTCGGATGGCGGGAGCGTCCTGTGCGCGGTCGCTTAGAAAGTCATCTGGGAACTCGGCATGATCGAGAGCAGCGTAAACATTTTCCCAGTCGATGGCGGCCGATTGAGACAGGATAAGATCACCGGTTTGCGCATCGCGGCGAACATACACCTCCTCACACGGGAAGCGATACTCCGCCGGTATGGTGACGTGCTGACTCCGCCCGCTCATGAAAACTCTTGCTTTTGTAAATGGCGCCATGCAATCCCTTGCTATACAGCATGCTGTATAGCAAGAAGATTGTCAACAGACGTGAGTCCAACGACGGCGGTGCCAGGGGTTAAAACCTTAAAGAGGTTGTTGGTTACCTCCGCTGTTAGAGCACTCCGGCATGCATAAAAAACTGAGGGTGGAAGTGCAAATACAACACAACCCCACTGGCTAAAATGCAATACACCCCGAAGAGCCACCAACGACCGCTTTCCAACCAGGAACTCAGCCAGCGCAGCGCGGCCAGGCCGGCGAAGAAGCTGAGCGCCATGCCGATCAGGGAGTAGGCGATGCTGTCGTGTAGATTGACGGGTACTCCGGTGACGGTGGCTTCGTGCGAGGCTTTGACGAGGCGCACTGCCTCGCGGCCGATGACCGCGGGGGTAAGGATGACGGCCAAGGCGAAGGAGAAGCGCTCGGCACGCTCGCGGTTGGCGCCAGTCAGCAGGCCCGTGGAGATGGTGGAGCCGGAGCGCGAGAAGCCGCGGAACGGCAGGGCAAGCCCCTGCACGGCGCCCATCCAGCCGGCCTGGGCAAAGGTGACGTTTTCCCCGGAGCGGGACGCGGCACGCTCGTAGGCGCTGCGGCTGACGAGCTCCTCGCGGCCACGCTCCCGCAGACCCGCGATGAGGATCAGCACGCCGGCCGAAAATAAAGCCGCGGCAATTAGATCCAGGCGGGAGAAGAGCAGTTCGATCTCGGCCTTGGGCGTGCCTTTGAAGGCGGTCTTCTGGATAATTTCGATAATCGGGTACCCGATCATCGCGGTGAGCACGGTGGCCCAGACGGCGCGGATGACGAAGCGCTTGAACGCGTCGGAGGTTGCAAAGTAGGCGCGCTTCCATTGATTCCAGAAATAGAAGATGACCGCAAACATCGTGCCGGTGTGCAGCATAACGAGGATGAGGGTCATGGCCGGGGAGGAGGGATCGAGCCCCATCAGCTTTTCCGCGACGACGACGTGTGCGGAGCTTGAAACAGGCAACAGTTCAGCGAGGCCTTGGACAATGGCCAGGATCAATACCTTCAGCAGGGGCATACAGGCCCGATTCTAGCGTCTCCGCCGAGGGTTCGGACGGCGATTTAACGAGAAACTCACGAGGGCACTGCCTCTTCACGACGTTCCGAGTCGCGGGTCGATGAAAAGCAAGGCGGAAGACAGAGAAAGCCACCCGGGTTGGGGTGGCTTTCTCTGTCTTCTCACATCTGGTTGGTCACAAGCTGAGCGGCACAACCGTTGCGTCCAGTTGTCATTCCCGGGCTAGCGGCACTGCAGGTCTCTTCGCTGCGCAAACGAGGAAGCTGTTCGCTCCAGCCGAGAGGACACTACATGGCGGGCCACTAACTTAGGCGAAGAGGCGACGGCGCATGATGCCGGCCATACCCAGCAGACCCGTGCCAAAGAGGGCGATGGAGCCCGGCTCCGGCGTGACCGCGTTGGAGGTGACCATGACATCGACGTTTTCGAAGACGATCGCGCCACCGGAGCGTTCCAACAACGCGTCATCGGCGCCGCCCCCGTTGTACAAGTTGATTTGGGCGCCATTGCCGAGCATGTAGGAGACGCCACCCGAGTCGAAGTTGCTCTCATTGACGCTTGGGAAGAAGAGCAGATTGTCGTTCGAAGGCAGGTAGCCGCCGTTGTCCAAGGTAGGAAAGGTGCCTATGGGCAGCAGGCTTTGGATGGGACGATTGACGCCGTTGCCGGTGTCCGTTGTACCGGTGATGGCGGTGACGAGGTATTCGCCATTGCCCTCGGAGGTGGCGGTGAAGGTGCCGGAACCGCTAAACGGATCGGCCGTGGTGCCGAAGCTGAAATGGAAGTCGTCGGCGAAGGCGGCGGTGGAGGCAAGGGTCGAGAAAGCGACCCCTGCTAGCAAAAGGCGCAGGGCGGTCATGGAGTCTCCAAAACAAACAGGTAAGTGGTGAAACCTTCAAAGTGCGAAGAAGCAGTGCAACAGATCGCAGTCGGCTTGGCGCAAAACTGCGGGCCCGAAAAGACGTGGAACCCGAGGCGCATGGGCCAAGGACAACGGCCCATGCGGGGTGGGTTGCGGTTAGATCGTGTTGATCGCTCCATTGAAGCCGTTGGGGAAGAAGCCGCCCTTGTGGGCGCCGGTCGTCATGGTCTGGTAGGCGATCTTGAGAACCTCGCTCGTGTTGCGAATGACCGCAAGCGAGGTGTTGGGGGAATCGTCGAAGTAGTTGAAGCCAGCCGGCGGGGGCACGATGTCCAGCGCGTCGACGGGTGAGATCGAGAGGTCATTTTGCTTGCAAAGCAGCTGGATGTTGCCGGAGTGCAAGGCCTCGACCAGGGCGATCTGGACAGCGGTCTGGAGGGCTGCCGGGCTCAAAAGCGTGGCCGCTCCGCCATACGCTGAGACGCCGGTCACCTCGAAATCACGCGCCAGCGTGAGGTAGGTCGGCAGGGAACTCATCTGGCCAAGCACATCCAACTTGATGGAGGGCTTGGAAATGGTGTACTCCGCCCCGAGCGCCGAGCGGAGCAGCAGGACGTGATCCACTTCATCGCGCATGAGCTGCTCGGTGACCGCTTTGATTGGCCCGTTGCTGTTGAAGGAGCTGAATGGCACCTTGTAGCCACCGGTGGTGGGGCCGACCTTGCCGATGCCGCCCGTAACCGGAACGCCATTATCTTCGAGCGACTTGCCCGTGACGGCGTAGCTGTAAAACTCCGCTTCGAGGTACTCGAGATTCAGCGCAAACTGCAGCACTTCAATATCCGTTGCGGTGAAACCGGCGGCATGTACCGGAGCGGGGCCAAGGTGCAGTGCACCGTTGCCCTTGACGCCGTCGAGCACGCCCAGATCGGCGGCCACGATCGCGGCACCGGCCAATCCAAGGCCGGCGTAGCCGCTGGTGCGAAGGAAATTACGGCGATCCAGCTTCCGGCTCTCTGGATTTTGTGTGTTGGAGATATCGGCGCTGGGGGATGCGCCTTTTTGATTCTGGTCCTTCATGGGAGAGCTCCTGCTTATGGTCCGAAAAAGTTTAAAAACGTCACGTGGAGCAATGCAGGGGCCCGGAACGCACGTACAAACCGCCATCTTGGACGTGCGCAGGGGAAAGGCGCGGAAGGACTCAGGGAGCGCTCGATGGATCTGCAAGACTGACGGTGCGTTCGGGGCCGGTACATCGCGGAGTTCGTGACCAAAGCAGGATGGCGGGTGCGCCTAAAAAAACCAGGGAAAACGATGCGGCATCTGTGTGCCGCGGAACGTCTCGCCATCGAGCTAGCAGGGATCGTCTAGAGCGGAAGCTACCACCTTTGTGGGATGAGGGTCAAAAGAAATTTCGGTGACAAGCCGAATTGGCGCAGGATGGACGAGCGCGCGTACACCGAAATCGTTTTATCGAGACCGGGAGTGCCGATCCACTTTATGGAACCTGACACCGCTTGGGAGGCGGGCCGGTCGTCCACAGCTAGTGGATTCAGCTAGAAAGTCTTGGTTGAGAAGAGCTGAGACAGCTTGCGATGGAGCACCGGGTGGGGATCGAACCCACGAATACTGGTTTTGCAGACCAGCGCGTTAGCCACTTCGCCACCGGTGCCCTGGGAGGGCAGGGATTAGGGAGTAGAGAACAGGGATTCGAGCAGCCCTTTTAGTGTCCCTAGTCCCTGTTCCCTAATTCCTGCTTTACTGCGGCTGCGCGGTTGTGCGCAGATACGGCTTGACTGTTTTGTAGCCGGGGAACTTGATCGCAGCTTCGTCGTTGGAGACGGCACCTGTGATGATGACGTCGTCGCCCACATTCCAGTTCGCTGGGGTGGCAACTTTGTGCTTGGCTGTGAGTTGCATGGAGTCGAGCACGCGGAGCACCTCGTGGAAGTTGCGGCCCGTTGTCATGGGATAGGCGAGGTGCAGCTTGATGCGCTTGTCCGGCCCGATCACGAAGACGGTGCGGACAGGGGCATTGTGGGCGGCAGTGCGACCGCCTTCGATGTCGCCGGCTTCAGCAGGGAGCATGTCATAGAGCTTGGCAACCTTCAGTTCGGGGTCGCCAATCATGGGATAATTCACCGCGTGACCGCCAACATCCTCGATGTCCTGAGCCCATTTGGCATGGCTTTCGACGGGGTCAAGCGAAAGACCGATGACCTTGGCGCCGCGGGCGGCAAACTCGCCCTCGAGACTCGCCATGGCTCCCAGTTCGGTGGTGCAAACGGGCGTGAAATCCTTGGGGTGGGAGAAAAGCACAGCCCAGCTATCGCCGATCCAGTCGTGGAAGTGAATGGGGCCTTGTGTGGTCTCAGCGGTGAAGTCCGGGGCAACGTCGTTGATGCGGAGTGACATCGATTCTGCCTTTCTACGGCTTGGCTCGGAGCATGGGCTCCAGAGTATTACCAGATGTTTCCAAGTGGTTCAGATGCGGTCGAACTGAGCTTTCGCACTGAGGTTACAGCCGATTGGATTCAAACTTCGTCATTCCGTCGCGGGGAGTGGGCAAAAGGTGGAAGGGGCAGTGCAGTAAAAGACCCACCCGGCAGCGGCCTGGGTGGGTCTGATTTGCTTGGCGAGACTGGTGTTGCCCCTAATCGCTCGCTTTCGCTCGTCTACTCACCGGCACCTGGAATGCCCGACAGCGGCCGCAACGGGTGCAGACGCATGAGGAGCCGATGCAAAGGAAAGCCGGGATGGAGGCGAGGCGCATGGGGGCAGAAGCTTGAACCGCCGCTGATGCAACATCAGCGCAGGGCGGGTTATCCCCGTTGCGGTCCTCTTAAAGTACGGATGCGCGGGGCGGCTGTCAACCATGCATTTTTTGATGGGGTGTTGGGATGCGGCTCGCTAAGATCGAGCCATGACGGAAGATCTGGCATATGCGGTGGTGGACGTGTTTGCGGACAGGCCGCTCGAAGGCAATCCTTTGGCGATCTTTCCGAATGGCCGCGGCTTGAGCACGGACCAGATGCAGGCCCTGGCACGGGAGACGAATCTTTCCGAGACGACCTTCGTATTGCCTGCTGACGATCCGGAAGAGGATCGCCGTGAGGGGGTGCGCGTGCGCATCTTCACGACCCAAGAAGAGTTGCCCTTTGCCGGCCATCCGACGCTCGGTACGGCAAGCTGGCTGCGCGCGCATCATGGGCCGGTACAAGGCGCGGCCGTGGTGACCCTGCGGCTCCAGATTGGAGCAATTCCGGTGCGCTTCGATGCCGAAGAGCCGGCGGGTGGCGCTGGACTGGATGCCGCTGGGTTGGATGCCGCTGGGCTCTACGGTTCCATGCGACAGCCTGATCCCGAGTTCGGGGCTGTGTACGAAGCGGCTGAAGTAGCCGCCGTTTTGGGAGTGCCCGCGGCCGATCTGCTGGACGGCTTTCCGCCGCAGACGGTGTCCACCGGCAATCCCTTTTGCATCGTGGCGCTCCGGTCGGTGGCGGCTCTGGAGCGGCTGGCGATTCCGCAGCGGGAGGCCTCGGCCTGGCTGCGCGCGCTGGGGATCCGCTGGTTTTATTGCATTGCGCCAGAGCCGGACGGGGCCGGATGGCGGGCGCGCATGCAGTGGTATGGGGGCGAAGACCCCGCGACCGGATCGGCGGCTGGACCCTGCATCGCCTGGTTGGTGCGTCACCGTCTGGTGGAGCCTGCGGTGCCGGTGACGCTGCGGCAAGGGGTCGAGATGCTGCGGCCGAGTCGTTTGACGGTGCAGGCAAGCCTGGTTGGGGAGCGGATCACCGATGTCTTTGTGGCGGGGCGCACAATCTTTGTGGCCGAGGGGCGGTTTCGCTTGCCGTTGTGAGGTGCTTTTGCACAGGCAGAGAACCCAAATCGTCAATACCACCAATGGTTCACTACAAGTCGGTGGATTGGGGATATACAAACCGTGAATCTTTGTGCATTTCCGGGGGTTGCCGTCCGTGGTTCGTCTCCGTATGCTCAGGCAATCGAAGGGGAAAAGGAAACTCGGTTTGCCTAACGAGTTTTGAACGAAATTCGCTGAAAATTTCAGCAAACACTGCGGACTCCAGCCCGCTCGCCCCATTGCGTCTGCCGTTCGGCATGAGGTTTTTCGGGAGCTGAGGGAAGACCGCATCCGTGCCGCCGGGGGTTCCTCGGGCACGAGTAAGACTTTGCGCCCGAAGAGGGTGCTACAAGCAGACGGCCTGAATGGTGAACGTGCCCCGTGGCGCGACCGCCAGCGCTCGCCCAAAAGATTTCATGCCGGCCTGCCTAAGGCTTGCCGGCGTAGCAGGCCGGATTACGCCCGGCAGGAGAACAAGAACGCATGCGCCCTCGTAAAACCATTCTGTGTGTGGACGGCAATGAGCAGGTCCTGTCGATCCGGAAGTTTATGCTGGAAACCCGCGGTTACCGCGTGTTGGCCATGACGACGGCCGCGGCGGCGCTTGAGCACCTGCAGGAGGCCATGCCGGGCAGCATCGACCTGCTGCTGGCGGATCTCGTGCTTCCCGGGATGGACGGCAATGAACTGACACGGCGGGCCAAGCTGCTGCATCCGTCCCTGCCGGCGCTCTTGGTTTCCGGCATGGTGTCGAACTTCGACCGGGCGGCGGCGGCGGATGCCTTTTTGCCCAAGGGCGCGTGCACCGCGGCCGAGATGCTGGACCGCATCCGTCTGCTGGTGGCGCGTAAGCGGGGACCCAAGAAGCAGGTGCTGGCGCCGGGGTTACAGGTCGCAATCGCTGGGTGAAGGGTCGTCTCTGATGCGGTAGAAGAGCAGGTTCCCTATGGGAATGACAAAAAGAAAAGCAAGCCGGGGCCGTTGTTCTCTTCATACGAACGGGACGCATCAAGCTTCAACCAGGCCGTAGCGCCGCTGCCACTGGAGCTTCAGCCGGGCCCACACCGCGGAGCGTTCTTCGGGGCCGATGGCGGGGTCGGGCGCTTCGGCGAAGCGGCCGGCTTCGAGCTTGGCCCATTCGAGCAGCTTGCGATCGCGGGCCAGGTCGGCCACACGGAGATCGGGAAGCCCGGCCTGGCGGGTGCCGAAGAACTCGCCGGGGCCGCGCTGGGCGAGATCGAACTCGGCGAGAGCGAACCCGTCCTGGGTGCTGACCATGGCTTCGAGCCGGGCCTCCGCTTCCGGGGTGATGTGCTCGCCGGTGAGTAATACGCAGAAGCTTTTGGCTTTGCCACGGCCCACGCGGCCGCGCAGCTGGTGCATCTGCGCCAGGCCAAAGCGCTCGGCGTGTTCAATGACCATGACCGTGGCGTTGGGGACATCGACGCCGACCTCGATGACCGTGGTGGAGACGAGGACGTCGATCTCGCGGCGTTTGAAGCGCGCCATGGCGACCTCCTTCTCATCGGCGTTCATACGGCCATGGAGCAGGCCGAGGCGCAGCTCGCGAAGGGCGCCGGTGCGGAGTTCTTCGTAGACCTCGACGGCGGAGCGCAGTTTGGGTCGCCTGGTGGACGGCTTGGCTGGAGTACCCTTTCCACTGCCGTCTTCCTGTGCGAAATCCAGCTCCGGTTCATCCTCCTTGCCGCCTTCGATGACGGGGCAGACGATATAGGCCTGCCGCCCGGCAGTCACCTGCTTGCGGACGAAGGCCCACACCTCCTCGGCACGCGCGGCGGGCATGCGGCGGGTGGTGACCGGGGTGCGGCCGGGGGGCAGCTCGTCGAGCACACTGGCTTCAAGATCGCCGTAGATGGTGAGCGCCAGGGTGCGCGGGATGGGCGTGGCGGTCATGACGAGCACGTCGGGCTCGGTAGCCATGCCGTTCGGGCCGGGCTTGCGCATCAGGCGATAGCGCTGCTGCACGCCGAAGCGGTGTTGCTCATCCATGATGACGAGGCCGAGGTTGTCGAAGTCGACCTTTTCTTCGACAAGCGCGTGCGTGCCGATGGCGAGGTCGGTTTCGCCGCGGAAGATACGGCCACGGGCTTCGCGTTTGGCCCGCTCGTCGAGAGAGCCGGTGAGCAGACCGATGCGGTAAGCGCGGCCCTTGCTGGGCGAGGTAGCCTCGGCCAACAGCTTGCGCGCGGAAAGGTAGTGTTGGGTGGCGAGGATTTCGGTCGGCGCCATGAGCGCGACCTGGTAGCCGTTTTCGATGGCGACCAGCGCGGCTTCAAACGCAACGATGGTCTTGCCCGAGCCGACATCGCCCTGCAACAGACGGCGCATGGGGCGGGGCTCGCGCATGTCCGCGACGATTTCGCCGAGCACACGTTTCTGTGCGGCGGTGGGCTTGAACGGCAGGATTTGCTTGAGCGCGGCGCGCACCCGGTCATCGGTGACGAAAGCGGTTCCTTCGCGCTCGCGCATGCGCTTGCGCTTCAGTTCCAGGCCCAATTCCAAATACCAGAGCTCCTCGAAAATGAGCCGGCGGTGGGCGTGGGTGCGGGCGGCCTGGAGGTCGGCGAGCGCGGTGTCGGCGGGTGGGAAGTGGAGGTCGCGCAGGGCCTGCAAGCGTGTGGGCAGCCCGAGGCGCTCCCTTAGCGCGTGGGGCAGGGTTTCCTCGGCTTCGACGCCGGTGTTCTCGAGCTCGTGAAAGAGCGTCCAAAGCACGCGCCGCAGCCAGCGCGAGCCGAGTTTGCCGCCGAGCGGTGTGGTGCCGCCGAGCGATTCGTAGATTGGGACGATGCGGCCCATTTCGAGGTGGACGAACTCGGCCTGCTCGCCCGTGGCGTGGGCGTCGGGCAGGATCTCGAAGGTGGGTTGAATCATCTTCCACTTCGTGGAGCCCCTGGTGGCGTTAAGAGCGTTGCCGGAGCGGGAACCTTCGAGTTTGCCGTACAGAGCGACGCGCTGCCCAGGCTGGAAGCGGTCGCGAAGATAGGTGCCGTTGAACCAGAGGCACTTCACCGTCTCGAGGATCGGCGCGGTTGGAAGATTGGGTAGGCCTGATTCGGGAGCATCGGTGGATGAGGTGGGCGGGTCGATGCCGACGGTCATCTCAAAGATGGGTTTGACGCGGGTGCGCAGCAGCACCGTGCCGCGGACCTCGCCGGTAACGGAGGCCATATCGCCCGGCTGATAGTCGGCGAGCGGCTTGGGGTGGGCACGGTCTTCGTAGCGGAACGGCAGGTGGTAGAGCAGGTCCTCGACGGTTTCGACGCCGCGCTCGACCAGGCTCGGGGCAATGCGTTCGCCCACGCGCTTGAGGTGCTGTACCGGAGTCGAAAACGTGAGGGGCACACCGTTTATGCTAACGGGTGGGGCGGGTGGCTCGGTTTGGGACAGCGGAGGTCGCTAGATCGCATAAAACAGCGGAGGTCGCTAGATCGCATAAAGTGGTATACCCAATCCTGGCTCTCCATAGATAATCCTGGCTCTCCATAGATAATGAGGTAGCGGCGTTGCCGCGATAGGCCTATATGACCCCCGCCGCCCAACTGACGATTGCGATTCTTTCCGCCTTGACGCCGACGATTGCGGTGTTTCTCGGTGTGCTCATTCAACGGCAAGATACGCGTGACCTCCGGACCGAAATCGGAGGGCTTCGCAAAGACATGCACGCCGAGGTCGCAGCCTTGCGCAAAGATATGCAAGGCGACATTGCCGACCTGCGCCGTGATCTGCAGAGCGACATGGTTGGCCTGCGAAACCAGGTGCATGCGGGCATGCTGATGATCCACGAGCGTGCGGCTAAGGTGGAAGCCCGGCAAGGGCAGTAGGACCGGACGCGGCTGCATCCATGGAGTCTTTTGCTCGACTGAGGAATCCGCTTGTGCTGCTGGCACTGGTGCTGGCGCAAACGCTGTGGCTGGCGGTGCAGGTGCAGCGACCGGTGCGGCCTGCCTTCGCGCTCGGTGGGCCGGAGGACAGCCACAAGGTGACGCTGTTGCGCTCCTGGACCATGGTCGCGTTTGGTCCCGTGGAGCGCGCCGCCGCGGCTACGGGGGCGGGGGTACGGCACCTTTGGGCAAGCTATGTGGATCTGCGCCATACCCGCGAGCAGGATCGGGCGTTGCGCGGCGAACTTGCCCGCCTGCGCGAGGAGCAGGCCGGCTTTGCGGAAGATGCAGCCGAGGGCCGACGCCTGCAACGGCTACTCGCCTTTAAGCAGCAATACATCGCCACGACGGTCGCCGCGCAGGTCATCGGCACGAGCGGATCGGACCGATCGCATGTGTTATGGATCAACAAGGGCTCAGCCGACGGGCTCGCGCCGGAGCAGCCGGTGATTACACCGGACGGCGTGGCCGGCAAGCTGCGCGATGTGATGCCGCACACGGCGCAGTTGCTGCTGCTCAATGATTCGAATTCCGGCGCAGGGGTTTTTCTTGCGTCTTCGCGCATGCGGGGCATTTTGCGCGGAACAGCGACAGGTGAAGTGGTCATCAACAATCTCACCCCCGATGAGCGCATCAAGGCGGGCGAGCGGGTCATCACCTCCGGCGGCGACCAGGTGTTTCCGCGGGGGCTGCCGGTCGGGGTTGTCGAATCAATCGCCCTGGACCCGCAGCACCCACCCTACACGCTGATGCGCATCCGGCCCGCCGCCAACCTGCGCCAGCTGGAAGAGGTGCTTGTGATTACAGGCACGGCGACGGAGTTGCCGCCCGCAGCGCAGGCCGACGCTGCGGAGGCTGATGCACTCGCGGAAGAAAACAAGCGTGCGGCGGAGCTGATTGCCGAACGCCTGCCCAGCCTGCAGGGTGACGCCAAACCGGCGGATGCGGCGCAGGGCCAGTCTGCTGCCGCTGGAGCGACGGCAAAGGCTGCGGAGGAGGCAGGGAAGGGCGCGGGCGCTGTGCCGGGGGTACCGAACTCCGGCATGCCCAGGGCGCAACCGGCGGTGCACCCGGACCGGTACTCGCCGGGCGCGGTGGCTCCGGCGACGGACTTAACGCCGGGAGCGCCCGCGCCGAAGTAGCCCATTCTGAAGATCGTCTGCGGGTAAGTTCGAACGCCCGCTACTCTATTCTGAAGGAGGAGGGACGACGGCCGCACGAGCTGCGGCTGCGGCGAGAAGCGTCGAACGGCGTCTCGCGAGCGTCTCGGTAGCGTTGGACATAGACATCACCACAGCTTCTATGTGCCGGCAGAAGTCGGGTTCCTTCGTAAGTGTGCGAAGTTCTGCGAGAAAAGGCCACACCTTGCTATAAGCGGCGACAATCTTGCCATGCGCGGCAAGAAAGCTCTCGCTCGCAATCGCGCCTGTGGTGACTAAGGACGCACCCATGTCCCAATACCCGAGCACCATGCGGAAGGCGGCGTTACGTTCCCCGCGAACCAGGGCCGCCAGCTCGGCGAGGCTTTTGGGATTGAAGTCCCAAAGGAACCACGATCGGGCAGCCCGCAACACAGGTTCGCGGCGAAGCTCAAAGAGCTGTAGGTTCAGCTGCGCACTTTCAAAGGGCGTCGGCATCGCCGGTCTCCTGCCCTGATCGTAACCGAAGGAGGTTGCAGTTGTTCGCCGTTCCGTAGGAGCGAGTGCTGCTCGGCGGTATGGACGACGTAAAACGACAAGGTGGAGCGCAGACTCTTTGGTGAACGCGCAGCACACGATATGCTCAAAAGCGACGCGCGGCATGCCTGAACACAGCTACACCTCAAGGGGCGAACTCGAGCAGTACGGCTTCCATCCGGCGGTGACCGTGCTTGCCCCGCTGCTGTGCATCCTGCTGGGGGCGATGCTGCCGCGCCTCTCGCCGCGCCTGGATATTCTCGATCTACCGCTGATTGCCACGGTATTTTTTGCGGTCTCGCGCCGCAGTCCGAGTGCCGGAGCGGTTACGGGGGCGCTGATCGGGCTGGTGCAGGATGCGCTGACAGACCAACCGTTCGGCGTGTATGGCATTGCCAAAACGATTATCGGGTACATCGGGGCGAGCCTCAGCTTTACCGTGGACGTTGAGAACGTGCTCAACCGCGTGCTGATCAACTTCAGTGCGAGCCTGTTGCAGAGCGTGATTCTGTATGTCATCCGTCGTCATTTGCAGGGCATCGCGACGGAGCATCTCCAGCCCGGGTACGAGCTGATCCGGGCGGCGGTGAATACGGTGGTGGCCATTCCGATCTTTGCGTTGTTGGACCGATTCAAGCAGCAGGACAACTGATGTTGTGGCGGTTTGTTGCTTCGCTCGGCAGCTTGAAACAGCAGAGCCCTCCGCGATGCTACGGGATGACAAGGCGGAGGGTTATGCCGCGGCGCAATGAGCGAAGTATGCCGCAGGGAAAGGCGGCTCTCGACAGGGCTGTAGACTAAAGGCGACATCGCAAGCGGACAATTTTCTTGATCCCAGAGCAGCTCGAGCGCAAAGAGAAGGTCGCCCCCGTGAAGCTGGCGGCGGCGCAGTACGCCGTTACGCTGGTGCTGCTGGTGCTGGGCATCGGGCTGTGGCGGCTGCAGGTGCTGGGGGCGGAAAACTACCGCGTGCTGGCGGAGCAGAATCGCATTCGCAAGGTGCCGATGCTGGCGCCGCGCGGGCGCATCCTGGATCGCGAAGGCCGCTTGATCGTCGACAATTATCCCTCGGTAACGTGCTATCTGTTGCGGGAACAGCTGGGCACGATCCAGCATGATCTTCCCATGATCGCGCAAGGGCTGCACATGGAACCGGCGCAGATCGAAGCGATCCTCAGGCACTTCCAATATGCGCCCAAGTACCAGCCGATTCCGTTGAAGCAGGACATTACACCGGACGAGCAGGCTTTCATCGCGGCGCACCGGGACGACCTGCCGGAGCTGGATACGCTCGACGAGCAGCGCCGGTTGTACCCGCGTGATGGCTTCATGGCGCACCTGATCGGCTATGTTGGGGAGGTTTCCGAGGCCGATCTCAACAATTCAAAATATGCCTTTTATGAGCCCGGCGATGTCGTCGGGAAATCGGGCGTGGAAGAGGCCTATGACGAGATCCTGCGCGGGCAGGACGGATCGCGCGATACGGTGGTGAACTCGCATGGGCGCGAGGTCGGCGTCACGGGCGAGGAGTATGCAAAACCGGGCCAGGACCTGCGGCTGACGGTCGATCTGGACGTGCAGAAAGCGGCAGAACAGGCGCTTGAAGGCAAGATCGGCGCGATCGTGGCGATGGATCCGCACACGGGCGAGATCCTGGCGATGGCGTCGCGGCCGACCTTTGATCCGAACCAGTTTTCGGTGCGGCTCACCAAGGCGTACTGGCAGACAATCCTCCAGAACCCGGATCATCCCTTGCTGAACAAGGCAATTCAGGCGCAGCTGGCGCCGGGCTCGACCTTTAAGATCATCATGTCGCTCGCCGGCCTCGAGCAGGGGGTCGCGCAGGATCTGCGGGTGAATTGTGCAGGCGGGGCTAGCTTCTATGGGCACTTTTTCGCTTGCGACCGGCACCATGGCGGCGTGGATATTCACACGGCGATTCCGTATTCCTGCGACACGTTCTATTACACGTTGGCGAACCGGCTGGGGATCGGCACCATCGATCGCTACGCGAACTCGGTGGGGATTGGTGAAAAGACCGGCATCGACCTGCCCGATGAGGCCGCCGGCCTGATGCCCTCCGAGCCATGGAAGCTGAAGCAGCAGCACGACAAATGGTATGCGGGGGAGACGATCTCAGTCGGCATCGGGCAGGGGGCCATCCAGGTGACGCCGCTGCAGCTGGCACGCGCCATTGGGGGCATCGCATCAGGTGGGGTGCTGCGGCGGCCGCATGTGATCTTCCCGGACGAGTTGACGGCCGCGCAACACGAGGCGGAGGTTGAGAGTTTCCCGGGTTCCGGCGAAAAGACGATTCCGCTCTCGCCGGAGAACTGGCAGATCATCACCGATGCGATGGCCAACGTGACCTCAAGCCCGATCGGCACCGCCTACGCGGCCCATTTGCAGGGCGTCGACTTTGCCGGCAAGACCGGGACGGCGCAGGTGATGAGCCACACCGCGCTTGCAAAGACCGGCAAAGGGCACGACACGGAGCCCAATGCGTGGTTTGTGGGCATGGCGCCGCGACGCAATCCGGATATCGTGGTGGCGGTACTTTGGGAACATGGCAACTGGGGTAACAATTCTGCGAAGTTGGCCGCGCAGGTGATTTCGGCGTACGTGAACAAACAGCGCACGCGCAGCGGGAACCTGGTGAAGGTGGCCGAGGCCAAAGCTCCTGAGGGTGCCGCGACGCTGAAAGCCGCGGCGGCGGGGGTGGATGCGAGCCCGGTTGCTGCGCAATAACCGCTGCGGCTCCTTTCAGTCACTTAGAAATGGTTTTTGGGTTGTAGCAGCGGGCTTTGGCCAGCTGAGCCTGCAGCCGAACCAAAGGGCTTTAGCCGCGGCTTTGTTACAAACCAGCCCAAAAGTCTTCCCTTGGACTGCTTTCATCCGTGGGCTGAAGCCCAGGGCTACCCTGAAACGATCTTCACATACTACCTAGCCCCACACGATTCTTCTTGCTTCCGGAGGTCCGTGCCCTGTACATACAGTGCATTGCGCCAGTCATCGCCCATCAACGCCGGAACGAGCGCGTCTGCGATCCCGGTGCCGGGCACGCCGTCATCGGCGGCCCCGCCTGAGCGTCTGCTGGCGCTGGATGTTTTGCGCGGTCTCACGGTCGCGGGCATGATCCTCGTCACCGACCCCGGCACCTACAGCGCCGTCTACCCGCCGCTGCGCCATGCCGCATGGGATGGGGCCACGCTCACCGACATGATCTTTCCATGCTTCCTGGTGATGGTTGGCGTTTCGATGACGCTGTCCTTTGCTGCACGCATCGCGCGCGGGGCGTCACGCGCGAGCCTGGCGCTGCATGCCTGCCGCCGTGCGGCGTTGCTCATCTTTCTGGGATTGCTGGTCAATGGCTTCCCGTTTTATGACCTCTCGCATCTGCGCTTTCCCGGCATCCTGCAGCGCATTGGGGTCTGCTACCTACTGGCTGCGCTGCTCTACCTAGCGCTCTGCGGTCCAGCGGTTCGCGACCGAACGCGCCGGTGGGTGCTGCTGGGTGTGCTCTTCGGGGCCCTCGCCCTGTACTGGGCCTTGTTGCGGTTGTATCCCACGCCGGGTTTTGGGGCCGGCCGCCTGGATTCTCTGGGCAGTCTGCCTGCCGTGGTCGACCGCGCCGTCTTTGGGGTTCGTCACCTGTGGGCCTACGGTACGACCCCGGGGTATGGCGTCACCTACGACTCCGAAGGTTTGCTTTCGACCCTGCCCGCCTTGGCAACCGTCCTTTTCGGGGTGCTCGCCGGGGAAGAGATCCGGTCGGGGGCGACGCGGTCGCACAAATGCGCCATCCTCGCACTCGACGGCACGGTGCTCTGGCTGGGGGGTCTTGGCTGGAGCCGCTCCCTTGTTCTCAACAAGCGAATTTATACGCCCAGCTTCGCGATCTTCTCGGCGGGTCTCTCGCTTCTGCTCCTTGCCGGCCTGCTCTACGTGGTTGACGTCAAGGGCTGGCGCCGCGGGTGGACGCTGCCGCGCATCTTCGGCACCAATGCGATTTTCGCGTTTGTGCTTTCGGGCATCATCACGAGCGCCCTCACCGTCATTCACGTGACGACCGCCGCCGGGCGGGTGGGACTGCATGCTTTCCTGTATGGGTGGGGCTTTGCTACCTGGCTGCCGCCGCGTCTGGGGTCACTGGCGTACGCCGTGGCGATCGTCCTGCTGAACGCAGCGCTCATCTATCCTTTCTATCGACGCCGCATCTTTCTCAAACTCTGACCCGCCGCAGCTTCTTACCCGGCGCAGCTAGAATGACTTATGCAGAGTGAGGCGCAGCCCGTCCCTTGCCCGGTGTGTGCCACCTGGAATCCCGAAGTGCCTGTGCTCGGATATGCGCAGGCGCCCTGGCGGCTGAAGGCTTGCCGTAAGTGCGGCATGGTGTACCTCGAGAACCCAGCGAGCTACGCGCAGCTGGAAGAGGATCTGGCGTGGGAGCGGACGTTTGCCGCCGAAACGACGGAGCGACGCCAACGCAACCCGCTGCTGTACAAGCTGGGCCGAATGCCCAAGGCCGCGGTGCAGCGGCTGCTGAAGCGCGACAAGCTGCTCAGTTTCGCCAAGCGATACTTCAGGCCTGGGCCGATTCTGGATATCGGCTGTGCGGGTGGGCATACCCTGGCCAACTTCCCGGAGCAGTACATCCCCTATGGTATCGAGATCAGCCATCAACTGAGCCAGATGGCCAACAGCCGCTTCGCCCCCCGGGGAGGCACGGTGATCCAGGCCGATGCGTTGACGGGGCTGAACCACCTGCCGCGGCACGAGTTTACCGGCGTCATCATGACGTCGTTTCTGGAGCATGAGGTGCATCCGCGGCAGACGCTGCTACGCACCAAAGCCGTGATGCGGACGGGCGGCAAGCTGATCCTCAAAGTGCCCAACTACGCCTCCTGGAATCGAAAGCTGCGGGGAGCCCGGTGGTGCGGCTTTCGCTTTCCCGATCATGTGAATTACTTCACGCCGCTCCTGCTGCGACGGTTGCTGCTCGAAAGCGGCTTCCGCATCGTGCGCTTCCGGCTGGTCGACCGGCTGCCGACAAGCGATACGATGTGGCTGGTGGCGGAGCTGCCGTGAGCCGATTCTGTGAGCCGGTTGCATTTGGTGCGCCGGTTGCGTGCGGTGAGCCCGTTGCGTACGGCCCAACAGCTGAGCGAAGCCCGCGATGAAGCGTGGCACAGCGCTCATCCTCGCCGTGGTGATTCTGGATGCGGTGGGGATCGGCATCGTGTTTCCGACCCTGCCCGCCCTGGCTCGCGCCTTGCTGCACGGACACGGCAATGTGGCCACCCAGTATGGTCTGTTGCTGGCCGCGTACGCCGCGGCGACGTTGGTATCGGCACCCATCCTCGGCACTTTGAGCGACCGGTACGGCCGCAGACCGGTGCTGCTGTTATCGCTCGCGGGCGCTGCGTTCGATAACGTCATCATGGCTCTCGCGCCATCGCTCGCTTTTTTGTATGCGGGGCGCCTCCTGGCCGGGGTCGCCGGGGCAAGCCTCACCGTGACGACCGCCTATGTCGCCGATACGACGGCCGAGGCAGACCGGGCAGGGGCCTTTGGGCGACTGAATGCATGTTTCGGCATCGGCTTCATCGCCGGTCCGGTGCTTGGCGGACTTTTGAGCGTGCGTTCCGTCCGTGCGCCGTTTTTCTGTGCGGCCATCCTCTATGCGGCGGGCGCGGTGGCATGCTTTTTCTTCCTGCCGGAGTCACGCCCGCCCGCCCGCGTGATCAGCCCGGCGGTGAACGGAGGGAGCACCGGCCACGCCCATGTGCCGGCCATCTTCGGCGGGATGAATCCGCTGACGCCGCTGCGCTCGGTCGCAAAGATCCCAGGTGCCGGCGCTCTGCTGTATGTGATTGGGACGCTCAACCTGATCGGCCAGACGACCGGGGCGCTGTGGGTGATTTATGGCCCCGTCCGCTTCGGGTGGAGTCCAGCGGTTGTGGGCTTCACGATGGCGTTTTACGGTCTTTTGTATGCCCTGTGCCAGAGTGTTCTGCCGGTTGCGGCGGAGCGGCGCTTGGGGCAGCGGGAGACGGTGTTGTTGGGCATCGGGCTCGACGGGCTGGGGCTTGCGGTATTTTCCCTGGTGCGCTCGACGCTGGCCGCGCTCAGCCTGGTGCCCCTATTCGCGCTGGCCGGCCTGGGTTTGCCGGCACTGCAGGCGATGCTTTCCGCCCGGGCCGGCCCCGAGCGCCAAGGGGAGTTGCAGGGCGTATTGACGAGCCTGAGCAGCCTGACCGCCATCTTCGCCCCTGTGCTCGGGACCGGCCTTTTTGCCCTGCTGCTGCATCACCTGCCGCGGTACCCGGGCGCGGTCTGGCTCTTGGCTCTGGTCTTGTACGCCCCGTGTTTCTTTTTGTTACGCAGGCCCAAGCGGACAACAACGGCATAAGCGCCGGTAGACTGAAGGGGTGTTGCGCACCCGCTTTCGCGACTTCGACTGGACGCTGCTGGGCTTTGTGCTCCTGCTGAGCGTCGTGAGTGTGATCGAGATTCGCTCAGCCACCGCGATGACGAAATTTCACGGCTTTCAGGTCAAGCAGATGGGCTTTTTCGCCGCCGGCTTGGGGTTGATGTTTGGCGTAGCGCTTGTTGATTACCATCGGCTGCTCGACATCGCGCCCTGGGCCTATGGGGTGGGTATGGCCAGCCTGCTGGCGGTGAAGGCTGTGGGGCAAAAAGTGATGGGCGGGCGACGCTGGATCAACCTCGGCGGGGGTGTGCACTTTCAGCCCTCCGAATGGGTGAAGCTGGTGCTGATCGTGGCGGCGGCGCGGTTTTTCTGGAGCTTCATTGCAAACAAGCGCGCGCTCGGCTGGCTGGATGTGGCGAAGGCCTTTGCGCTGATCGGCGCGCCGATGCTGCTGGTGCTTTCGCAGCCCGACCTGGGCACGGCGCTGACGTACTCGCCCGTGCTGCTGGTGGGGTTGTTTCTGGGTGGGCTGAAGTGGAAGCAGGCGGCGGTGCTGTCCCTTGGATTTCTGCTGGCGATCGGCGGCATTTGGAAGAGCGGCAAGGTGTTGAAGCCCTACCAGAAAGCACGGCTGACGGCGTTCACGAATCCAGATACGGACCCGAAGGGCTCGGGGTATCAGATTCGGCAGAGTTTGATTGCCGTGGGGTCGGGCGGCATCTGGGGCAAGGGCGCCAACAAAGGCACGCAGACCCAGGGCGACTTTTTGCCGATCCCCTATACCGATTTCATCTTCGCGGCGTTTTGCGAGGAGCACGGTTTTCTGGGCGCACTGGGCGTGCTGCTGCTGTATTTCCTGATCCTGCTGCGGCTCATCGAAAACGCCCAAACCGCCCCGGACCCGCCGGGAACGCTGATCGTGATGGGGGTTGCAGGGGTGCTCTTATTTCAGGTCGCGGTGAATATCGGTATGTGCGTCGGGCTGATGCCGGTGACGGGCATTCCCTTGCCGCTGATGAGCTATGGCGGTTCTTCCGTGCTGTTTACGTTCCTGGCGCTGGGCATTGTGATGAACATTCGAATGCGGCGGTTTGTGAATTGAAAAACTGCTCCTTGAGCCGGCGGCGGCGTAAACGGGACGCAAAGTGCAAGACGGGAGACCCGTAGTTGCCTAGCAGGGCGACGCAGATTCCTTCGGGAGACGACAAAAGGAAGGCAAATGTGCTCGCTCCCCCTTAGGTAACCTTGCGATCTTTCTGCTTTGGTGCATACTGGAGGGAGAGTCCGGCCAAAGGCCGGGCGATCACCCCGCTGCAACGGACGAGACCATTCCCGACGCGGCGGAGACGAAGATTACCACCAAAGGCCGGCCAGGCGGATCAACTTCTCGCGGTCGGACAGGTTTTTGAGCATGCTTGCACATGGACGGTTAACGGCCCCGCCTCTCTCCGAGGCTGTTGCGGTCACAAACTCCATGGCAGGTACGCGGTCTCCCGGCGTCTTCGGATGCCGAGGGGCCAAGGCAATCCCACTGGAATCCTTTGAACATGGCGTTGGCTGGCAATCCCGCTCGTTGCGGATGGCCGGGCGCGCCCGCCGCAGGGCGGCCGGATCTTCCCGGCCGCGGCAGCACAGAGCACCCACTCCAGCCCACGCCTCTCAAAGCCTGTCCCCAGCAAGGGAGGCAACCTCCGGGAGCTGACGTTCTATGCTTTCGGAGGTGCGATCTTCGCCTGTCCTGCCTGCCCATCACCCGGGCAGAAAGCAGATGCAGTGTCGAAAGAAATCTATATCTCCAGTACGCCGCACGAAACGCGGCTCGCCATCGTTGAAAAAGACGAACTGAGCGAAATTTATTATGAGCGCGAGAATGAGTACACGCTCGCCGGTTCCATCTACAACGGGCGTGTAACGCGCGTGTTGCCAGGCATGCAGTCTGCCTTTGTCGATGTGGGGCTGGAGCGCGACGCGTTCCTGTACATCACCGACTTCATGGAAGAACAGGGCGAGTCGGCCGACTTTGACAGCGGCGGCGATGCCAAGCGGGGCGGCGAACGGCCAGAGCGCAGCGGGGAACGGCCAGAGCGCAGCGGGGAACGGCCAGACCAGGGCGGGGAACGCCGGCGCGGTGAGCGTGATCGCATTCGCGGGCGTGAGGACGGCCGGGAGGTCGCGGCAGAGCCGCTGGGCCGGCAGATTGCCTCCGAAAGCAAGCCGGTGGAGCCTGAAGAGCTCTCATCCGAAGCGGAAACTATCCCCGCGGAAGTAGAGGAGGCAGGAGCAGAAGGCAGCCGTCGCTGGCGCGGACGCCGTGGCCGTCGTCGAGGACGTGGCACGGAAGGCCGTCCCGGTGTAACAACCGGTGAGTCGCTCGCGCCGGCTGGCGGCGCGCAAGAGGACACGGTTTTTGGAGAGCTTTCCATTGACCTTTCCGTGCAGGCTGACGCCGAACCTGAGGCGCTCGATCAGGAGGCCGGGCAGGAGCTCGCTTCCGGCGTTCAGGAGGAACGTCCTCGTGAAGAGCGGGGACGGGGGGACCGGGGAGGCCAGGAGCGGGGGCGCGGTGACCGCGGTCGGGATCGCGGTGGCCGCGGCCGGGACCGAGACCGGTTCGGGGACCGGGGCTCGCACGGTGGTTCCGTTCGTTCCAGCAGCACTGAAGGGAGTGCCGGGAATCATGGTGAGGCTACAGGGGCGCCTGTGGAGCCGATTATCCTGCCGGGCGAATCGTTATCGAAGTATCGTCGCGATGGGGAAGGGGCGGCGGAGGCTTCCGTAATCGCCAAACCCAAGCCGAGCTATCTCACGGCGCGGCCCTCGACGGAGATCGACCTTTCTGTGGCAGGCTGGGATGGTGGCATGACCTTGCCGGGCGAAACGCTGTCCCGCCGCCGGGAAACTGCGACGCCGGCGAGACGGGAACAGCCGGCAGCTGTGGAGCTTCAGCGCGAGAAGGATGCGCCGCAACCCGAGACCGAAGGCGCGGCGGGGCGGGGACGCCGTCGCGATCGGGATCGTCGCCGAGGGCGAGGCGACGAAGCAGCCGCAGCGCCGATGCGTGCCGAAGAATCGGCGCCAGTGCAAGCCTTTGCCGCGATGACCGAAGATGCGGAAAACGTAAGCGAATCCGCTTTGAACGATGGCTTTGATGAGGTCACCGAGGCAGCTGCGCGCGAAGGCACGGGTCCTGAAGAAGGCACGGTTTTTGGGGAAGGCACGGTTTTTGAAGAAGGCACGGCTTTTGGACTGGATGTCGCCTACGAGCCTGAGACGGATCTGGCTCCCTCGACCGATGGTCCCAGCGAAGCTCTGCTTTCGGCTGTTGAACACCTGCATGAAACCGTGGCTATGGCCGCAGAACCTGCCGCGACCGTCGATGCGTCGCTGCCTGTAGAAGAGTTCCACGAGGAAACGACGGAATATGAGCCGGAAGAAGCGTCTGCCTCGTACCGCGTCGATCCGGTGAGTCCGAGTGAGTTTCGGCAGGGCAGCGCCGGGGAACTTGCTGAAGATGAAGAGATGCTCGCGGCCGGCGATGAGGCTAGGCATGAGTTTACAAGCCTGCAAGCCTCAGGCGAGATGCTCTCGGAACCGCCGAGCGAGGTGGCTGGGGCAGACGCGGCAGGCGACGCGATGAAGACACCTGCATTGACAGAATCGACGCACCCAACCAGCCCGATCGAGCACGAAACGGCTATCGTTTCAGCGCAGACACCGGGACAGGCAACGATGGCGGGCGCGTCAGCGACGACCTCCGAGGAGCTCCAAAGCGACGCGGCGCAGGTCTTTGCACCGGGTGATGGCATGCTCGAAGAAGAGCTGATGGACGAGGACGAGGGTGAAGTCCTTGGTATGACGGCAAGCTTCGACGAGGATACCGAGGAGGAAACCTTTGAGGCTGGGGCGCAATTGGGTGACCTCGGCGAGCAGATTACTTCACTGGCGCGGGAGCGGAGCTTGAAGCAGCTTGCGCGCGCCGAGATGGCGCATGCCGTGGAGGAGGACGAAGACGACTTCGACATCGACGAAGAGGAGATAGAAGAAGACGAGCTGGAAGAAAATGAGCTTGGCGCAGCGGATTCGATTCCGGTGGGCGAATATGGCGACGGGGATGAGGACGACCGGCTGGAGATGGCCGAGACGCCCTTTGCAGAGGATGGCGAGAAGCCGGCGGCGGCTGCGATGGGCGCTTTTCCTGAGTTTTCCGAAGAGCCGGCGGCAACGGAGTCGCGACCGGATCGCGGGCAGGGCCGGGACGACGGCCGGCGGAACTTCCGTCGCGGCGGCGGACGCGGGAACGATCGTGGCAATGATCGCGGCCATGGTGGGGCCAGTGACCGGGAACGGGGCGGCGGCCGTGACCGGGATCGCCGTGGCATGGCCAATGCGCGGCCGAGCAGTGGTGGACGGCCGAACCGTCAGTCGGTGCAGAATACCGATTTGCCGGCGATCAGCGATCTGCTGAAGCCGGGGCAAGAGGTGCTGGTGCAGATCGCGAAGGAGCCGATCGCGAAGAAGGGCGCGCGCATCACCTCGCACATCGCACTGCCGGGGCGGTTCTTGGTATTCATGCCGACGGTGAACCATGTGGGGGTTTCGCGCAAGATCGAGTCCGACGGCGAAAGAAGGCGGCTGAAGGAGATCCTGCTCAGCGAACGAGGCGAAGCGTCGGGCGGGTTCATCGTTCGGACCGCGGCGCTCGGCGCGAGCGAGGAGGAGTTGCGCAGCGATCTTCGCTTCCTGCTGAATCTGTGGGCGGACATCAAGCAGCGTTCGGAGGCTTCGAAGTCGCCGGCGCTGATTTACCACGATCTCAACCTGGTGGAACGCATCCTGCGCGATCAGGTGACGGATAACTTCTCGGCAATCTGGGTCGATACGGAGACCGAGTATGAGCGCGTGCTGCGCTTCCTGCAGCGCTTTCAGCCGGCGCTGATGCGGCGGGTGAAGTTGTATACCAAGGACACGCCGCTCTTCGAGCAGTTCGGCATTTCCGAGGAGATCAACAAGGCGCTGCGCAGCAAGGTGTGGCTGAAGTCGGGTGGATCGATCGTGATCAATCAAACCGAAGCGCTGGTGGCGATCGACATCAATACGGGCAAGTTCGTCGGTAAAACGGCGCGGTTGGAAGACACGATTGTTAAGACCAATCTCGATGCGATTCCGGAGATTGTGCGGCAGATCCGGCTACGCGACCTGGGCGGCATCATCGTGATCGACTTCATCGACATGGACGATCGTAAAAACCGGGCGAAGGTGCTAGCTGCGCTGGAAGAGGAGCTCAAGAGCGATCGGGCGCCGTCGAAGGTGTTGCAGTTCAATGACTTCGGACTGGTGGCGATCACGCGGAAGCGGGTGAAGCAGTCGCTGGAGCGGACGTTGTCAACAACCTGCGCGATCTGCGCGGGCACGGGAATGACCAAGTCGGCGATCACGGTGTGCAACGAGATCTACATCGAGCTGCGCAAGATGCATAAGCAGCTCGACAAGGGCGATGTGATGCTGCGGGTGAATCCGGAGGTCGTCAAACAGCTGAAGTCGGGTAGCGGCAAGTGGTTGCAGGAGATGGAAGAGATCGCGGGGAAGACGATTCTGGTCAAGAGCGATCCAAGTCTGCATCCAGAGCAGTTCGATATTCACTAGGAGCAGGAATTCAGGTAAGGATTTGTTTGGCGGCGATTCGGTGTCTCGGGTCGCCGTTCCTTTTGGTGCCCCTCCCCGTACCTTTGGTCTAAAGTCTTCAGGACATTGAACTTAGGTTTGGACTTGGATAGTGCAGAACGGTTGTCCCCGATGGGTTGTGGAGAGACTGGCAGAACGGAAGGTCTCTCCACCCCGGTCGAGATGACGCGGCTATTCCTGTGTGAACAGGAATCGTTGCGGGCAGTGACATCGCCGCGAAGGATTACCCGCTAGTTTCCTTTGGGACTTTTGAAGCTGTGCCGGTGGAGTGCAATTTTGACATGCGCTATGGAAGTGCCTATAGGGCGGGCTTTCAGCCCTTATGGTGTGTGCCGGGACGTATACCTAGGCCTTGCGGCCTAGGCTGGTATAGGACGCGCCTTTGGCGCTAAGTAAGGGCGCGTTGCAGGGTGAAGTTCGTGAATAAGGGCGCGTTGCAGGGTGAAGTTCGTGAATAAGAGCGCGTTGCAGGGTGAAGTTCGCGAGATCAGGGCGCGTTGCAGGGTGAAGTTCGTGAGATCAGGCGCGTTGCAGGGTGAGTTCGTGAGATCAGGCGCGTTGCAGGGTGAATTCGTGAGATCAGGGCGCGTTGCAGGGTGAATTCGTGAGATCAGGGCGCGTTGCAGGGTGAAGTTCGCGGCAAGGGCTCCTGCGCTATTTCTTCAAGTATAGGGATTTGTTGCCGGTGGTGTGCACCTTGCCGGAGTCGTCGATGATCGTTTCAGGCCCGTGGGACCGGGGCAGCGAGATCCCGTCGTTGCGAGGGCACGACGATGGATGGGGCACCCGGTATGACTCATCTACGGCGCTGTCAACGCGCCAGCAACGCGCCATCAATGCGCAAGCAACGCGCAAGAAAGCTGTGCGATGGGTGAGGGCACGCGTTTATAATCTCGCACACTCCCAAAAGGTGGATTTTGCCTGTGAAGCTGCTGCTGAAGTTCAATCTTCTGTTCCTTGCCGTTTTTGGTTTGGGATTGACGCTGATTGCGTTTGAGGCGCGAGCCTTTCTGGACCGGCAGGCGCAGACGGAGGTTCTGCGCGATGCGGGATTGATGGCCGCCAGTGCGAGTGCGACCCGGGATTATACCGAGGAGCAGGTATCACCGCTGCTGGCCAAGACGGCGGCGCATGCGGCCAGCTTTTTGCCGCAGACCATTCCTTTTTTTGCTGCGACCACGACGTTTGCGCAGGTACGGCAGCGGTATCCGGATTACACCTACAAGGAAGCGGCGTTGAACCCCACCAATCTGCGCGACCGGGCGACGGATTGGGAGGCCGATCTTATCCACTACTTTCGGGATAACCCGGGAAAAACCGAGTTAATCCGGTCCCGGGACGCCGCCACCGGACCGAGCCTGTACATGGCGCACCCAATCCAGGTGGAGGCGGGCTGCCTGCAATGCCATAGTCGGCCGTCGGCTGCCCCGGTGGCGATGATCAAGCGCTATGGCGCCCAGAACGGGTTTGGGTGGAGTGCGGGCGAGGTGGTGGGGGCGCAGATTATTTCGGTGCCGACGTCGGTGCCGGAAGAGATTGCACGGCGGGGCCTGCGGGAGCTGCTGATCGATCTGGCTGCGATTTTTCTGCTGACGATCGCTCTGATCGATGCGGGACTGTTTTTCATCGTGATTCGGCCGCTCCGCACGATTTCGGCGGCCGCGGACCGGATCAGCCAGGGAGAGATGGACCTTCAACAACTGGAGGCGCACGGTGGGGATGAGGTGGCGCAGGTGACGCGGTCGTTCAATCGCATGCACACGAGTTTGAAAAAGGCGATGGATCTGTTGAATGAGTAGAGGGAAGGGTTGTGGGGCAGCTTCGGTCGAGGTGAGAGTGTGTTTCCGAGGGAAAATCCTATGGGACCGGCTTTCAGCCCTTGGGCGTGGAGTAGGCCCGCGGACCCAGGCCTTGCGGCCCAGGCTGGTATCGATCGGGGCCTCCAGCCCGACCTGGTGTCGGCTTCGGTCGGGAGGACAGCGTGATCGGGGAGTGGGGAAGAAGGCTACCGCGTTTTCCCTATCGGTATAGCTTAGCGGGGGCGGGTGCGGAGGAAGCGTTGGCGATCGGTGTCGTTGTCGATCTGGCGGGCGGCTTCGGCGTAGAGCCTGTCGAGGTCGGCGGTGTCTTTGGCGAGGCGTTTGACAACCACCTTGGCGATGGGGCCGATGAAGGTGGCAAGGTGGCGCACGAGGGTGTCGGTATGGGCGGCGGCGAGGGGTGTGGGGCGTTGAAGCTCGTCGGTGGCGGGGCGCTGCCAGCTGTGGACGGGAGTGAGGGTAGCGGTGCCTTCGAGGGCTGCCGTTTCGTTTGCGGGGATGGCGGTCAGGAGCGCGGCGAGGAGATCGGCGGCGGTGGCAAAGCGTTGGGCGGGATCCTTTTCGAGGGCGCGCGCGATGATGTCGGAGAGCGACGCGGGGACATCGGCGCGCAGGTCGCGCAGGGGACGCGGCACCTGGTAGATGTGCGCCGTGAGCAGGCCGTGAATCGATTCACTTTTGAGCGGCGGTTCGCCGGCAATGAGTTCGTAGAGCGTGATGCCGAAGGAGTAGATGTCGGACTGCGGGGTCGCGCGTTCGCCGCGGGCCTGCTCGGGCGACATGTGGGTGGGTGAGCCGATCAACGAACCGGCCATGGTCAGGCCGGTGGCGCCGCCGGTGGTGGCGATGCCGAAGTCCAACAACTTCACCAGATTGGTGGGGGTGACCATGATGTTGGCGGGCTTGAGGTCGCGATGCACGACGCCGCGGCTGTGGGCGTAGGCAAGGCCGGCGAGCGCCTGGGCGGCGTAGTCGAGCAGCAGCGGCAGCGGGATGCGGGTGCGGCGGCTGAGGATGCGGAGATCCTCGCCGGCGACGAGTTCCATAACCATGACGAGCTGGCCCGCGTGCAGGAAGGCGTTGTGGAGGGAGGCGATGTTTGGGTGGTTGAGCGAGGCGAGGAGCTGGATTTCCCGGCGGAAGCGCTCGGCCATTTCCGGAGTGCCGGCCTGCTCGGGAAGGACGACTTTGAGGGCCTCGGTGCGGCGCGAGATGAGGTGGGTGGCCTCATAGACGGCACCGAGACCGCCGCGCCCGAGGGGGCGGACGATCTCGAAATCTCCGAGGATCTGGCCGGGTTCACAGCGCATGAAGTGGATGATACCGTGCCGGCCTGAGGTGCCGAGCGCGTTGGTGGAGGGTGCCGCGGCGGGCAACGGTTGCGTTTCCCGCGACCGCCCTCCTGACCGCGTACGTGCGCCGATCCTACCTTTTCGCGCGAAGGCAGGATCCAGCGCCCAGGTTTGACTGCGGAAATGAGGGAACTGTCGGCTCCGGGTAAGAGGACAGTTCCCTCGTGAAAGGGGAAGAACGGGTTAGAAGATGATTTTGGCGCCGAACTGGGTGTTGAAGGGTTCGCCGGCACCGATGCCGGGGGCGCCGTTGTAGTCGCCGATGGTGTCGCTGAGGGTGAAGTCGCCGTTGACGGAGACGTAGCCCAAGCCTGGGGGCGCGTAGTTGACACGGTTGAAGAGGTTAAACATTTCGGCGCGGAGCTGCAGCGTGACGCGTTCCATCAAATGCGTTTCTTTGAAGACGGAAAGGTCGACGTCGGAGTAGCCGGGGCCGTAGAAGGCGTTGCGGTGGGAGGTGCCGAAGCTGCCGAGGGGCGCGTCGGTGAAGGCGGCGGGATTGAGCCAGTTCACACCGGGGTGCTGGCCCTGGTAGGCGCGCTGCGGGGCGGCAATTTGCACGGCGCGGTCGAAGCCTTCGCCTGTGCCGCTGACGTCGCCGTCGGCGAAGACGGAGAAGGGCTGGCCGCCGTGGAAGGACATGAGGCTGTTGACGACCCAGCCGCTTGTGACGCCTTTCAGGGCGCCGGTGGCTTTGCCGGGAACGGCGTAGGTGAGCACGGTGGTGAAGGTGTTGCGGGTGTCGAAGTCGGAGTTGCTGTAGTCGCCCTTGAAGTTGTAGCTGTCCTGCGGCAGGGTGCCGCGATAGGCGGTGACCTCGTCGAGATTGTGGCTCCAGGTGTAGAGGAATTGCGCGGAAAGACGATGGAAGTTTTGTACGCGCAGGGTGGTTTGCAGGGCGTTGTAGTTGGAGGTGCCGATGGATTCGAGCTGGTTGATGTTGGTGTAATTGACGTAGTTATACGGCGCCTGCGCGTAGGGACGGCTGGCCTGCGAGGTGGCCTGGTTGATGTCGAGCAGGGAGAGAAGATGGCGGCCTTCGCTGCCGACGTAGCCGAGCTGGAAGATGACGCCGGGCGCGAGCTGCTGCTCGACGTTGAAGGTGTAGTTTTCGTTGTAGGAGGGGCGGAAGTTGGGATCGACCGAGAACAGACCGCACTGGACGGTGCCGGTGGTGCCGTTGCAAACGGAGGTGGTGTCGCCGAAGATGTTTTGACCGGGGATGATGTTCGTTTTGCCGGCCTGGCCGGTGACGCCGGTCGCGGTGATGCCGGAGACGGGGCTGGGCCCGGCAGGATTGCCCTCGACCCCGTTCGGGGCGGAGTTGCCGGGGCGGTTATCGAGGAAAGGATTCAGGTTGGGGCTGTCGAAGTACCAGCCGTAGCCGGCGCGGAGAACGGTTTTGGGGTTGAGCTGGAAGTTGACGCCGACGCGGGGGCTGATGGACTTCCAGTACTGCTGGTAAAGGTTGGCAATCTGGTTGCCCTGCAGGGCGAGGCCGTTGGTAGAGGTGAGGTCCGGGCGGAAGACCGACATGTTCTGCATGCCGTTGTGCAGGGGGCCCGTGTAGTCGTAGCGGACGCCGTAATTGACGTTTAGATTGTGGCTCACCTTCCAGGAATCGCCGGCGTTGAGGAAGAAGGTGTTGACGAAGACCTGGCGTTCGGGATCGCCGATCTGAATGCTGGCCTGCGAGGTGTACCCGGCGAGGAAGTCGGCGAGGGGGGCAACGTAGCCGTCAGGCGTGTAGCAGTTGGCGGCGGTTTGCGGTGTCGAGGTGCAGCCGGGGAGCTTGGCGTTGATCAGGGCAGCGAGCCGCGTGCCGTCGAAGGTGAAGGCGCCGGTGGCGTGGCGGTGGTAGAACTCATCGAGCTGGGCCTGGCGGAATTCGCCGCCGAAGCGGAGTTCGTGGGCGCCCTTCACCATCGAGAGCTGGTCGGTGAGGTGGCCGGTGATGTCGTTGCGGCCCTCGGGGGGTGTGGGGCCGACGCGGTCGAAGTTGCCGATCTGGATGTTGGGAGCGTTGGTGAACCCGGCGCCGGTGACAAAGCCGAGGCTTTGGACGGCGAAGTTGGTCTGGTTGTCGTTAAAGACCTGGTTGAAGTAGTTGACCCCGGCGAGGACCTGGTTGGAGATGTGCGTGGAGATTTGCCGGTTGTAGAGAATGGCGATGTTCTGCACATGAATCGGAGCGACTTCGTAGTACGGCAGAAGGTCGTAGTGGGTGAGCGGGGCGACCTGGTTGCCCTGGCCGACGAACCAGTGAACGCTGAGGTTGTCCTTGTCGGTGAGGTGGTAGTCGACCTTGCCGAGACCGTTCCAGCTGTAGCCGAATTCAGGATCGTTGGAGTGGTAGTTGTTCTGGGTGCCGGCGGTGTCGGCGGCGAGGTTGGCATGGCCCCAAAGGGTGTTCAGCACGTTCTGCATGAGCGGCAAGGGGGCGATCCCGTTGCTGTTCAGCAGGGCAAGCGCCTGGGTCTGGTAGCCGACGGAGGGCTCGGTGGCGTTGCCGGATTGACCGATGACGAAGCGCTGGTGCTCAAAGGTGAGGAAGCCGAAGAACCTGTCCTTGATGAAGGGTCCGCCGACGGAAAAGCCCGTGTTGTAGTTGCGAACCTTCTGTTTGGTTGGGGAAAACGGGCTTTTCGCGCCGAAAAGCTCGTTGCGGTTGAAGTAATACGCCGTGCCGTGCAGGGTGTTGGTGCCGGCCTTGAGGGTGAGATTGACGGTGCCGCCGGGGTTGCGGCCGCCTTCGGGGCCGGCTTGGGTTTGCGCGGAAAACTCGTCCACCGCGTCGATGGGCAGGATAATGCCGGCGATGCCGGAGACACCGCCCTGGTTGACGGCGGGGATGTTGTGCCAAAGATCGTTGTTGTCGACGCCGTCGATCTGCCAGTTCATCTGATTGGCGCGCGTGCCGTTGAGTGAACCGTAGCCGCCGCCGACGTAGCCGGCGTACCCGGGGGTGAGCTGCATCATCTGGGTGAAGTCGCGGCCGTTCAAGGGAAGGTTGTCGACTTCCTTAGCGGAAAGCACGGTGGTTTGCGTGGTGGAGGTGGTGTCGAGGGCGATGCTGGCCGCACTGACCTCCACGATCTCGGCGGCGCTGCTGACCGTGAGCTGGACGGGCAGGGTGTACACGACACCGGCGGAGACGTTGACGTGATCGATTTTGGCCGTGGCAAAGCCCGAGGCGGCGACGGTGATGGAGTAGTCGCCGAGCGGCAGATCTTCGAAGAGGAAGTCGCCTTTGGAGGTGCTGACGCCGTTGATCTTGACGCCGGTGGCGGTATCGGTGGCGATGACGGCCGCGCCGGCAACAGTTGCGCCGGTGGCATCGTTGACGGTGCCGTTGATGCCGCCACGAAAGGTTTGGGCATGGCTCGTAAACGCGAGCGTCATAGCGACAGGGGCGAGAAGCCGGTATATTCGGTGCGAAAGGGACATCGACAACCTCCAGGGCATGAGGGGGCGTAGACCTACCGGAAGGGTAGGCCGGGGACGAAGCATCGGAGCGCAGGAGGTCTCGTTGCCCCGCGCAGGGCTCTTCGCTTACCAGTTACAACCGAGTGCGTTTTGACCGAGTCTTGGTGGTGCTGCTCTGTTCGGAAACCGGGTTTATTGAGTTTTGGTGAATTTCTTGAACGGTACAACGGAAGTGGGATGGAGCGCAAGCGGGATTTTCGTGTAGGGGTGCGCTTCAAGGCACGGTGGGCGCTACCTTGAGGTGTTTCTGGCTGGCGCCTCTATGGCCTGTGGCGAGCCCGTCGGGCTGGAGCGCACCCGGGAGGGAGAGCTCGCCCTTACAGCACGGCTAGGCAGTGGGCAAGGTAGTTGTCCTACCATCGCAAGAAGTGGTTCGGGGTAGCAGCCGGCTTCGCCGCGAATCAGCCCTGAAGGCTCCGTTTTCGGCTGTCTTTGGTTCGTAGGCTGAAACCCACGGCTGCACCGGAACCGATTTGTCAGTCTGAGGGCTGAAGCCAGCGGCTACACCGAAACATATCCGCTGGACACCACCTCAAGGCTTGCCTCTCCCGGCTAACATCATGCTCTTCCCGTCTGCTGCTCCATTCCTTGCACGTATCTAATGGGAAACCACCGTCTGTTCCGCGATGCTGTGCAGACCTGCGCCATTGACGGCGCGGGTGTAGAACATGTGGCCACCGGGAAACTCGTGGATTTCGACCTGTTTGCCGAGTTTGGCGGGTAGCTGGTTTTGCGTGAGCACCGAGCCCATGAACGGGCAGGAAAGGTCATTCCAGCCGTGGAAGATGACGACCTTGAGCTTGGGGTCGGCGGCGATGGCCTGGCGCAGATCCGGGACGGCGCCGCGACGAAGGGCTTCGGAGTTGCGATCCCAGTGTTCGCCGACTTCGTAAGAGAGTGCGTAATAGCGGGCATCGGTCTTCCAGCCGACAGATCGCGTGATGAAATCCACCATCGCCGTGGTGGTGGGCGCGATGATGCTTTCGAGAAGGGGGTCATTGGACTGCTGGTCGTAGTCGAATGGGAACGGGTCGGGTGCGGTGACGTTCGAGTCGTACACGGAGCCGATCTCTCCCTGTTCGCGGTGAACCTCGCGAAGGTAGGGACCGATATCCAAACGCCCGCCCGCATTGTGCACATATCTTGGATTGAGACCGGTCATTTCGGTGACGTGCTGCACCATGGCGTCGGTGGCCGGCTTGTCCTCAGGCCCTTTGATCAGGGCGGAGGCGTAGGGCCCCTCGGTGTACGCGATTACGTCCTTCATGGCCTCGTCGGTGAGCTTGCCCTGGGCCTCAAGGTGCGCGGCGGTGATGGAGGGAAGACTGGTCATGAAGGTGACGGGGCTGAGATAGGCATCGCCGAATTCGGGATTCAGGTAGGGGCTGACCAGGAAGAGACCGTTGACGCCGACCCCAAGCTGCGACTGCAGGTAGTGGGTGATTCTGGGGCCGCGATAACCGCCGTAGCTTTCACCAATGAGGTATTTCTTTGCCAGCAGGCGGTCGTTTTTAACAAGCCACTTGTAGATGACGAGGGAAAGGTATTCGATATCGGGCGTGGGACCGTAGAAGAGCTTTTTGGTCTCCGCCTCGTCGACGAGGGAGCGGGAAAACCCGGTGCCGATGGGGTCGAGGAAGACCATGTCGGTGAAGTCGAGCCAGGTGCCGGGATTGTCGGTGAGGATGGCGGGATCGGAAAGGGAGTCACCCTGATTGGCGAAGGGGACATGCTTGGGACCGATGGCGCCGAGGTTGAGGTAGACGGAACTGGCGCCGGGGCCGCCGTTGAAGGCGAAGGTGACCGGTCGGTTGCTTGGCTGACCTTTGGGCGGGTCGACGGTGTAGGCCGTGTACATGACCTCGCCGGTCGTTTTGCCGTCCTTGGCCTTGAGGGCGACCGTGCCGACCGTGGCGGTGTAGTGGATCGTTTTGCCGTTCACCGTGACGGTTTGTGGGATGGATTTGTCGGCGGGCAGGGTGTCCGGGAGGGTGTCCGGTTTGGTGGGCTGCTTCGGGGTGCCGGCCGGCGCTAGAAGCGCGCCGGGTGTGGGCGTATTCTGCGAGGCGTTCTCGTCGTGAGTTTGGGCATGCAGCTGGGCGTGCAGCGAAAGCGCACAGAGCAACAGCGCAGCAGGGACGAAGCGGCGAAAGGTCATGCCGTTTATGGTAACTGCGAGATGTCTAGAGAGAACGATTTGGCTCGCGAAAGCTGTCTTCTGAAATGTAGCGAAGAGTATTATCCGAAAAGATGAGGTGGTGCCATGCGGTGCGTTGTTTGGTTAGCTTTAACGGCGAGCACAGGAATGACGTGGGCGCAGGATGTGTCGCAGCAAGCCTTGCAGATCCAACAGCAGCAGCAAATTCAACAAGGGATCCAACAACAACAGATTCAGCAACAGCAGACGGACTTGATCAACCAACAGCAGCTGAATCAGCTGACTGTGGCGGGGCTGAGTGGGTTGCCATTGAGGGCACGGACGCCTCGGCTTGAAGAGGAGCCGGGAACGCGGCCGGGAACGGTGATGGTGCGGATGAGCGAAAAGACGCGTGGCGCTTCCATCTTTTACACCCTTGACGGATGGACACCGACAGCGGCTTCGCTGCGTTATGAGGGGCCGATTGCAGTAGGAGGAAAGGCTACAGTGCGCGCCATCGCGTTGGGGCCAGGGGCGGCGCGGAGCCCTGTGGCCGTGCTGCCGGTCGTGGCGGGAAGCGGGGGGCCGGCTGCGGTGGACGGACCAGTGCGTGTGAATGCGTTACTGCCGGGTACGGTGCTCGACGTGTTCTTCACGGCGGCGGTGAGTTCGCGTGGACGCCGGGTGGGCGATGCGCTGCCGGTAGCGTTGGCGCAGGATGTGTTCGTGGGCGGTACGCTGATGGCGGCTCGCGGAACGCCGGTCACCGCGATTGTGACGCAAGTAGACAAATCCTACGTGCAAGGTTTACCCGGTTCGCTTAGGCTGGCGGTGAAATCCGTGACGCTGCGGACGGGAGAGGTTGTGCCGCTGCTGGGGGTGGCGACGATGGAGGGCACCTCGCATGCGCGCGCGGCGAATCTTGCCTCAATCGTTCCACTGGGCGGCGTCGCTGTGCATGGCGAGGACGCGCTGATCCCGCAGGGCATGGTAACTGTGAGTCGTGTGGCTGCAGCTGTGTCGTTGGGGACGCACTAAGGGCTTTGGCTTGCGCGCGCTGCAACACTGCAGGTCTCTCTACTTCCTGCGCTTGGTTGAGATGACCCTTCTCGAGATTGCAATCACTTAATCTTCGGGGGCGAGCAGGCGTTCAAGGAACGCTTTGTGATCGGTGAGGAAGCGGCGCGTGATGCGGTAGGCGGCGGTGTCTTCGTAGGCGATTTCTGCGATGCGGCCGTCATCGAAGCTGAAGATCTGGGCGCCGGGGGTGGCGAGCAGGATGGGGGAGTGCGTGGAGATGAGGAACTGGGCGTCAGGATATTCGCGGACGGTGTCATGGAGGAGGAGCAGGAAGGAGAGCTGACGCTGTGGGGAAAGGGCGGCCTCGGGTTCGTCGAGGAGAAAGAGGCCGGAGCGCCGAAATTTGTGCTCAAGGATGGTGAGAAAGGTTTCGCCGTGGGAGTGAGCGTGGAGGGGCTTTTCGGCGTAGCCCTGGTTGATCCCCAATTCGTCGATATGGGTCGCAAGGTTGAAGAGCGTTTCGGCGCGGAAGAAAAAGCCTTCGCCGCTGCGGACGGGGCGAAAGGACAGGCGGAGTGCTCGGGAAAGCGGATAGGTGTCGGCGGTGGGGAGGTCGGCCGTGAAGGTGAAGTTCCGGTTGCCGCCTTCAAGCGAGAGACCGTAGTTGAGCGCAATGGCTTCGAGGAGGGTGGATTTGCCGCTGCCGTTTTCGCCGGTGAAGAAGGTGAGGCGGGAGGGGGAGAAGCGGAGTGAGGTGAGCGAGACGATCGCAGGGACGGAGAAGGGGTACGGCTTGTTCTCCGAACCTCCTAAAATCTGCAATGAAGTGAGCATCCGTCGACTGATCTCTACTGCAATCTTTCGCTCAAAAGTTTTTCAACATCGCGGGCCGTATGCAGTATGGCCATAACTTCAACCATGTGCTCCCGCCTGCGATAGAAGATTCGGTACGGAGTGTGAAGTCGGCTTCTAACGTCTTGATTAAAGAGGCGCGAGGCGTACTCGTCTTGAGCGCTTTGGAGCGGGTGATCGCCGATTTCGCTCAAGGTACGCTGTAGCGCCTGGACAACAGGTTCACCATACCGTGCTGGAACACCATTGAGATATCGACGAATTTCGCCCAGATCAGCAAGGGCAGATTTCGAAAGCCGGTACCGCCTCAACGGGACCGCAGTTCCTGTAACCAATCCTCGAAAAAGGCTTCGACCTCTCCTTGCTCCACCACCTCGCCACGATCGAGTTGGGCCAGGCTTTTCGTCAGACGTTCCTCCACACCAGGAGACAAGGCCATGTGCGCATGTATCTCCTCAGTAAAGAGTGCCTGCTGAAGCAGCATGCACGCGAGTTCTTCCGCTCCGCAACCACGTTCCGCTGCCGTTGCAGCGATGCGTGTCGCCAGCTCATCAGGAATCGCTATCTGTGTCATGCCGTTCTCCCTCCTAGCAGTGTAGAGCCGGCTCAGCGACCTAATCCTTCCAGGTATTTTTCCACTTCCAGCGCGGCCATGCAGCCGGAGCCGGCGGCGGTGATGGCCTGGCGGTAGCGGCGGTCCTGGATGTCGCCGCAGGCGAAGACGCCCGGCAGAGGCTGGCCCATGCGGGTGGTGAAGACGTTGCGTTCGGTTTTGATGTAGCCGTCCGCGTCCAGGTCGAGCTGGCCTGTGAAAGCGCGGGCATTGGGCTCGTGGCCGATGCCGAGGAACATAAATTTGACTTCGATTTCGGAGCGCTCGCCCGTTTTGCGGTCCATCAGCTTCAGGCCGCGGACGTCTTTCTCTTCCACGCCGAGCACCTCTTCCACGATGGTGTTGTTGCGGAACTCGATTTGCGGGTGGGTTTGGGCGCGTTCGAGCATGATCTTGGAGGCGCGAAAGGTTTCGGAACGGTTGATAAGCGTGACCTTGCTCGCGAAACGGGTGAGGAAGAGGGCTTCTTCCATGGCGGAATCGCCGCCGCCGACCACTGCGATCTCCTTGCCGGAGGCGAAAAAGCCGTCACAGGTGGCGCAGGAGGACACGCCGTAGCCGATCAGAGCCTGCTCGGAGGGGATGTTGAGCCAGCGGGCGGAGGCGCCCGAGGCGACGATCAGCGTGCGCGTTTGCACGGTTTCTTTGCCAATGTTGAGCTCAAAGGGCGTCTTGGTCAGATCGATGCCGGCGAGGTGGCCCGTGCGCAGTTCGGCACCGAAGCGGGTCGCCTGCTCCTTCATGTTTTCGATCAGCTGCGGCCCTTGAATGCCCTCGGGCCAACCGGGAAAATTCTCCACCAGCGTGGTCATGGAAAGCTGGCCGCCGGGCTCGTGGCCTTCGAGAATGAGCGGTTTCAGGTTGGCGCGGGCGGCGTAGATGGCCGCGGTGAGTCCGGAGCAGCCGGAACCCAGGATGACGGTATCGCGAACGGTAATCTGGTCAGACATGGCTTCCATTTGATTCTAGCGGTAACGAATGGATGCGGCTAGGACTGGGGCCACGCCTGCTGCCAGTGCGGGCGATGTGCGCGTAGCATGAAGATTATGGCGGATCTTGTATTGGTGTACGGCATGCGCTTGCTGCCGGCAGATGAGGTCACGGCGGTGCAAGCCGCGCCCGTGACCTTGAAAAACGGCAACGAGGCGCAGGTCACGATGCACATTCTGGAAGGCAGCCGGGAGCGCATTGAAGCGCAGTTGCGGCATTCCATTGATGCGTTTTTCGATTTTTATCCTGAGATTTGACCCGCGGGTCAGCTTGGGTGCCCGCAAGGGGTGTGCGCCCTTGCGGCAGTGGCTGCATTGGCCGGCTGACTCAAAGGTGGGACTCGGCGTGGAAAGAGGACGATGTTGTGTTGCTTCTTGGGACATGCCTGCGCAAAGGTGTTATGTCCGGGTAGGGGTGTTGTAGCTGAAGGGTACAGGCCTTAGGCTTTCGCCTGTTTTTGACGAAATAGTGCATGGAGGCAATGGGTGCCATGCGCTGGTCACAAAGCAGATTTCCCTTTTCGTTCCCTTCCGAGTTCTTTTGGCGACTGCGGCCGACGCGGCCTTTTTGGGCGATTGCGCTGTTCACCGCCTGGACGTCTCTGTTTCTGACGGATGTTCAGGCCCAAACCCAATCGGCATTGCAAAGCACGCTTGGGGGAGAACTGCAGTCGCTCGCCAGCCGGGCGGCCGTCGTGTTTTCCGGGCAGGTCGTCTCGATTGAACGGGAGGGCGATGCGGTTACGATCGACTTCAGCGTAGAGGAGCCGGTGCGGGGTGCCTCGGCAACCACGTATACGGTGCGAGAGTGGGCGGGGCTGTGGCCGCCGGGACAGTTTCGCTACACGGTAGGGGAGCGCGCGCTCCTCTTTCTGCATGCGGCGAGTGCCGCCGGCTTTGCGTCCCCTGTGGACGGCGCGGATGGGGTGGTGCCGGTGGTGGTGCAGGGTGCAGACGCGCCGGCGCTGCTGGATGTGCGCCGACTTTTCGCGGCGGTGTCCCGGGCGCCCGGGACACCGCTACCCGCGGACACGCAGGCCGCGATCACGCTTTCGAGCGCTGTGGCGTTGGTGACCGGGACCACAACGGGCGTCTTTGAGCCGGTGCTTCTGCCCTTGCCGGGGCACCATGGCGCGCCGCGCTGGCGTGGCGGACCGGTGCTGGCGCATCCGCCGGCGCTGGATCTTCCAGGCCTGGACAAGCCGGTGCTGAGCGGGCCGGTATCGCTGAGCGGGCCAGTGTCCCTGCGCCAGCCAGTCTCGCAGCGCGGGGAAGGCTTTGCCAGCGGGATGCCGGTGAGCCCGCGAGGGCTGACGAACGCGGCAAGCCAGCATACGGAGGTGCCCCTTGCAGCGCGTTGAGGGCACCGGGTGGCGGGGGCGCCGGGAACGCCTGGGACGCCGGGGTACCTGGCTGTCTGTATTCTGCCTGCTTGGGCTGCTTGGCGTGCTGCCCGCGCAGGAGGCCTTCGCCGGCGGACCGCGCTTTGTGGCGGGCGTTGGCATCTGGGTGAACTCAGGGACGCCGGAGAACTGGAATACCACGCAGCTACTGTACTTCACTGACCCTGGCGACCTTCAAACCTCCGTTTCGCATGCGCAGGCGGATGCGATGGTAGCCGCGGCGGCGGCGGTATGGAATGTGCCAACCTCGAGTTTGTCGCTCACGCAGGGCGGGACGCTGGCCGAAGATGTCAGCACAGCCAACAGCTACTTCAACGGCACAACGATGGTATTTCCGGCGGATGTGACTGCGGCAAACGAGACAGCGATGCCGGTGGCGGTCCTGTATGACAAGGATGGCAGCCTGACCGATTTGCTGCTGGGCTCGGGCGCGAGCGCCCCCGTTGCTTGCCGGCAACATGCGGTGACGGAGAGCGTAGACGATATCGGGCCGGATGGATACCTGCACCATGCCATTGTGATTTTGAACGGGCGATGCGTGGGCGGAGCGCCGGAGCAGCTGACCCAAATGCAGTACCAGCTGGCGCGCGCCTTCGGGAGGGTGCTTGGGGTGGCGTGGTCGCAGAACAACGACAATGTGTTCACGGCGGCAACGACGGTGACGGCGGATGAGGAGGCGTATTGGCCGCTCATGCACCCGATTGATGTGATCTGTGGAACCTACACCTACCAATGCATGGCAAACCCCTTCAGCTTGCGTCCAGACGATCTGAACGCGTTGGCTTTGCTGTATCCCGTGAAGCCCTACAACCTCTCGGCCGGTAAGCAGCTCAGCTCGACCGATGCCGTAGAAGCGTGGGGGTGGATGACCTTTCCGACGGGTCAGGGCATGGACTGGGTGAACGTCACGACGCATCGCATCCATGCGGGCGCGATGGAACCGTGGGAGACCGTTTCGAGTACCACCGGCTTTGGGTATCAGCAGGCGCTCAGCAATCCGGTGACGGGTCTGCAAGCCGTGAACGAGGGATCGTACTTTGCACAGCAGGAGGGCTATTTCTACATGCCCGCGGTGCCGGTGGATACGATCTCCAACGTCTTTTTCACGTCGGAGCCGATTAATCCGCTTTATACGGGAGCGTACGCGCTTGCACCTTATGTCCGCCCACCGGTGACGCCCTCCGGGTCGGCCCAGACGTCGGTGGACTGGTCGGCGACCGGTGGCCAATATGGAACGTATTTCACCCCTGCCGATGCTGCCTCTTCCTGTGCGCCGGGCAATGATGGCAGTGAGGCAGCGCCGGCGACCTTCGATGCGAGTGGATGGCAGACCGGCCTCTTGTGTGCATGGGGACATAGCTCGTGGTGGACCGCAACCGTACGCGCGGGCCGCAGCTGGACGCTGGAGGTAACGGCTACAGACGAAACCGGCACCGCGACCACGGAGAAGGCTCAGCCGATCATGGGGATCTGGCGTGCGAGCGACGGCACAGGAACTCTGCCCACACTGGCTGCACAGGAAGTTCCGTTCAACTCGATCGTGCTGGGGATGACGCAGGCGCGCATGGCGGCAAGTGCCGTGAATACACCATTGCGCGTTGCCGTGAGTGACCAGTTTGGCGCGGGGCGTCCGGATTTCAGCTATACGGCCCGTCTGCTGTACGCCGATGCGGTCTCGCCGACGAGCCTGGGCACGGCGGGTGGGCTGTTCACCATCCGGGGCATGGGATTCCGGCAAGGAGCGGTGGTGCGGGTGAATGGCGTCGCGGCCACCATTCACAGCGTGACGGCGACGCAGATTGTGGCAGTTGCCCCTTCGCTGGCGCTTGTGGGGGCGACGCTCGGGCGGGCGGTGACGGTCGCGGTGAACGATCCGGTGAGCAACGGCAGCACGACAATCACACGGGCGATCACTTACACCCAGTCTGCGGCTTCAGCGGATTTGCTGCAGCTGGTCTCAGCGCCCGTCCGCTTGGAGACGGGTATTGGGAGCGCCGTTCCGTTCGCGGTGCGTGTGCTGGCTTCCGACGGCGTTACGCCCGTGGTGGGCGGGACGGTTCAATTTGCGGTGAGCGCTGGCCAGGCCGGCTTTTCGGGCTGCCCGGCGGCTGCGGTTTGCAATGCGGTGAGTGATGCGCAGGGCTTGGCGCAGGTAAGGATTACAGGACTGGCGGCCGGCAATCTGACATTTGGTGCGACGGAGATGAGCGGCGGCGCGACCGTGCAAGTTACCCTTCCGGATGTGGATCCGGTGCGGACGCTTGCGCTTTCGGAGACGGCCCGATACGTGGCTGCGGGTGCGAGCGGAACGTGGACGCTGGGGATCGGTGCGGTGCAGGATGGCGTGGCTGCGTCCGGCGCGCCGGTAACCTGGACGGCGAGTAACGGACTGACCTTGGGCGTGCAGGCGGGCGAAACGGCTGCCAATGGCACGGCGACCGCCATGGTGAGTGTAGAGGGGATCGCCGCGGGATCGGTGGGCACGGTGACCGGGTGTGTGTGGCGGACGATTTGCGGAACCTGGACGGTGTATGGCGTCGATGCGGCGCTGTGGCGGATTGGGGTCACGAGTGGAGCGGGGCAAAGTGTGCCGACCGACCTGAGCCTCAAGCCAGTCGGTTTGCTGGTGACGGATGTTGCGGGTCATGTGCTTGAGGGCGCGCCGGTGCAGGTGTATCAGCGGGTGTTGGCGCCGGAAGGCGTTTGCTCTACGCCAGGCCGGTGTCCGGCAGAGGAGGTGCTCAACAGTTCACAGAGCAGCGGTAGCTCGGACATGTCGGGGATGCTGACGGTTGTGCCGCTGCAGGTGCCGGGGACTCCGCAAACAGTGGAGATCGCCCTTGCGTCAGGGACACAAGGGTTTGTGACCCTGACGCTGGTGAAAACCGCTACCGCGCCTTGAAAAGGGTGAAGGGGTTGAGCGCGTTTACGACAGTGCGCGGCTGTGTCTGCGAACCGGCAGAACTGCAGGTCTCTCCACGGCGCAGGACGATAGGGCTGTCCTGCGGCGGTCGAGACGATCGTTCGATGGCGAAGTAACCGTTAACTGGATTGATGACGGTTGCGTGGGCCAATTTACATAGCGCGTTTGCTCGCGGCAATATTCGGGCTTACACGACCTCTGGGCTTACACGACCTCCGCAGGTACGAGTACATCCTGCGCTGGACGACGGCGCGAGGCCACCAGCCCGAAACAGGCGATGTAGACGAAGCAGATGGCGGGCACGATGAAGGCGGGTTGCAGGCCGATATGGTCCGCGAGTCTGCCCTGAATTTCAGGGATCAAAGCGCCGCCCAGAATGGCTGCGATCAGCAGGCTGGAGCCCTTGCTGGTGAGCGGACCAAGGTCCTGGATGCCAAGGGTAAAGATGGAGGGAAAGAGTACGGAGTTACAGAGGCCCACCGCGAGCAAGGTCCACATGGGAGTGGAGCGCGGCAAAAAGAGATCTTTGTGGTGGCCGAGCAGGTTCAGGCTGTAGGTGTAGACAGTGCCGGTGCCGGTGCTGTGCATGCTGATCAGGACCAGGACGATGGCGGCGACCGCGGCGAGACCGACGACCAGACCGGTTCGCACCCGCTGCAGGATGGCAGAGCCGGCGAAGCGGCCGACCATCAGGCCGCCCCAGTAGACGGGGAGGAAGTAGGCGGCTGTTTCTTCACGAAGACCGGCGACCTGCGGCAGGCCCATGTAGTTGACCAGCAGACTGCCAATGGAGACCTCGGCACCGACGTAGGTGAAGATACCGAGCGCGGCGAAGATCAGCCACGGGTGGCGCCAGATGCTGTCGGGGCGGGAAAGTGCCTCGGAAAAGGCCCCGGGGCGGAAGTCCTGCGTGTGTTGCGAAACGCCGGTTTGGGTTTTGAGCTTGATAAGACCCAGAGCAAGGGCGAGCAGCAGCAGCATGAGCGCGAGGCCGATGTAGGGGAAGCGGACGGAGGAGGCCTGGGCGGCGCGGTAGCTCTGCTGCAGCGCCGCTGGCAGGGAGTGTAGCTTGGCGGGGGTGATCTGTCCGGCGCCGCCGAGGATGAGATAGGCCCCGATGGACGGCGCGATGAAGGTGCCGACCGAGTTGAAGGCCTGGGCAAGGTTCAGCCGGCTGGAGGCGGTAGCCGGGGGGCCGATGACGGTGACGTACGGATTGATGGCGACCTGCACAATCGTCATACCGGCGGCGAGAATGATCAAGGCACCTAGAAAGACAGGAAAGCTGGCGACATAGGAGGCCGGGACGAAGGTGCCGGCGCCGACTGCCATGGTGACCAGGCCGGCGATCATGGCGCGCTTGTAGCCGAAGCGCTCAACGATGCGGCCGCCGGGGTAGCTGAAGATGAAGTACGAGCTGAAAAAGGCGAACTGCACCAGCATGGCTTCGGCATAATTCAGCTCGAAGATGGCTTTCAGGTGCGGGATGATGACGTCATTGAGGCACGTGAGAAAGCCGACCATGAAGAAGAGCGAGGTGGCCACGGCCATGGCGCGGGTATCGGTCTTGAGGACGAGGCCATCGTCGTACCCGGGCGCACTTACATTTCTGACGCTTGCAGTTTTTACAAAGACGGCCAAGTGAGGGCTCCTTCAGCAGTGTCGCGGCTGCACGTTGCTTCGTTCGGCTCCACAAGGGCAGCTGTGCGAAATGCTTTTCAAGAGTAGCTGCTTTCCATCACGAATGGCGCGCCCGGTCAGAAACTTCGGTATACCCGAACGGACAGGGAGGTGGGTACCGGGAGCAGGAACGCGCCGCAAAGACGTCGCCCAGCCATCCGTTTGCATCCCAATAGGGGTACGCCGACGGAACGTAACAGGAAGCGAAGGTATATGGCCTCCACGGAATCGGTTTTGCGCGCGCTGTTCGGTTACTTCTTTCTGGTGTTCATCGTACGGATTGTCGGGCGGCGGCCGGGCAAGCAACTGACCCCCTTTGAGTTCATTTTGATTTTCTTTTTGGGCGGCTTGATGCTGACGGCCATCGTGTCAAATGAGGCGTCGCTGACGAATGCCTTTTGCCAGATCGTGGCGATCGCGATGGCGCACTACACGTTGACGGTGCTGCGGACGAAGTCCACGGCCGTGGCCAAGATTCTGGATGGGACGCCATTGATTCTGCTGGAAGGCGGCCAATGGCGGGCGCTCACCATGGAAAAGATGCGTATTCACGATGATGATGTCATGGAAAAGGCGCGCGACCAGGGGCTGCGGACGCTTGATGCGATAGAAACGGCGGTGCTCGAGAGAAATGGCGAGATCAGCATTGTGCCCAAGAAGCAGGAGTGAAACGAACAGCAGATCCCTGCAGGGATGCCGGCAAGGGCAAGCGCAGAAGTAAACAGTAGACCCCTTAGGGGATGACAGACTGAGCCGCACGCCTGGCTCTCACAAGGAGAACCACTTGAGCGAAGACGAAAAGAAGCCCGTGGGCGACAGTGTGGCCAAGGCCGGCGGATCGGTGGATGTCGGGGAGGACCTTGCCTTTCAACGGCGTTGGTGGAAGTTTGAGCGAGGGATCTGGATCGTGTTTGCGCTGGTCCTTCTCGCGGATTTGAGTGGATTGCTGGGGCGCGGACCGCTCTCGAAGAGGGAAGGGCACGCGGCGGATGGATCGTTGCTGGTGAAGTACGAAAGTGTGGAGCGGGCCAATACACCGTCGATCTTGACGGTACTGCCGGGCGCAACGGCCGTGCAGAACGGAACGTTGCGACTGTTTGTGTCCGACAGCATCGTCGATAAGCTCGGGACGCAGAGGGTGATTCCGGCGCCAGTGCTTTCCACCATCGGCAACGGCGGCGTGACGTACACGTTTCCGGCGACTTCCTTACCGATGACGGTGCAGTTTGCGTTGCAGCCCTCGTTCGTGGGCACGCACGCGTTCCGGTTGGGTGTGCCCGGGCAAGACACGGTGCAGGGCAAAATCTTCGTGTTGCCCTAGGGAGTGAATGGATGTCGACCATTTTGCATGCTGTTGCGGGATACTTTTTTCTGCTGCTTGTGGTGCGTGTGTTAACGCGGCGGCCGGGCGGCCAACTGACGCTCAGTGATTTTGTGCTGGTGTTCTTGATGGGCGGCGTTATTATTCTGGCCACGGTGGGAAATGACCGCTCCCTGGTGAACTGTTGCTGTGCCGTGATTGCGGTCGGGTTGCTGCATCGTTCTGTGTCGTGGCTGAAAGGGGTTTCGCCGCGGATCGGCAAGATGGTGGATGGAACGCCGCTGGTGCTGGTTGAGCATGGCAAATGGAACGATGAAATCGGCCGGGGGATGCGTGTCGGTCGTGCGGACCTGGAGGCGGCTTCGCGGCTGAAGGGGATGCGCAGCACGGATGAGGTCGATTTCGCTGTGATCGAGCGCAATGGCGGTGTGGCGGTGCTTGAAAAGGAAGAGAACGGGAAGTAGGGGTCTTCGATCTGGATTCGGGTGTGCGGGCTGCAGCCCGCACCTACACCGGAGCAAGCGGTGCGCTGCAGCCTGAACCTACACCTACAGCCTTCCGAGGAAGAAGTTGAGTTCGCCGGTCCTGGAAAGCCGACCGCGACGCGCGGACCCCAGGTCGACAACTAGGCCAGACCTGCATCGTTTGTTGGAGCGCGATGCAGGTCCGGCTGGCCTTCTGGGTTTTGCTCAGGTTTAGGGGGATGAGGATTTTGGGTTTGAGGTCGGAGCCCTCGATCTCCTCACAGGAGGTTAGCCGTTTTGGCCTTCGGCGTGCATTGTGCGATAGCTGGCGTTGCCCTTGGACCAGACCAGCAGCAGGATGTCCTGGTTGGCGGGGTTGCTGTGGACCTCAGAGAGGAACTGGTTGGCCGAGGGGGTGGGTTTGCGGTCGACCTGGAGGATGATGTCGCCGGGTTCCAGGCCGGCATCCTCGGCGGGGCTGGCCGGGCGCACCTGTTCGATGACCGCGCCGTGAACGCTCGCCGGTACGTGCAGCTGCCCGCGGGTGTCTTCGGTGAGATCGCCGACGGCAAGGCCGAGTTTGCCGTTGTTGGGCGTGCCTTCGCCGGCGTTCGCGGCCACCTGCTCTGTTTTGGCGTTGTACTGGCCGACAGTGAGGTGCACGGTGCTCGCTTTGCCGTTGCGGATGACGCCCAGCGTGAGGTCCGTGCCGGGGCTCAGCTCGCTCACGGCGACCTGCAGGGCGCTTGAATCGAGGACCTTGCCTCCGTTCAGCTGGGTGATGACATCGCCCTGCGCCAGGCCGGCACGACTGGCTGGAGAGTCCGGCGTGACCTCGGCGACGATGGTGCCGGAGGCATCCTGCAGGTTGAAGAAGTGTGCATTCTCAGGTGTCACGTCGTTCATCGCGATGCCGAGGTAGCCGTGCTCCACTTTGCCGTGCTGGATCAGCTGCGCCGAAACGGCATGGGCGAGTTGCGAGGGGATGGCGAAGCTGGCGCCGGCAAAGGAGCCGCTGTCGGTGATGATGGAGCAGTTGATGCCGACCAGTTGCCCGTGGGCGTCAACGAGCGGGCCGCCGGAGTTGCCGGGGTTTACGGCGGCGTCGGTCTGGATGTAGGCGCCCGGCTTGCGCGCGTCGCTGCGGTAGGGGTCGGACCGGTTGACGGCGCTGACGATGCCGCGGGTCACGGAAAAGCGGAGCGAACCGAAGGGGCTGCCGAAGGCGAGCACCGTTTGGCCCTGCGCGAGCTTGGTGGAGTCGCCCCAAGCGATGGCGGGCAGATCGCCGCCGTTGACCTCGACGACGGCCAGATCGGTGAGCTTATCGGCACCGACGACGTGGCCGGTGAGGACGCGCCGGTCGTGCAGCGTGACCTTGATGTCGCGGGCGCCCTCAATGACGTGGTTGTTGGTGAGGATGTAGCCGTCGGGCGAGATGATGACGCCGGAGCCGATGCCGTGCTGGAGTTCCGGCTGCTGTGGGTGCATCTGGCCGCCGGGACCGTCGCCGCTGAAGGGACCGCCAGGGCCGAAGAACTGCTGCAGGCCTGGGGGGATTCCTTGGCCCCCGCCATGACCGCCTTCCTGGGCAGTGTCTTCTTCGGAAGGCGTGGACGTCACCGCGATGTTTACGACAGAAGGCTCAACGCGGGCGGTCAGCGACTCCATGGCTTGGTCGAGCGAAGTGAGCGCGGCGACGGAGCGGTCGTCAAGCGGCGACGCGGCCGTGCCCGCGCCCATCCCGGCTGCGGCGTGCACGCCGGTGAGATGATTTTCGACCGCTACGGCGCCGAGGGCGACTGTGGCGGAAAGGACAGCGGGGAGGACGTACCGCTTTGTACCGAATACTAGTTGCTTAGTTGATAGAGACATGGGACAACACCCTCCTAGGGGTTGTGGGTTAGAGTTGGACGACAAGCCAGCCGTCACCGAAGGGAACGGCTGTATACCAAACTTGGGGGCGGGCGGCTGCGGCGGGAATGTGGCGGAAAGCGGTTAGCACGGCCGGCTGGGCATGTCCCGCGGCAAGGATGTCCGCACCGTTGCCTGCACCGCTCTCTGTGGCTTGCCAGGCGGTAAAAACGAACCAGGACGCAGATCGTTGCGTCGGGCTATACCCCAACTGTCGACTGCGGACGCCCTGCAGGGCATCAACCGGGGTGGCGCTACGCATCATTGGCGGCTGCGGCCGGCGGAAATGGATTTGGCGCAAGACTGGACGCCGATCGGCTCGGTGGCTGGATCGAGCGACAGCGGAGTATTGAAAGACGGTCGTCCGAAGTGAGGGAGACGGGAGGGCCGTTTTCGCCAGCTCGGTTCGAGGCGCGCCGGGTATTGGCGAGATTGGTGAGGGTACCGCACCCGCACTTTCGGCCGTCCCCGTGTTGTTCACCGTAGCCGGGACGAAGGTCACGAGGCGGGGGCTGCGGGCGAGCAGACCGGCGGCTGCGAGCGCACCGGCAAGCACGATGCCGGCGGCCATGCGTGAGTGGGTGCGGCTTGGGGTTGGCTCCCCGGCGCGCAGGATACGGTCGACTCGGGCGGCGAGCTCTGAGCGGCGTCGAAAGCCGCCCAGCGCGCCCAGGGCGAGCGACACGCCACGCCCCAGAAAAGAGCTTTCGGCGACGTGCGCCAGGCAGGCGGCGTAGGCTTTGCGGGCACGGGTGATGGCGAGCACGCCATCGTCGCAGGCGAGTTCGCGTTCTTGCGCCATCTGCCGGTCGAGCCAAAGCAGCACGGGATGGAGCGGAAGGGCGACCAGGGCGAGCTGCTGGAGGAGGTTGGTCCAGTCGTCGCGACGGCGCAGATGCTCCAGTTCATGCAGGACGACCTGGGACAACTCGGCTTCCGTGAGCGAGGCCAGCAGCGTCGGGGGCAGAAGGATGCGAGGGCGGAAGAAGCCGGCGACGCTGGGCCGGTCGACACCGGGGGAGGTGCAAAGGCTTGCGGGCCGGGCCGCGCCGGCAAGCAGGGCGGTGATCGCGTTGCTCGCCGGGGCGGGCTGGGCGTCCCGCAGCAGGCGGCGCAGCCGGAGGGCGCCCCGCGCGAGTTGGGCGCCGCGCCAGGCGGAGGCCGCCGCCCAGAGCAGGATAAGCGTGGAGCTTAAGCCTTCCGCCAGATGCACGGGGGCTGCGTGGTTCATGGCGTCTGACATGGCAGCACTTGCGGAAACGAGCCATGCCAGGGCGGGGCTGAGCAGGATCAGGAGCAGCACGGCTGTCCAGATGGCGGAGCGGGTGGCCGCGGAGACGCCCGGGAGGAGGCGCAGACCAAGGGCCACCAGCAAGGCCAGAACCGCTCCCTGCCAGACCGAGGCCAGCAGCAGACCGGCCAGGGCGTCCTCCGCGCCCGCGAGCCCGTTGCCGAGTACGAAGAGGAGGTGCAGGGAGGACACAAATGCCGGAAAAACCATACGCTTACCGCTCCCCTTGCGATGTTTTGGCCAGAGGTCCCGGGCCCTCGTCCGTGTGTGCTTCGGGGTCGTTCGGCGCGGCGGCGATGGCCTGTTTCAGGCGCTCGAGTTCGTCGGCCGTAAGGTCGTCATCGCCGAGCAATGACAGCAGAAGCCGTTCGCGGGAGTTGCCGAAGAAGCGTCCCAGGACGTGCTTGACCTCCGAGCGGCGGGCTTCGTGTTCGGCGACGCAGGGCGTGTAGAGGAAGGCCCGGCCTTCCTGCCGGTGCGTGACATAGCCTTTTTGCTCAAGGATGCGAACGGTGGTCAGCACGGAGGTGTACGCGAGCGTGGCGGCCTGCGGATCGCCGGAAAGCGCGGCGACCAGGTCCGCGATGGCCGACTCGCCCCGCAGCCAAAGCAGGCGCATGAGCCTGAGCTCGGCTTCGGTCAACGTGATGGAGGGCTTCGGAGGCATGCGGATCGTCCGTGAGGGCGCTTGCCCTCATGTATCAGACGAACTACGGATGAATTAGTTGCGGTCTCTTTGGACGCTGCGTATCTGCTGCCCGCACGCTGCCCGACTCAGGCCGAGCAGCAAGGTCTGCGGGTCTCCGGAGAGGGCGAAGTTTCCCCGCTCACTTCCCACAATGCGACTTGTCAGTACCGACTTGGAACGCGTAGCGCAGCCAGCCGCTTCATTGCGGTCGCTGTTGCGATCGGAGCGCCGCCGCGAAGGTTGGAACAGGCATTTCGTCGAAAGCTGCGAGGTTCATGCGCGACATGAACCAGGGATACTTCGGACTCGGACCCAGTGTCTCGTAGTTAGCATTGAAGTAATCCTCCACAGACTGGCCGGTCGGAACCGGAGAGGTGGCGTGGTCCACAACCGCCTGGAAGACGGGCTTCATTGTCTCGGCCACTTGCGGGTTTATCTCCCGCCAATAGGCAAGGGCAATTCGATTCGCACCGTATTCCACCTGGTAATGTGACCTGCCAGCATTGCCGCCGCTACAGGCCTGCCACCAATGGCCGAGTTCGTGGATGAAAATCCACCGGTGGGCTACCTCGAACAGCCTTTGTGCGTCGCTCTCCTGCTTGCCGGGTCCAACAAGTTGAACGAACATGGCCTTTTCCGCCGGACTCAGCAGATTCCAATTGGAAGTGCGAACCACGTTCGTTTCGGGCCGGTACTGGCCAAACGAAGGAACGTCTTCCACAACGACGGATGGAGCAGCGAGAGAGCAATGAAAGCCCGCATCGCGAAGACGCGCCCTAAATGTGTCACGAAGGGCTGTCGCCTCCGTCTGAGTAGTTGCTGAGTTGAGCCCTGATGTATCCGTGACCGGTGTTTGCGCCAACACGGGTGGCGTCGTAGACGACACAACAAGCGTTAGAAGCAGGACGAGGCAGGACGCCTGAAACGACATCATACGAGCCTTTCCGATAGACGGTTCGATCCTCGTGGACAACCCTCACCTCAGAAGCACCGAGGATAGCAAAGTGTCGCTCAGATTAGTACCGACAAATTAGTACCGACAAACGCCGTTGTAATGAGTTTGTTCGGCATCGTCCCGAAGTTGCACGAGGGAAGGCGACCCTGCCTTACGCGGGGGTGGCTTCGGCTTTCAGGCGTTCGGCGGTTGCGTGGGCGATGAGGGCGTCGACGGTGGGTTGCAGTTGGCCTTCCATGACCATGGCGAGCTGGTGGTTGGTGAGGCCGATGCGGTGGTCGGTGAGGCGGTTCTGCGGGAAGTTATAGGTGCGGATCTTTTCGCTGCGGTCACCGGAGCCGACCTGGGATTTGCGGGCGGCGGCCTGGAGCTGGTGAATGCGCTCCTGTTCGACTTCGTAGAGCCTGGACCTTAAGACACGCATGGCCTTTTCGCGGTTCTTGATCTGCGATTTTTCATCCTGGCAGCTGACTACCGTGTTGGTCGGCAGATGGGTGATGCGGATGGCGGAGTAGGTGGTATTGACCGACTGGCCGCCGGGCCCGGAGGAGCAAAAAGTGTCCACGCGGAGGTCCTTGGTTTCGATCTTTACGTCCACGTCTTCGGCCTCGGGAAGGACGGCGACGGTAATGGCCGAGGTGTGTACGCGGCCTTGCGTTTCGGTTGCCGGGACGCGCTGCACACGATGGACGCCGGACTCGTACTTCATTTGTGAGTACACCTTGTCGCCTTCGAAGATCGCGGTGACGTCCTTCAACCCGCCGACGTCGGAGGGGGATTCGGAAAGGATTTCGACCTTCCAGCGATGTTGTTCGGCGAAGCGCAGGTACATGCGGAACACCTCGGCGGCAAAAAGCGAGGCTTCGTCGCCGCCGGTCGCGGCGCGGACCTCGATGACGATGTTTTTGTCGTCGTTGGGGTCTTTGGGCAGCAGCAGTACTTTGAGTTCTTCTTCGGTCTGGACGAGGCGTGGTTCGAGCTCGGCGAGCTCTTCGGTGGCCATGGCGCGGATCTCGGGGTCGTCCTCGGCGGCCATCGCACGGGCGTCGGCGATGGCGGTGCCGAGCTGGCGGAAGCGGCGGAACGTCTCGACGGTGGGCTGGAGATCGCGATGCTGCTTGGCAACCGCCTGGAATTTTTTCTGGTCGGCGAGCAGGGCGGGGTCGGACAGCTGCTGGCCGAGGTCTTCGTAACGGGCTTCCATCTGTTCTAGGCGATCAAACATGTTTTTTTGAGTTCCTGGGCGTGGCGGCCCGGGTAATGAAGAGCCGTGAGGTGGGAGGTGCTGAGGTGCGAGGGGAGTAGCCTGGGACGCGGCTGGATGCGCAGCTAGAGAAAGCGAGCGCGACCGGCACGCAAGCGCGCGGGGGCCGGGGCGGGAAGGGCGGCCAGGCTGGCGGCTAGGTTGGCGCTGGGGAGTCGCATACTCTGTCTCGATTTGATGGTAACGCGAAGCGCGGGGATGCGGTGAGCTTGAGGCGGAGGAGGGTTGTTCGTTGTTGGTTGTTCGTGGAGGGATGCGTGGCGGAAGAAAAATGGGTCGGGGAGCGTGTGTTGCCGGCGCAGAGCCCATCGAAGCAAACGGGGTGCGCGATGGCTTTGTTTGCCGAGGTGGCGTTGATTGCGGAAGGGCTGGCCGGCGAGGGGAGCCGCTTGAAGAAGCGGGCAGCGATTGCCGAGGCTGTGGGGCGGTTGGCAGCTGAGGCTGATGGTGGGGCACCCAATAGGGTGCCTGAGGCAGTTGTGGCGGCGGGGCTGTTTTGTCTGTATCTGGCGGGGCAGCCGTTTCCGGAGGCCGATGCGCGGCGTTTGAATGCGGGGGGAGCGTTGCTGTCAAAGGCGCTGAAGGCGGTTTCGGGAGCGACGGATGCGGCGATGACCGCGGGGTATCGCCGGCATGGGGATCTGGGTGCGACGGCGTACGATCTGCTTGCGCCGCCCTACGGCAAGGCTGCGGCCGTGGCGACGATCACGCTGGCGGAGGTGGCAGCGACCTTCGATGTGATGTCGGGAGCGCGGACGACGGCGGCGCGGGCGGCAGCGGTCGAGGAACTGTTGCGGCGCGCGACGGCGCTTGAAGCGAAGTACCTGCTGAAGCTGATGCTGGGCGATATGCGCATCGGCGTGAAGCAGTCGCTGGTAGAGGAGGGCATCGCCGTGGCGGCGGGGGCGAGCGTGGAGGCGGTGCGCCATGCGGTGATGCTGGAGGCGGACCTGCGGCGGGCGGTCACGCGGGCCTTTGCAGGCACGTTGGCGGAGGCGCGCATGACGCTGTTTCATCCGCTGGGGTTCATGCTGGCCTCTCCGGTGGAGACGCCGGCGGAGGCAGTGGAGCGGTTTACGGAAAAGCCGAAAAAGGTCGCCAAACTCAAGCCTGTGAAAGCAAAACGCGGCAAGAAGAAGGTGAAGGGGATCGTCGAGGTGCTCCCGGGCGACGCGGCGGCGGTTGGTTATGCGGAGGATGTGGAGGCCGAGGCCTCGTCAGAGGCTACATTCATCGACGATGAGGCAGTCGCCGAAGATGGAGCACCGAGTTTCTTGCCGGATGGCGGAACGCCCGCGGGGATTCATGCGTTGCTGGAGGACAAATTTGATGGCATCCGGGCCCAGGTGCACTGCGGCGATCCGGCCCAGCCGGGGCGGGTGGCGGTGTACTCGCGGTCGCGGGAGGACATCACCGAGAGCTTTCCGGAGTTGGCGGAGGCCTTTGGTTCTGTGCAGGCGCCACCGAACGGCCTGATTTTTGACGGAGAAATCCTGGGGTGGGATCTGGCGGGCGACAAGGCATTGCCGTTTGCCGTGCTGGCGCAACGCATCGGGCGCAAGCGCGTGGATGATGCCATGCGCAAGACGGTGCCGGTGGTGTTCATGGCGTTCGACCTGATGTTTGCCGAGGGGGAACTGCTGCTGCCGCGGCCATTACGAGAGCGCCGCGGAAGGTTGGAGGCTGTGACGGCGGCGCTGCTGCCGTTCACGCAGGCGTCGCTCGAAGCGAAACAGCAGGGACGGCAAAGGCACCTCTTCGCCCCGGAAGAGGGAGGGAAACCGCTGGCCGTGGGGGGAAGAGCGGATGCCGGGCAAGCTGCGCTTGCACCACGAACGGGCGAACCCGCTGCGGAAGGCAGCGCTGCCGATGTGGCGGGCGATGTGGCGGGCGTTGTGGCGGGCGTTGTGGCAAGCGGGGAGATGCAGCGGCTGCTCCTGTCGCGGGCGCAGATGGTCGAAAGCGCGGAGGGCGTGGACCAGGGATATCGCGATGCGCGGGCGCGGTCGAACGAGGGCGTGATGCTGAAGGCGGCGGGTTCGGCATATCTGCCGGGACGGCGCGGCCTAGCGTGGCTGAAGCTGAAGCGCGAGCTGGCCACGCTAGATGTCGTGATTACCGGAGCGGAGTACGGCAGCGGCAAACGCGCACAGTTGCTGAGCGACTACACCTTTGCGGTGCGCGGGCCCGGGGGCGCGCTGCTCAACCTTGGCAAGGCCTACCAGGGCGTAACGGACGCCGAGATCCTGGAACTGACGGAATGGTTGAAGGCGCACACGCTGGAGGATTTTGGCCACTTTCGCACGGTCGAGCCGATTCGGATTATTGAGGTCGCGTTCAATAACGTGATGCGTTCGCCGCGCCACAGTTCGGGGTTCGCGCTGCGCTTCCCGCGCATTCTCAGACTGCGGGACGACAAGCCGCTCGGAGAGATTGACACGCTGGCGCGGGTAGAGGAGGTGTATCGCTCGCAGCCCGATAAACCTGAGGATGAGACGAAAGAGGGTTGAGGGCCGATCTGCTGCCCTTTGCCGAGATGCATACCGCCCAACCTGCATCTGACAGGCTTTACCGGGAGGTGCATGGATGGTTGAGGACCGACAGGCAACAGCGCCCGGTGAGGCACATGCGCAGGCACCGTTCGCGAAGGAAGCGGAGAGTGCCGCGGGAGATGGTGCTGGAAGCGGCGCCGGCTCGGAAGAGGCTGCGGGCAATCCTGCGAGTGCGGCGGTCGAGCCGGACAGTGCGGCGCAGAAGAATCTTGCCCGGCCGTCGGCGGAGGAGATCTACAAGCAGGTCGCGCGGAATGCCAAAGAGGAGCTGAAGCGGTCGTCAGTATCGCTCGCCATTTCGGGTTTCGCGGGTGGCATCTTTATGGGACTTTCGGCGCTTGGGGTGGGCATCATCGTGGCGCTGCTGGGCAGTTCCCCTCGCGCCTTTGTGCTTTCGCGCATGTTTTACCCGCTGGGCTTCATCGTGGTCATTCTGGGCCGGTCGCAGCTGTTTACAGAAAACACTTTGTATCCGATTGCGCTGATTCTTGCCGAAAAAAAGCAGCTCTGGAACACCCTGCGGCTCTGGGCGATCGTGCTGCCCAGCAATGTGTTCGGCGCATTCGCGTTTGCCGCGTTGATTTCATTGACCCATGCCCTGGCGCCAAACATTGTGTATGCCATTGCGCAGTTAGGGGTGGGCGCGGTGGCCTCACCATCCTCCACGGTGTTCTGGTCGGGCGTGATGGGTGGTTGGATCATCGCGACGACGGCGTGGCTGGTCTCCGGCTCGCACTCGATTACCGGGTCGGTGATGATCATCTGGATCTTGACCTTTGTTGTGGGTTTGGGGAGCTTTGCCCACTGCATCGCAACGTCGGGCGAGATCCTGTGCGCGGTCTTGACCGGTGCGACCCCATGGTGGCGCTATCCGCGCTGGCTAGGGCCGGCGGTGGGGGGCAACATCTGTGGGGGCGTGCTGATGGTGACGCTGCTGGAGTATGGGCAGGCGATTTACGGCGGGGCCATCGATCAAGCAATCGGCGATCGTGCAAGTGCTTAACCAAAGGCTTCGTTCCGGACTTTTATCTCGATAAAAAACGAGCGCTGCTTTACAACCAATGGGCCGGCGCGCGAATGGATTTGTTGGTTCGATGACACATCTGTGGAATGTCGCTCCGCGCTGCAGTTGACTAAGTTGGGAGTTGAGGAACTTAGCACCCATGCTGCAAGCCCATTGCCCCCATGTGCAACCGCCGTTGCTTGTACTCGACAATCGCGAGGCCATTGTTGATTTGGCCCCGTTGTTGCAGAGCCTGGCGGAGCGCTGCGGGCAACCGGGAGCCATGCATTGGTTGCCGTATTTTCTAGACAAAGCCAGCGGCAGCCATCGTGCGCCGTTTTTGGTGTTGTTGTTGCGACCGGAGGAGGATCAGGGGCGTTCTTTAACGGCGGATGCAGTGGAAGCGGCGGCTTTATTCTTCGAATACCGTTTTCTGGGCGTGCGCACCGGCGCTGTGGCGACCGCGGATGCTGTCGGCTTCAACAGCGTGATTGCGCCTGAGCATGAGCGGACGCGTGTGGCCGCGGTCACGGCGCGGGCGCTGCTGGAACGGGGCGCGAGTATCGTGCTGGCCACCTACGAAGGGTTCAGAGACACACAATCGCGAGGCGTCTTTGCCGGCATGCCGGGTGTGTCCCTGGCGGGGCGGCAACGAACGATCGAACGTACCCTGCGTTTGAAGCCGACCCTGGATGCGACGCTGGCGCAGATGGGCAAAAGCACACGATTTAACCTTCGGTATTACCGGCGCCGTCTGGAGAAGGTGATGGCCATTGAGTATGTGCCCGAAGCAGCGGCGGCGCTGGTGGGCGTGGATCTGCAGGCGATCAATGGAAGTGCGCTGAATCCGGTGTCCGCGGCAGAGTTTGCGCGGCGCGTCCGCAGCGCTTCGGAGCTGCCGGGCAGCTTTCTTTGCGGGCTGCGCAGCCTGGACGGGGGCTGGCTGAGCCTGATCGGTGGCTGGCGGCAGGGAAACATCACCGTGCTGCACTGGCAAATGAATGCAGCCGGGTTGGAAAAGCATTCGATCGGCACGGTGATGCGGTCGCACTTTTTAGAAGCCGAGATCGGCCGTGGTGCGCAGCAGTTGTTTATCTATGGGGGTACACCGCACACCATGCGGCATGCGTTTGAGCAACAGCCGATTGCCGACCTTGTCATCCGCCGCCACGGACTGCAAGCGGCCCTGCTGCGCGCGGCCTCGCGGTTTGTGGCACATCCAAGGGGACTTCTGGGCCGCGGGAACTTCCTCGCGAGTACGCTGCAGGATGCGACGCTGGAGTGGGTGACGGAGGCGCCGGTGCGCAAGCCGCAGCGTCGGGCACTGGTTGCACCGCAGCGGACGGAGACGGCGGCGTAGGAAAATGCGGCCGTGAAGCCTAATCGACAGCTGAGTCGGAGATCTTGTAGTCCAGAAACATAACAGATTCGATCTCAGAGTCTTTGGTCAGAAAAAGCCCGGGCCCCTCTATCTTCTTTTCGTTTCCGTCATCGTCGATCCAGGAAGCGTCTTCCAAAAAGAGAGAGCGATCCTCTGCATCGTCTGAGTAGTAGCGTACCCATCCGAGAGCTTTCTTGCCATCTTTCATCGACACTTGCACCCAACTGCCGTTTTCGAGGAACACATCATGCCAGATTGCGCTACGCGCGGTGCGCTCAGTGACGCGAAGCCTGCGGAGGAGTGTTAGTCCCCAATCATGGTTGATGTTAGCGGCGTACAAGGTTCCGAGCGCTATTGACAAGACAAAGAGCGTCAGCAGAAAGCGATATTGTAGGGTGATGTGGAACTCGCCATTTGTCCCAACCTTCCAAGATGCCGGAAGATCATTATGGAAGAACGGCAGGGTAATCAGGTAGATCAGAAAACTGAAGAGCAGCGCTTCAATGACTTTATCGAGATCGTTCTGCTCTCTACGAACCGCCAGGTGCCGTGCCACATAGGCACAAGTAAAACCTGGAAGCAGGAAAAGGAAAATACCGAGGGCTTCCAACTTTCCAGGCACAGGCTTGCTACTTGGCTTTCGGCACGGGGATCACCACAGGCTTCGGGCGAATTGCATTTGCGGGCACAGACGGCTTAAAACCACTCGTCTTGCTGCTTACACTCTTTTCACTCTTTTGAACACTGGTCTTGCCGTCCTGTGTTGTTGCGCGAAATGGCTTGATCATAAACACCCTTTGCGGTGAGTTTACCAGCCCTGGGTCAGACATTGCTACACTGAATTTTGCATGATTCTTCCGTTTGTCCGCGAGCTCCTGGCGGATTTGGAGAGTACAGACGCGTTTGCGCGTGTGCGCCGGCATCTTGCCGGTGGCGCGGGGCGCCGACGTGTGTCCGGGCTTACGGCTACGGCGCGAGCTCTCTTTCTGCCGTTCTTTACGCGAGCCGCCACGGCGCCCTCGCTCCTGCTGGTTTCCGATAACAAAGCAGCGGAGGCGCTGCACACGGCGGTGCTGGCGGCCTGTGAACTCACCGGCGCGCTGAAGCCGGGCGAGGTGCTGCGGCTGCCCGCGCATGATGTGTTGCCGTTTGAGAATCTGTCGCCGCATGGGGAGATCCAGGAGCAGCGCGCGGCGACGCTGTGGAAGATTGCCAGCGGGCAGGCACGGCTGGTGATTGCGCCGGTGGAGGCCGCGTGCATGCGTTTGTTTGGGCGTGAGCACTATGCGGGCCTGGCGCTGGAGCTGCGCCGGGGCGAAGAGCACATCCCCGAGATGCTGCTGGAGCACCTGCTTTCAGTGGGCTACACGCGCGTGGATGTGGTCGAGATGGCCGGGCAGGTGACGGTGCGGGGCGGCATTCTCGATGTGTATGGGCCGGAGATGGACAGGCCGGTGCGGGTGGAGTTTTTCGGCGATGAGATTGAGTCGATCCGGCGCTTTGATCCGGACACACAACGGTCGTCCAATCCGGTCGATCAGGTGTTGCTGCTGCCGTTGACCGAGACGCCCGCGACGGAGAAGTTGTTGGAGGCCATTAACGCGCGGCTGACGCGCACGGGGTCTGCAGCGGGCGCGATGCTGGATGGTGGCGACGTGCTGCGCGAGTTGCAGACGCATGTGGCGCATGCCGGCGGCCGCGAATCGAATGCGACGATCTTTCCCGGGTGGGAGTTTTATGCGCCGGTGGCGGGGGCGAAATCTACGCTGCTGGAGCTGTTGGGACCGGGGACGCGGGTGTTTGTGGAAGAGCCCGCGATGGTGACCAACCAGAGCGAACGCTGGTGGAACAAGGTGGAGCAGCGGCATGAGCGCTCGGGCATCGGGTCGCTGGTGCGGGCAGAAGATTTGTATGTGTCGCCGTGGGATCTCGAGGATCGGATTCGCCGCATGCCGGGCTGCGAGCTGGACCAGTTGGGCGCGGTCGATGTGCTTGAAGGCGACACGAACGAGGGCTCGGAGATCGAGTTTGCAACCCGGCCCACGATGCGTTTTCATGGCTCGATTCCGGCGATGGTGGATGAGCTGCGCAAGCTGATTGAGGCGGAGGCGCGCATCCTGATTGCCGCGCCCAACCAGGGCGAGGTGGAGCGGCTGGCGGGGCTGCTGCAGGAGTACGGCGTGCCCTACCGGCTGGGCTGGCGGGCGGATGCGGCCACGGGTGCGTCGGCGACGGTGTACTCGGAATCGAGCTATTTGGCGGGCGACCTGCGCACGCCGGTGATTGTGCGTGCGGCGATTGCGAACGGCGTTCAGGTGCTTGATACCGAGGCGAGAACGGCACGTCAGTTTGTGGTGTTCGGCGCGAACGATTTCAATGACGATGCGGATGTGAACGCGCGGCCGGCGCAGCGTAAATCGAAGACCGCAGCGTTTATCTCGGATTTTCGCGATCTCGCCGTGGGCGATTATGTGGTGCATGTGGAGCACGGCATTGCACGCTATGAAGGGCTGCGATCGCTCGATCAGCCCGACGGTACGGTGTTGGAGTTGATGATTCTGAACTTCGAGAACGATGCAAAGTTGTATGTGCCGTTGACCCGACTCGACCTGATCCAGAAGTATCGATCGGCCGAGGGCGGGCCGGCGCCGCAATTAAACCGGCTCGGCAATCCGGCTTGGCAGAAGACCAAAGCGCGCGTGAAGAAGGCCATGCAGGACATGGCTGAAGAGCTGCTGAAGCTGTATGCGCAGCGCAAGTCGGCGTTGGGCTTTGCCTTTTCCGAAGATACGGCGATGATGCGCGAGTTTGAAGATGCGTTCGACTACAACGAGACCGACGATCAGTTGAATGCGATTTCAGACATCAAGCGCGACATGGAAAATGTGCAGCCGATGGACCGCCTGCTGTGCGGCGATGTGGGCTATGGCAAGACGGAAGTAGCGATGCGCGCGGCGTTCAAGGCCATCCAGGATTCCAAGCAGGTCGCGGTGCTGACCCCGACGACGGTGTTGTGTTTTCAGCACTTCGAGAGCTTCAAGAAACGCTTTGCGAACTTTCCGGTGAAGGTGGAGATGATCTCGCGCTTCCGCACCGCGAAGGAGAAGAAAGACGTGCTGGAGCAGACCGCCGACGGCAAGGTCGACATCCTGATCGGTACGCATGCGGTGCTGGCGGAGAATGTGCATTTTCAGGATCTCGGGCTGCTGGTGGTCGATGAGGAGCAGCGCTTCGGCGTGCGGCACAAGGAGCGGCTGAAGAAGATGCGGGCGTCGGTGGATGTGCTGGCGATGAGCGCGACGCCGATCCCACGCACGCTGCACATGTCGCTGGTGGGGCTGCGCGATATGAGTGTCATCGAGACGCCGCCCAAGGATCGCATGGCCATCCAGACGGTGGTGGCGAAGTTCGATGAAAAGCTCGTGCGCACGGCGATCGAGGTGGAGCTGGAGCGTGGTGGGCAGACCTATTTTGTATCGAATCGCGTGGAAACGATCTATGAAATGTCTGAGCGCATTCGCGAGCTGGTGCCGCAGGCGCGCGTGGCTGTGGGGCATGGGCAGATGGCCGAGGCCGAACTCGAACGTGTGATGCTGGGCTTCATGAATGGGGATTTTGATGTGTTGTGCGCAACGAGCATCGTGGAGAATGGGCTCGACGTGTCGCGGGCAAACACGATCATCATCAACCGCGCGGACCGGCATGGATTGAGCGAGTTGTACCAGCTGCGCGGGCGTGTGGGCCGGTCGAATAAGCGCGCTTATGCGTACCTGTTGATCCCGCAAGAACAGCAGCTGACGGAGATCGCGCGACGCAGGCTTTCGGCGTTGAAGGAGTTTTCCGATCTCGGCGCGGGCTTCAAGATCGCGGCGTTGGATCTGGAGTTGCGCGGCGCGGGCAACATGCTCGGCGGCGAGCAGAGTGGGCACATCGAGGCGATCGGCTTTGAGATGTACACGCAAATGCTTGAAGAGGCCGTGAGCCGCCTGAAGGGCGAGGGACGCGAGGAGCGGCCTGCCGTTACGGTGAATCTGGGTGTGTCGTTGCGGATCGATGAGAGCTATATCGGCGAAGAAAACCAGCGGCTGCGGATGTACAAGCGCATCGCGGGCGCGGAGTCCGAGGCGGTGCTGACCGATGTGCGGGCGGAGCTCGAGGACCGCTACGGCAAGCCGCCGGAGACCGTGCTGCATCTGTTGGCTGTGGGCGAGGTTCGGCTGCTGTGTGAGCGTTTAGGGGTGGCGCAGCTGGAGCGAAAGCGGGTCGCGGTGGAAGAGCCGAAGAAGGTCCCTGCGGCCCTAGCGAAGCCGGTGCCGACGCGCACCGTGGTGCCGCCACGACCGACTCCAGCCTGGGGAGCGGCATCACGTTTTGGCAACCAGCCGGCGCGCTCGCAGCCGCCGCTGGCAGGGCGGCATGGGCAAGCGCCGCAGGTGGCGGCTTTGAACTTTTCAGGAAGAGCGGCGTTGCATCAGGCGTCGTCCAGCAACGCCGCCAAGGCTGTGCGGGAGGCCGTTGCCTCGCGTCCTGCGGACGCACCGGCGGCTAAAGCCGGGCAGATGAAGGCGATGCGCGACATGCTGTTTTTGAGCTTCAGCGAAAAGCTGCACGCCGCGCCCGCGGAGCCGGGCAAGGGCGTCAATGTGGGCGCGCTGATGAAGCTGGTGGGGCGCAATGCAAAGGACGGCGCGCAGCTGACGCCGCAGGGCGTGCTTCGTTGGCCGTTGACCAGCGCCAAGGCGGAGGATGTGATCCGCGAGACGCGGGATTTGTTGGCCGCGCTGGAGTTGAGTCAGGGATAAACAGCAATTGCTTTTGACAAGGAAGGATTTTCCGTAGGACATAAGGTTGCGGGTTCTTCCAAGCCTCACGCTGACATTGCAGGACAGATCAAAAACAGCATGTGCCCTGCTACACTCGCCGCACATGTCCTTGTCCCAGCGTGCCTTGCTTGTCCCTGTGATCACCCTTTCGCTGTGTTGCGCGCCGCCGGTGCTTTCCCAGCGCGTTGCCGCCGACGGCGCGGCGCAAACCCTTGATTACCTCGCGAACCAATACTTCGATCAGGTGTACTTCAAGTACGCGCCGACTGCGGGGACGGCCGCCGGCTTTCATCAGTACGACGCGCAGTTGGAGAACTACTCCGCAAAGAGTACACAGGCTGAAGTCATTGCGCTGCACGCGTGGGAGCGGAAGATCGGTGCCATCGATCCGGGCGCGCTTGATGCGGAGGCCGGGGCGGATCGCGAGATTTTGCTGCACCAGCTTCGTTCGTCGCTGTTGACCTTGGAGGTGATCCGGCCGGCGGAGAAGAATCCGGACACCTACTCCAGCGGCATCACGAATGCGGTTTTCACCATCATGGAGCGGCCGTATGCGCCGGTGAACACGCGCTTGCGGGCGGCGATCGCGCGCGAGCGGCAGATTCCGCAGGTGTTTGCCGATGCGCGCGCCAACCTGAAGAATCCGCCGAAGGTTTACACCGAGGTCGCGCTCGAACAGATCGACGGTCTGGTCAGCTTCTTTCAGCATGACGTACCGGAGGCCTTTGCCGCTGCCGACGACCCGCAAGCGAAAGCCGAGTTCACCGCGAGCAATGCGGCCGTCGTGGCGGCCCTGCAAAGCTATGGTCAATGGCTGAAGGCCGACCTGCTGCCGCGCTCGAACGGAGACTTCCGCTACGGCGCGGGCACGTTTGCGAAGGCGCTCGCGGAGAACGAGATGGTGGACACGCCGCTCGATCGCCTGTTGGGGATCGGGCTCGACGACTTGCATCGGAACCAGGCTGAGTTTGCGCGAGTCGCCAAGGGGATCGACCCGACGAAGACGCCGCAACAGGAGTTGGCCGAGTTGGCCACAATGCATCCGGCTCCGGACCATTTGCTTGGCGCCTTTCAGGACCGTTTTGCTTCCGAGATTGCCTTCATTCATAGCCGTCACATCATCACGATTCCGAGTACGGTGGAGCCGGTGCTGGAAGAAACGCCGCCATTTCTGCGGGCGACGACGCAGGCCTCCATGGACCCGCCGGGGCCGTTTGAGACGCACTCGACCAAGGCCTACTTCAACGTCACGCTGCCCAATCCCGGGTGGACGCCGGAACGTACGGCGGAGTATCTTGCGGCCTTCAACGTGGGCACGATCGTTTCCACCAGTGTGCATGAGGCCTACCCGGGTCACTATGTGCAGTACCTGTTTACGTTAGCTGTGCCTTCGAAGATACGGAAAGTCGTCGTGGTCGGCGGTGCGGGCGGGGTCGGCAACACGTACATCGAAGGCTGGGCGCATTATTGCGAGCAGATGATGCTGGATGAGGGCTATGGCGAGCCCGGTGTGGGCACAGCCGCTGCGGCCGGCACCGCGGAGGCCGCGCGGGAGGCCAAGCTGATCCGCCTGGGGCAGCTGCAGGATGCGCTGCTGCGCGATGCACGCTTCGTGGTAGCCATTCGTATGCACACAGGGGTGGGTGGCGCGATGACGGTCGGGCAGGCTGAGGACTTCTTCGTTAAGGAGGGCTACCAGGCGCGGCCGATTGCGGAGGTGGAAACCAAGCGCGGCACCGCCGATGCGCTGTATCTGTATTACACGCTGGGCAAGCTCGAAATCTTGAGATTGCGGGCGGATATGAAGACGAAGCAGGGGACGGCTTTCTCTCTGCAGCAGTTTCATGACGAGCTGATGCGGCAGGGGCCGGCACCGCTGAAGGTGGTGCGCAAGGCGATGCTGCACGATGACTCTTCCGTGCTATGAAGGGAGCCGGCGTCGTCCTTTATAATCGGCGGATGCGGAGCGCCAATGTGCAATTTGGTTGCGGCACGTGTGCGCCGGAGTCGTGGCTGAACTTTGATGCGGGCCCAGCATTTTTGTTGGAAAAACGGCTGCCGTTTTTGAAAGCGGCGCTGGTGCGGCGGGGTTTTCCGGATTATCCGGCTAACATCCACTACGGCGACGTAATCAAGGGGCTGCCGGTCGATGCGGCTTCGGCGGACCGGGTGTACTGCTCGCATGTGCTGGAACATCTGGCGCTGGAAGACTGCCGCCGCACCCTGCGCCATGTGTATAGCTATCTCAAGCCGGGCGGGGTTTTCCGGTTTGTGGTACCGGACCTTGAGTTCTACGCGCGCAAGTACTTGCATGCTCCAGATGCGGACGCGGCTTCGACCTTTATGGCGGAAACGTACCTCGGGGAACGTGAGTCCGCGCGCGGACTGCGTTCGTTGCCGAAAGCTCTTTTCGGCCGCAGCCAGCACCTGTGGATGTGGGATTATCGAAGCTTTGCGGAGGAGTTGGCCGCGGCAGGGTTCAGCTCGATTCGGCGAGCAGCGTTTGGAGATGCGGGTGACGCGGCATTCGCGGCGGTCGAGAGCGAAGGCCGGTGGAAAGATTGCCTCGGCGTGGAATGCCGGCGTGGTGAATGATCTGCAACAAAGGTGTGACGGCAAAGCGCGGTTGATCTCTTTTGGGACAGAACATGACTTTAGTGCGGACCATTGTGTAAGAGAAATCGTGCGTTCGGCATGGTATTGTCGGCCTTATGCATGAGAAGCGAAACTGTGAAGGAACTGTAGGGCGATGACGTTAAAGAAGGTGCGCAAGGCGGTCATTCCCGCCGCAGGGATGGGAACCCGGTTTTTGCCGGCAACCAAGGCGGTGCCAAAAGAGATGCTACCGCTGGTGGACAAGCCGCTGATCCAATACGCGGTGGAAGAGGCGGTGGCCGCAGGGTGCACCGAAATCATCATCGTGACCAGCCGCGGCAAAACCTCCATGGAGGATCACTTCGACCGTGCACCGGAGTTGGAGCGTCAGCTGGAAGCCAAAGGCAAGCTGAAGCTGCTGGAGGTCGCCCGTTCGATGTCGCACTTGGCGCACATCAGCTACACGCGGCAGTCGGAGGCACTGGGGTTGGGCCACGCGGTGTACCAAGCCAAGGCGCTGGTGGGCGATGAACCGTTTGCGGTCATGTTGCCGGATGACATCGTGGATGCGACTGTGCCGTGCATGCAGCAGATGGTCGGCGCTTATGCGGAGACGGGCGCTTCGATCATCGCCTCCGAAGTTGTGGAGGGGGATGCTATCCAGAATTATGGATGCTTGGATTGCACCCGGGATAGCCGAGACCCGCGTCTGCTGGCCGTTAAGAACCTCGTCGAGAAGCCGAAGGCCTCGGAAGCACCCAGCCAGAATGCCATTATCGGGCGCTACATCCTGACGCCGCGCATCTTTGAGATGATCGAGACTTTGAAACCGGGTGCCGGCGGCGAGTTACAGTTGACCGACGCAATCAAAGCGTTGCTGCAGCATGAGTCCGTCTATGGCTTTACCTATGAGGGCCAGCGACATGATGCCGGGGACAAGCTCGGCTTCCTGAAGGCGACTGTGGAGTTCGCATTGAAACGCGACGATCTTGGTCCGAAGTTCCGCGAATGGCTACGCACGCAAAGTTTTTGAGCTTCAGGAGCTTGATCAGCGCCGCGGCAGTGGGGCAACGCCCGCTTGTCCGGCGGGGGCTGCACCAGGTGTCGCGCACAAAGCTTTTTTCGCTTTGCCTCGTGGGGGTTGCCGGGATTGTGCTGCTGCGCGGTGGGCAGAAGGTGACCTACGCGCAACAGCGACGACCGCTGGAGCCACCCATTGCCGCGCAACCCGAGACGCCGCAGCACCGTGCGCGGCTTTACCTGAAGGATGGCGGCTACCAAACCGTGCTGAGTTACCGTGTGGCGGGCGACGTGGTGCGCTACCGCTCGGCCGAGCGCAACGGAGCCGAAGAGGAAATTCCGCTGGCTCTGGTGGATCTACCCGCAACGGAGGCTTGGGCGAAAGCGCATGATCCGCTGCAGCCGTTGGCTAGCGGAGCTTCGCCGCAGGCGTCGGTGTTGAGTCCGGAGCTGGCGCGCGAAGAGGCTGAGCGCACGGCCAGGATGCCTGAAGTCGCGAAAGATTTGCGGTTACCTGAGGAAGACAGCCTTCTAGTGCTGGACACCTTTCAAGGTACGCCGGAGCTGGTTCCGCTGCCGCAGCAGGGCAGCGACCTGAATCGCGAAACGGCGCATGCCGTTCTACGTAAAGAACTCAATCCCGCAGCCAGCCCACATGACATGCTGTTTTTGAAGGATGAGCGTGCAGACGTGCAGCTGCATGTGCCGGACCCCGTCTTCTTCGTACGCCTGGATGGGAAGGAACGTGATGATGCCGCGGGTGGGGGCGGGGGATTTACGGTCGATACGCAGGGACAGTCCGGCCGGGCAACACCGGGAGGCGGTGCACCGGGCAGCCGGTACGTGCTGCAGCGGGTGGATGTGCGGCGCGGCGAGCGTGCCGTAAGCAGCTTGCAGCTTCGCCTGCTGGACAGCGGCAAAACGCAACCGGATGTGATCGAGGTGCAGTCCGAGCTGTTGCCTGGCGGCTTCTGGCGGCGTTTGACTCCAAAACAACGGCTTGAGTTCGGGGAATATGTGCTGCTTGAAGTGCTGAACGATCGTGTGGTAAACGCAGATACATGGGATTTTGGCGTGCACCCGACGGCAAAGGAGAACGATGAAGCCCTCAGACCTGAGCCAAAAAGACCGGCAAAGCTCGAACGACGTGGACGATAACGCCCAGGTGATGCCGGGCTAAAACGAGCATGTGACGCTTTCGTGGCAGACTCCATGGCGACTACCAGGACAGGAACGTCGTACACGAGAGCGGACGACGCCCACACCGCGTACGTAGACGTGTTGTGCTTCCGCAGTTCAGTGGCAACCCACCCATAGCCTCTGCGAGGCAAGCAGGCCGTGCACATGAGCGATCTTTCGTCCCTTCCTGCCCTGGATCTTCCTGCGATGGAAACGAAAGATGTTTCCCAGGATCGCAACAGAAAAGGCGTGACCGAAGCCACGCCTTTCCTTTTCTGCTTTTGAGACCGGTCGCTCTACGAAAGGCTAAGCAGCTTGCTGGGTAGGGGCGCTGACCATTGCGGCTTTGGCTTGTTCCACTAACGTGGCAAAGCCGGCAGGATCACTGACCGCGATGTCGGCCAGAATCTTACGGTCGAGCCCGACCCCAGCCTTCTTCAGCCCGTTAATGAAGGCCGAGTAGCGCAAGCCATGCTGCTGGGCCGCGGCATTGATGCGTACGATCCACAATGAGCGATATTGCCGCTTTTTCTGTTTACGGCCGATGTAGGCAAACTTCAGGCCACGTTCTACGGCTTCCTGCGCTGCCTGATACAGCTTGGACTTTGTGAGAAAGTAGCCGCTCGCGCGCTTGAGAATCTTCTTGCGGCGATCACTGCGCTTGGTACTCCGTTTTACACGGGGCATGGGTCGACTCCTGTTTCAGTGTTCTTTATTCGCGGCTGGAGGCAAGGGGTGGCCTCTTCACACGCGGTTCCTGCCTGGGATCTCGGTGGACCGCTGTCTGCAGCAGTCCAGGGGTCTACTTTCTGGTGACCCTTCGTCCGTCTGTGAAGTACGGAACGGCTTGATCCGAAGTACATGGAGGTGAAGGGTTGTGCTCTCCGTCCCGGCTGAAGCCTAGGCGTAGGGGAGCATGCGGGCGACCTTGGGCGTGTCCGCCACTGACACAAGCACGATACGGCTTAGCTTGGACTTGGTCTGGTTCGATTTGGAGGTAAGAATGTGGCGCATCTTCGTTTGGCCGCGCTTGAACTTACCAGACGCAGTTTTTTTGAAGCGCTTCGCCGCGCCCGAGTGGGTCTTCATCTTTGGCATGATTGTCCTGCTAACAAAATTGCGTAACGACCGCAGCCGTGAGTATAGCAGAGGTGATCGGCCACCCTCCTAAGCCGCTGCCGAGGACGCCGGTCCCGGGCCGGGCCCACCCGCACCGAGGCGTTCGCGATCATTCTCCATCCGGCGCAAGCGGCTATCAATGTCCTGCAACGTGCGCGTCATCATGGCCAAGCTGGAATTGAGCGTGACGGACAGCACCCGGGTTTCAGCTAATAGGCTTTCCTTCTGCGCATCCATCTTGTCATTCATAGCCGCCAACTTGTCACCGACAGCCCCAAACTGCGCATCCAGGCTCTTCTGCAGCGAGACGAAGCGCGCATCGACCGTCTTTCCTAAAGCGTCTACCGTCTTCTCCAAAAACGTCACCTGCACCTGTAGCCCCTTCAGTTCAGGGGCTATCAGGTCTTGCAGCAGCTTCCGTGTGTCATCGACGACGCTCATCCACAGTCCTCAAGTGGTTCCTAGGCGCCTGAAGCTGCCACGGCCGGGACTGCTTCCGCTTGCGGCGCAACGGCGACCGACTTCGGCGCTTTTGGTGGCGCGGGCACGGCTTTCTTGCTCGGCGCCAGAATCGCATGCAGCGTCGTGCCTTCCATGCGGGGCATGAACTCGACGACGCCGATCTCGCCGATATCCATAATCAGGCGGTTGATAATCTTGTAGCCCAAATCGCGATGGGCCATCTGCCGCCCTTTGAAACGCAGGCTGGCCTTGACCTTGTCGCCATCGGTAAGAAAGCGCACGGCCTGGTTCTTTTTCGTCACATAATCGTGATCGTCGACGGTCACGGAGAACTTGACCTCCTTGATGACGATCACCTTCTGCGTCTTGCGGGCAGCACGCTCGCTTTTATCCTTTTCGTATAGGAATTTGCCGTAATCCTGGATTTTACAAACTGGCGGCACGGCATTGGGCGAGATCTCCACGAGATCCAGGGATCGTTCGCGGGCAATCTTCAGTGCCTCAAACGGCTGCATGACCCCAAGCTGCGCTCCGGTCTCGTCGATCACGCGCACCTCGCGCGCCCGGATGCGGTCATTGGTACGGATGAAAGATTTTTGCGAACGCTTGTCGTTGAACGGTGGGATAGGCAGCCTCCGGACCCACTTTGGGGTCGCTGTTACATTGGATGTCGGTTTCGCGCCGCGGAATGTCCGGGCACATCAAGGCACACGCGAGTATAGCATTGGCAGACGTTTTGTCCATCGCATCCGCTTTTAAGTGTTCCTCTCCCTCTGCAGCTTGCACCCACCTTCGCAAGCTGCGACCATAAGGCGGATGCACGCCCGGTTCCGGCTGCCGATCGGCCGCCGAATTGGGCCAGGTGCACCCTTCGAGGAGATTCCTTTGCCCAAGCGTCGCGTTCTGCTTGTTGATGATGAAGTTCCCGTTTTGCTCACCATGAAGGCCGTGCTTGAAATCTCCGGCTTTGATGTCGATACCGCCACCAGCGCCCGGGAGGGCCAGGTGCGCATTAAAAAGAATGAGTACCAGATGATCATCACCGATATGCGCATGGAATCCGATGCCGCCGGTCGTGAGGTTATCCAGGCGGCCCGCACTGCGCCCTACCATCCTGCTGTGGCTCTGCTGACCGCCTTTCCCATGTCCGACGAGGATTGGCGCGATATGGGTGCCGATAAGATGCTCGTGAAGCCAATGCAAACCGCGCAGTTAATCAAGCAGTTGGAGAAGCTACTGGAAAACCATGCCGCCAAGCTGTCTCGTCTCTCCCTTGCCGCTGCGGGTACCGAATCCACAGCCAAAAAAGTGGCAAAGGCCGAGGCAAGGGAAGACTCGAGTGAAAACGCCGATGCGATGATGCTGACATCCCCTGCAAAGCGAATCTCCTCACGAAAGACACCCTCCAAACCATCAGCGATCCTAGCCTCCTAGCCCGCTCGGACGGTTGAATCAGACCAAACCGGCCTCCTGCATTCAGAATGAGTGGCCTGGTCCCGGAGTTACTATGGGTTGGACCGCGATGGGGTCTGCACGAACGGCTGTTTTCGCAACAAATCCGGGCCAATCCGATTGTTGCCTTGCAGCAGCTTCCCGTCCATCCCCCGAGTAGCGACGGTGCTACCCCTTTTGGCTTTTGCAATGAACCGCTAAAGTCCGCGACAATTCTGCCGATAAGAGAAATGCGGGCACGTACGAGCTTCCCGCACCTCGACCATGCAGACATTTGCTTCAATTCGGAATACAAGAAGATTTCTGGCCCGTCCGCTCCTGATAGGGGTCTGCCTGCTGCAGCTCACCCACGTATTTGTGGTGTGTTTTCTACCGCATGGCACGCTGGCCTCCAACGTTCTCCAGTTCATCTTTCCATTTCTTACCTTTGTGGTGAGTTTGCGGCAGCGTGCCTTGAGTACGAACGCCGTTGGCCGGCGGTGCTGGTTGGCACTTGCCACGGCGTTTGGCATCTGGGCGGCCGCGCAGGGTTTGTTCATCTATTTCCTGTATTTTCCCCCAGCGCACCGTTCGGTGCGTGCCGACGATGCGCTTTGGCTCCTCTTTGGGCTTCCTCTGCTCCTCGCCATGAACACGGCGCATGATGAACTCGATGAAGTGGGGCTCCTGGACCGCGCACAAGCCATCCTTTTCATCGCTGTTCTTTATCTTCTGGTGTTTCTGCCGTCTCGGCCCCTGAAGGTGCAAAACGCGTATCTGATCCAGAACGTCGCCCTCATTGTTTGCTGCTTCTTACGCTTACCTGTTTGCACCCGCGTCCGGGAGCGGCGCTTCTTCACGCGTTTGGCCTGGTTTCTCCTTGCCTATGGCGTATTAGAAACCGCAGGCACCCCCCTGTACGCTCACGGCTGGCAGGCCGGCAGTGCTGTGGATCTCATCTGGAGCCTGCCTGTTTTCCTGCTGCTCGTGTTGATCCTTCATGATGCACTCCGAAAGGAGGATGTCTCCCAGGCGCAACCGGCAAGCCGTCTGCTCAAAGCCGCTCGCAGTACACAGGGACTCAATGTTGCCGCTTTGGCCTTTCTCGCCATTGGCGTCTCTGGCGTGCTCGCGGTGCGTCAGCCTCTGCTTGGCGGCACGTTTGTCGTCGCCGCGTTCACCCTCTTTGCATTCCGCACGAACACCCGCGAACGCGCATGGCACCATGCGCATCGTCGCCTGGAAGAAACTGCTCTGCAAGATGCGCTCACTGGCCTGGGAAATCGCAAACTGCTGCGAAACAGCTTGGAAGACCGTCTTGCGGACGCCAACGCCCCCTCCACGGTGCTCATCTTCACCGACCTGGATCGTTTCAAAACAATTAATGACAGCCTGGGTCATGCCGTGGGTGATCAACTTCTCATATGCGTGACGCAACGGCTCCGCGCGGAGGCCCCTTTCGACTCCGTCCTGTGCCGTCTTGGTGGGGACGAGTTTGTTGTACTCACCTCAGCTGCCAATGCCGCAGACGCCCATGCTATCGGCACCAACCTTTCGGAGGCCCTTCGAGCACCCTATGACATCCATGGTCAAACCGTTCGCTGCACAGCCAGTATCGGCGTAGTGCTGGCGTTGCCAGGCGAGTCCGCCGATACCCTGCTCCGCACAGCAGATCATGCGATGTATCGCGCTAAACAGCGCGGCAAAGACTGCGTGCAGCTCTTCGACACCTCCCTGCGCGACCAGATGAGCTCGCGCTGGCAGATGGAGGCAAACCTCCGCACCTGCTTGGAACGGGGCGAAATCGATGTTGCCTTCCAGCCCATCCTGAGCGTTGAGGGCGGCGTGATCTCCGGCTTCGAGGCGCTCGCCCGCTGGTCGCATCCCCAACACGGCCCCGTACCGCCCGGTGACTTCATCCCGTTAGCCGAAGAATCCGGGCTCATTCTGCTGCTCGGAGCGCAGATCCTTGAAAAGGCCTGTCGCCAGGTGGCTCTCTGGAATCAGTCCTGGGGCACGCGACTCTCGGTCAGCGTCAACGTGTCACCACGGCAGTTCACCGATGCCGACCTTCTCTCGCAGGTGTTGGGAATCCTCGACAAGACCGGTTTTGATCCTAAGCTTCTCCGCTTAGAGATCACTGAATCAGCGCTTATTGTCCATCAGGACACGGTGAAACAGATCCTGGTCGAAGCCCGAGCGCACGGCATCCGCATCTCTCTGGATGACTTCGGCACCGGCTACTCTTCGCTTGCCTTCCTTTTGAATCTGCCCGTGGACGAGGTGAAAGTGGATAAGAGCTTTGTCTCTGACATGCACAAGGACCCACAGCGCATGGAGGTCGTCCGCACCGTCGTGCACCTTGGGCAATCCCTCGGCAAACGGGTGGTTGCGGAAGGCGTCGAAACGGAACAAGATCTTCGTGAACTGGCCGCCATGGGATGCGAGTGCGCGCAAGGCTGGCTCATCAGCAAACCTCTCCTTGCAGAGGCCATGGAAGCGAATTTGCCGGCCATCAAGGCACGCTCAGCGACCTCCGCTCATGCGGCGCATCTTCCCCTTGGCTTGAAAGCGAGTCCCCAGACACAGCGCCAGCTATCCGGAAGGCAGAAGGGATTGGAAACAGTGATCGAAGCGCTGGAACCCGCAATCTGATCCATGGTCCATTGCACCAGCGCCGATGCTCCCTAAATCCAGCAGATTGAGCGAGCCAAGGTAAGGGGTCCAAGGGTAAGCGAGCAGGGGACCGAGGCGAGACATGCTTGCCTCGCCTCAGGGAACTTCACAGATAGCGCACGCCTGTGAGTTGTTCGCTTTTTTCCCAAAGCAGCTTGGCCGCAGTCAGGTCAAGTGCCTTGGATCGCGGTTGCACCACCTTGGGATGACCCTTCAATTCGCTAAATCCATCCGGGCCGATGTACGTACCCCCTGGCACGCCGGGCTCGGTTGCCGCATATTCCGTAGGCCAGGCGCCTTTCGCATCGTCTTGTCCGATCAGCGGTATCAGCTTTTGGATCACCTTCATCTTGAGGTCGCCCTTGTCGCCCGGACCATTGTGGAACACGTTGGTGATGGCTACCCCTGGATGCGCGGCGACGCTTTCCACCGCACTGCCGGCAGCCCGTAATCGCCGGTCGAATTCGTAAGTAAACAGCAGGTTGGCGAGCTTGGTATTGTTATAGGCACCCATGGGCGCGTAGCTGCGCTCACTCTGCAAATTATCCCATTCAATTTTGCCGTTACGATGCGCCAGCGACGCAATCGTCACCACGCGCGCGGCAGCGCTTGCCTGCAACGCGGGCAGAAGCAATCCGGTGAGCGCGAAATGGCCGAGATGGTTGGTGCCCATCTGTCGCTCAAAGCCGTCGACGGTCAGCTCGCGCGAGGGCAGCGCCATTACGCCGGCATTGTTGACCAAAACGTGCAGCGGCTTCCCACTCGCCAGGTAGCGCGAAGCGAAAGCACGGACGGACGTCAGCGAGGCCACATCCAGCACGGCAAGTTCCACCTGAGCCGAAGGGGCCTCACGGCGCAAGCGTTCCAGCGCGTCTTCTCCCTTCGCCGCGTTCCGGCACCCAAGCACCACGTATGCCCCATGGCGAGCCAGTTCGAGCGCCGCCTGGTACCCGACGCCGCTGTTTGCTCCGGTGACCAGCATGGTCTTGCCGGTCTGCGACGGCATCTGCGCCGATGTCCATTTTTCCGACATGCTGTTTCCTCAACCCTCATGAATTTTGCTTCGTATCCGATGCCGTCCCTGCGCCCGGGGCCGTCCCGGAACGGTAACTTTTCGATGGTGCCTTTTGAGTCCCAAGCAGCCTCTAGCCGTTTTTTATCATCTGCCTTTACAATCAAGCGGCAAGCTGAACAATGGTTGCAGTCTGCAGGCGCGTGCCCATTGGGCCGCTCCGGGCGCCATCGTCGTAAGGGGATAAGGCTGATGACACGAAGCGCACGATGCGCACACGTCGCGGGGAGCATGACGCTTCTCGCATTGCTCGCGGGGACCACGGGATGCTCCAAACTCAAGGCCCGGGACCAACTCGTCAAGGGTGTGCAGGAATTCAAAGCGGGCCACTATGAGACGGCCATCGACCGCTTTCAGCAGTCGATCCAACTCGACCCAACCTATACGCCCGCGAAGACGTATCTCGCCACGGCCTACAGCTATCAGGTGGTGCCCAATAGCAACAGCCCGCAAAATGTCGCCGTCGCGCAAAAGGCACTCGACGGCTTCAATGAGGTACTGTCGCGCAATCCGAATGATGTCGACGCCTGGCGGCAGATCGCGTCCATCGATCGCAATGTGATGAACTTCAACAAGTCCCGGGAGGATGAGTTGAAGGTCATTCAACTCGACCCCAAGGACGCCGAGGCCAACTACGCCGTCGGCGCACTCGACTGGCAGCAGGCCGATAAGACGGCCACGGATCTGCTGAAGGCCAACAAGATTACCGACGATCGTATGGGTAACGTCAAGCTACCGCCCAAGGTGTGCGCGCAGCTTGCCACGCAAAACGGTCCCATCCTGAATACGGCCGAGCAGTACCTGAACAAAGCCGTAGATTTGAACTCGAACTACGAAGAAGCCATGCAGTATCTCAATCTCGATTGGCGGCGCAAAGCCGATATCGAATGCGGCAACGATGCCGCGCGCAAAGCCGATATCGCCAAGGCCGATGATTGGGTACACCGCGCCATGGGTGCCGCAAAAGCCAACGAGGCCGCCAAGGAGCAAAAGGCATCCGGCGGTATCGACATGACCAAGTAAGCTCACCGGGCGGGCATACGAGCAGAACCTAACCCGCTCGGACGAAACTGCGAAGGGTCTCTTTCAATGGAGGCCCTTCTGCTACTCCAACATTCCGGCATAGTGACCTAAAATGCTTCGTGAGACCGTTGGAGCTGCACTCCTTTGCCTCAACATCGCTCTCTGTTCGGTCTTGCCACGCTGGTTGGAAGCACAGTCGCCTGATCCCCACGTTATGGCTGCGCGTCTAGCTGCGGTGCAGCAGGAGGCCGCAGCCGTCGACGGCATGCCCTTCCTGAAGCTGCTGTGTGACCGCATCGGTCCGCGACTGACTGCCAGTGTGCCCGCCCGCACCGCGGGCATCGAAGTTCTGGCTCACATGCGGGAGCTTGGTCTCCGAAATGTGCACGCCGAGGCCTGGACCCTGGATCGTGGATGGCAGCGCGGCACTGCCCAGGTCTCCCTCATCACGCCGTTTTCACTGCCGATTGCCGTGGCCGCCTACGGTTGGACTGGCTCGACGCCGGTTCATCGTGGTCCCGTTCCCGTGGTGCTGGTCGATAGCGAAGCCGTGAATGCGCATTTGCCGGAGCTCGTTCGCGCAGAAAGTGCACACTGGCGCGGCAAGGCGTTGCTTCTTTCCGCCAAGCCCCACGATGCACTGCGGGCCTACGCACAGCTGCTGCCGCTTCTGCGAGCAGCGACTGCAGCCCACGCAATCGCTGTTCTGCAGCACGATTCACGAGCCGGAGATGGTCTGGTGCACACAGAGCCAGTCTCGTTTCCTTTGCCCGAGCACACTGATACGAGTTTGATCCCCGCACTTGACCTTTCCCCCGAGCACCAGACGCTACTTGAGGATCTACTGAATGCACAGCAGCCGGTACGCGTTCGTATAGCGGTCGCGAATCGCTTTACATCCACTCCGGTCGCCTCGCCAAATTTCATCGGCGAGATTCCTGGATCGATCCTCCCTGAAAAATCATCCTTGTCAGTGCACATTTGGATTCGTGGGATTTCGGCACCGGCGCTACAGACGATGGTTTCGGCGTCGCAGCCGTGCTGGGTGCTGCGCAGGCCATCCTCCAGTCCGGACTTCGCCCCGCACGCACCCTGCGCTTCGTCCTGTTCACCGGCGAAGAGCAAGGGCTGCTCGGGTCACGCGCCTATGCTCAGGAACATGCTTCAGAGTTGCCGCGCATTCTGGCGGCCTTTGCCCTGGACTGGGGCGCAGGCCCCATGATTCGCCTCCCACCGCTGGCCACCCAGAGCTTCTGCCGGTGCTGACCCAACTGAACACGCTTGCCCCGCAACTACACCTCCAGCCGCCTACGCCTTCACCCTGCAAGGCCTGCCAGGGATTGCTCCTTTGGTGGACGACCCGCGCTACTCGGTTCAAGCCCACTCAGGCATCGACACACTCGACAAGGTTTTGCCCGCCGACCTGCGGCAGGCAACCACGGCGCTTGCAACGGCAAGCTTTTTTCTCGCAGACACACCAGAGTTGCCGCAAAGCCACTTCACCTCCACACAAACCGCTGCGTCTCTCATTGCCGGCAAACAGCAGATCCTGCTGCAAACTCTAGGAATTTGGCCCTTCTGAGAGGCAGAACCTGTTGGTGACTCCATTCTCTTCCACGGGACGTTACGATGAGCGCGGTCATGACAAGCCCGACTTTCTCACTTCGTGACTGGTAAGCGACTTGGTGGACCTGAAATCTAGGCTCGTATAAAAAGGCGGCGCCGGCTCAAGGCAACCAAAGGTGTTCCCCGGTCGGGCTGCAGCCTGAATGCAACGCGATGGAACTACCAATGCGTGTCTGAGAGCCTGGGCCCGATGGGCCAGCGCTGCGGCGGCTGAACGACACGACGGGTGAAACGCGCGGCACCCCCGCGATAGCATGGAACGATGCGTTTATTTGCTGGTCTGGCCTTGCCATCCACGGCTATCGAGCGGCTTTCGAAGCTCCGTTTACGGCTGGCGACGCCGGCGGATGGGCTCCGCTGGTCGGAGCCGGAGCAGTGGCACGTCACCCTCAGGTTTTTCGGTGAGGCAGAGGCGGCTGGAGTGCAATGCTTGAAGACGGCGGTGGAAACGCTTTCGGGTAAGCCGGTCGATCTGGAGATAAGGGCGCTGGGGTGGTTCGCCGCGAAAGGTATTTTGTATGCGGCGGTCGATGCCTCGCCCAGCCTGGCGGCCCTGCAGGCGCAGGTGGTGGCAAGGACGAGCGATTGCGGCATTCTGCCGGAGTCGCGGCCGTTTCAGCCGCACATCACGCTGGCCCGGAGCAAAAACAGGACCGGCATGGCGACGCTCCGCCGACTTTGCCAGCCGGAGATCCCTGCCTTTGGTCCGGCGGTGCGCTGGCTTGCGGAGGAGGTGCTGCTCTACGAAAGCATTCTCGACAGGGGTGGGGCGCAGTATGACGTATTGGCACGGCAGCTGCTTTTGTAGCGTGTTTACGAAGGCCTTCGCAGATTATGGCGGTGCCGCGGGGTCCGACGACTTGGTAGGGAAGAGGATTTCGGCGAGAGTTGCGCGGTGCACTACAGGTGCCTTGAGGTATGCGGTCGGGGCATATCGGCCGGACGATTTCCGCTGGCGATGACGAGCCGGTCGCGGCCCTCGGCTTTCGCGCAATACATCATGGTGTCGGCGGCGCGAATGATGCCATGAAGGTCGGCGCCGTCCTGTGGGAAGGTGGCGAGACCGAAGCTCGCGGTGAGACGCAGGTTGAGGCCCTCGCCGGCGAGGAGTTCCGTATCCCGAAGACGATCCTGAAGGTGGTTTACGGTTCCGGTGGCGTCGGCTTTGTCTAGGTGATGCAAAAGCGCGACGAACTCATCGCCACCGTAGCGGAATGCCATGTGTTTTGGGCCAAGGGTGCGTTTGACCAGGACACCAATTTCGGCGAGCAGCCGGGACCCCACAAGATGCCCATGGGTGTCGTTGATGCTCTTGAAGCGGTCGAGATCGAAAAAGAGCAAGCTGAAATGCTGGCCAGGCTTGAATCGCTCCCCCATGCGCGCGGCGGCGATAGCCTCATCGAGCATGCTGTAGAGGTAGCGCGCGTTGTAGAGCCCCGTGCAGTCGTCGGTAATGCTGAGGCGATGGACGAGGTTGACCTGACGGGCATTCTGCAGAGCGATGGCGGCGTAATCGCAGAGAACGCGCAGAAAGGAAAGGGAACTGTCGGGCAGCAGATCGAGCTTGCTGTTGTGCAGCTGCAACACACCCAGGGTACGGCCGCCGTGACGCAAGGGAAGGCAGGCGATGGACTGCAGATTCAGCTCCGGATGCGCACGGGAAAAGCGCAGCCATTCGCGATCGAAGCGCACATCGGGCACCACCAGCGGCTCGCCCGTTTTGGCTACATAGCCGGCAATGCCCTCGCCCATACGGAGGCGGACCTCCGAACCGGGGATGCCGGCCGTAAGCGCGTAGTAGAGCTCGTCGGCCTCCTCATCGACCATGAGCAGAGACCACCGTTCCGGGCCGAAATATTCTTCCATCTTGCCGAGAATGGCGCGCAGGAGGGGCTCCAACTCCAGGTTGGAGGTGAGGGCGCGCGCGACCTCGTGAAAAAGACGAAGTTCGTCGCCGGCTGGGGCCTTGGTGATCTTGCGGAGGTTCACGGCAGTTCCCCTACCACGGAAGTTACAAAGGAGCGGAGACTCGCTGGTTTCACAGCATAACGCCTTACAGTGAAAGCTGCAAAAATGCTAAACAAACGATTGTGTCATTGCCAGAGATTGCACTCTTACGCTTGCGACATGGCGTTAGGCGCCAAATACGTTCCTGCCCATCCCGCTCCAGAGGTGCCGCATCGAGACTTCAGAAAGCTCACTTCGCTTTTAGAAGTTTTCGGTGAAGCGTCTCCCCCACATTTTCGCTAAAACAACCGGGTTAACCACCGATTTGTACCATGCTGCGCGAAGGGGAAAGGAAGCCCGGTTCGCCGATGTGGTGACGAGCTTCCTTGCGGTCCACCACGTGACGGATAAAGCGCAGCAGGTCGTGATCGGAAGCGCCGCGCTGCAGGCGGCCGGCAAGGTCGTAATCCGTTTGCGAGAACAGGCAGGTGCGGATTTTTCCATCCGAGGTAAGGCGAACGCGGCTGCAGTGCCCGCAAAAGGGCTGCGACACGGGCGCGATAATGCCGATTTCCCCAAGGCCGTCGTCGAAGGTGAAGCGGCGGGCAGTTTCCGAGAGCTGATTGGCCGGCAGAGCGACAAGCGGGCGCACCCGGCTCAGCCGAGCGACGATTTCGTCCAGGCGGACCACGGTTTCCGGCGCCCAGGAGCGATCCTCACCCAAGGGCATGAACTCGATAAAGCGGACGATGACGCCTTCGGTACGGGAGAACTCGGCGAAGGCTTCGATCTCGCCGTCGTTGAAGCCGCGCAGCAGAACGCAGTTCACCTTGACGGGGCCGAGACCGGCATCCTGGGCGGCGCGAATGCCGTCCCGCACCCGCCCAAAGCTGTTGGGAACGCGGGTGATCCGGGCGAAGGTTTCGGGGTTCACGGCGTCCATGCTGACGGTCACACGGGTGAGGCCGGCCGCCTTGAGGTCCCGCGCCATGGGCGCCAGCAGATGGCCGTTGGTCGTCAAAGCGAGATCCAGCGAGTCACCGGGAGCGAACGCCGGGCGGAGCTGCGCGGTGGTCCGGATCAGGTCGACCAGACCGCGCCGCAGAAGCGGTTCGCCGCCGGTGAAACGCACTTTTTCCACGCCCAGCGAGACAAACAGACGAAGCATCCGAGCGTACTCTTCGAGGGGCAGTTCGCCCATGGTGTCGCCGCCTGTGCCGGTGCGGCAGTACACACAACGAAAGTTGCAGCGATCGGTAACGGAAAGACGTAGATCGGTGATGGCGCGGCCATGGCTGTCGCGCAGTCTTTGCGCTTCTTCCAGATGCGGGGAGACAAGGGAATGCTCGGGAAACGGTCGTTCCGGCATTCCGTGCGCGGGATGTAAGGCTTCAGAGATCACGTTCTTAGAGATCGCGTCTTCGAGAAGAGTGCGCGGGGGTGACGGGATCGCGAACAGTGAGGGTGTGTGTGTAGCCATGTGCGGACATGAGTTTAGATGCATCCGGGAAGGTGCGGCTTCAGGGGTCGTCGAGAAGCGGCAAAAGAGCCCGAGGCTGAGAGGCTGTGAGGGATAGAAACGTCCCAAAATGGGACAAACAAAAGATTTTTTGTCTACATCCTTCGTGTCATACTGACCAAACCCGACGTCCTAGAAGACAAGCGGGATACGTAAATGGGCAAAGCCGTTTGCGGTAAGGGAGTACGAGATGGCTGCTTCATCCTTGGTTCACGGTTGGTTCTGGCTGGAAGTGATTGGTGGTCTGTTCCTTGCGGTTGTTGCAGGTTTCGCGGCGTTCATTCTGCATGCGACCTCATTCCGCCGCAGTTTGCGGAAGACGAAGAGTGTGTCCGAAGAGAACTTCACGGAATATCTGCGCGGTTATGGCTTTGATCCACGGGTAGCTGCAACGACCTACGAGTACCTCCAGGGCATTCAAGATGTGCGCTTTCCCATTCTTCCAGGAGACACGCTGGACTGGGATCTTGGACTGGATGACCAGCGGATCGAGGAAGCGGTATCCGCCTTGTCGGCACGGCTAGGACGACAGATCCGCGCGGCGCTTGTCTATCCTTATCCCCGGACCGTGCAGGACCTGATTCGGATGGTGCAGGACGCGCCCTTGGTGGATCAACGGGTCGCAGCTTAGGAGCGCAAGGGTAAGAGAAAGCGGCAAGCTCATGAACCAGGGCTAAAGCTCCGTGGGTTCCTGATCCGGTGTGCGGACTGAAGTTCGCGCTTACACCGGAGCGGTTGACTTGCAGCTAAACCGACCAAGCGGGCTCTTTAGGTGCCCACACCGTACTCGAGTTCGGTGCGGCGTTCCCCGGCGTGGGCGTACAGGTCATAGGGAGTGCGGCGTTGAAACTTGTAACGCTGCCGCAACTCACGGCCAACCACGACGCCCAGCGCCAACGCGGTAATGCCGGCGGAGACGAGACCGACATTGCGGGCCACGAGGCGCGTTTCCTGGATGGCATAATCCACGGTGGCTCCTAGGCCTTGCTGGAATTTGCGGAGTGAACGAGACAACCTCATGCCGAGCATCATAACCTTCCCATGATAACCGCGGCGTGACTCGGAGGTGACATTGCGGAAAACAGAGGGTGTAAATGCGGTAAGGATTTTGGCTCATGCAAGGATACAGCGTTCTCCAGGGTGGGAGCTGAACACCGTTGGCATTGCCACGGAGCGACCGCTGGGCAGTTCAGCTGCCGGAGGACGCCGGCGCGGTTGTAGCGGGTGTGCTCTTGGGGGCCGCGGGTGTATCCCCCGACTTGGAGGAGTTCCCGCCTTCGTTTCCGCTGGAAGTTCCGGAAGTTCCGGAAGCTTCCTTCGACCCGCCAGAGTCGTTGGAGCCGCCGCCTGCGGAGTCGCCGGACGCGGCTGCCGCCCCTTCCCCGCCTTTTGCTGATGGCGGTCTAGGAGAGGAGTACAGATCCTTGTACCACCCGGAGCCTTTGAACTGGATCGCCGGGGCGGTCAGCGTCCGTTCCAGGACGCCCTGGCAAAAGGGGCAGGTGGTCAGCTCCGGGTCGGAGAACTTCTGGATTTTCTCCGTGCGGCGATGGCACGCGGTGCACTCATATTCATAAAGCGGCATGATTTCGACTTCCCTTGGTGTTGGACTGCTTGTGAGGCGATGGGATGGGGCGAGGAAAAAGGTGAGGTAGAAGGCGATCTTGTTGCGCCCGGTCGCAGTGGGGACGACCGTGGGCGGCATAGCATCAGGGTAACGGAGATTCACACCGGCCGCTTTCGGAGTGCGCGGGAGCCGGAGCGGGCGGGGACGCTGCCACGGGTGCAACGGCCTTCCGCGGCGCGAGCAATCCTGATGCAACTCTCTAGCAATGATGGAGCAGGCCGATTGCAAGGAACGAGCAAAACAGGGATAGCTGCCTCCCGGACGTACGGCTGGATGGCCGGCATCACCGTGCTTGCGCTTGCCGCTGGAGTTGGCGGTGGGATTGGCGCGTTGCGTGTGCCGGCGCAGGTGCTCGCCCGGCCCGGCTGGGTGGGTTCGGGCGTAGCACCTGCCGCATGGTGGCGGCGCGCTGTGTTTTACCGGGTGAAACCGGCGCAGTTTCAGGACGCCGACGGGGATGGGGTGGGAGATCTGCGCGGGATGGCGGCGCGGCTCGACTACGTGCAATCACTGGGGGTGGATGCGATCGTGCTGGACGATCTGCCTAAAACTCCGATGGGTCGAACGGATGGCCAGGACGGCGCGGGCATTCCCGCCGACGGGCCGGATGCACTGGGGGACTTGATCCGGGAGGCGAGCCGGCATCAGCTGCGCGTTCTGCTCACGGTTACGCCGGCGATGCAGGGCGGCGATGGCGCGGCGCTGCTGCAAACGGTGCGCGAGTGGATGAACGAGGGCGCGGCGGGGGTGTTCCTGCCGCAGGCGCCCCCGATGGGTGCAGCGGGCGAAGCAGCTTATGCAGATTTGGCCACGGCCCTGCGATCGCTTCTGCGCGGGTTTCCCGGTGATCGTGTGCTGCTCGTGGAGCTTCCCCCATTGGGGGCGACTTCAGATGCACCTTTGCGCACGCTTGGGCAGCGGGGAGCGAACCCTGCGATCAGGTCCCATCGGGAAGCAGGCGGCGTTCTGACCCTTACGGCAGCTCTGCCGGTGGAGCCGCCGCGGGCTGCCACTTTGCAGGAGAGTCTGCGCGCGCTTGCAAGCGGAGCGCCAGGAGCGTCAAGATCGTCAGAAGCGTCAAGATCGCCAGAAGCGTCCCTATTGCTGCATTTTGCAGAAGACCCGCAGACTGGATCCCCGAATGCGGCTGCGGCGGCGGCGGTGTTGCTGGGGTTGCGTGGCGCGGCAATCGTTTCTTTCGGGGATGAGATCGGGCTGAACACGTCCCCGGACGCGCCCAGGGACTATCCGATGGGATCGGAAGGGAAGGCAAAAGGTACGTCTCCACCGGTCATGCAGTGGACGCCGGCAAATGTGCAGCAGGCGCCGATCGAGCGGCGGAGCGAGTATCTCGATGCGGCCCCGGGCCGTGAGGGGACACAGTTTGGGGCGTATCGGCCGTATGTGCACCCGCCGCCGGGCAGCCTGACCGGTCCTGTACCCGTTCCGCCGCGGGTAGCCGTGGATGGGAACCTGCCCGTGACGCTCCCCGATGCGAACACGCTGCCGGGGTTTACGACGGGTGCTTTGCCGAACGAGCCGGTAGAGGGCGGGCGGCTCAATGTGACTACAGAAGATCGCGATCCGCAATCCCTGCTCAATGCCTATCGGCAGCTGATTGCCCTGCATCACGACCACCCGACGATACGCGAAGGAATATTGACGCCGCTCCCCGCGGCAGCCGGCGCGGCGGATGTGGTGGCCTGGGTGCGGCGCGCCCCGGCGGGCTCCCGTACCGCAGCGGATGTGTTGGCCGTGGTGAACCTGGGGACAACGCCGGTGACGCTTTCGCTCGACCGGGAACTGGCGGCGGTGGGGCTGCGTACAGGGAGGCTGCGGACGTTGTTTACCTGGTCCCGCGAGCCGCTGACGGGTGAGTCGACCGGGGTGTTGCGGCTGCCCCCGCATGGGGTGTTTCTGGGGGAGTTGATACCGGCGAGGCGTGGTCGGCGTTGATGGCTTCGGTTTTGCGGGAGTTCCTCGGCATTTGAGTAAGGAATGATCATGACCCGGATATCTGCTTTCTTGATGCTCACGCTAATTTTCGGTCGGGCCGCTGCGAACTCCCCACCGGGCCAGCGGCAGGACAGTCTGGAGATGTTGGCTGCTAAGGCTCAGATCTGGCTGCAAGCCCTGAAACATAGGGCAGAGGAGAAGTGACTGTGCCTGTTTTCAAGGCCTTGTCTTTGCGATGTCGGGGCCCAGTTGCTCCTGTGCGCTGGGGGCGGGTTCGGCGGGGACCGTGGCGCGTAGGTCTTCGGGCTCCGGAGAGGCGTGAAGGTGGTCGCGGGTGAGGCCGGCGGTGAGCAGGCGAAAGGCTTCGGCAGGGGTGTCGGCGAACTGGAAGAGGTCTTTGTCCCTGGAGGCGATGGCCCCTTTTTCAGCGAGGAAGTCGATGTTGATCACGCTCTTCCAGTAGGCCGAGCCGTACAGGACGACCGTGATCTTTTTGGCGAGTTTGCCGGTCTGGTCAAGGGTGAGCAGTTCGAAAAGCTCGTCGAGCGTGCCGAAGCCGCCGGGAAAGACGACCAGCGCTTTGGCAAGGTAGGCGAACCAGTACTTGCGCATGAAGAAGTAATGGAAGTTGAAGTTGAGCGCCGGGGTGATGTAGCGGTTGGGTACCTGCTCGAAGGGAAGAACGATGTTGAGGCCAATGGTCTTGGCGCCGGCCTCCCACGCGCCGCGGTTGGCGGCCTCCATGATGCCGGGGCCGCCGCCGGAGGTGACGACAAAGCGGTGGCGCCGGCCGGGAAGTTTCTTGGCCCAGGTGGCCATGTCGCGTGCGAGGGTGCGGGCGTCCTCGTAGTATTGCGCCATTTCGACGGCGGCCTGCGCGCGTTTGCGCTTGAGATCAGGGGTTTGGGCGTTGTGGAGTTCGGGGCCGCGGGCGGGCTGCTCTTCGGCGGGCGCGGGCTCCTCGGAGCCGGTGTTGGCGAGCAGTTCGAGCTGCTGGCTGGCCTCGTCGAGCGCGCGAAAGCGGGCTGAGCCGAAGAAGACGACGGTGTCCTGGATACGTTCGCGGCGGAAGCGCGCCATGGGCTCGGAGTACTCGGCGAGGATGCGGAGCAGGCGACCGTCGGGCGAGTTGAGGAAGTCGGGGTTGGTGTAGGCGAGCGGGGCAGCGGGGAGGGGCTCGGGTGCGGTTTCGTCAGACATGGATGCCCGCAGCATACCGTGTCTGCGTGACGGCAGGTAGCTTAGCGGCGCAGATCGCGATAATGCAGCAGTTCGCTGATGCCGATCCACAGGTCGAGCAGGCCGATGCCGCTGAGCAGACCGCGGACCCAGCCGCGCAGCAGCCAGTTGGAGGCAGCGGGATGGCCAAGGATCCAGCCATTGCCGTCCCAGTAGCGCGGCGACCAGGGAAGCACCGTCATCAAGCCGCCGATGTACAGGCAGAAGACGACCAGCATCGCCAGGCTGAGGCGCTGCAGCCAGACGGGGGCGAGGTCCGAGCCGGGCGTGCCGGCTGCGCCGGCGACGGACGCCGCGGGCGTTTCGGGAAACAGCTCGCCTTGAGGCGCAATCGGCATCCTCTTCACGTTACCAGCCGGGCACGGTTTGCGTCTTTGCGGGGAAGGCGTGGGCGCGGGTTCGATTTCAGGGCGACTCCATTCAGCGCACAGTTTTTCCGTGCGGCGCGTTCGATCACGGATTGCGGTTGTGCAGGGTTTGCGCGGTTTGGGCCTGCGCCTGGGCAGCGGCGCGGTGGTGGACGGCGGCGGCGTGGCGGCGTTCGGCCTCGGCAAGCGTGGGGGCGCGGGCGGCGAGGAGGTCTTCGGCGTCGGCCTGCGCAGCTTCGCTCTTCGCGCCACGCATTTCTTGTTCGCCGCGCTGCCGGTTGCGCACGTCGGCGAGCATGCCTCCCGGGGTGTCGCTTTCCCCGGCGCCCGCCAAGCCGAAGTGGATGTCGCCTGCCGTGCCGCTGATCTCGATGGGCAGTTCGACGCCGGCACCATTTTTGGCGAGGTAGCGATCGGTGGGTTGGAGGAGCAGACCGCGCCAGCCCCCGACCATCGCGGAGGCAGTGGCATCGGTGCGGACACGGCCTTTGAACTCGAAGAGGCGTCCGTCAAGCGAATACACGCCGTTGAGCAAAACAAGGGCACCCGGAAGGCTGTAGCGCAGGCCGTTGATGTCCATCACGCCATGGGCAAGGGAGAAGTTTGCGGAAAGCTCCGAGCGGGTTGCAGGCGGATGGTTATTGGTGGTTAGGTCATCGGCTGCGCCCTTGGCGCGCAGGCTCAGGGCGTCGATGCGGGCCTGCGTTTTGGGATTGTTGAAGCGCACGCCTGTGAGGTTGAAGGTGCCCGCCATCGCCAGCTTGTCGGCGACGCGCTCGGGGCCGGGCGGGAGGTGGAGATGGGCCTGCATGGTGAGCCCGCTGCTGAGCAGGGGCGGATCGGTTTTTGTGGCGAGCCGCAGAAAATCCTGCATGCGCCCGTCAGGGACGTTGAGTTGCAGATCAATGTTGTGCCCCCGGCCCGCGAGTTTCGTGATGCTCCCGCTGGCGAGAAAGGCGGAGCTGCCCAGACGGGCGTGGACGGGCTGCAGGAAGGTGTTGCCGGTGGTGCCGTCGACGACAGCGTGGAAATCCGTGTGCAACGGAAGGGCGTGGTTGCGGGCCGCCGCGTCGCCGGTTTGGAGGCGAAAGTCGGGTGTGTCCGTGCGGCCGTCCACCGTTAAATGATCGAGTACACCGGCGAAGTGACCTGTCGAGGAGAGCGTGCCGCCGAGGCCGTGAATGGTGCCGAGGTCGGCGTGGGGCAGGTTGTAGACGCCGTCGATGGGGGTTTGGCCTGGGTCCGGAACGGTGCCCGGCGTGCGGGACAGGCCCGGCAGGCTCCCCGCGCTTGCCCACGGGCCGAAGTGCCCTGTGACGTGCAAGGTGCCCGCAGGTTTGGGGTTTGTGAGTTCGGCGTCGTAGCGCATGGGCTGATGGGGCCCGACGCGCTCGAGGTTGAGATGGGCGATGTGGAAGGCGAGGGGCGGTTTGGAACTGGCGTTTGGCGCGGCTCCGGCAGACTCGATGAGCAGATGGACATCCTCACAGCGAAGGTCGTCGACCTCGATAGCGATCTTGGCGCGGCGTTGCAGATCGGAAGGGTCGGCGGGTCCGGCATCCTGCCAGGCGCGCAGCCAGCGGGCGCGTTCCACCGGCGGCGGGATGTGCAATTCCAGGCCGGAAACGCGCACGAGCGCGACGTGCGTGGGCTGGTGCAGCAGGCCGCGCAGGCTGGTGCGGAACGAGAACGATTGCACGGCGAGAAGGGGGTATGCCGGTCCGGTAGGGTCGCCGCCCGTGCCGGCAGGCAGGCGCAGGCCGGAGCCTTCGACCTCGATCCCTTTGAGAAGCGAGATGCTGAGGTGATCGAGTTCTACGGGCGCGTCGAAGCGGGCGGAGAGGGTTTCGATAATGCGCCGGCGCAGGATCGGTTCGGCGTTGTGCAGGAGGTATTCGGCGCCGAGCGCAAGAGCAAAACAAAAGCACAGAACAAGGGCGGCGACAGGCTTCCACCAACAGCGCCGTGTAGGTTGCCGGTGAGCTGCCTCAACCGCGCTGGAGGTGTGCTTCAACCTGTGTGGCCTCGCTCCGTTGGACGCGGCGGAGATGGATGCGGGTGGCGTGGAACGTGAAGGCGTGGGCTTTCGCAAGCAACATGGGGGTACGCCGTTGTGGGATGACTCCCGCTTCATCTTCGGCGGGAGGCACGCGGTAGGCTTCAAGCATGGGTTCAGGGATGGCTTCAGGGATGGAAAGGATGCGAGCCTGGTTTCCCGGGAGAACGATACCTTTCCGGTGGTGCAGGCATGCGTTGGTGCTCGCTTTGGCGGCGCGTATGCTCGGCTCGCCAACGTACGGTTGTGCGCAGACCGCTTTGGGCCAGGCATCGCCGGCCCGGGCTGAAGCCCTCAGCTCCCCGCCCTTGGATGATCAGGCCACGGGCAACCAGGTCACGGGCAACCAGGCCACCAGCAGCCAGGTCACGATCGGGGGATTTCCGAAGCGGATTCTTCTCGATGAACTTGCTGCCTTTCGCTCGCCGGCGCACCTGCGCACGAAGGACCTCGTTTGGCTGCTGCCGCTTGCCGGCGCGAGTGCGGCGAGCTTTGCCATGGACACACGTGCGATGCGGGATGTGGTCAGCCATGATGCCTCCTTCAACCAGTCCAACGTCACGGCCTCGAGCGCGATCCGCGATGTGTTCATCGGTGTGCCGGTCGGCCTGTTTGCGCTGGGCGAAGCGATGCACGAGGACAAGGCGCGGGAGACGGGGCTGCTGGGAGGCGAGGCCATGATCGATGCCTATCTGCTGGGTGAGGCGGCGAAGCTGGTGAGCTTCCGCGAGCGGCCGAATGTCGACAACGCCCGGGGCGCGTTTTATCGAGGCAGCGCCGGGCTGAACTCGTCATTTCCCTCCGGGCATGCGATCGTGGCGTGGTCGTCAGCGGCGGTGCTGGCGAGCGAATATCATGCACGGTGGCAGCAGGTCGGTGCGTATACGCTGGCAACGGGCGTGAGCCTGACGCGGGTGCTGGGGCAGCAGCACTTTCCGTCCGATGTGCTGATCGGCAGCGCGGCGGGATGGCTGATCGGGCACTATGTCTATCGAGCGCACCGTCGCACGCCGCGAGGGTAATGCGAGAGTAGCGCGATGCAGCTTGTAAAAAGCCGGCGCAGGGCCGCAAGCGTCAGCGAAGCAGGAGGGCCGGATGCGGGTGCTGGTGGTGGAAGACGAGGCGCGGCTTGCCGAAAATATTGCGACCGCGCTGCGTGAGGGGTCCAGCTATGCGGTGGACCTTGCCGCAGATGGCGAAGAAGCTCTGCTGCTGTGCGGCATGCGCAGCTATGACCTTCTGCTGCTGGACCTGATGCTGCCGAAGCTGCCCGGCCAGGAGGTCTTGAGGCGTTTGCGCGCCGCCAACGACCCAACGCCGGTTATGGTGCTCACGGCCGTGAGCGAGACGCGCAGCACGATCGATCTGTTGAACCTGGGAGCCGACGATTACCTGACCAAGCCGTTCGATCTGGGGGAGCTGCTGGCGCGGGTGCGGGCGTTGATCCGGCGCGGCAAGGGGGTGCGGCAGGCGGTGTTGCGCTTCGGCGTGTTGACGTTGAACCCGGCGGAGCAGCTGGTGACCAGTGCCGGGGCCGTCGTTGATCTATCGCCGACGGAGTATCGCATCCTGGAGTACCTGATGCATCGGCCGCGCAACCTGGTGCCCAAGCGGGAGCTGCTGGAGCACATGTACGATTTCACGTGGGAACACCATTCAAATGTCATCGAAGCGCATGTGTCGAATCTGCGGCGCAAGCTGCGCGCCACCACGGCGGCTGTGCTGCTGGAGACGGTACGCGGCCGAGGCTACCGGTTGGCCAATGTGAACGCGGAAGACGCATGAAGAGCTCCTCGCTGACACGACGGGCTTTGGGCACGGTGCTGCTCGCGGAATTGCTGTGTGCGTTCGCATTTTCGGGCACGGCGTTACTGCATGAACGGCAAAGCCGCTTGCGCGCCTTCGATGTGAGCCTGCAGGGGCGCTCCGATTCGTTGCTGGGCGCGGTGCAGGATGCCGAAGATCCGGACGACAATGTCGCGATCGATCCTGCAGAACTAAGCCTGCCGACGGCCGATGTGTACGCGGTGTACAACCAGGGCGGTCGTTTGCTGGGCGCTTCGGAAGGCGCCCCAACAGCCTTGATCGCACGCGATGCCAGTGGTTTCAGCAACAGACGATGGCATGGCCGGGACTACCGGGTATTGCAGCGGGAGGCGGTGCGCATCATCGACCGTGAAGAGTACGGGGCCAAGGGGCTGCGTCGGCCGGTGACGCTGGTGTACGCGGCACGCACGGGGCACATCTGGCATGAGATCTTCGAGGCCGCTGAGTTCTATATGCTGGTGAGCCTCGTTCTGCTGTTCGTGACAACGGGTCTGCTGCTCCTTTTGCTCCGGCGCGTGTTGCGCCCTTTGGATCTGCTCGCTGTGGCCGCCGGTGGTATCTCTGCGAGCACGCTGCACTTCGAAGCGCCACCCGAAGCGTTGCAGCTGCGCGAACTGGCACCGTTGGCGACGGCGTTGTCGGCGGCGATGGACCGCCTGCGCGCAGCCTTTGCGCGGCAACACCGCTTTGTCGGCGACGGGACGCATGAGCTCAAGACCGCGGTCGCGGTGGTGCGTTCCACGGTGCAGCTGCTGACGCTGCGGCCGCGGTCTCCCGAGGAATACCAGGCAGGGCTGGAGCGGGTGCTCGAAGATAACAGCCGTGTGGAGGAGCTGGTATCGCGCATGCTGCTGCTGGCGCAGATGGAAGAGCCGGGGGCGTCGCAGACAGCGATCACCGACCTGGCGCAAAGTGCGGCGACGGTGTTGCGGCGGGTGCAAAGCTTCGCGGAGGCGCAGGGAGTGCAGCTGCAGGCGGCGCCGGGCGTGCGCCTGCCCGTGCGGCTCGCGCCGGAGCGGGCGGAGGTGCTGCTGTCGAACCTCGTGGTGAACGCGGTGCAACACAGCGCGCGGGGTGGAACGGTGTGGGTTGCGCTGGAGCAGACGCATGGCACGCATGCGGTGCTGACGGTGACCGATCACGGCAGCGGGATCGGGCCCCAGGCGCTGCCGCATGTGTTTGAGCGATTTTTTCGCGAAGATCGTTCACGCTCCCGGGCAACGGGCGGCGCGGGCTTGGGGCTGGCCATCTGCCACGCCATCGTCGAGGCGGCGCAGGGCACCATCGCCGTCGAAAGCGAGCCGGGGCACGGCACGGCGGTGCGCGTCATCTTCAGCTTGGCTTAACCTCCCCGCGAGAGGATGAAGGAGCGCCGGCGTCCCCGGCCTGGAGATTCCATGCGTTTCGCTTTCGCTCACCCGGCCCGGTTTGCCGCGGCCTTGCTCACCTTGTGTTCCGCGGCTGCCGCTGCACAGCAGCCGTACCATGTTGTCGATCACTGGAAGATTGGCGGCGCGGGCGGATGGGATTATCTGCTGGCGGACCCGAGCGCGCATGTGGTGTACCTCACGCATGGTCCGCGGGTTGAGGTAGTCGACACGAGGACGGGCAGGAGTGTGGGCGCGATCACGGGGTTAAAGGGCACGCACGGTGTGGCGCTTGATCCGGATGGCAAGGTCGGCTACATCTCGGATGGCGGCGCGAATGCCGTGATTGTGTTTGACCGCAAGACCTTTGCCACGCTGGCGAGCATCCCCGCGGGCACCAACCCGGACGGCATGACGTATGAGCCGGTGACGAAGACGATCTGGGCCTTCAACGGCCGCAGCAAGAATGTCACCGTGATCGACACAGCCTCGCGCACGGCCGTGGCGACGATCGATTTGCCGGGTAAGCCCGAGTTCCCCCAGCCTGACGGCAAAGGGCATGTGTTCGACAATATCGAAGACAAGAACACCGTCGTCGAGCTTGATGCGAAGTCGAAAACGCTGACTGCCAGCTGGGTGCTTACCGACTGCGAATCGCCCTCCGGGATGGCGATCGATCCCGCCCATCACCGCTTGTTTTCGGTGTGCGATGGCGGCAAGATGGCGGTGGTGGATACCGAAAGCGGCAAGCAGATGGCCACAGGATCGATCGGCGCCGGACCCGATGCCGCCGGCTACGATGCAAAGCGGCAGCTGGCGTTCAGCTCCAACGGGCAGGATGGGACGCTGAGCGTGGTGGATGCGGCAAATGGGTACAAGACGGTCGAGTCGTTGCCGACGCAAAAGGGGGCACGCACGATGGCCTATGACGACGTCACGGATCGTGTGTACCTGGTGACTGCCGATTTCGGTGCGCGCCCGGAACCGACCGCGGCGAATCCTCGGCCACGTCCGGCAATTGTGCCGGACAGCTTTACGGTGTTGGTGGTGGGGCGTTAGGGCTGCAGACGTTCGTGATCCATTGGTGAAGCAGAAGGCACGGCTTGCGCCGTGCCTTCTGCCTTTGCGTGTCTGAATACTCCCCAATTACAAAACGAAAATTCAGGAGCTGGAGAGCAAGGACTCACGGACCCAAGGTGGCTCCTTGAGAAGGATGGGAGCTCTCTATCCAGCGCCGAAAGCGCGCTCTATACCAGCCTGGGCCGCAAGGCCCAGGTACAGGATGGCCCATCCAAGTGAGGGCTGAAGGCCCGAGCCAAAGCCGGTTGGCCGAACGATAGGGCGGGCTTTCAGCCCTCAAACATCAATGGGTGCGAGTACCTGGGCCTTGCGGCCCAGGCTGGTATAGGGCGCGCCGTTGGCGCTTGAAAAGCACGGCTTACGCCGTCACCACCGGCGCATGATGATGTGTGAGTAAGAAGTAGATCACCGGCGTCACAATCAAGCTCAGCAGCATGGAGATCAGCAAGCCCCCGATCACCGCGATCGCCAGTGGCTGCAGCATCTGCGAGCCTGCACCGAGCGCCAGCGCCAACGGCAGCATGCCCGTGATGGCCGCGAGCGCGGTCATCAGGATAGGACGCAGGCGGCGTCCTGCGGCCATCAGCATGGCTTCACGTGCGTCCGAGCCCTCGGCACGGTAGCGTTCATCGGCATCGAGCAGCAGGATGCCGTTTTTCGCCACGATGCCGATCACCATGATCAGCCCCATGAAGCTGGCGACGTTGAACGTGGTGCCCGTAACGAGCAACGCGCCGACCACGCCCGAGATCGAGAGCACCGACGAGGTGAGAATCGCCGTGGGCGCAGCGAAGTTGCGGAACTCGGTGAGCAGCACGCCGAACACCAGCACCAGCGCCATGACGAGCACACGCGCGAGATCCCCGAACGATTTCTGCTGCTCCTGATAGGTGCCGCCGTACTCGACGCGCACACTGGGCGGCAGGTGCATGGCCGCGACGCGCGCCTGCACCTGCTTCACCGCCGTGCCGAGGTCTGTGCCCTCGAGCCTGCCTGTGACCACGATGAGGCGTTGCAGATTTTCACGGCGGATTTCGTTCTGCGGCGGCAGCTGCGTGATGGTGGTCATGGAGCCAAGCGAGGCCGTGTGACCGGAGCTCGCGTTGAAGACGGTGTTGCGGATGCTGTCGAGCGATTGCCGCGTTTCTTCGCCAAGGCGCACGCGCACGGTGTACGGGCGGCCGTTGCTGATGACGGGCTGCGTGGTTTGGAGGCCGTCGAGGATGGCCGTGGTGTCTTCCGCGACCTCCTGCGGCGTGAAGCCGAGGCGCGCGGCGAGCTGTGGATCGACCTCGAAGTTGGTGGCCGGTCCGCTGAGCGTGTTGTCGATGCCGTTTTGCACGTCGACGACGCCGCCGACTTTTTTAATCTCGTTTGCCACACGCGGGCCGAGCTCGGAAAGCAGCGCGGCATCGGCGGTGAAGAGTTTGATCTGGATGGGCTCGGGCGCATTGGAAAGATCGCCGATGTTGTCCTGCAGTACCTGGGTGAACTCGACGTCGAGCTGCGGGATTTTGGTTTTCAGTTGCGCGCGCACATCAGCGATGACCTCGTCGATACCGCGGCTGCGTTTGTTTTTGAGTTTAACGGTGATGTCGCCATAGTTGCTTTCGGTGACGGCAGCGAGGCCGAGTTGCAGGCCGGTGCGGCGGCTCGTGTTGTCGACCTCCGGGGTACTCGCAAGGACCTGCTGCACGCCGGCCAGCACCAGGTTGGTGGAGGCGATGGAGCTTCCCGGGGGCATGATGTAGTCGAGGATGAAGGCGCCTTCGTCCATCTCCGGCAGCAGGTCTGAGCCGAGCCCGCGATACGCGAAGTAGCTGCCCGCCACCAGCAGGAAGCAGGCGAGCCCCAACCATACCGGCTTGCCGAGCGTCCACGCGAGGACGCGGTGATGAAAGCCGATGATGCGCTCCATCACGGGGCCTGTGTCGTGGTGAACGGAGGAAGGTTCAGAGGGTTGACCCGTTGCGGAAGAGTTTTCTTTAGCAGGCTTCAGCAGTACCAGCGCCAGACTGGGCGTCCAGGTGACGGCCAGCAGCAGCGAGGTGAGCAGCGAGACCGCCATCGTAATGGCGAGCGCACGGAAGAAGCTGCCCGTGACGCCGGTGACCGCGATCAACGGCAGGAACACGACGACGGGGGTGATGGTGGACCCGATGAGCGGCCGTGAAATTTCGTGCAGTGCTTTGCGCACGGCATCGATGCGGCCTTCGCCTGCGTCACGGTGCAGCACGATATTTTCGACGACCACGATGGCATCGTCGATGACCAGGCCGATCGCCGCAGCGAGCCCACCGAGCGTCATCAGATTGAAGCTTTCGCCGATGGTCCAAAGCACCAGCACCGTGATGGCGACAGTGACCGGAATCACCAGCCCGGCAATGAGCGAAGACCGCCAATCGCGCAGGAAGAGAAACAGGATGACGCAAGCGAGCACAAGACCGATGAGGATGGCATCGCGCACGCTGGCGATGCTTTCACGCACAATCTGTGATTGATCGTAGAAGGCGGCAAGCGTGACGCCCTTCGGCAGCTTCGCTTGCAGTTGTGCGACCTCGGCCGCCACACCGTCTGCGACCGCGACCGTATTGCTGGAGGGCTGCCGGGTGATGTTGAGCAGCACCGCGGGCCGGTTATTGGCGGTCACGTACGTGTAGACCGGCATGAACGACGGCTCGACCGCGGCGATGTCGCCGACCCGCACCGGCGCACCGCCCGCGGTGGTCTTGACCGTGAGCTGCTTCAAGCCTTCGAGGTCATGTGCCTGCGCGCCGACCAGCGCCAGCACGAGTTGATGATCCTGCTGATAAAGTCCGGGCGAATCGATGATGTTAGAGCTGCCGATGGCGTTGGTGAGGTCGAGGATCGTAACGCCCGCGGCTTGCAGTCGCGCCAGATTTGGAATGACATGGAACTCGGGGACCTGGCCGCCCTGCACGGTTACGGTGCTGACGCCGTTCACGCGATTGAGCGGCGGTTGCAGCGTGTAGGTGGCCAGCTGCCATAGGTCGGTTTGCGATACGGTGTTTGACGTGAGCGCATAGCCGAGGATCGGGAAGGTCGCAAAGGTGAGCCGATTGGTGGTGATCTTCGCTGTGGCAGGCAGCGATTGTTGCACGCGGCTGACGGCGGAGTTCACCAGCTCCAACGTGCGGAACATATCGACGGACCAGTCGAAGAAAAGCGAGACTTCGGCCGATCCGCGACTGGTGGTCGAGCGCACAGTTTGCAAGCCGGGCACGCTGTTGACGGCGTCTTCGAGGGGCTTGGTGATGGTGACCTGCATCTGCTCGACCGGCATGACGCCGTTATCGACCCCGATGACCACGCGAGGGAAACTGGTCTCCGGAAAGACGGAGATCGGCGTCTGAAAGAAGGCGTAGATGCCCGCAAGGGTGAGCGCGACGGCCACGAAAAAGATGTTGTAGATGTTGCGGGATAGCCAGAATGGGTGTGGTTCCGCAGGCGTTTTCGGCTGATGCGCGGGGCTGGGAACGGGAGCCATGGCAGCCATCAGTCTTTGCCTCCGCTTTTGCCTGCTGCCGATTTTGTTTTAGCGGCGGCATTATTGGCGTTGTCTTTCCCATCGCCCACCGAGACCTTTGTGCCGTCATCGAGGCCATAGCCTCCACCGACCACAACCGTGTCGCTTGCGGAAAGGCCATCGGCAATTTGTGCGCTCGCAGCGGTGCGGATGCCTACCTTTACAGCGCGCTTGTGGGCGGTGCTGTCGGCGCCTACAACGAGCACATTGGTGCTGCCATCGTCGGCCGGCAGAATGGCCGCGGGCGGCAGTTGCAGAGCGTTGGACACGGTGTTACCGCGGATGACGGCGTGCACCGGTGTGCCTACCTTGTAGCGGCCATCGTTGTTGGGCAGCTGCAGCCAAAGCTCTACCGTGGTCGAGCCGGTATCGAGCACCGGGCTGATGAACGCGACGGTGGCCGCTTGCGGATTGTCGATGCCCGGCACGTGGATCTCCGCGGCGTCGCCGAGGTGCAGCTTCTGCGCGGTAGCCTGGGCGACGTGCAGCTTCGCCAGCAGCGACGAGGTGTCCATGACGGTGATGACCGTGGTGCCGGCAGAGGCGGTTTCGCCGGGAAAGAGGGGGCGATCGGTGACGACGCCGCTGATGGGGCTGCGCAGGTTGGCGTAGCTGATCTGCGCTTCGGCGCTGTTGAGGCGACCTTCGGCTGAGGTGAGCTGGCCCTGGGCGGAGGCGGCTTCGGTGCGGCGCGTGGTGTTTTGTACGCTGCTCAGGTGCTTCACTGCAGTGTCGTATGCGGCTTGCGCCTGCACCGCCGCAGCGACCGCGGTATCGGTTTCGCGGCCGGGGATGGCGCCTTCGTGCAGCAGGCGTTTGCGCTCCTCCGCAGTGCGATTGGCCACCTCGAGATTGGCTTTTGCCTGCGCAACATCCAGCTGTGCCTTCTGTACATCTTCGGGGATGGTGGCCTGCGTGGCCGTGGTAAAAGCAGCCTGTGCGGAAGCGAGGCCGCCTTTGGAGTCGAGCGCGGTGCCTTGCAGATCGCGGTCTTCAAGCGTGAGCAGCAGCTGCCCCTTGTGCACGCGGGCGCCGCGCTGCACATACTCCGTGCGGATGGGCGCGCTGATGCGGGGCGCGATGGCTGCCTGCGAAAGCGGCGCAAGGATAGCGTCGGCGGCGATCTCTTCGGAGATGGGACCGATCGTTGGATGCGCGGCTTGCACAGTCACAGCGCTGTCGGCGGTTGTATCCGCATCGGCTGACTTCTTCTTGCAGCCTCCAAACGCAAAACACAGGAGCAGCATGGGGCATGCAAGCCGCAGGTACCGAAAACGCCGAAAATGTGAAGGAAAATTCATATTCAAAGCTTTCCGGTGAGGGTTTGCAGCTGCGCCAAGGCAAGCTGGTAGCGCACGCGGCCGTCGGCCTGCGCGGTTTCGGCGGCAATCAGGGTATTTTGTGCATCGACGACATCGAGCACGGTGCCTTCTCCATCGACGTAACGAAGATTGCTGAGGCGCAGGCTTTCTCGTGCGCTGACGACGGTTGTGTCGAGGGAGGCAATCTGTTGGCGCGCCACATCGGCTTCCGCATAGAACTCGGCGAGGTCGGCGATGAGGCGGCGCTGCGTGGCGGTCAACACGGCTTTGGCGGCGCCGGAGCGGATGCGCGCCTCCTTAATTTTGCGCTCGGTGGTCAACCAGTCCCACAGGGGAATGTCGAGCGTGGCGCTGGCAGAGTAGCCCAGATTGCGCGCGCCGCCGGGGCCTCCCCGTGCAAACTGCGGCGCGTCAATGCCATAGATGAAGTTCATGCTGAGATCCGGCAACAGCGCCGCCTGGGCGGTGTAGGTTTCCGCCTGTGAGCCCTCGAACGATGCAAAGGCGCTGCGGAGTTCGGCATTATTGGCGCGGGCTGCCGTTTCGATGCCGGCACGGTCGGGCAGCAGTGGCGGTGCGGCGGCGGCTTCAAGGGTGTACGGCGTCGAAGGGTCCGGGAAGAGCAGAACGCCGAGTTCCAGTTGCGCCTTGCGCAGTGCCAGTTGCACATCGGCCAGCTCACGCTCGCGCCCTTGCTGCCCCAACTGCGCTTTGAGCACGTCGGCATGGGCGGCTTCGCGGCCGGCCTCCCGCTTTTCGGTCATGTCGACAAAGCGCTTCGCTTCGTCCAGGGCTCGTTGCGCGACCACGACCTTTTCCGCGTCGGCAGTGAGCGAGTAATACAAATTGACCACGGTGGCGACCAGACCGCGCCGCGCGATCTCCAGCTCGGCTTCTGCGCGGAGGGCATTGGCATCGGCAAGGCGTACCGCACCGATCTGCGCCAGCCCCACGGTCTCGTTCACGACGCCCTGGCTGTAGTACTCATGCACGGCGTTGTTGGCGATGAAGACGGGCAGAGACTGCTCCACGCCGGCCTGGTTCACGAATTGTCCACCGGCGGTGCCGAGCGTGGTGTGGGTGCGGTTGGACTCGGTAAAGAGGAAGTTGTTGTGGTACGTTGCCGTGGGCAGCAGCGCCGCGCGGGGGTCTTTGCGTTCAAGCGCGGTGGCGCGGTTTTCCGCGGATGCAAGGGCAAAGCCGGGTTCATTGGCCTCGGCTCTTCGCAGCACTGCATCGAGCGAAAGCGGCGCTGTGGGTGAAGCGGCTGTTCCCGAAGACATCTGTGCCGACACCGCGAGGGCCAACAGCATGGCTCCGCATAGCGTGGCAGTGGCTCGGCCTTTCCGTGAGCTGCAGAGATCCATTCTCCGGCATGGTAGCGGGCATTCGCTTAAGGCTTGCTGAAGGGTTCCAGCGATTTGGCTTTACCCTGTTCCATCGGTCTTTGCAGAACTTTCATTTCGGCAGGGGGCCGGGCACTGCAGGGAAGGGCCTGGGGTTCAAGTCAGACAAGCAGGATCCCTGCGGGAATGACAGAAAGGAAGGCAAACATCGTAATTAAAGGAAGGTAAACGTTGTAACTCGGGCTAACGTAGCAGCCGGGCCAGGCCTTCGAGATCGCGTTCGCCATGCGCCTGGCGCAGGAACAGATCGGTCTCCGCGTAGCGGATGGCGGTCTCGTGATGCATGGCGAGGGGATACGGTCCGTAGGCGCGTGCGAAGCGGTGCAGCGTGTCCGTGCAGGCCTGCTCGATGAGGTGCCGCACGGTGAGCGCACGTATCTGCGCCGCGATGCGGTTGTGCGGATCGGACGCTGTTTGTGCATCGATTTGCCGGCCCGCCTCGTCAAGGTACGCCGTCAAGGCCCACAGGTTTGCTTCCATAGCGGCCAGGTGGGCGAGCGTGTGCGGATCGGCTCGCTGACTCTTGCGTGCGAAATCAACCAGGCCGGCGGCTCCGCCTGCCCAGCAGGCCGCCGGTCCGCAAGCCCCATGCCAGAAGCCGGGCCGGTCAACATACCAATGTGGCGGGCCAAGCACATCCCCGGCATCAAGCTTTACATCGCGAAAGGTGATGGTGCCGGTGGCCGTGTGGCGAAACGCTTCGGTGGCCCAGGCGGAAAGATCCACGTCGTACTTGCCAGTGCTCTGCCGAAGATCCACATCGACGAGCAGGGGGTCGGGTGAGCCGGCCGTGATGAGCGCGCGGTCCACCAGCGTCCCTCCACTACAAAACTGTTTTACGCCGTGCAGCCGAAAGCCTTTGCCATGGGCGGTGAGGGTCAATGCCTGGCCGGGTATCTCCGATGCCCAAACGGCATAGAGGGCATGGGGTACGGGCGTTTTGCCGGCCTCTGCGAGAATGGCCACGGCATCCCAGTGAGCCTCTGCCAGCTTGGCGAGGCTCACACTTTCGCGGCTCACGGCAAACAGTCGGCGATGCCGCTCGGCAGTGTGGCCGTGGCCCGGCAACGGCAGTGTTGTGGCGCATACCTCGCGAAAGCGCTGCGCAAGCTGCACCTGTGGCGGGCTCGGGTGCAGCGTGGGATGCGGTGCGTCGTTCAACATGAATGCTTAGACGAGCGATTCATTGTGGGCGGCGAGCGCGTCGGCAAAGCCGCTCGGCGCGCGGCCCTGGCGACGGCCGCTGGTCACCACGCGCAGGGCAGCCGTGGAAAGATGAGCGGCGCCCGCACGTTGCAGGCGTTGCCAAAGATCGTGATCCTCTGCGGTCAGGAGGTCCGACCAGCCGCCCGCGTGAGCGTAGGCATCAGCGCGGATGCCGAGGTTGGCCCCATGCACGTGCGGGTGCGTGCCATCGGCATCGATCAGGTACGTGCGGCGAAAACGCTCGGCTACCACGGCCTCATGTTCGGAGAAATCTTCGACGTCGACGATACCCGCCACGGCGGCATACCCACACTCGGCCAGTTGCAGCTGACTGAGAAGCCAATCTTCCGGCACCTCGCAGTCGGCATCCGTGTTGGCCAGCCAACAGCTGCGCGGCAGCACGGCGGAGCGTCGAAGAGCCAGCTGCGCGGCGAGGGCGCGCGCATGGCCGACGCTGCCCGCGGCTGTTGCTGCCACGATGCCAGCGGTACCGATCAGTGCTTCCGCAAGGATCTGCGTTCGATCATGGCAGCAATCGGCGACCACAATCAGATCGCTTGTGATCCCCAAAGGCAGACGGGCGCGAGCCCGCTCCACGGAACGGAGGCAGCGCGGCAGCAGCGCCTCTTCGTTCCGTGCAGGAATGAGTACAGCGATGTGCAGGATGGGGTGAGTTGCTTCGCTTGATGCAATGGCGACGCCGGCCTGCTTTCGTTCCATGGCGGGCGCAGATCCCTCAGAGAGCGTGGCGTGGTTCAAACGCGCCTCCAGCGATCCAGCCGAAAGGTGGCGTGCCGCTCGGCATGCTCATGATGCAGGGACGAGTTCTTATGCAGAACTTCATGCACGGCATCACCGCCTGTCTGGTGGTCCGGGGACTGGCCAAGCCAATGGCAGGCGAGCAGGGTAGTGCCGCTGGCGGCAGCGGTGATCATCTGGCCGGAAAGCTGCGTCCATGTCGCTTCATCGAAGTAATAGCCGATCTCGCTGAGCACAAGAAGATCGAAGCCGAGAACCGGGAGCCGTTCGGGGAGCGACGCGCATGTAAAAGTGATATTTGGCAGATGCACGCAACGGTTGCGCGCCCGCTCGAGCGCTGTCGGGGAAAAATCGACCGCTTCGACGGCATTGCACACCGCCGCAAGCCGCTCCGTGAGCACACCGACAGAGCAACCGGGTTCAAAGGCGTTTTTATAGCGACGGGGAGCGAGGGCGGCAAGAATCGCGTCGTACCGCGCGAGTTCGGTGGGATCACTGCCGAACCGCCATGGATCGGTGTCGGCTTGGTAGAGCGATTCAAAAAATTCCGAGGTCGAAGCGGCGATCGGGGCGGCGGTATTAGACATGGGCTAAGAAGACCTCATAGGGACGCTGTGCCGGGGGCGTCAGATGGGGCGGTAGAATCGGCTCGCCGCTTGCGTGATGCAGTTGCGATCGGTGGCAGGCGAGTGCGGCGGCGCGTCGCCGGCGATGCATTTCGGCCACGGGGAAGCGCGCCGCCCGTTCCCCGGCGAGCATGGCGGGCGTGCCACGATGCCACGTCCAGAAGAGATACCACGACAATACGGGCGTGGCTTCGGGCGTGCTGTCATGGGGCGTACGTGTCTGTCGTGCAGCGATGCGCCGTACGGCCGCCGCGGTGGCCCGGCCGCAGATCTCATGGTCGGGATGGAAGTCGCGCTGCCAGGGGGCAAGCACATGCATGCCGGGTGTGATCAAGGCGGCGAGTCTGTCCTCGATCGCTCCCTCGTGCGCAGCGAGGCCGCTATCCGGCAGGCGCAGGCGGTGGATGTGTTTGCGCTCCACGCCGAGACAGGCAAGGGCGTCAGCCTGTTCCTGTTCGCGCAGCGCGCCAAGATGGGAGGAGTCGACTTCCGGGAAGTTCAGATACGCGTTTTCACCATCGGTGACAGCCACGACGTCAACGGGAATGTCTTCGGCGCGCAGCGAGGCAATGAGCCCGCCGGCACCCAGGGTTTCGTCGTCCGGATGCGGGGCGACCACAAGCGTCGGCACCCGCGGCGGTTGCCACAGCGGTAAGCCATCCAGCGTGTAGCGCCAGATCGGTTCAGGCGTGAGTGGAGCAATCATTCCTTGGCAGTCAGATGCTGAGAGGACGGGGCGTCCTCGGCTTGGGCCCGGGATTTCTCCGGTATGTCAAAAGGGGCGCGGTTTATGCGTGAGCGTATCGCATCGACTTTATGCCGGCGAAGCGAAGACATCCTCTCGCGAACGGAAGCGGTTCTCATGACAAAGAGACGTTCGGCAAAGGACGGGGTTCGTGAGCAGTATCGCGGAAGATAAAAAACAGGGCGAGGCCGAGGAGAAGCAGGGCTGGGCATCGCTGCTGAAGGAGGCTTTGACCGGGACCAAACGTGACCTTACGACCGGCAGTTTGAACCGCGCCGTCGTGCTTCTAGCCATCCCCATGATGCTGGAGATGTCGCTCGAATCCGTCTTTTCCGTGGTCGATATTCTTTGGGTCAGCGCACTGGGTGCCGAGGCCGTTGCCGCGGTGGGACTCACGGAATCGCTGATGACTCTGGCGTTTGCCATCAGCGCCGGGTTGAGTACCTCCGTCACGGCGCTCGTCGCACGCGCTTTCGGCGAAAACGATGAGGAGAAGGCCGCCACGGATGCGGTGCAAGCCATCATCATCGGTGTGGTGCTGTCGCTGCTGATCGGCGTTCCGCTCTTCTTGCTTGCACCAAAGTTTCTGGGCCTGCTGGGGGCAAGCGCCACCGTGGTGCATGCAGGCACGCTCTATGCACGCATCACGCTGGGCTTTTCCGGCGTGGTCATTCTGCTGTCGCTGAACAATGCGATCTTTCGCGGGGCCGGCGATGCTGCCTTGGCGATGCGCCTATTGTGGATGGCCAACATCATCAACCTGGTGCTGGACCCGTTGCTCATCTTTGGGGTAGGCCCGTTTCCGAAACTGGGTGTGGCGGGGCCGGCCGTGGCCACACTGACCGGGCGCGGCATCGGTCTGTTATGCCAGCTGTATTTTCTTCACCGCGGCACAGGCCGGTTCCGTATTCAACGCAAGCACCTCCATCTGCATGGGGGCGAGATGCTGCGTTTTCTGCGGGTTTCCAGCGCCGGCATGGTCCAGTTCCTGCTGGAACAGGGCAGCTGGTTGGGGCTGATCCGCATCGTCAGCCTGTTTGGAGCAACAGCGATTGCGGGCTACACGATTGCCTTGCGCATCGTGAACTTTGTTCTGCTGCCCTCACTGGGGCTGAGCAATGCAGCGGGTACGCTGGTGGGCCAGAGCCTGGGCGCGGGCACGGTGGCCAGGGCACGGTCGTCGGTGTGGCGTACGGGCGCCTGGAACCTTGTGCTTTTAAGCGGCGCGTGTGCGTTTTTTCTGTTGTTCGCCCACCCGATTGTGAGTGTGTTTTCCCATGAGCGCCAGGCGGAACCGATAGCGGTGCAATGCCTGCGTATCTTCAGCATCAGCAATCTGTTCTTCGCCTTCAGCGCTGTTTTTCTGCAGGCATTTAACGGAGCCGGCGATACGCTGACCCCGACCTACATCAACCTGTTCAGCTTTTGGGTTGTGGAACTGCCGCTTGCCTGGTACCTGGGTGAGCATACCGGGCTCAAGCTGCATGGTGTCTTCATGGCGGTGCTGCTGGCGCAGGCGTTGTCGTTGGCGATCAGCGGTTGCCTATTTTTGCGGGGCACATGGGCGAAGAAGCATCTGTGAGAGCGGGTCAGACCAGCATTTCGGCAAGCGCATCGAGGGCGCTCATTGAGCTTGGACATTGTGCGCCTGGGCCAACTGCTTCGCTTTTTCTGTGTGCTTGGCGTCCAGGGCAACGCGGTGCTCGGCAAGCTGTTTGACCGGCGCGACGGTGCTGCTGGAGGCCTCCGACCTTGCTTCCTGCAGGCCTTCCTCATTGCCTTTGACGAGCTCTTTAATGTACGCCCTATCAAAGCTGTCGCCGGAGAGGACCTTCAACTCGGTGTAGGTCGCCGTGTCTTTGAGGGACATGCTGGTCCGCGACGGCGGCGCAATGCTTTCCATGCCGTCCACCTTGTTCATCTGCTGCTCTAACTGCGTATGGTCGCGGATTACCATGGTGGCATATCCCTTCACATCGCTGCTTTGACTTTTCTGCAAGGCAAGCCGGCCTGTCGTGATTTCGAAGTTGGAGTCCTGCCCGGTGTTCTTCAAGAACTGCTTATCCTGATCGGACATGCCGTTGCCGGCGGCCTGTGCTTGCAGCAGCCCTGTTCCCACACTGAGCGCGAGCACCAAAGCCGCCGCCCTCACCGCCCTTGCCTGCATCGTCTGTACGCTGAAGTTCACTTCATCTCCTCTGTTCCATGAAACGTCCACCCTGTAAGGCGCAGAATAGGAGAGTCGTGTTGCCTCTCCAGGCAAGAGATTTCAACGCATTGCACGGCCTCGACAGCGCGGCTTCGGTCGAGATGACAGCACCTATCGAACCAACAACCAACAACCAACAACCAACAACCAACAACCAACAACCAACAACCAACAACCAACAACTTAGAACCTACAACCGAGAACCTCCAACCGTGACATGCCTACCGCGGCACAGCCGGTCCGTCCTCTTGCGGAATCTCCTTACCTTCGCCGGGAAAGGGCCAGGCGCGATTGAGCGGCTGCGTTTGTTCCCGCACAGGTTTCGCGACATGGTCGACCTGCAGGTTTTCGAGCACATGGACGCCGAGCTTGCCTGCCGTCGCCAGGTCGATGTCCCCATCACCATCGAGGTCTGCGGCAACGATCTGTGTGCCGATGCTGGCAGTGCCGTTTACGGAAAGAGCCACGCGTGGGAACAGTGGGTCGGCAACGGTTTGCTGCGGCGGGGTTCCTGCATTTGTTGTATGCAGCGGCTTGGGCAGCCGGTAGGCGTAGACGACCACGGGATCGTACGAGCCCGGGTCGTCCCCGTCGTGACCGCGGTAGCGTTTGCCGGTCACCAGCTCCGGTGTGCCGTCGCCGTCGAGGTCCACCAGCGCGAGTGCGTGCGACTGCGAAAACGAGGCATCGATGGTGTGGCGCACCCACGCAGGCCTGGCCGGGGTGCCCGCCTGTTCGAGCCAGTAGAGCCCATAGCCATGGCCCTGGCCGTAGATCAGATCGAGCTTGCCGTCGCCGTTGACGTCGTAGCCGAGGATGGGAAAGCCCGCATCGCCGAGGGTCCAATCACCGTGCCACCACCACTGGTCGGCGTTCGCGTCGATCTGCTCGAACCAGCCGTGGGTGGTGAGCACATCGGCCTTGCCATCGCCGTTGATGTCGGCGATGCCGATGCCGTGGCCATCTTCGGCGCGGCCGCCCAGGTGGTGCACGCGCGGCTTGGAACCCACCGGTCCGCTGAAATCGACCCACAGCACCCCGGCGCGGTTGTAGTGCGCCAGGGCTAAATCTGGTTTGCCGTCGCCGTTGATGTCGGCAAAGGCGCCGCCCTCGGTGTCGAAGCTGTCGGTGATCTTTTCCGCCTGCCACAGAGTGCCCGCGGCGGTGGCCTTTGGGCCGGGGTTGCGGTACCACCATAGGCCGTTCGCGATCCAGCCGGCGGTGACGAGATCCGGCAAACCATCGTGGTCCACATCGACAATCCACTCGCCACAGTCGGAGACGAACTCGCGGTGCAGGCCGACGGTACGGAACTGATGCTGGGTCCAGGTGCCGCCGCCCGGACCGGGATTTTCATACCAGTACGCGCCGCTGAGCAGGTCCGGGCGGCCATCGCCGTTCATGTCGAGCAACGAAATGCCTTCCGCGTGATCGGTGCCCAACCGATGCGCCAGGAAGGGGAGCCGCGGCGAGCCGTCCGGTTCAGGCCCCGGGTGCTGGATGCGGATTTCGGTCGCGTGCGCGGGGTCCTGTGCGTGCGCGGCGGCGATGGGCGACAACACAGATAGAACTGTGGCACATAGAACGGCGGCGAAGTATTTTGGATTCGTCATGGGTTGGCCTTTCTGCGCTCGCATTTCATGTACGAGGCGCTTCGCTCGCTTAAACAGCGTCATCCTGAGCGAAGCGAAGGACCTCAGTATGTATTCTCGAACCTTCTTGGCAGCGAGGAATACAGAGGTCCTTCGCTACGCTCAGGATGACAGCGATGAAGAAGGGTTTCCTGCTCATCCAAGCTTCATTGCCATCGGATCCCACTGCACCACCGATCCCCGCTCCACGCTGAGGTTGCTGAGCAATGCGGCACCCGCGGCCCGGAAGCCGAAGGTGGCGTCTTCGACCACCGGCTGCCGGCTGCGTACGGCGGCAAAGAAGTTGCGGAAGTGATCGTAGCTGTCGGAATAGTTGGGTGGCGCGACGAAGCGCATGACCTCCTGCGCCGGTGCGCTGTCAGGGTGCCGGACGGGATACTTCTGCCGGTATTGCTGCACGGTCTGCCGCTGCATCGCGTCGGCAAAGGTGGACACACTGTAGCCGGGCTCGGTTTCGCGCGGGGTGCGGGTCACGGTGACGCTTTGCCGGCCGCCGTCGATCTCCATCAGGCCTTCGGAGCCGGTGAATAGAAAGCCTTCGCTGTCTTCGCCGCCATCGACGAAGTTGACGTGCAGGCTTAGATTGAAGCCCTCGGGATAATCGAACAGCGCGAGCAGAACGTCGTCGGCGTCGCGGCCATCTTTCCAGAAACGCAGGCCGCCCGTGGCCATGGCGCGTGTGGGGCCTTTGGCGCCGGTGATGAAGTGCGTACCGCTGAAGAGGTGAACAAAGAGATCGCCGGCGACGCCGGAGCCGTAGTCGTGCCACTTGCGCCACTGGAAGAAACGCTCGGCGGAGAAGGGCATCTTGGGCGCGGTGCCCTCGAATCGCGGCCAATCGCAGGTTGTGGGGGAGGCGTCGAGCGGCACCGAGTAGTTCCAGGCGCCGAGCGAGGAGTTGCGGTCCCAGCGCGCCGTCACCATATTCAACTTGCCGATCGCGCCCGCCGCCAGCAACTCTTTAGCTTTGGCGTACACAACCGAACTGACGCGCTGGCTGCCGACCTGCACGATGCGTCCACTGGTTTGGGCGGCGCCGATGATCGCCGGGCCATCCGGGTAGACGTGGATCATCGGCTTTTCGAGATACACATCTTTGCCGGCATGCAGGGCATCCACGGCGGCCTGCCTGTGCCAATGGTCCGGGGTGGCGATGATCACCGCGTCGACGTCCTTCCGCGCGAGGACCTCGCGATAGTCGCGGGTGGTGAAGACGTCGGCACCCCACAGCTCTTTCGCATGGGTGAGGCGGCCGTCATAGCAGTCGGCGACGGCGACAAGCCGCGTGCCCGGCACCTGCAAAGCGACGCTGGTGTCGTGCTGGCCCTGGATGCCGGCGCCGATGAGGGCAATCTGCACGACGGCATCCGCGCCGCGGGGCGCTTGCGTCTGGGCTCCCGCGAGGGCTTCGGCGAAAAGCGGGTGTGATTGGCCCGCTGCCAGGGCCAGGCTCGCCGATTGAAGGGCGCGTTGAAGAAACACTCTGCGATTTGTCATGATCCGAGAACCCGCATCCTTTGCAGCACATGTATGCGCCAACACGCACTTGCCGTTGCGATAGGAGCGTATGCGAACCGGGGCCGGGCTGTCCAGCAGGCTCAAACTCTCAGTAGGAAGGAACGAAGCTAGACTCGCCCTTCCCGCTTCTGGGCCACCACCAGACCGCGCGGGGTGGGCAGGAAGAGACAGGAGAGTAGACCTTCAGATTCGAGCCGCTTGGCGGTCTCGCGCACAATCTTCATGTGCGAGCTGGCATCGTGCAGCAGCACCAATCCATAGGTGCGTACCTGGGGAAGAAACCGTCTAACCTCGGGCTCGCGGATGGGGAGATCGCTGTCGCAATAGAGCAGATCGATTGTGCCTGGCACGTGCATTTCCAACGAGGACTCGTTGCGAAGCTCAATCCATTCCTCGAGACCGGAGGCGGCTATGTTTTCCTGTGCCTTGGCAAAGACGACGGGATCGTACTCACAAGAGATGATCTTGCCGAAGGTGTTGGCTTTCAGACCCTCTGCCATCCAAAGGGTACTGACGCCGAGAAAGGAGCCTGTTTCGACGATGAGTTCCGGCTTGATGGTGGTGACCAAGGTCCGCAGGAACTGCAGGACCTCAACCTCGGCGGTCATGGAATCGAACATGTGCCAGCGTTGGGGATGCGGGCACTCGGGGGTGGGACGATGGTATTCGGCAAGGACCGCGCCGGCTGCTTGTTCCGCCTGACGCATGACTTTATGTTCCTGCTTGGTCTTCCCGGTGAAGAACCTCATGGATCGATTCTAAAGTCGGGAGGCGGAAGGACCTCAAGTGACCTCAGCCTTATCGGAGGCAGTCGACTGCGGTTGATGGCGGAAGAGGAGGGATTCGAACCCCCGATACCCTTTCAGGTACGCCAGTTTTCAAGACTGGAGCCATCAACCACTCGGCCACTCTTCCCCACGCGAAAGTGTAGCGTGCGTTGGAGGGGGGACGCAATGTGCAACGACCGGCGAGGAGCCTGCCCCCTACAACGACTGTGGGATGCGGAGCAACGGTTTGTCCCGGTGGGATGACGGCTTCGTCATTTCTTTCATGGGTCAGGGTAACGGCGCGAATACATCTGCATCCAGGGGCGGGTCGTTTGTATCTAGAACGGTAGCAGCTCCGGAAAGCTCCCTGCGATACTGGAGCGGAGGTCTACGCAGCTGTCTGGGGCAGCAGTCAGGGGCGTCCAGGCTCCAGTTCCGGGTTGCGGCAGTGAGGTGGGTCGAACATGGCGTCGAGCATTCAAGAACCCATCGGCGGAACCCTGCGTGGCGCTGTCCCTGCGACGGCACCGCGCGTGGGGGTCAGCGCGCCTGCCCGCGACAAGTTTGAAGCGACGCTCCGCAGTGCGCGTGCAACGGTGGGTTGGCGCGAAACGGTCGCCCTGGCGCTGGACAGCTTCTGCGCCAGCAAGGCGCGGTTTCTGCTGACGATGCTGGGCATGGTCATCGGCTCGGCTTCGGTGATTCTGGTGGCAACGCTGGGGCTCACGGGACGCCAATATGCCCTGAACATGATTGCCTCCATTGGGCCGAACATGATCGAGATGCAGGGCGGCGGCGCCAATGTGACCGGGCCGGACAATGTCTCCGTGCCGGAGTTCATGAATCGCAGCGACATGACGACGGTGCTGGAACAGGTGCCGGGTATCGTGGCGAGTTCGCCGATGCTGGAGTTTCCGGCCAGTATCCCGGTCGGCAACGGGCAGGAAAAAGAGGCGATGCTGCTGGGAGTCAGCCCGGAGTACAAACAGGTCCGCAACCTGAAGGTGCTCGCGGGACGGTTCTTCGATGATGAGGACGAGGCGACGCATGCCCATGTCGCCGTGATCATCGAGCCGATGGCCCAGGAGCTCTACGGCAGCTCCGCGGGCGCGATCGACCACTCGGTGACGATTATGGGCATTCCGTTCACCGTGATCGGGGTGTTCAAGGAAAGCATCCAGACCTTTGGGCAAAGCGAGGTCAACGACCAGACGATGCTGGTACCGTACGGGGTCGCGCGGTACTTCACGGGCACCGAGAATCTGAAGCAAATCTTCTTTACCGTGGCGGACTCGGCGCAGGTGGAACCCACGGCGCGGCGTATCGAAGCCGTCATTCGGGGGCGGCACCGCCCCGGCAACACCTTTACGGCCTTCACGCTGACGGAGGTGTTGAACGTGATGGGCAAGATTGCAACGATGCTGACCATTGTGCTCACGCTGGCATCTGCAATTACGCTGGTGGTGTCCGGGGTCGGCATTATGAACTCGATGCTGGCCAATATTCAGGCCCGTATCAAGGAGATTGGCATCCGGAAGGCACTGGGCGCTACGAGCCGCGAGATCCGGCTGCAGTTTCTGACGGAAAGTGTGTTCTTGTCACTTTCCGGCGGCCTCATCGGCACGCTGCTGGGGCTGGCCCTCCCGTTGGCGCTACGCCTGTTTACGGACTTCAAGATCCCGATCTCGGGGTGGAGCGCGATTATTGCGCTGTTTACCGCGGTGCTGGTGGGCGTGGTCTTCGGGACACTGCCGGCAAACCGCGCGGCAAAGCTCGACCCCGTAGCCACTCTGAAATATGAGTAGCGTGTGAGGGGAATCAAGAGGATAAACAGTGGGCTCAAGCGCTACTTTAGGTTTGGGCCCTTGTCGATATGACCTGGAAACCCGCTGCCCGGCAGAGGAAAGCGGATCCCTTCGCTGCGCTGCGGGATGACAAGGTTGAGGACGGTGTAGTGCCTTATACCCGCTCGATCATCACTTCCGTAGCTTTGATCAGGGCCGCTGCGGGGTCGCCCTTTTTCAAATCCATTTCGCGAATGGCATCGGCGGTGACGATGGCGGTGATCTGCTGGGTTCCGAAGGAAAGAACGACCTTGGCGAGCAGGCCGTCGATCTGCACGTCGAGCACGTTGCCGATCAACTGATTGCGGCCTGAAACGCGACGAAAGCGTTCACGGGATTCCCCTGCCGGTTTAGCGGTATCGGCCTTTAGGAAGGGTTGAAGGGCGGTCTGCTCGATGCGGTGGTGGCCGCCGGGAGTTTGTACGGTAGGTAGCTTGCCGTTAAGAATCCACTGCTTCACCGTTGGGTAACTGATGCCGAGCATCGCGGCAGCTTCGCGGGGCTTGAGCAGGGGTAGCGCATTCGGCATGAGGGTGATTGTACGGCGAGGAAGGTATCGTTCGCCGAAGGGATGGGCCCCCGGTTCGCCCAATGGGGTGCCCGCTTCAGTGAGGGGGGCGCTAGGCTTTCATCGTGAGGGTTCCGATGGAGTCGGGCGGCAGTTCCATCTGTACATTGCGGCCGGGCACCTGGACCTGCACCATCTGTGGGTGAGGAAGTTCGTTGCGAAGCAGCAGGATGAGGGTGCCGTCCGGGTTCTGGAAGACGAGCGCATCGTCGCAGGTGCCGGCGCTGGGCACGAAGACCGCGCCGACCTCCACGAAGTGTGTCAGGTGTTTGAGCAGATAGTAGTCGTGGGTGTAATGGAAGGTTTTTGCCGCGGTATCGACCGTGACCAGGGCATTTTGCGACCAGCCCCAGGTGCTGCGGCCACCTTCCGCCGTGGCGAGGTTCCAGTACATGTACGCGCTGGCCCCGTTGCGGAAATAAGTCTTCATCAGCTGCCAGCAGTAGCCGGTGTAGCTCCAGCTGTTGGAGCCGTCGCCGCATTCCTGCTCCGATTGGTACACAGGGAGCTGCGGGTAGGCTTCATGCAAACCGGGAAGGGCGTTTTTACCCGCCCATTGCACGCCAACGCCCTTGATGAAGGACGCGGCTTTGGGGTCTGCCATCACGGCGGCAAGCAGTGCGGGATCGCCGCGTTCGAGCGTGCCGAAGAAGATGTCGACCTGGCGCTTGGTCATCTCCGGCCCAAGATACGTAAGAAAGCGGGTCAGGCCGGCGGGCGTCCAGGTGCAGCTGGGAAAATTCTGGGCGGAGTTGAACTCGTTCTGCGGCATGACCATGCCGATGGGAATGCCTTCCGCACGATATGCATCGATAAAACGCCCGAAGTACCGGGCGTAGACCTCGAAGTAGCGAGGTTCCTGGATGAAAAAGTCTTCGCCCTCGTGCCCGATCTGGTTTGGCTTGATGCCGTTATCGGCCATGCCCATGCGGCCGGGCGCTTCGGCGTAGAAGTGATTACGCTTCATCCAGCTTGGTGGTGTCCAGGGCGAGGCCCACAGGCGTAGATTGGGCTGCACACGCTGCGCAGCCTTGATGAACGGGATCAGGGTTTGGCGGTCCTGGTCGATGCTGAAATGTTTGAGCGCGAAGTCGCCGCCCCGGTCGTCGTAGCTGTAGTACTTGGTGGCGAAGTCGTTCGCGCCGATGGGCATGCGGCAGTAGCTGAAGCGTGCGCCGGCGGCAGGGTCAAAGAGCTCGTGGAAGATCGAGTCGCGGTCCCGCGGCGGGAGGGCGTTGAGGGCGATCCATCCAAGTTCATTGAAGCAGGCACCGAAGCCGGCTATCTTTCGCGTGGAGGCGGCCGCCTGCAACTCTCCGGAACCGACATTCAGGTTCAGGACGTTGTACCCGAAGGCCGGTTTCAGCAGCGCACCGGGCTGCCAGAACTGTGTTTCCGTCGTGGTGGTCAGGGCGAAGCGGGGGTCCTGGAGCGGTTGGGGCGGCGGCAACTGCTGGGCGTCCGCCGCTTTGGGCAGAAATGCGCCCAGGGCGGCACCCGCTGTAGCTCGCGCGCCCGCACGCAGGATGCGGCGGCGATCCCACAACGGGGCTTGCGAGGGATTGTGTTCGCAGGGTGGTGTGCTCACGCAAACACTGTAGCAAAGGATAGGTATAGACGGACTGGAAATTTTGCATCATGAGAAGGCAACGGCGCTCTTCGCACCGGTCCTCAATGAGGAAGCGATGCAAAGAGCGCCGTTGCGGTAAGAGACGAGTTACGCCTGCGCGGATTCCGTTTCAGGCTGCGGTGCGGGCTCGGGCTGGTCGCTCTTCACGTTGACCTGCACGTGGACGGTGACTTCGCGGTGGAGGCGGATGGGCACATGGTACTCACCGACGGTGCGAAGCGGCTCATCGAGGTTGATGCGACGACGCTCGATGTCAAAACCCTGGGCTTCGAGGGCCTGGGCGATGTCAGCGGAGGTAACGGAGCCGAAGAGCTGGCCCTCGCCACCGGTTTTGCGCTCAAAGGTGAGCACTACGTCGTTCATCTTCGCGGCAACAGTTTCGGCCTCAGCCTTTTCCTTGGCGCTTTTCCGGATGGCTGACTGCTTCATCTGCTCGATGACGCTCTTGTTGGCCGTCGTGGCTTCCATGGCGAACTTGCGGGGCAGCAGGTAATTGCGGCCGTAGCCGTCGGCGACGTTGACGACATCGCCGCGGTGGCCGAGCTTCTCGACGTCCTGCTTGAGAATGACTTCCATAAGAATCTCCGATCGTGTCTCGGTTAAGGCGGCTAGAACTTGGCAGCGAAGGGCAGCAGAGCGATGGCGCGTGCCTGCTTGATGGCGCGGGTCAGCTTGCGCTGAAAAGGCGCCGAGGTGCCCGTGAGGCGGCGCGGAATGATCTTGCCGCGATCGGAAACGAACTGCTGCAGCAGGCGCACGTCGCGATAGGAGATGGAATCGATCTTCTCCACCGTGAACTTGCAGACCTTTTTGCGCCGGAAAAATTTGCGACCGCCGGGGCCGCTACCCTGTCCTGCGGGGCGTGGGGGACGGGGACCGCCGGGGCGTGGGCCGCGATCGCCTCCGCCGCCACCGCCTTGATATCCGCCCTGAGGGCGGTCTGGACGATCTTGGGAACCGGTAGGTGCCGTGCCGGTGCCGATGGGAGAAGATGCGGGCGTTGTGCCTTGTGTTTCGTCAGCCATGGTGTGTGTTTCCTTTGGGGGCTGTGCCGGAGGTGCCGGTCAGCCGGTTTTGCGGGATTCGCTCCAGATCCGCTTGGGGATCTTTGGACTGGGCTGTGAAACAGCCGTGGAAGCGAAGAAGCCGCGATAGGGTGGTCCATTTGGCCAGGCTTGGGAGCCTGTCCTTAAACTTCGCTGCCGTCCGGAATAGAGATTTCTTTCGGGAATGACAACAAAAACAAAGCGAGAGGATTAACCCTGGGCCGCGGGTTGCAGTTCGCCCGGCTCGGCAGCGGCGGGCACGGCGGTGACCTCTTCCTCAGCGGCCGGCTGTGCGGGGGCCGGTGTCTCGGCGGCGGCTTCGGGGTTCTCCTGCGGGAGCGCGGACCGCTTGACGTGCGCCGCACGGTGAGCCTTGATTTTGGCAACGCGTTTTTCTTCCTCGTCCATGCGCACGGTGATGAACTTGATGACCTGCTCGGAGACGCGCAAGCGACGCTCGAGTTCAGTCACCAGGGACGCCGGGGCGTCGACAAACATCAGAAGATAAAAGCCGTCGTTGAATTTACGGACGGTGTACGCCAGGCGCCGACGGCCCATCTTCTCGATGTTCTTGACGGTACCGCCACCGGTGGTCACATAGCCGGAGAAGGTTTCGATGATCTTCTCGATGTCCGCCTCTTCAAGGTCGGGACGCACGATGAACATGATTTCGTAGCTGCGATTCATAAGCTGCTTTCCGCGGGATTCTGGCCCCGCACCGTGCCGGTGTACCGGCAGCGGTTTGGCGTTGTAGAAGTTGCGTGTTGTTCGTTCTTGGGTTGTTCGTTCTATGTTGTACGTTCTACGTTGTTGGTCGTGCACCTTGACTGACGCCCATGAAGAAGGCGAACTTCCATCAAGAACGAACAACGTAGAATGTACAACTCAAGAGCTGACGACCTTCCGATTAAATTCATTCATTGCCGCACTGACCCCTTTCGACAGCACGGCCTCGACTGCGCGTACCGCCTGGTCGAGCCCTTCTTCCAATGCGGCGAGCTCCATCTTGCGCATGGGTGCAAGGAGGTAACTCGTGCCGCCGGCTTTCTGTGCGCGTCCGGTCTCGGTGGGAGCTTTGCCCACGCCGATGCGGATGCGCGTCCATTCTTCTGTGCCGAGCATCCCGGAGATCGACTTCACTCCGTTGTGCCCGCCCGCCGAGCCTCGTTCGCGAAGGCGAATCTGGCCCAGGGGAATGGCGAGCTCGTCATAGAGGACAACCAAATCCTCAATGCCGAGGTTCAGGTCCCGGAGCAGGGCAGTGACGGAAAGCCCGCTCAGGTTCATAAAGGTTTCCGGTTTGGCCAACAGGACATCATGTCCCATCAGCTTGGCCCGGCCGGTTTCAGCGCGTCCCCGGCGGTTCATCACGGCCACGTCGCAGAGCTGTGCGATGCGGTCGATGGCCATGAAGCCGGCATTGTGCGGCGTAAGCAGATACTCCATACCGGGATTGCCGAGACCGACGATCAGTTTCATAACGACGTTGTTGGTTGTACGTTCTACGTTGTTGATTCGGTTCCTCACGTACAACGTACAACTCAGAACGTACAGCGCTTTACTTCTCTTCCGCGTCCTGCTTACCCTTCTTCACCACTTCGGGCTCGGCAGGGGTCGGCGCGGCGGCTTCTACCGCAACGTCTTCCTTCATGGTGGTGACGTGGGCGACGAGTTCGTCCTCTTCGCTCAGGAACTTCAAGTTGCCGGCATGCGGCAGGTCCTTGATGTGGACGGAGCCGTTGATCTCCAGGTTCGCCACGTCGACGTCGATGTGGCTGGGAATGTCCGCGGGCAGGCATTCAATTTCGATCTCGTGCAGCACCTGGGTGAGCACGCCGCCGCCCAACCGTACGCCGGTGGGCGAGCCGGTGAGCTGAATGGGCACCGACACACGCATCACCATGTTCATGGCGATACGCTTCAGATCGATGTGCAGCAATTTGCCTTTGATGGGTTCGTTCTGCCAATCGACGATCATCACCTTGCTCGGCGCGCCGCCCTCGAGGTTGAGATCGAAGATGGTGTTGTGACCGGTTTCCGAGTAGAGGATCTTGGTGATGACTTTAGGGTCAACGGTGATGGCGACCGAGGGTTGGCCGGCGCCATACACCACGGCCGGGATGAGCCCCGAAACACGCACGCGGCGTGCGTGGTTTTTGTTGAAAGTGCCGGTGCGCTGGGTGGCGTTGACGGCTTCGACGGGAGTGGTTGCCATGATGGATTCCTTTCGGGCATGAAAACAGCTGTTGGCCTCTAGCTTTTAGCCAGGCTTTTCGGCTTCCGCTTCACTGCCTTCTATTCCCTTTGCGGCTGGACCGCTGGTTGTGTTGCGTGGATTGTCAGCTAGAAGCCAGTGGCTAGCAGCTGTTCTAGTTAAAGAGCGTGGAAACCGAGGTTTCCATGTGAATACTTTCGATGGCGCGGCCGAGCAGGCCCGCAACGGTACGAACTTTGATTTTGCCGATCGCTTTGGCGGCCTCGTTCAAGGGAATCGTATCGGTGACGACCAATTCCTTGAGCGCGGATTGTTCGATGCGCTCGGCGGCCGGACCGGAGAGCACGGCATGCGTGGCGCAGGCGTAGACTGCCTCGGCGCCCTGCGCGAGAATGGCTTCGGCGGTCTTCACGAGCGTGCCGGCGGTGTCCACAATATCGTCCAGGATCAGGCAGGTACGGCCGCGGACGTCACCGATCACGTTCATGACCTCACTGACATTGATGTCGGTACGCCGTTTGTCGACGATCGCAAGCGGGACCTCCAGCTTTTTAGCAAAGAAGCGGGCGCGTTCCACGCCGCCGGCATCCGGGCTGATCACCGTCAGGTTGGGCAGATTGAGATCACGGAAATAGCCAACCAGCACCGGGGACGCAAAGAGATGGTCGACCGGGATGTTGAAGAAGCCCTGGATCTGGGCGGCATGGAGATCGACAAACAGCGCACGGTTGGCGCCGGCGGTCACCAGCAGATCGGCAACCAGCTTGGAGGTGATGGCCACGCGCGGACGATCCTTGCGGTCCTGCCGGGCGTACCCATAGTAGGGAACGACCACCGTGATGCGGCCGGCAGAGGCACGGCGAAGGGCGTCCATCATGATCAGCAGCTCCATGAGGTGCTGATCGGTGGGGTAACAGGTGGGCTGGATAAGAAATACATCCGTGCCACGCACATTTTCAAGGAGCTGAAAGCGAACCTCACCGTCAGAAAAGCGGCGAAAGTCGGTTTGCACAAGCGAGACACCGAGAAAGTTGGCGATGTCCTCAGCCAGGGGCCGGTTCGCGGAGCCGGAAACGATCTTGAAATTCTTGTCTTCGCTCAGCTTGGAGGGCTTTTTTTTCTCCGTCGCCGGTTTCGGATCTCCAGCTGTCTTCGGTGAGACGCTGGCTGCGCCGGACCCTGCCCCTGGGGACTGTGGTTCCGGCGCCTGCGCGATGGGTTCGAGCAAGGCAGTTTGCGCGCTTGCCGGTGAACCCTGATTGGTAGAACTCGGGAATGGAACTGCGGCCATACCGTTTTCGTTCGCCACGCCTGGGAAACTCCTGAGGTTGGTTGACCTGCTGAGAGTGTCGTTACAGCTTTTATTGCTGCCGGAGGCTGGTTGCGCTTCCGGGTGATGCGATGCTTCGGTATTTTACAGTTCCATCGCGGTGCCGGGCGCGGCTTGTTGCAATTCGCGCCCGGTGCCGGGTACTTCCTGCTGCTTTCCCCACAGCCGATGGTGCTTTCTGGCAACCAAGGGCGCGAAGGAGGTTCCTGCACAACTTCCGGCGGTCTGGTTTCGACCACCGTCCATCCGAAAAGCTTCCCGTAGAACTCGACAAATCTTGCAAAAGTGCCAAACGTTTGATTCGCAGCGGAATTGTCCAAAATGGAACGTTTCTGCTTGGTTGGGCGACCAGGATTCGAACCTGGACTGTCTGCGTCAAAGGCAGATGACCTACCGTTAGTCGATCGCCCAGTCCCGTGAGTCGCCGACGATTGCTCGTTGAACGACCCAACACCCATCCTGCGAACCCGTGTGCCCGGAGGTTTGCGTAGACCGGGTTTGACGCCGGACGAAACCGAGCCGGCAACCCTATTACGCAAACATCTGTTGCCAGTACCCCTGTCGGCTAAGCGTTTCTGTACAAAGCGCTCTTACGCCAAGAGACTGCACACGTTGTTGAGCCTCGTGCGCTGCTTCGGAAGATCCGTAGATCCCGAAGAGCGACGAGCCGGAGCCCGAAAGCGCAGCATACAACGCCTGTGCCGGACTCGCATCCGGAGAACCATGCTTCTGACCCAAAAGGGCACGCTTAATGTCACAAAGGGAAGGGTGTCGCCGAAAGGCAACGTCCTCAAAGTCGTTTCCGACCCCGGTGTGGACAAGCGCGAGAAGGGGATTCACTACCCCAGTCAACAAGTTGTCTGGGAACTCCGAACTTCCGGCCAGATCGCCCGTTTTCTCCCGCGAAAATACCTTCACAGCGCTGCCTTGCGGCAAGGTTCCCGGGCCAAGTGGCAAAGCAGGGAAGAGATTGGCGATACCGGTTGGATCTCGCTTGACGCCGGTGGAAGTCCACACGGCAGCCAAAACGCGGCTCAACTCTTCAACTCTATCCGAGGAGACTTGTTGCGTCAAGGGAGTGGGTTCGGAAGACCCCGCGTGGACAGATGCGCGGGCGTCCAGGTCCCGGAAGGCATCTGCGGTCGACACGCCGACATCGGGGATGGCGACGACTACCGGGAGACTGGGCGAGTCGGGGAAGGGGAAGACAGCCTCTCCGCGACCGAGCCCTAATACAGTGCCGCCCAAAAGAAAGAGCGGCACATCGGAACCGACCTCCGCGGCTAACGTGAGACGTTCAGGGCCGGGAAGCGCGACTGAAAGTTCCCGCTCCAGGCCGAGCAGCGCGGCGGCCGCGTTCGCCGAACCGGCTCCCAACCCTCCTTGCACGGGCAGGCGCTTTTCAATATGGATGTGCACCTGGGCCGTGATGCGAAGCCGCTCGAGAGCGCCCGCGACGATGCGGAAGGCGGTGTTGCGCCCGGCATCGCCGGTGGCAGTGGAAGGCACGCCTGGCGCGGGCACGCGCCGGTCTCCCATTTGTTGATCGGCTTCGAGCGTGATGCGGGTGCTCGCGGCGGGCTGGGCCGTGACCGTGACGAGATCGTGGAGCGCGATGGTTTGGTACAGGGTCGTCAGCTCATGGAAGCCGTCCGCCCGCGGGGGACCGACGGCCAAGCCGAGGTTAATCTTCGCAAATGAACGGACGCGTGTGGGCATGGCCGGTAGAGCCATTATCCTTTGTTGTGATCTCCCATGGCTCCGCGCTCACTTGCACGCAAACGGGGGCGCAGAGTGAGGTTGCGCATGTCGTGCTCGAATTTTGCCAACGTGGGCTAAAGTTTCAGGCATTTCTGCCGATAAGGCTGTTGAACGGGGGATGTCTCATCAGCAACAACCGACATCCCCGGCCAGGAGAAGCTGGGTGAAGAAGTATAGGAGGCCGATTTCCACCGCTGTGCGGTTATTGGCCGTTTTCGCTTTCCTGAATGAACGCGGCCGTGCGGTCGTGGAGGGTGCGTAGGGCTTCGGGGTTGACGTACACCATGTGGCCGGTGGGGAAGAATTTGTATTCGATGTTCTTTTGCAACTCGGCGGGGATGGGCAGGTGTTTCATCTCGTAGGTGGCACCGAAATACAGCGTCCCGAGGTCGAAGTAGCCGCCCATCAGCAGCACGTGCATGTGCGGATTGACCTTGAGCGTGTAGGCGAGATCGGGCGAGACGTTGGTGTAGGTGCCGGGCCAGCCGCCGCCGGGGGTGCGGTGGTGCATGTCCCAGTTGAAGCCGGGCTCGCGGGCGCTCTGCTTGTAGGTCATGTCGCGGCCAAAGTGCAGCATCTCGTGGGCGTAGCTGTTTTGCGCGGCAAGAATGGAGGACTCAACAGCATCGGTGAAGGGATCGTAGGTGGCATCGGCCGCGAGTGGATTCATCGTGGGCCCCTGATAGCGTGAGTCGAGGCGGCCGGTGGTGATATCGGCACCGTCCTGCAGATATTTCGAGAACTCGCCGCCGGTGATGCGCAGATTGGCTTTAACCCACATGGCGGCAGGAACGCCGGTGTAGCTTTCAAGTTTCGCGGCGACAGCCTGCTTTTTAGCCGGCTCGAGATCCGCACCCTGCAACAGCGCGGCGGCGTAGTCCCCCAGCGAGAACTGTTCGACCTCGTGGATCCAGGGCTCCAGCTGCGCGGGCTGGTTGGCGACGCGATGGTGGTACCAGGCGGTCGCGGCGAAGCTGGGCAGCGCAAGGAAGAAGCCGTTGTCGGTGCCGGGATTGCCGTCGGAGCCATCGGCGGAGTTGTTGAAGCTAAGGATCTGGGACAACAGAACGATGCCGTTCAGATCGACGCCATGCCCCTGCAACTGTGCGCCCAAAACGGCATCACGGGTGGTGCCGTAGCTTTCGCCAAAGAGGTACTTAGGGGAGGTCCAGCGGTTGTATTTCGTCAGAAAACGGCGGATGAAGCGGTCAAATGCCTGGGCGTCCTGGTCAACGCCATAAAAGCTCTTCATGGCGTCACGGCCTTCGACCCGGCTGTAGCCGGTGCCGGGGGCATCGATGAAGACGAGGTCGGCTACGTCGAGAAGGGAGTATGGATTTGACGCGACTTTGTAGGGACCGCCGACAGGGTGTTCGAGGTCGGGAATCTGCACCCGTACCGGGCCCAGCGAAGTCATGCGCAAATACATCGTCGCCGAACCGGGACCGCCGTTGTAGAAAAAGACCAGGGGACGGGTGCTCCCGTTGTCGCCGGACGGTGCGCCTTTGGCGAAGTAGGCCGTGTAAAACATGCGCGCGGTGGCGGGCCGGTCTTCGGGCTTGGCAGGCAGGTCCATGCCGGCGTCGGGCAGGTATTTGCCGTCGAGCGCGAGCATGGCGTCCTGGGGATCGGTGGCCCCGACCGCGAGCAGGCCGGCAGTTGCCGTATAGGCGAGAGTTTTGCCGTTGGCCAGTGCGACCGAGCCGTCTGAGGTGGCGTCCGGCGTTAAGGCGCCGGGGGTTTGCTTGTCCAACGCGGGTTCGGTGGTGACCGTGGTGCTGGCCGTGGTTTTTTCTGCCGGCGGGGCGTTGTGGCGCTGGGCAAACAGGGTGCCTTGCGTGAACAGTAGGGCGAAAACGGCACACTTGGCAGATGGGGCCAACGCCATGGTTGGGGCTCCTTGCAGCTGGGGATTGTTGTTACTGTACCGCGAATGGAGCGTAGGAGGTCATAGAGACACAGAACGACGACCCCACCTACCGCATGGAGCCGCGATGCCTGGAGCACCGTAGCCTTAAGTAGTTGCCGTTAGGAGAAGAGGGTGCGCTCGGCTTGCGCAATGGGCAGATCGTTGATGGACGCTTCGCGGCGCTGCATGAGGCCGGAAGGGGCGAACTCCCAGAGTTCGTTGCCGAAGGAGCGGAACCATTGGCCGCTGCCGTCGTGCCATTCGTAGTGAAACCTGACGGCCATGCGGTTTTCGCGAAACCCCCAAAGCTCTTTTTTCAAGCGATAGCTGAGCTCGCGCTGCCATTTGCGTTCGAGAAAACGGGTGATTTCGTCGCGGCCATGCAGGAAGTCGGTGCGGTTGCGCCAAGTCGAATCGTCGGTATAGGCGGCGGCGACGCGGGCAGGGTCGCGGGTGTTCCAAAGGTCCTCGGCAAGCTGGACCTTGCGGGCGGCGAGCAGGGGATCGGTGAAGGGTGGCGCGATGATTTCGGACATGATGAGGAGTGTAGTCGGGCGGGGCTAGAAGCAGGTTCCTTTCCGACCCCATCGAGCAAAGGCGCTCGATGGGGACCCAGCTTCGGGAATGACAGATAGAGGCAAACGCAGATTCCCTACGGGAATGACAAACAGAAGGGGCAATAACCGCGGCAATGGAAGAACAGCAGCAACAAAGAGTGCTCTACTGCTCCATCTCCGGGTATGGGCCTATGCCACCGCCCGCGATCCAGGCGTCCAGATGTTCTTCGAGCACGGGTAGCGGCACGGCGCCGGTTGCAAGTACCGCGTCGTGGAAGGCGCGCAGGTTGAATTTTGCGCCGAGGGTGGCTTCGGCTTTCCCGCGCTCTTTCTGGATCGACATTTCGCCCAGGTAGTAGCTGAGAGCTTGCGCGGGCCAGGAGATGTAGCGGTCGACCTCGGTTTCGATTTCGTGGTCGGAAAGCGCGGTGTTGTCGCGCAGGTATCCCTGCCCTTGCGCACGGGTCCAGCCCCCGGCGTGGATGCCGGTATCGACGACGAGGCGGGCAGCGCGCCAGGCCTGGTAGCTGAGCATGCCGAAGCGCTCGTACGGCGTGTGATAGAGGCCCATCTCAGTGCCGAGCCGCTCACAGTAGAGGGCCCAACCCTCGCCGTAGGCCGAAACGTAAGCTTTGCGGAACTTCGGCAAGTCCTTGTGTTCGGCAGCGATCGAAAGCTGCCACGAGTGGCCCGGGGCGGACTCGTGCAGCGTCAACGCAGGCAGGGAGTAGAGCCCCCGTGAGGGCAGGTCGAAGGTGTTCACCAGGTAGACGTTCTCCCCGCCGCGCGCCGAGGTGTAGAACGGGGCGATAGCCGCGGGGACGGGTCGGATCGCGAAGCGGCCGCGAGGCTCGTAGCCGAAGTACCGGCCGGCGACACCGTCGAACTCCTTGGCGATAGAGGCCGCGCGCATGAGCAGGTCGTCGGGCGTTTTGGCGTAGAACTGCGGGTCGGTGCGCAGGAAATGCAGAAAGGCCGGCAGGTCGCCGGTGAAGTGCGCCTCCTGCATGGTGGCGAGCATTTCGTTGTGAATCCTCGCCATCTCGCTGAGGCCGATGGTATGGATCTGGTCAGGGCTCAGCGTGACGGTAGCGTATTCGAGGATCAGCGACTGGTAGTAGGCGGCTCCATCGGGTAAGGCTGTGGCGGCAAGGGCTTCCGTGGCGTGCGGCACATACTCGTCGACCCAGAAATGCAGCAGTTGGCGATACGCAGGGATTACGGCGCTGCCGATCGCGTCCCGTGCCCCGGCGCGCAACGCGGCCTGCTGCGCCGCAGGGATGGAGGCCGGCATCGTTACGAAGGGCATCCAGTAGGCAGTGTCTTCGGGAGCGCGGGCGTCGGCGGTGGCACGGAGGCTCTTGTCGCGGCCGGCGAGGGTGACCTGCGGTGGGGTGAAGCCGCGCGCTAGGCCGGCGCGCATGTCCATTTCTTCATCGGCGAAGAAGCGCGGCAGGTCGCGCAGGCGGGCGATGTACGTTGCATACTCCTCCGCAGACCGAAGCGGCTGTTGCGGTGCGCCTGCTTCATCGGACCAGAAAGCCGAGTCGGAGTTGACGGGGCGCTCGTACTGACGAAAGCGCTGCGCGTTGGCGAGCGTTTGAATCTGAGCACGATACACCTCGAAGTTAAGGCGTTCGCGAGGAGAAAGCTGTGGCGGGTCGACAGCTTTCAGTTGGGCGAGCACCTCGGTCCACTCGCGCAGACGCTCGGCTTGCGAGGCGGCGTCGACGCGGGGCAGGGTGGGGCGGAGGCGAACCGCGGTCTCGTCGTCGTCCTCGTCATCGCGCATGCGGGCGCGCCATTGCGCTTCGGCGGTGTAGATGGCGCGGAACTGCGCATCCTGCGGAGCGACGGGGGCTGAAGCAGGGGAGGTCTGGGCATCGCCGTTGCGGGGCAACGTTACAGCGCAAATCGGTAGAAGAATCGGTAGAAGAACGAGCGACGAAAGGCGCTTACGCATGCAAAGATCGGCTCCGAGGGGTGCTGTCATCATGCCACTTTGCACGCAAGGGCGTGCTTCTATCGCGGCACTCACGATCGCACCTCCGTTGTACCGCAGGGTCCACGGGGCTTTGATAGACTGCGAGCGTTATGCGTATGTCCTGGTCGCGCAAGGGTTGGTTCCGGTGTCTTTTGGCGTTGCTGGGCCTTGGGCTTGGTGGCTTGGCTGTGGTGCACGTCACGGCGCAGGCGCCGAAACTTGCGTCCGGCTTGAGCATTCCGGACGGGCGAACGCCGTGGGCTACGGACACCTTTGAGGGCAAGGAGCAATTGGTGCCCATTCACCATTCCCGCGTGGCGGTGAACCGGCATACGGGGGCAAATGTGGCGGGATCGCTGGCGGGTTCGATGTTTTATAAGCCCAGGCTGACAACGGAGTTGGACAGCGTCAGTTCCAGAACGCAGCTGCACAGCAAGACACCCGCGTTTTATCTACTCACAGAACCCGATCCGGATCATGGAGGCGATGCGCGCGACGCCGAAACGATGATGTATGCGATCGTGCGCGTGACGGCGGCCAATGACAGGCGGATCATCGACAATCTGTCCTACACGCAGTTCACAGGCCATGCTAAACGCCACGCCGATCTGGTGGAAACGACCACAACGCGCCTAGCCGACGGCTGGACCCGGATTGAGCCGCAAGCACCGATGGAGGAAGGAAAATATTGCATTCTGCCGATTCCGAAGACGAGTGGAAGCTATGCCACCTCCGTGTATGACTTTGGCATCCATCTCTCGGCGGCCAATGTGAAGGATGCTGTCTCGGCGACGAGCAGCGGACCGGGATCCTGACCCGTACTGGCCGTGGAGGAAGATCGATGCGAGTTGGGCTGATGACGCGGGAGTACCCGCCCTATGTGTACGGTGGCGCGGGGGTGCATGTGGAGTACCTCTCGCGCGAGTTGGCCAAGCAAATTGAGGTGGAGGTGCATGCGTGGGGTGATCCGCCAGCCCCGCCAGCCCCGTCGGCTGAGCCTGCCAACGCCATCGAGGACGACACGGAAGGCGAACCCGACAATGTCGCCGAGGTGGACGGGCCCGGCCGGCTGGAAGTCTTTTATGAACAGCCGTGGAAGGCGATCACCGAGGGCACCAAGTCCAAGTTCAAGGGTGCACTCGAAGCGCTGTCGCTGAATCTCTTTGAAAATCTGCAGCTGGAGAAGCTCGACATTGTGCACACCCATACGTGGTATGTGTCGATGGCCGGGTTTTTAGCAAAGAAGCTGTATGGCATTCCCTTTGTGCTGACGACGCACTCGCTTGAGCCCTTGCGGGCGTGGAAAGCCGAGCAGCTGGGCACAGGCTATGCGCTCAGCTCGTGGATGGAACGGACGGCAATTCTGGACGCGGACGCGGTCGTGGCGGTCTCGAACGGCACGAAGGCGGACATTCAGCGGGCGTACCCGGAGGTGGATCCCGAGCGCATTCACGTGATCTACAACGGGATTGATCTTCAGCAATACCAGTACACGCCGGAAGCCGACGCGCTGGATAAGTATGGTGTCGATCGAACCAAGCCGTATGTGTTGTTCGTTGGGCGGATCACCCGGCAAAAGGGGGTGACGCATCTGGTGGAGGCGATTCCGTTTCTGCCGCCCGGCACCCAGGTGGTGTTGTGTGCCGGGGCGCCCGACACGCCCGAGATTGCCCAGGAGATGAGGGACAAGGTGGAAGCGCTGCGGCAGAAGACGCCGCTCAGCGAGCCCGCCGGTCATGAGCAGTTCACCGAGCCGGGCGTCGAGCCGCCCGGGCACTCGTTCGCGACCGGCGACCCGCTCGGCGTGGGGCACAACATCGTGTGGATCGAGCAGATGGTGACCAAAGAAGAGGCTATCCAGCTGTACTCCCACTGCGCGGTGTTTTGTTGCCCGAGCGTGTATGAGCCCTTCGGCATCATCAATCTGGAGGCGATGGCCTGCGGTGCGCCGGTGGTGGCCTCGGCAACCGGCGGCATTCTCGAGGTGGTGGTGGAAGGTGAGACTGGCCACCTAATTCCCTTCACACAGGATCCGGAGACGAGCTTCCCGACCGATCCCCTGCAGTTTGCGAAGGACCTCGCGGAAAAGCTGAGGGCGCTGTTAGCCGATCCGGAAAAAGCGAAAGCGATGGGGGCCGCCGGCCGCAGACGGGTGGAGGCGCATTTTTCCTGGACGGCGATCGCAGAGCAGACGGTGGCGCTCTATCAGGCGCTGATTGACCGCAAAGGTAAGGGGAGCGCGTGAGCGGGTCTCGTAGCAGCCGTTTCGTTTTGGGAACGGCTGCAAAATCGATGCTGTAATCTCCGCATCCCCGAGGCGGGCGTGGCACTCTAAAGGACGTGCAGATCCGCTCCAAATTCCTGACAGCGGCTACGGCGGCTGCTTTTTTGCCATGGATGCCCGCCCGCGCTCAAGCTCCCAGCACTCAGTCCGTTGTACCTCCTGCTGCTGTAGCTCCAATCGCTATACCTCTAGCGGACGGCGTTCCGGCGCAGCAAACCTCTGTTCTTTCGCCGGCAGCTCCCATGGCGCTGCCGCAGGCGCCCAGCAGCCTGCTTGTCGGGCAGGATACGGGGTTGGTGCAGCCTCCAGGCTCGGGGGTGCGCTTTGTCGCTTCCGGCACGATGGCGGGGTCGAACGGCTTTCCTGTGGAAAAGGCCATGGCGGGTCCACTCTCGTTGTCGCTCGATGATGCAGTTTCCTTGGCGCTCGAACGCAATGTGCGGTTGCGCTTCCAGAGAGCTAACCAGCAGCTTGTGCGGGGGTACATCGGTCAGGTCACCAACGCGTTGTTCCCGAATCTGCAGTTCCGGGCGTCTTCCAGTGCCCAGGAGATCAACTTGCTGGCTCTCGGCTTCAAGCCGTCGCTGGTTGCCTCTGTCCCGGGCTTTGCCGGCGTTTCGTTTCCCTCCATCGTGAAGGTGGATACGACCTCCGTACAGGTCAGCCTGAATCAGACCCTCTTCAATTTGCCGGAGATCGAGCTGTATCGCGCGGTGAAGCCCGAGGTGCGCTCCGTCAGCCTGACGATTCAGGACAATAATGAGCAGGTGGTGGAGGCCGTCGCGACGGCGTACCTGCAGGTGCTTGCGGATCAAGCGAACCTGAACAACAGCGTGGCGCAGGAGGCTGCGGCGAAGCTGCTTTTTGAGCAGGCGACCGCGCGCGATCAGGCCGGCGTCGGTATTCGGCTGGATGTCCTGCGGGCGCAGGTGGAATATCAGCAGCGCCAACAGCAGCAGGTTTCCGCGGACGTGCAGCTGGATAAGGACGGCATCCAGCTGAACCGCATCATGGGTCTCCCAGCCGGGCAAGAGCTCGATCTGACCGACGATGCGCCTTTTTCGGAGCTCGGCGACCTGAGTTTCGAGCAGGCGCGGCAAACGGCGTATAGCCGCCGCAACGATCTGCTGGCGCTTGATGCGTCCATTGAGGTGGCCGCGCGCGAGGTGCACGCAGCGCGGTATCAACGGTTGCCGACATTGGCGGTCAATGGGTTTTACGGCATTCTCGGGCAGGACACCGGCATCTTCCATGGCGTTTTTACCGCCGAGGGAACGTTGCGGTTTCCGATCTTCCGGGAGGCGGCGCAGCGTGGCGAGGAGCAAAGTGCTGTGGCACAGTTGATGACGCTGCGGGCGCAGGAAGGCAGCCTGCGCGGCACGATCGACTCCCAGATCCGTAACAGCCTGCTCGATATCGCCTCGTCTCAGCAGTTGGTGATGGTTTCCGAAAGCAACGTGGGTCTGGCCCAGCAGGAACTCTCAGACGCCCGCGACCGTTTTGCCGCAGGTGTTTCCGACAATTTGGAGGTGGTGGACGCCCTGGCCACGGTGACCGGGGCGCAGGCGCAGTTGGTCAATGCGCTCTTCCAGTACAACACCGCCAAGGTTGCGCTGGCGCGCGGCACGGGCGTGCTGCAAACGCGGTATCGGGCGTTTCTGGGAATGTGAGCATGGTGTCGGTATCGAACCAAAGATAGTCATTGCGGCGATGTTCGCTTCGCCCTATCATCGCCTCAGGTGAAGCCTCCATTTAATCCGCGCAAGCCGTTTTCTGGACCGGGCGAGAAATCGAGCAGCTCCGAACCTGAGCGCTTGGTTTATGCCGGTGCCCTGGAGGATGATGCGCAGTTTGAACTGAAGCTGCGGCCGCATCGGCTGAACGAATTTATTGGGCAGACCAAGGTCAAGGAGCAGCTGTGCATCGCGCTTGAGGCAGCCAACGCGCGCGGCGAAGCCCTTGATCATGTGCTGCTCTCGGGGCCGCCGGGACTGGGCAAGACAACGCTGGCGACTATCATCGCCAATGAGCTGGGGGTTGGGTACCAGCAGACCTCCGCGCCGGCGCTGCAGGTGCAGGGTGATGTCGCAGCGATCTTGACGAACGTCAAAAACCGGCAGGTGCTGTTTATCGATGAGATCCATCGTCTGCAGCCGGTGATGGAAGAAAAACTGTATACGGCGCTTGAGGATTACAAGCTCGATATCATGATCGGTACGGGACCCTCGGCGCGCATTCACGGCGTCAAGCTGGACCCATTCACGCTGGTGGGTGCGACGACGCGGCCGGGATTGCTCAGTTCGCCGCTGCGGGCGCGGTTCGGCATCCCGCTGCGACTGGATTTTTATACGGAAGACGAGCTGCGCTTCATCGTCGAGCGTTCGGCGGAGGTGCTGGGCGTGGTCACGGACCGGGACGGCGCGGCCGAGATCGCGGTCCGTTCGCGGGGAACCCCGCGCATCGCCAATCGGCTGCTGCGGCGGGTGCGCGATTATGCGCAGGTACGCGCGACGGGCAGGATCGATCGCGAAGTCGCCATGCGCGCGCTCGATATGCTGGAAATCGACGCGCATGGGTTCGATGAACTCGACCGGCGGCTGCTGCGAACCATCATCGAAAAATATGATGGGGGACCTGTTGGCTTGAATACGCTGGCGGCTGCCCTGGCTGAGGATGAGGACGCGCTGGAGGCGGTGTACGAACCGTTCCTGATCCAGATCGGGTTTCTTGATCGCACCCCACGCGGGCGGGTCGCGACGCGGCTGGCGTATCGGCATTTCGGGCTGGAGATGCCGCAGCGGCAGATGAGTGCGCCGACGTTGTTTTCGTAGGGGCAGCCTGCTCGACCTGCGAACGCCAGCAAACGCAAACATAAACGTGCGAAAGCCCCGGTCTGGCCGGGGCTTTCGTGTGAATCGTGTGCGTTCAGCTGATCGCTACCCGGGGCCGTTACCGAGGGCCATAACCTGGGCCCGAGCCGTAGATGTGGCGCACGCCGACGTCATAGCCGCGGCGGAAGCCTTGGCGGTAATCGTGGCGGTCTGGGCCGGGAACATGGGGGTTGTGGAACTCATCGCGGTTGTTCACGTTGGGCGGACGGTGATTTTGGAAGTCGCGCCGGGCGCCTTCAATGCCATCGTGAAAGCCGCGTTGCATGGCGGCGCGGAACTCGGCCGGGGGTGCCTCCCAACCACCGTCTTGTCCATAGGCTTGTGGGGGTGGAGGACCGTATCCCTGCGGTTGGGCGTTGGCAGCGCCCGCACACAGCGCGAGCGAAAGAAGAGGCAATGCAAATTGTGTCGGTTTCATAACTATCCTCGATCGAAACTTAGTATTTGGAGTGTGCCGGCACTCACCCTGTTGCTTGTATGAACCCCGGTCCGTGTGGCGAGTTGCAAGGATTCTCCGCGGTATTGCTTACCCAAGCGCGACACGCAGATGCCCCGCTACCTCGGCAAGCCTTGCTTGGGCGGCGGTCCGGTCAAGGCCGAGCCTTGCAATCAGAATGGCCACCTTCACATCCATCTCTGCGGCCTTGAGCCGGTCATGGGCTTCGAAAGGTGAGCAGCCGGTCACCTCGGCGATGATGCGCTCGGCTCGGTCGACGAGCTTTGCATTGGTTGGACGCACGTTCACCATCAGGTTCCCAAAGGTTGCGCCGGTGCGCACCATCACACCCGTCGAGAGCATATTCAACACCAGTTTCGTGGCCGTGCCGGCCTTCAGGCGCGTGGAACCTGTAAGGACCTCGGGGCCGGTCGCCGGCGTGATCGCAATGTCCGCGGCTTGCGCCAGGGCCGAACCAGGGACGCAACTGAGGCCGATCGTGAGCGCGCCGAGGGTCTTCGCGTATCGCACCGCGCCAAGTACATACGGCGTGCGCCCGCTGGCAGCGATGCCGACGAGCGTGTCGGGCCGGCCCTGCGTGCTGAAGCCGGCTGCCTGGAGGTCCTCTGCGCCTTCATCGGCGGAATCTTCGGAGTGTTCGCTCGAGAGCCGCAACGCGCGGTCACCGCCGGCAATCAAGCCCTGCACGAGATCGGCGGAGACAGAGAAGGTCGGTGGGCACTCGCTGGCATCGAGCACGCCCAGGCGGCCGCTGGTGCCGGCGCCGAGGTAGAAGAGACGGCCGCCGCCATCAAAGCGCTTCACGATGCTGTCGACGGCCTGGGCGATCTGGGGGACCTCCGCGCGGACGGCCGCGGCGACCTTGGCGTCTTCGTCATTCAAAAGGCCGAGCAGGTCAAGGGTCGAAAGCGCGTCGAGGTGTTCGCTGGCAGGATTGCGGCCTTCGGTGGCGAGCTGTCCGAGGGGCTCCGCCTGGTAAGGGGTGCTCGTGAGGATTCTCGGTTCAGCCACGCTTGTCGAGTGCGTCCATCCGGACTTCGAGCTTGCCGGTGAGATAGTAAAGCTGGCGAAGATCAGCCTTCATACGGTCGAGACGGCCCTCGATCTTGTTGAAGCGCGCATTTACCTCTGTGCGCAGGTCCTTCAAATCGTTGCGATCGAATAGCACGCCAGCCGAAATCGCGAGCAGAGGACTACCGACAGCGATGGCATCGTGCATAGCGAGATCATACGCCTGTACATTGCGACACACAGGCCACCTTTGCGTGATTTGCCATGCACAAACAAAAACGCCGCGTTGCTACACGCGGCGTTCAGTTTGAACAACAGACTAGTTAGTGAGCGGCCCACTCGATCTTGGTCAGGTCGATACCTTCCTTGACCATCTCGTACAGCGGGGAGAGCTCGCGCAGCTTGGAGACGACATCAATCAGCTTGTCGGCAACGTAGTCGACTTCTTCCCGGGTATTGAAGCGGCCCAGGCCGAAGCGGATCGAGCTGTGTGCGACATCATCGCCCAGACCGAGGGACTTGAGCACATACGAGGGCTCCAGCGTAGCCGAGGTGCAGGCCGAACCGGAGCTCACCGCGATGTCGTTGATGCCCATCAGCAGCGATTCGCCTTCGACATAGATGAAGCTGATGTTCAGGTTGCCCGGCAGATGGTGGTCCATGTTGCCGTTCACCTGCGTGTAGTCGAGCGCCGACTCCAGCTTGTGCTTGAGGTAATCGCGCAGCTCGCGCTCACGGACGGCCTCAGCGGCCATCTCATTGCCGGCAATCTCGCACGCGGCGCCCAGGCCGACGATGCCCGGAACATTCAGTGTGCCGCTGCGCATCCCGCGCTCGTGCCCGCCGCCGTTCTGCTGCTCGGAGATCTGCACGCGAGGGTTGCGACGACGAACATAAAGCGCGCCTACGCCCTTCGGTCCGTAGACCTTGTGGCCGGAAAACGAAAGCACGTCGATGTTGTCGGCGATGACGTTGACGGGGATCTTGCCGACGGCCTGCACGGCATCGGTGTGGAAGATGACGCCCCTCTTGTGGCAGAGCTCACCGATCTCCTTGACCGGCTGCACCACGCCGATCTCGTTGTTGGCATACATGATCGAGACGAGGATGGTCTGATCATCCATCGCGCGCTCGAGTTCTTCAAGATCCACGAGGCCATCGCCCTTGACGGGCAGGTAGGTCACGCGAAATCCCTGCTTTTCGAGCTTCTTGCAGGTATCCAGCACGGCTTTGTGCTCGGTGACCTCCGTGATGATGTGGTTGCCGCGCTCGCGGTACATCTCCGCGATGCCTTTAATGGCGAGGTTGTTGGACTCAGTCGCGCCGGAGGTGAAGATGATCTCCTTCGCGGTCGCACCGATCAACTTGGCGATCTGCTCGCGTGCCTTTTCCACGCCCTGCTCCGCTTCCCAGCCAAACGAATGGTTGCGGCTGGCGGCGTTGCCAAAGATGCCGGTCATGTAGGGCATCATCGCTTCAAGCACGCGCGGATCGAGCGGTGTGGTCGCATGGTTGTCCATGTAGATGGGTAGCTTCACACCGGCCGGCAGCGGACCGCTGGCCTGCGTGATGCCCAGACCGTTGGCGGTCATCGCACTGGAGGGCTCAAGTTCATTGATAGCGGTTTCGGACATGGTGTTTACTCCTAAAGTCGGGGTCCAGGTAAGGGCCCGGTTGAACGGCGGAATCTTGCTAAACGGCTCTAAACGGCGATGGTGACCAGCCCGGCAGCCATCGGTGTCTCACCGGGGGCACCCCCCGGCTCGCTTGGCTCGACCAGGTCGGCGATGCGAATCGCGCTGAGCAGATCTTTGAGTGAATCATTGACTTTGCGCAACGGTTCTTTGATGGTACAGGTGCCGTGAAGGTCGCAGGTGCCGTGAATGGTGATGCAGCTGGTAATAAATAACGGCCCGTCGATGGCACGAATGACTTCAAAGGCCGAAATATCCTGGCCGGAACGTGCCAACGCATAGCCGCCGTTAGTGCCGGCCGTGGAGATCAACATGCCGGCCCGGGTCAGGGTTTGCAGGATTTTGGCCAACAACTGCGGCGGAATGTGGTAGGCGTCGGCAATGTCCTTGGCCGATTGCGCACCGCGATCGGCGTGCTCGGCCAGGTACTTCAGGGCCATCAGCCCATAGTCCGCTTTTTTGGTGAGCCGCAGCATAAGTTTGCATGGACCCGGCGTTACAGGGGGCTGTACCAGCAGCGAGAAGGTGGAAGATGCAAGAGCCGCTAGACCGCCCCGAATAGTCGAGACACTTCCAGTGTACGGCGGCGCCCCAGGCCACGCAATGCAGAATACGATGCGAAGAGGCCGTTTGAAGGAGGGACGTCGCTGGCGGTACAGTTCCTTTCATGGAGATCAAACGCGTGGGATCGCAGCCCTCCGGCCGGGGGCCAGGGGAATGGTTCACCGGCACGGTGCGGATCGATCCGCTATTTCAAGCGCCGGAGCCGGCGCGCACCGTCGGGGCGAGCGTTACCTTTGAGCCGGGTGCGCGCACGGCCTGGCACACCCATCCGCTCGGCCAAACGCTGATCGTCACCGGCGGCTGCGGCTGGGCGCAACGGGATGGGGGCGCGGTCGAAGAGATCCATCCCGGCGATGCCGTCTGGTTCGCCCCCGGAGAAAAGCATTGGCACGGCGCGACACCGACCACCGCGATGACCCACATCGCCGTGCAGGAGCGCTTGGACGGGGAAGTCGTGGACTGGATGGAGCAGGTCACGGACGCCGAATACGCTCGCTGACCGGGATTGCCCTGAATTGCAGCCTACCCGGCAATACGCTCCTAGCGCACAGCGATGCCGGTGTGCATCTTACCCCCGTGACTGCGAAGAGAATGAAGATGGACGAGGGAGCGCGTATTGTGCTCACCTGCGTCGGTTCGTTGGGCGATCTGCATCCGTATCTGGCGCTTGGCGTGGAGCTCGCCCGCCGCGGACATCGGCCCGTGGTGGCCACCTCGGAAAGTTTTCGCCCGCATGTGCTGGCGGCCGGTTTAGCCTTTTATCCGATTCGCGCGGTGACCACCGAAACCGCCAGCACTGAACTGATCCGCCGTGTCTTCAATGGGCGCAAAGGCGTGGAATTCATCATTCGCCGGCTTATCCTGCCGGCACTGCGTACCGCCTTTGCGGACACACTCCAGGCCGCGGAGGGGGCGGATCTGCTGATCGCGCACCCACTCACCCTGGCCACACGGCTGGTTGCCGAAACGCGCGGCATCCCGTGGATTTCGACGCAGTTGGCACCGACGGGCATGCTGTCCGCGTACGATCCGCCGGTCCTGCCGGGGCTTGCGTGGATGCACCGGTTGCGGCCTTCGCCGGCCTCCTACCGGCTCTTTTTCAAGCTCGCCGAACGGGGCACGCACCGGTGGTTTGGGCTGTATCGACAAATGCAGGCCGAGTTGGGCCTTCCGGATGGCGGCAATCCGCTGTTTGCGGGCGGGCATGCGCCGGGGGGCGAGTTGGCGTTGTTTTCGCCGCTGCTGGCCGCGCCCCAGCCGGACTGGCCACCGCAGACACTGGCAACCGGTTTCGCCTTCTTCGAGCAGCCGGGAACGCCTTCGCCGGACCTCGTGCGTTTCCTGGCCGCGGGCGCTCCCCCGGTGGTGTTCACCCTGGGCTCTTCGGCGGTAATGGACGCGGGGAACTTCTTCCGTGAAAGCGCGCTGGCCGCACGCAGGCTCGGGGTGCGGGCGCTGCTGCTCGGGGCGCAATCAACCATTTTCGGCGGGGATGCCGCTCCAGACCCCGATGCCGTGTTGGCCTGCCCGTATGCCTCCTACGCGCAGGTCTTTCCCGCCAGCGCGGCGATCGTGCACCAGGGCGGGGTTGGCACCACGGCCGAGGCACTGCGTGCCGGCCGGCCCATGCTCGTCGTGCCGTGGGGCGTGGATCAGCCGGACAACGCCGCCCGCGTCGTCCGGATGGGGGTGGCACGGACGTTGCATCGGGAGGCGTATCGGGCAGCGCGGGTCGTACAGGCGCTGCGGCCCCTCTTGCAGCGCCCGGGGTATGCCAAACGCGCGGCGGAGGTGAGCGCGGCCATCCGTGCCGAGCAGGGCACCGCCGCCGCCTGCGATGCGATCGAGCGGGTGCTGCATGGCGTCACTTTGCCGCGTTGACCTGACTGAAAGTCGACCCGGGAGGGAAGTGACTTGGATCGGAAATAACCTGCCCTTCGCATAACCGTCGTCGTGTGCCCAGCCGGGAAGGGGAACCGGTGGGCTACCATGCAGACGCACCTCTTCTTTCTATGCCCGACCTTCGCCAGTTCCGCGCGCTGCCCAACCTGCTGACCATGCTGCGGCTGTTTACGCTGCCGTTTCTGGTCATCGAGGTGCTGGATGGGCATTGGGCGCTGGCCTTTGCGCTGCTTTGGATCGCCGGGATCTCCGATGGGCTGGACGGTCTGCTGGCCCGGAAGCTGGGCCAATACACGACGCTTGGGCTCTACCTCGATCCCATCGCCGACAAGGCTCTGCTGAGCACGCTGTTTCTCGTGCTGACGCATGTCGGTGTCATCCCACGCTATGTGACCGTGCTGGTGTTCAGCCGCGATCTTGGCATTCTGGTGATCTCGACCCTGCTCTACATCACAAACATCCTGCGGGACTTTCGGCCCAGCTGGCTGGGCAAGGTGAACACCGCCGTGCAGATTCTCACGGTGCTGACGGTGATGACCGTGCAGGTGAGTGGGATTGCAGGGCTGGCGGAAGGCAAGCTGCTGCTGCTGCGCGCGGTGGCGGTGCTGGCACCGCTTTCGGCCGCGCAATATGCCTGGATTACGCTGCGCAAGGTGCAGCGTGAAGGCGAAATCGCGACCCCCATGGACACGTCCGCGCTGGAGATCATGGAGGAAGAGCCCTCCCTGCGCCGCTGAGGGCCGTCTTGCGGACAGGATCAGGGGCGGTTGGGGAAGGGTACAAAGTTTGCGCGCGAGTCGCTGTCCGGTTACACTGACTCGTACGCAGTTTAGGCGCGTAGCTCAGTTGGTTAGAGCGCTACCTTGACACGGTAGAGGTCGTTGGTTCGAATCCAATCGTGCCTACCACTCCTTCCACCAGCCGTTTCGCCTGCTGGCGCCCGATCCATCGGGTTGGGTGAGAGTTTTGCGTACCGAATTTGTTTTAGCTTTGTCTGGAGAGACTTCAATGGCACAGGTTTGTGAGCTTTGCGGCAAGGGACCGCGGTTTGGTAACAACATCTCGCACGCGCACAATGTGACGCGCCGGCGCTGGAACCCGAATCTGCAGCAGGTGAAGGCCGTCGTAAGCGCGGGTGTAAACAAGCGCATGAAGGTCTGCACGACCTGCATCAAGGGTGGAAAGATCATCAAGGCGCAACCGCAGCAGGTAGCGGCCGCGAAGGCGTAGCAGGAATAAAGCAGTAAGTCGCACGGATAGAAGGCCCTGATGCGGAGCATCAGGGCCTTATCGTTTCTAGCTTCGGTCAAAATGCACTGACAAATAGTGTCATCCTGAGCGTAGCGAAGAACCTCGGTATTTAGCTTGAAGCATCCCAGCAGTCAGCGAATACGGAGGTCCTTCACTACGTTCAGGATGACACGAGTAAAGCTGCGCCTTTACCGAAAACTCTTACCGCTCCCCGACCGTCGATCCATCCTGCTCGAAGCCAAGCGAGGCTGAGTTAATGCAAAAACGCTGGCCGGTCGGCTTGGGGCCGTCCGGAAATACGTGACCAAGGTGCGATCCGCACGAGGCGCACGTAGCCTCAACACGGCGCATGCCGTAGCTCCGATCTTCATGCAGCTCAACGGCTTTGGGCGACACGGGCTCATAAAAGCTGGGCCAACCGGAGCCTGACTCGAACTTGGCATCGGATTTGAAGAGCGGAGCGTTGCAGGCGCCGCAGTGGTACAGCCCATCGGCGTGGTTATTGTAGAGAGCCCCGGTGAAGGCCCGTTCCGTACCCTTCTTGCGCAGGATTTCGTACTGCTCGGGCGTGAGCATCTCCTGCCACTCGGCATCGGTTCGCTGCACCTTTTTCGTTTCTGCGACCGCGGCGGCACCGGCTTTGGCATCGTTGTCGGCAATCGCGGCGTCGCTCAGGGGGCCGCCTGTGGGAATGGTTGGCATGTCATACACCTCAACAGATTGGATGCGGCATCACCGTTGTGGGTCGTCGGCGGCAATGCACTCGATCTCCACCAGGGCCTTCCTGGGCAGCGCCGCGACCTGCACGGTCGAGCGGGCGGGCGGCACGATCCCTGCCGGCGCAAAGTAACGGGCGTACACCTCATTCATGGCCGCGAAATCGCCCAGATCCTGCAAAAAGACTGTGGTTTTTACCACATGCGTCAGGTTGAGGTTCGTTTCATTCAGCACCGCGCGCAGATTCTCGCACACGCGCTCGGTCTGCTCGGCGATGCCGCCCGCAACCAGATTGCCGGTTGCAGGGTCGAATGCGACCTGGCCGGAGGTATACACGAATTCCCCTATACGCACAGCCTGGGCGTAGGGACCGATGGCGGCGGGAGCGGCGGTGGTAGAAACGACGGCTTTGCGAGGCATGCTCGATTGTCGCTGCGGGAACCCTCTGTTGTCGATAACCGAGGGAGTTTCTTGAGCAAAGAAGCCATGACTCCGCTTTTTGTCATCTCATCGCAGTGGAGGCACCAACAATGGGTTTACTGGATTCGATTGAGGGCATGGTGGGCGGAGCGCAGGGCGCGCCCGCGAGTGAGCAGGGCCGGGTAGCCGGCGGGTTTCTGCAATCGCTGGGCGAGCATCCGGGCGGTCTAGGGTCGCTGATGCAGAACTTTCGCAACCAGGGCATGGATCAGCATGTAGACCAATGGTCGAACGGCCAAAATCAGCAGGCGACCCCGGAGCAGGTGCAAAATGGGCTTGGCGGTACGGGACTGCTCGAGCAGACCGCGCAGCGTGCCGGCGTGTCACCCCAGGTCGCTACCATGGCACTTGCCACCATTCTGCCGATGGTGATGTCGCACATGACGCAGAACGGACAGCAGGCGCCGCCAAGCAGTCAGGGTGAGTTCGGCGGTATGGCGGGGTCGTTGCTTTCCCGCATTCTGTAACTCGCATGGATCCCAGGCGCTTGAAGGTCTGCCTATGGTGAAGAATACACAGCCTGTAGCCGGGAGACGGCCACTCTGAAAGGCTGATTCTCGCTACGAAATGAAGTCCGTTCGAATCTTTCAAGCAAAAAAGAGCCGGCATAAAGCCGGCTCTTTCTTTGCAACCGAAAGTTAGGCAGCCACAAGCTGTGCGGCCTTCGGATTCAGATTTGCTTCGGCGTAGTCGGTAAGCTTCTGATCACCGGTCTTCGCCTCGTTCAAGCTCTGCGTCAGATCCTGAACGGCGCTTTCCTTACCCAACAACTTGGCATAGCTGGCCAGCGAACCATACGACGACACGCGATAGGCCTGCTGCTGATTGAACGCCACCACCAACGCGGCATCGCGCACAGGCGATTCATCGGTGTTGGAGATCATGTTTTCGACCTCTTCGATCATCGCCTTGGCAATGTAGTTTGTATTGGTGTCTTCTTTTCTGCCGATCTTGGGAAACGCCTGTTGGAGGCGATCGGCGTACTTCTCGCCCTGCGTAACGCTCTTTTCGAACATCTCCTTGACCATCGGGTCGGTGGCCGCCTTGGCCATTTTGGCGGACTCTTTGGAGATCCGCTGTTCAAAATCAAGTGCGTAGGTCATGCCTGTGAAAAGAAGGTCTTCAACGGTTTTCATCTTCATAGCGAATCTCCTGGGTGGTTGTTCGGGTCTTACGAGGTGCAAGATGCAGTGCAACATGCGGCGGGGCCGGGCAGCTTTCCGCTGCGAGGCTACAGGAGGTTAGGTGAGGTGCTGCAGTGTCTCGTTGTCCATGGAACCAAGCATTCTTGGCCATTTCGTGTCCCACACAGTGGGGGGCGGTCACTGCTTGATCGAATGGAAATCGGAATGGAGAACGATCGGGCTGTGCTTCCGAAACGGGAAACGCGCCTGAGAAAAAATCGTCGCGAGCACTCAAGGGCAGCCTGCGTGGCAGTAGCATTGGGGGGACTTCAAACCTAGATCGTGCGTAGCTCGTGGAGAGGCCGTATGCCCGGAACACCCAATCCCCAAATTGCGTTTATCACGCAACGGTTGACCGCCAAACTTTCGCAGCCCGTGTATCTGTCTCTCTTTCAGCGATTGTGGGCGGACCAGGCCGTGGAAACGCAGACTCGCACCGCCGCGTTTGCGGCTTTTGCGGCAAAACATGGCGCACCCGCAGCCGCGACGCCGAAATTGCCTCAGACAAAGTCCATCCCTGAGTTCGCTGCCGGCAGTGTGGCCTATGCGTTCGGTCCGGCGAGCGCACCGAAGATCGTCGACCCGATCGTGGTCGCGGAGCCGGGCGCTACAAAGCCCATCACGCTTTACCGCGTCTTTGACGGCAATCTCGCGAAGACCCTCGGCGGCTGGTGGTGTTCGGAAGCGGTCGTGCGGGCCGTGCTCGCCGACCCGGCCTTGACCGCGCTACGTGGAGACGATCGGGCCAGTGCCGTGTGCCGTACGTTGGCGCAACAGATGTTCGTCCACCCCAGCTGGAATGCGTGCCGTTTCCTCGCAAAGATGGAACTGGGGGACGGACGGACCGCTGTAGCCATCGCCGCGCGGGGGGACTGGCAGGCCTTGAAGGCTGTGCCGGGCATTACGGGCCCTGACGATCTTGTGGGTCTCGGCATGCAGGCACAACCCGGGGCCGTGCAATACTTCGTTCCCCTGGTAAACCCCATGTTTGTGACCAAGGTGCCGAATGCCTTGGATAACTGGCCGTTCAGCTAAGGGATGGATCCCTTCGAGTGAACTACGTGGAGCACAACAAAGGAAAGCCCACGCCAGGGGAGACGTGGGCTTTCGCTTAATCGGCCTAACCTTACGCCCGGCGTCGGCGGCCGGCACTGCTGCCGCCCTTTGACCCGGAGGAGCCTGATCCGGAGCCTGATCCGGACCCACCCGCGCGACCACCGCCGCCCCGCTGACCGGCGTGGGAACGGCCACGGCCGGTGTCGGTGCTGCCGCGTGGGTGGCGTGGCGCATGCGGGTTGGCGTGCTCGACGCCCGCGGACTCGCTCTTCCACGAACGCGTCTCCATGGCCAGCAGGCCGGCAATATCATTCACCGGCTTGCTCATGTCGATCGGCGTATTGCGCTCCTCTTTGGCAAGATCCTTATCGGCCACAATCCACTCAAACTGGATTTTCAACTCACGTTCCAGCTTGCGCGCATCGCCCTTTTCGAGCGGTGTGATGAAGGTGCTGGCTACGCCCTTCGCACCCGCGCGGCCGGTACGGCCGATGCGGTGAACGAAATCGTCGGAGCCGTTGGGCAGATCGTAGTTCACCACATGCGCGATGTGCGAAACGTCGATGCCGCGCGCCGCCACGTCCGTAGCGACCAGGACACGGGCCTTGCCATCCGAAAACCGCTTTAGCGCCGTCGAGCGCTGCGATTGCGACCGGTCGCCATGGATGATCTCGATTTTGTGCCCAAGTTTTTCGAGCTTCTTGCCGATCCGATCAGCTCCATGCTTGGTTCGCGAGAAGACCAGGTACGTGCCTTCTTCGGTCGTCAGCATGCGGTCCAGCTGCGACAGCTTCTGGTCCTGCATGACGGTGTAGACGCGCAGGGTGACGCGGTCGGACGGGCGGGAGGTTTGGCCGATTTCCACGCGCACGGGCTCATGGACGTAATCGCGGACGATATTGCGAATGTTCCCGTCGAGCGTAGCCGAGTAGCACATCGTTTGCCGGTCTTTAGGCAGCGCGCCGACGATGCGCTTGATTGCGGGCAGGAAGCCCATGTCGAGCATGCGGTCGACCTCATCCAGCACCAGCATGTCGACCTCGCTCAGCTTGATGAGGCGGCGATCGAGGTAATCTTCGAGACGGCCGGGCGTGGCGACAACAAGGCGGGGACCGCGGCCAAGCGCTTCGATCTGAGGATTCTCATTCAAGCCGCCGCACACCAGCACCGCATCGTTCTTCAGCTGTGGGCAAACCTTGTGGTAATTCTCGAGCACCTGCATGGCCAGCTCGCGTGTCGGCAGCAGAATCAACGCCAGAATGGGATTCTTCTTGCCCTTTGCCGAGGGCTTGGAGATCTCTTCCATGCGCTCGATCATAGGAATGAGGAAGCTGAGCGTCTTGCCGGTGCCGGTCGAGGCAGTGGCGAGGATGTCTTCGCCTTCGAGCGCGGGCGGAATCGCGCCGGCCTGCACGGGTGTCGGCGTGACAAAACCGGCGGCAGCGATGCGCGCTTTCAGGGAATCGGAAATGGCGAAATCGTTGAACGTGATCGCCGCCGCTTCATCCTGCGTAATGTGGCGGGTGATTTTCGCCGGTTCGGGATTCAGAATGGCTTCGAGGGTGAGGGGCTGGGCGTCCGGCGTGCGATGACGAGGGGCCGCATGACCGGTTTTATGACCGGCGGCCTCAGAAACAGATGACTTTGGCAAGAGATTCCTTTAGTTGGTACGCAAGTGGGGTGGACCGGCGCTTGCGACGCGATGGGGTGCAGTCCCCGTGATGGCGTCGTAAATCGTCCGAAGTCCTAAGTTCAGCACTGCGATGGGAAGTTCCATTCCATCATTCCAACGGAAGGAAACAAAGCACTGCTGCTGCACGGCGAGGCTGATCCTGTTTGGACCGCCTCAAAGCCAGAGCAACCAACGTGCAGAGCCGAGAATCCGGAAGCGGATGGGCTCGCCCGATGGGCGGTTGGCGGCGCTCGCGGTCTCTGGCCAGATAAGGGGATCGTCTCCCATCCTGCTCGCGGCGCGCTGTACTACGCATGAGTACAAAAAAAGAGTAACACAGTGCGGGAGCGTAACTCGTTTTTACCCGTATTTTGACCCTGCATTCACCCGGAAGTTGTAGCGTGACTACACAATGGTAACTTCATAAGTGCTTACGAGACAGTAACTTACGTGCGGAAAAGAAATCTTTTCCGCACGCTTTCTTCTGTTATGTTTTCTGAAACATCCTCCTTTGAGCTTGATGGAGCGAGGCCGTTCTGTGAAGGGGAGATCCATGTTTTCGGCAAAGGCTAAACCCACAAAGCCCGTTTCCATCTCCACCACCTGGCGGTCGGTAGAGACCACGTCTGCCCTGCACGGCACTCCCGGGGACGGGTGGAACGCTGCTGCAGCCGGCTACGGCTCGCTCGCGCCCGCCTTTTTGGTAGTGCGTGGACGGGAGCAGGTGCTGGCGCATCATCGTTTATTGGCGAATCTGGCAAGGCAATGTCAGCATCCGGCAGTTCTGAGCCATCTCGCGCTGCATCTGCTGATGCAGCACCCCGACTTTGGCTCGAAAATCCCGTGTTTGCTGTTGCGGCTGGATGCACACGGCGAGCCTATCGCGGCCGTTTTGCTGAATGAGTACACCCTCAAGGGCATGCCCGCCGGTGTCTTTGTGCCCTTTGACCCGGACGGCGAATGGAACCTTGTGGCACCCCAGGGCCTAAAGAGCCGTGTCGCTGCCGATGCCGCACACTTCCTGCTGCAACATCGCCGCAATACCATCGTGGTGCTCACGCAGCCGGGGGACACCAATCAGATATCGACCGGCTTCGACCGGCGCGCCCTGCATCCCCACCTAACGTGCGGGATCCAGAACCGGACGATCCTGCGCGCTCTGCCGCTGGCCGCCACCTTCGATCAGACGTTGGCTCCCATGGGGGCGCACACCCGACGCAATCTGCGAGCTGCCCGGCGGCGAGTCGAAAAAGAGCTGGGAGCGACCCTGGTGCCCGAGGCTGAGCTTACAGAAAAGGAGTTTCTCGAGGTCAGCCGCGCCTCCCAGTACGAGGTCGACGATGCTGTCGTGCGGTGGCGATGGCACCAGTACCGCTCGGCACCGGGCGCCTTCCTGATGGGCCTGCGGGCGGCGGACGGCCACTGGATTTCGCTGCTCGGGGGACGCCACGAAGGATCTGTAACGCGGGTGGACTGGCAGCGCAATCTGCTGGAGCACAAAGCACTCTCGCTCAGTACCGCCATGCGGGCCTTTGCCATCGAGCATGAGATTCACGAAGGGATGGCGGAGCTTCGCTTCGAGCAGGGCACATCCCACTCCATGCACAACGCATTTATTGCCGAACCCCTGGTCGACATCCTGGTGGCGCGCCGCTTGCTGCACCCCGGGATTTTCACAAAGGTGTTGCCGCGCTTGTTGCCCAAGGGCGGTGTGCTGGCCGGCCTGCTGGCCGAGCGCGCTTTTTCCTGGTAACGCGGTGCCGGAAATTACATGCTGCCGTCTTTTCGCCAAAAACCCGGGATCTGGAGGGAATACAGCACCTTATTTCCGAGCGCTGTCAGGCGGGTATACCACCGCGCCGCGGGTAAGGGCAGGGTGAGCGCCGGAAAGGCGAACAGCCAGTAACGCCAGTTGCGTCCGTAGGCCTGGCGCAGTTCGTGATGCGCCTCTTCCAGCTGCAGCGTGTCCGTGGCCCGGGAGCGAAACTCCAGCAGCACGGAAGGAAACCAGCGCCGTAACGCCATATTCAGAATGGGCGCGGCAAGATCGGGACGATCCGGCAAGAGCCGCGTAACGACCAGGGAAAGCTGGCGGCCAAAGACGCGGCCCAGCGAGTAGCCATGCGCCTGGCCCACACGCGCGGCCACGGGACGGGTCCACAGCACGGCGGACCGGCGATGCTGCCGCAACAGCGGAAGGCTCCAGGAAAGCTGCACAAGATTGGTCCCAATAAAGCTTTCGGGCGCCTCATGCGGCAGCGCGAGCAGACGGTCCTTATTGACGATGATGCCGCTGATGAAGGTGAACATGATGTTCACCACACGGGCAAAGGTGCGGGCTTGGCGAACATTGTGCACGCGGCGATGGAGCGGGTCACCTGTACGTTCCCGCAGAAAATCTTCGCGAAAGCCGTAGCTGGTCGCATAGATCATGTCGAGGTCCGCGGGTTCGCCTTCTGGGGTTTGCAGAAGGGCGAGCACCTCATCGACGGCGCCGGGAACGATGAGGTCATCGTCGCCGCACATCCAGAAGAAGCTGCCGGCCGCCTCGGAAAAACAGAAGGCAAAGTTTGCGTCGGAGCCGGTGTTGGCGCGATGGCGATGGGTGCGCAAACGGCCGCCGGCCGCGTCGAAGTGCGCTTGTGCGGTGAGGAGGACCGCGGGGGTATCGTCGTCGCTGGCGTTGTCGGCCACGAAAACTTCTACCTCGGTTTTGCCGGCCACCTGCGGTTGCAGGATGGCAAGCAGCGCCTCCAAATGGCGGGCGCGGTCGAAGGTGGGGATGGCAATCGTCAACAACGGCCGGCGAGGGGAGGGTGAACGGGCGACGGGTTTGTCGAGGGTCGATGGGGGCTCAGGCGGCATGCCAGATCCTCCGCCATCGCAAGAACGTGTAGGTTCCATAGCCGAGCCCGATAAACAACGTGCCCACGGCGTAGGCCGCGGCAATGCCCCAGGCCCCTCCGTACGGACTGTGCCAGCGGCCGAGCAGATACGCCAGCGGCGCGGTGTACAGCGCGCCCGCGATGGAGTTCACCATGAACTTCTCCTGCTTGTGCGCCCGCAGGTAAAGTGCCTCGGCGAAGACCACAATGTTGCCGACCGTGCCAAAAAAGAGCAGTGCCAAGGGGAGCGGGGGCAGCAGACGCGAAGCCAGCAAAATGCCATGAAAGCGCACACCGCGAAGGTGGAGATACGCGAAGGCCAACCAAACAACGCCGCAGGCCAGCACCGCTGCTGCCGTCGATTGCCAAAGCGCGCGAAAAAAGGTGCGGTCCAGGATTGCGTAGTCTTTGCGCGCGATCATGCGGCCGAAGGGGGACGCTTTGGTGTTCATCCACGCGATCGCCATCGAGGACAGGGTGCCGCAAACATTCAGGCTCATGCCCATCTGTCCAGCCTCGACGGGGCCGCGGAAGCTCATAAGGATGGGATTGAAGAGCTGCGCGGTCAGGTAGCCGGCGAGCCAGGAAACGGCGATCCGCCATTGGAACGGCCACACCTCGGCGCGCCAGTCGATGCGGAACGCGGCGGTGGCATGACGCAGCAGGGGGAGCAGCAGATCGCGTTTGGTCCAGACAAGGGCCGCGCCCATCGCAGCCTGGCCGAGGATCATGCAGCCCGGCGCGAACAGGCCGCGGTGCAGCAGAAACGCACCCCACCCCAGCAGGGTGCCGGTCACGGATTGCCGCAGCCGCGTGCGGGCGACCTCCGGCACATAGCCGCAGCCTTCCAGGAAGGAAAACAGTGGGTCGATCTGAAAGGTACAGCTTGAGGCGAGCACGACCAGGGCCCAGGGCAGGCCAAAGCGGACCGTCTGTGCCCCCGGTCGGGCGGCGGCATGGCGGAAAAAGGCCAGGCCCACCGGCACGAGTGTAAGGAACATGAGCGCGGCCGCCACGGTATACCAGCGCACAGACTTTTGCAGCACGCTCGCCAGGCGCGCATGCGCCTGTTCCGGGCCGGTGACGACGCCATCCGGCGCGATGTGCAGATGCGCCGCCTCGTGCGAGGCTGCCTGCAGGATGACCACCGAAAACCCCAGCTCGAAGACGATCTGCATCGCCACAAGCGAGTAAAAGGTGTAGTAGAACCCCTGTTCGGCGGGGGAAAGAAAGCGGGCGATCAGCATCAGGGTCCCGATGCCGGCAAGCGAAGACCAGCCCCGCGCCAGCACGGTGAATGCAATGGCACGGTCCACCCCGAGCAGGCGCGCGGTACGCCGGATCAGCCCATTGTGCGCGGCGACTGTGGCCCCATCCGGGTCGGGGCTGGGGTCGCCGGGCCTGACCTCCGGGGGGATCAGCGTCGTTGTGCTGTCAGGAAAAAGCGCGTTTGCCCCGATGGGTTCGGGCGCTTGTGATGCAGTGTCAGTGAAGGGGCGAATGGGCGGCATGCGACGGCGTAGAAGTGTGCCGGCCACGACATGCCGAGCTCCAGCCGCTAGTCTAGCAGCCGGGAAGGAAGGGTTTTCCGCGCTCGCTTCGTCGAGATCTCCATGGCACCTCGTCCGTTCCGGTCTACGGGCATGGCGGAAACGTGTCAGTGCAGCAGTTCAAAGAAAGCGGCTGCGCGGGGACGGCAGACGCCATCTGATCTGTGAACGCTATCAAGTCTGTTCGCCACGGTGCTGGCGCGTAAGGGAAGAGGGCAATCCCCATGAAAATCTTTATTCTTGTCTGCCGGATCCTCCTCGGGTTGGCGTTTTTCGTCTTCGGGTTGAACAATCTGCTGCACTTTCTTCCGCAGCCCTTGCCCACCGGGGACGCACTCACCTGGGTCGGCATCATGGCCGCGCACCGCTGGATGACTTTTGTGGGCGTCCTGATGACGATTGCCGGTTTGCTGCTGCTGGTCAACCGCTTTGTGCCGCTGGCGTTGACGCTGCTGGCGCCGATCATCGTCAATATTCTGCTGTACCATGCCCTGTTGTGGCCGCACGGTGTCGGTCCGGCGATTTTGACGCTGGTGCTGGAACTGGTGCTCGTGGCGGCCTACTTCCGCAGCTTCGCCCCTCTGCTCGCCATGAATCCCGAGGTGGATGCCCCGCGTTTGTAGCGCCGCGACTGCTATTGGAGAAAACCCCTCGGTTTTCTAAGGCTTTGTCGTTGTCAGGGCTGCTTTCCTGGCCGCAGCGCGCTTTCGCGCAGCAATCTCCGCTTGCTGCTCCCGTAGCGGCAGCGCGAGCAAAACGTGGGTCCGTCGAGGCAGTCGGGCCAGCACATGGGCGTGGGCTGCGCGGAAGACCTCCAGCCATTGCCGGTCGGCTAGCGCTTGCCAGTATGCCGCCGCGACCCAGCCGGCGCGGGCCAGATAGGGCGCCGGCCGCAGCCCTTCCCGCTCTACGAACTCCGCCTGGCGCTCCCGGCCGGCGGCAAAGGCCGCCACCTGGTCACCGGTGGCCTCCAGGTCGAAGATGACGAACATCCTGCCGCCGAGGGTTTTGTCGCCCACCCAGAAGACGAGCCGGCCACCCCACTGCACCGTCTCCGCAACATGCGGCAGAGAAAGCAGCAGCGCCCGTGCACGCTCGGCATCCATGAGGGTGAGTGTAGATTACTGTGAATACAGCAGCTAGTCTGGATTTGTGGGATCAATCACGTTTGCCGCGGTTCAGTTCTTTGCTTATCCAAACGATCACGCGCCGCGGCACGTTCATGGATTCGCTGGGGATGTGGAAGCAGTGGTGGAACTTCGGACAAATGGCACTGTGGTTTTGGCTTTCCGCCGCGACGCTGTAAGACCGGTGAATGCAAAGCGGACCGACGTCAAAAAGATTTTGCGAGTTGCAGCTTTACACTTTGACGAGTTGGTCGCGCTCTGGGAGAACGCTCATGGCATGGCATGATGTGGCAACAACCGAAGCTGAAATAGATCAGGCCATTGAACGTGCCTCGCTTTTGCGTGACGAAGTGCGGGTACGGAGCGTCGTGTATCGATCGGAACCCGGTCTGGACCTGTTCATTCTGGAGCTGACCAGCGGGCATCGCGCGATTTTTCCTCGGGAATGCCTGCAAGGCTTGCAAGCAGGAACAGTGGAACAGCTTTCAAATATTGTGATCCTAGGGGCGGGAACAGGACTGCATTGGCCTGCCTTTGACACCGCTTTTTATGTGCCCGAGCTTTTGCAGGGAAACTATGGATCGCGGGAATGGATGCAATCGCTTGCCCACGGGGCTAATGACGCATATCAGAAAGCTTCCTAATTCCGAATTAGGAAGCCGCAGTGCAACCGGAAACACCGGAATGGCTTCCCGCCATTTCGGTGCCAGCTTCAAACCGTCATCACTTCTTTTTCCTTAGCCTTGAATAAATCTTCAACGCGCTTGATGTGCTCGTCGGTAAGGGCTTGGACCTCTTCGTTGGCGCGTTTTTCGTCGTCTGCGGAGATCAACTTGTCCTTCATGGCCTTTTTCACTTGCTCGTTGCCGTCGCGGCGAACGTTACGGAGGGCAGTTTTATGGTCTTCGAGCGTGGTGGCCAAACGCTTCACAGCCTCGCGCCGGCGCTCTTCATTCATCGGCGGAATGGGCACGCGGATAATTTTGCCGTCGTGCATGGGATTAAAGCCCTGGCCGGAGGTGCGGATCGCTTTTTCGATCGTGCCAACGAGGTTTGCCTCATAGGGCTGCACGGTAATTAACTGGCCTTCCGGGGTGGTGAGCTGCGCGACCTGAGACAGCGGCACGTCCGAGCCGTAGTATTCGACGCTGATGCCGTCCAGCATGTGCACGGAAGCGCGGCCGGTGCGTACGCTGAGCAGATGGGCACGGAAGTCCTCAACGGCCTTGTCCATGCGCGTCTTCAGCCCTTCATACACCCCCTTCAACCCTTCAATGTTGACCATTGCCGTTGCCATGCTGTTGTGTCTCCTTTTCGTCCCTGTTGATAGTACAAGGCTCTACAGGGCATGGGACGCCGGCAAGCACCGGGTGTTTGCCCAGGCTTCCAAATCCGGCCCCCATGGCGCGAGCGGCGGAACGGTCTACAGTGCGCTGTGGTGCGACGTGCAGCCCTCCTGCGTCCCCCAAAAGACGCAGAAAGGTGCCCACGGAATCCCTTGACGCCCTTTCTGCGGAAGCCGTAGTGTAGGGACAACGGTAAGGAACGGCGCGACGCACAGTGGATGCGAAGGGTTTGCCGTCAACCGGCTCGGCAATGAACGCTTTGAGGCTGCGTAACCCGCAGCGGAATGGGTTGGCAATGAAGAAGATTTCCCTTCTGGCTGTAATGGCAAGCGTCGTGCTTGTGGCGACCCCGGCATTTGCCCTGGGCGGATGTACCAACTCTCCTGAAAATCCGACCCTGGTGCTCGCCGGCCTGGCCGGTGGGGTGTACGGCTTTCGGTCGCTGCGGACCTACCTGAGCGCACGTAAAGAACGGTAGATCGGTCGCGCCAACGGTCTTTCTTCCCTGTGTGCAGGTTTGCCCTTGTTCTTAGACCGTCATTTTCAGCCTTCCCAAGCCCGTGCCCGCCACTGACTCCTTCTCGGTAGCTTCCTTCGACCCACCTGTCCTCCGGCCCGGTACGATCGCTCTGATCGGTACCGTGTGCGCCGCCGCGGGCCTCTTCACTATTTATAGTTCGGTATTTCTGCTCCTGGGGCAGTGGCGCTCCGACGATCTGAAGTCCATGGGCCTATTGGTGCCCTTTGTGGCTTTGGCGCTGATCCTGCGGGATTGGCGTTCGATCGGCTGGGAAACGGACGGCAGCTGGTGGGGCTTCGCCCTGCTCGCCGGGGTAGCCGCGCTGATGTTTATGCGCGACCAAACCCTGCTGATCGTCACCGTGGGCAAGGACTGGCTGTTGCAGATACCGCCGCTGCCGCTCGTCGCCATCCTTTACGCCTTGGCGATCGTATTGCTGCTGGGCGGCACGCGCCTTCTGCGGGCGGCCTGGTTTCCCGTGCTGTTCATGGGCGCGGTCATTCCGGTACCGCAAACGTTCAGCCGCCGCGTCGATCTGCCCCTGCAGCACGCCTCCGCGACGGTGGCGCGCGGCTTTGCCCACCTGCTCGGCGAGCCCCTGACGCCCGATCACCTGCGCCTGATGTTCACGCCCGACTTCGGTATGTTTATCGCGCCGGGGTGCAACGGCATTCGTGGGGCTGTGACGTTGGGGCTGGCTGCCGTGGTGGTCGCGTATCTGTACCGCTTTCGCTGGTTCGTGGCCGTACCGGTCGTCGCCGGAGCGGTGCTGCTCGGGTATCTGTTCAACTTCGTACGGCTTTGCCTCCTGGTGGTGTATTACAAGATCGCGCTGCCTTACCCGTGGCTGCAGGACCGCGCCAAAGGAGCGGACTACCTGATCGGCGGCTGCCTGTTTGTCTTGGCGCTGTACCTGTTTTTCGCCGCCGCGGACCGCTTGCGACGCGATCCCCGGGAGGTGGCGCCCCTGCCTGCCGTGTTCAAGGCGGGGTCCCGGGCACACGCGCAGGAGGCCTCTCGCCGGGCGGCGCCGCTCGTTGCCCATGCCGGCGCGCTTATGATGCTGGCCACGGTGTTTGGTATCGACGCCGTGCATGCACAGCGAGTGGCGGGCAGAGGGGCGGCGCCGTTGCCGCCTATGCCGGCGCAGCTGGGCGGCTACCGGCTCCTGCGCACCTATCAGGACACGCTGGTCGATGGTGCTGTGGTCTACACCTGGGGGGAGTATGCGCCGCCTGCGGCACCCGGCGGGGACTCCGGGATACCGGGAGCACAGGGCACCGCGCATATCGCTGTGGGTGTTTCGCCGGAGATGGATGTCCATGATACGGAGGTCTGCCACCTCGCGCGTGGAGAAGACCCGACCTCGCATGGAGAGATCCTGGCCGCAACCGCAGGCGGCGAGGTCGCGCTCGTGGCGGCGACGTATAACAACGGCACCGTGCAGACGCTGGAGGCCTCGACGGTGTGCGATGGCGGCCAGTGCCGGCAATTCGCGCAAACCGCGGGCAACACGACGGTGATTTATGCCCGCCCGCACCGCACCCTGCCCATGCAGCGCTCGCCGGACCGGCCTGTTCCCCTGCTGCTGAAAGTCGAAAGCACGGATGCGGTCTCGTCCGCCCAGGTGGTGGGCCCGCAGTTGGCGGCACAGCTCAAGGCGTTTCTCCGCGGGGTGGATCTCACAGAGTTGGCGGGGCGTTTCCGGAGGCCACAATAGGCTCTGGCCGACGCAAACTGCAGGTCTCTCCACTATAGCTGCGCCTTCGGTCGAGATGGCGAGTTTGTACGAAGAGGGAAAGGCGGTAGGGTAAGCCCTTGGCAGGGCTGCGCCCCAAAACCTCATAGCCGGCCCGCTTTCCCGCTGCCCATCCCGCTTCGGAGCCGTCTTAGAGGCAGCGCCTGTTCACTGCCGTTGCCCCGGTCGCCTATAATCCCTGGTATCCCTCCGGTTGCACGGGGACGACGAAGAACACGCTTTGAGGTTGTGGTTATTTTTACCGGAATGCGAGTGAGCGCCAGCGCTCTCAGATTCAGCAAGTCCCTGCGCACACGCCCACGCCGGAACGGTTTTGCCTTTCTTACGGCGGGCACCGCCCTTTTGCTTCCCGCAGCCTTTCTGGGTGCGCCGTCCGGGTTCGGCCAGGGAACAGCCCCGTTGCGGGCCCAAACGCCGTTCAGCGCCGCGCCGGCGACAGCGCAGGTGCTTTGCCCGGTGGCCGTGGTCGGCAATCGCCGTATCCCAAAGGAGTCCGTCGTGGCGCGCCTGTTTTCGCGGCCCGGCGACACCTTCGATCCTGCGGTGGTGGAACGCGACTACAACTCCCTTTGGAACACAGGCTACTTCGACGATATCCGCATCGAGCGCGTCGACGATCCGACCTGCGTGCAGTTGACGGTGTATGTGCGCGAAAAGCCTACCATCGGCGAGATCAACTACCGCGGCCTGAGCTCGTTTTCCGTCTCCGATGCCTTGGATCGCTTCAAGAAGGAAAAGGTCTCCGTTTCCGTTGAAAGCCAATACGATCTGACGCGCATCAAGCGCGCGGAGGTCGTACTGCAGCAGATGCTCGGCGAACACGGGCACCAGTTTGCCAGCATCCGGACTGAGGTAAAGACGCTGCCGCCGGCGCGTGTGGCGCTCACCTTTGTGGTCAAGGAAGGCCCCACGGTGAAGGTCGGCCGGATTGCCTTCCAGGGCAACCAGGCGCTAACGCCGCGCGAGCTGCGGGCGGCCATGCGTAACCTGCGCCCGGTCGGCATCCCGCACTCGATCCTGCTCGAAAACCTGTTTCCGAAGACCTACGACGCCAGCAAGCTCGATGAAGATGCCGAGCGCGTGCGCATCGACTATCGCAACAAAGGATATTTCAAGGCGAATACGCTGGAGCCGCAAACCAATGTGCGCAATGAAAGCGGCATCAATCCGTTGACGCTGCGCCCAAACACCGGCAAACGCGTGGATATTTTGATCCCCGTCGAAGAGGGCGCGCGCTACAAGCTTGGCAGCATCACCTTCAGCGGCAACACGTCACTGCCGAACAGCAAAGCCCTACGCGGCGTGTTTGCCATGAAAGACGGCGATTATTTCAACTACACGGCCTTCGGCAAGGGTCTGGAAGCACTCCGCAAGGCATATGGACAATACGGCTTCATTCAGTTCGGTGCCGATCCTATTCCGAATGTCGATGAAGTGAACAAGACCGTCTCCTTCGATATCAAGTGCAATGAAGGCAAGAAGTTCTTTATCTCGCGCATCGAGTTCACCGGCAACAGCATTACGCGCGACAAGGTCATCCGTCGCGAACTGCTGGTGGAGGAGGGGCAGCCCTACAACAGCCAACTGGTAGACCTGTCGTTGCTGCGGTTAAACCAACTGAATTACTTTGACACCCTGCGGACGGAGCAGGACGTCGAGGCGCGCCAGAACGAACCGGACGGCACGGTCGATCTGCTGGTGAAGCTGAAGGAAAAAGGCAAAAACTCCATCGGCCTGAACGGCGGCATCAGCGGTCTTTCCGGCACCTTTATCGGCTTGAACTACGAGACAAACAACTTTCTCGGTCTCGGCGAAACCCTGAGCGTCACCGCCAATATCGGCGACCTTTCGCGCAACCTGAGCTTCGGGTTCAACGAGCCTTACCTGCGCAATAAACCCGTCTCCCTCGGCTTTCAGGTTTCCAGCAGCAAGTTCGACTACAACCCGTCCAAAAGCTACGCCATCGCGAACGGTCAAAACGCCAACCTCACCAACGCGCAGAACTCGCTGCTGACCAACTACAACCAATCCACGACGGGTATTACGATCTCGAGCGCAACGGCACTGCGCAATCTGTTCAAGCGTTCGGGTGTAGCCCGCGTCGGCATCTCGTATTCGTTGTCGCGCTCAGGTGTTACGACCTTCAACCAGAACACGCTCAATGTCTTCCAGACGCTGGCATACCGTTCCGGTGTGGCGGGGCAGAACGCGCTTAATGGCATTGTCACCTCGCAGATCACGCCGAGTTTCTCATTTTCCACGCTGGATCGCGCGGTGGGTCCGCATAACGGCAAGGACCTGAATATCGCCTTCCAGGTCGCGGGCATCGGCGGCAACACGAAGTACTATGCGCCCACTGTCGCCTATCGGCAGTTCTTCCCGATGAAGGGCTTGCGGGTAAGCCGTGAAGGCCACAATGTGCTGGCCTACCGTGCGCAGTTCTCCACCGTGGGCGGCTTTGGCGGCGAGGTTGCGCCGCCGTTCAACCGCATCTATGGCGGCGGCGAAAACGATGTGCGCGGCTTCGATATCCGCTCCGCTTCGCCCTACACCTTCATCCCAACGCGAGTGAACTTCAACCTCAGCAATCCGGATGCGGGCAACCCGACCGTTCCGCGCGATCCCAGCAATCCAACGCTCGGCGCCATTCAGGTTCCGTTGCCGATCTATCGGCTCGCTTCAGTGGGCAGCGATACGGGTTTCGTGACGAACCTGGAGTACCGCATCCCCATCGTGAATCAGGTCACCTTTGCCTTCTTCACGGATTTCGGCATGAACTTCGACCTGCAGCCCTCGCAGTTGCGGCAAAGCGTGTTGGGTCAGGCGCAGCTGAATGCGCCGCTCTATGGCTGTCCGCAGATCATCAACGGCTCGTGCCTGGGCGGTAAGCAGCTCAGCTTCCCGCTGAACCTGCAAACCGTGCCGCACACCAACTATGTGCCGCGCATGTCGAACGGAGCGAACCTCCAGGTCATTCTGCCGATTGTGAATGCACCGTTCGTGATCTATTACGCATATAACCCGCTGCGGCTCTACAACAACCTGCCACAAGAACTGGCTACAGATAATTACACCTTCAATGACTTCTTCCCGAAGGTGGATCCGACCTGCAACTCGCATGCCGCCAGCGGCAACACGCCCGCTGTCCTGTGTACGCTGACCGGTGCGGGCGCTTTCACCAAGGCACAGGCACTGCAGCTTTACGGGGCCAATTACCTGCTGCGCGAACCGCGCAAGACCTTCCGGTTTACGGTCGCCACCACGTTCTAAGCGAAGCGAACATGAGGAGGGAAGGCGCAGACGGCATCCGTTTGCGCCTTTCCCTTGTCTGGCGGACTCGCAGGGTGACTGAACCTGCCTTTGCCCTTGCGAATTGAGACGAAGTCCTCCCGTGCGCCATGCGTTCGTGAGGCAGTCTCACGATTCACGGAAAATTCAAGAAAAGTATGCAGATGTGACACACCTTCCGGTGAGAGAGTAAGCCTTGCAGCACTTTTCTTTTCGTCGCTGATGGCGACACTCCTTCTTTCCCTCTTCACGAGGGTGGTTGCTGGAATGTGCATTTGGAGCAGCACGGTAATGCAAGCGAGACGCACTCGCGCAAATCCATTCGCAGAGCCCGTTTCTCCAATTCTGGAATCTTCAGCTTCCCTTACGACCTACCCAAATTCAACCCAAGTTTCACTTCCGAAGTCATTCAGGAGCACACTCATGTCATTTTCCATGTACCGGGCCTTCACCGCGGCCAGTCTGGCCAGCATCTGCTTTCTAGTGGTCCCCCAAGCCTCCGCGCAGATCAACACAGGCGAACCGCAGGTTCTCAGCACCGGCCAGACGATCACTCCTTTGGCGCCGCGTGGCGCGAGCTTTGAACCGTTGAATCCGGGGCTCGCGGACAATCCCGGCTACACCGTGGGCCAGGCCGTCAGCACCGCCGTCAGCCCCGACTTCCGCACCTTGCTTGTGCTCACCAGCGGCTACAACCTCTTCAATTACACCTCGGGCGCGAATGCCGGCACTCCCATCCCGACAGACTCCACCGAATGGATCTTCGTGTTCGACATCACGGCGGGCAAGGCCGTGCAGAAGCAGGCGATTCCGGTGACGAACACCTACAACGGCATCGTGTGGAGCCCGCTTGGGAACCAGTTTTACGTCTCCGGCGGCAACAAGGATGATGTCCATATCTACAACAAGCAGAACGGGGCGTGGGCTGAAGATACGGCGGCGGGCTCACCCGTTGCGCTCGGTCATAAACCCACAGGCGGCGTCAGCGCGGGCGGTCTGGGGATTGCCACGCCGCCGGAAGCCGCGGGCATCGCCGTCTCGCAAAACGGCAACAAGCTCATTGTGGCTGATTACGAGAACGACGCCATCAGCACATTGCAAAAGCAGGATGGCAAGTGGGTCAAGGTCGCCGAACTCGATCTGCGCCCGGGCAAGGAAGGAACCGGCAAGGTCGGCTCACCGGGCGGCAGCTATCCATTCTGGGTACAGATCGTCGGCAACAACACGGCGTACGTTTCCAGCATTCGCGATCGCCAAATTATCGTTGTGCGCAACAACACGGTGGTCGAACGCATCCCGGTCCCGGGCCAGCCCAACAAGATGATCCTCAACCGTGAGCAAACGCTGCTGTATGTCGCGCAGGACAACAGCAACACCATCGCGGTCATCGACACGAGCAACAACAAGGTGATCGAGCAGATTCCGGTGCAAGTGCCGACAGTGGCCGGCAACACGAATACGCCCAACTATCTCGGCGCTAACCCGAACAGCCTGGCGCTTTCGCCCGATGAGAGCACGCTGTATGTGACGGCGGGCGGCCTGAATGCGGTAGCGGTGGTGAAGCTGCGCGGCTCCGGCAGCAGCACCTTTGAAGGTCTCATCCCGACCGGCTTTTATCCGAACTCTGTCAGTCTGAACTCGGATGGAACCACCATGTACGTGGTGAACGGCAAAAGCGCGATTGGACCGAACCCGCAGTACTGTGATGATTCCCAAAGCAGCAAATGCGATGCGTCCAATCAGTACATCTGGCAGCTGACCAAGGCCGGCTTCCAGACGTTGCCGGTACCGGGCCCCGCGGAGCTTGCCACGCTGACGAAAAAGGTCATCAGCAACGATCACCTGAATGGGCCGCAGCTGACCGCCGCTCAGCAGGCAACGATGAACTTCCTCCATAACAACATCAAGCACGTCATCTACATCATCAAGGAAAATCGCACCTACGATCAGGTGCTCGGCGATCTCGAGGTCGGCAACGGCGATCCCACGATCACGCAGTTTGGCCAAGCCAACACGCCGAACTTTCACAAAATTGCTCGCAATTTCGTAGACTTCGATAACTTCTTCGATGTCTCGGACGTGAGCGGCGACGGCTGGCCATGGTCGACCTCCGCGCGCAGCACGGATGTGATCGAGAAAGAGATCCCGGTCAACTACGCGGGTCGCGGCATCGACAACGACTCCGAAGGCACCAACCGCAACCTGAATGTGGGCATCGCCAACACCGCGCAGCGCGATGCGGCCGACCCGCTCACCGGCACCGATCCCGATCTGCTGCCCGGCAACGCCAACGTGGCGGCGCCGGATGGCGATGATGGAGAACAGGGCCAAGGTTATGTGTGGAACGGAGCGTTGAAGGCCGGTCTCACCGTGCGCGATTACGGCATGTTTCTTGACATTGTTCGTTACAACCTGACCGCCGTGCCCACGTTGAGCATCCCCGAAGACCCGAATGCCTTCGCGGATAAGCTGCAGGTGGCGTACTCCACCAACACCGTGTTGAGCCAGTTCACCGACCCGTACTACCGCGGTTTCGATAACAGCTTTCCGGACTACTATCGCTTCACCGAGTGGCAACGCGAGTTCAACGGCTATGTTGCCGGTGGGAACCTGCCCAACCTGTCGCTGGTGCGCCTGATGCACGATCACTTCGGCAACTTCAGCACCGCTATTAACGGCGTAAACACACCGGAGTTGCAGATCGCCGATAACGATTATGCGGTCGGCTCACTGATCCAGGCCGTCAACAATAGCCCGTACAAGAACAACACGCTGATCTTCGTGATCGAGGACGATGCCCAGGATGGCGGCGATCACGTGGACGCGCATCGCAGCACGGCCTTCATTGTGGGGCCTTATGTCAAGCACGGTTTTGTCGATTCCACCCGCTACAACACCGTGAATTTCCTGGCTACGATGGAGTCGATCCTCGGCATCGCACCGTTGAACCTGAACGATGCGAATGCCATGCCGATGGCGAACGCCTTCGATACCAGCAAGCCCGCAAGCTGGACCTACACGGCCACGCCTTCGGCTTTGCTGGCGCAAACCACATTGCCCATTGATTTTTCGAGCGCCAATCTCACCGCATCCGTGCGTCCGTTGCATGATGCGACCTGGTGGGCGCAACAGACGAAGGGCATGGACTTCTCTGTTGAAGATCATCTCGACAGCACGAAGTTCAACCATGTCGTGTGGCAGGGTGTAATGGGCAACAAGCCGTATCCCACCTTCCGCAACGGCGCGGATCTTCGCCTGAACCGGACTGCGTTGCTGGCAAAATACCACGCCGCTCCGGCGCAGCACGCAGATGTCACGGCGTCGTCGCCGAACGCCACAACAACCAGCCTGGACCGCTAAGCCAGGTGGATGAAGGAGGGCGGTGGCCTTCGCTGCCGCCCTTTCTTCGTTCTGACACCCATTTCGCTATGCCGCACAATTGCGGGTAAATGGGCTGCGCAAGACGCCGGTATACAGCTTCGTACAGGATGAGTGGAAGCCGCGGCTGGAACCGTGGCAGGCGGACATGGGTATCGCTCGCGAACTTGTGCTGAGGGAATCGGTGCAGCTGCCGTTCCGCGCAGAGTTCTTCAACTGTTCATCGAGCCCAATACAGCTCACCGCTTGCCGACCTCACCGGCGCTGGCTTCGGCGCCATCGAAACGGAAGCAAACACCGGCCCTGTCGGGACTGGAAGGCCGCGGCAGATTCATCTTCTGCTGGAGCTCAGCTTCTAAGAGCTGCACGCGCGGAGCTGCGCAAGAGGATGTCAGCACAGCTTCATCGCTGGGGCATGGGTTGGCGATGCGACTTGATGCAGGAATTTACGCTGCGGAAGAGCGTCATCTCGAATGAAGCGGAGAGGCCTGTAGTTCACGGTTAATCCCGGCGGCCCTTAGTCTATGGGACCTGGTCGCTGTGCCTGTGCAGCGGTGCATTGCCGTGCCTTGCGCAAAGATGTCGCCGCATTCACACGCATTTGCAATTCCCTTCACAACCTTGTAAAGAAGAGGGTAGACATCCACAACTTCATACGCGCCTTCATGGGCGTCAGCATCAGACGCGCTTTTGAGTTTGCGCCGCCGTCTGTTTTTCTCAGCTCAAGCTGCCCCCGACCAGGAGCTCCGATGAGACGTAATGCTGTAGCTTTGCTCGCCGCACCCATCGTGTTGTGCATGCCTTCCCCTGCCCAGAACGCCAATACCTCCCTGCGCGGCGTGGTGCAAGACAGCACCGGCGCCGTGATCGCGGGCGCCACCGTGACGCTGGTGAACCAGGCTGCCGGCGGCAAGCTGACCGAAACCGCCAACGATCACGGCGAGTACCAGCTGACGCAGATCACGCCAGCCAAGTACACCATCAGCGTCACGGCGCCGGGCTTCGGCACGCAGACCAAGCAGGCCGAGCTGCTGGTCAATCAACCGGCGACGATCAACTTTACCCTCGGTGTGCAAGCGACGACCGAGGTCGACGTGACCGAGTCCGCGCAGACGTTGAACGACACCGATGCCACCCTCGGCAACGCCTTCGATAATGCAACGATCCAGAATCTGCCGAGCGAAACGCGTAATGTGCCCGATCTGCTTTCCTTGCAGCCGGGCGTGTTTTATGTGCCGCCGCCGCAGAACGTGGGCACGGAGGACAGCCGCGTTGGGGCGGTGAATGGCGAGCGCTCCGACCAGAGCAACGTCACGCTGGATGGCGTGGATGACAACGACCAATTACGCGGCCTCGCCTTTTTCGGCGTGCTGCGCGAAACCCAGGACTCCATCCAGGAGTTCCGCGTGGTCACCAGTAACGCCAATGCCGATGAAGGCCGATCGTCCGGCGCGCAGGTCAGCATGGTGACCAAATCGGGCACGAACAAATATCACGGCGCGGCGTATGAGTACTACCGCCCGACTAACACGGTCGCGAACGACTACTTCAACAAGCAGGGCCAGCTTGCCTCGGGCCTGCCCAACCGTCCGCCCAAGCTGGTGCGGAATATCTTCGGCGGCGATACAGGTGGGTTCCTTGTTAAAGACAAGCTGTTCTTCTTCGGCAACTACGAAGGGCAGCGACTGGCTGAGAATCAGGTGGTCGCGCAGGTTGCGCCCACGGCACTTTATAAGCAGGGGACGTTGCAGTATCTCGCGAACGGGTCACCCGCGGCGCTTAGCCCGACCCAGGTCACGGCGCTCGATGCCGGCTGTCAGGTGTGCGGGACGGCGGCCTATGCACCGGGACCGGGACCCAATCCATTCGCCCTGGCATACTTCAACGCAGAGCCGACGGCGAATGGGACGAATCTGGGCGATCAGTTGAACACCGGCTCCTACACCTTCTCCTCGCCCGCGCCGCAAACGTTGAACACCAGCATTGCGCGGCTGGATTGGACGCCCTCCAGCAAGCACCGCCTCTTCGGTCGGGGCGGCTTCCAAAAAGACACACTTGCCGGTACGCAACAATTTCCCGGCCAGCCTGCCGCTTCTGTGCTTGTGGACAATTCGAAGGGCATGGTCTTCGGCGACACATGGACGGTCAGCCCGTCCCTGGTCAACGATCTCCGTTACGGCTACATCCGGCAAGGCTATGGGCAGTCCGGCTTGGGCTCCGGCGATTATGTGGACTTTCGCTTTCTCGCCAACAATTCGGCCGAAACGCGCAATACGGTTGTGAACGTGCCCACGAACAACATTGTCGATAACCTAACCTACGCGAAAGGTAAACACACCTTCGGTTTTGGCGGGAACTGGCGGCTTGTTCACATCAATCGTTCGTCAGATAGCGTGTCGTTCAACGGCGCCTCCTCTAATCCGTACTGGCTGAACGGCAATGCGCCCGATCCCTCCGGGCTTGGGCTTCCTCCCGTCGATGGAGGCTTCGGGAACTCATACCTGGTTGCCTATGCCAATCTCGTCGGCACCGTGCCTGAGGTGACCGATGTTTCAAACTACAGCGTGACAAATGCGACCAGCGGCTCGCTGTTGCCAGACGGTGCCTTGATCAACCGCCACTTCAAAACCAATGAGTTCGAGTACTATCTGCAAGACGCGTGGCAGGTACGGCCCAACCTGACAGTAACCTTCGGTATCCGCCACACTTTGTTGCAAACGCCTTATGAGACGAGCGGACAGCAGGTCACGCCGACCATCGATACGCATGCCTGGTACACAGAAAGGGAACAAGCCGCGCTGCAAAGTCAGGTGTATGAGCCAACCTTGAGCTTCGCACCCAGCGGACCCTTCTACGGCAAACCCGGCTTCTGGCCCAAGTCAAAGAACAATATCGCGCCGCGATTTGCCCTCGCCTATGCTCCAGATACAAAGACCTCCATCCGCTTTGGTGCAGGGGTGTACTACGATCATTATGGCGAGGGTTTGATCAACACCTTCGACCAGAATGGCTCCTTCGGGCTCGCGTCGCAGGTGACCAACCCTGCAGGCACGTACACTCCGGCAAACTCCCCGCGCTTCACCGGCCGCCAGACGATCCCGTTCAGCACTTTTACGCCCACAGCGACACAGGCGTACCCGTACCTGCCAAATGTTACCAACACCAGCAACTTCGCCATCACGTGGGGCCTTGACAGCCGGTTGAAGACGCCCTACACCGAGTCTTTCGACGCCTCGGTGCAGCGCTTGCTGCCCGGCGGCCTCACGCTGGAAGTTGCCTATGTGGGCCGCATGGGGCGGCACCTGCTGCAGAGTCTGGATCTTACCGAGCCAGTCGACTTTGTTGATCCCGCGGGAGGCGGCGATTATTACAGCGCTGGCACCGCGCTCTCGAAAGCGGTTGACGCTAACGGCGGCAGCTCCCTCGCCACCGTCGGTCCCATCCCATACTTTGAACATCTATTTCCATTCATGGCGAATCTGCCGAACACCATTACCGACAACACTGGCAAAGTTGTCTACAGCGGTCTCGGCAAGTCTGCAACGCAAAACATCTACGCATTCAAATGGGCGCCGCAACGGTCCTATCTGGGCGCGACTACCTCGCTTGCGGACATCGACTTTTTTTGCAATTACGGCTGCCCCGCGGGCTACCAATCCAAGTTCTGGCAATCGCAGTTCGCGTCGCTTTATGCGCTCTCGACCATAGGGATGAGCTACTACAACGCCGCCCAGGTCTCGCTCCGTCACGCCATGACGCACGGTCTGCAGTTCGACATCAACTACACATTGTCGAAGACGATCGACATGGGTTCGGACGCCGAACGTACGTCGGAGTTTTCGGCTACCGGCACAGCGTTCGCGCAGAGCGCCATACAAAATACCTGGAAGCCATACCTCAATCGGGCCGTCGCTGACTTCGACACCCGGCACATCGTGACTGTGGACACTGTGTACGCGCTACCGTTCGGCAAAGGCAGAAGCTTCTTTTCGAACAGCGGCCATGCTGTGAACACTGTTATCGGCGGTTGGCAGTACTCCGGCATCTTCCGTACGACCAGCAGCTTGCCTTTTTCACTCACCGAACCCGGCTACACAACCGACTGGCAGCAACCTGCGTACGCTGTTGTCACCGACCCTACCCTCAAAGCGCATAAACATATCGACGCGCAGGGCAACGTGACGTTCTTCGACAGCCCAAGTGCCATCAATGGCGGGGTGAACACGGGCACGCCGGTGCGGCTGCCCTATCCAGGCGAGGCCGGCGAGCGAAACTTCTTCCGGGGTGATGGCTACCTGGACCTCGACAGCAGTGTGAGCAAGGCATTTCCCATCAAGGAATACGGTGCTCTGAACTTCACCTGGTCCGTGTACAACGTCACGAACACAGTCCGCTTCGATCCCTTCTCGGTCGGGAACCAACTCACCAGTGGCAGCCTCGGGGTGGCAAGCGCTGTGCTGGGCGGTACCCAGACGCCACGCCGCATGCAGTTCGCTCTTCGCTACGATTTCTAATCCACACTTGGATCAACTTGTTGGATCAACCGGTCCGTGAAAGGCTCCGAAAGGAGCTCTTCACGGCTGCATAATCGAGTTCTACATGACCCACGTACTTTGTCGCTGCTTATTGTCCTCCTTGGCGCTGGTGTTCGCAGCTTCACCTTTTTGTTTTTACGGCTTGCAGGCGCAGATGGCCCTACCCACGGACTCCACCTACGCGCGTGATCCCAAGCAGGCGATTGATGAAGCGTATACCGCGAAGATCAAGCAGTACACCACCGGCGAAAACTTCATTTCGCCGCTGGTGAACTATCTGCCTGCGTCGAAGTCCGTCCCCACGCCGCAGACGGTTCTTGGTGATGTAGCCGGTGCGCCGAATACGCTGCCCTACGCGGAGGATGTGTACAAGTACTTCCGCCTGCTCGCTGCGAAGTCGCCACGGGTACAGGTGGTCACCATCGGGCATACCGAAGAGGGCCGCGAGATGATCGCGGTGGCGGTCGCTGATGAGGCGTTGCTGAAGCAGGCGAAGGAAAACAGCGCGCGCCTGGCGCAGCTCGCCGATCCGCGCACGATTGGGATGGATGATGGGAAGGCGCAGCGGCTCATCGACGCTTCGGTGCCGGTGTATTACATCACGGGCGCCATTCATTCGCCTGAAACCGGCGCGCCCACAGCGCTGATGGAGCTTGGCTATCGGCTCGCGGTGGATGATGCGCCGTATATCAAATACATCCGCTCGCACATGATCACGCTGATCACCCCGGTGGTTGAAGTGGACGGCCGTGATCGCATGGTCGATCTGTACAAGTGGCATCGCGCGCATCCCGAGCAGCAGTACCCGCGGCTCATCTACTGGGGCCATTACGTGGCGCACGATAACAATCGCGATGCGATGGCCATGACGCTCGACCTCACGCGCAACGTGCTCGACACGTTTCTCGATTGGCATGCACAGGTGCTGCACGATCTGCATGAATCGGTACCGTTCTTGTATGACAACACAGTGGGCGATGGCCCTTACAACGCGTGGATCGATCCGATCCTTGCGGATGAATGGGCGGAGCTTGGATGGAACAACGTCGCGCAGATGCAGAGCCTGGGCATGCCGGGCGTGTTTACGCACGGTGACTTCGATACGTGGTCGCCGGGCTACCTCATGTTTTTGGGCGGCATGCACAACGGCATCTCGAGGCTCTATGAGACCTTCGGCAACGGCGGTGCGGACACGCAGAAGCGCATCCTCACACCGGAGGAATATTCACGCACGTGGTATCGGCAGAACCCGCCGCTGCCGGTCGTGACGTGGTCGCAGCGCGATAACAACAACTATGAGCAAAGCGCGCTGCTGACAACGCTTTCGTACTTCGCGCAGCATGGGCACCACTTTATCGAGAACTACTACGCGAAGAGTAAGCGCTCCATCTTGAAGCCGACGACGAATGGACCCGCGGCGTACATCTTTCCGGCAAACGAAGCAGAGCTGAACCGTCAACTGCAACTGCTTACCGTGTTGCAGCGGCAGCACGTGGAGTTGCATCAGCTCACGGCGTCCACCACGGTCACCATTCCTGCGAAGAAGCCGGAAGACAAAGCGACACAGGAGACCTTTCCTGCGGGCAGCTTTGTGGTCCGCATGGACCAGCCCTATGCACGCGCCGCCGACGCGCTGCTCGACAAGCAGTTCTGGGCGCCGGACGATCCGCAGAAGCATCCGTACGACGACACGGGCTGGAGCTTCCCTGCGTTGTTCAACGTGCACGTCACGCGCGTGACGGATGCCGGCGTCTTAAAGGCGTCGATGTCGCCGATCGAGGATCTGACCAAAGCTGCCACAGGGAGCGCGAAGCTGGAAGGCGCGGGCGATACGTTCGTTATCGCCAACACAGGGCAAAGCACGTTATTGACCCTTGTCTACAAGTTGGGCGCGGCGCACATCGCCATCGCGGAAAAAGCGTTCGACAGCAACGGCCAGCACTTGAACGCGGGCTCGCTGCTTGTGACCGGTGTGCCTGAGGCAACGCTCACGCCGGCGCTGCAAGCCACGTCGCTCCATGCTCTGCGCGTAAATGCCGCGCCGACGGTCGCCAGACATCCAGCAACCGCGCCGCGTATCGCCTTTATGCACACCTGGCTCAGCACGCAAACCGAGGGCTGGTGGCGTTACGCCTTTGACAACGCCGACGTGCCCTACGACTACATCAACACGCAAACGGTTGCGGGTGAGGGCAATCTGCGGTCGAAGTACGATGTCCTCATCTTTGCGCCGGTAGCGCACGTCACGAGCGATCAAATCCTGAACGGCATGCCGATGTATGGCAATGCGTTGCCGTGGCAGAAGACCGAACTCACGCCCAACATCGGCCGGCTTGATGCAACGGCAGACATGCGTCCTGGGTTGGGCGCGGCAGGCCTAGCGCATCTACAGGAGTTCGTGGCCAAGGGTGGTCTGCTGATCACCTGTGAAGACACCGCGCAATTTGCCATCGACATGGGGCTCGCACCCGGAGTGACGCTGGCTCCGCACAACGAAGTGCGCGTGATGGGTTCCGTGTTGAACACGGCTTTTGTGGCGCCGGAACATCCTGTGGCATGGGGTTTGAGCAACGGTCTGCCTGTGATCAGCGCGGATGGCATGGTGTTTAACGTTGCGAACACCGTGGGGCGCAATGCGCCGCGCTTGCTGATGGATCCCTACCAGGCGCGGCCGACGGGCCGGGGTCTTGTGGGTGATGAGGACGTGCCCGAAGATCGCGCGATCACCAAGCCCGAACCGCTGCCCAACCCTAAGCCCTGGGAGGCAAAGTCTTTGAACGAAGAAGAGCTGCGCAACAATCCGAATGTCATTCCTGAAGCGCTGCGGCCGCAGGTCATTCTGCGCTTCGGCGAGGCGAAAGGCTTGCTGCTTTCGGGGCTTCTGGACAAGCCGGCGCAGATTGCGGAACATGCGGTTGTGGTGGAGGCGCATGTGGGGCAGGGCACTGTGTTGTTGTTCGGAAACAATCCTGTGTATCGCGGGGAAACTGTGGGGGATTATCCCTTGGTTTTCAATGCGATTTTGAACTTCGATCATCTGGGGCGGACAGCTACGCCCGCTCTTGCGAGTGTCGGCGTGGCGACGGGACGTTGACCCGATGCATTCCATCACCATGCATTCCAATCCATTTGGAGACTCCATGAATCGCTTTTGCGTTCGAATATCTATGCCGAGTTTGCGGCTGCAAGCCGTCTCCGCTTTGCTGCTGTGCACGAGCTTCGCCAAGGCGCAAAGCCCCGCGCCGGCACCCAAACCACCCGTCGGCAAACATGGCATGACGCTTGACGATCTCACCAGGATGATTCACGTGGGTGCGCCCCAGGTTTCGCCCGACGGCCAATGGATCGCCTACACCGTTTCGCATGTGGACACGGGTGAGGATAAGAACCTCACCGATCTTTGGATGGTGCGTTGGGATGGCACGCAGGACATCCAACTCACGCGCGGCAAAGAGGGCGCCGGCGAGCCGCGCTGGAGCCCCGATGGCCGTTATCTTGCCTTCACCTCCGGCCGCGAAGGCGAGGCCAAAGGCTCGCAAGTGTGGCTGCTTGACCGGCGTGGCGGGGAAGCGCAGCAGCTCACGGATGTGAAGGATACCCTGCAGGATTATCGCTGGTCGCCGGACTCGAAGCAATTGTTACTGACGATCGTCGCACGCGAAGAACCCGAACCCGAAAAGGGTGCGAAACCGAAGCCGCCCAAGCCGATCGTCATCGATCGCTACCACTTCAAGCAGGATGTTGAAGGGTTTTTATCCGATCGGCAGCCGCACCTTTTTCTCTTCGACATCAGTGCGAAGAAACTCACCAAGCTGACCAACGCGCCAGCCGGTGGGGAGAAAAGTTTTGCTGAATCCGGCGGGGAATGGAGCCCGGACGGCAAGCAGATCGCCTTCACCAGCAATCAGACCACGCCCGATCCGGACCGCTTCGATAACGGCGATGTCTTTGTCGTTGCTGCAACACCCGGTGCGGCACCCCGCAAGCTGACCAGCTTTACCGGGCCGGACGAAGGGCCGCTGGCGTGGATGCCCGATGGGCAACGCATCGTCTTCCGCGAGGCCCTCGAGCCGCACTACTCCATCTACAACATGCCGCAGCTGGCGAGTGTTTCTGTGGCCGGCGGTAACGTCACGATGCTCGCGCCCAAGCTGGATCAGTGGGTGGGCGCGCCGACGCTGATCGAAGGCGGCAAGCGCGAAGGCGGCAAGATCGAAGGCGGCAAGCGCGTGCTCGCCGAGGTGCAGGACGACCGTGAAGAATATATTGCCGCGTTCGCGCTCGATGGCAAGGGTAGTTCCACGCGCCTTACCGAAGGCCAAGGCTCGGCATCAGCGCTTCACAGCGCCGGCGGCCACACAGCGTTGCTGTGGTCGACGGACAGCGCTTCACCGGAGGTCTTTGCATTGGAGGGCACACGCCTGCGCCAGCTCACCCACCACAACGACGCCTTGGTCGCCAATCTGATCCTCGCGCCCACCGTGGATCTTTCGGCCAAGGCCTCCGACGGCAGCGAGGTGCACAGCTTGTTGACGATGCCCGTCGGCTACACGCCCGGCACCAAGGCGCCGATGGTGCTCTTCATCCACGGCGGTCCCACGGCGCAGGATGCGCACGGCTTCCGGCCTGACCGGCAACTCTTTGCCGCACACGGCTACGCGATGCTGAATGTGAACTACCGTGGCTCGACCGGCCGTGGACATGCGTACTCGGAAGCGATCAACGCCGATTGGGGTGGCAAAGAGGTGCTCGACCTGCAAGCGGCTGTTGATGGCGCGCTTGCCACAGGCAACATCGATGCCGACCGGCTGGTTGTCGGTGGATGGAGCTATGGCGGCATTCTCACCGACTACACCATCGCAAGCACGCACCGCTTCAAAGCTGCTTCGAGCGGTGCGGGCATGGGTAATCTGCTCGGCTTTTACGGTGTCGATCAGTACATCCTGCAGTATGAAAACGAGCTTGGGCCGCCGTGGAAAAATTTAGACGCGTATATCAAGCTCTCGTACCCGTTCCTGCATGCCGATCGCATTAAGACACCGACACTTTTCATGGGGGGCGACAAGGATTTCAACGTGCCGCTCGTCGGCGGCGAGCAGATGTATGAAGCGCTGAAGAGCGTGGGCGTGCCTGCGGAACTGATCGTATATCCGGGCGAGTTTCACGGCTTCACGCGGCCCAGTTTTATTCGCGATCGCTATGAGCGCTGGTTTACCTGGTATGACCGTTATGCCATGCCAAAGCCGGGAACAGCACCGGCTGTAGTCGCCAACGGACGGTAGCGTTTGCTTGCTAGCGCTTTATTTTCTTAAGTGACCTCACCTTCGCATCACCGGGGAGGGTAGCACTGCCACACATATTCAAGAGCTTCGGGTAAGGTCTGCTGTTTCACCGCATAGTCGGTATGGCCCGCATTGCGCGCAAAGAGAAACTGATATTGGTAGCCTTTGGCCGCGAGAACGCGGGCCATCTTTTCGTTGGCAAGAACCCAGTCGTGTAGATTGTCGCGCATGCTGTTGGGATTGAAGAGGTCGCGGTCGCCCACCTCGAGCCAAAGTCGTAAGGGTTTGCGCGGCGCAGTCGAGATGAGCTGCTCGTAGAATGCAGCAGCGCCGTGCGGCGTTTGCGCATTCGGCGGCCATTGCTGATTGACGTAGGTGCCGGAGTAGGTGAGGACGCGATGGTAAAGCTCTGGATGGTACCAAGCCATGATGAGCGCGCACGAACCGCCGGAGCTGCCACCCATGGTCGCGCGGCCCTCGGGATCATGCGTGAGCCTTACGTGCAGGCGCGCTTCCACCGCCGGCAGCACCTCCTGTTCAACAAACTCGGCGTAGCGGCCGGACATGGTGTCATATTCCAGGCCGCGCTCGCTGCCCTGCGCATCGCCTCCGCCATTGGCGATGGAGATCGCGATCATTGCCGGCACGCGATGGCCGGCGATGAGGTTATCGAGCGTCGTGAAGAGCAGCGGGTCAGGGCCGTCGCTGCCTATAAGGAAGGGCGCTGCCGTACCGGCGACATATTGTTTCGGAACGTACACCGTCACGCGGCGCGTGTAGGGCGCGGGATGGCTGGTCGTGACGATCAGCTTGGCAGGGTCGTTTGGATCGGGCGTGCCGAAGGTTCCAGGGTCGCGCGCAATGCCTGGGTAGAACTTGCTATCAACTGAGTTCAGAACGAACTCGGAGACAGTCCCATGGGGCACATTGGGCTGAGATCGCGTTTGGGGCGCGGGGACATGCGTTGGTCCAAGGACGAAGTTGCCCTCCTGCCCAGCGGGGGGCAAAACGCCGTCGGGGAGCTCCTTCGCATCGGGGAAGCCGGGGGTGTCCGGAGCACGGGTCGGGGGCACCGGGCGGTCGCGCGCCGGAGACGTCACAGGTTGCTGTGCACGTGCGGGAAGACAAGTAAAAAGCAGGATGAGAGCGAACGGGAAGCGAGGAAAATGCATACGATTGGCGCTCTGGCTTCGTTATCTCGTGATTATCTCTAGCGCCGCATAACTGTGGCGTCATCCTGAGCGCAGCGAAGGACCTCGGTATCACCTTGAGGCGACAATGTGATCTGGGCAGAATACAGAGGTCCTTCGCTCCGCTCAGGATGACAGCAAATAGCTGTTTATCTCCAGGTAATTTGTTCTGATTGTCCTAAGCTGATGTGATGGCGAGCGCAGCGCGTTGCGCTGCACGGCCACTAGTTGTCCGAAGGCTTTTCGACCTTGTCGATCACAAGCACCTCGACGGGTGTTTTGGCTGATTCCATCCGTAGTCCCAGCTCTTCCGGCAACGCGGTGAAAAGGTTGGGAGGTGCGTCTGCCGCTTCGGTTGCGGGTGCTTTCATACCCATCTGCGCGAGCTGCGCTTCATCCGGCGTCCACTTCAGCGTGAAATCGTACCGGCCCGTCAGCCCGCTGTGGTCGACCACTGGACGATCGAGCACAGCGCTTTGCATCAATGAGGTGAAGTCGCTGATCGTCGCATTGTTGACCCGCAACACACCCACGCCGCCGAAGAAGAGCCCCGGCAGGCCTTTCGGGTCGCCCTCGCTGGGCTTTAGTTTGGAGCCGCTCTTATCTACCGTAATCACCAGCGCGGGAAGCTCCTTTTTGTCGCGATGGAACTTCAGCTGAAAGCGATCTGCCATCAACCGCTGCACCTCACCCATCAGCTGGGCACGGCTTGGCGAGCCGGGCGTGTCAGGCTGTGCCTGCACATCGAACTTTTCCGTCCACACCCACTCCGGCGCGTTTACCACCTGCTTGGCTTGCACGCCGTAGGCGGTGCTGATCATTTCGCCCAGGGTGAAGTTCAATGTGCGAAATTTGCCGGCCCTGTCCACGACAAATAATTTGCCCTGTGCATCGGGTTTACTTGGTTTGATCGTGGCCACGTCGAAGCTGGGATTGGCATTGGGGTCCATGGGCGGAACGGGCTTGGGCGCTTCGGGAATTGTCCACTCCGTTGCGGGGGTGGTGCGTTCCAACACCAGCGGCAAGGGGCTGCCCTGGCTGGCGGAACCGTTGATCGACTTGCCGTCCGCGGCCATCTTGCCGGTGTAGGTAAGGTTGATGCGCTCAATCGCAATGCGCAGCTCGCCGCCGCTGAAGGTGGTACTGGTCGCAGGCAAGCCGGCACCCTCTTGATCGATGCTGTAGAAGGTTGACTTCAGTGTGCCGTTGTTGTCTTTTACGATCTTCACAACGGTGCGCAGGTGTGGGCCGTTGGGCACAACCAGCGTGCCTTGCCACGTGCCCTCAATGCCTGTTGCCGCACTCGGCGTTTGCGCTTGCAGCAAGGCCGCGGACGTGAAGAAAACGAGAACTGCAGAGGAGAAGGCCAAGGTTCCGAGAACGCCCACCATGAGGTAGCGCGCCAGATGATCGCGCCTGCGATCTGTCTCCTCACGGCGTCGAGGAACCCTCTGCCCATGCTTTGAAGTCGTGGCCGTTCCCTGCTCGAAGGACAAGCGAATCTCCTGGCCTGAAAGAACCGCATCAGGCAGTGCGTTCGTGAGATCAGATAGCCGGTGGACGCGTGAAACCGGTAAAGGTCATGCTGCGATACGCAAAGGTTCGGAGAGCGGTTCCATCATAAGCGAACGAGCCGGTGGTGTAACTTCGCGATAGAAATATTTCCTGATCGTGGTAACCTCGCTCGCATCACGCCGTCCACCTGTCATCACCAAGGGAACTTTGAACACATGAGCTTTCGTAGCCGCTGTGGTTTACATCCGCGCGTAGCCGGATCAGTTGTCTGGATGTGCGCGGCCGTTGCGGTCCTTGCTACGACCAGCGGCTCAGGCACGTCAGCTCGCGCGCAGGGGACCGGTGCTGCCGGGACGGGGAGCGTGTCTCAGTCGACCACGGAAAGCAGCGCTCTTGTGTATGACGTCGCCTCCATCAAGCCGAATCCGCAGGGGCCAGGCAGCATGAGTGTGAGCACGAATCTGGATGTATATGCCGCCACTAATCTGTCGCTCATCGACCTTCTCCGCAACGCCTATGACCTTCGCCCGGGCATGCTGTCCGGGGAGCCGAAGTGGGCAGAATCCACTCGTTTCGACATCCGCGCCAAGATCCTCGATGCGACTGCCGAACAGCTGAAAAAGCTCACGCAAGAAGATCGAAAAAGGATGCTGCGCGTGCTGCTGGCGGATCGTTTTCACCTGGTCACCCACTACGAAGTGAAGACCCTTCCGGTGTACGACCTCCTGCCCCTGAAAAGCGGGGCCAAAGTTACAGCCATCGAGCCGGAACACCGAATTGATGCTTTCAAGAACATGTCTCCCGAGAGTATGAGTGTTGGGAATGGACATCTCATCGGTCATTACCTACCTATGAAGTCAATGACCGATTTTCTTTCAGGCGAAGTGAATCGTCCCGTGCTCGACAAAACTTCTATGGACGGCAGGTACAATTTCGAGCTCAACTGGAAACAGGACGATGCTCCGGCAACGGACGATTCCACCGCACCCCCACTGTTCAAGGCACTGGAAGAACAACTCGGTCTGCATCTGGACGCGGCGAAGGAGCCCGTGCAAACGTTGGTTGTGGACCATGTCGAGATGCCCACCGAGAACTAATCTACGCAGCCCATGTACGTGCGGCGATGATGGACCAAACACAAATGCTGTTCTGAAATGCTGTTCGCAAATAGGGACTACAGCGGGGTGCAATGTCGAACAGCGACCAAAGGCACACAGCGTGGCAAGGCACAGGGCGGCGCATCGCGCGAGGCCTTTGCCTGCTGCTCCCGGCCGCCGCTGTGACGGCTTCAGCACGGGCGCAAGCATCGGACTACCACGGGCAAGTCCTATTCGCCGGCCTTCCCATCCCCGGTGCCACCGTGCAGCTCACGCAGGGCGAGACGCAGCTCTCCACGGTGACCGATAGCCAGGGTTTCTATCAATTCACACACCTCGTCAACGGCACATGGAAGGTGCACATCGAGAGGCGCGGCTTCGTGCCGCAGGACGGCACAGCCACCATCGCACCCGACACACAGCAGGGTGCCTGGGTGCTGAAATTGCTTTCGTTGGAGGCCATGCTTGCGCAATCGCAAACGGTCGTCCCTGAGTCCGCGACACTGCAACCGCGCACTGCGAATGCGGTTGTTGCGAAGTCCCCGCACCCTGAGGACGCGACAGCTCTGGAGTCACCGAAACCAACCGACGCCGGCAGCGAACAAGCTGCCGACGGCTTGCTGGTAAACGGCAGTGAAAACAACGCCGCCACCTCGCGCTACTCGATCGCGCCGGCGTTCGGCAATCGACGCCCTGGCGTCAGAAGCCTGTACACCGGCAGCGTCGGTGCTATCGCCGACAACTCCGCTTTCGATGCACGACCGTATTCGCTCACCGGCCTCATGCTGCCCAAGGCGAGCTATAGCCGCATCACGGGCGTGGCTACGCTGGGTGGGCCGCTTCGCATTCCGCGCCTGCTGCCACATGGTCCCAACTTCTTCCTTGCCTATCAGTGGACGCGCAATCGCACCGCGGAAACCGATGCCGGCCTGGTTCCCACGGTCGCCGAGCGCGCGGGCAATCTGTCCGGCATCGTCAACTCGCTCGGGCAGCCGATCTCCATCTACAACCCAGGAAGCGGCCAGCCATTCACCGGCGCCATTCCCGTCACGGCACCGGCCGCCGCGTTGCTGCAGCTGTACCCTTTGCCGAATCTGACCGGCGATGCACGCTACAACTACGGACGGCAGGTGCTCAGCAACGTGCACAGTGATTCGCTGCAATCGCGACTGGACAAGAGCCTCGGTCGTCGCGATTCGATCTACGGCGGCTTTGCCTTCAACAGTGCACGCGCCGACAATATCAACCTGTTCAACTTTCGCGATACCACGGACACACTGGGCATCAACGGCAACGTCCAGTGGTCGCATCGCCTGCCGCATAATGTCATTGCGAATCTCGGCTACACCTTCAGCCGTCTGCGCACGAACATTCTGCCGCAATTTGAGAACCGCGCCAACATCTCCGGCGAGGCCGGCATCACGGGCAGTGCGCAGGACCCCACCAACTGGGGCCCGCCGACACTGGTGTTTTCAAGCGGCATCACCGCGCTTACCGATGGCATCAGCGCCTTCAATCGCAACCGCACCGATGGGCTGTCCGCTTCGGGACAATGGGTGCATCGCAAGCACAACGTGACCTTCGGCGGCGATTTCCGCCGGCAGGAGTTCAACGAGTTCCAGCAGCAAAATCCGCGCGGCACTTTTTCGTTCACAGGCGCGGCCACGCAGGCCGGAGGCGCAAACAGCAGTGCGGCCAGCACCACCACCGGCTCCGATCTCGCGGACTTCCTGCTCGGTGTGCCCGATGCCAGCGCCGTTGCTTTCGGCAACCCCGACAAGTACTTTCGCCAATCGGACTCGGACCTGTACGTGACCGATGACTTCCGCGTGCAGCCGCAGCTCACCCTCAACGCCGGCCTGCGCTGGGAGTATGGTGCGCCCATGACGGAGCTCTTCGGCAGACTTGTGAACCTTGACGTTGCCTCGAACTTTGCCTCAGTCGCGCCGGTGCTTGGCTCGAGCCCCACAGGTTCCCTGAGCGGCCAGAGTCTACCGGCTGCCCTGGTGCGTCCGGACCTGCTTGGCTTTCAGCCGCGTGTGGGTCTTTCGTGGCGACCGCTGCCCGCGTCCACGCTGGTGGTGCGCGCCGGGTACGGCATCTACGACGACACCTCCGTGTACCTGTCCTCGGCGCAGCTGATGGCACAGCAGGCGCCGCTGTCGAAGAGTGTCAGCGTCTCCAACAGCGCTACCTGTCCACTCACGTTGGTCAACGGCTTTCGCGATTGCGCTGGCACCACCAGCGACACCTTCGGCATCGACCCGAACTACCGCGTCGGCTACGCGCAAACCTGGCAGCTTGCCTTGCAGCGCGATCTTCCCGGCGCGCTTGTTGTTTCGGCCACCTACCTCGGCATCAAGGGCACGCGCGGCATGCAGGAATTTCTGCCCAATACCTATGCGCCGGACGCCGACGCGCCGGGCGTTGAAGATCCCTATCCCGGCCGCCCGAGAGGCTTCGTCTATCGCACTTCGAATGGTAACTCTACACGGGAATCGGGCCAGGTGCAGCTGCGACGCCGCTTGCGTAGCGGCTTGCTCGCCAGCGTGCAGTACACCTATTCGAAATCGATCGACAACGATGCAGAACTCGGCGCACAGGGCCATATCACCACAGCCGCCGCGACTACAAGCGGGGCAGCGAGCGGTTCGGGCGCCTCGAACCTGTCGCCCACCATCGCGCAAAACTGGCTTGATTTGCGGGTCGGCGAACGCGGCCTTTCCTCCTTCGATCAACGGCATCTGCTGAGAGCGCAGCTGCAATACACCAGCGGCATGGGCTTGCACGGCGGCACACTGTTCACCGGCTGGCGTGGGCGTCTGTTCAAGCAATGGACGGCGGACACGACGATCTCCACCGGCAGTGGCCTGCCCGAAACGCCGGTGTATTACGAAACCGTGCCGGGTACCGGCGTCACGGGCACGGTGCGGCCCGACCAGACCGGCATGCCGGTGCGTCGTACGCCGGCCACGCCCGCGGGCTACTTTCTGAACGCCTCGGCCTACACCGCGCCCGTGCCGGGACAGTGGGGTACGGCCCGCCGGAACTCGATTCTTGGCCCCGATCAGTTCAGCCTGGACGGGTCGGTTGCGAGGACCTTCAAGCTGCGCGAACCGCTCAACTTTGACGTGCGACTCGATGCGACCAACGTACTGAATCACGTCGTCTTCACCACCTGGAACACGACTGTGAACAGTACAACGTTTGGCCTGCCCTCGGGCGTCAACGCCATGCGCACCATGCAACTCACAGGAAGGCTGAGGTTTTGATCATGCGCCCACCCCGTTCACTGTGTTGCCTGCGCGTGATTGCAGTGCTCCTCTTCCTCTGTGCGCTTTCGGAGCTTGTTCAACCCAGCCTGCAAGGCCAGCAGATTGGCTCCAACAAGCCGGATAGCCAAGCCGGCACGTACACGCTGACCGTGAAGTCGCAGCTCGTTGTAGAAACCGTTGTCGCCAAAGACAAGAAGGGCAACTTCCTTCCCGGTTTGACGGCGAAGGACTTTGCGGTGACGGAAGACGGCACACCGCAGACGATCCGTTTCTGCGAACACGAAGCGTTGCCTACAACTGCAGATCCGCTGACGCCCTTGCACCCCGAAGACGAACAGATCACCATCTACAAGCGCCTTTCGCGCACAGCGCTTGCGCCTGAAGCCACGGGCAGCAGCGGGGAGGGCAATCGCGCCGGCGATGCCCGCTACCGCAATCACCGGCTGCTGGCCTTCTACTTCGACATGACTGCGCTTCCGCCGCTCGACCAGCAGCGTGCGCTCGCGGCGGCGGAGAAATTTGTGCGCACGCAGATCACATCGGCCGACCTCGTCTCAATTCTGCGTTTTGGCGGCGGATCGGTCGATGTGCTGCAGGATTTCACAGCAGACCGCAACCGCCTGTTGAGCATCCTCGAAACCATGGTCGTCGGTGAAGGCCAGGGCTCCGTCGAATCGATCGAAGATGCCGCCAGTACCGATACCGGCGCAGCCTTCGGGCAGGACGACAGCGAGTTCAACGTCTTCAACACGGATCGCCAGCTGGCCGCCCTGCAAACCGCCGCCAACATGCTGGGCCAGATGAGCGAAAAGAAAGCCCTCATCTACTTTGCCAGCGGCATGCGGCTGAACGGCGTCGACAATCAGGCGCAGTTGCATGCCACCGTGGACGCGGCGGTGCGCATGGGCGTCTCCTTCTGGCCTGTCGATGCACGCGGCCTTGTGGCAGAGGCCCCGCTGGGCGATGCCACGCAAGGCTCGCCCGGCAACGTCGGCATGTATAACGGCCAGGCCGCCCTGGCACAAACCGGCCGTCGCGAGCAGTCGCAGGACACCATGTACACGCTTGCCGCGGACACCGGCGGCAAGGCGCTGCTGGACAACAACGACCTCACCCGCGGCATCACCGACGCGCAAAAGGCCATCTCCGACTACTACATTCTCGGCTACTACACCACGAATACAGCGCCCAACGGTCACTTTCGCAAGATCGGCATCACGCTCAACGGCCATGAAGATGCGAAGCTCGACTATCGCCAGGGCTACTTCGCGCGCAAGGAGTTCGCGCAGTTCAACGCCGCCGACAAGGAGCGGCAGCTGGAAGATGCGCTCATGCTGGGCGACCCGATCACGGATCTCACCATTGCTTTGGAGATCAATTATTTTCAGTTGAACCGCGCCGAATACTACGTGCCCCTCATGGTCAAGATTCCCGGCCGCGAGCTGGCCCTCGCAAAGAAGTTCGGCGCGGACCATACGCTGATCGACTTCGTCTGCGAAGTGAAGGACGATCTGGGCGGCATGACCGTCAGCAATGTACGGGACAACGTCAACATCAAGCTCACGGACGCGACCGCGGCCGAGCTTGCCAAGCGACCCATCGAGTACGACGCCGGGTTGACCCTTTCCCCCGGCCATTACACGCTGAAGTTTCTGGCGCGCGATGACGAAACGGGCCGCATCGGCACCTATCAAACCAACTTCGTCATTCCCAACTTGAACAAGGAGGTTCGCCGTGTGCCGGTCAGCTCCGTTGTGCTGAGCAGCCAGCGCGTGGCGTTGAAGAGCGCGCTCTTCAACGCTGCGAGCGGTAAGGAAGCCGCCCGTAACGATGCCGCGAATCCTCTCGTGCAGGAAGGACAAAAGCTGATCCCCAGCGTGACCCGGGTATTCAATCTGGATCGCCCACTGTTCATCTACCTGCAGGCCTATGCCAAGGGTGGAACGTCGCCGGTGGCATCCGTCGCGCCTTCTTCAACGCCGTCCACGCCGGCTTCCGAGTCGCCCTTAATTGCCTTTGTCACCTTGTATCGGGACGGAAAGAAAGCGTTTGAGACGGCATCGATGGCCGTGACACCGCAGCCCAACACGCGTCTCGGCGTCACGCCTCTGCGCTTCACCGTGGGCCTGAGCAAGCTCGAGCCCGGCGAATACGAGTGCGAGGTCAGTGTGCTCGATCCACATGGCGAACGGGCCACTTTTTGGCAAGGCCGCATGCGCCTCACGCGTTGATGGGACGCAGGCTTTCAGTACGAGCGGAGACATTAGCTCGCGGCCAGCTTCGCCTTGATGAGATCGACCATGTCGCCCACATTCTTTAGTTCCTGTAGTTCGCCCAGAGCGAACCTGACCTTGAAACGACGCTCAATGGCGGTCACGATGTTGACGTGCGCCAGCGAGTCCCAGTCCTCAACATTGGCAGCGTCGGACTGGCGGGTGATGACCAGGTCCGGCTGGTCCAGAATGTCCTGGAAGATAGGCTGCAGCTGTTCAAGGATGGGATCCAACGAGTTTCCTCCAGCGCCAACGCATGGTTACGCAATCTTCTACTGTAAACGAAATTGGGGGACAGAGCCGGCCCCGGCATGCCGGCGAGGATGGCGGTGCGAGGGGCTGGGCGGGGGCGAGTTTCTGCCGAACGACGGCCTCGAGGTAGTCCGTGGAGGGGCCGATGGCACTGCTCAGCATATGCGCCTGCCATCCGTCTTCGCGGAAGTTCTTGGCCGGCAGCACCTGCAACGGCGGTATCTCGAGATTGGGGTGCTCGACCCGCCTGACTCGGTCGATGTATTTGCACTTAGGAACAGGGGAAATGACGACAACACTTTCGGTTCCAGGCCGAGTAAACTCGCGGACGCCCTCACGAACAGAGCTGTCGGCAGCACTGCTCAGGATGCGGCCGGGATCGAATTTGCAAGTCGACTTCATGGGCACCTCATGGTTCAACTGCACGATGTGGCCCTGTTCGAGCTTAGGAACGGTGTGCTCGCGAAAGTAGGCGATATCCCCTACGGCGTTGGTGCTGGCGTAGAAGTGTAGTGGAAACATCAAAGCCTGGCGTGGTTTCCTGGCGGCGTAGTGAAACAGTTCCGGCCAGGAGCCGTGGATGAGGAGCATCTCTTCGCCCTCCTCCACGATCTGGGTAAATGGGTTGTGCATGAAGTCCAGGTCCCAGCCGGAGAGATAAAAGATAATGAGCCGGGGTGTCTTGTTGGCGCGGAGATAACGCTGGAGGGGATCGTAGCCGCTGACGGGAAGGCTGGTGGACACATTGGGAAGCACGATGACCTTGAGGTGCAGGTCGCGGCTCATGCGTACCGGGTCGAAATTGGTGGCAGCAGTGGAGTCGCCGAAAATGACGATGTCGGCGTCCTGGCGCTGGTTTCCATAGCTGACATTGACGACACTGCCCCAGTACGACAAGGTCCATTGTGGCTTGAGGCCGGAGCGGATGGCGAAGAAGGGAAAGAGATAGAAGAGCAGGCAGATCCCGATGGCCACCGCGAAATAACGCCGGGCGACGGATTCAGCCCTGGACGATGTGAGATGCGCCGCCATCTCTTGTTCGGTGGTCCTCAAAGCGGGAACGGTGGACAAAGCGGGAAAACTCCTGGGTGTGCTGTCGTCAGAATTGGAAGTACAAGAACGTGGAAGGATCCTGGGCGTGTATCAGGCCGAGCATGAACAGCGCACCGACTGCAAGCCCCCAGGCCAGGGTGGGCTTCCAATAGATGGGCAGCAACCGCTCTTTGCCATCAGCCGGGGTGAGTTCGAGAGCGGGCTTATAGCGGGCAAGGATCTGTTGCGTATTGGGCAGGCCCCAGCAGATAAGCCCGGCAAGGAGCACCAGCACCACGGGCCGCGTGAAGCTTTCAAAGACAACGGGCCGGATCGAGACGGGGACATGCAGTCCCACCATGCGCCGGAGCAGCTTCAGGGCCTCACGTGTGTTTGGCGCGCGAAAGAAGATGTCTGAAAACACCACGGCACTAAAGGTCAGGACGACGGCCGAAAGGTGGTTCAGCCGCTTGCGAAAGGCCGAGAGTGAGGCCAGCTCCGCGTCGGTGCGGCGAAAAAAGGTACGCCAGGCATGAACACAGGTGATGTAAAACCCGTGCAGCAGGCCGAAGATGAGGAACTGAAAGCCGGCGCCGTGCCACACGCCGGCGATGGTCATGGTGAGCACCGTAGGGACAGCGATCATGTTGCGAAAGCCTTCAGGCGTGGCCTGGGCCTTGCGCGAAACCTTCTTGCCCTGCTCCTGACGGCGCCTACTGATGACGATCTGCATGGGGCTGTAAAGATAGCTGGCGATGTATTGCGTGAGGGTAATGTGCCAGCGAGCCCAGAAGTCAATGATGTTGGTTGCCTTGAAGGGCGAACTGAAGTTCAGCGGGAAGTCGATCGAGAACAGGCGCGCTAGGCCGCAGGCCATGTCGCAATATCCTGAAAAATCGAAGTACAGTTGAAAGGCGTAGGTGACGACCCCGAGCCAGGCAGCGCCAACCGGCACGGCCCCTTTTGCACCGAAGACGATGTTGGCCGTGGGGGCCAGGGAATCAGCGATGACCGCTTTCTTGATCAGGCCCATGGTGAACCAGGTAGCCCCGACCGCGAGGTCGTTCATCTGCAGACGGTAGCGGCGGTTTTGCTGGAACTGCGGCATGATGCTTTTGTGGTGCAGGATGGGGCCGGCGATGAGATGAGGGAAGAAGGTGACGAACAAAAGGTAGCTGAAGAAGTCCTGCTGTGCGGCGACACCTTGCTGAAGGTCGACGAGATAGGCGATCTGGGTGAAGGTGAAGAACGAGATGCCCAACGGTAAAAGAACTTTGGTCCAGTGGTGCGCCGAATGCGTGGCCCGGCCTAGGAAGCCGAGAAATGGGAATAGATATTTGAAATAACAGAGCGCGAGGAGGTTGCCGGCGATGGCGGCCCAGAGCCAGACACGTGAGGGGACAGCATTGGGAAGCTGGCGGCTGATCAGTGAGGCTGAAAGATAGTTGAAGCTGATGGAGCCGAGCAGCAGGACGAGGAAGGCCGGCTTCCAGTAGGCATAGAAGCCCAGCGACACCAACCCGAGCCAGATGACTATGGCCCGCCTGTGAAAGTGCCCGGCGATTTGATAGCCGATGAGGGCGACGGGCAGAAAGATGAAAAGGAACGGGTAGGAGTTGAAGAGCATGTTCCATGGCCCTTAATCAGCGCATTGAGGTTTGGAGCAGATGTGGTCCAGAAGAGAATTGTTCATCAAAGATCGTTCAACAAGATTGTTCATAAGTGGCATGCGAGGTAACCGGATCAAGATCATGCTACATGCCCGGCGTGCAAAGATCATGGTCCGATGTGCGTTCCACCAGCTCGATGGGGACCATACCACTGAGTAGCCAGCAGAGGCGTCGCTGGTGGAAGGCGACGCCGGGAGAAAGTTCTGAGATGAGGCGCATCCCCTGTTCCTCAAGATGGGCGACGGCGTCCTCCAAGCGGGGTGCGGTGTAGCAGAGATGGTTCAGCGCGCCGCCGCGTTTGACCGCGCCGGCAAGCTTGCTGTCGGGACCGTCGGGCGCCACGAACTCAAGGTACGCCCGGTCTCCGGGAAGCTGGAGAAATTGCACCTTCGAGGTTTGCACCGGGTCATGGATCACAGGGGTGACGACCTGATAGCCAAAGCGGGCAACATGGGTTTCCGTGGCAGAAGGAATCTCTTTTACGACGTAGCCGACGTGGTGGAACTGCAGCTGTATTTTCATGCGGGGCTTGTGAAAGCAGAGCTTTGCGCTTACTCACTTTCCGGCGCGGTCCCTTTCCGGCGGATCCAAGCCGCTTTGGTTTTCGGGAATGTCGAAGGTCTCGAAAAGATTGTGTTCTCGAGTATTGCGTGTGAGTTTACACCCAATCGAGGCCCTTGGCGATGCGGGTGGACGAGGATCAATTGCGCTCTAGGATGACATCGCAGGTGGTATTGGCGAAGCCGAAGCGGACGGGCCGCGCACCGCAGAAGCGATGGGTTTCGTGGAAGCCGTGCTCCTGCCAGTACTGGAGCATGGAGGTGTCGAGATGCTCGTTCGTGGGAAAAAGCGTCATCCATTGATTTGAGATGAGCTCGTGGCCGAAGTCTTCATCGCCGGTCAGAATGACATCCGGATGCAGCGCGAGGGCCTCGGTACGGCGTTGGTTGATGTTGACCTCCGAGCTCCAGACCCAGAAAGCGTGTTCCTGGTTGACGAACATGTTGCCCGGCGCATAAGGCTGGACGTTGGGCGTCTGAAAGGTGAAGGCGGCGATCCGTTTGCCTGGGTAGCGGCTGACGAGGAAGTCGTGGGCGACATGCCCAGGGTCGTACAAAGACCGGGTGTCGTAGTCGACGGAGAACAGGGTCCAGCCGATCTGGGTGGTGATGACGCAGAGTGAGGTGACGGCAAAAAAGGGAGTGAACCAGCGGCGGCCGCGTACCTGGGGATGACCGCCCGCGAGCCACACGGCGGCCAGGAGCGCGATCAGGAGCAGGCCGGTCTGATGAACCCACGTCCAAACCATGGCTTCAAAGGTGAGCAGAACAACGTAGGGCAGCAGAAACACGAGACCACGGCGCGACCACAGCCAAAGGCCCAGCGAAAGGAGGAAGGCAAGGGCAAGGAGGTTGGACGAGGAGACCGGATAGTCAAGCAGGGAGACATACGCGATCAGCCGGTTCAGCAGCTTCTGTTGAAACAAGCTGCCGGTCGTACCGTGGCTGCGATTCCAGATCGCCCTTTCTAAGCCGTTCATGCGCGGGACGGGCTGCGGACCGACGGGTAAGGGCAGGTCCAGCTTGGGCGCGCCGGGAGGAAGTCTCTCGGGAGGTGTGAGCTTTCCGAGCAGGCCGCCGCTCTTGTATTTCTCGATCTTGCCCTGGATGGCAAAATTGACGTCCGGGGGCGGCAGAACAACGTATACCGCGATAAGCACAGAAACGGAGTAGAGCAGCAGCGCAGCGGCAACGCTCCTGCGGCTGGGGCAGTACGCGGACCTGGGCCGGCGGTAGAGCTTGGCGGCATACAACAGGACCATGCACCCACTGAAGAGCAGCCCATGGATATTGAGGTTGGTGAGAAGCGCGCAAACGACGGCAAATGACAGCACGCGCAGGCGCTCGTCCCGGTACAGGATGCAGAGAAGAAAGACGAAGAGCGGAAACAGGACGTAGCTGCGGGCGATGACCGCGTATTGATACAGAAAGAAGAAGGTGAAGGGTATCAGGATGCGGAAAAGGCGGGGCAGGGGCGCATAGCGAAGGAAGACCGCCATGCCGCTTACCGCGAAGGCAGCCGCTACCCAGTTCATCGCCATGAAGGGCACGTGCATGCGGGTGAGGAACCACAGGATCAGGTGCCAAAGCGGGGGTGCGCCTTCATACCGCAGCCGGTGCGTGAGCATGTCGCCCAGCGAAGAGTCGCGAGCGATGAGCCAGGCTTGCGATTCGTCGAACCATTGCTCGTGGTGCGCGATGGTCCAGGCAAGGATGGCGCTGTAGGCGGCAAGAACAGCGGCGTCGATACGGTCGAAGCCAAAGGAGGTACGTGATCCTAGGATCCGTTTCAGGAGACCCACGTTAGGATATCCATTTCAGAAGACGGATCACTCCCATCGCCGCGGGTTTGCGGTGCGCGGAGACCGCCGTGCGGGCCTCAATCTCGCGGCGATGCTCTGAGAAATAGTCGTAGGCGCGGAGCAGCATTTCTTCATTGGTGAGGGTAGGCCGCCATCCAAGGCGTTGCTTGATGCGACCGGTGTCGAAGAGAAAACTTTCCGCGATCATCTTGTAGTGATACGGACCGAGCGGCGACACCTTGAGCGCGTAGGCGAGCTTCATGGCCGTGAGGGTGGGCACCTTGGGCAGCGAGCGCACCCTGGCTTTGGCCGCCCGGGAGCCGGGCTTCCGGCCGGCAGCCTGGATGACCGACTCGTAGACCTCGCGCATGGTGCGGACATTGTCGGAGCCGATGTGAAAGAGGTCGGATGTGCCATGGGCGGCAGCCTGGATGCAGGCGGTCGCCAGGTCGTCGGCGTAGATGAACTGGTAGCGATTGCTGCCGTCGCCGACGACCCAAACGGTTTTGCCGTCATCGATGAACTCGTACAGGATCGCGAGAAGCCCAAGGCGCCCGCTGTCCATGATGGTGGGGCAGCGGATCACGACGACGTCGAGATTTTGGCGAAAATCTTCGAGCAACCGTTCGCCTTCGAGCTTGGACCGGCCGTAGATCTCGACGGGGGACGGTGCATCGGTTTCCTCGTTGACCGGATGGCCGAGATTGGAGGCCCAGAGGCAGTTACTGGACAAAAACACAAAGGGGCGCACCCCGGCATCCCGTGCGGTCTCGGCAAGGATGCGGGTGGCGTCGACGTTGGAAGTCCAGAGCAGGTGCTTGTCCATCTTGCCGTGCGCAAGCTGGGCAGCGACGTGATAGACGGCCTCGAACCGGTGCTCCTGAAAGACCTGTCGCACCAGAGCCGTATCCCGAAGATCACCCTGGATGCTGGTCAGGCCGGGAAGGCCCTTGTCCTCATCGATTTCGAGATCGATATTGACGACGGTGTTGCCTTCGCGAAGCAATCGCCGTTTCAAAACACCACCAAAAAAGCCCGAAGCGCCAGTGACCAGAACGTGTGACATTCGTTTTCAAGTCTCTCACGGGAGTACACGGTACGAGTTTGTGATCTTGCTCCTATTCCGGCCGCAAAGGTGTGATCGCGCATAAGAAGCGATCCGGGGAGGAAAGGCTCGAAGAACCGCGATCAACGAGCCAGGAGCACGTCCGGGATCTGCACCTGAATGTGGCGATTCTGCGGAGATTCATCCCACACCTCGAGCGACCATACAGAGGCGCCGCTGTCTTTGGTGCTGACGTGCTGAAAACCCAAACCTTCGTAATGGCTGGCGACCATGCCGTTTTTTGGTGTTGGAAAATAGTAGCCGATGATCCTGTCCAGCCCGGCCGCGCGTGCCTGTGCAACGAGCGCGTCGAGCATGGCGCGCTCCATGTCGCGTTTGAGGACGCGGCAACTCATCAGCCAGAGCTCGATGTGGAGCTGCCGGCCTGCCTTTCTGCCAATCACGACAGAGACAAGGCCGTTATCGCCGAAGCGGTCGGCGAGCCGGCCATAGAGCGGGATGAAGGTATCGTCACCGGCTACGGCTTCCATCTCGGCGAGGGTGTAGCGACGGGTGGTGAGGTTGAACTGATTGGACTTATTGGTGAGCTGGGCGATACGCTCGAGATAGGTCGGGCGGAACCTGCCGATTTCCGCCGTCATCTCAAGCGAATTGAGATATTCGCCGTAGTTGGCGAACTTTCGCTCCAGGGTCGCGCGCTGTGTGTTTTCCGTATAAAGCCGGGCGCGCTTAAGGTCTTCCTCCCCAAGCGAAGCCGTCTCGAAGTAGCGTTCGCTCTCAAGGATGCCGATGAATTTGGAGACCTCGTCGCCCACCTCGGGTACGGCGACGCCGGGGACCTGCGCGCCGACGAGGGCACGCTCCGCGGGATTGTCGTCGACAAAGACGAAGCTGTCGACCCCCAAGTTCAGCTCCTGCGCGATTTGAAGGATATTTTCGCTTTTGGGTTCCCAGTTGGCCTTAAAGGCGGAGAAATGTTCCAGCTTCAGCACCGAATCCGGGTGCCCGAAGCCGGCTTTCGCGACGTCCTCGTTGTTTTTCGAGCAGACGGCGAGCAGCACACCGCGCTCACGCTGGGCCAGGCAGTACTCCTGGAAGGCGGTGTAGGCCTCGGCAACAGGCGTTTCCCGGCCGATCTTGATGCGGTCGACACCGTCATCGCCGATGACGCCGCCCCAAAGCGTGTTGTCGAGGTCGAGCACAAGGACCTTGCGCGAACGGCCGTACAGGGCGCGCACCACCGAGGTAAGCGACTGCGCCAAGGCATAATGGCCCTCGATCGTTTGGGCGATCTTGTAGCTGAACCAGCGGTCGTGATCAAACCAGTGACGGAGGCCTAGGCGGGCGGAGATGCTATGGATGTCTTGCAGCATCAGCTTGGGCCGGCGCGAGGCCTCTCGGGCCATTTGGAGATTGAGTTCTGTGATGAAGCGGCTGCGGCCGCCAGGGAGGACGGCATCGAGGTTGCCGAGCGATGCCCACAGCGGCAGTTCGAAGTTGTTCTGGATGATCCCGCAGCCGACCTTCTCGTCAAGTGCGTCCCAGATCTGCTGGAAACGGCCAAGTTCGGCGGCGATTTCTGCCGGAAGCTGCTCTTCGGTGGTGCCGAGCGACGGGAAATGCTCGATGTTTCGAACCGTGGTGTGGAGGTACACCAGCTCCGGTCGGAATGCGACGATCCCTTCCGGCGACAGGACGGTATCCGTGTAATAGCGGCCATACTCCGTCTGATAAAAGACCGGCCTGAAGCCTTCGCTGAGCAGAAGCAACTCCCAGAGATCCACGAGTTCAGAGGTGGTGGAGCCGCCTAGAACAGCGATGCGCAGATCGCGTAAGTCACTCCTTTCCAGCAGTTTCCGCCGCAGGCTGCGGCGCTTCAACAGGAGATCGTCAATCGAAAGATGATGGAGGTTCATGGGGCCTTCGCTGCGCGTATGCGCGTGGTCTGATGATAAATCGTGGGCTCTGTGCGGCTGCTTGCTGAGCAGCGAAGAAACGTTTGGCTGTCCGGTGGCAGCCCCCAGGTTGACTCTTGCCCTGATCCCACGGACACTCGTACAGGGGTGCGTCTCCCTCTGCACTCACGGGTCGATTCGACTCCGGTGACGTACCCAGGAGATCTTTCAGCCAATGAGTAAAACCGCCATCGTCATTGGTGCGGGTCCAGCAGGCCTGACCGCCGCGCTGGAGATGCTACGCCGTACCGACATCAAGCCCATCATCCTGGAGGCCTCGGATGAGATTGGCGGGATCTCCCGCACCATCCGCTACAAGGGCAACCGCATGGACATCGGGGGCCACCGTTTCTTTTCCAAGTCGGACCGTGTGATGCGATGGTGGATGGACCTGATGCCGCCGGAGCTGGACGGCGCCGCCGGCGGACCCCCCGCGGAGATTGCCTACCAGGGGCAGCACCGGTCCTTGCCCGTCAGGGACAATGGAAGCCGGCTCGCGATGCCTCGGCTGGAGGAAGACGGCGCTGGCGCTGGGGCTGTGGCCTTGGCCGTTGAGATTGATACCGACACCGATGAGACGGAGGCCGATGGCGCGCCGATCCCGTCGCAGCACGGGCATACGGAGACGGTGGTCGACGTCGATCCGGCGCAGGCGGCCATTGATCCTGATCTGGTGATGCTGATCCGGCCGCGCAAGAGCCGCATCTACTACCTGCGCAAATTCTTCGATTACCCCATCAAGCTGACCGGAAGAACCCTGGCGAACCTGGGCCTGGTACGCACGATCAAGGTCAGCCTCAGCTATCTGCGCTCGCGGGTCAGACAGATCAAGCCGGAGAAGAGCCTGGAAGACTTTCTGATTAACCGGTTTGGGCGACAGCTTTACCTTACATTTTTTAAGAGCTATACGGAAAAGGTGTGGGGAACGCCCTGCGAAAAGATCTCTGCCGAATGGGGCGCGCAGCGCATCAAGGGCTTGAGTCTGACGACCGCGGTGAAACACTTCGTCCGGAGATCCCTGGTGCGGGGCGGAAGCAAGAACTCGGGCGATGTAGCGCAAAAAAACACCGACACGAGCTTGATTGAGCGCTTCATGTATCCAAAGTTTGGTCCCGGGCAGCTATGGGAGCATGTCGCCGAGGAGGTCGTGCGCCTGGGCGGCGAGATCCACTTCAAGATGAGCGTGGATGGGCTGGAGTGCTCGGGCCAGCGCGTGACGGGCGTGCATGCGAGCCATGCCGGCGGCAAGCGTACAACGTTTCGCGGAGACTATGTCTTTTCCACCATGCCCATGCGCGAATTGGTACGCGCGATGGACACCCCTGTGCCCGCGAATGTGCGCGAGGTCAGCGAAGGTTTGGAGTATCGGGACTTCATCACGGTCGGCCTGCTCTGCGATCACCTGAAGGTAAAGGAGCCCGATGGCGGGCTGCTGAAGGACACCTGGATCTATGTGCAGGAGCCCGATGTGTTGCTGGGCCGGTTGCAAATCTTCAACAACTGGAGCCCTTATCTCGTGAGCGATCCGGGCAAGGTGTGGATCGGTCTCGAGTATTTCTGCTACGAGACAGATGAGCTTTGGAAGAAGAGCGATGAGGCCATGAAGACGTTCGCCATCGAAGAGGTCGCGAAAATCGGCATCCTCGATGCCGGCGCCGTCTCCGATGCGCATGTGGTGCGCGTACCGAAGACCTATCCCGCGTACTTCGGCACCTATGAGCGTTTTGAGGAGCTGCGGGACTGGACTGACGGATTCGAGAACCTGTTCTTGATTGGCCGCAACGGCATGCACAAGTACAACAACCAGGACCACTCGATGTTGACCGCAATGACCGTCGTGGACGGGTTGGTCGCGGGCTACGTGGACAAGGCCGCGTTGTGGAACATCAACACGGAGCAGGAGTACCACGAGGAGCACGAAAAGCGGAAAGTCGAGGCGTAGGCCCTAGACCCGCTTACTCAGAGGCCATGTTCCCCAATGGCCACGTTCTCAGAGACTTAATAGAAGGATGTGCGCTCCTCTCTTGCGAAGCGTGGACCGGGATGTTTCACTGGGAAAGCGTTGAAGAAACTTCTCTCCATGTTGCTGCTGGCGGTTTTCTGCCTGCCTCTTCTCCTTCCGCTTCTGGCCCATGGAGCAGATGGGGATGCGGGCTTGCCGGCGTGCTGCCGGCGGGATGGAAAGCACCACTGCATGATGGGGCTGGGTGCACAGGATCAGCGCGCTCAGCAGGCGACTGTCTTCACGGCCGTGCCTGAAAAGTGCCCGTACTGCCCTGGGACGATTGCCAGTATTCACAGCGATGTCCTGGCTGCGCCCACGGCGGAGGCCATCTTCGCCTCGCTGGTAAACCACCCGTCCGGTGTGGCCCAGACTGAGTCCAAGCGACGCATCTCCAGAGATCGATCTCGCCAGAAGCGCGGACCTCCAACAAGCCTGTATCTCTGATTTGCTGATGCGCGTCTTGTAAGCCCGGCTTTGCCGTGCCACGAGCGCTATCTGTGCGCACCCGCGTGCATATACGGTTGCCGATCCGGTTTACGTCCGGAGGCACCCAGAGACAGGCCTTTTGGAGTTTTCCTTGCGCAAGTCGATTTTGTGCTGCTTTTTCGTTCTTTGTCTCCATGTACCGGTGGCGTATGCCGGCATCTTCGGCCAGATTCATGGCATCGTGCATGATCCGCAACATCGCCCCATCAGCGGCGCCCGTGTTGAAGTCCGAGCCGTCCGTTCCGGCTTTGTTGTGGCCGCCATCACCGGCCAGGATGGATCGTTTGCCCTCGCGTCTGTTCCGCTGGGCGACTACACCGTGACCGTTGCGCAGGCCGGCTTTGAAGGCATGCGACAGCCGCTCACCTTGGCGTCCGACACATCGCCCATCCTCCACTTCGAACTGCAGATCGGCACCGTGCGAGAGACCGTCACGGTGGAGAATGCCACTGGCGCGGCCAATGTCAACACCGTCACGCCCACCAGTCTCATCAGCCGCCAGGACATCGCGCAAACCCCAGGCGCGGACCGCACCAACAGCCTCGCCATGATCACCGACTACGTTCCGGGCGCCTACATGACCCACGACATGCTGCACATGCGCGGCGGCCATCAGGTGAGCTGGCTCGTCGACGGTGTCCAGATTCCGAACACCAATATCGCCAGCAATCTCGGGGCGCAGATCGACCCCAAGGACATCGACTATATCGAGGTTCAACGCGGCAGCTACACCTCCGATGTGGGCGACCGCACCTATGGTGTCTTCAACGTCGTCCCACGTACGGGCTTCGAACGTGACCGCCAGGCTGAGTTGGTACTCAGCGCGGGGAGCTTTCTGCAAACCAATGATCAGATTAACTTCGGCGATCATTCGGAGAAGTTTGCCTACTATGCGAGTCTGAATGGGAACCGCAGCGATTATGGCCTCGCCCCGCCCATCGGTCACATCTTTCATGACGCGGCAAACGGCTATGGAGGGTTTGCTTCCTTTATCTACAACCGGACGCCGAAGGATCAGTTTCGCCTGGTCACGCAGCTCCGTGGCGATTTCTTTCAGATCCCCTACGATCCCGATCCGGACAGCTTCGAGAATCAGCAGTTCGACTCGAGCGGGCTTCGTGACGGCCAGCATGAGAGCGATGGGTTGGCGGCCTTCTCCTGGCTACACACCTTCAACGCCGCTACCGTGCTGCAGGTGTCGCCGTTCTATCATCACAACCGGGCCGACTACGAGGCCCATCCCAACGACACGCCGGTTGCCACCACGTCGGACCGCACCTCCGAATACGGCGGAGCGCAGGCGTCCCTCACAACGGAGATCGCGCGCAACACCCTGCAGGCCGGTCTCTACTCCTTCGGCCAGCACGACAACTATGTCTTCGGCGCGATCTTCAACGACGGTTCGGGCACCGCGCCCTTTTTCATTCCAGATGCGGCTTCGGGCGGTGTGGTCGAAGAGTATGTGTCTGATAACTACAAGGCGACTTCCTGGCTCACGCTCATCGCCGGCCTACGGGAGACGCACTTCCAAGGGCAGTTCACCGAGAATGAAACCGATCCTCGCTTCGGCGCCGCGGTGCGCGTGCCGAAGCTCAACTGGGTGTTTCGCGGCTTCTACGGCCGCTTTTATCAACCGCCGCCGCTGCTCACCGCGAAAGGTCCAATCGTTCAGTTCGCCCAGGCTAATAACACCAACTTTCAGCCTCTACATGGAGAACGTGACGAAGAACATCAGTTTGGCGTCCAGATTCCGTTCCGCGGCTGGCTGCTCGATGCCGACACCTTCAAAACGCGGATCAACGACTTCCTCGACCATTCGAATGTGGGCGACTCCAGCATTTACTACCCGGTAACGGTGGATGGCGCCCTCGTCCGCGCCTGGGAACTCACGCTGCGCTCGCCCCGGCTATGGCGCTTCGGCCAGGCCCATGTTGCCTACTCCAATCAGATCGCCGAACAACGGGGAAACATCACGGGCGGACTGATCTGCACGCCGATCGGCGATCCGGCCTGCGATCTGGGCTTTGCGTACACGCCGGTCGACCACGATCAGCGCAACACGCTGAACGTCGGGTTCAATGCCGCACTGCCGTTCCGGATTTTCGCCGCGACCAATGTTTACTACGGCTCCGGATTTCATAACGGCGACCCTGACCCGGCCACGCCCTACCCGAACAATTATCTGCCCTACAACACGAGTGTCGATGTATCGCTCGGCAAGAGCTTCGGCGAAAACCTCACGGCCACCGCCACCGCGACGAATGTGGAGAACCGCCGCGTCCTGCTCGATAACAGCCTTACCTTCGGCGGCTTTCACTACAACGATCCGCGACAAATCTTTGGCGAGGTGCGCTATCGCTTCAAGTTCTAGGGGCTTTACCGTCGTGATGCTGCCAACTCCGCCGGGCACGTCCCTGCTGCATTGATGGGATTGCAACGCGCATCCACGCCCCCCGGCAGCGACACCGTGAAGTGACCCGGCCAGCGTGCGGGTTCGTTCGCCGGGTAGTCGGTGCTGAGCATCTGGGCGCCGCTGGCGAGCATGGCATCGCGTAACGTGGTGTCATTTGTGCGAGCCTGCTTGGTGTCGGCATCGGTGCGGGCGCGGATGAGGTAGCCCTGGCGGACAAGCGCTGTAATTTCTTCGGCAGGACCCTCGTTGCGCTCCAGAAAGGCCGCGTCCGGCTGGCCGGGAACGGCGTTGGTGAAGAGCACGCGGCCATGCAGCGCGGGGTGTCCTTCAAGATAGACCGGCGTCATCACGCGCTGGTCCATCAGGAAGACGACCTTGCCCCGAGCGCTGGCCAGCGTGGGCCAATTGCCGGCGAGGACTGCCTCATTGAGCGTTTTGTAGCGCCCGCGCACGTCATCGGGTGTGATGAGTTCCGCTGGGGGAAACACGGAACGGATCTCGGCATCAAGAGCGTCGAAGATAGCGGGCGTGAACGGCTCTGCTTCGGTGAACTGCATACCCTTGGGCGCGCCCTGCTTGGTCTCCACGAGGACAAAGAGGGGGATGTGATCCGGATGCGCCTTGGACCAGGCGCGCACCTCCGTGAGGCACGCGATGAAGGGCTGGCAGGTGCTGCGGTAGTCGAGATCCTGCACGTGCATGACCTTGAAGCCGGGCTTGGCCATCAGCCCTTGCGGATCAGGATCGGGGTCCGCCGGCAGCCCGGCTGCGGCGGCCATGGCCGGGCCTTTTGGATGGGCGTAACGGCCGCCCTCCGTGTCCGCGTAGACGTCCAGCTCGATCTGCCGCACACCGCTGTTGAACTGCTGCGTTAACGGCAGGTGCTGGTAATCCAGCGCTGCAAAGGCCTGCGGATTGCGTCCCTGCAGCAGCTTCGCCTCGTTGGGCGAAATGCCGGCGTGATAGCTGTTGTGGGTGCCGATGACCTGGATTTGATTGAGCTTGAGGGGTGCAGGGGCAGCGGTCTGCGCGCGTGCGGCGCTCACCGCGGCAAGGCAGATGAAGGTCGTGAGACCGATCTTTTCAAAGAGCACGATTGTCCTTTGCAGCGGGCGACGGAAAGGTGCTTTCGCCGGGGATACGCATCATGAAAAAGATGGAGCGGGATCACGCGGTGTTTCCGTGCGTCCCGCTCCGTGAGGAAAGCCGTTGTCTGGAAAGTTAGAAGATGATCTTGCCGGCGAACTGCAGCACGCGTGCCGGCAGGGTCGTGGCCGCGGTGACAACACCGAAGCTGGTAGAGGTTGGGCCGAAGCTGCTTGAGCCGGGGAAGCCGTAGTTCACCTGGTTCAAGACGTTGAAAGCTTCCACACGGAAGTCGAGCACGGTGCCTTCGGGATACAGCGCAAACTGCTTGTGCAGGCCGAGGTCCAGATCATAGTAGGGATCGAAACGAACGGAGTTGCGCCCGGCGCTGCCGTAGGGCTGGTTTTCGTTCGGCAGGGTGAAGGCAGAGAGCCGCAAGGCGACGACGCCCTGGTTGCCCGGCGTGTGGGTGCGCTGCGCTTTGGGTACGACGGCGTTGTTGCTGACCTGGTTAGGCCGCTGGTTCAGGATCGTGCTCACCGCCTGGTTGGAGTCGGGCGCGTAGGTGATGTTCACAGGGGAGCCGCTATCGGCGTTTTCGATGGCGGTGATCTGCCATCCGCCGAGCACCTGCTGCACCACGGAGGGCGCAGTCTGGCCGAAGCTGCGGCCTTTGCCGTAGGGCAGGTCGTAGACGAGCGAGAGCGTCTCATTGAGCGGCTGATTATAGCCGGAGACGCCGCGATCGCCGAGCGGATTGGCGAGGTTGATGCGGGAGTTATCGCCGGCGTTGATGTCCAGATGACCGCCTGCGTTGTCGAGGGCGCGCGACCAGGTGAAAGAATTCAACAGATAAAGACCATGGGCCGTGCGATGCTCGAACTTCGTCTGCAGGGCGTTGTAGGAGAGGAAGCCGGAGGGCAGGGTTTCTTCGATCGTGGTGAACGTCTTGAGCGGCCGTCCCTGGTTGTTGAGCAGTCGGTTGACGCAGCCCGTGATGACGGTCGCATTGCAGGTCGCAGTCACCGGATTGGCGGTGGCCTGATTGTAATCGGCGAGGACCTGCAGCTTCACGCCATGCTCGCCGACATAAGAGACCTCAAAGGTCGAAGCCGGCGTGATCTGCCGCTGCACGGTGAGGTGCCAGGATTGCACGTACCCCGTGGGCAAGTTCGCCGGAAGGTAGCGTGCCTGCGTGTTGAAGTTGCTGGCCGGCGTGACGATGGACGGGCTGTTGAAGCCGGTCGGAAAGCCCTGCGTCGTGGTGCGGAAGCAAGGGGTTGGGGCGCCGGGATTGTACGGCGTCTGCGCCTGTGCCGCGGTACAGACCGCCAATCGCGTGCTTGTGCCGTAGATGCCCGCGTTGGCTGCCGACGGCACCTGGTTCACATTCGTGTTCACGACGTTGGGCAGGTTGTAGACCAGCAGGTTCTCGCCACCCTCGCGGTTGAACTGGGCAAAGCCGATGCCGTAGGCGGAGCGGATCACCGTCTTCGGATCGACGGAGTAGGCGAAGCCGAACCGCGGCGCAAAGTCGAGCTTCGGCATGTTGACCAGAGCGCGGTTGTAGATGGATCCGGGCGAAGCCTGAATGAGGGAGTTCGTTGCGGGGCTGAAGTTTGAGAGCAGGTTGCCGGATTCCCACTGCGGGGTGACCAGCTCGTAGCGCAGGCCCGCGTTTACGGTCAGCTTCGAACTCACCCGGACATCGTCCTGGAAGTAGAAGAAGTGCATGCGCTGGTTCAGGTGCGTGACGACGAAGTTATTCAGTTGGTAGCTGTTTTGCGCGCCAAAGAGGAAATCGGCAAGTGACGCGGCTTCGCGGGTGCCGGGATCGGCGGCGTTCAACGACCGCGCGTTCGCGCCCGCGTAGCTGAAGCTGCCGTTGTAAGTCGATTGGCCGAAGGTCGGGTTGAAGTCCTCGACAGTGGTGAAGATGGCCTGGTACTCGTACCCGAGCTTGTAGCTGTTGCGCCCATGCAGCAGGGTGACGTTTAGCTTGGGGTTGTAGACGTAGGGGTTCTGGAACTGCGGATTGCTGCCCTGGTTGCCGAACTGCGAGAAGCCGCTCACACTTTGCACGTTGAGGCTGCGCGTCACGGTGGGATCGGTGGGCAGGCCGGGGATGCCGGCCATCAGGCTTGGCAGACCCTGGCCGTAAGGGAACTTGCCGCCATCGGTGCGCGTGAAGCCGAAGCGGGCATCCACGATGGCGTTCTGCGTGATGGTGCGGGTCACGCCGCCGGCCATCTGCTGGTTGAAGATCTGCACGCTGCCGTTGCTGTTGCCGCCCGCCGGGCCCTGGATGTTGGGCGGCGACAGGATGTTGACCTGGTGCTCGCTGTAGCGCGCAAAGGCGGTGGTCTTCTGGCTAAAGGTCTGGTCGACGCGAACGTCGCCCTTGTTGTCGTTGATGGTGTCGGCGGGCAGGGAGGCGTAGTTGTTCGAAAACGGGTTCCCGGGCACATTCGGCGCCGGCAGCGCACCCAGCACACCTTTGGCGAATGCAGAGACGGACGGATCGCTGAAAGGGACCACACCGTTCGCGTAACTCTGACCTGTGAAGGGGTTGAGCAAGGGCACGGGGGTGGAGGACTCCGCACCTCCGACGGAGGTAAGAAAGGTGTAACCGCCGTTGGCCTGCGCGAGCGTACCCGTGCCGTTCTGGTTCGCGGTGGGCACCGTCGCCTGCATGACCCCGTGCACGATCTGCCGTGTGCCCTCGTAATCGCCAAAGAAGAAGGTGTGGTTCTTCCAGAGCGGACCGCCGAGCGTGCCGCCGAACTGGTTGCGAATCAGGATAGGCTTCTGCGGGTGTCCGGTGAGTGGGTTGTTGGGTGGAGTGAACGGGCCGATGGCGTTGAAGACCGTGTTGCGGATGTAGTCGTACGCGCGGCCATGGAAGCGGTCAGTGCCGCTGCGAATGCTGACGTTGATGACGGCACCGGCGGAGCGGCCGTACTCGGCGCTGTAGTTGTCGGTCTCGACGCGGAACTCGGAGATGGCATCGGGCGAGGGCGGAATCACCTCATTCGAGAAGCCCTGGTTAGAGGTGCCATAGGCGTTGTTGTCCAGGCCATCCAGCAGAAAGTTGTTGAATTCGCTGCGTTGCCCGTTGACGTTGAACGAGGCATCGCGGTTGGTATCCGTGCTGTTTTCGAGAACGTCGCGGCGCACGCCGGGCACGAGCGCGGCGAGGTCGGCGTAGGCGCGCCCGTTCAGGGGCAGGTTCTCTACCTCACGCGTGCCGATCACCTGGCCGCGCTCGCTGTCATCGGTGTTCAAGAGCGACGCGGCGCCGGTCACGGTCACCGTCTCTGAAGCGCCGGCGCGCAGGGAGACATCCACGCGCTGGCGTGCGTTGACCTGCACGGTAAAGGGCTCCGTCGTGCTGAGGTCGAAGCCGGCAGCCTGTGCCGTCACGCGATACTGCCCGATCTTTACGTCGGTGAACTCGAAGGCACCGCCGGAGGTGGCGTGGATCTCCTGCTTCGTCTGCGTTCCCTGGTTTACAAGAGTGACGGTCGCCCCAGGCACAAGCGCGCCGGACGCGTCCCGCACATAGCCCAGAACGGAAGCCGTTTCAAACTGGGCGAGCAGGGGTGAGGCGACTGCCAGGAGGAGAAACAGGAGGAGAAAGGTAACGAGGGACAACAATCGTTTCATGGGTATGCCAGTTCCTGAACTTGCACGCGGGCGCCGCGGCATGCGCCTCGGGTCCGTTTGCGGAAAGAAATGAGTGGTTCCCCTTACCGTAGGGCGCGGAGGTAGACCCCAAGTTGCAGGAAGATTGCGATTGGGAGAAAGGCGCGTTACAGCCGGATGAAAGAGCGCCGGAAACCGGGCGAGAAGGCATTTTCGCCGTGTTCATCAACCTGTGTTGTTATCGGGGGATGCATGTTTCTTCGTCCGGTTCACGCCGCCGCTTCCTTCGCCAGATGCTTGCCTGGAGCGCCGCAACGGCGGTCGCACCGCTGAGTTACGGCGAAACCCAAGGAGGCGCCGGCCATCAGCCCCGCCCCACGCCACCAGCACCGCAAGCAAACCCAGCGCCGAAGGCAAAACAAGCGGCGCAGGCACTCATCCTCGGCGATTGGGGATGGCTGGATGTCATAGGACCGAACGATCTGCGCGGCGGCACAGGCTTCGCGGCGCAAACCCAGGTCGCCGAAGGTATGAGACGTTTTGTGGAGAACGCCGGGGGCCGTCCCGAGGCGTTGTTTCTGCTGGGCGACAGCTGGTATGGGGATCTGGAGGGTGGCGCGGCGTCCGCGCGCTGGCTGACGCAGTTCGAGGAGATGTATCCAGCGGATCTCTTCCCCGGGCCCGCGTACACGATGCTGGGCAACCACGATTACCAGCGCCTGCCCCCGACGGTGGACAAAGTGGAGGCGGAGCTCCTCTATGCACGCACCGGCCGCGGCGTCGACGGCAAGCCGACACGCTGGACCCTGCCCGCGCGCTGGTACACGTTCGACTTTCCGGCAGAAAAGCCGCTCATGCACTGCATCGTGCTGGACAGCAACATGCCTGCCCCGGACGGGCGTGCCCCGCATGGGGCGAACTTCACGCTGACCCCCGAGCAGCAGGCGGAGCAACTCCGTTGGTTCGAGGCGCAGCTGCAACGGCCGCGCACCACACCCTTCCTCGTGGTGATGGCGCACCATCCGGTGTATTCGAATGGACCGCATGGCGATCACCCGGTGTTGATAAGCGATTGGGACCCGTTGTTCCGCAAGTACGGCGTCGACCTTTACATGGCAGGGCACGACCACGACCTGCAGGTGCTGCACTTTGAAGATCACCCCACAACGCACTTCCTCTCCGGCGGCGGGGGAGCCGATTTGTACGTGCTGAAGAAGGACGATTTCGCCCGCGGCCCCTACGCGCAGGAGGTCCACGGCTTCAGTCATCTGGCCGTTACCTCACGGGAGCTGCAGTTGCACCATCTCGATTCCAGCGGACGAGTCCTCTTCAGCATCGCGAAAGCTCCGGGAGGAAAGCTGAGACCTCTCACGACATGAGCCGCGCTGGGCAGCCGCAAGAGGCAAGCTCGTCTGTTCAGGCAGAGCTCTGGCGATGACCCGGCGCTGTGTCCTCCTCGGTCGCTGAACACAGCAGCCTCTCCTAAACTTGAATTCCTTTCCGCGTCGCACTTTCATGGTTCCTTAACGCCGAAGTGACGCCTCGTTCACAGAAACGGGCGATGTTGGGGGCACACAACAACTCTGCCAGTTCTATAGAAAACCGAGATGTGACGTTCTTTGGCGGCATAAAGGGTGCGTGTAAGGGAAGCCATGCCTGCCAACTCGCAAACAGGGGACGTATCGCGCCTGCGATTCGGTCAGAACAGCATCTGTGTCACCTTTTCGAAAGAGACTTCATCGTGAACCGGCTCAGAGGTGTATCCGCCGCCCTTTGCCTGCTGCTGGCTTCAGCAGGTCCTGCTCTGAGTCAGATCGATCGTGCAAGTCTGACGGGTACCCTGACCGATCCTGCCGGCGCTTTGCTGCCTAATGCCACGGTGACGGTGCTGTTTCCCACGACGGGATTTCGGCAGACCGTCACCTCCACCGGCGCCGGCGTCTACGTCTTTACCGGCCTTCCGCTTGGCATCTGCAATCTGACGGTGACCGCTCCCGGTTTTGCTTCCAAAGAGGTTGCCGGTGTCGTTCTGGAGGTGGGGGAGGTGCGCACGTCGGACGTGCAACTGCCGTTTGTGAGCTCGACGGAGACCGTGACCGTGGATGCCGCCGCCGCGGCGCTGGACAAAGACGACGCGGCGATCGGCGGCGTGATCTCGTCGCCGCAGATTGAAAACCTGCCCATCAACGGACGGAACTGGGCGGCTCTTGAGCTGCTCATCCCAGGGGCGATCAACAGCGGCAGCGGCAACCAGCTCACCATCCGTTTCGCGGGGCGCGGCATCGACGATAACAAGGTCACCTTCGATGGGGTGGATGCCACCGGCATCCTGCGCCAGTCGCAGAAGCTGGACCTGCGCGTGCAGCTTTCCATGGAGTCGATCGCAGAGTTTCGCGCGCAAGCCGCTATCTATCCTGCCCAGTATGGCGGCACCACGGGCGGCCAGGTCGACGTCGTGTCGAAGACCGGCACCAATCGCCTCCATGGCAGCGTCTATGAATACTTTCGCAACGACATCCTGAACGCGCGAGCCCTCTTTTCCAGCAGCCGGCTGCCGCTGCGTCTTAACCAATTCGGCGCCGGGCTTGGCGGGCCCATCGTGAAGGACCACACCTTTTTCTTTGCGAACTATGAAGGGCTGCGCCAAGCCCTCGTTCAGCCTTTGGTCGGCTTCGTCCCCAGCTCCGCTTACCTTGCCGCGACACGAGCCAAATCGCCCGCACTCGCTTCGCTTCTGGCCTACTACCCCGTCGGCCAGACCCCCACGGCGAACCCCAGCGTGAATCAATTTAACGGCTCCGGCCGGCAGCTTCAAAACGAAGACTTCGGCCTGGTTCGCATCGACCAGACCTTCAGCCCTCGCACCTCAGCCTACTTTCGCTACAACCTGGACCAGGCCAGCCTCCTCGTTCCGAACGGCGACGCAAACGGGTACGTTGGCGACACGCTCGCCTCGCAGCAGGACCCCAAGAACGCCGTCCTCTCTGTTCTGCACACCTTCCGTGGCGACGTCCTGAACGATCTCCAGGTTGCTGCCAACCGCACGCCCTTTTACGCGCAGAACAATAGCCTGGCACCCGTCCAGGTTGCCGTCTCCGGCTTCTCCACCCTGCACGACACGCTGCAGCAGGTTCAGGGTGCTACGGCCTACTCGCTGGTGGACACCGTCAACCTCGTCTTCGGGCGGCATACCCTGACAACCGGCGGAGGCCTGCGCCGTGTGCAGCTCAACCTGCTGAGCACCTCCGAGACGCAGTACGCCGCCACCAGCACCACGAACTTCCAGAACAATGCCTTCAGCGGAGCGACGTTTCTGGCGCGTACCCCGTTTGAAGACGCTCGCAAGACCGAGTTCGACCTCTTCGTTCAGGATCAGTACAAGTTCACCCGCACCCTCCTCCTTTCCCTGGGGCTCCGTTACGATTCGTTCGGCGCCTTCAACGGCGTCAACGGTCACGATCTCCCCTTCGACCCGATCCATTGCACCGGCGGGTACTGTCCAGCCGGCAGCACCTTTTACAATCCTAGCCGTACGGACGTCCAGCCCCGCGTGGCGCTGACCTGGTCTCCGGAGTCCCTCCGCGACCAGACCGTTCTCCGGGCCGGCTATGGTCTTTACGCCGGCGAATCGCAACTCGGCGACCTTATCGCACCCCTCAGCAACCTCGGCCAACGTCTTTCCTTCACCGCCGCCCAACTCGGGGTTCCGAGCTACCCCGTCTCGCCCACCCTCACCTCCGCTTCCCTGGTCTCGAATGCGCCCCGCGGTCTCGATCGCGACCGTGTCAGCGAGCAGGTCCATGAGTGGTCGGTGTCCGTTGAGCAGAAGGTTCCCTTTGGCATCCTCAGCAACCTCGGGTACATCGGCAGCCACGGAGCGCATCTGCCCCTGCACACCGTTGTGAACACGCTGAACCCCGCCACCCGTCTCGCGCCGCTCCCCGCGTTCGGCCTGGTCGATTACAAGACCAGCAGCAGCAACAGCCACTTCAATGGCCTGATTGCCTCGTTAACGCGTCCTTTCAGCTCCGGTCTCATCTTCGGCGCCACCTACCTCTGGTCGCATTCCGTCGACGATGGCACGAACGTGGGCAACAACGCCGGCGGCGAAACCGACTTTCCCCAAAATGTCGCCTGCATTCGCTGCGAGCGCGCCAGCAGTGACGGAGACATCCGCCACTCGTTCACGGCCAACGCGGTCTACGAGCTCCCCATCGGCACGGGGAAAACGTACCTCAATCACGGCCTCGCCGGTCATCTGCTGGGGAACTTCCAGTTCAGTTCGCTGGCCGTGGCCCGCACCGGTCTGCCGGTGAACGTCACCGTGGCGCGCACGGCCGCCTCGCTGCCCGACGGCAACACGATGTCTCCGCAACGCCCGAACCTGCTCCCGGGTTTTTCGCTTGTCCCCACCGGTGGCCGCACCCCTCAGCTCTACATCAGCAAGGCCGCTTTCGCCCTTCCCGCCGCCGGCACCTTCGGCAACGCACCGCGCAACCTCCTCCGCGCTCCCGGAACGTGGCAGGTCGACGCTTCGCTGCAGAAGGGTCTCTTCACCACGGAGCGCTTCAATCTTGCCTTTCGCGGAGACGTCTTCAATCTCTTCAATCGTGCTCAGTACGGTGCGCCGTCCGGTATCTTCAACACCGCCGGTTTCGGCCAGATCACCACACAGATCAACGCCGGCGCTACCGGGACGGCCACCCAGCGGGTAAGCCAGCTCAGCCTTCGCGCCACCTTTTAACCCACACAGCTGAACCCATACAGCTGAACCCACAAGCTGAACCCAAACAGCCCGGCGGCCACGCCCCGGCAACTTCGGAGCCCTCAACACCATGCCCCAGCTCAGCCGCCGCACCTTCACTCAGCTCGCCGCCGCCTCCGCCTCCGCTCTTTCCCTGCGATGGAAGGCCTACGCTCAGGGAGCGCCCATCATGCTGCCGGTCAACGTCTGTGGCAGCTTTGGCTACATTGATACGAAGGGCGCCCTTGTTGTGCCGGCTCGCTACGAAGCCGCTCTGCCCTTTGCCACGGATTGGGCTGCCGTTCGCCGCGAGGGCAAATGGGGCTACATCGGACGCAACGGCAAGGAAACGCTTGCGCCCCAATACGATGAGGCTCGCAACTTCCGATGGAACTGCAGCCCCGTCCGCATGGCCGATCAATGGCATTTCATCCGCCCGGACGGATCGGAGGCCTTTCCGCTGCGCTTCGATGTTGCCCGCAGCTTTCAGGACGCGCGCGCCCGGGTCAAACTCAACGGTAAGTGGGGCTACATCGACCCATCCGGCACCCTCGTCATCGAACCCAAATACGACACGGTGCATGGCTATAGCGAAGACATTGCCCCCGTTCAACTGAACGGTAAATGGGGCTTCATCGACAAGGCCGGGGCCACGGTCCTTCCTTTTCAATACGGTACGGTGACAAGCTTCAACAACGGCGTTTGCGCCGTCGTCATGGACGGCCAATGGGGCTTCATCCACCGCGACGGCTCGGTTGCGCTGCCCGCGCAATGGGAGAAGACCGGCGAGTTCGCCGATGGTCTTTGCCCTGTAAAGAAGGACGGCAAGTGGGGCCTGATCGACATCTCCGGCAAGCTCATCCTGCAGCCCACCTACGACGAGATGGACTCCTTCGATAACGGCCACATCATGGTCTCGCTGAATGGCCAGCTCATGTACCTCGACAAATCCCTTCATCCGATCTGGAAGGAGACGATGGCGTGCCCCGCCGGCACCTCCTTCCGGATGTACAAGGCTCCGGCATAGTCTTCCGTGTTAAGCGGTCATCTCAGTCCCACCGAAAACCTTGGTCCCACCGAAGATGCTTCTGTTGATGGGCTCCTGAAAGAGATCGTAAAATCCCGGTTCGAAGGCGCTCACCTGCTGCAAGCGCGCGAGGCGATTGGAGGTAAATTCGACTTCATATGCGGCGAGATTGCTCCGTAGCTGCTCCACGGTTGAGGCGCCAAAAATCGGCGCCGTGATGCCCGGGCGGGACATCACCCAGGCAAGCGCCACCTGCGAAACCGGTTGTTTCATCTCAGCACTGACGGCTCGCAGCTCGTCAAGAATTCTCCAGTTCCTCTCTTTGAACATGCGGAAGGGCTGATTATTCGAGTCGAGTCGCCCTCCTGCCGCCGAGACTGTGCCGTCAACGTTCAGGTTGTACTTGCCCGTGAGAAAGCCTGCTCCCAAAGGACTCCAGGCGACGACTCCCATGCCAAGCTCCTGCGCGCAGGGTATGTGCTCATGCTCAATCACGCGCTCCACGAGAGAGTAGACAAGTTGCAGGGCTATTGGACCGGGAACGTTATGGACCTGTGCGAGTGTTGCCATTCGAGTGGCATACCATGCGGGCACGTCAGAGAGACCGAAGTACCGGATCTTTCCTTCTCGGATGAGATCACCCATGGACTGAAGGAGTTCTTCGGCGGGCGTGAACGAATCCCAGACATGAGCCCAATACAGGTCGAGGTAGTCCGTTCCCAACCGTCGCAACGAAGACTCGATACAACGGCGCAGATTCTTGCGCCCATTTCCGCCGCTGAAGCTGTATTTGCTCGCCACTACGATCTCATCGCGCAGCTTGCGTTTCGCGATGAAGCGTCCGAGCAGCTCCTCACTTCGCCCTTTGCTGTACACATCGGCTGTATCGACGAAGTTGCCGCCGGCGTCGACGTAGGCATTGAAGATAGCTTCAGAGACGTCATCCGGAGATCCCCAGCCCGCGTTGCCGAAGGTCATGGTTCCAAGCGCAAGGCCGCTCACCGGGAGACCAGAACGTCCCAGGATGCGACGGTTTGTAAGCTGCATATATTTCCTCCGGAAACGGGGTTATATTGCCTATCCACCAGATTGGAACGTCGCGGTTGCTCCCCGCTCACCAATGGCCTGGACCGTCCCAGCTTGACATGCTCAGGTCCTCATGCGGCGCATGCGACCTCGAGGGTGATGGATGGGCAGCACCTATCAGAAGCCCTGGAGCTAGCTTCCATGGTGTTCGCAGCCTCGTACATGCGTCTAAAACGGTGCCGTCAGCGGCAATCCGTGGTCGAGAACAACTGTAGTCTGTTCATCTTCTGGAAGGCGGAGCAGTTGCGGGTAGGCAAGGTTCCGATCACCTGCAGCCGAGCTACATTGCATCTATCTTGAACCGAAGCTGACCCCATCACGGGCTCTTAGAACGCCGAAGAAGTTCGGCAGGACTAATCGACAGCCTTTTCTTTGGTCGAAATAAGAGAATCTGTCCTTGTAGGGCTATCTTCCCGGCGCTTATTGCGAAGGTACTCCGCCATTCAGGCCAATACGCACTCGTTCCGAATCGTGACCTTGCCCGAACATGCCGAAGCGGACTCTGCAGCGTTGAATCCGATTAGTCTGGGATGCCTACGAGCCAGCCAATGCGTAGCATCACGTTGTGCTGGGATGGATTTGCAAAGGTCCAGTAATCGCGCAGCTCAAAAAGCAGGGCTTTACTGTCATCGCGTTTCACCTGGCCGAAGCGTGGGGTCTCCAGGCCGATGCCGTAGTCGAGGGCGTGCCCCGTTTCGAAGAGACGGCTGTAGCCGATGACGACGAGTGGAGCATAGCCGGCCCGGGAGGGAGCCACCGGCAATCTCGCATCGGCACTGAGATAACCGGAGACGTAGCTGCGGTTGGCCTGCGGTCCCATGACTCCGAACTCCAGAAACAGGGGCGCAATCGGGAATGAGATCCCGGCTCCGCAAGCCGCGGCCGGCACCGTCCCGACCTCGGAAGTGCTCGCACCCATGCCGCAGAAAACGGCACCGTAAAACGCGTAGTTCGCTATGACGGAGCTTCGGTCCGCATGTGTCGCGGCCGGAGGCGGCGTGCTCGCGCGTGCTGGCGTTGTCAGCTGCGGGTAAAAAGAAGGGGCACCCGGGAGCTGTGCACATGCTTCCGAACACATGAAGATTGCGACGAGTGGAAGCACAAGAAGCGGACAAGCCGTGGCCGTGCGAGTAGAGGGCTGAGTCTCGGCCGAAGGGTGCCGTGGCGCGGAGAACGCCCAACGATGGCTGAACCAGAAGTTCACCCCCGAACAGCACAGGACGGCGACGGCGTTGGCTAGGAGGACCGGAAGGTGCGCCGCGTGGACCAGCAAACGCATGAGCACAATGTTGCCTGCCAGAGAGAGGAGACCGTTCGACAGATGAAACCGCACCAACTGGCGCCGGAGGGAGAAACCGTCGCGGCGGTCGCGCCAAGTGTACTGCGAGTGCCACACGAAGTTGTGCATAAGCGTAACCTCCAGTGCCGCTGCCGAAGCGATTAGGTAGCGGCCGTGGAGCAGACGGTTGAACAAGGCGAGCGCGGCGAGTTGAACGACCATGCCCACGGCCCCGACGAGGTTGAAGGTTATCCACCGGATGAAGGGAGTCATGGAAGCGGCTCCTCGCGGTAGAGCTGCGCGGTGTGACGCAGGGTGAGCAGGACGGCCACAAAAACCATGCAAGCCGTAGCGACGGTGCCGCCCAGGTCGAAGAGCAGCATCCTGTGGCCCAGAACGGTGGCATATGGGCTGCGCAGCAGGGCGAGATTGCCGACGATCAGCAGCAGGCGAAGCTCTGTAGGCCCGAAGAGACCTTGAGACAGCTCGAAACGACCCAGGGTGTACGTTGCCAAGTAGCTTTTGCTCGAAAGCAAGAGAAACGCAATCAGCATGGCAATCGCCACAGGCCAATGCGCCAGGCCCGAGAAGCCGAGGCCACCCATCAGCGCAATTGCCCCGAAGAGATCGACCATGTGGTCGACATAGAAGCCGTAACGCGGACGCTGCTGGTCGCGGACGCGAGCCAGCGTGCCGTCCAGACTGTCGCCCAGCCAATTGAACGCGATGCAGACGATCACACCAAGCAGGGCGAAGCGGTGGGAACGCGCGAGAGCATAGCAAAGACCCGCTCCAATTTGCGCCAGCAAGCCGAGCGCTGTTAGCTGGTCTGACGTGAGCCAACTTGGAGCCTGCCGGGCCATCCACTGTAACACAAGCTTTTCTGCCGGCGCGGTGAGCGCGCCATGGACGCGAAGTGCGGGACGGAACCCTGAAAGCGCGGGTTCGGTTAGAGGATTCGCCTGCATCTGGTGTTCTCCTTTGGTGTGCGGTCAATTACGCAGGGCGTTCATCGCCGAACGCAGGGTGAAGTCGAGGGACTCACGCGGAACGCTCGTCATGTACGGACGCAGCGCCCAGCCGAGGCCGGTAGGGATCGACCGGCTTAGCGAGACGGTTTCGACCTGGATGTAGAGACCATCATCCCGCTGTTGGTAAGTCCAGTAGGTATTGAGCTCCCAGAGGAAGCCGTGCTCTTCGTCCGCCGTAAGGGCGCGCTCGTGATCCGTGCCAGGCGCTTCGATCTCGGAAACTTGCGTGCTCCGCGAGGTGCTGTAGCCGTCCCGTGAGTCGAGCTGCCCGAAGGTCACGTCATAGCTCGCGTCCATGACCACCGTAATCACGTGTTTCTGGCGCACGCGCATCATGGCCTGCATGCCGTTGCTTCCGAGCGGCTGCGCACGTGCCTCGACCACCTGCGGCGCGAACACGTGCGGGTAAGCACGGAAGTCGCGCAGCATTCGTTCTAACTGAGCCGCAGTCGCTCCGGGAGCGAAGGCAGTGCCGCGCCAGTGGTGCAGCAGCGCTCCGGCTGTCTGCGCGGTTGGTGAAAGCTGCTCCACAATCAACTCCCCGCGACGAAGGCGAAGCTCCTCCTGCGGGTCTGTAATCAGGAAGGCTGCGGGTAATCCATGTTGCCGAAATAGCCTCTTTTCGATGGCGAGCGTGTACTGATGGAAGGCCGCCACAGCCTCAGATGGCGGCTGCGCGGGAATGCAGCGGACTGCGAGGAGCGAGATCAGCAGCCCACCCAAGATGGAAAGTCGGGAGGTAGAGGTTCGGCGCATGTTCACGAGCCCCAGCTTGCCGGGAGCAGCCCGCATAAGCAATGCATGAAGTCTCACATGCCGCTATTTTGTTTCTCACGGTGCAAGTTGCTGTTTCTAAGAGGGATTATGGCGATTCTCTAAACGTTTTCGCCGCTTGGAGACTGCGGCTATTCGATACACTTGCCGGGTGATATCCGGCCCATCACAGCCCATGCGTTTTCGATTCGGAGTTTTTGAGGCTGACGCGACTACGGGCGAGCTGCGCAAGCAAGGCATCCGCATCAAGCTCAACGTGCAGCCGTTTCAAGTCCTGGTCATGCTGCTGGCGCGGCCCGGCGAGGTGCTCACGCGCGAGGAGATCGCCGGCGAGCTCTGGCCGGAAGGCACCTTTGTCGACCACGAGCACGGCGTGAACTCCGCTATCAACCGCATTCGAGATGCGCTGGGCGACAGCGCGAAGAACCCAAGATTTCTCGAGACGCTGGCCCGTCGCGGCTACCGCTTCGTGGCTCCGGTGGAGCGAATCGCCGAAGCCACTCAAGAGCAGTCGAGCGTACTCATCGCACCTGAACCGGATGCGGTGAGTCGATCTGTGGGACCTCTAGAACAAAACCAAGCCCGCAGTTTCCTGGCCTCCCAGCAAGAGCTGCCCGAAGCTTCGCCACACACTGTGCGGACGCTGTTTATTCTGCTGCAGCTGATGTACTTGGCATTTTACGTCGGAGCACTGGCCAACCTGCCCGAGATCGAGGATCTGTTCTCCGTGCTGGATCACCCGGTAGGGACGCTGGCCGTTCTGATCGTCACGGCGGCGCTGCTGATTCCGGTGCGTACCTTTCTACTCACGGCCGTGCTGTTTCGACCGCCTGGGCTGCGCGCCAGATATCTACAGCTGTGGCCGTTTCTGCTGCCCTTCGACATCCTCTGGTCACTTGCGCCGTTTCTCCTGCTGCACCACATCAACGCCGGGCTGGCGCTGGCGTGCTTGGCTCCCCTGGTCTATTCGCCCTTTGCGCAGCGGGCGCTAATTTTGATGGGAGCGGGTGAGGTGCGACAAAGAGACAGCTGATTCCAGCCATATACATACGGTAACGAATGTTAGGGAACCGACGAAGCAACTGACAAGGGCCATCCGCCAGAAAGAAGCCGGAACTACTCGCAGCAGCCAACAGGCCTAAGCCGAAGACCTCTCATTTGCCGCGGGCAGCCCGGATCGGTCGCAACCCGCAGACGGGTGAGGCGATCAAGGATCAAGGCCAATACGACCGTAAAGTTTGGCTGGCGAAGTCGGCCAAGGATGCCGTGGTGCCGCCCAGGGCCTAGTGGGAGTACCGGGTACAACTTATTTGTTATTAACACCTTACATCTGACAAGAAAGATTCTGTATCTTTGCCTTGTATGAGCAAAGCTGCGGCGCCGGCAGCGCGCCGAAGTCCCCCACGGCAGTGCACCCTTGGGCACCAGCCACGTTCTGGTCACCGCCACCGCGGCGCCACTGCCGGCAACAGCCAGCACACCAATCTCACCATCACCGTCACCAACTAAGTCGGGCCATGACCCGCCTTTACCCACCTCCGCCACCCGCTTCGAACAAACCTCACGTCCATGCCCCGCACAACCACCCGCCTCTCGCTTGCTCTCTACGCTGCCGTCTCGCTCTGCTCTGCCGCACGCGCCACCGGTGCGGCGCCGGTTCCAGGAGCTGCTGCGTCCCACCCCGCCCCCAATCCCGCGCACGCTCCTTTGCTGTTTGAGGAGAACCGTGGGCAAGCCGAGCCCGGCACCCGCTTTCTGGCGCACACACCCCGCGGTATCCTCCGCTTCGCCGCCGACCACATCGAGCTCCCGTGCGCCGCCGGGCAAGCCCCAATCACGCTCTCCATCGCAGAAGCGCGCGGCCCGCTGACACTCGACGCCGGGCAGCCCACCGGCGCCGTCGCCAACTACTATCTCGGTCGCGACCCCGCGCATTGGTTGCAGGGTATTGCTCTGCAGGGCAGCCTTCGGTATCGTTCCGTGGAGCAGGGCGTCGCGCTGCGCTTCCATGGCACCGGCGACGCGCTCGAGTACGATCTCGAGAGCGACCCCGGCGCCGACCCCGCCCACCTCGCCCTGCAACCCTCCGCCGGTGCGCACTTTCACCTCGAAGCCGACGGCTCCGCTACGCTCGATGCAGCCGCCACCGGCTGTCAGCCTCTCCGCTTCCACGCTCCCGCCGCGTTCCAACAAGACGGTCCCCGCCGCACCGCCATCCCGAGCCGCTTCGCGCTCAACAGTGCCGGCGAACTCTCCTTTGCGGTCGGGCCCTACAATCACCTCGCCGGGCTCACCATCGATCCCGTCGTCACTTACACCACCGGGATTGCAGCCAACAACGGCGTTGGCATCGCCGCCGTTCAGGTCGACGCTGCCGGCGACCTCTTCGTCACGGGCCAGACCTACGCCTCTAACTACCCCATCACCGGAGGCGGCTCACCCTCTATCGGGTCCAGCGGCTCGGAACAGCCCTTTGTCAGCGAGTTCGATCCCACCGGGACCAAACTGCTGTACTCCACCTATCTCCCCGCGTCGGGCTTTAACACCTCCGCAGCCATCGCACTCGATGCATCCGGAAACGCGTACATCACCGGCATAACCGGCTCCACCAGCTTTCCCACAACCTCGCAAAACCTGGGTACCTGCAGCCAGTTCTGCAACACCGGCTTCGTGGTAAAGCTCAGCCCCACCGGCACGATCCTCTACTCCACCTTGCTCGGCGCCAGCCAGCAGTTGCCCAAAGCCATCCTCGTCGACAGCGCCGGCAGTGCGTACATCGCCGGTCTCAGCACCGGCCCCGGCCTCCAGACCGTCAACGCCTTTCAATCCGCCTACACGGGCCAATAGTGCACCAGCTGTACGGCGCCGTTCTTCGGCAAGCTCAACCCGCAGGGCACGCAGTGGCTCTTTTCCAGCTACTTCACAAGTTCCGGCGCCGATGAAACCTTTGCTACCTCTCTTGCGCTTGACGCCGCCGGCAACATCTATCTCGCCGGCCAAGGCACCAGCGTTCCGTTGAAGCACTCCCTCCAGGCAGGCATTGGCGGCTCCTTCGTCGCGGAGTTCACCCCGGACGGCCAGAACCTCCTCTTCAGCACGCTTCTGGGGGGCAATACCTTCGTTCCGGACACCCTCGCCGGCCTGCAGGTCGGCCCTGATGGCACGATCTTCGTCGCCGGCTCGCAGATTGCGGAGGACTTCCCGTACACCGTCTCTGCCTATCGGCACCCTACCTATTCCATCGGCTACGCGCAGGCCAGGGCATACATCTTTGCCTCCGCCATCAACCCCCAGCACACTGGCTACAGCTGGTCGACCTTTCTCGGCCAGGGCTATGTCAACACCACGGCTCTGGACGCCAAGGGTAACTTCTATCTCGGGGGCACCTTCTCTGCCGGCAGCATGCCCTTGCAAAATGCTGTTACCGCCAACGTCGGCTCCGGATCTTACTTGATAGAGTTGGACGGAACAGGTGCACTCCAGTTCGCGACCGGCCTGGGCGGTCTTAAGCAGGCGGAGATCCCCTCGGGCATTGCAGTCGACTCGATCGGTGCGGTCTATGTGGCCGGTTCCCTCGGCGGCGCTGGTAACAGCATCAGCCCCGTGCAGGACGCCCTCAACGTCGGCTCCGGGCCTCCATTCGCGCCGGAACTCGCTCTTGGGCTCGATCCCTCCACACTTGGCTCGTTGGCCTTTTTCGCCGCGAAGATCGCGCCCGATACCCGGCCTCAGGTCAGCCTCAGTCTCTCCGGTCCCGTTCTCGCCTTGCACAACGCAGGCTCGGCCGACCTCCACATCGCCAGCATCGTTCCCAGCAGTGGCATCAGTTCGCTCATCAGCAGCTGCGGCAGCGTCTTACCGGCGGGCAAGCAGTGTTACCTAACGCCCCTCAGCAGCACGCCGAATGGCAATACCCTCACCATCAACAGTGACGCCACTCCGGCCGCACAAACCTTTTCCCCGCAGAACCTTAGCGCACAGCCCGGCTCCCAACTCGTCCTCGACGGTAGCCAGCTGAATTTCCCTCCGCAGGCAAACGGCACCAACGCCCCGGGCAAGCCTCTCGTCATCACCAACGTGGGCTCGGCTCCTGCCACCGTGACCTCCATCCTCACCTTCGGCGTGTTCCAGCAGACCAGCAACTGCGGCACCCCTATTCAGCCAGGTGCCTCCTGTACCGCTGTCATCACGGCCGCTCCCGCAAGCGGTAGCTCCAACTCCGGCTCCAACGACATCGGTATCGTCCTCGGCAATGGCCTCCGCGACGATTTGTACGCCAACTTCACGCAAAACAGCGCGGACGGCCCGCTTCTGCTCTCCACCGATACCTACGGTCTTGCCTTCGGCAATGTGCTGCTCGGCACCACCTCCCTGCTACACACAACTACGGTCACCAACAGCGGACAGGCCCCGGTCACCGTCGACGATCCCACATTCAGCACCGGCAACCCCGGCGATTTCACCCTCACGGCCAACACCTGCGCCGGCACCATGCTGCAGCCCCAGGGCAGCTGCGTCTTTGGCTTCACCATGGCACCCTCAGCCACGGGTCATCGTTACACCGTGGTGCAGGTCACCGGCGGCGGATCCAGCCTGCAAACCGGGCTCAGCGGCGAGGGCGTGGCTCCACCCTCGCTCACGGTCAACCCCACGGCCTTGAACTTCGGTCCGCTCGCCGTGGGTTCCACCACCACCTTGCCCCTGCAGCTCACCAACACCGGCACCACCGCTATCACCCTGACAGACCTGCGCGTCAGCCCGGTTTCTGCGACAACCCAGACCGACTTTAGCCAGACAAGCACCTGTCCCGCCTCGCTCGCGGCAGCGGCCTCCTGCACCATCACGGTCGCCTTCACCCCGTCCACCGCAGGGATCCGTAGCGGCAGTATCAGCCTCCTTCTGAACGGGGGCATCGTCGAACAGGACGTCGCCCTTTCCGGCAGCGGCGCCGCAAACGTCACACCGGATCTCACCTTCGCCATCCCCAACCAGACCTTTGGCGCCGCACCCTTCACGGTACGGGCCACCTCCAACTCCACTGCCGCGCTCACCTATATGGTCATCTCTGGTCCCGCCACCATCACCGGCAGCACCCTCACCCTCACCGGCGCGGGCGCGGTCGTCGTCCGAGCCGCCCAACCCGCAGTGCAGAACTTCCAGGCGGCGACCGCCACCGCTACCTTCACCGTCGCGCAGGCGACGCCGCAGCTCTCCTGGGCAATACCCGCCTCCATCTCTCATGGCACCGCCCTGGGCGCGGCACAACTCAACGCAACGGCCTTTGTCGCCGGCACCTTCTCCTACACGCCGGCGGCCGGAACCATCCCAGGCACCGGCAGCCAAACCCTGTCCGTCACCTTTACCCCGGCGGACACTACCGACTACACCCAGGCCACCGCCATGGTCACGCTCGTTGTGGGCAAAAGCACCCCGCAGATCACCTGGGCACCTCCGGCCGCCATCACCTACGGTGCCGCTCTTTCAGGGCAGCAACTCGACGCCTCTGCCACCGTTCCGGGCAACTTCACCTACACTCCAGCTGCGGGTGCAGTCTTGCCGGTAGGCACAACCACGCTGTCCGCCACGTTCAGTCCCACGGACGCCGCCAACAACAACCCGGCCACCGCTACCGTCGCCCTCACGGTGACCCCGGCATCGCTCATCGTTTCTGCAAATGATGCAGGTCGCCCCTACGGTGCCGCCAACCCGGCCCTGTCCGCGGTACTCCGCGGAGTCGTGAATGACGACACCCTGTCCGCCTCCGCGGATACAGCAGCCACCTCACAGAGCAACGTGGGCACCTATGCTATTACGCCCCACGTTACGGGGCCCAATCTCGGCAACTACACGGTAACGCCGGTCAATGGTGCCTTCACCATCGAGCCGGCAGGCAGCACCACCTCCCTGACCACGGCCTCTCCCACCAGTCCGGTGGGCGCAGGCGTCACCTTCATCGCAACGGTCGCCTCACTCACCAGCGGTACGCCCACCGGCGCGGTGCAGTTCCTGCTCAATGGCTATACCCTCGCCACTGTTCCCCTAGTCTCGGGCACAGCCACCTTCAGCACCTCCTCACTCGCTCTGGGTATAAACAAAGTCGGCGCAACGTACAACGGAGACGGTAATTTTGTAGGCTCCGGATCCACGCGGGTCACGGAAACAGTCGTTCTTCCCGACTTTTCCCTCGCGGCGACGCCCGCAACCCTGACCATCGCACGCGGACAAAGCGGCACGGCCACCTTCACGATCACGCCGCTGAACGGTTTCGCACAGGCCGTCAACCTGGGTTGTGGCACCCTGCCTGCGGGTGTCACCTGCAGCTTCGCTGCAGCGACGGTTACGCCCGCTGGCGGGCCGGTCACCTCCACCCTCACCGTCACGGCAGCGCCCCAAACCGTCGCAGACATGCGCTCACCCGAAGGTCCCGGCACATCTAGAAAGCCGAACTACACGCTCCTCCGGTGGAGCTTCATCACCTGCCTTTTTCCGCTGCTTGCCCTGCGGAGACGAAAGGCGTTGACTGGCTTACTGGGTCTTGTCTGGCTTTGCGGTCTCACGGCGCTCTCCGGTTGCGGGGCCAGCGCTCCAAACTTAACCGGCGGCGCACCCCTCGGTGCCATCAGCCTTACCGTCACTGCGTCATCCATTGCCGGGGGCAGTGGCACCCAGCATGCGACGAACCTGACCATCACTATTACGCAGTGAGCCAGCCCCATTAGGCGATGCGAGCAACATGTTGCAAAGTCTGACGGCAGTCCGAAATGTCACGCCTTCCTAGCGAACCACCTCAGACCAAGCTAGTGCCTATCGTGACGCAAACATAGCTGCGCACAAAGATGACCCGACACCAACCAGCCTGCATCATTTCAAAGGAGCCTCATGACCCTCGCTGAACGCCTTCTGCCTGAGCTTACGCAGCAACTCGCCAATACCCACAAGGTATTAAACGAGGTGCCTGATGGACAAAACGACTTTGCCCCGCATGAGAAGTCGATGCCCCTCACACGGCTGGCAGGCCATACCGCCGAGCTTGCTGGATTTGCTTGTCTGCATCTCACGGTACCCAGCATCAACATGGGGACACCGGAGGATCCGCGCAAGATCCTGCGCATGAAGCTGAAGGCAGACTTAGTGACTGAATTTGAGGTCATGGCCGAGCGTTTGGTCGAGACCCTGAAGGCAACAAGCGACAGCACATTCGATGAGGATTTCACTCTGTTGAAACAGGGCAACTTAGTGCTCCAGACAACTCGCTACAGCGCCTACCGCACATTATTTCTCGATCACATGATTCACCACCGCGCCCAGCTCGGGGTCTATCTCAGGCTGCTTGGCAAGAGGGTGCCGGCCACCTTTGGTCCGACCGCAGACGACAAGTAGCAAGACATCCTGTCCATCCTACTCGGCGAGGAAAGCCTGGACGGATCCGCGGCCTGCTCGGTCGTGCTTGCTGTATAGAACAACGCCCTATGCTGTGGGTGAAGAGAAGTTACTGGTGCTGCCGCGTTTCGATCGCCGGCTTCCGGCTGGATCCCTTTACTGGCGGGGATTATGTGGAATCGTAGCTCGATCTGCAAGCCTATACAGCTCGTGACAAAGTAGCGACGTTCCGTATGCGTGTGGAAGGGTACAGCATAAAGGTGCTGACTAGTTTTATGGCGAAATTGACGTTCTCGATCGCGCGGCAGAACCGGTGTCGGCTGCGACTCAGGCAGGCCTCGTGTGTTAGGACACGAGGCCTGCCTGGGCCGAAGTTGTACCTTAGTTGACCGCCCACTGTTCCTGCGAGCCGGCGTTGCAGCTGTAGACCTGGACGATAGCGCCGGAGGCAGTGGCCGCATTACGGACATCGAGACAGTTGCTGGGGTTGTTGGCAGGGTTCCACTCATACGTGGAGCCTGTTGAGACGGCGTTCCAGGCCTGCGCGCTCGAACCATTGCAGGGCGTGAGGGTGACCGCAGAACCGCTGCTGGTGCCGGAGGCGGTAAGGCAGTTTCCTCCCTCGGTGGCCAGGTTGTAATAGCCGGCTGGAGTGACGTTGGTGGAAGAGATCGACCAGTTCTGTGCCCCGGTATTGTTGGCCGTGTAGACGTCAATCGGATTGCCGCTCGATGTGCTGCCGCCCTGGTCGTCCAGCCGTAGGCCTGTTGCATTCTGGGGAGTGAGCGTATGGGTGCCACTCAGGCTCCTGGGGCTGGAAGAGGAGTACACGCGAACGTAGTCCACCAGCATGGTTGCGGAACTGGGTGTACTGCTATCGGTGGCGCCTGGAAAGCCGCCACTGCCAATAGCAAGGTTCAACAGAAGGAAGAAAGGATTGTTATAAACCCATTGATCGCCCGCGGGAATGGTGGCAGAGGTCGTGGTGAGGAAGATGTTGGAGGGGCTGTCTCGGTAGTACTGGATAGAGTTCACTCCCCAGATGACACCATAGACGTGGTAGTTCCCGTCGTCGACGCGGCCGCCATTCGGGAAGACAAAGCGGGCGCCGATGCCGTTGGCGCCGGAGTAGCCGGGACCATGTGTTGTGGAAGACGTCGTGGTGGGAGTGTAGGACTGCACCCATTCGAGGATGTCCTGCTCACCGCAACCGGGCCAGGGGGTCGAGTTGATGTCCGCGCCAAGCATCCAGAAAGCAGGCCAGAAGCCGTCACCCACTGGCAGTTTCATGCGGGCTTCAATGCGGCCGTATTGAAACTGTTGCAGGCCCTGCGTCTTCAGGCGGGCCGAGGTCCATTGGCCGCTGCCATTCTTTACAGCCTTGATGACGAGGTTGCCGCTGCCATCCTGGTAAGCATTAGGAGCGCTGGTGGAACAGGGCGCTGTGTTGGAGCCCGCAGCGCAATAGTTCTCGATCTCCGGGTTCCCGAAACCGCTGTTGCCGGTGTCGTAGGTCCAATTGGCGGTGTTCGGAAGGGTGCCGGATGCGGCGTTGAATTCGTCGCTCCACTTCAGAGTCCAAGTTTGGGCCGAAGCGGCGCTGCTTAAAAAGCCGGTAACCGATAAACCAAGCGCAGCGAGCGCGAGAACGAAATTTCGCGACTTACGTTCGCGCCGGAGAAACGGCGTGTGCGTCACCTGTATAGCTGGAATGTGCATCTCTGTCATTCGGATCCTCCTGAGACTTCTTTCTTAGAGCGGGCGGATGCTAGCACACCGGAGGTACCCTCGTCTTGGTGACTTTTGTCGTTCATCAGAGTGTATCTATGAGACCGCTTACCAGGCGATTTGGACGTAAGCGGCTTTGAAGCATAGGTATGCTGCGAACCTTTCACAGCGGGCTGGTGTTTCGCATCTTGCGGAAGTCTCTTCCACGTCGTGTCCGGAAATGAGGTCCTTTCTACCGACGCAGGGCTTCATAATCGGGCACGTGGGGCGTGATGGAGCGGAGGACAAACTCTTGAAAGAGATTGCCGATCAGGCCGAGTCCCGTAGTTGTCAGCGAGTTACTGACCGTTAAGCCCAATCCATGGCGACTGGAGGCCGGGTAATACACGTTGGATAGCTCCGCGGAGGCGACATTACCGAGGACGTTGGAGTAATTCGGTTGCCAACGGCCGTTGTCTTTCCTGCAGATCAGGGTGTTGGTCACGGCATAAAACGCCCTCTTCGGAACCGAGCCCGTTCCTTTGACGAAGTAGCGTGGATCCTGATGCAACAGCGCGGGCAGTAACGCCTGGCCGATCAGGGTACTGTCGAAGATATCGGCGTAACCCGCGCCGAAGCGTTTCAGGTAGCCGAGCGAGCCCTGGCCGTAACCGCGGAAAGTCCCCTGTGCCTGCTCGGTGCCGGCCATCAACCCGGCCGTGACAACGATGAAGGGGTCTGTGGCAAAGCGCCAAGCCAGGCGGAACTTCTGGCTCGCCCTGAGCGGATCGGCATCCCAAACGTAGCTGGCGTAAAAATTGGGAACAAGACCGAGCACTCTTTGTTGCTCCGCCAAGGCCATCTGGGCTTCGGCAACATCACGACTGGAGGCCGAAACTTCAGCGTCGGCCTCCTGCGAAGCGATGGTCAGCACAAATGCCCAGCGTGTAATGCAGTCATTCTGTTGCCGATCGACCGCCACGGTGCGCGGCGCGAAGCCGGGAGCGCTCGCGGTGAGCACGTAATGGCCGACCATTGATGTATCAAACCGGAACTGGCCTTCGGCGTCCGTTGATGCCCGCTCTGTCCTTCCATCCGGGGCAGTGAGGAGAAGCGTCGCAAGGGAAAGGGCCGCACCGCTGGTGTCGTCGACGGTTCCGGCGAGGCCCGGTAGAGCTGCCTGTGCCGTGCCCGAGGCGTCAGCCGAGCAGGCAGCCGCGTCGGCGGGGGACGCTGAAGCGGTGACCGGCTGCTGTGCGATCGCAATCTGGACAACCACGGCCAAAGCGAGCACCGGCGCGACACATCGGCTCGCGCCCAAAAGCAATCTGGCCGCTCCACAACGTATCTCGGAAAGGAAGTAACGATTGCGCATGGTGTCCTTGAAAGATTTGGGCTGGTCGCCGGGCCGAAGCCGCTCATTCATCATGAGGGAAGCCGCACGCATTGCCATCCCCCAAGCGGTCGCCGCACGCGCCCGTTAGTTGGAGGCTGCTTAATCGAATCCGCTTCGGAGCTCGTGCAGAGCCGTGAGCTGCCGGACCTCTCACGAGCCCACAGGCCACTGTCGTGAGATTCAGCCTTACCCCATCAATCTTGCTCAGGCCGTCATCCTCGGCCCGATATGCGTGAGCACTTAGAAACATGTCTCTACGAATGGGACGAATTTGCCAAGCCTTCGAAGCAGCCCTACGCCTTGAACTGAACCATGGGGGTACGTTCGCCTTTGCAGGCCTGTGGGACGCCTGGAAGAACGATCAGGGCCACTGGCTCCAGTCCTTCGCCATCGTTACGACGGAAGCGAACGAGCTGATGGCACCGATACTCACGCATGCCGGTAATCCTTCACGCGAGGGACTATGCCCGCTGACTGGACAGGGAAGAGACGGAGCGGTTGCCGCTCGGTCGGCTTTCGTCGCCAAGTTGTTGATTCTGTTGGTGGGCACAGCAGGATTCGAACCTACGACTTCCACCGTGTGAAGGTGGCACTCTACCGCTGAGTTATGCGCCCGGTACTGCAGAGGCAACGCCCGCGGGGGAGCGGGCTTGCAGGTGCAAGTGTACCATCGGCGTGCACGTGAGCCCAAGCGGTCGCGGGCGGCGGCGGTTGCGTGGTGAGGAGGCAGGCTCGCCCGGGAAAGATGCCTTCGCCGGAACGCCGGTGCACATCCATCCGCCTTCGGGGATGGTAAACCGCTACAATAAGCCCCTGATGCAGCTTGATCCCAAGGCGGCCCCCGATGACCCCTCCGAGAGGAGGGCACCCGCCCCGGAAGATTCTTCGCAACCTCTCGTCGAGACGCGGGTTGAGAAAGATATGAGCGCGCTGGCGATCCATCCCGGAATGCTGCCTGGGAATCCTGACACAAGGGATTTCGACGCAGGGGATCCTGACGACAAGGAGCTTGGCAGCCGCAACGTCGCCGGCAGCCTGCCCGTGGTGGGGCAAAAAGCGTCCTTTTCTGCAGCGGGGGGCTTTCCTGCGCCGGTGGATACGAGCCCGGAGGGACTGCGGCGACGTGCCGACGCCGTGGCGCGGGGCAGCTATGCCGAACTGACCGATGCCGAAGTGATGCTGGAGTTGAAGGCCGGGAACATGGCCGCCTTCGACGTGCTGCTGGCAAAGTACCGCAAGCCGATCATCCACTTCATGTTCCGCATGGTGCACAACCAGGCGGTGGCGGAGGAGCTGGCGCAGGAGGTATTTCTGCGGGTGTACCGGTCGCGGGAAACATATCGCGCGGAGGCCCGCTTCAGCACCTGGCTGTACCGCATTGCGACCAACCTCGGCGTGAACCACGCCCGCGATCACCGCTATGAGCGCGCCGCGCAGACTGTGCATCTGGATGAACCGGACGCGGATACCGGCACCACGCCCGACCTGGCCGACGACCGGCCCACGGCCGAATCGCGCCTATTGCGCGATGAACGGATGAACGCCATTCGGGAACATGTGATGGCGCTGCCGGAACGGCAACGGACTGCCGTGTTGCTGCACAAATATGAAGGGCTTGACTACAAGGGCATCGGTGAGGTTCTGAAACTCTCCGAGTCCGCGACAAAATCTTTGCTTTTTCGCGCATACCAGACCCTGCGCGAGAAGTTGAAAGGCTTTCTTTGATGCCGGTCGACCTGTGGCGCTGGATGGTGCACGACACGCATCGGCGCCGGGATGCCCACATCCAATTGTATGGTTCGGCAGACACTGCCGTTCCAGGCCGCAAGGGAGCCGCCAACCCGCATGGGAGGCCATGATGACGAAAATTGATTGCAAGACTTGCCTTATCGCTTTACCTGATCTGCTCTTGGACGACGCCGTTGCCGATCCGCAGGCTGCCGCGCATGTGGCTGCCTGCCCGCAGTGCCGAGCGGAGTTAGACGACCTGCGCGCGACGATGGCGCTCATGGATGTTTGGGCTGCGCCGGAGCCTTCACCGTACTTCGATGCACGCGTGCGGGCACATCTGCGCGAAGCCCAGCAGGCCGCGCCCGAAGGGCTGTGGGAGCGCCTCGCGGCGACCCTGCGCTTCAGCACGGGACGGGGTGTACGGCCGGCGCTGGCTGGTGCCTTTGCCCTTGCGCTGGTTTTGGGTGGCGGCACGGCGGCGACGCTGCTGGTGCACCACGAAGCTGCGCCCGCGGCAACTTCGCCGACGGTGAACGACCTTCGCATCTACGACAAGAACGCCCAGGCGCTCGAGCAAATGGATCTGCTGGACGAGGGAGGGGCGGACCCCGACGCGGCGCAACCCCAAAGCTGATCGAACCGGAAAGCGAACAGAGATGCCGGTGCAGCAGAGCAAGAGTTCCCGACGGCTTCAATGAGTTCGATAACTTTGATGAGTTCGATAAGATGGAGTTCTCGCCAGTGGATCCAGCCGTAGATGTTGGTCATGGACCCACGAGGGACAGCGGGATCTCGAGGGCAACGGGGTAAACCGCGCAACGGCATTGAAGCAGTAATGACAAAGACAGCCCAGCCATGAAAGATCGTGTTCCAACTCGCGCCGCTTGCCGGAGAGCTATCCGGCTCGTTCGGCTTCTGTTGCTGTGCGTTGGTATGCAGGCAGCACAAGGGCTGCCGGGCCAGGAGATCCAGCAACAACAGCCTGCCCCGATCGAGCGCCGCCCGCCGCAACGGTCCACGGGCGCCACTTCCCCTGTGCCCAGCTCGGCCGAGGGACGAGCTGGGCACGGGTATGACCCCGCATCGCGTCGGGCAACCGAGCGCACCGTACCGGAGCGCGCGCCGCGGGGCGAGCATCTGGCCCAATGGATGAGCCAGCACCAGAGCCTTTCACCCGAACAGCAGCAAAACGCGCTGGAACAGGAGCCCGGCTTTCACGAACTGCCCTCGCAAACCCAGCAACGCATGCATGACCGGTTGGCGCAGCTGGGTGCGATGAGCCCCGAGCAGCGGCAACGCCGCCTGGCGCGCACGGAAGCCATGGAACGGCTCACGCCGGATCAGCGGGCCGAGGTACGCGGAGCAATGGGGCAGCTGGGTGCCTTGCCCGCCGACCAACGCCGTGCCGTAGCGCGTACCTTCCGTTCCCTGCGGGACTTGCCGCCGGACCAGCGCTTGCCGGCGCTGAACTCCGGTCGCCTTAGCCCTCCGCTGAACGACATGCAACGGAGTGTGTTGAGCAATCTTTTGCGGGTGGAACCGATGCTGCCGCCGCCCCAACCGGTGCAGCCCCCGGGTGCGCAGCCGTTTGCCCCGCAGCGCTGAAGCACAGAGGTAACACGCACCCATATGGCGCCGCCATCTGGTGCCGGGCTAGTTCCTCAGTAGATTTTTTGCGAGGAACAGCACATTGGCCGGTCGTTCTGCCAGGCGGCGCATGAAGTAGGGGTACCACTCCGTACCGAAGGGAACGTAGGTCCGCACGCGAAAGTCTTCACCCACCAGCTTGCGTTGCAGGTCGCGCCGCACCCCGTACAGCATCTGGAATTCAAATGCATCCGACGCGACACCTTCCGTGCGGGCGAAATGGCGCAGATCGTTGATGATGGCTTCGTCATGGGTAGCCATACCGCAAAATACGCCGCTGGTGACCATGCGCTTCATGAGCTTGCGGTAGTTTGCATCGACATCGGCTTTATTCGGGAACGCCAGCGTGGGCGGCTCCTTGTAGGCGCCCTTGCAGAGCCGGATGCGGATGCCCTGGTTCAGCAAGCGCTCGGCATCCTCGGCTGTGCGGTAGAGGTAGGCCTGCAGCACGGTGCCGACGCGGCCGGGGTAGCGGCTGTGCAGGCGCTCTGTCATCGCCAGCGTGGCCTCGGTGTAGCCGGAGCCTTCCATATCGATACGCACGAAGCTGTCCGCCTCGGCGGCATGCGCGACGAGCTCATCCACGACCCGTTCGGCGAGGGCCGGACCCGCGCCATGGCCGCCGATATCCATCCCCATCGCGGTGAGCTTGACGCTGATGTTGGCGCGCAGGTTGCGAGCGGCGATGCGGTCCAGCAGCTGGTGATAGAGCGCAGCGCTTTCCTCTGCCTGGGAGACCTGCATCACGCTTTCGCCGAGGGAATCGAGCGACGCATCGATGTTTTCCGCGCTGAGCTCGTCGACGACGGCGATGGCCTCATCGATGCTCATGCCGGCCACAAAGCGGCGGGACAGCCGTCGCCCGAGCGTGTTGCGTTCCGAGAACGCACGCAAAGGCTTGTTGGACGAAAGCGAGATAAAGACCGAACGCATCATGAGAAGCAAACACCCAAGAAACAAACACCAGAAATGCAACTGCGCGTTCAACAGAGGAGCGCACGCGTAAACAATGTCATTGTCGCATGGGACAAGGAAGCCCTTCGAAGGCGATTCGGTATGTGGCGAGTGAGTCTTCCGCGTAACGCGTACGGCTCGTCAGGGGCCGTCAGCCTAGCATAAGGGCAAGCAGCGCCATGCGCACATACAAGCCGTTGCGTGCCTGGCGGAAATACGCGGCACGTGGATCGAGGTCGACCTCCGGCGCAATCTCGTGAAGGCGCGGCAGCGCATGCATGATGACCGCCCCGGGTTTCAGCTGTTCCGCGATGCGCAGATTGAGGACATAGGCATCTTTCACCGCTTCGTACGCGGCCGGGGAGGGGAAGCGTTCGCCCTGCACGCGCGTAACGTACACTACATCCGCTTCACCGGCCGCCCCCTCCAGGGCATCGGCAATCCGCATGGGAATGCCCTTGGCCGCGAGTGCATCGGTGTAGCGCGCCGGCAGACGCAACGAGGGCGGCGAGATCAGCGAAACCTTGAGCCCGGGATACATCGCCAAGAGCGGCAAAAGGGAGTGGATGGTGCGGCCATGGAGCAGGTCGCCCACGAGCGTGACCTGCAGGTCGGAAAGGCGGCCCAGCTCGCGATGTATCGTGTAGCCGTCGGCAAGGGCCTGTGTGGGATGCTCACCGATGCCGTCGCCGGCATTGATGACGGGCACGGGCGAACTGGCCGCTGCCGCTGCCGCTGTGCCCTCTTCGAAATGGCGAATGGCAATCGCGTCGGCATAGCCCGAAACCACGCGCACGGTGTCGGCAATGCTTTCGCCTTTCACCGCAGAAGAGCTGTCGCGAGCGTTCTCGACCGAAAGCACACTGCCGCCGAGCTTCTGCATGGCGGCCTCAAAGCTGAGGCGGGTGCGCGTGCTCGGTTCATAAAACAGGGTGGCCAGAATGCGGCCCTGCAGCACGGGAAAGAGCCTGCGGCGGCGGTCGTCATCCTGCAGGCGATCGGCTGCCGTGAAAAGGTCGGTGAGCAGAGCCGGCGAGAGTTGGGAAGCGCGGATGAGGTGCGAAAGTTCAGGCATGGGAGACAATCTCAGCTTGCGTTGTACACCACCCCGCGCAGCACCGTATAGCGCACGCTGCCGGGCAAGGTGTAGCCCTCAAACGGAGACCAGCCGCAGCGGGTATGCACGCTTTCCCGCGTGACGCGATAGGGCGTGGTGAGGTCGAGAACCGTGAGCGAGCCAACGTATCCCGGAGCGATACGGCCGTAGCCTTCGCCGCAACCTGCGGGCAGAAACTCGCGCACAAAACGGCCGGGATTAAAGGCGCAAACACGGGCAATCTCCTGCGGGGTAAAGCTGTGCTCGGCCATCAGCCACGCGGCAAAGCTGCCGTAGGTATCGAGCAGCGGCACACCGCTGGCGCCGACTGCTTTTTCTTCGAGCGTGTGGGGGGCGTGGTCCGTGGCGATGTAGTCGATATGCCCATCGCGCAAGGCTTCAATCAGGGCAAGGCGATCTTCGCGCGTGCGCAGCGGCGGGTTCATCTGCAGCGCCATGCGGTTTGCGGGGGTGAGCATGGACGTGTCAAAGAAGAGATGGTGCGGCGTAACCTCGCAGGTGACGCGCACACCGCGCGCCTTCGCCGCAATAATCTGCTGCAGGCCCTCGCGTGTGGAGTAGTGGCAAAGCTTGCCTTCGAGGTCATAGGTCTCGATCAGGTGCAGCGCAAAGGCCGTTGCGGTGATCTCTGCCTGGGCCGGCCGTCGCTCCTCATGCGTGGGCGCGTCGCGCGCGGCTTCGAGGATTTCTGGATCCTCACAATGAAAGCTGACGTTGCAGCCGCGGTAGCGGGCGATCGTCTCCTCGAGCTGCGCCTGTGAGGTGAAAAAGAGGTCACCGACGCTCGGTCCCATGTACGCCTTGTAGGGCACATGGCGGTGTAACGGCTGGGTGCCGGGACCGATGCCCGCGTACAACGTGATGTGCACGTCGCTTTTCGTGGTGAGCTGCAGTTTGGCGTCATATCGCGCGTCATCTACAGGCGCCATGGGATTGTTCGGCATGTCGACGACCTGCGTTACGCCGCCGTGTACCGCAGCCGCTGAAGCCGTGACGAAGTCTTCTTTGTAGGTTTGCGTGCCGCTAGCGTCTTCGCGCGCATGGATGTGAATGTCGCCAAAGCCCGGAAAGATCAAACAGTTTGTCGTATCGAGATCGCCGGCGGGGTCGCGGTCCGTACGAGGTGCAACGCGTGTAATCAAGCCAGTGGCGATGTCGATCTCGACTGCCCCTTCCGATACGCCGTCATGGTTGACGAGGGTGCCCGCGATGCGCAAGCGCTCGCGTGATGCAGGGTGCGTTCTCTCAGCGGATCCCATGTGTGGTCTCCCGCGCGGCATTGATCGCATCACGTGTTTCGCGCGCCACCCTTGCTGGATCGTCGGCATACAGGATCGCGCGCGAGCTGCTGAGCACGAGCCCCTTGCCACCCGCGCGCAGGCCGGCCAGCACCGTGGCTTCGATGTCGCCGCCCTGCGCGCCGATGCCGGGCACAAGAAAGCTCATCTCCGGTGCAACCGCGCGCACGCGCCGCATCTCGTCGGGATACGTCGCCCCGACAACGAGCATGCAGTTGCCATGCGTGTTCCATTCTGCAGTGACGCGCTCGGCGACGTGCTGCCAAAGCGGCTTGCCGTCCGCGCGCAGATCCTGCAACTCGCCCGCGCCTGGGTTTGAGGTGCGACAAAGAACGATGGAAAGTTTCTCGGTGCGATCCAGAAAGGGCGCGAGCGCTTCACGTCCGAGGTACGGGTGCAGGGTGACGGCATCGGCGTTAAGTTCCCCTTGATTCGAGCCGAAGATAGCCTGTACATAACCGCGATTGGTCGAACCGATATCCCCGCGCTTTGCGTCGCAGATCGTGAGGTGCTCGGGATGATGTTCGCGCAGATGCGCAAAGACCATTGCCAACTCATCCCAGCCGCGTGCGCCATGCGCTTCGAAAAATGCAGTGTTTGGTTTGAAGGCGCAGGCGAATGCTGCTGTCTGATCGATGACCCCACGACAGAAGGTGAAGAGCGGATGCGACTCGTTGCGAAAGCGTTCCGGCATCTTCGCAAGCTCCGGATCGAGACCCACGCAGAGCAGGGAACCGCTCACGTCCATGCGCGTTTCGAGCTTGCGGAGAGCGGGCGAAAGTGCCGTCATGCACGCTCCTGTTGCGCAGTCCGCTGCGTCGCCCAGCCATGCGGCTCGCGCAGCCATGCCTGCACCTCAGTTGCGCCGGGGACATCGAGCAGGCCCCGTTCGAGCGCACCGCCGAACACGGCCTCGAAGTTCGTCAAGGTATGCAGCTGCACCTTCGCTTCGGCAAAGGCCTGTTGCGCTTCCGCAAAGCCATAACTGATGATCGCGAGGCAATCGGTAACGATGGCTCCCGCTTCGCGCAGCGCCGCTACGCCGGACAAGCTGCTGCCGCCGGTGGTGACGAGGTCTTCCACCAGCAGAACGCGCTGGCCGCCGACGTCGCCGCCTTCAATGCGCGCGCGTTTGCCGTGCTCTTTGGGCTGCTTGCGAATGAACACCGAAGGCCGCTCGAGTGCGTAGCCCAGGGCAGCCGAGTGGGGAATGCCTGCCGCTTCGATACCACCCAATACATCGAACTCGATCTTGTCTGTTTGGATCAGGGTGCCGAATCCCTCGATGACCTTCCGCCATTGCGCGGGGAAGAAGGGAAAGGTGCGGTTGTCGCAGTACACCGGCGAAACGATGCCGGATTTGAAGGTGATGGGCGCGTCGAGACGAAAGCCGACCCCGCCGATCGCCAACAATGCGTCGGCGACGACGCGGGCATCGTGCCCTGGATCAACCGGCATGCGCCAACTCCCCAAGCTGCTGCTTGATCTGTCCCGCAAGTCCCGCGTTCCACATGGCAGCCGTCGCCGCCATGGCCGCATCGGCCCCGGCAACGCGGTACGCCGCATAATGGGTCGGCTCGCTGACGCCCCCGATGCCCACGATGCTGAAGTGCAGCCCGAGTTCCTCACGCAAGCGCGCAAGATGCTCCACGGTCGCCAGCCCGGCCCACCGAATCGCATGCCCGCCGACACCGGAACGCAAACGGCCTTCGCCGGGCAGCGCCTGTTCGCCGGCCTCATTCACAATCTCCGCGCCGATCGTGTTGATCGCCGCAATGGCGTCGGCCACGCCGCCGATGCCTTCGACTAAACGCCGCAACGCGGTCTGATCCGGAAAGTAGGCGATCTTGGCAATCAACGGCACATCGCCGATCTCGTTCTTGATGGCCTCGATCACGCGGGTGGCGCGATCGATATCGAAGCACAGCAGGTGCGCCGTGCCTTCGTTGGGGCAGCTCAGGTTTACTTCAAGGATCTTCGCGCCGGTTTCGCGCACCAGGCGCGCGGCTTGCACGAAATCGGCGACATATTCCTCAACATCGCCGCGCTCGCCGGGCGTCCCTTGGAAGCTACCGATGACCACTTGTTCCGGTCCGGCGAGTTGCACGGCGTGGGCGAGGTCCGGCTGCCACACGGCGGGATCGAAGGACGGCACGCCAAAGGAGTTGGTTACCGAGAGCGGCGCGGTGTAGTCCGTGTGGCCGCGAAGGCGACCCGCGGTGGGGTGCAAATCGCCTTCCACCTCGACGGTCAGCACATTGGGCCAGGGATGGGCAGCCCAACGCCGCGTCCGCACGGTCTTGTACACGGGCAAATCGAAGCCGGCGTCGAGCGCGGCGCGAATGAAACGGCTGTTCAGCAAGGGACCGGCTGCGATGCCGAATGGCAAACCCACCGGCTGGCCAAGAAAGCGATGCGCGGGCTTGCGTTCGGGTGCCGCGGGCTCGGCTGCCGCGACCCGCTGGCGTAGGCTGGCGCCGGCGGACGCTTCGGGCAACTCCGGTGATGTGGGTGGCTCCGGAAGATCGCCAAAGGGGCCGTGCTCGTAATTTTCCTCATAGGAGCGGGCGGGGTCGTAAAAGGCCGTGCGCGGCCCGGTGCGATCTTCGCCGGAGCCTGTTTGCGTCGAACGCATCTCTTTTGCCACCCTCTTCGTCTTTTATAGAACACGAGCGCGCTTTGGGAGGAAATGTCGGCCCACCGCGGTTGCTCTAGCAGGGTTTCCGGTTAGTGCTTTTCGCAGGCCGCTGTCTTTCCGTCCGTTTCAGGGTGGAAAGAGAGGCGGCAGGCAAGCACAGAGAAGGGCAAGGAAGACGCCGGCGGGTGTCGTGATTTACTGAGATGGTGGCTTCTATTCGAGTTTCAGCCGTTCGAACGGTGAATGCTGAGGGAAAAGCGGAGAAACCCCGCCTGCAGATCGCGTGCATGCTCACGGGGCTTTTGCTCGTGTTTGCGGCCGCGGGCTGCCGCAGCAAGGAGACACCCGGGCGCGAAGCCGCTGAGGCACCGCCTTCTGCGCCGCAGGTGGTGGCCACCGGCCAGGCCTCGCAGGTGCACGTGGATACCCCGGCACAATTTCCGCTGGTGGCCGTGGCGGAACGGTCGACGTTCAGCACGCTGAACGTCACGGGCCAGGTGCAGCCGGACCCTTCGCGCGAACTGCCGGTGTTGTCGATCGCCAACGGGCGCGTGACCGCGCTGCATGTGGGCCTGGGCGACATGGTGCACAAGGGGCAGTTGGTGATGGAGGTGCAGTCGCCCGATGTCACAACGGCCTTTGCCGCCTATCTGAAGGCGGTCGCCGACGAGCAGCTCGCGAACACGACACTGACCCGCGACAAGCTTCTCTACGACAAGGGCGCGATCGCCCAGAGCCAGCTGCAGGTGGCGGAAAACGGTGAAGTCGACGCAAAAGCCGACCTCAACGCCGCCGAGCAGCAGCTGCGGATCCTCGGCGTGGACAAGAATCATCCGGGCGACACTGTGAAGGTATATGCCCCCATTTCCGGTGTAATTATCGCGCAGAACACGACCGCCGCCGGAGCCGCCGGGTTGACGGTAACAGGGGCATCCGGCTCCTTGACGGTCGCCGACCTCACGCATGTCTGGGTCGTTTGTGATGTGTATGAGAACGACCTTGCACAGGTTCACCTTGGGGAAGATGCCGAGATCCGGCTCAATGCTTTTCAGGACAGCAAGCCGCGCGCCGGTACGATTGCCAATATCGGCGCCATCCTCGACCCGTCCCTGCGGACAGGCAAGGTACGCATTCAGGTGCCGAATCCCGGGGCAACGCTGCGCATCGGTATGTTCGCTACCGCGACCTTCCACGGCGCGAAGCCGCAAACGTCGCTGGTGGTGCCGGCGGATGCCATTTTGCACCTCCATGACCGGGATTTTGTCTTTGTGCCGTCGGGCACAGCGGGAAATTTTCACCGGGTGGTCGTGCGTGCCGGGCAAACCCTGCCCGGCAATGCGGTGGAGATCACGGGCGGCCTGCAGGAAGGCCAGCAGGTGGTCTCGAACGCGCTTGAACTTGAAAACGCGACCGCGCAGTAGGGACCTGACCATCTCATGATTCGCAAGCTTGTCGATTTCGCGCTGGATAACCGCTTCATCATTCTTGTGGTGGGCATACTGCTTTTTGCCTGGGGAGCTATCTCCTTCCATAACCTGCCCGTGGAGGCCTACCCGGACGTCGCGAATAATTACGTTGAGGTGCTCGTGCAGTGGCCGGGCCGTTCCGCCGAGGAGATCGAGCAGCAGATCACCGTGCCGCTCGAGATCGCGGTTGCCGGCATCCCGCACACCTCGTCCCTGCGATCATTCACCCTCGCCGGGCTCTCCGACCTGAAGCTGACCTTCGATGACGGCAGCGTCAACGACTGGAACCGCGAAAAGGTGCTGGAGCGTCTTGCGCAGATCACACTGCCCAACGGGTTGCAGCCGCAGATCGGCACGGATTGGAGTCCGGTAGGCCAGATCTACTGGTACACGCTCGAAAGCACCAATCCCGTGTACGACACGATGGCGTTGAAGTCCATCGAGGACTGGACACTCGAAAAGGAGTTCAAGAGCGTTCCCGGCGTAGTCGATGTGGCCAGCTTCGGTGGACCGACGCGCGAGTACCAGGTCATTCTCGACCCGGACAAACTGGTGGCCTATGGCTTGAATATCGCGGCAGTGAAGACGGCGTTGGCTGCCAATAATACGAATGCGGGCGGATCGTTCATCCAACAGGGCGCGCAGCAGATCAACGTGCGGGAGGTTGGGCTTTTCAAGAGCAGCGACGACATCGCCAAGGTGCTCTTGAAAGCGCAAAATGGCACGGCGCTCACCGTCGCCGATGTTGCCACGGTGATCCAGGGTCCCAAAATACGCCTCGGACAGATTGGCAAAGCGATTTTGCGCAAGGATGGCAAGCTCGCGGATAACAACGATGCGATTGAAGGCGTCGCCCTCTTACAAAAAGGTGCGAACTCTGATGAGGTTCTCGAGCGTATTCACGAGAAAGTGGTGGAACTCAACGAGCACATCCTGCCCGCGGGTGTGCGCGTGGTGCCGTTCCTCGACCGCTCCGATCTGCTTCATCTCACCACGCATACCGTCCTGCACAACCTGACGGAAGGCATCATCCTCGTCGTCATCATTCTGTTTGTGTTTCTCGGCAATATCCGCGGCGCGTTTATTGTGGCGCTCACCATTCCGTTTGCCTTGCTGTTTGCGTCCATCTGCCTTGACCTGCGTCACATCCCGGCAAACCTGCTTTCGTTGGGTGCGCTGGACTTCGGCATGGTCGTCGATGGCGCCGTGGTGATGATCGAAAACATCGTCCGTCACCTGAGCCACAACCGGAACAAGAACCTTACCGTGATCGAGCAGATCCGCGAGGCCGCGCATGAGGTGCAGCGGCCGGTCTTCTTCGCGATCGGCATCATCATCACGGCGTATCTGCCCATTTTTACTCTGCAATCCGTCGAAGGCCGCCTCTTTGCGCCGATGGCCTGGACCGTTGCGTTTGCTCTGCTGGGGGCGCTGATCTTCTCCATGCTGGTTGCCCCAACCCTGGCCAGCTTCCTCTTCCGCAAAGGCACGTCGGAGTGGGAAAATCCCGTGTTGCGCTTCATCACGGAACGCTACCGGCAACTTGTGGTATGGCACATCAACCGGCCACGCATGACCATGGGCGGCGCGCTTGCGGCCATCCTCCTAAGCATCCTTCTGGTGTACTCCGGCGTGATCGGCTCCGAGTTCCTGCCCCATCTTGATGAAGGCGCGATCTGGGCACGCGGCACGCTTGCTCCTTCGACTGGACCGGACGCCAGCATCGATGTAATGAATCGTGCCCGGATTATGATCGCCTCGTTTCCGGAGGTCACCAAGGTGGTTAGTCAAACCGGCCGTCCCGATGACGGTACAGACGCGACCGGCTTCTTCAATACCGAGTACTTCATCGATCTGAAACCCAAAAACCAATGGCGGCCGGTGTTCCACGAAAGCAAGGACGAGCTCATTGCGGCCATCAATCGGCAGGTGAGTCAGATTCCCGGGGTGAATTGGGGTTTTTCGCAGCCGATCTCTGACAACGTCGAGGAAGCCGTTTCAGGCGTGAAGGGGGAACTGGCCGTGAAGCTGTACGGGCAGGATCTGAAGACGCTCGAGTCCACAGCCGACCAGATCGTGAGTGTCATGTCCGGGATCAAGGGCGTTGCGGATCTTGGGTTGTTTCGCGTCATCGGGCAGCCCAATCTGAACTTTGTCGTGGACCGGCAGGCGGCGGCGCGCTTCGGTTTGAACGTCGCTGACGTTCAGGACGCGATTGAGACCGCTGTTGGCGGCAATGCGATCACGCAGGTGCTGGACGGCGAAGCGCGCTATGACGTGACCACCCGCTATGCGGGGCCGTATCGCTCCACTCCCGAAGCGATTCAGGACATTCGGCTCGTTTCGCCTTCCGGCGAACGGGTTTCGCTCGCACAGGTCACGAAGATGGAAACGACCGACGGCGCGGAAGAGATTTATCGCGAAGGCGGTACGCGCTACGTCGCCATCAGATATTCCGTGCGCGACCGCGATCTCGGCTCCACCGTTGAAGAGGCCATCGCGAAGGTGAATAAGCAGGTGAAGTTGCCGCAAGGGTACAAGCTCGACTGGGCCGGCGAGTACGAAAGCCAGAAGCGCTCCTCGCGGCGGCTGTTGATTGTGCTGCCGATTACGATCCTGCTGATTTTCATCATCCTGTACAGCATGTTCCACTCCGGCAAGTGGGCGGCGCTGATCATGGCCAATGTTGCCATGGCGCCCATCGGGGGCCTGATGGCCTTGCTGCTAACGCGCACGCACTTTTCGGTCTCTTCCGGCGTCGGCTTTCTCGCGCTCTTCGGCGTTTCCGTGCAGACCGGCATCATCATGCTGGAGTACATGAACCAGCTTCGTGTGAACGGACATACCGTGCTCGAAGCCGCGGTCGAAGGGGCTGTCCTGCGCCTGCGGCCCATCCTGATGACGATGCTGGTTGCCACACTGGGCCTGTTGCCGGCGGCGCTTTCGCATGGCATCGGTTCGGACTCACAGCGGCCGTTCGCCATTGTCATCGTGGGCGGTTTGATCGGCGCGGTGATCATCAACATCTTCCTGCTGCCGACGCTGTATGTGTTCTTTTCGCGGCCCACGGACGTGCTGCCGGCGCCGGATGCGGGGTTTGAGGCATGAGCGGAGTGAAACGTACAAGGCGTGCACAGCGCCGCCGTTTGGGGATCGGCGCAGGCCTGCTGCTCGTGGCGTCCTTATCATCTGTCCTGCCGGCGGAACTGGTTGCCCAAGCGGGCGGGGCGGGCGGTGCAAGCGGTGCCGGGGCTGCAGGCGCTGCCAGTGGACAGGGTGCCTCTGGGTCCGCGCCGGGCGCCGGGGCAGGCGGCGCGCACGGGGGCAACACAGCCGGCGCCCCGGCAACACCTGGGGCTCCCGCAACGCCTGGAGCTCCAGGCCAGACCCAGAACGGGGCGCAAGCCTATGCCGCTTCGGCATCGCCGGCCAGCGATCCGCGAAAACCGCCCCCGGCGAAGCCCGGCGCCCTCACCTTGCAACAGGTCATCGACCGCGCACGGGCGAACAATCCCACCCTGCTCGCGGCTGAGGCGAATCTGCGGGGCGTGCAAGCGCAGGAGCTCCAGGCTGCCGTACGCGCGAATCCGTACCTGGGGATTGTCGGCACGGAGGTTACGGAAACTTCGGCAAATGCCGGCAACCCGTATGTGTACTCGGTGCAGCTGTCGCGCCTCTTCGAGCGCGGCAACAAGCGGACATACCGCATCGAAGACGCGCGTGCCACCACCGCGCAAACCTCGGCCCAGCTGCAGGACACGGTCCGGCAAACGGTCCTGCAGGTCCGCACCGCCTTCACGCACATGCTGTTTGCCAAACAGTCTCTCGATCTTTCGCTGGCGCAATTCGCCGACTTCAGTCGCGAGGTGGAGATCGCCAATGACCGTTTCAAGGCAGGGGATCTGGGCAAGCTCGACTTTGAGCGGCTCGATCTCCAGCTGGGCAATTTCGAGTCTGATGTTGCGAACAGCCGGATCGCTTTGCAGCAAGCTTCCGACCAGCTGCAGACGTTTCTTGGGGTAGCCGTACCCACGACGACCTTCGATATCGCGGGTGACATCGTTCCACCCGCCGTCACAGAGACACGGGAACAGCTCATTCAGCGGGCTTTGCTGACGCGCCCCGATCTCATGGCGGCGCAGTCCGGCGTGACCGCCGCGCAGGCAGCGTACCGGCTCGCGGTTGCCAACGGAACCGCAGACCCCACGCTGGAACTGGAATATGACCGGACACCCGAGGGCAACAATCCCGACGGGTCCGCCATTAATCAGAATACGTTGGGCTTCAATGTGAACTTCCCTCTACGGATCTTTGACAAAAACCAGGGCAACAAGGAAACCGCGCGCCTGTCGATTGGTGCCGCGCAGCTAAACGCGACAGCTGTGCGCAACCAGATCGTCTCCGACGTCGACCAGGCGTTCGTCGCCTACGCCCAAGCCAAGACGCTCTCCGACCGTTTCGGCAATCATTATCTGGACGAGAGCGCCGACGTGCTGTCGATTGCCCGCTATGCCTTCGATCACGGCGGGCTCGCGCTGATCGACTATCTTGACTCGCTGCGCGATGCGCGTTCTTCTACCTCGAACGCGTTGAACGCATACCAGCAGACCTGGATCGCGATTCATCAGTTGAGCGAGTCGAGTGCGACGGAGTTGATTCCTTAACTTAACGCTTCTCAGGATGTCATGCGTGTCGGGTATGTTTCGTCTTTGCAAGCTACTATCTGGCTGACGAAGCATAACTTGGCTTGAGCGCCAACGGCGCGTCCCATACCAGTCTAGGCCGAAGGCCTAGGTGTGCGTGCCGGCCGCTCCATACGCGGTCCAACTTCTTCTAGGTCGGGCCTTCAGCCCTCCCATTGCGACCCGGCTTGGACCTAGGCCTTCGGCCTAGGCTGGTATAGAACGCGCCTTTGGCGCTGGGACTCAACCACCTCCGAAGTGCCTCGTTTCAGCACCTTGGCTTCGGTTGTGTTGACATGCTTATCGTTGCAAAGCTTGGCTGGAACCCCGTGCGTATCGTGCAGGCCGTATTTGCAGACTGCAGGTGCTTCCACTACGCGGACAAGATGCTGTGTGCTTCGTCCCAAAGACAACAGGTAACTACGGATGAAATACACGTGGCGTCACAGATCGAGCACACACTGCCGTCGGCGTTTTACAATGAAGTGAGATGAACGAACAGACTGCCGTTGCCGAGCCGCCCGTAACTGCCCCTAAGCCGCATGCGACCAAGTACACCCGTAATCAACCCTACGCGTCCCGCGTGCTCGTGAACGAGCGCCTGACCGGTCCTGAGAGCGAGAAGGAGACGATTCACATTGAGCTCGCGATCGAAGACGGGATGACCTACACGCCGGGCGACGCGGTGGGCATCAATCCGACCAATCGGGAGGCGCAGGTGATGGATGTGCTCGAGGTGCTTGGGTACACGGGTACGGAGCGTGTGCTCGATCACTACAAGGTGGAGATCGACCTGCATGAAGCGCTGACGACGCGGCTGGGCATCGGCAAGCTCGCGCGGGGAAGCGTCAATCAGTACGCCAAGCTCTTCGGCGAGAACCTGCCGCAGGGGTTGCAGGCGCTACAAGGGCAGGAAAACAAGGCCCTTGCCGAGGAATATGTGTGGGGCCGGGAGTTCGTCGACCTCGCGCGCGAGTTCCCCGGCGGGATCACGGAGCCGCAGCAGCTATTCAATGTGCTGCAGCGCTTGACGCCGCGCATGTATTCCATTGCCAGTTCGCAGGCCGCGCACCCAAGCGAAGTGCACACGACGGTGCGTGTCATTCGCTACCATGCGCACGGGATGGACCGGCAGGGCGTCTGCTCCGGCCACCTCGGCGAACGTGCGCCGGTGGGCGGCACGCTGCCGGTGTTTCTTCACGAAAACAATGCATTCCGCTTGCCCGAAGACCCTGACGCCCCGGTGATCATGATCGGCCCGGGCACGGGCATTGCACCCTTTCGCGCTTTTCTGGAGCACCGTCAAGCGCTCGGGCAAAAAGGGCCCATGTGGCTCTTCTTCGGCGAGCAGCGCCGCGTTTCGGACTTTCTTTACCAGCAGCAGTTTGAAGGCATGGTGAAAGACGGTACGTTGGCCAGGCTCGACACTGCTTTTTCGCGCGATACCGGTAAAAAGGTGTACGTGCAGGACCGCATGCGCGAGAGTGGCAAGCAACTCTACGATTGGCTGGAAAGCGGGGCCTACTTCTACGTATGCGGCGATGCGAGCCGCATGGCGAAGGATGTAGAAATGGCGCTGCTGGACTGCATCGCCCAGGCCTCGAACGGCACACTTGAGCATGCGAATGAGTACCTTGCGGCAATGAAAAAGAGCAAGCGCTATCAGCGCGATGTGTACTAGCGTTCGGTTGGGATGGGGTTGACGGGTGGATGTTTACGGGGAGGCAAAGTGTATAGCCCTTCCGCAAGGCACTGCACCAGGATGCGCCGTGCGAGCTCCGGTTCCTCGCCGGCGATGGGCACGCCGATCGCGCTGACCTCCGGAACATGGTGTGCCGGGTCTGCCTCGAAGCCGGCGAGCGCGCTTTGCGTGCTGCGCTGACGCACACTAAGGAAGCGATAGCCGAAGACGTCGGAGACCGAAAGAAACGCCACGGCAAACACCATGGTTGCCATGTAGTAGACATGTTTGCGGCGCGGCGAAAGCGTAGGGCTGCGGCTTAGCTGTAATGCCAAAAAGCTGTAACAGAAGATCAGCAACAGGTCAGAATAGATTTTGTACCGCAGCGTAAGCGCAAGCGCTACGCCCGCACCGACGCGTCGTTGCGTAACGACCGCAGCGGTGAAAAGACACCATACGGCCATGCAGAGGAAGAAAGGGTCTTCACGATAGCTACGCCGTGTTCCTGCGATTGCCACAACGACGAAGACCAGCACACCTACAGCTACCGAAAGATTCCGAAAAGGAAGGTGGTGCATGTTCTCCGCCGCTGCTCCGAGGAAGGAAAAGAAGAACTGCACCTTCTGCAGCCAGTCGGTGTGCGGGTTGTAGTCGGGCGGTTGAAACGGCCGGTAGCGGTACAGATACGCCGTAAAAGCGAGGGCATGCGCGGCGACCCAAGGCGTGATTGCCTGCCAGTGGCGCGCCCTGAGGAGCAAGGCAAAGCCAATCGGCGCCATGAGGAAGCCGTTTCCTGAAGAAAAACAGCCCAACACGGCGCAAAGGCAAGCGGCCCCAAGCGCAGGCCGCGTTGGGCGCAGCAGAAAATGCAGTGCTGCGAGCGAGAACAGGAGCACGGGCATGGTTTGCAAGCCGCACATCGCCCAATCGAAATTTTCAGCGTAGTTCAACTGAAACAGAAGCCAGGCGATGGGAGCGAACAGGAAGAGTCGCCTCGCCAGGTTGCGATCGTCCGCGAACGAGTGTTGCCATAAAAGCCAGGCGATGCCCAAAGGCATCAGATTGCCCATCCAGATCAGGAGGCCAAAGTGCACCTGTCCGGTGAGGGCCAGCTCAGCGGCGACGCAGGTATGCAGCACGATGAGCTTGTACTCATTGTGCTGCGAGGTAATGATTTCCAGCAGCTTTGCCACGGCCGTCGGTTGCGCCCGCCAACGAAGACTGAAGTTCAGGATCGCGAGAAAATCATCCGACATGGGGACAGGCTGTGCGGCATGCAGCAGTGCGGCGTAGAGCAGCAAAGCGGGAAAGACGACAAGACCGAACGCGGCACCGCTCGCCGCACGAACGCGTGAACGTAAGGGGGGAGTGAGGTGTTGCCCCCGCTTGTCTTGCACCTGCTTGTCTTGCACCTGCTTGTCTTGCACCCGCTTGTCTTGCACCCGCTTATCTTGCACCCGCTTATCTTGCACCCGCTTGTCTTGCACCCGCTTATCTTGCACCCGCTTATCTTAGCGAATCGCGTCCAAGCGCCAGAAGCTTACGGCACGGCAAAAGGCTCGGCGGTGCGTGCGGTAGCCTGAAGGTATGACACGCAAGCGCATCGGTGTACATGTGGGAACCTCGGGTGGTTGCTGGACCGCGGTGCAGCGCGCCGTCGATGCAGGGGCGAACACGTTGCAGATCTTTTCTGCGAGTCCGCGTGGGTGGAAAAACACGCCGGTGAAGCCGGAAGACGCACAGAAAATGCGTTCCCAGCTTGCGGCACACGATCTGGCCCCGTTGGTGATCCATGCCAGTTACCTCATCAACCTGTGTTCGCAAACGGAGGCTGTGCGTACGAATTCCATCGCCGGCTTTCGTGGAGAGGTGGAGCGTGCGCTGGCGCTTGGTGCCGCGTTTCTTGTGCTTCACCCAGGTTCCTGGAAGGGGTTGACGCCTGAAGAGGGGCGTCGGCTTGCCGCTGAGGGCATTGAGCGCGCGATGGATGGTGTGCCCTGGGGAGGCACTGACTTCCGTGTGCTGATTGAGAACACCGCGGGTGCGGAGTTTTCGCTTGGCAGCAGTTTCGAACAGGTAGCCGAGTTGGTGGAAACGCTGAAACCCTGTGCGCCGGTGGGCGTTTGCCTGGATACATGTCACACCCATGTCGCGGGTTACGATCTTGTTTCCGCCGAGGGGTATGAGGCGACCGTCGCACAGGTTGCGCAAACGATGGGTACGGACGCCGTGCGTGTATGGCACTGCAATGACGCAAAGGCGCCGATGGGCTCCAAGCTCGACCGGCACGAGCATATTGGGGAAGGCACGATCGGGGCTGCGGCGTTCGGGCGCTTGCTTCGCGACGCACGCTTCGCGCATGCCACGTTCATCGCCGAAACGCCGGTGGATGAACCCGGCGACGCGCAACGCAATGTCGCCGCGCTACGGGCGCTGTCGGCGGGGTAGCTCGATTGCAGTTCAGGCGCGCAGGCGTCTGCATGCACCTATAAAACGATCGCTGGTCGGCTATTCTAGGAGGACACCACATCGACCGTTCCGCTCATTTGATGGGCGAAGAAGCGCTACGAAAGATTCGCCTGGTGCAGTTGAAACAAGGACGGTTCCGTGAAGCGACCCACAATGTACGTGGATGGGGAAGACACCAGAGAGCGAAGCTACACTGTATGTTTTTGGCTCTTGCTGTTCCTTTTTGAAGCGTTTATCGCATCCTTGCCGCTCTTTCCCAATGGCGATGGCGGCCTGCACATCTATTACGCGAGCATTTTTCACGATCTTCTGCAACACAGTTCTGCGCTATACGCGAAGTACTATGCGATTCGGCACCTCGTTCAGCCGTATCTGCTGCACTACTACGTCTTCATTGCGCTGCGCTTCTTTGTTTCTGCGGATGCTGCGGAGAAGATCCTTGTCGCCTTGGTGACAGCCACTTTCGCCCTCGGCTTTCGCGCCCTGGTGCGGTCGCTCTCGCCTCACGCACCGGCATTAACTCTCATGGCTTTTCCATTTCTGTTCAATTGGCCGCTGGCGATGGGCGGGCTGAACTACGATTTTGCGATCGGCCTGTTATGTTTTGCGCTCGCCTCCTACGAGGGGCTCACGACGGCAGGTCCGGTCGGCAGGCGGTTATGGCAGTTCGCCGGCCTGCTTGCCCTGCTGGTCCTGTCCCATCCCATTCCATTGCTACTGCTGATTTGCATTGTTGCCGTTGACCTGATGCTTCGATGGTGGCAGGGACGGGGTACGAGTCGCACCAGCCAAACAGTGGCAGCGGAACGGCCTCGTGCGCTTGCGTTTGGTTTGGCGTGCCTTGCATTCCTCATCCCTGCGTTGATTGCAGATAAGGGCGAGGTTGGAAAGTCACTTAACGATGTGCGTCTGCACACGCTGTATTTCCGCCAAATCTACAACGCCAGCCACCTGACGATGTTTATCCTGCCGGGCTTCGGTGGCCGACTTTATAACAAGTGTTTTACGCTCCTTTATCCGGCGAGCCTGGCCTTGGTGGTCGCCTCGGGCTTCATTAGACGTATGAAGCAACGCGCTCTTTCGACAAGCGACCGTCTTGCCTTCTTTAGCGCCTTGTTTCTGGTGGCGTCCTTGTTCGCTCCCGGAGAGATGAACGGCTCAGGCTTTTTCGCGATGCGCTTGTGGTTCCCTTGCTGGATGCTTGGCATCGCTTCCTGCGCGGGCGCAGTGCAAGGGACAAAATGGAATCGCGGCGTGGCCGCATATGCCGTGGTACTTGCTTTGTCGACGCTGGGTATGGCGCAAGCTTTTCTAAGGCCCATTGCGCGGAAGCAACTTGCGCTGGAACACGCGCCGCTTCCTTTCGGGGAAAAAGGTCTTTTCATCCAGGGCATTGCGGCGGAAAAGGGTGTAGCGCGCGGCCTTACCTATCCGGTGTATTGGTGGAATGGCGGGCGCGCCTTCATTGCGCACCGGGATGTGATGCTGAATAGCGCATGGCTGTATCTCACCATCATCCCACTAAAGGAAAATGGGAAGGCCGGCTTGGTGCGCGACTACACGCAGCGAGTGGCCACAGAGAATCCAAACGAGATCGACTTCTATTTCACGCAGCATCCTGCCGAAAGAAAAATGGCTCTCCACGATGCTGACTTCATTCTCTTTACCGATCTTGACCCACAACACAGCGATCCCGGTCCAGTCATTCGCATGACGTTGGAACCATATCTCGCGGATTGGCATTGCGGGGTGGCTACCTACTATGCAATCTGCAAAAAACGAGGTGCACTTACCGCTTCAATGGAGCGATAAGGACGTAGATGACGCGATCACGCGGGGCCAGCCACGTTGTGAAGCGGAACGGTGGAAATTGCGATTGCGGGGTGCACGGAAGAGCTTGGTAGGAGAGCTCATACTTCGCGTGCACGTCAGGCATCCAGCTGAGCCACCACGGAATGCAGTCTGTGAACGTGGCCGGCTCTGCGATCTTGCGATAGCTGTTCGGAGGCGTTTGGATGCGCGGATTGTTGATATGGCCTGCAAGCATCAGTTCGGTCCAGCCGTCGTATTCCAGCCCGGCGTAAAACGAGCTTCTCGGTATCGCGGCTGCCTCTAACTGGCGAGCCACGGTGAGCCGCGCGCGCAAGGTGGCAAAAAGGTCGTGTGTACTCGCAATGGTAAACAAGGCTAAGCAGACAAGCACAACGTAACTTGCTGGCGGCAAGGACGGAGCGACAGTCCGGTTGTACAAGCGGACGAGCGCGATGACGGCGCAAAATAAGAGTGGCAACCAGTAACGATCAAAGATGAATTCCCGTGACAGGATCAGGGCAAGGTAGCAGGCGCAGAACGGACCCAGGATGCAGAGGAGCTGCAAGCCAGTGGTAGATTCGTTTGGCTTTGCTATCTTCGGCGCGATCCGAGGCGCCCTGGTGATGAAGTAGAAAGTGGCCACGAGCGCGAACAGCACAAGCGTGGTCAGGGCAACTCGCAAGGGCGTGTTGAACACATCTGGACGTTGGCCCGTCAACGTGAAGGGAATATCTACGCCTTTACTCGTGAGCGCATCGATGGAAAATGGAGCGAGCCAGTGCGCGGGTCCGTAGGTCCCGAAATAGACGAGAGGGAAGTACAGGAAGGGAGAAAGGAACAGGGCAGCGGTCCACGCGGGGCGGCGCTTGAAGGGAAAGCTTACGAAAAACGCGATCAAGAGAGGGCTTGCACAAAAGACGGCGGCGAGAAAACAGCCCATGTCCCGCTTCAACGCGGCAACATGCTTGGAACGTAGAGGTTCGCCAAAGGTGTAAGGCTGGGCTTGAAACCAATGCAAGCAGGCAAAGATGGCCAGAGCCGAGCAAATCCACAGCGCAAGCCCTAAAGGCAGCGCAAAGCGCCGCCGCCGGATGACCCAGGCGGTGCAGGGCACGATCACGAGCGCACCCAACCACGCGACCTGGCGCACCGTTCCGCCAAGCACATTGGACGCCGCCGCAAAGGCAAGCCAGGCCAGAGCTTGCCGATTTTCCGCCGCCTGCGTCGCTCGGAGACAGCTATAGATACAGAGCAGAATGCAAAAGAATGCCGGGGTGTCCGACATGTAGCTGAACGAGAGTGGAAAGAACAGGGGAGAAAGCACGATGGTCAGCGTCGCCAGCGTGGCGTCACGTTCGCCGATCCCGCATCGCGCGATGATCCGGTGCATTAGCGCTGTGGCCGCAAGGGAGACCAAAAAGACAGAAGCACGTGCCGCAGTGAAGCTGAAACCGAAGAGCTTGAGAAACAAGGCGCCCAAGGGAAGTTGCCACCCGAGCGGCATCGCGCCCCAGCCGTTGTAGGCGATGCGGCCGGTCTGCGCGAGCACGTTCGCGGACCAGATGTAGGACCAGTCATCGTTGAAACCCATCTCGACAAATGGATGGGCGAGAAGAACGCCTGCGGCTAAAATCAGTGCGCAAAACAAAGGCCCGTATAAGAAAAAGGTCGATCTGCGAAGCATTCTTGCCCTCTTGGAACGGTGCTTCCACTGTACCCGAAGGAATCGTATGAATGGACGGATGGTGAAGGGGTGGTTCACGCCTTGGTGCGCGAAGCTTTGCCGCTTTAGCGAGGCTGAAATCTTGGTGCAGGATGTGCGGGAACCAGGCTCCCAGTGCAGCTCATCAGCCCGGCTCCTCGGTATCATCGAGGGTACGTCTTTCGTTCGCCAAGCCCGTTCTTGGTTTCGCAAGTAACCGCATTTGTGACATCATTAGGTGCCTTTAGTTTGCACGTTCGCAGCCTTTGCACCTCCCTGGCCGAAAGCTGCCGTGCGGCAACCATGTCGAGGAGTTGTGGCGCAAGATGCTGAATAGCCGACGTATCGCAGTGGTGTTGCCGGCCTATAACGCGGCAAAGACGTTAAAGCGCACCATCGACGAAGTGCCGCACGAGATCGTCGACGACATCATCCTGACCGACGATGCGAGCAAGGATCACACCGCCACGCTCGCCCGCGAGCTGGGTCTGGTCACGATTCAGCATCCCCAAAATCGCGGCTATGGCGGCAATCAGAAGACCTGTTACAGCGTGGCGCTGGCGCGGGGCGCCGATGTAGTGGTGATGCTCCATCCCGACTACCAGTACACGCCGAAGCTGGTGACAGCGATGGCGTCGATGATCGCGTATGACGAGTTTGATTTTGTCCTGGCCTCGCGCATCCTGGGCAATGGAGCGCTGGCGGGCGGCATGCCGCTGTACAAGTACATCTCCAACCGTGCGCTTACGTTTGCGGAAAATATCTTACTGTCGCAGAAAATCTCTGAGTACCACACGGGGTATCGTGCGTGGAGCCGCGAGGTGCTGCAGCGCTTGCCCTTGTTGAACTGCTCGGATGATTTTGTCTTCGACAATCAGATGATTGCGCAGGCGGTGCACTTTGGGTTCCGCGTGGGCGAGGTATCGTGTCCAACGAAGTACTTTGAAGAGGCCTCCTCGATCAACTTTCGCCGCAGCTGCACGTATGGCATGGGGGTGATGAAGACGGCGATGCAGTTCCGCTTGCGCAAGGCGGGTTTGGCCAAGCCGGCCATCTTCGACGATGCGCCGAGCTCGCATCTCCATGAGGATCCGTCGTACAAGGCGTATCTGCCTAGCCATTAATCGTGGTTCGTCGTAACCTCATGCTGTCGCGACTCGCCTTCTGGACGACGCTGCTGATCCTGGCCGTGTATGTAGTGTGGATGCTCGCACTGCCGTGTTTCCCCTCCCAGGATGGCCCCGCACACCTGTATTACGTGCATGTTTTGGGGCAATTGCCGGCACACGGGGATGCGACGTACAGGCACTTCTTTCGCCTGCAACATGCCTTGCCGCCGTACTCGCTTTACTATTACGCTTTGTTGCTGCTGGGGAAGGTGGTGCCGCTGCTGCTGGCGGACCGCCTCATCATCTGCCTGTATTTCGTGTGCTTTGTGCTGGGATTTCGTTACCTGGCGCTTGCGATCGGCGCGGCGGGCGAGTGGACGACCGTGGGAGCGACGCTGTTGCTGCTGAACTGGTCGCTCGGCATGGGTTTTGTGAACTTCTGCCTGGCGCTTGCACTCAGCCTGTGGGGCGTGGGCCTGTGGATGCGTGTGCTGGGGCAGCGGGCCCCCGCGCGGCGCTGTGGTTTTTTGCTGCTGGCCACCATCGTTATGCTGACGCACCCGGTGCCCGTGTTGTTGCTGGTGGCCGTTGCCGGTGTCTTGCTGGCGGTGCGGTTTGTAGACGCTTTCGATGAGAAGGGCCACGCCGCCTGGCCGGTGGCGGGCAAAGCAGATGCGCTCACCTTGGGTCTGGCTTGTTTGAATCTCGTGTATGTGAAGCTGTTTACGATTGGGCATCCCTTGCAACAAGATCCGCAAGCCGCGGCAGGAGCGATGTCCGTCGGGGCCGCCGTGGCGCATCGCGCGAGTGCCTATGCACGGGAATATGGCGTGGCATTTCTGTTGGGCAAACGCCTCGATATCGCCATGTATCGGGCAGGGCTGCTGGTCCTTCTCGCCGTGCCGATGGCGCTCGCGGTGCAGCAAAGGCTGCGCAATCGTAAGCTGGGGCTTTGGTCGAGCGGCGACACCTTTCTGGTACTCGGGGTTGCGGTGCTGGTGGGATTGCCGTTCTTTCCCGCGCAGCTGAACGGGTCCTATTTCTTTGCCGACCGCATGGTGATCTGCATCTGGCTGGCGTTTTTGCTGGCTGCGAGCGGATGGGCGCCGGCACAGGAGGCACCTGCCGCGCGGAAGCACGAAAGACACCAAGGAGATGCCGGGGTTGTGCAGCTTCGCCCTGTTTGGGACGCGCCAGTCGCGTGGGGAGTGGCTTGTGTGCTCCTGGTGTGCTTGCTGCAGGCGGCTTTGTTGCGGGCCTCTACCCGCCTGCTGCGGCCACCGGCGGAGACAATCCTCGCCTTGGAGCGGACGCCTGTGACGTTGTCGCACCAGCTCGGTTTTTTGCTGGAAGACCCTCGCGAACCCAAGGGCGGAGCGCAGGAAGGGCTGGCGTGGAATCCGATGTATTGGGCGCTGATGCATCTGCTGCGGCGCAATGAGGCCGTGATGGCCAATGCGCCGTGGAGCGAGGTGACGATTCTGCCCGTCGGGCCGGCACCGGCGCTTCCCGAGATGCAGATTGAGGCCCTCAAAGAGCCTTTGCCGACGCAGGTGCAAGCGGCCTTACTGCGATCGCCGGAAGCGCTGCGGCGGACGTTGGCGTCGGTTGATTTCTTTGCGGTGAATGCCTTTGATCGCCCCCCGCAGGGGGAGGCCGAACCGCTGCTGCAATCCGTTCCGGGCCAGGCTTCGGGTTGGTCTTGCCGGACCGAGGGGTGGTACCGCGTCTGCAGGCGATCAGCGCAGAGCGGATTGTAGAGAAGTTCTAACCCGAAACCGCTTTTACGAGATCTCGTAAAGAGGTTTGTGGACCGCGGTTGTAAACGGCAAGCCCTTTTCCCGCATCAAAGTAGGGTGGGGTCTCATACCCTTCCAGATACACCTCCGGATAAATCTCAGGCTCTGCGGCATAGCACAGTAAGCACGCCCTCCCGCCAGCGTTCCACTTCGATCTTTACGACTCGCCCCCGGCATACGGAACGCCCTCACGCAGGGGGAGTCCAGGAAAGCATGTTTTCACGTTGCATGGTCAGTGTTTTGCGCCGTCCCCTCCCGCTGCTTGCCGTCGGGGTGCTTGGCGCTTATGTGTTGTGGGTACTCTCGTTGCCGGCGTGGCCCTCGCAGGATGGCCCTGTGCACCTGTATTACACCCGTGTGCTGGCTGAGCTGTTTTCCGGAGAACCGTCCGCGTACCGGTCCTATTTCTTCATCAAGCACCTGCTGCCGCCGTATGCGGTGTACTACTACGCTTTGCTGTCGCTATCGCACGTTATGTCGCTGCTGACGGCGGATCGTGTGGTGGTGTGCGTGTACCTGGTTTCGTTTGTGTTTGGGTTTCGCTACGCGGCCAAGGCTATCGGCCCAAACGCGGACCGCATGACACTGCTGGCTTCGGTGCTGCTGCTGAACTGGGCGCTGGGGATGGGCTTCACGAACTACTGTCTCTCCTTCTCGTTTGCGTTGTGGGGCATTGGGCTTTGGCTGCGGTTGGGCGACGCGCCGGCGCCCGGCAAACGGCTCGCCTTCATCGCGCTCATGTTGTGGATCACGCTGTCGCACCCGGTGCCGTTGCTGTTGGTACTCGGCTTCGGCGGGGTTGACCTGCTTTGCCGCTACGCCGCGGCCAAAGGTGACTGGGGACCGGTCGAGCGGCGCGGTGGCGTGTATGGGCTGCTGACCCTGGCCGGCGGTTCGCTTTGTCTGCTGTACGTGAAGGCGTTTACGGCCGCGCATCCCCTGGCGCAGCGAACAGTCCTCCAGGCTCCGCTGCAGGAACAGATTGTGCGCCGGCTGAAGGACATCGCCATTGTGAAGAACCTGGAGTTGCTGTACGGTCGCTGGTGGGAGATCCAGGCGTACCGCGGTTGTCTCTTGCTAATCGCGGGCATCGCCCTGCTGCTGGCCATCTCGCAGTTTCGCCGACGCTGGACACCCGGCCGCGGGGCCCCTGGCCACTGGACGCCCGGGGACAGCATGCTTGTTTTTTGCGCCTGCTTGTTTGTGCTTTTTCCGATCTTGCCATCCGATCTCAGCGGGGCCTACTACTTCACCGAGCGCTTGACCATCCTGCTGTGGCTGATGGTGCTGCTGGCCGCCTGTGCTTGGGAGCCAAAGGCAGAGAGCGCTTCTCCGGCATTGGCGCGGGTAGCAGTCGACCGTCGTAGCCGATGGGCTGACTTGGCGGCCGGTGCCTTTGCCGTGTGCACCACGGCGCTCATTCTGCATGCAGCAGACCGCACGCTGCGGCCCTTTGCGGAGCGGGATGCCGAGCTGGCGCGTACGAAGTTGCCCTTGCAGGGACGGCTTTCCATGGTGCTCGACGGCGGCAAACCGCGGGTCTATCCCTGGGCGGGGCCGCCGTGGGACCCGTTCTATTGGGAGACGGTGGCGCTGCTGCGCACCAATGACGGCATTCTGGTAAATGCCCCATGGCTTGATTCGCCGATCATTCCCCTGGCGCCGACGGCGGCGCTGCCGGGCGCGACCCTGCCACCGTTACTGGCCAACTCGCCGTATCTGCTGGTGGGGGCGCTCGACAAGTCGCCCCTGGTGCGCAGTGCCGTGCTGGATCGCTCGGGCGTGGCCTTGTTCAGCCCAAATCTGGAGCATGGCGGGCGTACCGTTGCCGCACTTCTCGGAGCGGGGTGGTCCTGTGGCAGCACGCAGGACGGGATCTATCGTCTATGCACGCGGGCTGCGGCGGGCGATGTGGCGATGCTGGCTCACTGAGAACCGACACGCCTGCGCTGTGACGTTTCGGGTCGTTCTTCCATGCCGGCGTGGAGGATCTGCTTTGCTCGTGGGTCGCTGCAAGACCGAAGAAACGTCCATCCCTCCATGACATGGGCCTTCATTACAATAGAGCCTATGCAGGTGCGAGACCAAACGCCGCCGGAACAGGGACGATACGCCCCGGGAGAGATCGAACCCAAGTGGCAGGCGCGCTGGGACGCCGATCCTGCGCTCTACCGGGCGGAAGACCACACCGGCGGCAAACCCAAGTTTTATTGCCTCGAAATGCTGCCGTACCCCAGCGGGCAGCTGCACATGGGTCATGTGCGTAACTACGCGATCGGCGATGCGCTGGCTCGCTACATGTGGATGCGCGGCTACAACGTGCTGCACCCCATGGGGTGGGATGCGTTTGGGCTGCCGGCGGAAAATGCGGCGCTGAAAAACAACATGCCGCCGCGCGCCTGGACGCTGCGCAACATCGAGCAGATGAAGGTGCAGATGCGGCGCCTGGGCCTGAGCTATGACTGGGCGCAGACGGAACTTGCCACCTGTTTGCCGGCCTATTACCGCTGGAATCAGTGGTTTTTCCTGAAGATGTACGAGCGTGGGCTCGCGTACCGCAAGACCTCCAAGCTGAACTGGTGCCCGCGCTGCGCGACGGTGCTGGCCAATGAACAGGTGGTGGGTGGATGCTGCTGGCGGCACGAGGACACACCGGTAGAGCAGCGGGAGATGGTGCAGTGGTTTTTGCGCATCACGGCCTATGGCGATGAGCTGCTCCATAGCTTGGAACACCTGCCCGGTTGGCCCGAAAAGGTGCGCACGATGCAGCGCAACTGGATCGGCCGCAGCGAAGGCACGGAGATGACGTTCAGGGTTCAGGGCGCAGGGGACAGGGAGCAGGGGGGAGAGAATCAGGGGGCGATTGCTGCGGACCTGCTTGCCCGCAGCGGCATAGGGATCCTTAACGATTCTTCTTTTCCTTTGCCATCCCGTAGCGCAGCGCAGAGATCTGCTGTTTCTCCGGCCGACGCGGAGACTGCCGGCATTACCGTTTTTACCACGCGTGTAGACACGGTCTTCGGCGCCACCAGCCTGCAACTCGCCCCGGAGCACGTGTTGGTGAAGCAATGGTGCGCGAGCGATGCCGATTTAGCGCGTGAGGTCCAAGCGATGATCGCGCAACAAACAGCCGCGAAAGAAGCCGGGGATTTGGGCAACATTGAGAAACATGGTGTGTTTACCGGGCATCATGCGGTGCATCCGTTCAATGGCGAGACGATGCCGATCTGGGTGGCCAATTACATCCTGGCCGATTACGGCACGGGCGCCATCATGAGCGTGCCCGCGCACGATGCGCGTGATTTTGAGTTCGCGACCAAGTACGGTCTGCCGATCAAGCGCGTGGTGGCGCCGGCGGTTTCGGGCGGGGCCGGCGACGAGAGCGGCGACCTGACCCTGCCGTATCTCGGTGAGGAAGAGGCCGTGCTGATCGATTCCGGCGAGTGGACCGGCGAGGCCTGTCTGGAAGCGCAGGAGCAGATGGGGCACCATGCCGAGCAGCAAGGCTTCGGCAAGCGCACCACCACCTTTCGGCTGAAAGACTGGGGCGTCAGCCGCCAGCGCTACTGGGGAACACCCATCCCGATGGTGTATTGCACGAACGGTCATGCGGGGATTGCGCCGGGCGATGTGGTTGCATGGCCCGAGTCCGCATTGCCGGTGCTGTTGCCCGAAGAGGTCACGATCACGCAGGAGGGCGGATCGCCGCTTGCGAAGCTGCCCGCGTTTGCCGACACCGCCTGCCCGGTCTGTGGTGGCCCGGCGCGACGCGAAACCGACACGATGGACACCTTCGTCGACTCGAGCTGGTATTTTTACCGCTACACGGACGCGCATAACAGCGCAGCGCCGTTCGATTCAGACAAGGCGAACTACTGGTTTCCGATCGACCAGTACATCGGCGGTGTGGAGCATGCCATTCTGCACCTGATTTACTCGCGTTTCTGGACCAAGGTGATGCGCGACATTGAAGTTGACGGCAAGCCGTTGATCGCCAACAGCGAGCCTGCCGAGCGGCTCTTCACTCAGGGCATGGTGATCAAAGACGGCGCGAAGATGTCGAAATCGAAGGGCAACGTGGTGAGCCCGGACGAGATGATCGGTAAGTATGGTGCGGATGCGACGCGGATGTATGCGCTGTTTGCGACCTCGCCGGACCGCGAGCTCGATTGGCAGGAGGATGGGGTTGCCGGCGTGAGCCGGTTTTTGGCGCGTGTGTACCGGCTCGCAACCAAGTATGCCCCGCTGGTGCGCTCCATCGGAAGAGCGGGCACGGGAGACGTGGCCGAGGGGATTGAGTCTGCGGCCCTCAAGGAGCAAACGCCTGCGGGCGTGGCGTTGCTGCGCACGCTGCACCAAACGATTGCGAAGCTCACCGAGGATTTTTCCGGCCGCTGGCATTTCAATACGTCCATCAGCGCGATCATGATCCTGGTCAATGAGATCTCGTCGGTCGAAGGAAAGCTTGATGCGGGCGAGGTGCCTGCGCGCACCGTCGCCGAACTGTTCCGCTCCCTGACGCTGACCCTGGCGCCGTTTGCCCCGTTTCTGGCAGCGGAACTCTGGGAACAGCTGGGAGATGGGTCCGGTGCGGGCACGCTCTTGCGTCAACCCTTCCCGGAAAGCAATCCTGCGCTCGCGAGAGAGAACGAGATCGAGGTGCCGGTGCAGGCGAACGGCAAGCTGATCGTGGTGGTGAAAGTCGCCGCGGAGGCCGATGATGAAGCGATGAAGGCCGCGGCGCTGGCCGACAGCAAGGTGTCTGCTCGGCTCCAGGGCAAGACGCTGGTGAAGACAGTGATCATTAAAGGCAAGCTGATTAATTTGGTGCTCCGATAACGCGCGGGATCGTACTCGCGACTGAGGCGATGCCATGCGCCGGAGCGCGGTTGCGATGATGGCAAGCAGTGATCGAGGTGCGCCGCGGGTTGTGCCTTTGCGGGGAACACAGTCGTTTGTCGGGGTCATGGGGACAATCTGGAAGCGCCCCGGGCTGCTGGGGCTGGAGCTGCTTTGGCGCTGGTCTGCCGCCGTTCCTTTGCTGCTGTTGGCGGGATGGGCGGGCTCGCGGGCGCTGCATGGCGTGCATATCGACCTCGCAGCGCTGGCTGCGATGACGGCTTTTAAACCTGTGGAGGTTGGCGCGACCTTGCAGTCACAAGGGGCGATCGTCTTGCCCGCGTTGCTGCCCTCCGCTCTCTGGTTTGTGCCGCTCGCGCTCGTGGTGTGGGCGGCGAGCTCCGCGTTCGGACGCACGGCAATCTGGCGACGGCTCCAGCCTGCGTTGCAGGCCCGGTACCTCGTTCTTTTCGGGCTCGGACTGCTGCGCGCGGCTCTGCTGCTGGCGAGCCTTGCGCTTTGGTTTTGGGGTATTGTCGCCGCCGGGCGCTTTGCCGTGGCTGAACCGGCAGCGCGCGGTGCGGAGCCGAATCTGGTGCTTTATGCCGCGCTGCTCGTCGGGCTCAGTCTGCTCCTGTTCATGCTGTGGCTCTTGCTTTCCTGGGTCCTGGACGTTGCACCCTTGTTTGCCATGACAACGGAGCGGCGAATGGGCGCAAGCCTGCGCGCTGCTCTCAACGCCGGGCCATTGCGTTCCAAGCTCATGGAGACCAACCTGGTGATGGGCATCGTAAAGGTCGCTCTGCTGGTGCTGGCCATGGTGTTCTCCGCCAGTCCGCTGCCCTTTGAAACCGTGGAAACACAGGGGTTCCTTGCGGTCTGGTGGGCGATCGGTTTGCTGCTCTACCTCCTGGCCTCCGATCTGTTTCAGGTGGTGCGGCGTGCGGCGTACCTGCAGTTGTTTCAGGCGTTGGTGACACCACGAGTTGACCATCCGTAGAAGCTTTCGCGGGGACTGTAGGGAATCATCGAGAGAGGTTCCCCGCTGGGAAGGAGCCGCCCGCGTCTTGCCGATGCAAGCAGCAGGCGGCCCGATTAGACTGAAACAGTGGAGCACCCAAGCAGCGCAACGATCGCCATTCTCGACTTCGGTTCCCAATACACCCAGCTGATCGCCCGTCGCATTCGTGAACTGGACGTGTATTCTGTTGTGCTGCCGTGCACGACGCCCTTGGATGAGGTGTTGGCCTTGCGGCCGAAGGGCATCATCCTCTCCGGCGGCCCCTCGTCCGTGTACGACACGCTCGCGCCCCAGGCCGATCCGGCGGTGCTGGAAACCGGCGTACCGTTGCTGGGGATCTGCTATGGCCTGCAGTTTATGACGCACCACCTGGGTGGCCATGTGGTGCCGGCGCACGCGCGCGAGTATGGACATGCCGAGGTGGAGATCACTGCGGAGTCTGCGCTGTTCCATGGCCTGCCGGCAACGCTCAACGTCTGGATGAGCCATGGCGACCACGCGGAAACGCTTCCCCAGGGATTTGAGGTCGTTGCGCGTACCAGCAATGCCGTGGCTGCCATCGCCAATCCGGCGCGGCAGATGTGGGCTGTGCAGTTTCATCCGGAGGTGGCACACTCACGGCAGGGCACAGAACTGCTGCGAAATTTCGTCGTGGACCTTTGCGGCGCGGCGCAGGACTGGACGCCCGAGCACTTTATCGAGACGGCCGTGGAGCGGATTCGCGCGCAGGTCGGGCCGACCGGGCATGCCATCTGCGGCCTTTCCGGGGGCGTCGATTCCTCTGTCGCAGCGGTGCTTGTGCAGCGTGCCATCGGCGACCGGCTTACCTGCATCTTCGTCAACAACGGCGTCCTGCGGCTGGGTGAGTTCGATACGGTGCAGCAAACTATGCGCGAGGAACTCGGGCTCCAGGTAGTCGCGGTGGATGCGAGTGAGCGTTTTCTCAGCAAACTCGGCGGAGTGACGGATCCTGAGCAGAAGCGCAAGATCATCGGCGGTGAGTTTATCGCCGTATTCGACGAGGAAGCGAAAAAGATCTTTGAGACCGAACGCTCCGCCGGCGAAGAGATTGCGTGGCTGGTGCAAGGCACGCTCTACCCGGATGTCATTGAATCGGCGAGCGTGCACGGCCCGTCGCACGTCATCAAGAGCCACCACAATGTCGGCGGTTTGCCTGCGGATATGAAGCTAAAACTCATTGAACCGTTGCGCGACCTGTTCAAAGATGAGGTCCGCCGCGTCGGCCGCGACCTGCACATGCCGACGGCCATCCTTGAACGGCAGCCCTTCCCAGGGCCGGGGCTCGCGGTGCGCATCCTGGGCGAGGTCACCCCTGAGCGCGTTGCCATCCTGCAGGCCGCCGATGCGATCTGCAGCGAGGAGATTCGGAAAGCCGGGCTGACGACGAAACTTTGGCAGAGTTTTGCGGTGTTGTTGCCGGTAAAGACCGTCGGTGTGATGGGCGACCAGCGGACCTATGCTTACACCTGCGCCATCCGCGCGGTGGAGAGCGAAGACGGCATGACAGCCGATTGGGCGGCGTTGCCGTATGACGTACTGCGCGCCCTCTCCGGCCGCATTGTGAGCGAGGTGCGCGGCATCAATCGCGTCGTGTATGACATCACATCGAAACCGCCGGGGACAATTGAGTGGGAGTAGGCCGGAAGATTAGCTTACGCGCTCCTTCAGCCGCTGTCTGACCGCAGCAGCCTGGACATAACTGTATCGGCGGCAAAGCCCACCCATCAGTGGTCCCTTGACTCCTAAAATTCGTAGCTCTTCGGCTCTTACTGCGTTCTCGTCAGTAACCGCAAGCAGGTCGCAAACAGATCTGGAAAATTCATGTTGTTGCCGTTCACCAAAGATGTAGTTACTTGGGAAAGCAAAGTTCTCTCCAACGAAAGCCGTTGCGATAACGCCGATCCCCGATTTGTAGAATAGGACAGCTTGGCCGGGTTTTGGCTGGTTGAGCTTATCTTCGGAGTTTGGGTAGCCCCAAAGCGCAAAAACGGAATGCTCCAGCATGCGTTGCGAGCTTCCGCGCCGTTCGGCCTCATCTGTATTGAAATGCCATGCACTAGTGGTATCTGTGTGATCTGCGACCGTTGTGTCAAGGACACGGGTTGGTTCGATAAGACTTGCCCTCCGCATCGATTCACATGCAGGTACATTCCTTAGCCGGGCAATGCGGTTGAACTCCGGTTCATGAATTTCGCTGTACTCAATGCCTATATGCGATAAAAAGTCTCTGACGGAGGTGGGTATGAGCGGAGCGACCAGCCACAGGACTACCCGCTCCTGACCTGACGCTCTTAACGCATCGCAGTATTTGGCTAGTTGAGGGCATCCTCGTACCGTGCGGGCACTGCCTTTAATTCCATAAGGATGTCCGTCTCAAATTGATCGCGAAAATGCAGATCGAAACGACCCACCCCCAGGAAAAACTCCCTGCCTACGGACTAAACAGAAGCTGTGTCTCGGAAAGAAGTCAGCGGGGTAGGCTGCAATTAGATCTTCCATCCGTCTTTCAAGCATAAGGAGATTGTAAATGCAGCAAAACACTCAAAGAACGGCAGTTAAGCTGGATGGGTGAGCATTATCTGGCGTGGGCTTATCGTATTAGGTGTTTGCGTGGGGGTGGGTATCCTAGCCTCGCACCTGCTGATCGCCCGGGCGGTAGCGCATGGGACTCCGGAATACGCTGTGCGGCTGGCGGGAGCCATGACCGGCTTGTTTGCGGCAGGGATCGCGGCGGTTGTTGTTGGTCTTGGTCTGTGGGTCACGCGGCGGCGGCCACCGGTAGATGAAGGCGGCGAGTAGATCCGCTCAAGCGGACTCCCGTTTCCCAAAGATGGCCGTGCCGATGCGCACGGTGGTGGAGCCTTCTTCGATTGCCACCGCGAAGTCGCCGGACATGCCCATGGACAGTTCCGTCAGCGTGGGATGGTGGGCGACGTGCTCCTCACGCAAGGCGCGTAACTGGCGAAAGTAGGGGCGAGCACTTTCAGCGCTGTCGCCTGCCGGGGGAACGGTCATCAGGCCAGTGGCGCGTAAGGACGGCAGCCCTGCTACGGCCTCCAGGAACGCCGGCAAGGCCTCCGGGGCAAGCCCATGTTTCGTCGCTTCGGGCGAAAGCTTCACTTCGATCAGCAACGGTAGAACACGGCCGAGCGCCGCTGCGGCGGCGTTCAACCGTACAGCCGTTTTCACCTCGTCAACGGTGTCGATGGCATGGAAGAGTTCAACGGCCCTGCCGGTTTTGTTGTTTTGCAGGGGCCCGATCAGATGCACCTCCAGCCCGGCCAGCCCGGCCAGTTGCGGGCCTTTGATTTGCATTTCCTGCACGCGGTTTTCGCCGAAAAGCCGCTGTCCGGCGGCATAGGCTTCCGCAAGCGCTTCAGCTGGATGCGTTTTGCTGACGGCCATCAGGCGCACTTCCCCGGGGGAACGCCCCGCGCGTGCGCAGGCCCCCGCAAGCTGGGCACGGACACGATCAAGATTTTCTGCAATCGACATCATTTCAGTGTACGAGCGGGGCACGCCCCGCAAGGGCGGGCTCCTGCATCCTGTGTGCGCCTTTGATCGTCTTACTGAGGGAAGACGTTCACCGTAGCAACACTCTGCTACGTCCCGGGTTTACGCGTAAGGGCGTACCCGCAACAAGGAGTTCCATCTGATGTCGACGAATTTCTCTCTTCACCGTGCCGGAGCTGCATTCATCTCCGGAGGTATTTCCAATTCATGGCGCCGCTCTTTGGCGTTTGCCGCTGTAGCCGGCTCCACCTTCGCGGTGGCGGGGGCCCAAACGGTGCCCACCAGCGCAGGCACGACCCCTTTCACGCTCACCGTGCCGGCACCCGCATCGGCTTTGCATACGAGCGGCTTCGCCCCTGATGCGTTCGTTCCGAGTGCGCTGGCCCCGGATGCGCAAGCTGCCGACGGGCTGTTTTCAAGCTCGGCTGCCGGCGCCGCAAGCCCTGCCGATTCCGGCACGGCTGCCGCGAACATGAACCTCGCCTCGCTCGAAAAGGGCATTGGTCTACCCGGTGTAAATGCGCAGTACGGCCGTCGCCGCTATGGCGCGCCACGGTATCGCGGCGGGAATACCAACGCGGATGGATCAGAGAAGTACACTGCGTATGCCGGCGCGGGGGTAGGAATCCCATTAGGCAATCAGCATAAATACGACACCGCAAGTTGGGGCTTTCAAGTAGGAGCCGGTCGCAACTTTAATAAGAACTTCGGCTTGAATGTGGAGTTCGATTGGGATCACTTCGGACTGCAGGGCAGCACGCTGAACCAGCAGGCGTTTATCGAAGATCCTACTGGCCAGTTTGGATTGTTGGGCAATACGGATGGATACAGCCATCTCTGGTCGCTTTCCGTGCAGCCGATTTACAACATCAAGCAAGGGGAAGGCTTGGGTGCTTATGTAACGGCAGGCGGCGGCTACTACCACAAGGTGACAACGTTCACGACGCCTCAAACAGAGGTGATCAACTACTTCGGCATCCTTGAGGAAATTGAAGCCAACGAGCCCTTCGATAGTTACACTTCAAATGCGCCCGGCGTAGACGGGGGTTTCGGTCTTACATATAAGTTCTCGCGTTTTGCGAACCAACGGCTATACGCAGAAGTACGGTACGTCGTCACTTTTAATTCCCAAAGAACCGGCATTAACGGCAGCAACTACAATAACTACGCACCTACTTATAATTACCCGACTACTGACCTGTACCCTGCCAATAGTAATCGGTCCACGTATATACCGATTAAGTTTGGTATCCGCTTCTAATTTAAGCGAAGCGTAGAAGAGGGCCCGCTTTGGCGGGCCTTTGTTCTATGCAAAAGCCGTTACCTGTAGCGCATTTCGCCCTATGTCGATGCGATTCGTTCTTCGCTCATTGATTCGATTTGGAACGAGAGATTGAGCTACAGGTCATCCTGATGGACCCGTATGATGAGAGGTACCTGTACTGTCATGTAGCACTGAGACTCCCTACCGGACACTGGCCTCCGGCAGGTCGTAGGCTACGAGCCCCAGGTCATTCAGGGCGCCGACGGTGGTCTCGAGGTTGCGGCGGATGACGGGCTCCATCTTGGGTGGGGTTTGGTGGGCCTCTTCCACGGCGACCACGCGACCATAGGGCCAGGCGCTCGGCGGGATGGCGCTCAGGGCTTCTCCCAACTTTTCCGGACTGACGTTGAGCTCCTGACGCCGTGCACCGAGCGGGCGCAGCATGCCGCCGATCCCGTAGGAGGTCGGATTGGCATCGCCTACAAGCACATGGACGGTGACCATATCCGGCTGCACGGTGATGTAGGGGTTTTCCCAGCTTTCGAAGCTGTGTACAGTCATGTAGCGGTTTTTGCTGGGCGGTGGAATCTGCTCGAGCTCTTCGCGTGCGGTGGCTGTGGCAGCACGCGCGGCGGCGACCGCTTGTTTGCTGGGCGCGGCTTGCGTGCCGGGTGCGGCCGAGCCGGTGCAGCCTGTAGTTGCCAGCAGCAAAGCCAGAAGAGGGGGAACAGGGCGGAGACGGTGGGGAACACTCACAAAGTAAGAATACCGAACAGCTGTGCGGAAAGATCGAAGTCTTTGGTGCGCGTGCTTTTGGCATGAACCGGCGGCGGGCGGATGATACACAGTCCGGAGGGCAAACGGCGGACGCACCGCGCCGGACGATACAATGGAATCATGATCAAGGGCATCACCAGTATCGTCCCGGTTGCGTCGCCGGCGTTGTTAGAGCGGCTTTCGCAGCTGTTGCAGGCGCTGGGTTTTGAGAGCGGCCGTGGGTGGGACGATGGCTACGGCCGTGGATTGAGCTTTCTGGTGCCGCTGGGAAACCTGGAACTGGTAACTGGAAGGATGCCGGCCACGCCTTCGCTGCTGATCGAAACGGCGCAGCTGGATCAGGTACTCGCGGCAGTGCAAAGCTGGCTGAGTGCGGAGACGGCGAGCATGGGCGAGGCTGCCACAACGTCCGAGATGGTAGCGGCTGAAATTGTAGCGTCCGAGATTGTAGAGACGCATTGGAACTCGCGCCTGTTTACGGTGCCGCTTGCGCCGGGGTTCACGGCCGGTTTCTGGGAGTCAAACAATCCGCTCCACGGGCGTCCACTGGCGGTGGAGGGCGATCTTTCGGCAGCCGGCAAGCGCTTTGCGATTGTTGTCGCACGCTGGAATGCGGTGATCACGGACCGACTGCTGCAGGGGACGCTGGATGGCCTGTATCGCAGCGGCGCGGCGAAAGCGGATGTGGAGCTGGTGCGCGTGCCCGGGGCGTGGGAGATCCCCTCCGCCGCACGCACGCTGGCCGAGACGAAGCGGTTCGATGCGGTGATTACGCTGGGTGTGCTGCTGCGCGGAGAGACGGCGCACTACGAGGCCATCTACAACGAGGTGGCGCGAGGCATTGGGCAGTCGCAACAAGAGACTGGCGTGCCGCATGCCTTTGGCGTACTGACCTGCGAGACGTTGGAACAGGCCCTGGACCGTGCCGGGTCGAAGGCGGGTAATAAGGGATTTGAGGCGGCGATGGCCGCGATTGAGATGGCGTCTATTCAGGAGAAACTACGCGGGGAGACGGCGAACACGCTGGCCGCGGCAGGGACGAGCCGCTGATGGGGACTCGACGGAAGTCGCGGGAGCTCGCGATGCAGATGCTGTTTCAGGGTGATCTTGGCAAGCAAAAGCCGGCGGACGTGGAACGCCTGTTCTGGGATGCGCGCGACGATGTGGACGAGGAGACGCGCGGTTTTGCCGACGACCTCCACCGGCTGGCGACGCGGCGCGATGAGGAGATCGACGAGCTGATTGCCAGGCACGCGCAGAACTGGCGGCTGGAACGCATGCCCGTCGTCGACCGTAACCTGCTGCGCGCGGCCATTGCGGAAATGCTGGGCTTTCCCGGGACACCGACGGCTGTGGTGATCAACGAGACGCTGGAGGTCGCGAAGCGCTATGCCGCGCCGGAAAGCCTGAATTTTCTCAATGGCGTGCTCGATGCGATCGGCCGCGAGTTGCTGGAAAAGAAGCTGAACGAGAAGGTTCGCTAGGGTCGAGTCAACGAGCGTATACCTGTCATCCGGAGCGCAGCGCAGAACCTCTGTATTTTGCTCAGGGCTTATTTGCTCTTGGAGGAATATAGAGGTTCTTTGCTGCGCTCAGGATGACGTACAGCAGCATTGGATCTTTCACTGGTGTTTTTCGCAGGAAGGCCGCTGATGCATTGCTATCAGCGGCCTTCCTGCGTTGATGTGAGTTCTAAGAGGTCGCTCGCCGGGCACGCTGGACGATGAGGTTGGGCGTGGCGATCTTGCCGTTGTTGTCCGGCAGGTTGGGTTGAATGAGGCCGGTGTCAGTGCCGGTGGTGCCGGCGGTGCCCGAAAGCCCGATGATGTGCACGACATCATCACCCGAGGTGCCGGCGTAAAAGGTTTTATTGTCCGTTGAGAAGACGCCGGCCACGGGAGCGGTGGTTGCGCCGCCCGAGAGCGCGACGTTCGCGACCGCGCCGATAGCGGGCGCATAGAGCGGCAGCACGCCGCCGGCACCCGTGTAGGTGATCGCGGCAACGGCGGAGTTGCTCGCCGGGATGATGCCGGTGATGGCCGATGCGGTAAAGCCGTTGAGAGCATGGGGCGTCGCCGTAGCCGAAAAGAACCCCGGCGGTACCGTCAGCGGGCAGGCAGCGACCGTGGTGGTAGTGCTGCCGGGGGCCACCTGGGTGGGCGGTGCCGGCACGATGTCCTGGAGGGTGGGCGGCGTGGTTTGCACGGTGGCACCGAGGATGTGGTTGCCGTCGGTGGTGGCGGCGAGTCGGTCTGTCGTTACTGTCAAGGAATCCACCGGCGGAGTGAAGATGTTGGTGGCGATGGGCGGAACAGTCAGGCCGGAGAGCGTCGTGGAGGGGCAGGCACTGCGGCCTTCGGTCGTTTTGGGGCCCGCGAAGTAGGCGCCGTAGCTGGGGACGGTGACGGCGACGTCGTTATATTGCACTTCGGTGCTAATGTTTGTGCTCTCCCAGCCGATAAAGGTGGAGTAGGTGAGCAGCTGGTTGGAGGTGGTGGTGACGTAGAGCGTGTTGCTGTCCGGGGTCCACTGGGCGCGCGTGCCAATGCCGCTGAAGGTGCTGAAGACCGATCCGCCACTGGTAACCAGGGAGACCGTGCTCCGCGTGGGGTCCGTGATGACGGCGTAGCTGTTATTTGGAGCGACGGCGAGAACACTGCCCTGAAGCGCCTGAAACACACCGGAAACCGCGCCCGTACCGGTGGGGAAGGTCATGAGACCGCCAAGGCTGCCCATGTAGATGGTGCTGCCGTCCTGCGAAATGACCATGGAATTGGGGGTGTAGGGCAGTTTTACGGGCGCGCCGAGCTGGCCGGTGGTGAAGTCCTCGCTGGCGATGTATTGCGAGCTGGTACTGCCCATGTAAAGGACAGTGGAGGCCGAGCCGGGTGCGGTGACCGTGATGCCGTTGGAGGTCAGCGGCTTGCCGTTGCCGAGGTAGCCGATCTGGCTGAAGGGTGCCGGATTGCAGGTGGGCGGCTGGCAAACGGCCGTGATCGTAGCCGAACCGGGGAAGGCCGGCGTGACCGCGTTGCCGCTGGTGGGGAAGTTGACGGGCAGGGTGGAATTGAACTCCAGGGCGATGCCGTTGATGGGGTTGCCAAGGAAGTTGTTGGCGGCCGTTTTGTTGGTGTCCAGCACCGTTGCGGTAAAACCTTGCCCATTGTTGACGGACAGCGTGAGATTGTTGGTGCCGGCCGGCTGGTTCACGGGTGAAAGCACGATGGAGGCCGGCGGGCAGGTGGACACGAAGCCCGCATTGAGAGCAGAAGACGAGCTGGCCACGGTCGCGGTCACGAGCGCGGAGCCGGGCTGGTCGAAGGTGACGATGCCGTTGGCGTCGATGCCGGCAACGCCCGTCGCCCCCTGCAGCGCAAAGCCGACGTGCCCTACCTGGCAGGTGATGTTGTCGGCGGGATTGGTGGTGCCGTTGGCATAGACGCGGGCAATCAGCTGGCCGGTCTGGTTTTGCGACATGCAGGAGGTGCCGTCGTAGGCTGCGCCGCTCGCGATCACGCCGGTGGTGTTGGTGTTGCAGCAATCGGTGCCGGGATCGGCGGCGTTGGTACAGCTAGGGGTTTTGCCGCCGAGCACGACACTGGTCACCGTGGCGTGGGTGTACACGTCGATGGGATTGCTGCTGCCTCCGCCGGAGGCCGAAGCAACAATCTGCGCGGTGTGGTTGGTGGGGTTCACGGGAGCGATGCATTGGGTGTAATCGCCAATGCCGCCGCCGGTGTTGCGGTTCCAGGTGCCACCGCAGAGCTGGCCGTTAGCAGGGTTCACGTCGGCGATGTTCATATCGGTAGTGGAGTAGGTATAGCGCGATACGGAAACCGCATTGCCGAAGCAATCCACCGCTGTGGCGTTCAATTGTGGCCCAATCTGCCCGTAATTTAGCGAAACACCCGTCGCGGTGAGATTGGAAGCCAGGGTGATGGTTTTTACCTGGCCGGCCGTAAGCCCATAGCCCGCGCCGTTACAGTACTGAACGGTTGTGCCTTTGCCGCAACCGGCGACGGACAAGCCCAGGGGAAGGGCAAAGAAAACAAGTACCAGAAAACCAACGAACCGCCGCATCCTACCTCCCCGCCTGCTCCAGGGGAACAGGACGGTCCAGCCGCCGACCCTCAGGGTGGCGACATCTCAGTGTAGATTCGGCGGATGACGGAGGCAACTCGGCGCGCGACGGAAGCGTCGTGCGCCGAGCAGAAAAGGAGACGATTATGGCTTCGGATGCGGCTGTTGATGTCCTCTCGCCCGCTTAGGAGCCTTGTCTTGACGAGGACCGTCGCCCTAGCGGCCAGTGGACGCCCGGGTGGCAGTGGTATCGCCGGTTGCGGGCATGTTGTCGGCAAACCACTTCACGGTGCGCTCGGTGCGGTCGCGAATGTGGTCGGGGTTGCGGAAGCCGTGGCCCTCATCGGGGTAGATGACCAGTTGCGTTTTGACGCCGAGGTCGCGCAGCGCATGCCAGAACTCAAAGCTTTGCGGGGCAGGGCACTCCCCGTCGCGGTCGCCGACGATGACCAGCGTGGGCGTTGTCACGTTCTTGATATAGGTGATGGCCGAAGATTTCGCGTAGACCGCCGGGTCGTCATAGACGGAGGCGCCGAAGAAGGGAATCATCCATTGGTCGATCGAGTTTTCGCCGTAGTAGCTGAGCCAATCGGACAGGCCGGCACCGGCAACCGCCGCTTTGAAGCGGTGCGTCTGCGTGACCCCGAACATGGTCATGAAGCCGCCGTAGCTCCAGCCGGTGAGGCCTTCCCGATTCTTGTCGATGGAGTATTTTGACTCGACAAAATCCATGCCCGCTTCGATGTCCTTGAGGTCGCCATAGCCGAAATCTTTGCGGTTGGCGGCGGTGAAGGCCTCGCCCTGGCCGAAGGAGCCGCGCGGGTTGGGTTGGAACTCGAAGTAGCCGCGCTCCGCCCATTGGCCGCCGCCCCAGCGAGCGGTGATGGACGCCGAGGGCCCGCCGTGCACGGAGACGATCATCGGATACTTCTTGCCGGCGTCGTAGTTGGCCGGGAAGGTGAGCCAGCCCTGGACATGGAAGGCGCCGTTGGTCCATTCGACCGATTCGGTGCGGGCGGGCGGCTGCGCGCCGGTATTCAGGTGCGTGATCTGTTTGGGACCGGCGGCGGAAACCGTCCAGATCTCTGGTGCTTTGGTGAAGCCCTGCTCCGTAAAAGCGAGCATGCCCTTGTTGGCGGGGGCGTAAGAGACGGCATCCTTAATGGGACCGCCCCCGATGGACACCTCCCCGAGATCGAGGGTGCTATCAGGAACAGCCGCCTTGCGGTCGACGTTCCAGCGCACCAGTTCGGTGTGGCCGCGACGGTCCTCGACGAAGCCGAGGTTGTCGTTGCTGGCCCAAAGCTCATAGGAGGGCGTGCCGTCGATGTCCGGAGTGACGTCCGTGGGCTCGCCGCCGGTGGTATTGACGACGTAAAGATCGCCGCCGGTGGAGCCCTGGTCGGACATGAGGCCGCCGATGAAGGCGAGACGCTTGCCGTCGGGTGAGAAGCGGGGGACGGCGATTTGAAGGCCGTGGAGGGAGCCGGCGATCTTGGAGGGATCAACGACTGTCATGACCACACTAGGCGGACCACCATCCGCCACGCCATTAGGAAAGTCTTCTACCCTTCCCAGACTTATGCCCATGTATTGCATAAAAAGTTTAGCCGTCCACCAATTGTTTTCTCCAGGAGCTGGAGCGGCAATCCAGGCGAGGGTAGGATTGCCCTTGGCCGGAGACCAAGCAAACTCATAAACGTGTTGTTTGGGAGAGGTCCACATCTGGCCATGACCGCTTGCGGCGCTAACAATGTAGATCCCCTGAACCTCAACACCATCTTCCCCAATCACGCCTGCAAAGGGCTTCATGGCGTCGAGCGCACCGGCGGAGCGGCTGGCATTTTCGACGAAGAGGAAGCCAAGGGCCTTGCCGTCCGGCGCCCAGGCGGGCTGCTGCATGGCTCCGGTCAAATGGGTGAGCTGGCGGACTTCGCCGGTCTTCTTCGACCAAAGAAAGATTTGCGACTGCCCCTGGGTCTGTTTCGCCTCGAGGGCGGCGCAGTCGGACAGAAAGGCCAGCGTTTCGCCATCCGGCGACCAGACCGGGTTGTTGTAGCCGCAGTTGGTCGCACCGGCGACGGTGACCAGCTTTTCAGTCGCCGCATCCGGATGGGTCACCGAGGACAGGTGCAGGGCCGCGCCCTCGCGTCCGCGCACGGTCCAGGCGACCGTGGCACCGTCAGGGGAAAGGGCGACACTACCGGGCTGCACGATGCGTTGTCCGGTGGCAGAAGCGGCGCCGCCCCGGTTGCGCTGCGCCTGCTGTTGGGTTTGCGGAGCGTCGCGAGAGACAGGATCCATGGGTCGAGAGGAAGGCGCCTGGGCGAGAAGGGTCGGTGCCAACGCAAGAGGCAGAACGGCGAAACGGCGGAGACGGCGCGGCGCAGGAATCTTCGCAGGGGTCATCTGCGAAGCGTACCACCACAGTTTCGGTGAAAAAAGCGAGAATGGAGAAGAGGCAGAGCGGCCGTTGCAAGAGGGCCGATCAGATGCCAAAAGGCGAACTGCGCGGCTGGTGAAAACAATGCAGAGACCTTGCTCTGCATTGTGTTCTATCTTGTTGTTCTGCATCGCTGATGCTCATCCTTGACGGCGTCTCCACAGCTTGTTACGATCAAAGGGTTGCGTTGCTCCCCGCGCATGTTCACCCTGTGGTCAGGGGTTGACGGCGGAGAGAGTTTGCCGTGATTTGCTCTGCATGTGGGCGGTTGCGGTCTTCCTTATCGCATCTGCGACACCCTCCTTCCCGTGGATCAAGACGGGGCCTCAAGGGGATGGGCTATGCGGATCGAGGCAGCGAAACGGAATCTATCTCCGACGGTTGGTTTGCTCGGGAACGATGGGTCACCGTCGCCTGCTTATCTCAGGGTTGTTTTGCAGGAAGCGTGGTTGAAGCAGTACGGCCGCGTGCAGGATTTCAGAACTTTGCCGGAGCTTGCCGGGTGATTGCCCGTCTCCTCCGCCTTTTGTATGTGAGCCGTTCGCACAAGCAAAAGTCGAGCGAAGCCGCTGCCCTGCACTGAGCCCGAACAACAAGGATTTCAGGTATTTGACACTTGGGTGACTCGCCCAGGGGCCGGGTTAGCAAAGAAGCACAATCGCAGTTGCGTTAGGGAGTTTGCAGTGCCGACATTTCATCAGCTCGTGAAGCAGGGCCGTACGCCCACCCGTTACAAGACTGCCTCGCCGGCGTTGCAGGGCTCGCCCCAGCGCCGCGGCGTATGCACACGCGTGTACACGCAAACCCCAAAGAAGCCGAACTCGGCATTGCGCAAGGTGGCGCGTGTTCGCCTGACCAACGGCATCGAAGTAACGACCTACATCCCGGGCATCGGTCACAACCTGCAGGAGCACTCCATCGTGCTCATTCGCGGAGGCCGTGTAAAGGATCTACCCGGAGTGCGGTACCACGTGGTGCGCGGCACGCTGGATTCCGTGGGCGTTGCCAAGCGCATGCAAAGTCGATCGAAGTACGGCGCAAAGCGGCCGAAGGCAGCAGCGGGCAAGTAAAAGTTGTTGGTTTGCGGCGGTTCGTTCTTAGGAAATTGGCACCTGCATACTGACATCTGACAACTGATAACCGACAACAGTTTCACACACAGGCCCGGAAAGCGTGAGAGGTTCACCGCGCCGGGGGAAGAAGAGAGAAGAAGATTATGCCGAGAAAAGGTCATATCGCAAAGCGTGAGGTCGCCGCAGACCCCATTTATGAGTCAACGCTTGTCACAAAGTTCGTCAACAGCATGATGTGGGGCGGGAAGAAGTCGACTGCGCAAAGCATTTTTTATGAAGCCATGACGAATCTTGAAACCAAGGGCGGGGATGAGGCGCTCAAGCTTTTCAAGAAGGCTGTTGAGAATGTAAAGCCGATGCTTGAGGTGAAGAGCCGTCGCGTGGGCGGCGCTAATTACCAGGTGCCCATCGAGGTGAACCCGGAGCGCCGCACTTCTTTGGCAATTCGCTGGCTAGTGACCTACGGTCGTGCCCGCGGTGAAAAGGGCATGGTCGATAAACTGACCGCTGAGCTGCTGGATGCGGCGAATGGCCGCGGCGCGGCGATGAAAAAGAAGGAAGACGTTCATCGGATGGCGGAAGCGAACAAGGCCTTTGCCCACTACCGCTGGTAAGCGCTGTTGTAGGTTGTCTGTTCTACGTTGTACGTAGGCCGTCGACTTACAACCTGAGACGTACAACGTAGAACTCGTTGCACCGCGGGGCTGGGCTTCGCAGAAAGAAACACTGTGGCACGCACAATTCCTCTCGCAAAATGTCGCAACATCGGCATCATGGCGCACATCGACGCGGGTAAGACGACGACGACCGAACGCATCCTCTTCTACACGGGCGTAAATCACCGTATTGGCGAAGTGCACGAAGGCACAGCGACCATGGACTGGATGGAGCAGGAGCAGGAGCGCGGCATCACGATTACCTCCGCGGCGACCACCTGCACTTGGAACGGCATCCGCATCAATATCATCGACACGCCTGGCCACGTGGATTTCACGGCCGAGGTGGAGCGCTCCTTGCGTGTGCTTGATGGTGCTTGCGCATGCTTTGATTCCGTGCAGGGCGTGCAGCCGCAGTCGGAAACGGTGTGGCGGCAGGCAAATAAATACAAGGTTCCCCGGATTTGCTTCATCAACAAGATGGATAAGGCGGGCGCGAACTTTGAGTACGCAACTTCGACGATTGTGAATCGTCTGGGTGCAAAGGCCATTCCGATTCAGATCCCTATCGGCGAAGAGGCGAAGTTCGCCGGCGTTGTCGATTTAGTGGAGATGAAGGGCATTCTGTGGCATGACGAGACCATGGGCGCCAAGTACGACATTGAGGCCATTCCCGCCGGTCTACAGGCCCAGGCTGAGAAGATGCGGCTGGAGCTGGTAGAGGCGGTGGCCGACGCGGATGACGAGGTCATGAACAAGTACCTCGAAGGCGAAGAGATCACTATCCCGGAGTTGAAGCGGGCCATCCGCAAGGCCACGATTGCGATGAGCATTTTCCCGGTGCTGTGTGGTTCTTCGTTCAAGAACAAGGGCGTGCAGACGTTGCTGGATGCCGTGGTGGATTATCTGCCCAGCCCGCTTGATGTACCGGCAATTGAAGGATCCGAGCCGGAAGACCCGGAGCACAAGTTGGTGCGCAAGGCTGAGGATACAGAGCCGTTTGCCGGTCTCGGCTTCAAAATCATGACGGACCCGTTTGTGGGGCAATTGATCTTTGTGCGGGTGTACTCGGGTTCTCTGAAGACCGGGGATTCGGTATTGAATCCACGCACGCGCAAGACCGAGCGCATCGGCCGCTTGTTGAAGATGCATGCCAACAAACGCGAGGAGATCACGGAGATTCTTGCGGGTGATATCTGCGCCGCGGTCGGGTTGAAGAACCTGGTCACGGGCGACACCATCTGCACAGAAAAGTCACCGATCGTGCTTGAGTCAATTGACTTTCCGGCTCCGGTGATCGAGGTTGCGGTGGAGCCGAAGACCAAGGCTGACCAGGAGAAGATGGGCGTCGCACTGGCGAAGCTCGCTCAGGAAGATCCCACCTTCAAGGTACGGACTGACGCGACCAACGGGCAGACGATCATTGCCGGTATGGGCGAGTTGCACCTCGAAATTATCGTCGACCGCATGATGCGCGAGTACAAAGTCGAGGCAAATGTCGGCAAGCCGCAGGTGAACTACCGCGAAACGATCCGGCAGAACTCCGAGGCGGAAGGCAAGTACATTCGCCAGACGGGCGGTTCGGGTAACTACGGCCACGCGAAGATTCGCATTGAGCCGAATGAGCCAGGCAAGGGATACGAGTTCTCGAACGACACTAAGGGCGGCACGATTCCCAAGGAGTACATCAAGCCGATCGATCAGGGCATCCAGGAAGCCATGGCCGGTGGTGTGCTCGCCGGGTACGAGATGGTGGACATCAAGGTGTCGCTTTATGATGGCAGCTACCATGATGTGGACTCCAACGAAATGGCCTTCAAGATCGCCGGCTCGATGGCGTTCAAGGAAGCCGCGCGCAAAGCAAAGCCAGTTTTGCTGGAGCCGGTGATGGCTGTAGAAGTGACTGTGCCCGAAGAATACATGGGCACAATCATTGGCGATCTGAACTCGCGGCGGGGACGCATCGAAGGTATGGAGATGGTCGGCGGCGTGCAAGCGATCAAAGCGACGGTACCGCTGTCGAACATGTTCGGGTACGCAACAGCGATGCGCGGTTCCACGCAGGGCCGGGCCAACTTCTCGATGGAATTCAAGCAATACGAGGAAGCGCCACGATCCGTATCGGAAGAGGTGATCGCGAAGGTGCAGGGCAAGGATCGGTAACGCCGATCCAGGGCCTCACTCCTGCTTCCAGGATGGTTTCGCATAGAAGCCGCGCGCTGGAGCCGATAAGTAACGTCGGCGCGCGCAGAACACCAACGGTTTGGTAGCAAAGCAAGACGGAGAGATACGATGGCGAAGGAAAAATTTGACCGTAGCAAGCCGCATGTGAACGTAGGGACGATCGGACACATCGATCACGGCAAGACCACCCTCACGGCAGCAATCACGAAGGTGTTGTCCAAGCACAACCCGAAGAACAGCTATCGCAGCTTCGACACGATCGACAACGCGCCGGAAGAGCGCGAGCGCGGTATCACGATTTCAACCTCGCACGTGGAGTACGAGACGGCAAACCGGCACTATGCGCACGTTGACTGCCCGGGCCACGCCGACTACATCAAGAACATGATCACGGGCGCCGCGCAAATGGACGGCGCGATCCTGGTGGTTGCCGCAACCGACGGTCCGATGCCGCAGACGAAGGAGCACGTACTGCTGGCTCGTCAGGTGGGCGTGCCGTACATCGTCGTGTTCTTGAACAAGTGCGATGCGGTTGAAGATGAAGAGTTGACCGACCTGGTGGAGATGGAAGTCCGCGAGCTCCTGTCGAAGTACAACTTCCCTGGAGACGATGTTCCCGTGATCCGCGGCTCCGCTCTGGGCGCGCTGAACGGCGAAGCCCAGTGGGAGGCCAAGATCGACGAGCTGATGG